>CP045665.1:0-1200000 GCA_013457415.1 Enterobacteriaceae bacterium Kacie_13
GTGTCACTTTCGCTTTGGCAGCAATGTCTTGCCCGTTTGCAGGATGAACTACCTGCCACAGAATTCAGTATGTGGATACGCCCCCTACAGGCGGAACTCAACGACAATACGCTGGCGCTTTACGCTCCGAATCGTTTCGTCCTTGATTGGGTTCGTGACAAATACCTAAATAATATTAATGGCTTGCTCAATGACTTCTGCGGGGCAAACGCACCGTTGCTGCGCTTTGAAGTGGGCAGTAAACCGTTAATTCAGCGCGTGAGTCAGCCTGTTGCGGCCAGCGTCAGTTCCCAGTCCGCACCGGCGATCCCACGCCTCGCGCCCTCTCGTCCAAGTTGGGACAGCTCGCCGGTACAACCTGAGCTGTCTTACCGTTCTAACGTGAACCCGAAACACACATTCGATAACTTCGTTGAAGGTAAGTCTAACCAACTGGCCCGTGCGGCGGCGCGTCAGGTGGCAGATAATCCGGGCGGCGCGTACAACCCGCTTTTCCTTTATGGCGGCACAGGTCTCGGTAAAACCCACTTATTGCACGCGGTCGGCAACGGCATCATGGCGCGTAAAGCCAACGCAAAAGTGGTGTACATGCATTCCGAGCGCTTTGTACAGGACATGGTCAAAGCGCTACAAAACAATGCCATCGAAGAGTTCAAACGCTACTATCGCTCCGTCGATGCGTTGCTGATCGATGACATTCAATTCTTTGCGAATAAAGAACGTTCACAGGAAGAGTTCTTCCACACCTTTAATGCCCTGCTGGAAGGTAATCAGCAGATCATTCTGACCTCGGATCGTTATCCGAAAGAGATCAATGGTGTAGAAGATCGTCTGAAATCCCGTTTCGGCTGGGGCCTGACGGTAGCGATCGAGCCGCCTGAATTAGAAACCCGCGTGGCGATCCTGATGAAAAAGGCCGACGAGAACGATATCCGTCTGCCGGGTGAAGTGGCTTTCTTTATTGCTAAACGTCTGCGTTCTAATGTGCGTGAGCTTGAAGGCGCACTGAACCGGGTGATCGCCAATGCCAACTTTACCGGGCGTGCGATTACCATCGACTTCGTCCGTGAAGCGCTGCGAGATTTGTTAGCGCTACAGGAGAAGCTGGTCACTATCGATAATATTCAGAAAACAGTGGCCGAATATTATAAAATCAAGGTCGCTGACCTGCTTTCCAAACGGCGTTCCCGTTCGGTAGCCCGCCCACGCCAGATGGCGATGGCGCTGGCGAAAGAGCTGACCAACCACAGCCTGCCAGAAATCGGCGATGCGTTCGGTGGTCGGGACCATACCACGGTGTTGCACGCCTGCCGTAAAATCGAGCAGTTGCGTGAAGAAAGTCACGACATCAAAGAAGATTTCTCCAACTTAATCAGAACATTATCTTCCTAGCGCTATGAAATTTATTGTTGAACGTGAGCATTTGCTGAAACCACTGCAACAGGTCAGTAGCCCGCTGGGTGGACGACCGACGTTGCCTATTCTGGGTAACCTGTTATTACAGGTGACGGATGGCGCGTTGTCGCTGACCGGGACGGATTTGGAAATGGAGATGGTGGCGAAAGTCGCGCTGTCTCAGCCACATGAAGCGGGTGCCACCACGGTACCGGCGCGTAAATTCTTTGATATCTGCCGTGGATTGCCTGAAGGCGCGGAAATTTCCGTTGCTCTCGACGGCGACCGCATGCTGGTACGCTCAGGCCGCAGCCGTTTCTCGCTGTCAACCCTGCCGGCAACAGATTTCCCTAATCTCGACGACTGGCAAAGCGAGGTGGAATTCACCCTGCCGCAGGCCACGTTGAAACGTCTGATCGAAGCCACGCAGTTCTCGATGGCGCATCAGGACGTTCGTTATTACTTAAACGGCATGCTGTTCGAAACCGAAGGTGAAGAACTGCGTACTGTCGCGACCGACGGCCACCGCCTGGCGGTATGTTCCATGCCAATCGGCCAGTCACTGCCGTCGCATTCGGTGATCGTGCCTCGTAAAGGCGTGATGGAGCTGGTGCGTCTGCTTGACGGCGGTGACACGACGTTGCAGCTGCAAATCGGCAGCAACAATATTCGCGCTCATGTCGGCGACTTTATCTTTACCTCCAAACTCGTTGATGGCCGTTTCCCTGACTATCGCCGCGTATTGCCGAAGAATCCCGACAAAACGCTGCAAGCCGGGTGCGATTTGCTGAAACAGGCCTTCGCCCGTGCAGCTATCCTGTCCAACGAAAAATTCCGTGGTGTGCGTTTGTATGTCAGCCATAACCAGCTGAAAATCACCGCCAATAACCCGGAGCAGGAAGAAGCGGAAGAGATTCTGGACGTCGGCTACGAAGGTACCGAAATGGAAATCGGCTTCAACGTCAGTTATGTACTGGATGTGCTTAATGCGCTCAAGTGCGAAGACGTGAATCTGCTGCTGACCGACTCAGTGTCGAGCGTACAGATCGAAGATGCCGCCAGCCAGTCGGCGGCCTATGTCGTCATGCCGATGAGGCTTTGATCTGAATTAATGGCCTTAACGCGCTTACTGATAAAAGATTTCCGCAACATTGAGGCGGCGGATTTAGACCCGTCGCCCGGTTTTAACTTTCTCGTCGGTCCCAATGGCAGCGGTAAAACGAGCGTGCTCGAGGCGGTGTATACGCTCGGGCACGGCCGTGCTTTTCGCAGTTTGCAGGCAGGGCGCGTGATCCGTCACGACCAACCGGAGTTCGTTCTTCACGCCCGCGTGGATGACGGCGGCGATCGCGAAGTGTCGATCGGCCTGAGCAAAAGCCGTCAGGGCGACAGTAAAGTGCGCATCGACGGCAGTGACGGCCACAAAGTGTCCGAACTGGCGCAGATGTTGCCGATGCAACTTATCACGCCCGAAGGCTTCACCCTGCTCAATGGCGGGCCGAAGTACCGGCGGGCGTTTATCGACTGGGGTTGTTTTCATCACGACCCCGGTTTTTTTATCGCCTGGAGCAACCTGCGACGGTTACTCAAGCAGCGCAACGCCGCGCTGCGCCAGGTGAGTCGTTATGCGCAAATTCGTGCCTGGGATCAGGAACTGATCCCGTTAGCCGAGCGCATTAGCGAATGGCGGGCAGCATACAGCGAAGCGATCGCGGCTGATATCAGCGCGACCTGCGCGCAATTCCTGCCCGAATTCGACCTTAGTTTTTCTTTCCAGCGTGGATGGGACAAGGAAACTGAGTACGGCGAGTTGCTGGAGCGTAACTTTGAGCGCGACAGAGCCTTAACCTATACCGCATCTGGTCCGCATAAAGCGGATTTCCGCATTCGTGCCGATGGCACGCCGGTGGAGGATTTACTGTCCCGTGGACAGCTGAAATTACTGATGTGTGCGCTCCGGTTAGCGCAGGGTGAGTTTCTCACCCGACAGAGCGGGCGGCGTTGCCTGTATCTTCTTGACGATTTTGCCTCCGAGCTGGACGCCGACCGACGTCGGTTGCTGGCCGATCGCCTGAAAGCCACCCAGGCACAGGTTTTTGTCAGTGCGATAAGCGCTGAACAAGTGACCGATATGATGGGTGAAAAGGGCAAGATGTTCCGCGTGGAACAAGGTAAAATAGCCGTTCTATCACAGGACTAAAAATGAGCGAGAAACGTTGATGTCGAATTCTTATGACTCCTCAAGTATCAAGGTATTAAAAGGGCTGGACGCGGTGCGTAAGCGCCCCGGCATGTATATCGGCGATACCGATGACGGCACTGGTCTGCACCACATGGTATTCGAGGTTGTGGACAACGCTATCGACGAAGCCCTCGCGGGCCACTGTAAAGAGATTCAGGTCACGATCCATGCGGATAACTCTGTTTCCGTGCAGGATGATGGTCGTGGTATTCCTACCGGCATTCACGAAGAAGAGGGCGTTTCTGCTGCTCAGGTCATCATGACCGTACTTCATGCCGGCGGTAAATTTGACGATAACTCGTACAAAGTCTCCGGCGGTCTGCATGGCGTGGGTGTTTCCGTCGTTAACGCCCTGTCGGAAAAACTGGAGTTGGTTATCCGCCGTGAAGGCAAAGTGCATACCCAGACTTATGTCCACGGTGAGCCGCAGGATCCGCTGAAAGTGGTCGGCGATACCGATACGACCGGTACGACCGTGCGCTTCTGGCCAAGCTACGCCACCTTTACCAATCAAACGGAATTCGAGTATGACATTCTGGCGAAACGCCTGCGTGAATTGTCATTCCTGAACTCTGGTGTGGCGATCCGCCTGCTCGACAAACGTGACGGCAAGAACGATCACTTCCATTATGAAGGCGGCATTAAAGCTTTCGTGGAATATCTGAACAAGAACAAAACCCCAATCCACCCAACTGTGTTCTATTTCTCCACCGTAAAAGACGATATCGGTGTGGAAGTGGCGTTGCAGTGGAATGACGGTTTCCAGGAAAACATTTACTGCTTTACCAACAATATCCCTCAGCGCGACGGCGGCACCCATCTGGTAGGCTTCCGTTCTGCGATGACCCGTACGCTCAACGCGTATATGGATAAAGAAGGCTACAGCAAGAAATCTAAAATTAGCGCCACCGGTGATGATGCCCGTGAAGGCCTGATCGCCGTGGTTTCGGTAAAAGTCCCGGATCCTAAGTTCTCCTCTCAGACCAAAGATAAACTGGTTTCTTCCGAAGTGAAGACCGCGGTTGAGTCTCTGATGAACGAGAAGCTGGTTGATTATCTGATGGAAAACCCGGGCGACGCGAAAATCGTTGTCGGCAAAATCATCGATGCAGCCCGTGCGCGTGAAGCCGCGCGTAAAGCACGTGAAATGACCCGTCGTAAAGGCGCGCTCGATCTGGCCGGTCTTCCGGGCAAACTGGCTGACTGTCAGGAACGCGACCCGGCACATTCCGAACTGTATTTAGTGGAAGGGGACTCAGCGGGCGGCTCTGCAAAACAAGGCCGTAACCGTAAGAACCAGGCGATTCTGCCGTTGAAAGGTAAGATCCTCAACGTTGAGAAAGCGCGCTTCGACAAAATGCTCTCTTCGCAGGAAGTGGCGACGCTGATCACCGCGCTCGGTTGCGGTATTGGCCGTGACGAATACAATCCGGATAAACTGCGCTATCACAGCATCATCATCATGACCGATGCCGACGTCGATGGTTCTCACATCCGTACCCTGTTACTGACGTTCTTCTACCGTCAGATGCCTGAAATTGTTGAACGTGGCCACGTGTTTATCGCGCAGCCACCGCTGTACAAAGTGAAGAAAGGCAAGCAGGAACAGTACATTAAAGATGATGAAGCGATGGATCAGTATCAGATCTCCATCGCGATGGACGGGGCAACGTTACACGCCAACGCCCACGCACCAGCACTGGCGGGCGAACCGCTGGAGAAACTGGTGGCTGAACATCACAGCGTGCAGAAAATGATTGGCCGTATGGAACGTCGTTATCCGCGTGCGCTGCTGAATAATCTGGTCTATCAGCCAACGCTGGCGGGTGCTGAACTTGCCGACGAAGCGAAAGTGAAAGAATGGATTGAAACGCTGGTGTCTCGTTTGAACGAGAAAGAGCAGCATGGCAGCAGCTACAGTGCGATTGTGCGCGAAAATCTTGAACATCAGCTGTTCGAGCCAATCCTGCGCATTCGTACTCACGGTGTGGATACCGACTATGATCTCGATGCAGACTTCATTCAGGGCGGCGAATACCGCAAAATCTGTACCCTGGGTGAAAAATTGCGTGGCCTGATCGAAGAAGATGCTTATATCGAACGTGGCGAACGCCGTCAGCCAGTGACCAGCTTTGAGCAGGCGCTGGAATGGCTGGTGAAAGAGTCGCGTCGCGGTCTGTCGATTCAGCGTTATAAAGGTCTGGGCGAAATGAACCCTGAGCAACTGTGGGAAACCACAATGGATCCAACACAACGTCGCATGCTGCGCGTGACCGTGAAAGATGCTATCGCGGCGGATCAGCTGTTCACCACGCTGATGGGCGATGCGGTTGAACCGCGCCGCGCCTTCATCGAAGAGAACGCCCTTAAAGCTGCCAATATCGATATCTGATAGAGCGCTGGCCGATAAAGAACAGAGTCCGAACCGGGAAACCGCTTCGGACTTTTTTTTCGTCTGACGCGATCCGCATTCTGTTGGCTTTACAGGTTGTGATCGCGTTAGCATTGAGAAAGATTATTCCAACTCTGAGGATGCTATGGCTATTGAATTGATTGCAATTGATATGGACGGCACGTTGCTCAATCCGCAGCATGAAGTGACACCTGCCGTTAAAAAAGCGTTGTCAGAAGCACGGGCTAAAGGTGTGCAAATCGTTCTGGCGACCGGACGTCCGTTTGTCGGTGTGCAGCGTTATCTGATGGAACTGGATTTACAGCAGGACGGATGTTACTGCATCACCAACAACGGTGCGCTGGTACATAACGCGAAAGATGGCAGTGTGATTGCCGAAGTATCCCTCAGTATTGAAGATTATCACTACTTCGAGAAACTGGCGCGTGACCTCGGTGTACATTTCCATGCGCTGACTAAAACCGATTTGTTCACCGCTAATCGCCACGTCAGCAGCTATACCGTGCATGAATCTTTCACTACCGGCATTCCGTTGCAGTTCTGCCCGGCAGAAGAGATGGAGCCGACGCTGACCTTCCCGAAAGTGATGATGATTGATGATCCCGAGTTGCTGGACAGCGCCATCAGCCAGCTGCCAGCAGAAGCAAAAGAAAACTACACCATCATGAAAAGCTCACCGTATTTCCTCGAAATCCTGGATAAACGCGTTAATAAAGGCGAAGGCGTGAAAGTCCTGGCAGAAAAACTGGGTATCGCGCGTGAAAGTGTGATGACGCTGGGCGATCAGGAAAACGACATTGCGATGCTGGAATACGCCGGGATCGGCGTCGCGATGGGCAATGCGCTGGACAGCGTCAAAGCCGTCAGCCAGTTCGTCACCAAAACCAACACCGAAGACGGTGTGGCGTTTGCTGTGAATAAGTTCGTGTTAGGGCAGTAAATCCCTCCTGATATCTCCGGCCTGTTTTTCTGAAAGCAGGCCGTTCACCTCCGTCTCCCCTTTCTGATCCCTTCCTTCCTGATGAACATACCTGAATTGTCTGTTTTGTGATCTGGATTGTAGTACAAAATTATAGTTTGGTACTACTATATCCATGTATTCAGCAGGGAAGCTTATAAGATTGTGCAGCAATCCAGAGACCGGCAAGGGTCTGAGCGGTAAAGTAGGGTTTTATCCTTCAGCCCCGGAGAAGTTATGCCTTCACATGAAATCAGTAAAACCGACCGTCTGGTCCTGGAAATGGGTCAGCAAATTGTCAGCGGAAAATATATTCCCGGCGCGGCACTGCCTTCTGAAATGGAGCTTTGCGAGCAGTTCGATACCTCGCGCAACATTATCCGCGAAGTATTGCGCTCGCTGACGGCGAAACGGCTGGTCGAAATCAAACGTTATCGCGGCGCTTTTGTCAGTCCGCGAAATCAGTGGAATTACCTCGATACCGACGTTTTGCAGTGGGTACTGGCCAGTGATTACGACCCGCGACTGATCGCTGCCATGAGTGAAGTACGTAATCTGGTGGAGCCGGCGATTGCGCGCTGGGCAGCCGAAAGGGCGACCTCCGGTGAACTGGCGGTGATCGAAGAAGCGCTGAACAACATGATCGCTAATCATCAGGACCGCGATGCGTTTAACGAAGCGGATATTGGCTTCCATGAAGCGGTGCTGGCGGCGGTACACAACCCGGTTTTACAGCAGCTGAGTATCGCCATCAGTTCATTGCAGCGGGCGGTGTTTGAAAGAACGTACATGCCGGATGACGACAACATGCCGGTGACGTTGCAGGAACATCAGGAATTGTTCCACGCAATCCGGCATCAGGATGCCAACGCGGCGGAGCAGGCGGCCATGAAAATGATTGCCTCTTCCACGAAACGACTCAAGGATATTACATGACAGCAAGCTATATCGCGCTGGACTGGGGTTCCACCAACCTGCGCGCTTTTTTGTATCAGCAGGGAGAATGCACCGCAGAAGTCCGTTCAGAACGGGGAATTACCCGGCTGGAAGGCACCACGCCACAGCAGGTATTCAACGACGTGATTGCACCATGGCAATCCTTAAATCTCCCCGTGATTATGGCGGGGATGATTGGCAGTAATGCTGGCTGGGTGGATGTACCTTATCTTGCCGCACCGTTTTCCCTCAATGCGCTCGGGCAACATCTTTACCCTGTCCACGCCGCATTGCCGGTAAAAGCATGGATTGTGCCGGGGATCAGCGTCAGTCGTGACGACAACTGCAACGTGATGCGCGGCGAAGAAACTCAGCTGCTCGGCGCGGTTCATGATTCTCCTGCCTCCGTGTATCTGATGCCCGGCACTCACAGTAAATGGGTTGAGACTGACGGCAGTCAGGTTCTTGATTTCCGGACAGCCATGACCGGCGAACTTCACTATCTTTTGATGAATCATTCGCTGATCGGCAAAGGTTTACCCGCGCAGCAACCTGCCGCCGATGTCTTCCTGCAAGGGCTCAGCAAAGGTTTCAGCCAGCCGGACATCACCGGTCGCTTATTTGAAGTGCGCGCGGCGCATGTGCTGAACCGGCTGGACAAATCTGCCGTCAGCGACTGGCTTTCCGGCTTACTGATTGGCAGTGAAGTCGCGCAGATGCTCAGGCTTTTTGGCCATCATCATTCGGTCACCCTCATCGGAAATCCGCAGCTGACTGAACGTTACGCGCAGGCACTCCGTCTGGCGGGAGTCAGCTGGCAGGCTTTCGATGGCGATCAGGCTTTTCAATCAGGAATAAGGAGGATCGTAAATGCAATGGGCAACTGAAATCCCGCTTATCGCCATTCTGCGCGGCATTCGTCCGCAGGAAGTGAATCAGCATATTTCCGTCCTGCTGGAGGCCGGTTTTGACGCGGTAGAAATCCCGCTCAATTCACCGGACTGGCAGGAAAGTATCCGGCTGGCAGTAAGCACGTTTGGCGCGCAGGCGCTTTTGGGTGCGGGTACCGTGCTGGAACCGCAGCAGGTTGATGTACTTCATTCGCTTGGCAGCAAACTGGTGGTCACGCCGAATATCAATCCGCAGGTTATTCGCCGGGCGGTAGAACTGGGCATGACGGTTTGCGCCGGTTGCGCGACCGCCACCGAAGCGTTTACAGCACTGGAAGCCGGTGCGCAGGCGCTGAAAATCTTCCCGTCATCGGCTTTCGGCCCCGACTACATCAAAGCCCTGAAAGCGGTGCTGCCCGCACGTGTTCCGGTATTTGCCGTCGGCGGTGTGACGCCTGAAAATCTGGCGATCTATCTCAATGCGGGCTGTGCCGGTGCAGGCCTCGGCAGCGATTTATACCGCGCAGGCCAGACGCCAGAAACGACGTCGCTCCAGGCCAAAGCATTTATCCAGGCTTATAAGGATGCAACACAATGAAAGTCACCAAACTGACCACTTACCGCCTGCCACCGCGATGGATGTTTCTGAAGATTGAAACCGATGAAGGTATAACGGGCTGGGGCGAACCGGTTATCGAAGGGCGTGCGCGCAGCGTTGAAGCGGCGGTCCATGAATTGAGTGAATACGTTATCGGGCAGGATCCGGCGCGTATTAACGACATCTGGCAGACGTTGTATCGTGGCGGATTTTACCGTGGCGGCCCGATCCTGATGAGTGCGATTTCAGGTATCGATCAGGCACTGTGGGACATCAAAGGTAAAGCGCTGGGCGTACCGGTTTATCAGCTGCTGGGCGGTCTGGTGCGCGATAAAATCAAAGCCTACAGTTGGGTGGGCGGTGACCGGCCATCAGAGCTGATTGATGGCATCAACAAACTGCGCGCCATCGGATTTGATACCTTCAAACTGAATGGTTGTGAAGAAATGGGCATTATAGAAAACGCCCGGCAGGTGGATGCTGCCGTCGCACAGGCTGCGCAAATCCGCGCTGAGTTCGGCAATGAAATTGAGTTTGGTCTGGATTTCCATGGTCGTGTCAGTGCGCCGATGGCGAAAATCCTGATCAAAGAACTCGAACCTTATCGCCCGTTATTTATCGAAGAGCCGGTGCTCGCCGAGCAGGCCGAATATTACCCGCGTCTTGCTGCACAAACGCATATTCCGATTGCTGCCGGTGAACGCATGTTCTCACGCTTTGATTTCAAACGCGTGCTGGCCGATGGCGGTCTGGCGATTGTGCAACCTGATCTCTCGCACGCTGGCGGGATCACTGAATGCTTCAAAATTGCGGCGATGGCCGAATCCTACGATGTCGCGCTGGCTCCGCATTGTCCGCTCGGGCCGATTGCGCTGGCTTCCTGTCTGCATCTTGATTTCGTCTCCCGCAATGCCGTGCTTCAGGAACAAAGTATGGGCATTCATTATAATAAGGGCGCTGAATTACTCGATTTCGTCATTAATAAAGACGATTTTAAAATGACCGACGGTTATTTCTATCCGTTAAATAAACCCGGCCTGGGCGTGGAAATAAATGAAGACCTGGTGATTGAACGCAGTAAAAATGCTCCTGACTGGCGTAACCCGTTGTGGCGTTATCCTGACGGTGCCGTCGCTGAATGGTAATTACCTGTCATCTTTCAAACGTTTTCTGCGTTGGCTGCTTTCATTCACCCAGGTCACTTACTTAAGTAAGCTCCCAGGGATTCTTTCAATTGCCGCCTTGATAACGTTCGAATGATTTAAGGTAATAATCTAAGTGATTACAAACATTAAATAATCAGGGAAATTTCTGAGTCACCCTTACGCCTGTTAGTCAGAATAACCATTACCAGGAAATAAAAATGGATACCACCCTACAAGTCAGACCAACAAAAAGACGTTACGTCACCTTATTCATGATCTTCATTACAGTTGTTATTTGTTATGTCGATCGCGCGAATCTGGCTGTCGCGTCTTCCCATATTCAGCAGGAATTCGGAATAAGCAAAACGCAGATGGGATATATCTTCTCCGCCTTTGCATGGACCTATACCGCCTGCCAGATCCCCGGCGGCTGGTTCCTTGACCGGTTCGGTTCGAGGGTGACTTATTTCATCGCCATTTTCGGCTGGTCAGTCGTCACCCTTTTACAGGGATTTGCTGGCGGATTAGCGTCACTGATTGGGCTGCGCGCCGTGACGGGCATGTTTGAAGCACCCGCTTTCCCGACTAATAACCGCATGGTGACCAGTTGGTTCCCGGAACAGGAACGTGCCTCGGCGGTAGGTTTCTACACCTCCGGTCAGTTTGTCGGACTGGCGTTTCTGACTCCTCTGCTTATCTGGATCCAGGAAATGCTCAGCTGGCACTGGGTGTTCATTATCACCGGTGGCATCGGTATTATCTGGTCGCTGCTGTGGTTCTGCGTGTATCAGTCGCCGCGTAAAAGCAAAGGCGTGAATGCAGAAGAGCTGGAACATATCCGCGCGGGTGGCGGCATGGTGGATGGCGATGCACCGGCTGATAAAAAATCACGAACTCCGCTGACATCCGCAGACTGGAAACTGGTATTTAACCGCAAACTGGTCGGGGTTTATTTAGGACAATTTGCTGTCGCGTCAACGTTATGGTTTTTCCTGACCTGGTTCCCTAATTATCTGACCCAGGAAAAACATATTGCGGCGCTCACCGCCGGATTTATGACAACGGTACCTTTCCTCGCGGCCTTTTTCGGCGTGTTATTATCCGGAATGGTGGCGGATAAACTGGTGCGTAAAGGTAAGTCGATTGGTTTTGCGCGTAAATTACCGATCATCTGCGGGTTGTTATTATCTACCTGCATTATGGGGGCGAATTATACCAATGACCCGATGTGGATCATGATATTAATGGCGCTGGCTTTCTTTGGAAATGGTTTTGCCTCTATTACCTGGTCGCTGGTTTCATCATTAGCTCCGGTAAGATTAATCGGGCTGACCGGGGGTGTATTTAATCTGGCAGGCGGTTTAGGCGGAATTACCGTTCCGTTAGTTGTCGGTTATTTGGCACAGGATTACGGTTTTGCCCCGTCATTAACTTATATTTCCGTTGTCGCTTTACTGGGTGCACTTTCTTATATCTTCCTGGTGGGTGAAGTGAAACGTGTCGGAGATTGCTGAAGATTGCCACTGCCGTTTGAGTCCCCTATTCTTAGGCATACTTTAAACGGCAGGGCGCGCCTGAACGCATGAATGAAAAACAACTCACTACTGATGCCCGCGGGCATCAGCTGACCAATATCAACGTCTGGACGCCGGACAGTCAGTGGCTGGTGTATGACGTGCGTCCGCACGGCGGCTCTTTCACCGGTTCGACCATTGAGCGTGTGAATGTGAAAACCGGCGAGACGGAAGTCCTTTATCGTGCCGGTGAAAATGCTCATGTGGGCGTGGTCACAGTCAGCCCGGTCCAGCCGGTCCGTTATGCGTTTATTCATGGTCCGGAAAACCCGGATGCCTGCTGGCAGTATGATTTCCATCATCGCCGCGGTGTCATTGTCTCTGAGCCGCAGCGCGCCCAGGCCGTGACGCTCGATGCGATGGACATCACCGCGCCGTTTACGCCCGGCGCTTTGCGTGGCGGTACGCATGTTCACGTTTTCAGCCCCGACGGCTCCCGCCTCAGCTTTACCTACAACGACCATGTTTTGCATGAACTGAATCCTGCTCTGGATTTACGTAACGTCGGTGTCGCCTTATCCGGACACCCCGTCATGCCGCCAAAACATCATCCCCGCGAATACGATGGCAGCCATTTCAGCGTGCTGGTCAGCGAAACAACGTCCCATCCGCGGCCTGGCAGCGATGACATTAACCGTGCTTACGAAGAAGGCTGGATCGGGCTCGAAGGCTATGTCAAAACAGGCGGTTCACGTCAGCGGTGGGCGCTGGCCTTTATTGGCGACACGCTTTCCGCCAGCGGAGAAAAGCATCCGGAAATTTTCGTGGTGGATCTGCCGGAAGACGACGCGGATTACCTGAAAGCAGGGGGAAAACCGTTGCAGGGAACGCCGGACACGCTGCCTGCGCAACCGTCGGGCGTGAAACAGCGGCGCATTACGTTTACCGAAAAAGGCGTCGCCGCTCAGCCGCGTCACTGGTTACGGTCTTCGCCGGATGGCAGCCAGATTGCGTTTCTGATGAAAGATGAAAAAGACGTGGTGCAGTTCTGGACGGTGTCGCCCAATGGCGGCAAACCGGTGCAGATCAGCCATTCGGCCAGCGGAATTCAGTCGGCGTTTAGCTGGAGCCCGGACGGAAAATCGCTGGCGCTGGTGTGTGACAACAGCGTGATGCGCCTTGATGTAGCTACGGGTGAAATGACCCGGTTGACGGACAGAACGGAGATTGCGCCTTGCGCCGACGCTGTGGTCTATTCGCCGGATGGTAGCAAAGTAGCATTCATGCGTCAGTGCGGGGAATTTGCTCAGATTGCAGTAACATCCAGCCGCTAACGCGATGTCTAAATCTCACCGGCCTGCTTAGGCCGGTTTGTTTATGGCGGCGCGGGACTATTTTTTGTGAGTCGATGATTTCTGTGAATGCGTGGTGGCGGACATCGGCGGGACATGATCGATATCAACGCCGTTACTCAGCGCGAGATTACGCTCTTCGCTAGCCTTGATGCGATCCCGTGCTGTCACGGTGCCGCTGCGGAAATAGTCATACGGCAACAGAACGGTATCAAGCACGGCGCTGAATGGCAGATCCAGCAACAAAAGCGGCGTCATTGCCCAGCTGGTGTCATCACTCTTCATCATTTCCACGTCCGAGCGTGTGCCCGAATAATATCCCGTATCGCCACCGGTATGGGTCATGACGCTGGAACAGCCGCTGGTTGCTAAAAATGCGCATCCGGTTATCAGCGGCGCTAGTACAAATTTCTTCATGTTAGAACTCATCTTATGCTGTCAGGCTGAGTTTTTTTCGTCAAAACGACTTATACCACTCAACTAAAAAATTTAACAAAGCATGCTGTAGCTCTGTGGCTGCGATCTCATTAAGTGTAATGACTATTTGAAATCTTGCTGAAAACCGTCCTTATTCGCAGGCAGTTCTCTGTCACGCATTTTGTCTTTTGTTTTTTTACTGTTCCGGCCAGCCAAAAATTTTCGATTTTTTTGTGGTGCCGGACTTGAAAATTTTTCTTTAGTCGCCATTTTTATTTTACGACGCAGGAAGAGATACGCCGGAAGGGTATTTCCTCTTTCAGAAAAAATGTGTCGCTGGCCTGTCCTAAGGGAAGGTCTTAAACAAATATACTCGCTGAATATCAGGAGAAGTAGTAATGCGTAATTTTGACTTATCCCCGCTGTACCGTTCTGCTATTGGTTTTGACCGTTTATTTAATCTTATCGAATCGGGTCAGAATCAGGGCGGCGGATATCCTCCTTATAATGTCGAGCTGGTGGATGAAAACCATTACCGGATTGCGATCGCGGTAGCCGGTTTTGCCGAGTCCGAGCTGGACATCACGGCCCATGACAACATGCTGGTGGTCAAAGGTGCACATGCACCGACAGAAACCGACCGCACTTATTTATATCAGGGCATCGCTGAACGTAATTTCGAACGCAAATTCCAGCTGGCTGAGCATATTCAAATTAAAGCTGCCAACTTAGCGAACGGTTTGTTGTATATCGATCTGGAACGCGTCGTTCCTGAATCATCCAAACCGCGGCGTATCGAAATTCGCTAATTCACGGGCTGTCGAAATTTTAAAAACCTTATGTGAAGACAGCCAGAAAATGAAAAAGTTTAGGCTCGCCGTCAGGGAGCTGCCCCGTCACAGCCAGAATGGCCGACGGGATTGTTAATCTCGCTTCAAAGAAGGAGTTACACCATGCGTAATTACGATATTTCCCCATTACTGCGTCAGTGGATTGGTTTCGATAAATTGGCCAGTTCCATGCAGGGTTCTGACCAGGCATTTCCGCCGTATAACATCGAGAAGTCAGACGATAACCACTATCGCATCTCGCTGGCGCTGGCTGGATTTAAACAAAGCGATCTGAATATTGAAGTGGAAGGCCCGCGTTTGACCGTCAGCGGCACGCCGGCACAGCCTGAAACCAAAGTTGAGTATCTGCATCAGGGGCTCGTCATCAAGCCATTTACCCTGAGCTTCACGCTGGCTGAGCATATGCACGTATCAGCTGCGGAGTTCGTCAACGGCCTGCTGCACATCAGCCTGGTGCGTGACGTACCGGAAGCGCTGCAACCGCAGAAAATCGCGATAGGCAGTGACAAACCGGCGCTGGAAAACCAGGCGTCATAAGTTGTTAAGCATTAAGCACAAAACAGAACCGGGGCGATGAGCCCCGGTTTTTTTATGTTCTGAAACAGGTGATACTGACGAGGCGTAATGGGCTACTGATTTTCCGCGTGAGCTTTTTCCACTTCTTCCGCCAGAATCTTCACGCCGCGCTCAATTTGCTCTGAATCGGGCACGTAGTTCATACGCATACACTGGTGGGTGTGCGCCCACGGATGTTCCAGTCCGGGGAAGAAGTAATCGCCTGGCACCATCAGCACGCCGCGCTGTTTCAGGCGCTGATACAGCACTTCGGTGGTGATCGGCAGATCTTTAAACCACAGCCACAGGAATATCGCGCCTTCCGGTTTATGGATCAGACAGCGTTCTTCCGGCAGATAACGGCGCAGCGTGGCAATAGTTTCCTGCACGCGTTGATAATAAAACGGTTTGATAACTTCTTCGGAAAGCCGCAGTAAATCGCCTCGCAAAATCATTTCATGCGCAATGGCCGGGCCGACGCTGCCTGCCGACAGGCTGATAATCCCGTTCATGTTACTGATCGCTTTAATGATTTTCTCATCGGCAATCACGATGCCGCAGCGTGAACCCGGCAGGCCGAGTTTCGACAGGCTCATGCACAGAATAATATTCGGGTTCCACAGTGGCGTCGCCTCGGTGAAAACGATGCCAGGAAACGGCACGCCATAGGCGTTATCAATGAGCAGGGGGATATTTTTCTGTTGCGCCAGCGCGTCGAGGCGGATCAGCTCTTCGTCAGTAATCACATTGCCGGTCGGGTTGGTCGGGCGTGAAACGCAGATCAGGCCGATGTCTTCGGTAATGTTGAGGTGATCAAAATCGACGTGATATTTGAACTGGCCTTCCGGCAGTAGTTCGATGTTCGGTTTGGCGGAGACAAACAGATTTTCATCCAGGCCGGCGTCTGCATAGCCCAGATATTCCGGTGCCAGCGGGAACAGGACTTTGGACATGCTGCCGTCAGCGCGACGTCCGGCGAAGAGGTTAAAGAGATAGAAAAAGGCGCTCTGGCTGCCGTTGGTCAGCGCGATGTTTTGCGCGTCGAGCTGCCAGCCCAGTTCTTTTTGCAACATCTCAGCCAGCGCATGACGCAGCACGTCTTTGCCCTGCGGTCCGTCGTAGTTACACAAGGCTTCCGTCAGTTTTCCCGCGGCCAGCATCTCGCTAAGCAACGTCTGGAAATAGTCCTGCATCTCAGGAATTTGCGCCGGATTGCCGCCACCGAGCATTACAGCGCCGGGCGTGCGTAAACCGTCATTCATGTCGCCCATCAGACGGGTGATGCCTGAAAAACGGGTAAATTTGTCACCGAAAGCAGAAAACGTCATAGAAAGCTTTGTATGTTATCGAAATGTGATACCCACAATAACGCCTGCGGCTAAGCAGTGCAATCGGGCTACCGGGTTTTGAAATGTCCTTCCCTGCACAGGTATTGGCAGGGAAGGATAGGGGCAGGGTGTTCTTTGTGACTTACTTCTTCAGGACTTCCGGGTTCACGCAGAACTCTTTCACGTCACCTTTCAGGGCGGCAATCAGATTATCGACGGCACAGGCGGCCATATCGTAACGGGTTTCATGCGTGGCGGAACCGATATGCGGTAGCGCAACCACGTTCGGCAGGCTCAGCAGTGGAGAGTTTTTCGGCAGCGGTTCAGTCTCGAACACGTCCATGCCCGCGCCATAAATTGTACCGGCTTTCAGTGCTTCAATCAGGGCAGGCTCATCGATTACCGGGCCACGACCGGCACTTATCAGGATCGCGCTGGATTTCATTTTTGCCAGTTCGTCTTTGCCGATCAGATGGAACGTTTGTTCGGTCATCGGCAGCAAAATACAGACGAAATCAGATTGTTTGAGCAGCTCATCCAGCTCGCATTTACGCGCGCCAAACTTCTCTTCGGCTTCTTTATGCTGACTGCGGGCGTTATAGAGAATCGGCATGTCGAAACCGAAATGCGCGCGTTGCGCCAGCGCCAGGCCGATTCGCCCCATGCCGACGATACCCATGGTTTTATGATGCACATCGGTGCCGAACCAGTCCGGGCCAACGTTATCGGTCCATTCACCGGCTTTTACGCGTTCTGCAACATTCACCACGCGACGCGCAGTGGAAAGCACCAGAGCCATAACGGTATCGGCCACGGTATCGGTCAGCGCGGTCGGCGTATGCATCATCGGGATTTCACGACGCGTCAGTTCCGCCACGTCGAAATTATCGTAACCGACGGAAATGGTGGATACCGCACGCAGGCGCGGCGCATGGTCAAACAGCTCTTTATCAATCTTTCCGCCAGATCCCAGCAGACCCTCGGCATTTTGCAGCGCATCAAACACCGCAGGACGGTTTTCATCAGTGATGCCATCAAATTCGGTGATAGCGAAATGCTGCTCGAGACGTTGATGCAAATCGGCTGGCAGTTTTTTGTACAGAACAATAGACGGCTTCATCAATTATTACTCCCCTGAGTTAAGGAAACATCTTCGGATTTTGTGGCGGCCTGTCGCGGTTTCACCAGCAGAGTTAACCCTGCTGAGAGTACGAGTGACACGGCCATAAAAATAAAGGAAGCGGAAGGGCTGCCGGTATTGCCGTTCAGATAACCGACAAACCACGAACCAAAGAACGAGCCCAGCGCACCGAGACTGTTGATCAGCGCCATGGCGCCACCGGCGACATTTTTAGGCAACATTTCAGGAATGATGGCGAAGAACGGGCCGTAAGGCGCATACATCGCGGCGGCGGCAACCACCAGCAAACCATAGGACAGCCAGAAGTGGTGACTGCCTGCTGCCCATGAGCCGAAGAATGCCAGCGCGCCGAGAAGCAACAGCGGCCAGACGAACAGCTTACGGTTTTGCATTTTGTCGGAGGCCCACGACACCACAATCATGGCAATGGTGGCGGCCAGATACGGCGCGGAGGACAACCAGCCCGCTTCGACCATGCCCATCTCTTTGCCATCGTGCAGAATCGACGGCAGCCATAGCACAAAGCCGTACACGCCGATACTCCAGAAGAAATATTGCAGGCACAACAGAATGACGCTGCGCGAACGGAAGGCTTCACGATAGCCGCCGACCGCCTGAATGTCTTTCTGCTCTTTTGCCAGCTGGTCGCTCAGGGCTTTCTTCTCCTGCTCGCTCAGCCAGCCAACCTGTTCTGGCTTATCTTTGACGGTAAACCACCAGATGATCGCCCAGATCACCGCCGGAATACCTTCAAAGATAAACATCTCGCGCCAGCCAAAGGATTCAATCAGATAGCCGGAAAGCACCGACATCCACAGGACGGTGACCGGATTTCCGAGGATCAGAAAGGTATTGGCGCGGGAGCGTTCAGATTTGGTGAACCAGTTGCTGATGTACACCAGCATCGCGGGCATCACAGCGGCTTCCACCACGCCGAGCGCGAAGCGGATCGCTGCCAGCATCGGAATGTTGTTCACTACACCGGTGAGTGATGCAAATCCACCCCACAGCAGTAAGCACCAAAAAATCAGTTTCTTAACGCTGCGACGCTCGGCGTAAATGGTGCCGGGGATTTGGAAAAAGAAATAACCCAGGAAAAACAGCGCGCCGAGCAGGGACGACATTCCTTTGGTGATACCGAGATCATCATTAATTCCGGCGGCCGAGGCGAAGCTAAAATTCGAGCGGTCAACATATGCCAGACTGTAAGTGATAAACACGATCGGCATGATGTACCACCAGCGACGCGGCGCGATCCTGGACGGCTTCATAACGGTTCTCCTGATTATTCGTCACAATGACGTACAACCTCTTGTTGCCATGATTTACAGACGTAATAAGTCGACGTAATACCTGGTCATGGCGGTCAAATTTTCACCTTCGAGCGGAAATTCGATACCGCGCGGTACATCCTGGGGCAGCGCTTTGAGCAACGCTTTCCAGCTGCCGTCGCTGTCATCGAGCGCTACGGCGTGCCATTTTCCGGCGCGTTTCTCCGCCGCTTTCACATGCACGTACCCGACGTGACGCGCCAGACGTTCCGCCGCAGTGGCCGGATCTTGTCCGACCCACAGCCAGTTCGCCATATCAAACGTCATGGTAAGCGGCAGGCGCAGCGATTCAGCAGCAAACATAAAGGCATTGATGCGCGACAAAATCCCGCATTCGCTCGACTGGTCATTTTCCACCACCAGCTTCACTGGCTGCGAGGCCAGCAACACTTTCAGTGGCGTCAGATCAGCACCCGGCTCAAATTCACCCAGTGAAAACTTAATGGTGCGGGCACCTAACACTTTTGCCTCTTCAAAATACTGCTCAGCATCCGGATTCAGCTTGCCGCCCGGAACAAACAGCGCGAAGGGCACGGAATAGACCGAAAACAGCCCGTGTTGTTGAATTTTCTCCGCCAGCTGCGGCAACGCATCCAGCTCCGTATCGGAGAATAATTCACGGCGGATCTCCACCCCGTCAGCTTTTGCACCGGCAATAATCGGAAGCAGTTCTGCCTGCCCGCCAAGGGCTTTCACTACACTGTTACCGTACGCGGCGGTAACGATGACGATCTCTCTTTGCATGACTCTCTATCCTGTTAATACGCACCGCATTGCGGTGCCAGCGACCGTTTAGAAGACCTAATCTTAGTGGAACAAATGGCTAAACGTGTTCTTGTTAATAATTTGTTTCGCTTTATACAACCTAATTGGAACCGGTTCCAATCGAAAGGCCGTAAAGCCAGAAACATGATCCCGCTCACGAAGAACGGGAGATAAAAGGGGGAGGAAAAGGAGATTAGCGGGCGGCGGTGGATGCGCGCGCAATCAGTTCGCCGGAGAAAGCGATGTCTTTAACCGGCTCAGTATTGCCCTGAATGCGCGTCACCAGCTGGCTAATCGCCGCAACGCCCATTTCATATGTTGGCTGTTTAAAGGTGGTGATCCCTACACCCGCGAGATCGGCCCACACCAGTTCGTCAAAACCTGACAGACCGATATCCGGCCCCCAGGTGATATCCAGACGCTTCAGGGCGCGCGCGACCTGAAGCGTCAACGCGCCGTTCACACACATCACCGCTTTATGCTTATCCGGATGGCGTGCGACAAAATCGCGCAGCAGCGTTTCCAGCCCTTGCGTATTACTTAATTCGATTTCGCCCTGTTCGGCGATGCACTGCGGGGATTGCTGCATATGCTGCAAAAAGGTGAGCAGGCGATCCAGTCGGGTGTTAACTGTGGCCGGTTCGGTGACGAAAAGCAGGGCTTCAAAACCATTTTGCAGCAGATGATCGGTCATCATCTGCGTGGCTTCCACGTTGTTCAGCGCGATGACGTCACAGGCGAAATCCGCGACTTTGCGGTCGATCAGCACCATCGGCAGGTTCGCCTGTTGCAGCGTGGAAATCGCCGCTTCGCGCATCCCGACGGCATTCACCACAATGCCGTCCACGCGGTAGCTGCTGAGCAACTGGAGGTAATGTTTTTCCTGATCAAGCTCGTTGTTGGTGTTACACACCAGCAGCGTCAGCCCTTCCTGACGGCACGCGGCTTCGACGCCGCGCATCACTTCGACAGAATAAGGATTGGTAATATCAGCGAGGATCAGCCCCACCAGACGTGTCTGACCACTTTTCAGGCTGCGTGCCATCTGGCTGGGCTGGTAATCCAGCAGGGAGATTGCCCGTCCGATGCGTTCCTTGAGATCATCTGACAGCAGGTGTTTTTCACCGTTGAGATAACGCGAAACGCTGGTTTTGCCGGTTTTTGCTGCACTGGCCACGTCACGTATCGTGGCGCGACCCGCTGCGCCAGGCTCCTGTTTTTTACTCACAACCTTTCTCCCCTCATGCTTATCCCACGGAGACTAGCACAGAGTGTCGAAAGGCTGTAAACGTTACTCAGCGCAATCCTTCCGCCGGTGTCGCCGCCGGAACCGCCTGTTTCTGTGGTCGGCTGCTCAGTGTGAAAGCAGAAATTATCGTTACGCCGAAGGCGATTCCCCCGAGGATCAGGTAGGTATCGCTGAACCCGATACGGTCGTACAAACTGCCCGCAAAGGCGGAAAGGAAAATCGCCGCCAGTTGTTTGGCGAAGTTAAAGCCGATCAGATAAAGGGTGGCTGAGAACCGGACATCAAAAATCTGTGTGATGTATTTGAACACCCCGACCAGCAGAAAAGGTACTTCCAGCGCGTGAAGCATTTTCAACAGGATGACTTCTGCCGCGGTGGTCGCAAATGAAGAGCCGACGATGCGAATCGACATGATGGTGCCCGCCAGCAGCAGCGTATTTTTCGCGCCAATACGGTTAATAATCCATGGCGAACAGAACATTATCAGCGCGTTACATAGCTCACCGGCAGTGGTGACATAGCCGAACATTTCGGTGCCGTGCTGCGGCGAAGAGAAGAAGGTTTTGAAGAAGGTGGCGAATTGCTGATCGAAAACATCGTAAACACAGGCGACGCCCACCACGTATAAAATCAGCATCCACAGTTTTCGCTCTTTCAGCAACAAAGCCGCCGTTTTCAGCGAGAATTGCGACTGATTAGCGCCAAGTTTATCCAGCACCCGAGCATTTTTGTTTTCCTGCGGACGCGAGATCAGCAGCAAAATCATCAGAATGACCGCTGCGCCGGAACCCATCCAGAATACGATATCGGGGTTGATGTTAAACAGGATGCCCGCAGTCGACGCGCAAATCCCCCAGCCGAAACAGCCGAACATCCGTGCTTTGCCGTATTCGAAGGCGCTGTTGCGGCTGACCCTTTCGATATACGCCTCGGTCGCACCGGAACCACCCGCAAAGACGAAACCAATGTACGCACCGCCCAGAATGGCACCGAGCACAATATTGATTTTCAGCAGCGGCGCAAACACGTAAATAAAGAACGGTGCGAAGAGGAACAGCAGTACGGCGATGATCCACAACAGGTGTTTCTTCAGGCCGAGCTTGTCAGAAATGATGCCGAAGAACGGCTGAAACAGAATGGCAAACAGCGACATGCTGGAGAACACGATGCCGGTTTCCGTTTTGCTCAGGCCGATAACGTCAGACAGCCAGATCGGTAAAAACGGATAACAGGTCGCCATAATGAAGAAATAGAGGAAGAAATAGCTGCCAAATATCCAGAAGTTTGCATTTTTTTTATAGAAGCAACGATCGCCAGTTTGTGTAGGGTTCATCGTGATTTCCTTGCCGAAACCATTAAAACCGGCCCCGAAGCGCCGGCGTTTTTTATGTTTATGTGTGCTTCAACTTTCCGGATTACACCTTTTCAAAACCGAGCAGCAGGGCACTTTCCGGATCCAGCACCGGCAGCGTCAGCCCGGCATTCGCCAGCCATTCTCCGCTCAGCACCGGCGATTCATGCAGCCACGCTGGCTGCACCCGCATGGTATGACCGCTACCGCCACCGGCCAGCAGCGCCGGTTCATCAAGCACCGTCACACGATAACGGGCATCGGCTTGCAGCCCCGGTACCCGCAGCGTTCCCGGTAATGACCAGGTTGGCATCGCCAGCTGACTCACCAGAAACACTGCGCGATCGCCGCTCTGGCTGACTACGCCGTTGATCAGCATCGCGTCATCACTACTATCGACCCGATAGACGTCGCCGCTGTGCAGCAACGGCCGCAATTGCTGATGCAGGCGGGTATATTTCGCGAACCCGGCGCGCTCCTTCTCGCCTTCTTTCACCGGATCGAGTTCAATGCCCATATGCCCGAAAAGCGCCGTCAGGCCGCGAAATTCGATGCTGTGCTGGCGTGAGGTGGCGTGGCATAACTTGTTACCGATGTGCGAGCCCATCACTTCCGGCGGGAAGAAATAGCTCATGCCGCGCTGAATTTTCTGCCTCTCCAGCGCGTCGTTATTGTCCGATGTCCAGAAACGGTGGCTGCGTTTGAGCACCTCGAAATCAATGCGGCCCCCGCCGGACGCGCAGGATTCAAACTCGATATGCGGGAAGCGTTCACCCAGCACATCCAGCAGACGGTAGAACTGCTGCGTTTGTGCCGTCAGCGCCGCACGACCTTCATGGCCGGGCTGGACGATTTCACGGTTCATGTCCCATTTCACGTAATCGACATCGTGCTCGCCGAGCAGCCAGCTCATGCGTTCCACCAGATAATCAAAGACCTGCGGATTGTTCAGGTCGAGCACGAACTGATGACGGCCACTCGGCTGCTGATAACCCGGCAGCGCCAGTAGCCAGTCCGGGTGGGCGCGATACAAATCCGAATCCGGGTTAATCATTTCCGGTTCGACCCAGATACCAAATTCCATGCCGAGGTTTTTGACGTGGTCGATCACCGGCTTCAGCCCGTTCGGGTATTTCTTCTCATCCAGATACCAGTCGCCCAGCGCGGCGCGGTCGTGGTCGCGACCGCGGAACCAGCCGTCGTCAATAATGAAGCGTTCAACGCCTAATGCAGCTGATTCTGTCGCCATCTGCATGATGTAGTCGGGATCGTGATCGAAATAAATTCCCTCCCAGGTATTGAGATGAACAGGACGCGGTTTCTGTGTCGGGAAACGCAAAATCTCCTCGCGCACGAAGCGGTGGAACTGCTGGCTCATGCGGTTCAGCCCGCTGGCGGAATAGCTGGCGTAAAGCCACGGCGTTTCCAGCGTTTCGCCCTGTTCAAGGCGCTGCTCGCCCGGAAGATACAGCGCTTCGGCCTGCACCAGACGGCGGCCGTCGGTTTTGATGTCAGCACGCAGCCGGTGGTTTCCGCTCCAGCCCAGATGGATCCCCCAGACTTCGCCCTGTTCTTCGCTAAAGCCCGGATGACCGATCATCATCGCCGGGAAATATTCTGATGAGGTTTTTCCGCGACGGTTTTCCTGAATGATGCCGCCGTGATCAAGCTGAGTGCGGTGCGGCTGGAACTCTTTGATCCAGCGTCCATGAAACGACATCACTTCGGCGGCGCGTTCTGGCAGCGGCAGCGTAACGGCCAGGCGCGTCAGCTGAAAGGTGCCGGATTTGAGACTGGTCAGGGCATTGCGGG
This sequence comes from Enterobacteriaceae bacterium Kacie_13, assembly GCA_013457415.1. Lineage (NCBI taxonomy): Bacteria > Pseudomonadati > Pseudomonadota > Gammaproteobacteria > Enterobacterales > Enterobacteriaceae > Enterobacteriaceae bacterium Kacie_13. The sequence continues at coordinate 24,244 of CP045665.1, forward strand.
TTTGCAATACGCCGCTGTCATCGAGGCGAAGTTCGCTGCGAAATTGCAGGCCGGCGATTGCATCCTCGGTAGTGATCGTCAGCTGGTTTCCCTGGTGGCGGACGTCAATGGTATTGAACACCGGTGACCAGTCCAGACCGTCACGATGGCCTTCAACGCCCGGCGTACCGAAAGACCCGCGTCCGGTGTCAGCGCTGAAATTTAGCGGGGCTTCCACGTCCAGACGGCCATTGGGTACCGCGCGGGCCAGAGAAATGACGTCATCGCATGAAAACTGGCTCAGACGATTTCCCCAATAGAGGATTTCAGCGAACGGCGTACAGCGCACGATAAGGCTGGTGTGTTCGCTGGTTAAATGGACGATCTGGTTTTCCATAGTGTCACGACTCCACAAGGTAATTTGCAGCGATAAAACGTTATCTGGTGGAGTAACTATTGATCCGAAACGTTTCGGATGGGAAATGCGAAGATGCAAATTTGTGATACAGGGTGGAAAAATAGCCTGAAGGGAATTTATAACTTCGGTGGATGTGCGGTCACGCCCGCCTGCAATTCCGGCTGCCAGAGAACCTGCAAATGGCTCATCGGTTCGTTGCGAATCAGCGCCATCGTCATCTCGGCGATTTGCAGCCCGACCGCTTCGCGGGTGCTCTGACGAATCGCGGTGACGGCCACGTCGGGCAGGCTGTCAGAGGGTAAGCCGTCGTAGATAATCAGCGAAACTGCGCCGTTCTGCAGTAATCCGGCTTCGTACAACGCCAGCGCCGCGCCTTCGCCGTGCATATTGCAGTCGCAGACAATGGCGGTGGGTGGCTGCGGTAATGCCAGAAACGCCTGTGTTGCCTGATAACCCGCGCGGCGGCTCGGGCTGACTTTATTCACGTATTGCGGATTTAGCGGCAGTTTATTGGCCATCAGCCCGTCGAGATATCCCTGACGGCGCTGGCTGATAAAAGACTGCTGATTGTTTTCGCCGAGAAACGCGATGCGCTGATGGCCCAGCCCGGCGAGATGATCGACCGCCATTTGCATACCAGCACGGTTATCGAAATCGAACCACGCATAATCCTGAGTCAGGCAGGTGCTGCGACCGAGCGCCAGAAACGGAAAATTGCGTTGCTGCAAATCAAGCAGGCGTGGATCGTCATTCAGTGTATGCGCCACCAGCATGGCATCCACGCGCTTGCTTTCAATAAGCCGTCGCCACGAAAAGGTTCCCAGCTCATCCGGCACCAGCAGCAAATCGATCTCATGTTTTGCCAGTTCGCGGGTAATACAGCCGACCATTTCGACAAACGCAGAATTGCTTAACGGATGGGATGTGAAGGGGAAAATGAGGCCAACGGCGTCGATCTTGCCCATTTTCAGCCGGCGGGCGAGGGTGTTGGGCCGGTAGCCGCGTATATCTGCTGCCGCCTGCACCCGCGCTTTGGTGTCCGCTGAAACGTCATCATAACCGTTCAGCGCACGGCTGACGGTGGTCACAGAGAGACCGAGATCTTTGGCGATAGCTTTCAGAGACATACTGGCATCCGTTGCGCAGGTGAGAGAAGCGGTTGCCGGAGGATAACATAAACGCAAAAACGGAGCCTCGCGGCTCCGTTCATATTTTGTATTTCAGCGGTTTTACTGCAACGGGCTGAGGGTAATCTCAACGCGGCGGTTCTGCGCTTTACCGGCTTCGGTGCTGTTGCTGGCGATCGGATTATCCGGGCCTGCGCCGGTGGTTCGCACGCGGCTGCCGTCGACGCCCTGAGTAATCAGCGCACTGCCGACGCCGTCAGCACGTTGCTGTGACAGCTTCATGTTGAGCGTACGCGTACCGGTGCTGTCGGTGTAACCGACTACGTTCACGGCAGTTTTTGGATACTCTTTCAGTACCATCGCCACGCCGGTCAGCGTGTTCGCGCCCGCCGGTTTCAGCGTGCTGCTGTTGGTGTCGAAGGTGACGTTGTTCGGCATGTTCAGCACGATGTTGTCGCCCTGACGGGTGACGCTGACACCCGTGCCTTTCATTTTGTCGCGCAGCTTAGCTTCCTGCACATCCATGTAATAACCCGCACCGCCACCCAGCGCAGCGCCTGCAGCGGCACCAATCAGTGCGCCTTTGCCGCGATCGTGTTTGGATGAAGAAAGCATCCCAACGCCCGCACCTAAGGCGGCGCCCAGACCCGCGCCAATGCCGGATTTACCTGCTTCTGATTCGCCGGTGTACGGGTTGGTGGTACAGGCTGACAGGCCCATCGTGACGCAAAGCACGCCCGCAACCACAAGAAGTCTTTTGTTCATCTTATTTCCTTTCTGGATGTTTTCTTTATGTTCTTTTTTCAGAACCTGACCGCTGCATTATGACTGCACGCTTTCCGTTAAGTTGCACAGAAAAAGGTGACAAAACATAAACAAATGCAACGGGCAGATATCAGCCCTGCGGCGTTCCGGCGCCATTTATGCGTAATTTCATGGCGTTTAGCAGTAGGAGAATTCCGGTTATCGGTTTTTGTCTTTTTTCGGAATTTAGGAACTTATTCAGAAAGGGGCTGATGCCAGCGCAGAACCCAGGTCGGAAGATCGGTTCCAGGGTGAACCGTATCGTTCACCACTAAGAAATCTTCTTTGCGATAAAACGCCAGGGCGCGGTGATTTTCCTGATAAACCTCGAGCAGCAAAAGCGGATAATGGTTTTTTACTTCCCGCATCAGTTGCTGTGCGATCCCTGTGCCATAAACGCTTTCATCGACAAACAGCGCGCCGATGAACTGATGATTGAGCACGCTGATAAAGCCGTTGATCGTGCCATCTTCAGCCATGGAAACCCATGTCACCGCCTGAGGCAAAAAGGTTTCGCGCACCATGGGTGCGCTTTCAAACCAGTAGGTTTCGTCAATAAACGGATGCGCTGCCAGTGTGCTGCGCAGCCACAACCGCATAATGGCTTCGGTATCGGCAGGCGCGGAGAGGCGGATCATAGCGGTTGATTTTTCGGATGGCAGAAACAATAAGACTGATGATCGTTCACCAGCCCGGCGGCTTGCATAAACGCATAGCAAATGGTCGAACCGGTAAATTTGAAACCTTTCTTTTTCAGCGCTTTAGACATCGCATCGGAGACGACAGTTTTGGCCGGTACGCCTTCCGGGCCCAGCGGATTATTGATGACCGGTTGATGATCTACAAAGCTCCAGATGAACGTCGAAAAATCTTCGCCATTGGCCTGCATGGCCAAATAAATTTGCGCATTCAGGATGATCGCTTTGATTTTTCCGCGATGACGCACTATCCCGGCGTCGAGCACCAGACGTTCTACGTCGTCGTCGGTCATTTTGGCGATGCGCACCGGATCGAAATTGTGGAAGTTATTGCGGTAATTTTCGCGCTTTCTGAGGATAGTTATCCACGACAGCCCTGCCTGCTGGCCTTCCAGACACAGCATTTCGAACAATTCACGGCCATCTTTGACCGGCACGCCCCATTCTTTATCGTGATAATCGAGATAAATCGGTTCTTTCGAAACCCAGCTACATCGGGTGGTTGCCATTCTGTCATCCTTATAAGAAGCCTGAAAACGTGGAGTCAGTGTGTGGCTTCTCGGATAACTCTGCAACGTCGCAATTTCTGCGCACCCAACTTGACGCTGGTCGGATCTGAACAATATTTAAAGCCATTCATTACGTAATCCTTACGTATTCAGGGATTCGAACCGCAAATATTTTCGGGATATCACGACGATGACTGGCAAAAATCTCAATGCGCAAAACACGCCGGACAACGATGCGCGCACCGAAGCAATTCACAATGCGCTGAAGGCCTCAACCACGGCCGGTCTGGATCCCGGTGAGCAAACTTCTTATAACGCGGGGATCAGTGCGCGGTTTTAAACCTTGAGGGGGCGAGAGCCCCCATAATCCCACCCGAAATTAAACACTTTCTCTCCGCTACGCAGCTGTTGCCTGATTCTGGCTGATTATCTTCCGTTCAGCGGGTATACTGTCCGACTCTTTATAAACCCACTTTCTCGCGTGCGAATCCAACATGCAAAAGTTTGATACCAAGACATTTCAGGGCCTGATCCTGACACTGCAAGATTATTGGGCGCAGCAGGGCTGCACCATTGTTCAACCGCTGGATATGGAAGTCGGCGCGGGTACTTCGCATCCGATGACCAGCCTGCGCGCACTCGGCCCTGAGCCTTTTGCGGCAGCCTATGTTCAGCCATCACGCCGCCCGACTGACGGTCGCTACGGCGAGAACCCGAACCGCCTTCAGCACTATTATCAGTTCCAGGTGATGATAAAACCGTCCCCGGAAAACATTCAGGAGCTGTACCTCGGCTCGTTGAAAGAGCTGGGTCTTGATCCGCTGATCCACGATATCCGCTTTGTTGAAGATAACTGGGAAAACCCAACGCTTGGCGCCTGGGGGCTTGGCTGGGAAGTGTGGCTGAATGGCATGGAAGTGACGCAGTTCACTTACTTCCAGCAGGTCGGCGGTCTGGAATGTAAACCTGTGACCGGTGAAATCACCTACGGCCTTGAGCGTCTGGCGATGTACATCCAGGGCGTGGACAGCGTTTACGATCTGGTCTGGAGCAACGGTCCGCTGGGTAAAACAACGTATGGTGATGTGTTCCATCAGAACGAAGTGGAGCAATCGACCTATAACTTCGAATACGCCGATGTCGATTTCCTGTTCTCCTGCTTCGAACAGCACGAGAAAGAAGCGCAAACCCTGCTGGCACTCGAAAAGCCGCTGGCATTGCCTGCGTACGAGCGCATTTTGAAAGCGGCTCATTGCTTCAACCTGCTTGACGCGCGTAAAGCGATTTCTGTGACTGAACGTCAGCGCTACATTCTGCGCATCCGTACCCTGACTAAAGCGGTAGCTGAAGCGTATTACGCTTCCCGCGAAGTGCTGGGCTTCCCGATGTGCAAAAAGAACGAGAAGTGAGAAACAGTGATGACTGAAAAAACATTTCTGGTGGAAATCGGCACGGAAGAACTGCCACCGAAGGCTCTGCGCAGCCTTGCTGAATCTTTTGCGGCTAACCTGACTGCGGAGCTGGATGCGGCGAATCTGCCACACGGCGACGTCAAATGGTTTGCGGCACCGCGCCGTCTGGCGCTGAAAGTCTCTGCCCTGCATGAATCTCAGGCCGATCGCGAAGTAGAAAAACGCGGTCCTGCGGTTTCTCAGGCATTTGATGCCGAAGGCAAACCAAGCAAAGCCGCGGAAGGCTGGGCTCGTGGTTGTGGTATCACCGTAGATCAGGCCGATCGTCTGGTCACGGACAAGGGCGAATGGCTGGTTTACCGCGCGCACGTTAAAGGCGAAAGCGCACAACAACTGCTGCCTGCGATGATCGCCACGTCGCTGTCCAAACTGCCGATTCCTAAACTGATGCGCTGGGGCGATTCCGACGTGCAGTTCGTGCGTCCTGTTCACACCGTAACCCTGCTGCTGGGCGATGAGCTGATCCCGGCGAAAATTCTCGGTATCGATTCCGCGCGTACTATCCGTGGCCACCGTTTCATGGGCGAGCCGGAATTTACCATCGACAACGCCGATCAGTATCCGCAGATCCTGCTGGAGCGCGGCAAAGTCATCGCTGATTACGAGCAACGTAAAGCCATCATCAAACGTGATGCCGAGAAAGCAGCGAAAGAGATTGGCGGTATCGCCGATCTGAGCGAAAGCCTGCTGGAAGAAGTGGCGTCTCTGGTGGAATGGCCGGTCGTTCTGACTGCGAAATTCGAAGAAAAATTCCTGGCGGTTCCGGCTGAAGCCCTGGTTTACACCATGAAAGGCGACCAGAAGTATTTCCCGGTGTACGACGCCGCGGGCAAACTTCTGCCGAACTTCATCTTCGTAGCCAACATTGAGTCGAAAGATCCACAGCAAATTATTTCCGGTAACGAGAAAGTGGTTCGCCCGCGTCTGGCCGATGCTGAATTCTTCTTCAAGACCGACCGCAAAAAACGTCTGGAAGATAATCTGCCGCGTCTGGCAACCGTGATGTTCCAGAAACAACTCGGTACGCTGCGTGACAAAACCGATCGCATCGAAGCCCTCTCTGGCTGGATTGCCGATAAAATCGGTGCCGACGTGGAGAACGCTAAACGCGCCGGTCTGCTGTCCAAATGCGACCTGATGACCAATATGGTCTTCGAGTTCACTGACACGCAGGGCGTGATGGGCATGCACTATGCACGTCATGATGGCGAAGCGGAAGAAGTCGCCGTTGCGCTGAACGAGCAGTATCAGCCACGTTTTGCGGGCGATGCCTTGCCTGCTTCCCCGGTGGCGTGTGCGCTGGCGATCGCCGACAAGATGGACACGTTGGCCGGTATCTTCGGCATCGGGCAACATCCGAAAGGTGATAAAGACCCGTTCGCACTGCGTCGTGCAGCGCTTGGCGTGTTACGTATCATCGTCGAGAAAAACCTGACGCTCGATCTGCAAACCCTGACTGAAGAAGCGGTGCGTCTGTACGGCGACAAGCTGACCAACACCAAGGTTGTCGATGAAGTGGTTGATTTCATGCTCGGTCGTTTCCGCGCGTGGTATCAGGAAGAAGGTCATGCAGTCGATACCATTCAGGCTGTGCTGGCGCGTCGTCCGACCAAACCGGCTGATTTCGATGCCCGTGTTAAAGCGGTGAGCTACTTCCGAACGCTGGATGAAGCGGCAACGCTGGCTGCGGCCAACAAACGCGTTTCCAACATTCTGGCGAAATCCACCGACGTTCTGCTCGATCATGTTCATGCCTCGGTGTTGAAAGAGCCTGCCGAGCTGAAACTGGCGACGCATCTGGTGGTTCTGCGCGATAAACTCGAGCCGCTGTTTGCTGCCGGTCAGTATAAAGAAGCGCTGGTCGAACTGGCTGCGCTGCGTGAAACCGTGGATAAATTCTTTGATACGGTGATGGTGATGGATGAGAACGAAGCGGTGCGTATTAACCGTCTGACGTTGTTATCTAAGCTGCGGGAGTTATTCCTGCAGGTAGCGGATATTTCGCTGCTTCAGTAAGCGGGTGACTTTTTCCTCCTCCCCTTTCGCAGGCGGAGGAGGAAGACTCGCTGTCAGATGCCAATTTCTCCGCTTTTTTAAAAAGCGTTCTCCCCCCAATTGTTCTATCCTATAACCCGCATGGAATGCATAAACTCGGCAGGGAACTTGCCGGTAAAAGAACATTGAAATCAGGAGTCAGGACTCATGGCTGTAGGGATCAGAAGCGGTGCATTTTCTCGCTGGCTGGCGCCGTTTATCGCACTGCTGGTAGTGTTTCAGCTCACTGCATGCGGCGATAAAGAACCGGAACAACGCAAAGCCTTTATCGATTATTTGCAAAATACCGTGATGCGCAGCGGGCAAAACCTGCCATCGCTGAGTGAAGATCAGAAACAACGTTTTGGTAATTACGCGAATGACTACGGTATTATTTTGTCATTCTCTCGTCAGATGAAAGGCGCCGTCGACGGCAGCTTCGTGCCGGTTGTTAATGCCATCGGTCAGGTGCGCACGCCGCAGGATTACATCACCCAGCGCGGTGCGCTGCAACAGGCGGCCAGCACGTTGAGCCTGCTGAATGCACAGTTGCGTGATTCCAAAACCAAAGCCGATACCGCGATGGCCGCACTTAAGCAGCCAGACGATCTGAAAGCGGTTTACAGCCAGGTATATAGCACCGTGGTGACTCAGCCTGCTAACACGCTGACACCGCTGGTGCCTGCACTGCAAAGCTTCACGCAGGATATCGTCTCCGTTGGCGACTACCTGCAACAGCAGGGCACTCAGGTCGCCTTTGCCAACGGCGGCGTGCAGTTCCCGACGCAGCAACAAGCGACGCAGTACAACACTATGATGTCGAATCTGGTGGGTAAGCAGCAGACATTGCTTCAGGCGCAGAAAGTCGCGCAGGGTGATTTCAGTAACTAAGCCTGTTTACGATGTGATGAACAGAAGCCACGCCTCCATGCGTGGCTTTTTTATGGGAGAAAACCAAACGCAATAACGCCAATCAGACGACCGTCACAAAAATGAATAATAATATAAAAACATGTTTTGTGGGGTTGTTCACAAACAGGCTGTTGCATTTATTCTAATTAATTGAAATTAATCCCCTCAGTGTGATCCATGTCGGGTTTTATTATTGCGATCGTCATTTTTATAATGTTGATCACAAATCCCTGCCGGTTTGATTAAATCCCTTTCAGAGAATATGCTCAGGAATATAAATTCTCATCGATAAAAATAAGGATAAATAATGTCATCATTAATGGATTTTTTCGACAGTGAAAGTATTGCCATATATCCATCGGCGGAAGACTGGTCGCAGGCGATAGATTTATCGATGAGAAACCTGCTACAAAGAAAATATATTACTGCGGATTATATTCAGTCCATAAAAGATACCACAACGGAAATCGGGCCTTATTATTTGCTCGCGCCCGGCATTGCCATGCCTCATGCAAGGCCGGAGTGCGGCGCGTTGCAGACGGCGCTAAGCCTGACACTGCTGCGCCAGGGCGTCAGCTTTGAAGCTGAAAGTCCGCCGGTTCGGTTGCTTATCGGATTATCCGCGAAAGATTCTGATTCACATATTGAGGCGATTCAGGCGTTAAGTGAAATGCTTTGTGAAGATGACGTTATTGATCAACTCCTCAATGCAAAGAGCACGGAGGAATTAATTAATATCATTCAGCATTATTAGTTTTATCCTAACATCACACAGGATTTTAATATGGCTAATAAATCTATGCGCGCCAGAGTGCAGGCTTTTGGCGGCTTTCTCACTGCAATGGTTATTCCCAATATAGGCGCGTTTATTGCCTGGGGTTTTATTACGGCGTTATTTATCCCTACCGGATGGACGCCTAATCCGCACTTCGGTCAGCTTGTCGGGCCGATGATCACCTATTTATTACCCCTGATGATTGGTTCTACCGGTGGCCATCTTATTGGCGGAAAACGCGGCGCGGTGATGGGCGGTATCGGCACGATGGGCGTGATTGTCGGGGCGGATATTCCGATGTTTATCGGCGCGATGGTGATGGGGCCGCTGGGCGGATATGTCATCAGGGTGGTCGATAAGGCGCTCGAGAAGCGTATTCCGGCGGGCTTTGAGATGGTCATCAATAACTTCTCTCTCGGCATTCTCGGCATGCTGCTTTGCCTGCTGGCGTATGAAGTGATCGGCCCGGCGGTGATGGCCGCCAATAATGTGGTGAAAGAAGGGATTGAAGCGCTGGTGGCGACCGGTTATCTGCCGCTGCTGTCAGTCATTAACGAACCGGCCAAAGTGCTGTTCCTGAATAACGCTATCGATCAGGGCGTTTACTATCCGCTGGGTATGCAGGACACCGCCGTCGCCGGAAAATCTATTTATTTCATGGTGGCCTCAAATCCCGGCCCCGGTCTGGGTATGCTGCTGGCATTTTCGCTGTTCGGCAAAGGGCTGAGTAAGAAATCTGCGCCCGGCGCGATGATCATTCATTTTCTCGGTGGCATTCACGAGCTGTATTTCCCGTATGTGCTGATGAAACCGCTGATGATTATCGCCATGATCGCGGGTGGCATGACCGGCATTTATGTTTTCGAACTTTTTGGCGCAGGGCTGGTGGCGGGGCCAAGTCCGGGGTCTATTTTTGCCTATCTGGCTCTGACGCCGCGCGGGGGCTTTATGGGAACCTGCGCGGGCGTGCTGGCCGGGACAGTTGTCTCTTTCGTGGTTGCCTCCGCCATTCTGAAATTTGATAAATCGCCTGCGGAAGACAATTTTGCGGATTCTCAGGCTGCCAGCAAAAAGCGGAAAGCCGAAGGAAAAAGCACGGTGCAGCCTGTGGCCGCCACTATCCGGTTAATCGCTTTCGTGTGCGATGCAGGAATGGGGTCGAGCGCGATGGGTGCGACAACATTTCGCAAGAAGTTGCAAAAATCCGGTTACGAAATTGAGGTGAAGCATTACTCCATCGAAAACATTCCGGCCAATGCCGACATCATTGTTACCCATGCCAGCCTTGAAGGCCGTGCTCAGCGCGTTACCGATCGTCCATTAATCCTGATTAAAAATTATCTCGGCGACCCGGCGCTTGATGCGTTGTTTGCCGATATCACTTCCCCGGTTCAGCAAGGAGCAACAGCATGAAAACCAAAGTCGCCGCCATTTACGGTAAAAAAGATGTGAGACTCCGTGAATTTGAACTGCCGGAAATCACCGATGACGAACTGCTGGTGAGCGTGGTGTCGGACAGCGTTTGCCTCTCGACTTACAAAGCCGCTTTGCTGGGCGGTGAACATAAACGCGTACCTGAAGATATCGCCGACCATCCGGCGGTAACGGGGCACGAATGCGCGGGCGTGATTGTGCAGGTGGGCAAAAATCTCAGGAACCGGTTTGAAGCGGGAAAACGCTTCGTGCTGCAACCGGCGATGGGGCTGCCCAGCGGGTATTCCGCCGGTTACAGTTACGAAACCTTTGGTGGCAACGCGACGTATATGATCATCCCCAAACTGGCGATCGATCTGGGTTGCGTTCTCCCGTACGAAGGGCGTTATTTTGCCGCCGCCTCGCTGGCCGAACCGATGTGCTGCATTATCGGCGCGTACCACGCCAGTTATCACACCACCCAGTATGTGTATGAACATCAGATGGGTATCAAAGCCGGGGGCAATCTGGCGCTGCTGGCCTGTGCCGGACCGATGGGGATTGGTGCGATTGATTACGCGATTAACGGCAATGTGAAGCCTGCGCGCGTGGTGGTGGTCGATATTGATGAACAGCGTCTGGCGCGGGCAGAGCAGTTATTGCCAGTGAACATGGCGGCGGAAAAAGGCGTTGAGCTGGTCTACATCAACAGCAAAACGTTGTCAGATCCCGCTTCTCATCTGCGGGAACTGACCGGCGGCCACGGATTCGATGACGTGTTTGTTTACGCTGCCGTCGCACAAGTGATCGAACTGGGCGATGCCCTGCTGGCAGAAGACGGTTGTCTGAACTTCTTTGCCGGGCCGACCGATAAAAATTTCAGCGTTCCCTTCAATTTCTATCATGTTCACTACTCCTCGACGCACATTGTCGGCACCTCGGGCGGATCGACCGGTGATATGGAGGAGGCGCTGGCACTCACGGCTGCGGGGCGTATCCAGCCTTCCTATATGATCACTCACATCGGCGGGCTGGATGCCGTGCCGGAAACCGTGCTCAATCTGCCGGATATTCCCGGTGGTAAAAAGCTTATCTATAACGGAATTTCCATGCCGTTGACGGCCATCGACGACTTTGCCGAACTGGGTAAAAGTGACCCGCTGTTTGCACGTTTGGCCGAACTGGTGGCGCCAACGCACGGCGTGTGGAATGCGAAGGCGGAGCAGGCGTTGCTCAGCCACTTTGGTGTTTCCACCGGGCTGTAATATGATCGATTCATCTCATTACTGAATTGGCTAAGGGAAGGATGACTGTACTCACTGAAGATCAGGTGCTGGAGACGCTCTCCAGCCAGACGAATCTCAATGATTTTCTGGATGCCGCCAATGTCATTTTACTCAGCGGTATTAAACAGTTCCTCCCTCAGCTTTTTATTAATAATGACGAGGATATCCGTGAATTTGCTGTGAAACCTTTACTCGCTAAATCCGGCCCGCTGGACAATATTGATGTTTCCCTGAGGCTCATTTATGCCTTGGGGAAAATCAAAAAATCGGTTTATGCAGATATTTTGCTTTTTTCTCAGATGGACGAGCACCTGAAAACGAATTTAGAGATTGTGGAATTTCATGAAGAGAGAGTTTATGAATTTATCCAGAATCTACGTTGTGTGACGGGTAATTTGTTGATGTTTCAGTCCATTGAGAAAATGAAATTTGCCGGTTTTGAGATATTCAATAATGCACGTTATGGCAATTTGGTGAGGACAGCGCTGTCGCTGGCGGTGACGGATTTACTCAAGGAACTCACCTATGAACGTAACGCTGACGATTAACGGACTGACCACGCAGGCGTTTTTCCCCGACGAAGATATCGAACAACTACACCTTCCCCTTCTTCAACGTTTTTCTTCACAGCAGCGCCTGCTTAACCGCCCGCTGGTGGTGTTTCTGGTTGCGCCGCCCGGCACCGGCAAATCGACGCTTTCCGCATTCTGGCAAAAGCTTTCTCATGAAACGCCGGATTTAGTCCCTTTGCAGACCCTGCCGATGGACGGTTTCCATCATCGCAATGACTGGCTGGACGCACACAACTTGCGTCAGCGTAAAGGCGCACCACAGACGTTTGATGTGACCAAATTGCGGGACGCACTGATCGCTTTACGCGAGCCGGGAAGCCGCTGGCCGGAGTACAGCCGCACGCTGCATGAGCCGGTCGAAGGCGCGATCCATGTTACCGCGCCTGTTTTGGTCGTCGAGGGAAACTGGCTGCTGCTTGACGATGACGGCTGGCGGCAACTGACAGAAAATTGCGATCTGAGCGTCTTTATTCGTGCCAGTCCGGAAGTCCTGCGCGGTCGTCTCATTGAACGTAAAATCCGCGGTGGACTGACGCCTGCCCGGGCCGGTGATTTTTACGCTGCCACGGACGGACCCAATGTGGCGCGGGTTCTGAGGGATAGCCGTCAGGCAGATATCACGCTGCAAATGTCGGGCGATGGCGCGTTTCATTTTGAGTGATAGTGACGGCGGGATTTATAAAAAATGACAATTTTTAACCTGCAAAGCCGGTAAAATTCCTCTATTTTTGATGGCAACTGTCCGTTTTTCCCGTATTCACTTTAAGGATTTTTGATGAAACGTCAGACGATGACTTTGCTGGCTGCTTTGGTGCTGGCACCGACATTGGCTTCTGCGGCCGACAGCGCCACCGCAGATTTCACTCCTGCACAGCAGGCGGCTATCGGTAAGATCGCAGCAGATTACATGCTTCAGCACCCGGAAATTCTGGTGCAGGTCAGCCAGAAATTGCAGGCACAGCAGGCAGATCAGCAACAGCAACAAACCCTGAGCGCGGTGCTGGCCAACGCTGAAAAACTCACCAGCGATCCGGCGACCCCAAGTTATGGCCCGAAAGACGCCAAAGTTGCGTTCGTCGAATTCTTCGATTATCAATGCCTGTACTGTAGTCGCATGGCACCAGTGGTCGAGCAAACGGTGAAAGCCAATCCAAATGTGCGCTTTGTCTTCAAAGAGTGGCCAATCTTCGGCGACCGCTGGAAACCGTCAATCACTGCCGCTGAAACCGGTATGGCGGTGTGGAAAGAGAAGGGCGCGCAGGCGTATTTCGATTACCACAACAGTATTTACCGTACAGGCCATGACGAAGGAAAACTGACTGAAGCGGATATCGCCGGTGCAGTGAAATCCGCCAAAGCCACGCAGCCGACCGAGGTACAACGTAAAGCCACCCACGAAGCCATCGCCGCCAACGACGAACTCGCACGCACGCTTGGTTTCAGCGGCACTCCGGGCTTTGTGGTGATGCCAACCAGCGGCGCAACCGCAGAAAATACCACTGTTCTGCCGGGCGCAGTGTCCGCCGACGATTTGCAGGCCGCTATCGTAAAAGCGCAGGGCGGGAAGTAATTCTTCAAAGAGTGTTCTAAATAGTGTTCTAAATAAAACGGCGGGCTGTCTGTCTGCTCGCCGTTTGTGTTTCCTGTCCCCTGTAATTTTCTTTCAACATCTCCCCCGTAAACTCATTCCTGTGCTGCTGCGACACGTCTGAATGCTTTTTAAGCGAAATACACAAGTCCGGCAAAAAATACTTTGTGATAAGTATCACATTTTTATGATAAAGACTCGTTAACAAAAGGTGATTTAAGTCACGCTTTTAGCGCCGTAGTGGCGAAATTATCGTCAGTGTAGCCGGGTTACAGGGGGTATTTGTGATCGCGATCACCTAAATGCAGGGGGTGATGGGTCAATAGGTGTGATCCGCGTCACGGGGTGCCGGGTGGGTACGCGGTGACTATAATCACGTGGTAGAGTCCGCCTCGCAGACAGCAATTCGACGGACGGATTTTTAAAGCCGTGGCATATAAAACCGAATTAACCGTCACCGATAATTAACTGATATCACGCGCTCTATTGTCAGCGCGTATCAATAGGGGTGCGTTTTATGTTTTCACCAGACGTTAAGATCAAAGTTCAAAACTTTGGTCGCTTCCTGAGTAACATGGTAATGCCCAACATCGGCGCGTTCATCGCCTGGGGTATCATTACCGCTCTGTTCATTCCTACCGGCTGGATCCCTAATGAAACATTAGCGAAACTGGTTGGCCCGATGATCACTTATCTCCTGCCACTGCTCATCGGTTTCACCGGTGGTCGTCTGGTGGGCGGTGATCGCGGTGGTGTGGTCGGCGCAATCACCGTTATGGGTGTGATTGTCGGTGCGGATATGCCGATGTTCCTTGGTGCGATGATTGGTGGCCCGCTGGGCGGCTGGTGTATCAAGCGCTTTGACCGTTGGGTTGACGGTAAAATCAAAAGCGGCTTTGAGATGCTGGTTAACAACTTCTCAGCCGGTATTATCGGTATGCTGCTGGCGATCCTCGCCTTCCTGGCTATCGGTCCGCTGGTAGAGGCGCTGTCTAAAGTGCTGGCAGCAGGCGTGCACATCATGGTTATTCATAACCTGTTGCCACTGGCCTCTATCTTTGTCGAACCGGCGAAAATCCTGTTCCTCAACAACGCCATTAACCACGGTATCTTCTCTCCACTGGGCATCCAGCAGGCGACTGAAACCGGTAAATCTATCTTCTTCCTGATCGAAGCGAACCCAGGTCCGGGTATGGGCGTCCTGATGGCGTACATGTTCTTCGGTCGTGGCAGTGCCAAGCAATCTGCCGGCGGTGCGGCAATCATCCACTTCCTGGGTGGTATCCACGAAATTTATTTCCCATACGTTCTGATGAACCCACGTCTGCTGCTGGCGGTTATCCTCGGTGGTATGACCGGCGTATTCACTCTGACTCTGCTGAACGGTGGTCTGGTGTCTCCGGCTTCCCCAGGCTCTATTCTGGCTGTGCTGGCGATGACGCCAAAAGGTGCTTACTTCGCTAACATCGCGGCTATCGTGGCAGCTTTTGCGGTATCCTTCGTGGTCTCTGCGCTGTTGCTGAAAACCACCAAAGCGAAAGAAGGCGACGATCTGGACGAAGCAACACGTCGCATGCAGGATATGAAAGCCGAATCTAAAGGCGGAAAACCTGCTGCAACCGGTGTGGCAGGCGACTTGTCTACCGTGCGTAAAATCATTGTAGCGTGCGACGCCGGTATGGGTTCCAGCGCAATGGGTGCAGGTGTTCTGCGTAAGAAAGTGCAGGATGCGGGTCTGACTAATATCAGCGTCACCAACAGCGCAATCAATAACCTGCCTGATGATGTGGACCTGGTGATTACGCACCGTGACCTGACTGAACGTGCCATGCGTCAGGTACCGCATGCGCAGCATATTTCGCTGACCAACTTCCTCGACAGCGGCCTGTACACTGACCTGACTTCACGTCTGGTTGAAGTGAACAAAGCCAGCCAGTACAAAGAGAAAGTGACCACCACGCTCGGCGACAGCATCGTGGCTGATACTGAAAACGAAAATCTGTTCCGCATGAGCGAAAGCAACATCTTCCTCGGCCTGCAGGCGACCAGTAAAGAAGACGCGATCCGCTTCGCCGGTGAGCAACTGGTGAAAGGCGGTTATGTTCAGGCAGAATATGTTGAAGCGATGCTGGCCCGTGAGCAGCTGACCTCTACGTATCTGGGTGAATCCATCGCTGTGCCACACGGCACCATCGAAGCGAAAGACCGTGTGCTGAAAACCGGTATCGTGTTCTGCCAGTATCCGGCGGGTATCCGCTGGGGTGAAGACGAAGATGACTCAGCGCGTCTGGTTATCGGCATCGCCGCACGTAATAATGAGCACATCAACGTGATCACTAAACTGACCACTGCGCTCGATGAAGATGGCGTGATTGACCGTCTGGCCAATACCACCAGCGTCGAAGAAGTCCTGAGCATTCTTCGCGGTTAAGCCTTAAGCATCAAAATAGTAGAGCGTCACTCAGCGGGTCTTACGAGACCCGCTTGTTGATTCGGAGCCGGGCGGCTCCCCAGCTTTACCTCATGTTAGCCCCCGATTTGAAGGAAATATTATGAAAGCATTACATTTTGGCGCAGGTAACATTGGCCGCGGCTTTATCGGAAAATTACTGGCTGATGCAGGGATTGAACTGACGTTTGCAGATGTCAGCCCTGTTTTACTGGATGCGCTGAACAGCCGTAAAGGCTATGACGTGCATGTCGTTGGCGAACAGGCCACCGTTGAGCAGGTCAGCAACGTCAGCGCCGTCAACAGCGCTGGTCAGGATGCGATTAACCTGATCGCCGAAGTCGATTTAGTCACCACCGCCGTGGGCCCGACCGTACTGGAAAAAATCGCGCCAAACGTCGCGAAAGGTCTGGTTCTGCGTCACCAGCAAGGCAACGAAACCCCGCTGAATATCATCGCCTGTGAAAACATGGTGCGCGGCACCAGCCAGTTCAAACAGCATGTATTCAACGCACTGCCGGAAGAAGAGAAAGCCTGGGTTGAAGCGCATATCGGCTTTGTCGATTCCGCCGTAGACCGCATCGTTCCGCCAGCCGTAGCAGGTACTACCGATCCGCTGGAAGTGACGGTGGAAACCTTCAGTGAGTGGATTGTTGATAAAACGCAGTTCAAAGGTACTTTGCCGGAAATCGCCGGTATGGAACTGACTGACAACCTGATGGCGTTCGTCGAGCGCAAACTCTTCACCCTCAACACCGGTCATGCGATCACCGCGTACCTCGGCCAGCAGGCCGGTCACGCAACGATTCGTGATGCGATCCTCGATGAGAAAGTGCGTCTGATCGTTCGCGGCGCGATGGTCGAAAGTGGCGAAGTGCTGATCCGCCGTTATGGCTTCGATTCGCAAAAACACGGCGCATACATCGAGAAAATTCTCTCACGCTTTGAGAACCCGTATTTGCACGATGACGTGGAACGCGTTGGCCGTCAGCCGCTGCGTAAACTGAGCGCGGGCGATCGTCTGATCAAACCGTTGCTGGGCACGCAGGAATATCGCCTGCCGCACAACAATCTGGTTATCGGTATTGCTGCCGCAATGCGTTATCGTAGCGAGCAGGATCCGCAGGCTAAAGAACTGGCAGAGTTGCTGGAGAAAGTCGGGCCAAAAGCCGCCCTGGCCCAGATTTCAGGTCTGCCAGAAGAAGGCGAAGTTGTCGCCGAAGCCGTAAAAATCTACGAATCCATGCATTAATACTGCGTTCGTTTTGATTTCGCCAACACCAGGCAAAGAAAGCCCTGTCGGGCAGCCAGTGACTGCCCGACATGTGCGTTTCAGGGATGACGCCAAGGGCGTTAAAAGCATCGGTTCTTTATTGCAAGAAAGCCCAATGGAAAAAGCTCAGGCATTTGAAAACCGTGTCCTCGAAAAGCTCAATGCGGGTAAAACCGTTCGCAGCTTTCTGATGACATCCGTCGAATTACTGGCCGAAGCGCTGGATATTCTGGTGGTACAGGTTTTCCGTAAAGACGATTACGCGGTGAAATACGCGGTCGAACCGTTGCTGACCGGCACCGGTCCGCTGGGTGATCTGTCCGTGCGTCTTAAGCTTATCTATGCGCTGGGTGTCATCAGCCGTCATGAATATGAAGATGCAGAATTATTGATGGCGCTGCGCGAAGAGCTCAATTACGACGGCGAAGAGTACCGTTTTACCGATGATGAAATTCTGGGGCCGTTCGGAGAGTTGCATTGCGTAACCGAGTTACCGCCAGCGCCGACATTTCTGAAACCCGGTGAAGCCGACGAATCGCTGATTGCCATGCAACGTCAGCGTTACCAGCAAATCGTCCGCTCCACCATGGTGCTTTCCGTGACCGGCCTTATCGCCCACATCAGTAACCAGCAGCCCTCAAGACTTTCTCCCGTACAAAAATAACGTAGTTACATCATCGCATGACGCACTTCGCCGACCAGCAGCCACAGCGCGGTGAGCGCCATCATGCCGCCCATGATGGTATTGAACAGTTTTAGCTTCCACTCTACGCGTAACGCCTGACGTAACCTGTCACCCATCACCACCCACACCAGAATGCACGGCAGGTTGATCAGCGCGAAGCCGACGCAAATCAGCAGCGTGTGATGCAGCATATTGCCGTCCGGCGGCGTAAACAGGATCGCCACGTTGGTCGCCATCAGCCATGCTTTCGGATTTATGGCCTGAAACAGCGCGCCGCCGACCATGTTCATTGGTTGTTGTTTTTCACCTTCTTTCGGCGTGCCGGAACGGTAGATTTTCCACGACAACCAGAACAGATACGTACAGCCGACGACGGCCATCGGCAGGCGGACTGCGTTCATCCAGCTCAGTAAAATCGCCAGCATCGAAGTCATCAGCGCACACTGCACGACGCAGCCCAGCGTGATCCCCAGCATCATCGGCACGCTTCGGCGCAGGCCGAAATTCACGCCGGAAGCCGCCAGCAGCAGATTGTTCGGGCCTGGTGTAATTGACATCACGGTGACATAACTGACAAAAGCGGTATCTATCATTTTTGTTTTCCTGCTCCCCTGTATTCCAGAGAACCAGAATAAAGTGTTACCTGGAAGGGTAACAGAACCAGAAATACGCTATTGTCAGGGTTACAGATTGAGATGATGAAAACTGTACCCATCCATTTCTCACGGAACTGACACCATGACTGATACCGCAGATCTGACCGACACCCGTTATAACCAGTTGGCGGAGCAACTGGCAGAAGCCATCCGCCGTGGCACGCTCGCACCGGGCAGCCGTTTGCCTTCCGTGCGGCGCAGCGCGCAAACCTGGTCGGTCAGTATTAATACGGTGGTTGCGGCGTACCGGCGGCTGGAAGATCGCGGGTTTATCGAGGCGAGGCCGCAGTCCGGTTTTTACGTGCGTGCGGCGCTGCCTGCGCTGGAGCAGCATCAGCCGCAGGAACAGCAACACACACAGGCTGCTGAACCGGCAGACGAAGTGCTGGATCTCATCGACAAAGTGTTCGCCGCGCAAATCGACCCGACCTACACTAATCTGTCGCTGGCCTGCCCGCAGTCCAATGACTTTTATCCTGGCGGAAAACTGGGGCGCATTATGTCGTCTTTGCTGCGCCGTCAGCCCAATCTGATCGGCCAATATGCCCTGCCGCCGGGGCATCCGCCGCTGCGCCAGCAAATTGCCCGCCGTGCGCTGACGCTGGGCATGATATTAGAACCGACCGACATCACCATTACCCACGGCTGTATGGAAGCGTTACAGTTGGCGCTGCGCGTCACCACCAAACCGGGCGACAGCGTGGGGCTGGAAACGCCGACCTATTTTTATCTGCTGCCGTTGCTTGCCAGCCTCGGGCTGAAAGCGGTGGAAATCCCGACCGATCCGCAAACGGGCCTTTCGCTGGATGTCCTCGACATGCTGCTCACCGAAAAGCGCTTGAACGCGGTGATCGCCATGCCGACGGCGCAAAATCCGCTGGGCTTTACCATGCCGCTCGCCGCGAAAAAACGGCTGGCGCGGATGATGAACGATCATCAGGTGCCGCTGATAGAAGACGGGTTATACGCGGAAATTCAGTTCGGCGCGACGCTCTCTCCGGCGGTGAAATCCTTTGATCGCGATGGCTGGATCCTGTTCTGCACCAGTTTTACGAAAACCCTGGCGCCGGATTTTCGTATCGGCTGGATGGAGGGCGGGCGTTTCGCTGCGAAGCTGCATAAGCTGAAAGCGGTGTCGTCGATGGCTGAATCTGCGTTGCTCTCGCAAACGCTGACGGTGTTTCTGGAGTCCGGCGGTTACGACCATCACCTGCGCGCCTTACGCCGGCGCTATGCCTCACAGGTCGAGCAGGCACGCGCGCTGATTGCTCAGCATTTCCCACAGGGAACGCGTGCGACGCAACCGTCGGGCGGTTTTGTTATTTGGGTGGATTTCCCGCCTGGCGTGAATTGCGTAACCTTATTCCGCCAACTGCTGGAAGATAAAATCTGCATGACGCCGGGGCAACTCTATTCGCCGAGCGGGCGTTATATCAACGGCCTGCGGTTATCCTGCTGCTATGTCTTCGACACACGTTATATTTCGGCGATGATCCGCATTGGTCAGCGCGCCTGCGAGATGTGCGGTTTACCGCCTGGGCTGGAAGTCACAGGAACGGATTCATTCCCTGATAAATAATATTAATTTTTGAAAAACTGATGTTTCCGGGATGGATCAGTTCTTCAACGCTGCTTCCGGCAGAAACAGGATGTCCGGTTAAATGGGGATCGCTGTTGAAGGTAAAGAGGAAGCAGAACTTAGCGCTGTCGCGGTATTTAGCTTCGCCGAGAAACAGTTGCTGAAACGCTTTCTCGGCATTGAAGGCATGTATGCTACGCACAAGATAGATACCCGGTTTGGCCGCGACGCCGCGCCGGTCATAATTTGGCCGGGCCATAAAACAACGGCTGTTGATAATCTGGGGGAAGGTTTGCGCAGACGTGTAATGAATATAAAGCGGTTTTCCATTGAACATGCCGTTGTTTAAATGCATTTCCAGACGGTGATCGCGGCTGAATGTTGGGTTCATGATGTCTCTTTCCATGAGGGAGAATAATGGCGCACACCTTAATCTGATATGCCGATGCAAACATCCTGAAAGTATTAAGAGGAAAATGTATGCCCCACAAATCGAGCATCTCGCGCATCGGGCTGTTACACTTACCCCAATTGTTCACTACACGAATTGGTCACCATGAAAGAAATTGAAAAAGCCGAGATCAAGCGTCTCAGCGACATGCTTGACGCACTGAATCACAAAGACCCAACGGTTATCCAGCAGGGTAATTCTGATCTCATCGCTAAACACGAAGAAGAGAAAGAAAAGCTGGCCGCTGAAATCGCGCGCCTGAAAGATGTGCGGGTCAAAAAACTCAGCACCGAAGCGCAGAAGCTGGAGCAACTGCCTTTCAGCCGTGAAATCACTAAGAAAGAACAGGCTGATATGGGCACGCTGAAGAAAACCGTACGCGGCATTGTGGTGGTTCACCCGATGACGGCGCTGGGCCGCGAAATGGGCCTGAAAGTGGTCACCGGTTTCGCTAAGAAAGCATTCTGATTTTTTGCTCCTCCCCTTCGCAGGGGAGGAGCAAGACCCTACTTCCCAAACAATCTCCGTCCAAAATCCTCAATCTTGCGGTTCATCAGACGCATCTGCATTGTCTTGCTCCAGCTGGCAGAAATCCCTGCGGCCGACATCAGGCGGCGATACTGTTCTTCATCGAACGGCATGTTGAACGCGATGGAAATCGCTTCTGCTACAGATACGTCGCTGTTGCGCGTCAGCAGTTCCAGCGGACGATCACCGCTGACATTGCCTGTGCCTGCCACGCGATAAAGCCAGCCACAGCGCCCGCTGCTTTGCAGTAACGGCGACAGATTTTTGCAGTCGAGAAAATGGTTCAGCTTATAGCAAGGCGCACGTGGCTGCGTGACCTGAATCAGCGCCTCGCCCCAGCGGAAGATATCGCCGATAAAGACATTTTCTTCGGTCATACCCAGCGTGGACAAATTTTCGCCAAATGCCGGGGGATGAAAGCGCTCTTCTTCTTCAGGAAATTGCTGACGCAGCCAGGCGTAGTGCTCACGTGGAAAATGGCAAAGTGCGCGGTCTGCTCCGCCGTGATAAGACTTTTCGGCCTGCTGATCGCCTTCCAGCCCCTGATGCGTTAACACCATGCCGCCATTGACCTGACGTTTGGCAATCGCACTGGGGGAATAGCCGGGATACTGCTCAATAGCACCAATATAAACGTCGGGATAATGCATAAGGTCTCCGCCACTCATCAGTCGTTGAGCTCAGCATAACCTGCATTAGAGGGTGTGAGTAGGAAGAATCATCCGGCGCGCTGTCGGGGAGACGCACGCCGGACGAAAGGGAATATCAGAACGTTTCCCAGTTTTCCTGGCTGGATTTATTCTGCACTGGCGGTAACGTCGGGCGGCGCAGGGCATTGGCGGCAGTTGCGTGCTGCATGTTGCGATTGTCCGCCAGACGGAATACCGATACTGCCTGGGTCAGCGTGGCGGCCTGATCTTCCAGAGAGTCTGCGGCAGCGGAAGACTGTTCAACCAGCGCGGCGTTCTGCTGTGTAGTACTGTCCATCTCGACGATCGCCAGCGAAATCTGGCTGATGCCGCGGCTTTGCTCGTCAGAGGCTGAAGCAATCTCACCCATAATATCGCGCACGTGCGAGACCGATTTGACGATGTCCTGCATGGTGCGGCCGGTATTTTCCACCAGTTTCGCGCCGGTATTGACGCGCTCGACCGATTCGGCGATCAGCCCTTCGATTTCTTTCGCGGCCTGCGCGCTGCGCTGCGCCAGCGTGCGGACTTCAGAGGCAACGACCGAGAAGCCGCGCCCCTGTTCACCGGCGCGTGCCGCTTCGACGGCGGCGTTCAGCGCCAGAATGTTAGTCTGGAAGGCAATGCCGTTGATGACTGACGTAATTTCAGCAATACGCTTAGAACTGCCGGAAATCTGCTGCATGGTGTCGACAACGTCGCTGACTTGCTTGCCGCCGAGCGTGGCGGTGCCTGAGGCTTCACTGGCAAGTTTACTGGCGTGATGGGCGTTATCGGCGTTTTGTTTCACCGTCGCACTCAGCTCTTCCATGCTGGCTGCCGTTTCTTCAACGGCGGCGGCCTGTTGCTCTGTACGTGATGATAAATCGGTATTTCCGGCGGCGATTTCAGCTGCCGCGTGGGAAACCTGCGTCACGCCCGAACGGATTTCATAAATCATGGTGCTGAGGTTCTGGCTCATCGCTGAGACTGCATTCATCAGCATACCCAGCTCGTCGCGACGCGTCGTCGGATGGGCTGCGGTCAGATCGCCTTTGGCGATCAATTCAGCGGTATGCAAGGTATCGCGCAGCGGCTGAGTAATCTGACGGGTGATACGCCATGCGATCAAAATCCCGGCCAGCAGCACTGTCAGCGTTATCACCATCATCATTAACTGTGCGCGGCTGATGTCGAGATGCGTATTTGCCAGCTCATTTTTGAACATTTCCGCGACCAGCGTATTCATCTCACTGGCTTTGACCGACAGCACCTGCGAGTTCTTTTGCTCTTCTTCATAGGCTGGCATATAGGCCACGACGTGGCTTTTATAGTCTGCCAGTGCGCTCATCAGCGGTGCCAGTGTAGCCTGCTGATTCGGCAGCAACAGCGCGTTCAGTTTTTTGGCATTAGCCTGCGTATCGTCAATGGCCTTCAGTAACGTGGTTTCAGATTCTTTATCCATATTGAGTAACAGCCCGCGTACGTCGTAACGCACGCTGATCAGTTTCTGAATCACTTCGGCCAGAGAAAGGCGGATGGACGGATCGGCGTCTTCCACACGCAACTGATCTTGTAAGCGTTTCACCACGGTTTCTGTTTCAGAAAGATTCCAGCTGGCGCGCACGGCGTCTTTTTTATCGACGGCCTTTTTAAACGCGTCCTGCGCCTGCTGATATTCGCGGATTTTTACCGGCACCTGATCGAGATTGGCCTGGCTGGTGGCACCCCATTCCAGTTTGCCTTTGGACTGAGCGACCAGCTGCGACAGGGCGTTGATTTTTTCCTGATTCTGCTGGAGATAGACCGGGTCGTACTTAAGCTGATAGAGCGTGCGGCTCAGCCGGGCATCGTTCAGTAACGCATTCATCTGATTGCTGAAATCGACTTTCTCAGCGCGCTGGCTGATGTCATTAAGTTTGACCATGCCCGCCACGGTGATCACGGCGGCGATCAATAACACCAACCCAAATCCGAGGCCCAGTTTGGTGCCGACCTTGAGATTATTCATCCACTGCGAAAGACCCGTGCCGTTACCCATAATCGTTCTCCGTAATACATCCCTGCAAAAGTTAGCGGTTTTGTAACGCCTTTGTGAACAATCTATCGGTGGAGTAAAAATAAACTTTATAGGGGCTGCGGTGTATTTTTGATAAATGAGAGAGAAGTCGGAAAAAAGCGGAGTAAATAAAAATGATTCACTTGATTATGGTGATCAGGGTAACGTTATCCAAAATATAACACGCATAAAAAAGGCGGGTCACAGACCCGCCATTGGCGAAAACATCGTGCCCGTTAAGGGCGGCAGTGCGAAATTATTTCGCTTCTGCCAGACGTTTTGCTGCTTCGTCCCAGTTCACTACATCCCAGAATGCTTTGATGTAGTCAGGGCGTTTATTCTGATATTTCAGGTAGTAAGCGTGTTCCCACACGTCCAGACCCAACAGCGGGTACCCGGAAGCGCCAGAAACGGCTTCGCCCATCAGCGGGCTGTCCTGGTTAGCAGTTGAAACTACGGCCAGTTTGCCGTCTTTCAGAACCAGCCACGCCCAGCCTGAGCCGAAACGAGTGGTTGCTGCTTTTTCGAAAGTCTCTTTGAATGCGTCAACGCTGCCGAAATCGCGTTCGATAGCAGATTTCAGTTCACCCTGTAAGGTGGTGCCGGTTTTCAGGCCTTTCCAGAACAGGCTGTGGTTAGCGTGGCCACCTGCGTTGTTACGCAGTGCGACTTTCTTATCCGCAGGGACTTTGTCCAGGTTCGCGATTAGCTCTTCAACAGAAAGTTTTGCCAGTTCTGGCAGGCTTTCCAGTGCAGCGTTAGCGTTGTTCACGTACGCCTGGTGGTGTTTAGAGTGATGGATTTCCATCGTTTCTTTGTCGAAATGCGGTTCGAGTGCGTCGTATGCGTAAGGCAGTGATGGCAGTGAATAACTCATGTTCATCGTCTCCATAGTGTAGGGCGGCACCGTCATTGTGAGCACCGCGTAATCAGTCGGATCATTATAGTTAATTAAATGATATTGAAAATGATTATCTATGCTCCGCACTTTGTGCGGGTACTTGTAAGCCCCTGTTATACGGGGCTTAGAACCAGATAACAGCAGTGAATCTGAAATTGTCTAAAGGCACGGGGTGCTTAGATGGCTACCTCAGCCGCTGCGGATGCGTATACACCGTTGCACGGCCAGGTTTACTGAAACCGACCAGCGTCAGGTTGCACTTCTCGGCGACGTCGACGGCGAGCGTGGTGGCTGCGGAGACGGCAAACAGAATTTCAATGCCGCACATCGCGGCTTTCTGCACCATCTCATAACTTGCGCGGCTGGAGACCAGCGCGGCGCCGGTGTTCCAGCCGGGCTGGCGGGCGCGATTTCCCAGCATTTTATCGAGCGCGACGTGGCGACCGACGTCTTCGCAGCCGCCGAGTAATTCCCCTTGCGGGGAAATCCATGCCGCAGCGTGTGTGCAACCTGTCAGCTGGCCAATTTCCTGCACGGACTTAAGCTGACTCAGCGCCTTATCCAGATTCGCCAGCTCAAACGTTTGGGTGAACGGCAGCGGGGCGAGCGGGCGGAAGAGGTCGCCGAGTTGCTCGATACCGCAGACACCACAACCGGTGCGTCCGGCCATCGCGCGGCGACGCTCTTTCAGCCCGGAAAAGCGGCGGCTCGAGAGCTCAATATTCACTTCAATGCCGTTGCAGTTGGGCGTCACATCCATTCCCTGAATATCCCTGACAGATTCAATGATCCCTTCCGACAGCGAAAACCCCAGCGCGAAGGCTTCAAGGTCTTTCGGCGAGGCCATCATCACCACGTGGGAAATCCCGTTATAGACCAGCGCAACGGGCACTTCTTCAGCAATCCAGTCGTCTTTTGGCTCACCAAGATGTGTGCGCTGCATCACCGGTTTTTGGCGCGCTCCGATGATCTGAGTCACTTTTTTATCATCTTTTCTGCCCAGTTCGTTTACTTGATGGACATCCATTGGCAATAACCTTATAAACATTCCGGCTACATAAGCCGTACAAAAAAAATGGGTATCTGGCTTAAATTTTACCGCTTCCGCATCTGCGGCGGAAAGCGACAATTTGAAAAGCAATGTGTTAACAAATGATGGGAAGGAGTCTTTCATGCAAGTCAGCAGAAGACAATTATTCAAAATATGTGCAGGCGGTATGGCCGGCACCACGGCGGCTTTATTAGGGTTTACCCCGACACTGGCGCTGGCGGAAACCCGCCAGTATAAGCTGCTTCGTTCGCGTGAAACCCGCAATAACTGCACGTACTGTTCAGTCGGTTGCGGCATGCTGATTTACAGCCAGGGCGACGGCGCAAAAAATGTCACTGAGAACATTTTCCACGTCGAGGGTGACGCTGATCATCCGGTCAGTCGTGGCTCGTTGTGCCCGAAAGGCGCTGGCGTGCTGGATTACATTCACAGTGAAGGACGTCTGAAATACCCGGAATATCGCGCGCCGGGCTCTGATAAATGGCAGCGCATGAGTTGGGACGAGGCGATTTCCCGTATCGCCCGCCTGATGAAAGATGACCGCGACGCCAACTTCGTCGAGAAAAATGACAACAACGTGACGGTCAATCGCTGGCTGACCACAGGAATGCTCTGTTCTTCTGCGGCCAGTAACGAAACCGGCCTGCTGGATCAGAAATTCACCCGCGCACTCGGGATGGTTGCCATCGACTGTCAGGCTCGTCTTTGTCATGGTCCGACCGTTGCCGCCTTAGCGCCGAGTTTCGGTCGCGGTGCGATGACCAACAACTGGGTAGACATCAAAAACGCCAACGTGATTTTGATCATGGGCGGAAACGCCGCCGAAGCGCATCCGGTCGGATTCAAGTGGGTGATTGAGGCCAAAACCAAAAATAACGCCAAAGTCATCGTCGTCGATCCGCGATTTAACCGCAGCGCCGCCGTAGCCGATATCTACGCGCCCATCCGCGCCGGTTCTGACACTGCCTTCCTGCTCGGCATGATCAACTACCTGATTACGCATAATAAAATCCAGGCCGAATACGTCAGGGAATACACCAACGCCAGCCTGCTGGTGCGGGAAGATTATGCGTTTAACGACGGACTGTTCAGCGGCTTCGACGCCGGTAAGAAAGCTTATAACAAAGACAGCTGGCACTATCAGCTGGATGAAAACGGCTTCGCGAAACAGGATAAAACCCTGCAGGATCCGCGCTGCGTGTGGAATCTGCTGAAAGAGCATGTCTCCCGTTATACGCCTGAGCTGGTGGAGCGCCTGTGCGGTACCTCGAAAGAAGATTTCCTGCTGATAAGCTCAATTCTGGCGGAAACCTGTGCGCGCGATAAAACCTCAACCATCCTGTATGCACTGGGCTGGACGCACCACACCGGCGGCGCGCAAATCATCCGCTGCGCGGCAATGATTCAGCTGCTGCTCGGTAATATCGGCATGCCCGGCGGTGGCGTCAATGCGCTGCGCGGCCACTCGAATATTCAGGGGTATACCGATCTCGGTTTGCTCTCGCTGAACCTGCCGGGCTATATGCCGCTGCCGTCTGAAAAACAAACTAATCTGACCGACTATCTCAAACAAATCACGCCGGGGCCGCTGGTCGAAAATCAGGTTAACTTCTGGAAAAATACGCCGAACTTCTTCGTGAGTATGATGAAAAGCTTCTGGGGCGATAACGCTACGGCGCAGAATGATTGGGGCTTTGACTGGTTGCCAAAATGGGACAAAAGCTACGATGTGCTGCAACAGGCCGAGCTGATGACCGAAGGCAAGCTGAACGGTTATATCGTGCAAGGTTTCAACCCGCTGGCGGCGTTCCCGGACAAAAACAAATCCTCGCGCGCACTCTCAAAACTGAAATACATGGTGGTGATCGACCCGCTGGTGACGGAGTCCTCGAACTTCTGGCAGAACCACGGTGCGATGAATGACGTGCAGACCGCCGATATCCAGACCGAAGTGTTCCGTTTGCCGTCATCGTGTTTTGCGGAAGAAAATGGCTCGATTGTGAACTCAGGCCGCTGGCTGCAATGGCACTTTCAGGCATCGGAGCCGCCGGGTGAAGCGCTGCACGACGGCAAAATCATCGCCCGTTTGTTCATGAAACTGCGTGAGCTGTACCAGAAAGAGGGCGGCGCGAACCCGCTGCCGGTAATGAATATGGCGTGGGATTATCAGGATCCGCTTGACCCGCTGCCGGAAGAAATCGCCCGCGAAGCTAACGGCAAAGCACTGGCTGATATTCATGACGATCAGGGCACTCTGCTGGCGAAAAAAGGTCAACAACTCTCGACCTTTGCCCATCTGAAAAACGATGGTACCACCGCCAGTTTCTGCTGGATTTATACCGGCAGTTGGACCGAAGCCGGTAACCAGATGGCACGTCGCGATAATGCCGATCCGTCCGGTCTTGGCTGTACATCCGGCTGGGCGTGGGCATGGCCGCTGAACCGCCGCATTCTCTATAACCGTGCATCCGTTGACCCGCAGGGCCAGCCGTGGGATCCAAAACGCGAAATTATCCGCTGGGATGGCGCGAAGTGGACCGGTTTCGATGTCCCGGATTACAGCAATGCTGCACCGGGCTCTGGCGTCGGACCGTTCATCATGCAGCAGGAAGGCGTCGGACGCCTGTTCTCTGTGGACAAAATGGCCGACGGTCCGTTCCCTGAGCATTACGAACCGATCGAATCGCCGATTGGCACCAATCCGTTGCACCCGAATGTTATTTCCAACCCGGTCGCGCGTATTTTTGCCAGCGATGTGCCGAATATGGGGACGGCGAAAGATTTTCCCTACATCGCCACCACGTATTCGATCACCGAATTGTTCCGTCACTGGACCAAGCACGCGCTGCTGAACGCCATCGCGCAGCCTGAACAGTTTATAGAGATCGGAGAAGGTCTGGCCGCCTCGAAAGGTATTGCGCAGGGTGATGAAGTCAGAGTGTCTTCGAAGCGCGGTTTCATCGTGGCGAAAGCCGTGGTGACCAAACGCATCCGCCCGCTGACCATCGACGGAAAACACGTCGAGACCATTGGCATCCCTTGCCACTGGGGTTTTGAAGGCGCAACGCGTAAAGGCTATTTAGCCAATACGCTGACGCCGTCAGTCGGTGACGCTAACTCGCAAACGCCGGAGTTTAAGGCGTTCCTGGTTAACGTGGAAAAGGTTTAACGGAGGCGAATTATGGCAATGCAATCTCAGGACATACTTCGTAAGTCCGCAACCAATGGGTTCACACCAGCGCCGCGTGCCCGCGATCATCAGCAGGAAGTGGCGAAGCTTATCGACGTCACCACCTGCATCGGTTGTAAAGGCTGTCAGGTCGCCTGTTCCGAATGGAACGACCTGCGTGATGACGTCGGCATCAATACCGGCGTGTATGACAACCCGATGGATCTCAGTGCGAAATCCTGGACGGTGATGCGGTTCTCTGAAGTCGAGGAGAACGGCAAACTGGAATGGCTGATCCGCAAAGACGGCTGTATGCACTGCGCCGATCCGGGCTGCCTGAAAGCCTGCCCGGCGGAAGGCGCGATCCTGCAATACGCTAACGGCATCGTCGATTTTCAGTCTGAACACTGCATCGGCTGCGGTTACTGCATCGCCGGTTGCCCGTTCAACGTTCCGCGCATCAACAAACAGGATAACCGTGCTTATAAATGCACGCTGTGCGTTGACCGCGTGAGCGTAGGTCAGGAACCGGCCTGCGTGAAAACCTGCCCGACCGGTGCGATTCACTTTGGCACCAAAGAGGAGATGAAATATCTCGCCGCAGAGCGCGTCAGCGAGCTACAGGGGCGTGGGTTTGAGCATGCAGGATTGTACGATCCGCCGGGCGTCGGCGGCACACACGTCATGTACGTGTTGCACCACGCCGACAAACCGGAGCTGTATCACGGTCTGCCGAAAGACCCGGCGATCAGTCCGGCAGTAACGTTATGGAAAGGTGTCTGGAAACCTCTCGCAGCCGTCGGATTTGCTGTGACCTTTGCTGCTGCCGCTTTCCATTTCCTCGGCGTAGGCCCGAACTATGTGAAAGAGGAAGAAGAGCACGATGACGAGGAGAAAAAGCCATGAAAAAAGAGAAAATGATCCAACGCTACAACCTGCTGGAACGCCTCAATCACTGGACCGTGGCTTTTTGTTTTGTATCGCTGGCGCTCAGCGGTCTGGGGTTCTTTTTTCCGTCTTTTAACTGGCTGATGAATGTTTACGGCACGCCGCAGCTGGCGCGCATTCTTCATCCGTTCTTTGGCGTGGTGATGTTCGTCTCGTTCCTCGGGATGTTCTTCCGCTACTGGAAGCATAATCTGCCGGAAAAAGACGATCTGGTCTGGGCGAAAAATATCGACAAGGTGCTGACCAACCATGAAGTGGGCGATACAGGCCGCTACAACTTTGGTCAGAAATGCGTGTTCTGGGCAGCGATCAGCTGCCTGGTTCTGCTGATGGCCAGCGGCGTCATTATCTGGCGTCCGTGGTTTGCGGATTTCTTTCCTATCCCGCTGATTCGTGTCGCCCTGCTGGTGCATTCGCTGGCCGGTATTGGCCTGATTCTGGTCATCATCATGCACGTCTACGCCGCGACGTGGGCGAAAGGTTCCATCGATGCGATGACCGGCGGTAAAGTGCCGGCGTCCTGGGCGAAGTACCACCATCCACGCTGGTATCGCGAAGAGCTGGCGAAACAGAAGCAAAAAGACGAAGACGAGAGGAAAGCCGGATGAGTATCCAGATTGTCCCTCAGGACGAACTGGCCGACGGCAAAAAAACGGCGGGGAACATCCCGCCGGTGCTGTTCGCCAACCTCAACACTTTGTATCAGCGCCGTGCCGATCGCCTGCGCAAGCTGGCAGAAGATAGCCCGCTGGACGGATATCTGAACTTTGCAGCATCTGTGTGCGAAGCGCAGCAACGTGTGCTGGCGGAGTTTCCGCTGAATATCGATCTCAGCAAAGAATTGCAAAAAGCCGCTGGAAAACCGCCGCTCGATTGCCATTTGTTTCCCCGTACGCCGCACTGGCTGCGGTTGCTGGATGCGCTGATCGCCGTGCTTAAACCGCAGTCCTCCGGCCCGGTACAGGCCGTGCTCGAACGCCTGGAACAGGCGCCGAGCTTGCAACGCGAAATGATGGCGACGCAGCTGCTGAATCAGGATTTCAAACCGGTTCCTGCCGATCATGCGCCGTTTATCTGGGCCGCGCTGTCGCTGTACTGGGCGCAAATGGCAGCGCAGCTGCGTGGCGTCGGGCGCGCAGATTACGGCGAAAACCGTCAGTTCTGTCCGGTCTGCGGCAGTGTGCCGGTGTCGGGTGTGATAGCGATGGGCACCATCAGCGGCCTGCGTTATCTGCACTGCAATTTGTGCGAAAGCGAATGGCACGTCGTGCGCGCCAAATGCAGCAACTGCGACGAGATGGGAAATCTGCACTATTGGTCGGTGTCGGACGGAACTGTGGATGACCAACAGGCGGCGGTGAAAGCCGAAACCTGCGACGACTGTGGCGCTTACCTGAAAGTCATCTATCAGGAAAAAGACCCGCAGGCCGAGGCGGTCGCGGACGATCTCGCCACGTTGTTACTTGACGATCGTATGGAAGAAAAGGGCTTCACTGGCAGCGGCATCAATCCGTTTCTGTTTCCCGCGCAGTAATCTCTGAATCTGGCGGCCGCCGTGTGATGGAAAGAAAGGCGTGCGGCTGCTAGGTTTAATAGAGGTTTCGGTGAAACGTGGAGGGTTTGATGAAGTTGATTGGCAGCTATACCAGCCCGTATGTGCGCAAAATTTCCGTGATGTTGCTGGAAAAGGGTATCTCGTTCGATTTTATCAATGACATACCGCACGAGCCGGGCTGTAAAATCACCCAGTTTAATCCGCTCGGCAAAGTCCCCGCGCTGGTCACCGACGACGGCGAAGTGTTTTACGATTCCCCGATCATTGTCCAGTTCATCGAGCTGATGAACGTCGCCCCGACGTTGTTGCCGTGGCAGCCGCTGGAAGCCCTGCGGGTAAAACAAATCGAAGCGCTGGCCGATGGCGTCACCGACGCCGCCGTGGCGCTGGTGCTGGAAGGCAGACGCGATCCGGATAAACGTAACGAAGCCTGGGTTTTACGCCAGCGGGAAAAGCTGCTGCGTGGGCTGGACGCGCTGGAAAAACTCGCCGAAAAACGCGCGCTGCTCAATTCTGAAAGTCTCAACGTGGCCGATATCGCCGTCGCCTGCTCGCTGGGTTACATAAACTTCCGCCGCATCGCACCGGGCTGGTGTGTCGAGCGTCCGGAGCTGATTAAATTGGTCGAACGCCTGTTCCAGCGCGAGAGTTTTGCGCGCACCACTCCCCCCGGAAGCGGTAACGCCAGCTTTGCATTAAAAAAGGTGTGAGGCCGCTCGAAGAGTTCTCTTTACATCCCACCCGATAAGCGTTCTGAGCCTACGCTTTATGCAGCGCATTGCTAAAACCTGCTGCATAAAGGAGTCCGATCATGGCTTATGATAAAAATCCTCATGCCGTTAAACCGGGGGAATACGGTTTCCCGCTCCAACTCAAAAAACAATATGAAAACTTCATTGGCGGTGAATGGGTAGCGCCGGTGAAAAACGAATATTACGACAACCTGACGCCGGTGACCGGCGAAGTACTGTGCAAAGTGGCGAGCTCCAGCACTGATGACATCGAGCTGGCGCTGGATGCCGCGCATAATGCCAAAGGGGAATGGGGCAAAATGCCGGTGCAGCAGCGGGCGAATTTACTGCTTAAAGTCGCCGATCGCATGGAACAAAACATCGAACTGCTGGCCAACGCCGAAACCTGGGATAATGGAAAACCGATCCGTGAAACCAGCGGCGCGGATGTACCGCTGGCCATCGACCACTTCCGCTATTTCGCGTCCTGTATCCGGGCACAGGAAGGCGGGATCAGCGAAATCGACAGCGAAACGGTCGCCTATCATTTCCACGAACCGCTGGGCGTCGTGGCGCAAATCATCCCGTGGAATTTCCCGCTGCTGATGGCGTGCTGGAAAATGGCACCAGCCCTGGCTGCCGGTAACTGTATCGTCCTCAAACCGGCCAAACTGACGCCGCTTTCCGTATTGCTGCTGATGGAACTGGTGCAGGACATCCTGCCGCCGGGCGTCATTAACGTGGTCAACGGCGCGGGCGGTGAAATCGGCGAATATCTGGCGACCTCCAAACGCATCGCCAAAGTCGCGTTTACCGGCTCGACCGAGGTTGGCCAGCAAATCGCCGGTTACGCCGCGCAAAACCTGATCCCGGCCACCCTGGAACTGGGCGGCAAATCGCCAAACATTTTCTTCGCTGACGTGATGGATAAAGAAGACGAATTTTTCGATAAAGCGCTGGAAGGCTTCGCGCTGTTCGCCTTCAATCAGGGCGAAGTCTGTACCTGCCCGAGCCGCGCGCTGGTGCAGGAGTCTATCTACGAACGCTTTATGGAACGCGCTATTAAACGCGTTGAGGCCATCAAAACCGGCAACCCACTGGACATGGAAACGCAGATGGGCGCACAGGTCTCTGCCGGACAGATGAAAACTATTCTGGATTACATCGAAATCGGTAAAAAAGAGGGCGCGGAAGTCCTGACCGGCGGCGCGAAGAAAAAACTGGAAGGCTCGCTTAACGAAGGTTATTACCTGCAACCGACCATTTTGCTGGGTAAAAACAACATGCGTGTCTTCCAGGAAGAAATCTTCGGGCCGGTACTGGCAGTGACGACGTTTAAAGATATGGATGAAGCGCTGCAAATCGCCAACGACACCGCATACGGACTGGGCGCAGGCGTCTGGAGCCGCGACGGCAACGTGGCGTATCACATGGGGCGTAACATTCAGGCAGGACGCGTCTGGACCAACTGTTACCACGCCTATCCGGCACACGCCGCTTTCGGTGGCTACAAACAGTCAGGTCTTGGCCGTGAAACGCATAAAATGATGTTGGATCACTACCAGCAAACGAAATGTCTGCTGGTGTCTTACTCAAGCAAACCGATGGGGCTGTTCTGATGCTTTAACGGGGCTATTTTGCCTGGTATTTTGAACCGGAGCTGTACACAGAATCCTCACGTACTCTGTGTACGCTCCGGTTTTTGCGTGCAGTCGCCAATAACGCCCCGGCATCTGCGTTGTTGGCGTTTTTAGTATCAGATCACGCCATTCGGCGGCATCACTACCTGACGGCTGCGCAGGAAAACCACCACCAGGGCGAGCCACGAAAGGCCGCTTAACAGGTTGAACATATTGAACATCCCCGCACCGCCTTCGACGTAAGCCACTTTTGCAAGCTCTATCCCCAGCGTGAAAATCATCATACTGATGACACCCATCGCCGCAGACACAGTGCCCTTACTCATGTCGCTGGAGAACAGTGTCAGGCGGTACAAACCGGCATTCGCTACCCCGATTCCGAAAGCGTAAAGGCTCAGACCGGCGGTCATCCACAGATAAGCGTGGGAGGAAACTAATGTCGCGGCGGCGGCGATCAGCAGGCCTGCCACCATTGGGCCAGCGCCCAGTTTGATCAGATATTCCACCGTGCGTTTGCCGGACAGACGCGCCAGCGTAACGTTACCGACGATCAGTGCGCCAAAAATTGGCACCTGCAACAGGCCGTAATCGTAGGTCGACAGGCCCTCACCGCTGATTAAAATGACCGGCGACTGTGCAATCCACGTCAACAGCGGCAGGCTGGCAAAACCGATCGCCAGTGCGCCACACACGAACTGACGGTTCTTCAGCACGTGTTTGTAATCGCGCAGCAGACTTGGCATGGAGAAGGGTTCGCCGAGGCGCGACGCGGTTTCCGGCATCGATTTCCACAGTCCCCACAGCGCGATGGCGGCGAGTCCGGCAAAAATCACGAACATCAGCTGCCACGGTGCGACGTGGATCAGCGCAGCCCCGGCCAGCGGGCCGAGCAGCGGAGCTATCAACGCCACGTTCGCCATCATCGCGGTGATTTTAATACATACCGATTCCTCGAAGGACTCCTGTATTGCGGCATAACCCACCGCGCCGATAAAGCACAGGCTGATGCCTTGCAGAAAACGCATCACCATAAACTGTTCAATGTTCTGCACGAACAAAATCGCCAGACAGGTGATGATAAAAAAGATGACGCCGGTAAGCATGACCGGACGACGTCCGCGGCGGTCAGACAGTGGCCCGAGCAGCCATTGCAGGAACATCCCGCCAGCAAGATACGCGGTCATCGAGGTAGGCACCCACTCTTCACCGGCATTGAAATTGGCCACGACAGCCAGCATGCCGGGTTGGATCATATCGTTGCCGATATAGGTCGCAAACTCGAACAGCACCAGACACAGAGGGAACAGAAGCGCCTGTCGCCCCAGAAGGGACGCAGTATTTGGAGAATTATGCATTTTTGTTATTTCACAAACTGAGGCTAATCGTTTGAAAATTAGCGAAATAGTAGAGACTGTCCGGGCGGGTTTCGCAAGCGAGGCAGTAATGGCGGCTATTTTGCCCATTTTTTGAGCGCGGTGCAATCTTCTGATCCACGTTCAGCACAATCTGAGAATGGCACTTTTGGCTTGTTAGCCGTCAGAAAGCTGGATAGGCTGCAAACAGTACATCAACGGGAAGGAATTTGCGGGTAATGAGCGAAAAAATAAGCTGGATCGATAATCTGCGTGCGCTCGCCTGCATGATGGTAGTGATGGTCCATGCCAGCACCTCGCTGGTGGTCAATTTCGCTGCGGTACATACGGCGGAGTGGACCGTGGCAAACCTGCTAAATTCGGCGTCGCGTGTCTGTGTACCGGTGTTCTTCATGATTTCCGGGGCGTTATTCTTTGGTGAAAAAAGCGCACAGCAACGTCATTTTCTTCGTGTCACGCTATGCCTGTTGTTTTACAGCGCCGTTTCATTGCTCTATATCCTCACCATGACAAAAATCGGATTTTGGCCGTCTCTGCGGCTGATAGTGGAAAAACCGGTGTTTTATCACCTTTGGTTCTTCTACGCGATCATCGTGATCTACCTGCTTTCTCCGCTGATTCATGTCAAAGCCGTCTCCGGTAAATATCTGCTGATCGCCGGGATCCTGCTCGGCGTGCTGGCGAATCCGCAGCTTCCGGCGCTCACCTGGCAGAAAATCCACCTTTTCCCTCTGGATCTGTACATCGGCGGCGATACGTTTTATTACGTCCTCTACGCCCTCATGGGGCGCGCCATCAGCCAGCTCGATACCCGAAAGCCCGGTATTACGCTGGCTGCTGCCGCCATTTTCCTTCTCAGCACACTGGCGATTGCCGCAGGCACATACCGTCAGATGCAGATCAATCAGAACTTTGCCGATACTTTTTACGTCTACAGCGGGCCACTGGTGTTTATCTCGGCGATGGCGTTGTTTGTGACCTTCAAAAATGCGTTATCTGATCACATTCTGCCAGGTTTTGGCCTGATCTCCCGGCATTCTCTGGCTATCTACGGATTTCATGCGCTGATCATCATCGCCCTGCGTAGTCGCCACCTCGATTTCCCGCAATATCCGTTGCTGAACGTCGCGTTCCTGTTTATCTGGGGTCTGGGGGGCGGTTTAGGGTTGGCGATGCTGCTGGGGAAGGTGGATCGGCGGAATTGGGTGAGTTGAGGGGCGTTACTCCCACCGTTCCTGCGCCCGCCTGAATTGTCTGGCCGATGAAAAACCGGCGGCCAGCGCGGCTTTTTCGACGCCTGCGCCTTGCTGAATACGCTGTTGCGCGATGGCGATACGCAGTTGCTCGTGGTAATCGCGCACGCTGATGCCCAGATGCTGGCGGAACAGGCGCGTCAGGTGGCGACCGCTGATGTGCGCCCGCGCGGCGACGTCTTCCACCTGCCACGGTGATTCCGGCTCGGCAGCCATCAGGTTTTGTGCGCGGTGGACGGCGGGATGCAGGTGATTGCGGTAACGCAGCCACGGAGAGAGTTGCGGGTCATCGCCGCTGCGGCGGAAATAGACCACCATTTCGCGGGCGACGTCCAGCGCGGCCTGTGGCCCTGAATGCGTGGCGATAAGGTGCAACGCCAGATCGATACCGGCGCTGATGCCTGCACTGGTCAGCACGAAGCGGTCTTCGACAAATATCCGGTTATCTTTCACCTGCGCGGTGGGCACCTGCTGGCGTAAACGGTCGATCACGTCATGGTGCGTTGTGCATTGATAACCATCCAGCAACCCGGCTTTTCCGGCCAGCAGGCTGCCCGAGCAAATGCATACCAGCGTGACGTGGCCTTTTTCTATGGCACTTTTTCGCTGACGCAGCCAGTCACAGGCGGTCTGCGCAACCGGTGAGGTAAAGTTTTCAGCCGATTCGGCCACGCCCGGCATAATCAAAATACTGCCTTGCGGCAGACTTTCTGGCAGCGGCTGCAAATGGGATACCGTCAGCCCGGTGGACATCATCACTTCCGGCTGCGGGCCGATGTAGTGCAGCTGAAATTGCCCGGCCAGCCGCAGCGCTTCCGCCGGACCGGTCAGATCTAACGACATCACGCCTGGTAGCGTCATAAAGTAGACATTTCGCTGCATATCGTTTCATTTTCCCGTTCGCACAAAAGCATATCTTCACACAGCCCGGTCGAGTTCCGCCAGTGCGCCGTCCACGCTGGTGATAGTGGCGAAGCGATCGGCCAGCACCAGTTCGGTATGACGTTTGATGGAATCAGTGGTGAACACCTTGCCGCTGGCGTGCGTCATCGGAAACGTCATCGTCGCTTCTGTCACGAACGTCACATTGTAGCTAATGTCCGACGCTACGCGTGTCGTCGTTTCGCAGCACTGTTCCGTGCGCATCCCGGCGATAATCAGGTGTGTAATGCCTTCTTCTCGCAGCCATGCGTCCAGCCCGGAATCCAGCAGCGCGTTGTGTACGTGTTTATGAACGGTTTTTTGCGGCGTATGGCGCAGGAATGTCATCGGCGTGACCAGCCCGGACGACAGCGAGAACACGCCTTCTGCGTTAACGTGAAACACATCCACGACCGGAACATTGCGTGTCTGGCAACCGTCAATGAGGCGGGTTAACGCCTCACTGAAAGCCGGTAAATCATCCTGCTGCCAGAAATCTTTGTGCTCAAACGAACGTTGTACGTCGATATTTAGCAGGGCGCTTTTTGTCATTTTCGGACTCCATCAGGTCAGTGTAAAACCAGTGTGCGCCTGAAAAAGAGGCGACGGAATGCCAAAAACGGACATGATGCTGACCAGAGCGGACGACCTGCGCCGTCCGCCGAAAACGATCAGATTTTTTGGTTGGCGCGCCAGTGGTGATAATCAATGTGATCGGCCTGAAAATCGGTGGCTTCGGCGTTGCCGGTCAGGCGGTACGCCAGCTGGAAGGCGAAATCAAAGGCCAGTCCTAATCCTTTACCGCTCAGCAGATTGCCGTCTTCGACGAAGGACTGATTCACGTAAACGCCGTCTTTGACGTCTTTGTATAAATCCCCGGAACAGACGTAGCGACGCCCTTTCAGCAGGCCGTTACCTCCGAGCACGCGCGCAGCGGCGGAACAGAGCGGACAAATCAGTTTACCGGCCTCGTCGTGGCGCCGGACAAACTCCACGACTTCCCGGCTTGCGGCCAGCGCCACGGAGCCTTCCGGACCTCCGGGCATCACCACCGCGTCAAAAAAACGGTCGCCCTGCGCACTCAGCAGTTCATTGGCCTGCATCTGAATACCATGATAACTGCGTAGCGTCTGGCTTTTTTGGCACGCCAGTGTGGTGACCTGAATCTCCAGTCGCTCGAGAATATCGAGCACAATCACCGCTTCGCCTTCTTCAAATCCGTCTGCCAGCAACAGGGCAACCTGCTTTTTCGGAGTTTCCTTCGCCATAATCAATGTCCTCTGAATGATAAAATCAGAGGACATAATAAAATGAAACGATGTTTTGATATTGTGAGTTGAGTGGCAGACCACAAAATTGCAGGTTAGAAAACCAGCTGCACTTTCGAGGCCTTGGATTTATCCAGTGCAAACTCCATGGCCACCAGCAGATCGCCCTGCGGGAATTCGGCGGAGAGCAGCGGCATCGGCTCGACAGTTTTATTCGCCAGCCACTCCACCGCCGTGTTGAATTCTTCGGTGAAGCGGAAGCTGCCGACCCAGTTAATTTCTTTGGCAATCAGCAACATTAGTGGGAATTCATTGACCACCGGACCCATCCCGACCTGCACCAGCGTACCGCGTGCGCGTGTGACTTCCAGACAGCGGCGGATGGACGAAGGGTGGCCGGAAGCGTCGAAGGACACATCGAAAAAGCCCTTATCTGCCTGATAGGCGGTGAAATCGCCCTGTGCGGCGTCCAGTGCTTTGTCCGCACCGACGGCCAGTGCCAGCGTGCGGCAGCGTTCGCTTGGGTCGGTGACGACAATCTGTGCCGCGCCTTTGGCTTTCGCCGCCAGTACGATGAGGCATCCAATCGGCCCGACGCCGGACACAAATACCGTTTTGCCACGCACATCACCGGCCTGATTCACCGCGTGAATGGCAACGGCCAGCGGTTCGGCGAAAACCATTAGCCGGTCGCTGACCTGATTGTCGTAAGGAATGCACTGCTCGCTGTCGACGATTTTGTACTGCGTAAACGCGCCGTTGATGTGTGGAAAATACATGGCACTGCCGAAAAACTTCATGGTTGTGCACTGGTTTTCGTCGCCAGACAGGCAGTATTTACAGGTTTTGCACGGCTTGCTGGGGTTCAGTGCCACTTTCTGGCCGGGCTGCAAGCGCGGGTTATCAGATTTCTCCACCACGCCGACCACTTCATGGCCGAGCACCATCGCTTCGCGCACTTTGAAATCACCGACCGCGCCATGTTCGTAATAATGCAGATCGGAGCCGCAGATGCCGCCGCGGGTAATTTTCACCAAAGTGCCCTGGCCTGTGTAGTCGATGGTCTGGTCGATCACCGAAACGTCTTTTTTCCCGGTCACGACGCAGGATTGCGTGGCAATAGTCATGGATTTCTCACTCTTTAAAGGGGGCGTGGTCTGCCTGATCGTCCCCAGTAAAGAGCGTTTGGGCGGCAGAAAATGTGATCGTCATCACTTTGTACCGTGTTACGAAAACCTGTTACCCATAACTTGAACAGACTCATCTTTTTCGCGCCGGAATACTCAGGATAAGATGGGTGATCACGCCGCCGAGCAGCCCCCAGAATGCCGATCCGACACCGAGTAACGTTACGCCGGAGGCGGTGATCAGAAACGTGATGATGGCCGCGTCGCGCTGCTGTTCGTTTTCCAGCGCACGATACAGACTCCCGGCAATAGTGCCGAGCAACGCCAGACCGGCAATGGTGTGGATCAGTGCTTCAGGCAGCGCGGTAAAGACCATGCCAATCGACCCGCCAAACACACCGGCAATCAGATAAAACCCGCCCGCGGCGACAGCGGCCATGTAACGCTTTTTCGGATCGGGGTGAATATCTTCACCCATGCAAATGGCGGCGGTAATGGCGGCGATACAGACGGTAAAACCACCGAAGGGTGCAAGAATCAGCGCTGTCAGCGCAGTCCATGAAATTAACGGCGAAACCGGCAGGTTGTAACCATGCGCTTTCAGCGTGGCAATACCCGGTGCGTTTTGCGAAGCCATCGTGACGACGAAGAAAGGAATGCCGATACCGATAATCGAGGAGAGCGTGAAATGCGGCATCACGAATTCCGGCGTGGCAAAGGTCAGTGTCTGGCCGTGCAGGGCAATATCACCCTGTAATCCGGCGATGATAAGCCCTGCGGCCAGCGCGAGCACCACGGCATAACGCGGCAGAGCCCGTTTAGCCAGCAGATAAACCAGGCACATCGTCCCCGCCAGCGCGAAATTGCTTTGCAGTGACGTGAAAGCATTCAGACCGAACCGCAGCAGAATACCCCCGAGCATCGCGGCCGAGAGCGCTTGTGGAATGTAATGCATCAGTCTGGCGAATAACCCGGTGACGCCGCACAGCAGAATCAGCCCGGTGGCAAACACGAAGACGCCAATCGCTTCGTTGATCGACGTGCCGGGCAGGCTGGTCACCAGCAGCGCCGCGCCGGGCGTCGACCACGCAGTCACCACCGGCGTGCGGTAATACAAGGACAACCCGATACTGGTCACGCCCATACCGAGGCCGAGCATACTCAGCCAGCCGCCAATTTGCGTCGCACTCGCGCCCGCCGCCTCTGCCGCCTGAAAGATAATTGCCGCCGAGCTGGTATATCCGACCAACACGGCGACAAACCCGGCGATCACCGCCGAAAACGTTAAATCTCTGACGTTGAAACGTGACGACATGGCTGAAAAATCCTTCTGGCGAAAAGAACGGCAGTTGCAATAAACTGGATGGAGATTACATATATTTAACAGAGAGAAAGCCCATGAGCCAATCTGATGACATTGTTATCCGTCCATTAACACCCGCTGACCGTGAAGGCTGGGAAACGCTGTGGCGCAGTTATCTCGATTTTTATCAGTCGAAGCTTGACCCTTCACAGTTTGATTTTACGTTCCGGCGCCTGTCGGACGCGGATTACGAGGGTATGTTAGGCTTTGTGGCGCAGATTCAGGGGAAACTGGTCGGGCTGGTAAATTGCCTGAATCACGATCACGGCTGGCACATGCAACAGGTGGTGTATTTGCAGGATTTGTACGTTGATGACAGCGCGCGCAAGCATGGGATCGGGCAGAAGCTGATTGAAGCGGTGTACGCCTACGCTGACGAAACTAACAAAGCCAACGTTTACTGGATGACGCAAACCACTAACCATACCGCGCGCAAACTGTATGACCGGGTTGGACAGCCGACCAACTTTATGAAATATATCCGTTAAACAGTGCGGTCAATCCGTTTTTAACGTTTTCACCATCGTCAGATTGGTGGGTGCATAACCCAGGCTGGTATACAACGCCTGGGCTGCGCTGTTGTGGTAAAACACATTCAGCCCGATGGATTTCAAACCCAGCTCGCGCACTCTTCCTTCCAGCTGTAAAAACGCGGCGCGGGCATGGCCCTGACGGCGAAATTCGCTAAACACGGACACTTCATAGATAAAAGCGCTGCGCTCGCCCTGGCGTTCGCTAACGGCAAACCAGATATAACCGGCTGTCAGCCCTTCAGGATCGGTTTTAATTTCAAACAAATAATTGTCCGGCGTGGCGGTGCCTTGTGGCAGCAATCTCTTCAACTCACTTTGCGAACGCGTCAGCGCATTTTCCTGCGGCCAGCGGCCAGAACGGATATTTTCGCTGGCGTAATCTGCGGCGAGTTGCGCTAAAAATTGCGGAAAATAGGTCTCGCGCATCGGGGATAAAACGGTCACAGACATCACTCCTTTGAGGGTTTTTTATACGGTGTCACATAGCATTCGCTAATGGTGGTCGAATGACTTTCGGCCTGCGTGATGATGTAGCCATTGTCAGTCAGCGCCACCGAGCTGTACGGCGTCTGATTGTCTTTATCTGCCACGACCTCCTGGAAAGACTGAATGATTTTGGCTTTCTCGTTGGCGCGTGCCGGATCGTCGAGTCCTTCGACCTGAATCATTGCCTGCTTAAACTGATTATTGAACGACGTTTTGCCAATCCGGCTTTCGATGATCGCTTTGATGTTTACCGTGACCTCATTGCCCAACAAAAACAGCGTATTGCTCTGATAAATCAGCACATTTTTACGCTTAGAGACCACGAAGCCGTTCTCAATCACCTTCATTTTATTGTTGTTGGCGTAGGTCACGTCATCCAGGCAAATGGTCTTATCCCCTACCTTAAATTGACTAAAGCGGGTTTTGATTTCTTTCGGCGTCGATGCCGCCTGTGAGCACAGCGGCACAAGCAGCAACAGAGGTAAAAGCCATGACTTCATAGGAGTTTCCTGAACAGGTCTGAATCAGCCGACATAACAGCAGTATAGGGAGACGTGGGCAGGATGCGAACGTTTATCTTTCCGGTGCGGATATTTACCGTTTTGGCTAAAGCATCTCCAGCCGGTGCCGATAATTCAGACGATAACGGAATTCCTGCTCATCCTCAGAGGACATGTATCAGGGACAGATAACCCATTTTTCACAGTGAGTTTTTCACAGCACGTTGACTGTTCCGGGGAGTTTTATGAGTCAGATTCAGGCGTTCTCACCTGCGGCCACGGCTGCGCCAAAGAAGCAAAAACCAAAGCAAAATAGGGCGATGCGCACCCGCACGCTGATGCTAATTGTCGGGCTACTGACCATCAGTCTGGGATACATCATTACGGTTGGTTTGCTGAGCTGGCAGTCCGCCAATCAGCAGCGTGATATCGCCCGCCGTTATCTCCAGCAGACAGCCAATACAGACGGCTATCTCGCCCGTCAGAAACTCGATACCGCCCTCTATGCCGCCCGCGATCTGGGGCAGAGCATGCTGAGCCTGCGCGAAGCCGGACACGCCGATCGCAAACTTGCCGATACGTTGTTGCAAAACGCCCTCAAAAATCACCCGGACTTTCTTTCGATGTCGCTGGCGTGGGAGCCGGATGCGTTCGATGGCAAAGATGACGAGTTAGCCGCGCAGCCAGGACAGGATCCGGACGGTCGCTATGTCCGCTACGTTGACCGTGACACCAGCGGCAATGTCGTACTGCACAATCTCACTGATTACGAAACGCCGGGAAGCGGTGATTATTATCTGCTGCCGCGTAAGCTCAAAAAGGAAGTCGTCCTTGAACCTTACAGCTATCCGTACAACGGCGTGAATACGCTGCTGACATCGATTGCTGTACCGATCATCGTCGAGGGCAAATTCCTCGGGTCGGTCACGGCGGATTTCTCGCTGCAAACTTTGCAGACTATGGTCAATGGCATCAAACCTTATCAGGGCAGCGGTTATGCGATGCTGTTTTCACAATCCGGCAATTACATCTCTTCACCGAAAAAAGATCAGGTGACGCAAAAACTGGAAAATGATGCGCCGTTGCTGAAAAGCATTCAGACCGGCACATTTTTTAGCAGTGAGCAGCATGATCCTGTATTGGGCGAAAAAGCCTTCGCCGAATTTGTGCCGATTCAGATTGGCAATACCGGCACGCCGTGGATGCTGGGTATTGTGGCGCCGGTCAACGCGGTGATGAAAGAGAGCACGCGACAGTTGTATTCCGCGCTGGTGCTGATGGTGCTGAGCATCGTGGTAGTTTTTGCTGTGCTGAGCATTATTTTCACCCGCAAAGTGCTGCGACCGGTCGGCGGTGAACCGGCGGACGCTGCGAAAATCGCGCTGACGGTGGCCGACGGCGATTTAACGCATCCGATTGTGACGCAGAAAAATGACCGGACCAGCATCTTCTTCGCGCTGCAAACCATGCAGGCACAGCTGCGGCACGTAGTGACTGACATTATTTCTACCAGCCACGCCGTCGGCAGCGGCGCGTCGCAAATTGCAGCGGGGAATATCGATCTGGCTTCGAGAACTGAGCAACAGGCTGCCGCGCT
Organism: Enterobacteriaceae bacterium Kacie_13; assembly: GCA_013457415.1. Taxonomy (NCBI): domain Bacteria; kingdom Pseudomonadati; phylum Pseudomonadota; class Gammaproteobacteria; order Enterobacterales; family Enterobacteriaceae; species Enterobacteriaceae bacterium Kacie_13. The sequence continues at coordinate 68,595 of CP045665.1, forward strand.
GGAAGAAACCGCCGCCAGCATGGAACAGCTGACCGCTACGGTTAAACAAAACGCTGATAACGCGCACATTGCTACCGAACTGACCGAAAATGCCACCACGATTGCCGGGAAAGGGAATAGCATTATGTCCGACGTTGTTGGCGTCATGGGCGAGATTGACGACAGTTCGCGCCGTATTTCTGACATCACCTCGGTTATTAACGGCATCGCGTTTCAGACTAATATTCTGGCGCTGAATGCGGCGGTGGAAGCCGCCCGTGCGGGCGAGCAGGGGCGCGGATTTGCGGTAGTCGCATCGGAAGTGCGCAGCCTTGCACAGCGCAGCGCCGACGCGGTAAAAGAAATTTCCGCACTGATCGCGGAATCTACCTCACGCGTCGATCACGGTGTCGGGCTGGTGAAAAATGCCGGTGAGACGATGAAAGAGATCATGAAAGCGATCACCGACGTGCGGGACATCATGAGCGAAATCGTCTCGGCGTCTGACGAGCAGTCGCGCGGCATCAGCCAGGTCACGCAGGCGGTGCATGAGATGGACGGCGTTACCCAGCAAAACTCCGCGCTGGTGCAGCAGGCATCGGCTGCTTCTGCGTCGCTGGAAGATCAGGCACGCCGTCTCAACGAAATCGTTCAGGTGTTCCGGTTGAAATAGTGATTTACAAAGCTTTCTCCCGCCGGGGAGAAGGCTTTTTCTGACGACACATCCCCTTTTCTGCGCTATGTTTTTTATCCTTTTGCTTTATTTCTTCAGGAGTTCGCCATGAGCCAGCCTTCGCTGATTTTGTATTCCGACGCCAATTATTTCAGTCCTTACGTGATGTCCGCCTTTGTTGCGCTGACTGAAAAAGGCATTCCGTTTGAACTGGAAACTGTCGATCTGGCTGAAGCGGAGAACCTGAAGGAAAGCTATTCGGCGATTTCCGTCACTCGCCGCGTGCCGACGCTCACCAACGGCACTTTCGTGTTATCCGAATCTTCCGCGATTGATGAATATGTCGATGAGCTGTTTCCTGCGCCGACGTTTCCTGCGATTTATCCGGGTGATCCGGAAAACCGCGCCAAAGCCCGTGAAGTTCAGGCGTGGCTGCGCAGTGATCTGATGCCCATCCGTGAAGAACGTTCGACCGAAGTGGTGTTTGCCGGCGCGAAACGCCCGACGCTTTCCGCCAAAGGTCAGCAGGCGGCAGAAAAGCTCTTTGATGCAGCAGAACGTCTGCTTGGCGATAAAACGCATTTGTTTGGTGAATGGAGTATTGCGGATGTGGATCTGGCGCTGATGCTTAACCGTCTGCACTTAAACGGCGATCCGATGCCAGAAAAACTCGCCGCTTACGCCGAGGCGCAATGGCAAAGACCTTCAGTTTTAGAGTGGCTGGAATTATCAGCGAAGAAATAAAACAGGTGCGCAGTAAGCCGAAAAACTGACTGCGCGAAAACCGGATTACAGCGATTTGGTCAGGAAAAAGCGCGTATGGGTGGAAGGCGCATCTTGCGGCGCGCGGGAGTCCGCAATGTAATCTTCCAGCGCCATCTGCATGTGGTATCCCATGCGTTCATAGAACGGGCGGGCCTGAAAACTGAAGGTATCGACCAGCGCGTAACGGCAGCCACGCGCTTTGGCTTCTTCTTCCGCTTCGGTAATCAGCTGCGTGCCGACATCTTTTCCGCGCAGCGACTCATCGACCCACAGCATCTGAATGTACATCCAGTTTCCGACAGTTTCAGCCACAATCCCGGCTTGTTTCTTGCCACTTTCATCTTCAACAAAAATCCCTAACTCGCGAAATTTTGACGGCTGAATATAGCTTCTGTTGAAAGTACGCAGAGCAATTTTAATTTCATCGAGATCGTCGGTAGTCGGGGCGTGGGTGAGACGTGTCTTCATGACTTTCTTCCTTTTGCAGGCGAACGAAAAAACCAGAATAGTTAACCAGACATAGGAGTTGCAATCTTTCAGATACGAAAATTCTTAGGTTTTGGGAGCAAAACGACAAAAGCCTGTGGAAGTTTGCGCTTCCACAGGCTTTTTGAAAGGAAATTGATCAGGGCAATTATTTGTAGATTTCTGCGTCAGCGTGCAGTTTGTTGTTACCGGTCACCGAGATGATGCGGTAAGAAGAAGCACCGGCGTCTTTCGCCTGCTGTGACAATTTTGCTTCCAGGCCACTCAGAGTGGTGGAGTTAGCCGCAGAAATAACACCGATTTTCTGCATGTCACCGGATGGCTGAGTGACCTGCTGAGCCGCGAAGCTACCGAAAGAAATCAGGGAGAGGGTAGCAGCTACAGCAAAAATTTTGACGTTTTTCATGATAAGTATTCCATTCAGGTTTGTATGAGTGAAAGGTGGTTGCCTTTCGATGGAGGTATAATAGGCCTGATGAAGGGAGATGAAAAACGGATTGATTTGAGTAAGTCATTCAAAATATTTGGTCTACTTTTTACGCAATTTTACGCCCCTGTGCGGGTACCTGACGAAAGCCGCGTTGATGCTGACGTTGCCTTAAAAAACGTCATCATTTGCTGCTATTTTCTCCTTCTTGCTGATTTTTGGCGGGTTTGTTGATTCAGTGCTACGCTTTCAGGGTAGTAAGAGAAAGGGTTGTGCGTGGGGCATGAAAATAAACCTGCCACCCAGTTTGCGGAGTCTCAACGGTTCTGCTTTTGTTTGGCCGACTTGGTTGAACAATATTCACGGTAACGGAAATTTATTCGGAGGAGTCGAAAATGGGAATTTTATCCTGGATCATCTTTGGTCTTATTGCAGGTATTCTGGCTAAGTGGATCATGCCAGGCAAAGATGGCGGTGGTTTTATTCTGACCGTAGTACTGGGTGTTGTCGGTGCTGTGGTGGGTGGTTACATCAGTACGTTCTTCGGCTTTGGCCGCGTGGACGGTTTCAACTTCGGCAGCTTTGTTGTCGCGGTGATCGGTGCGATTGTGGTTCTGTTTATCTACCGCAAAATTAGGAGCTAATGGTTTTCCATTACGCCTGAAGAAGACAAAAGCCGCGACGTGTTGCGGCTTTTTTATTTCTCAAAAACGTCAATCCACCGGAGGCGTCGGTAATCTCACGATGTCCTGATACTCATTGCCCATCCAGTAAACCCCTTCTTTTGCCCAAAACGGCCCTTCGATGAAATCGAGCAAGTCTGAATACTCTTCGTAGAACTGCTTGCCCTCACGGTTGTACACGCGGATATAGCCGGAATAATGTCCGCCGTCGCCCGGCATCGTCATGCGCGGAATAAAATTGAACGTCCGGTATTCGCGCACCACATATTGCTTATTCGGGCTCCAGGTTTCTGAAATCAGTTTTCCCTGCTTCCACCACAAATAACACCCGGCAATGATCGCCAGCAGCAATGCAAGCTTTACCCAGCGTTTGCGCTGACGCACCAGTGCTTCCTGACTTTTGATTTTTGGCATTAGCTGCATCTTCATCTGAGGTGACAAATATTCACTTCCCGCACAGCTCCCCCTTAACCCCCGATTCCAGCAGATAATCCAGACACCATTGACACACTTTTCCCCGGCTGTCAGAACGAGCAGCGAGGAAAAGTTGTGTCGCATGTTTATGTTCCTGCATGGGTTTTTTAGTCAGCATGCCATTGTTCAACAGCGGCAACGCCAAATGATGGGGAATGTAGCCGATACCGATATTGCGTTGAATAAGCGCCATGGCCATCGCGAAATCAGGGACAAACAGTGGTTTTTGTCCTTCAAGTAGCCACGCCTGTTGATGCGCGAAGTTCACGGCGGTGTCGCGAATACACACTGCCGGATAGTGCCTCAGCTCAGTGTTGGTCAGCGGTTGCATCAAGGTTGCCAGCGGGTGTTGCGGACCTACCACAAAGTCCCACTCTAACAGGCCGAGTGCCTCGCTGATGATGCCTTCGGTGCTCGGTACATTGTGCGGTGCGCCAATCACCAGATCGGCCCGTTTGCTGTAAAGCGCGTCCCAGCAGCCGTTGTAGACTTCGACGTTGAGCATCAGTCGCGTTGAGGGGAATGCCCGCTCGAATTCGCTGATAAATTCCACCAGTACCGGCGTCGGCACGATGTTATTTACGGCGATAATAAACTCTTGCTCCACACCTTCGTGGATCAAGGTGGTGTTACGTTTCAGGGCATCGAGATCGCTGAGGAGGGTTTTGCTGTGCTGGATAAAATAGTGGCCGGCGGGGGTCAGCCCGATATGGCTGCCTTTACGGATAAACAACGCCACGCCCAGACTCTCTTCCAGTTTTTTGACCGTATAGCTGATGGCCGAAGGCACTTTATTGAGCTGTTCGGCGGCCGTGGTGATGCTTTGGTATTTCGCCACTAAATGGACGATACGAATACTTTCGTCAGAGATAACCACAGGCACTCCTGCCAGCGAAAAAGGGAAATCTGCCGCTATGACAGATTTCCCTTCATTATGACGCAATTCCTTTCTACAGAAAGCCCACCCGCAGAAAGCGTTCTTAAAAATTACCGTTTTTGCATCCGGCTAAACAGGGCGTAACAGACGCAGGCCACCAGAATTGAATCCACCGACGGGATAGTCGTCAGTGTGATCATTCCTTTGACCGTCATAAATCCAACGGCTGAACCGAGCAGCCAGGCGATAAAGGTCAGCAGCTTGATTTGTGGTTCGCGTGTTAACACCTCAGCCTGATAGCCGTTGCGGCGATAGAGGAAAAAGTCGGAAATATAGATCCCAGCTACCGGCGGCGTGGCGATGCCCAAAAACAGCAGGAAAGGGATGAACCACGCCATGATGTCCATGCTGCCCACCACGGCTGAAAGTACGCCGAGTGCCAGCGTGATTTGCCATCTCGGGAAGCGGGTCAGCAGGGTGGACACCACCAGCGTGCCTTGAAACATATTCCCCGCATTGCCGGTGATGCAGGCAAAAATCAGCAACAGGGCTGCCGGTAAGACCGCGCCAAAGGTAGCCATTGCCCCTAATAAAGAGCCCTGACCGCTCAGGGCACTTGGCATCGCACCGGCCCAGTACAGCAACGGGTAGGCCACCAGAAATGCTGCCGCTGCCGCAATCAGTGCATGTTTGCGGTTATGCACGAAACTGCCGAAATCCGGCAGGGTGGCGACTAACACGATGATCGTGCCGACCACGGTAGACACCGCAACGCCGGTGTTCATCTGGCTGACGCTCTCCAGCACCGGCGCCGTGCCGTGGGTTGCGACATACAGGATGTAGCACAGCACCAGCGCAATGACCGGCACCGCGACCTGCGCGATTTTGCCGAGCACGGCGAAACCAAAGGCAGTCGAGGCGACAAACAGACAGCAACCCAGCGCCACGAGGATGGAGGTCGGTAATTCCAGCCCGTGCTGCGCCAGTAAATCATGTACCGAATGGCCGAACATATTGGCAGTGACCGCAATCCAGCCGAACAGACTGACCGCCATCAGAATGTTAATCGCCACCGCGCCTTTCTCGCCGAAGGCGTATTTCACAATGCCGTAGGTCGGCAGACGCGCTTTTTCACCCACACAGATAGTGATGGCGGAAAGCAGCGTGAGGATAATTCCACCCAACGCCACCACGGTGATGAGCTGCGAACCGGACAGCTGATTGCCGAGGCTTGAGGAAGAGAGCAAAACCGGCGTGACCGCAATGCCGAGTAAAATCACCGCAATACGCAAGCCTGACGCCGTGGTTGGAGCACTTTCTGTTTTACGCATAACCTAATCCTTTTAAGTCGATGCTGATCCATCAGGCTGTGTGGTGATGTCCGGTGTACTGGCGCCAGCCGCCGGTTTCGGTGATTTCAGTTTGCCCTTCGACCAGCCAGGGTTCGGCCAGTACGCCAAGAACTTCGCTGCCGTCCTGTAATTTCACTTTGCCGATGCAAAGTCCGGCCGGTTCGCTGCTTAACAACGCGGCGAATGACGCGGGCGGCAGTGACCAAATTTCCAGACTGACGGTATTTCCACCCTGTGAAACGCGGATCATGCCCGGATGGCGATCGTTAATCGTCCACACACGGTAATGTGCATCGGTGCTGTCTTCGCGTACGAAAACGCCGCCGACTTTAGTCATATTAGGGTTCAGTTCCAGACCGCGCATCAGTGTGCCGTTTACGGCGAGCAGTACATTGTTTTCCATCGTTTTATCCTTAAATGTTAGAGATCCAGGTGCCGGTCTGATGATTGAGTGCCGCTTTTATCGCGTCTGGGGTGGTTATCAACCCCTTGGCACTCTTTCCCTGTTGCTGGCTGTTATTGATAAATTTCACGATGGCTTCGACTTTCGGCTGCATGCTGCCCGCACCAAATTGCCCTTCATGAATAAAAGTTTCGGCCTGAGTCACGGTCAGCTGGCTAAGCCACTGTTGCTGCGGCGTACCGAAGTTCACTGCGACCTGTTCGACACCGGTCGGGATCAGCAGCAGATCGGCGCCGAGCTGCTCGGCCAGTAGCGCTGATGCCAGATCTTTGTCGATCACGGCTTCCACGCCTTCGAGCTGATGGTGGGAATTGCGCACTACCGGGATCCCGCCGCCGCCGCAGGCAATCACAATGCAACCCTGTACCAACAAGGTGCTGATGGTTTCACGCTCGAGAATGTCGAGCGGCAGTGGCGAAGGCACGGTTCTGCGCCAGCCGCGCCCGGCGTCTTCGGCGATGCTCCAGCCCAGTTCCTGCTGACGCTGGCGCGCGATATGTTCATCCATAAAAGCGCCAACCGGTTTGATCGGATGTTGAAACGCGGGATCTTCTGCGCTGACCAGCGTCTGCGTCACGAGCGCTACCACCGGACGCGAAATGCCGCGCCGTTTTAGCTCGTTTAATAGCGCTTTCTGGAACATGTAACCAATGGCGCCTTGCGTGTCCCCGACCGCATAATCGAGCGGTACCGGGGCGACTTCGCTGGCAGCCAGCTCTGAGCGGCGCAGAATAAATCCGACCTGCGGGCCGTTGCCGTGGGTCAGGACCACGTCCCAACCCGCTTCAATCATATCGACGACAGGACGGACGCTTTCGACCACCGCCTGATACTGGTCAGGAATACTGTTTTTCTGTTCATTGACGATCAGCGCATTGCCGCCGACGGCCACCACGGCTAACGGTTTGTTCATGCCGGGATCTCCTGAGCCAGCGCCTGAAGGGCATCGACAAAACAGGACATCGGTGCGGTGGTGATGCCCGCGCCAATCTGGCCGACGCCCGCCTGTTTGTGGGCGATGCCGGTATTGATGATCGGAAGGATGCCGCGGTCGGCGACTTTACGGGCGTCGATACCCGCAGCGGTCGGCGCGAAATTCAGCGCAGGCAGGGTAAATGCCGGATTACCGCCAAGGGTGATTAACTGCATTTTGCGGCTGTTATTAGAAGCATCGGCTGGCGTTCCGCCGACGAATTTCACAATCGCCGGAGACGATGCCATTGCAAAGCCACCGACACCGGCTGTTTCGGTGATGGCGCTGTCACCCAGATCGGCGGCGGCTTCTTCCACGCCGTAGCCTGGGAAGAACAAGCCTTCCACCGGATTAGCCGGTGCCTGATACCAGCGGTCGCCGGTGCCGGAAAGACGTATGCCGAAATTAACGCCGTTACGCGCCATAACGGTGACCATCGAGCTGTAAGGCACGCCAGCGGCGGCATCCATCATCGCTTTGCAGGCAGCCATCGACAGATTGAGGAAGAAGTGATCGTTGCCAGTGATAAATTCCACGCAGCGTTGCAACTGAGCCAGCGGCAGGCCGCAGTCGAGCAGCGCAGGCACCAGACGTTTGATCAGCAATCCTGTCGCCGCCGCGTTGCGGTTATGCACTTCGTCGCCCATGTGCAGGGCCTGCGCCATCAGCGGTTTCAGTTCCAGCTCGCCGATGTAATGAACCGCGGCTTTCATGGCTGGCGCCAGTTCTTCGCTCATCCATTTCAGGCGTTGCAATACATCGTCGCTGTTGGCGCCGAAGCGTAAAACCTTGCCCAGTCCTTCGTTGAAGTTGCTGTACGCCCGCTGGCCGTTGGTTTTGTTTTCAATCACCCACAGCGGCATCGACGGGCTGATAATCCCGGCCATCGGGCCGACGGCGTGATAATGATGGCAAGGCTCGAGGTCAATTTTTCCTGATTCGATTATGCGTTCGGCATGTTGATGATCGGTTGCCCAGCCTTCCAACAGAACGGCACCGATAATCGCGCCTTTCACCGGCCCGCACATGTCCGGCCAGGCAATCGGTGGGCCGGAGTGTAGGATCAGTTTGCGTTCGGCCATTGCCGGAATCGCTTCGTGGGCGAACAGTACGTCAACCAGCGCTGGTTGGGCGCTGAGATAACGTGCGAAAGCCACCTCATTAGCCTGCTCTACCAGCGGATGACGCAGTAGCTGCGCCAGTTCCAGCCCGGCTTCGATATTGCCCAGCGCAGGCGGCTGCCAGCTGAGCGGCACCACCTCGCCACCGGCGGTTTTCAGGTTGTCAGCAAAGCTGTTCAGACCGGCATTGACCACGCAAAGTGGCTGATTCAGTAATGTATTCATTATTGTGCTTCCTTCTTTTCAGCCTGAATGCGGGCAATCTGGCAGGCCCATAGCGCGGCCTGCGCATTACATTCGGCAACCCAAACGCCAGCCTCGCGCAATGAGGCTATTTGACGTGAACGTTGTTGCGGATCGGCTTCGGTACCGCAGACGTGGGCGACCAGCATCGGGCGTTGGTCACGCGGATGCTGCGCGAGAATTTCCAGCAACTCGGTTGCCGGTTCCGCGGCGGCGCCGTAACCGAGTACCAGATCAAACAGCAGAACGGCGGTGTGCGGATCGTTTAATTCGGCGGCAATGCGCTGATTGCGCAGGGTCGGGTCGATCATCGGGTGCGGTTTGCCTCGGGTGTAATCGTCATCGCCCATGTCGATCACGGTGTGACCACTGCTGTGCCACAAATCATCGGGCTTTTTGTTGCCAAAAACCGGTGTGTTGGAGGTCGCGCTAAAGCCCTGCTGTTGACAAATCAGCTGGCTTTCATAACAGAAGGTGCCACCGGCAAAGACGCCGCGAATATCGGTGCGCGTTGCCGGTAATTCATGGCATTGCTCAGGGTTGATGATGTCGCCGAACTCTGTCACTGAGGGTTTGCCATCAAGCAGTGCCACAGCCATATCAGCAGCTTGCGATAAAGTGGTGGCGGCGAAAACGCGATCGCGGGTGATATCTGCGGGGTTGGCACCGAGGAAATTCACCACCACCGTTTTGCCGCAGGCGCTTGCCTGCTCAAGAATACGTTCTGCCACGTCGCGGGCTGGCGGTTTGGAAATCAGTACGATGACCTGCGTTTGCGGGTCTTCGGCCAGCATCTGCAAGCCGTAGAGCATAGAAATGCCGCCGATCTCTTCATGCAGATCATGGCCGCCGGTGCCGAGTGCCTGAGAAATGCCCGCGCCGAGGTGATCCACGCGGCAGGTGACTTCTTGCACGCCGGTCCCCGACGCGCCGACCACGCCCACAGCGCCACGTTTCACGACGTTAGCGAAGCCTAGCGGCATGCCGTTGATGATCGCCGTACCGCAGTCCGGGCCCATCACTAGCCGGTTTTTCTCACGGGCCAGCGTTTTGATCTGCTTTTCCTGCGCAAGGCTGACATTATCGCTGAACAGCATCACGTTCATATCCAGCTGCAATGCTTTCATTGCTTCGGCGGCGGCGTAATCGCCGGGCACCGAAATCAGCGCCAGATTGATCTCCGGATGACGCTCCAGCGCCATGTCCAGACTGACCAGATTGGGTGCGGTGACGCCGTCGTTACTGGTTTCCTTCGGCTTGCTGTTGAGCAGTTCGCGCGCCAGCGTTATGGCATCGTTGCAGGCTGCTTCGTCACCCATGACGGCGATAATCAGATCATTGGGACCGGCCTTGACGTCATTACCCAGCCCGACGTCGGCCAGCTGCGCCAGATTAGTTTGTGTCCCCATCACTACCGATGCCTGCTCAATACCCGGCTGTTTGTTAATTTTGGCAGAGATTTGCATCAGCGAAACAGAGTCCTGATACATGTTATTGAAAACCTGATACATGACACTCATAACAATTACCTGTGTTCTTACTGCCTGATTTTCAGGCAAAGGGATCCCGTGCCGGAGAGATGAAAGGCATCCGGCATGAAGAAAAAGAGTGATTACAACGCGGTCTGTAGCGTGCGCATTCCGTGCAGCAGACCGGCCAGACAATCCGCTCCTGAGCTGGCACCGCACTGCATCACCTTCTGAGTCGCTGCCGTAATTTGTGCGTGGCTGGCGGAAAGTGTCAGCAGCGCAAGCAGTTCACACAATGGCTCAGAGAAATGCCCGTGTAGCGCGCGCCGCAGATAATGCGCGCTGATGTCGTTGGTCCAGACGAGCTGCCCGGCGATAATTTGCCGGATCTGACGGGCATGTCCGGCGATGGCTGCCACCTCCTGCCACCGCCATAATGCGGCCAGATAACCGAGCAGATAGTCGTCGCCGTCCGGCGTCAATCCGCGTCCGAAGCCGACTAACCTCGCCACCTGAAACGTCAGTTGATCGAGGGGGTCGTGCAGCGAAATCAGTGGCTGGCGCTTCGAACTATCACCACTGGGCAGCAGCATTAATTCGCTTTCCACCGGCTGTTTACCCAGTTCGTCTGCCAGCGTGGCGTAGTGCAGTGGTTTTTCTGCGGCCTGCGCTAACCGAAGTTCCGGCTGCCAGATATCAGCGCTATCCAGCCCCGCCAGTTTGCCGCTCATTTCCCGCCAGTCCCAGGAAGGCGGCAGTTGAAGGCGTACCGCATCGGGAAGGTTCGGATACCGGCTGGCATCGAGCAGCGTCAGCAGGTGTCCGTCATCCGCCATGAAATTCATCGCGTGCTGAAAGCGGCTATGAATCTTCAGTTGCAGCCCGGTCTGAGTCAGCCGCTGCGCAGCCAGATAACCGACGGACACGATGGGCAGATGCACGTTACACCTTCGCGTTTAAGGCTCTGACGATAGCATGGGCATCGCTGACCCAGCCGAAAATGGCGCCCTGCGCTTTGATCATCTCCAGTGCGTATTTCTGGAACTCAGGAAAATAGGAGCCGACGCAGTCCTGAGGAATGATGCACTCAAAGCCGCGATCGTTGGCTTCGCGCACGGTGGTGGTGACGCACACTTCGGTGGTCACGCCGCAGACGATGAGGGTTTTGATGCCGTGATTTTGCAGCACCAAATGCAGATCAGTCTGGTAAAACGCGCCTTTGCCCGGTTTATCGATAACCGGTTCACCGGCCACCGGATAGAGCTCAGGAATGATGTCGTGACCGACTTCACCGCGCACCAGAATGCGGCCCATCGGGCCTTTGGTGCCGATAAATGTCTGGCCACCACGAGTCAGTTTAGCTGGCGGGCAGTCGCTCAGGTCAGCGCGGTGTCCTTCGCGGGTGTGAATGACCAACATCTGGTGAGCGCGTGCGGCATCCAGCACTTTTTTGCACGGCGCAATGGCGGTGCGCACTAATGAAACATCGTTGCCCAGTGCTTCGCCAAACCCGCCGGGTTCAACGAAATCACGCTGCATGTCGATCATTACCAGCGCGGTGGTTTGCGGATCAAAAGGTAACGCGAAAGGTTCGGCCTGAAATTTATGCGTTGTCATCGTCAATCTCCTGAACATCCAATGTGGGGAAATAAGTCTCTGGGGGAAGTATAAGGAGGTCGGCGGGTGGCAACAGCGAAATGATTTACCGGCCAGCGCCGAATATTTTGCAGAGGGATTTTTCGGCAGAAATAAGTGTGAGGCAGCGCAAATGCCCACGGCGCGCAGCAAACAATTTGATGCTGGCACGCCGTTGGTTGGGGAAAATTTGTTGAAGGAGTGTGATACGGGTTAAATCGCCACCAACCCCCGCACACCTTCCGCCTCCATTTCTTCCCCGCGACCGCGCTTCACGATGCTGCCGCGTGACATCACCAGGTAGCTGTCGGCCAGTTCGGCGGCGAAGTCGTAGAATTGCTCGACCAGCAGGATAGCCATATCGCCTTTGGCGGCCAGTTGTTTAATAACCGCGCCAATCTCTTTAATAACAGACGGCTGAATGCCTTCGGTGGGTTCGTCGAGGATCAGCAGGCCGGGTTTGCAGGCCAGCGCCCGGCCAATCGCCAACTGTTGCTGCTGGCCGCCGGATAAATCACCGCCGCGGCGATGTTTCATTTCCAGCAGGATCGGGAACAAGTGGTAGATTTCGTCTGGTACCTGTTTCGCATCGCTACCGGAAAAGCGTGACAGCCCCATCAGCAGGTTTTCTTCTACTGTCAGGCGCGGAAAAATTTCGCGCCCCTGCGGGACATAGGCGATGCCCGCCTGTACGCGCTGATGTGGTTTGCGGGTGTTTATCACCTGATCCTGCCAGCTGATAGTGCCGGATTTCGCCGGGATAAGCCCCATCAGGCATTTGAGCAGCGTGGTTTTACCCACGCCGTTGCGCCCGAGCAGGCAGGTGACTTCGCCGATTTTCGCCTCAAACGACAGGCCGCGCAGAATGTGGCTGCCGCCGTAAAACTGATTAAGTTCACTCACTTGCAACATAACTCTTTCCTCAGCGTCCTAAATAAACGTCGATCACCTGCTCGTTGGCCTGAACCTGTTTCAGCGAGCCTTCCGCCAGCACCTGCCCCTGATGCAGCACGGTGACGTGGTCAGCGATGCTTTCTACAAATCCCATATCGTGCTCGACCACCATCAGCGAATGCTTGCCCGCCAGCTGTTTAAACAGCTCGGCGGTGTATTCGGTTTCGGCGTCGGTCATGCCCGCCGCCGGTTCGTCGAGCAGCAGCAAATGCGGTTCCTGCACCAGCAGCATGCCGATCTCCAAAAACTGTTTCTGGCCGTGCGACAGCAAACCCGCCGGACGATGCCGTTCCGCCGAGAGCCGCAGCGTGCCGAGCATTTCATCGATGCGGTCGCGCTGTTCGCTGTTCATTTTGGCGCGCAGACACGCCCAGACTGATTTATTGGTCTTCTGCGCGATCTCCAGATTTTCGAATACAGTCAGCGCTTCGAAAACCGTCGGCTTCTGGAATTTACGGCCAATGCCGGACTGCGCGATGCGCACCGGATCGAGTCTGGTCAGATCGGTGCGCTGATCGTAAAAAACCCGCCCGCTCTGCGGTTTGGTTTTGCCGGTGATGACGTCCATCAATGTCGTTTTTCCCGCGCCATTGGGGCCAATCACACAGCGCAGTTCGCCGACACCGATGTTCAGAGACAAGTTGGTCAGTGCCTTAAAACCGTCAAAACTGACGTTGATGTTTTCCAGCTGCAAAATCGGATCAGTCTGTTCGCGGTGCCTGTCCGCCAGATGCGGCTGGGTAAACAGATCTTCGGTCATGGTCATCGGACTCATCAGGATTTCCTCTTGCGCAGCAGGCCAATCACGCCGTGCGGCAGGAACAGCGTCACGACAATGAACATACCGCCGAGCACAAACTGCCAGTATTCGGGAATGGCGACGGTGAACCAGCTTTTCGCGCCGTTAACGATGCCTGCGCCCAGAATCGGGCCGATCAGCGTGCCGCGCCCGCCGAGCGCCACCCAGATCGCGGCTTCGATGGAGTTGGTCGGTGACATCTCGCCCGGATTAATGATGCCGACCTGCGGGACGTACAGCGCCCCCGCCAGCCCGCACAGCATCGCGGACACCGTCCAGACAAACAGCTTGAACCCTTTCGGATCGTAGCCGCAGAATATCAGCCGGTTTTCGGCGTCGCGCACGGCGGTCAGCACGCGGCCATATTTACTGCGCGCCAGCGCAAAGCCGAGGGCCAGACTGGCGACCAGAACCAAAACGGTCATCAAAAATAATCCGACACGGGTACCGGTGGCGGTGACCTGAAAACCGAGCAGGGTGGTGAAACCGGTGAACCCGTTATTGCCGCCAAAGCCCGTCTCATTGCGGAAAAACAGCAACATTCCGGCGTAGGTCAGCGCCTGGGTCATGATCGAAAAATAGACGCCTTTGATTTTCGAACGAAAGGCAAAGTAGCCAAACACAAATGCCAGCGTACCGGGCACGAGGACAATCAGGCACAGCGCCCACGCGAAGTGCTGAGTGCCTGCCCAAAACCACGGCAGCTCGGTCCATGAGAGAAAGGACATAAAATCCGGCAGGCCATTGCCCGCGGCCTGTCGCATCAGGTACATGCCCATCGCGTAACCGCCGAGGGCGAAAAACAGCCCGTGACCGAGCGACAGCAAACCGGCGTAGCCCCATACCAGATCGAGGGCGATCGCGACGATCGCATAGCAGAGGATCTTGCCGACCAGCGTCAGAGTATATGTGGAGATCGAAAGCGGATTCTCCGCCGGCAGCAGCGCCAGAAACGGCATGACGATCAGCGCAATCAACACCAACGCGCCCACGGAAATCGCAATTTTCGGCGCTTTCTGCACGCCGGTTAGGGTTAGAGGTTGGCTCATCAGTCAATCACCCGGCCTTTGAAGGCGAAGAGTCCCTGTGGACGTTTCTGAATAAACAGGATAATCAGCGCGAGAATGAGGATTTTCCCCAGAACCGCGCCGATTTCCGGCTCAAGAATTTTGTTCACAATGCCCAGACCAAAGGCTGCGACCACTGTCCCCGCCAGTTGCCCGACGCCGCCGAGCACCACGACAAGGAATGAGTCGATGATATAACCCTGACCGAGTTCGGGGCCGACGTTGCCCAGTTGCGAGAGCGCCACACCACCTAAGCCTGCGATGCCGGAACCGAGGCCGAACGCCAGCATATCGACGCGGCCGGTCGGCACGCCGCAGCAGGCCGCCATCGCACGGTTTTGCGTCACAGCACGCACGTTCATGCCAAGGCGTGTTTTATTGAGCAGCAGCCACGTCAGCGCGAGCACCAGCAGGACGAAAATGATCACCGCAATGCGGTTGTAAGGCAGCACCAGATTCGGCAGCAGCTGAATGCCGCCGGAAAGCCAGCCGGGGTTGGCGACTTCGAGGTTCTGCGCCCCAAAAAGAACACGCACACCCTGAATCAAAATCAGGCTGATACCCCAGGTTGCCAGCAGCGTTTCCAGCGGACGGCCATACAAATGGCGGATCACCGTGCGCTCCAGCGCCATGCCGATTCCGGCGGTGATGAAAAACGCCACCGGCAGTGCGACCAGCGGGTAAATCGCCAGCAGCCCCGGCGCGTAGTGCTGAAACAGAGACTGCACCATATAAGTGGAATAGGAGCCGAGCATCAGCATCTCGCCGTGCGCCATATTAATCACGCCCAGCAGACCGTAGGTAATTGCCAGCCCCAGCGCTGCGAGCAGCAGAATCGAGCCGAGTGACAAACCGGTAAACGCCTGCCCGAGCAGATCGCCAATCAGCAACCGGTGCTGCACCGCTTTCAGACTGACAACGGCGGCGGCGCGCACGGTGGCATCGGCTTCGGTTTTCGGATCGGTCAGGCTTTGCAGCCGGCCTTGTGTATCCGGGTCGCCGGAGGTGCCGAGCAGCTCGACGGCTTTCAGTCGCACCTGCGGTCTCGCGTCCGCCAGCTGTAAATTCGCCAGTGCGATGGCCAGCGCGTTATGCACTGTGCTGTCTTTTTCCAGCTCAAAACGATGGGTCAGCAACGGCAGCTGATCGGCCTGCGCTTCGCGCTGTAAGGATTTTGCCGCCTGCAAACGCACGGCGCTGTCGGTGCTGACTAAACGGTGGGCGGAAAGGGCGTTGGCAATCAGAATGCGCAGGCGGTTGTTCAGCCACACTTTTTTGGTATCGCCCTGCGGTCTGGCATCCCCTTCCAGCGACGTGAGCTGGTCGCCGTTTTGGATGAAAGCGTGCTTCGATTCGTCGATGACGACGTTTTCCTGCTTCAACGCCTCCAGCAGCGGCAGTCTTTCCGGCTGCGGATCCGCCGCCCATTGTTGTAATAACGTGGCTTGCTGGCTGCGGCTGGCGGCTGCAAAATCATTCGCCGCACCCGCTTCGGCCAGCAACGGAAGGCAACAAAGCAGGAAAAGTAGTGGCCTGAAGAGGATTCTCATGATGTTCTCGCCGCAAAAAGTTGATTGTGGATTGCTCCTCCCCTGGGCAGGGGAGGAAGCTAAAAATCAATTCGTCGTTTTCACCGGAGTGTCTGGTTTTTTGTCGTTACCCGCGATGTACGGACTCCACGGCTGGGCGCGGATCGGTTTGTCAGTCTGCCAGACCACGTTGAACTGACCGTTGGATTCAATCTCGCCGATCATCACTGGTTTATGCAGGTGGTGATTGGTCGCATCCATGGTCAGCGTGAAACCAGAAGGGGCGGCGAAGGTCTGTCCGGCCATTGCGGCGCGAACTTTATCCACATCTGTCGTTCCGGCTTTCTCGACGGCCTGCGCCCACATATGGATGCCGACGTAGGTGGCTTCCATCGGGTCGTTGGTCACGGCGTTATCGGCGTTCGGCAACTTATGGGCTTTGGCGTAAGCCTTCCATTCGGCGACGAATTTCTTATTGGTTGGATTATCGACGGACTGGAAGTAGTTCCACGCCGCAAGGTCACCGACCAGCGGTTTGGTGCCGATGCCGCGCAGCTCTTCTTCGCCGACCGAGAACGCCACCACCGGTACGTCGGTCGCTTTCACGCCCTGGTTCGCCAGCTCTTTGTAGAACGGCACGTTGGAATCACCGTTGATGGTGGAGATCACCGCCGTTTTGCCGCCTGCTGAGAATTTCTTAATGTTGGAGACGATAGTCTGATAATCGCTGTAACCGAACGGGGTGTAGACCTCTTCGATATCGCTGTCTTTCACGCCTTTGGAATGCAGGAAGGCACGCAAAATTTTGTTGGTGGTGCGCGGATAGACGTAATCCGTGCCGAGCAGGAAGAAGCGTTTGGCCGCGCCGCCGTCTTCACTCATCAGATATTCTACCGCCGGGATCGCCTGCTGGTTAGGCGCAGCGCCGGTGTAAAATACGTTCGGCGACATCTCTTCGCCTTCATATTGCACCGGGTAGAACAGCAGACCGTTCAGCTCTTCGAAGACCGGCAGCACTGATTTACGCGAAACCGACGTCCAGCAGCCAAACACCACGGCGACCTTATCCTGCGTCAGCAGCTGACGGGCTTTTTCGGCGAACAGCGGCCAGTTAGAGGCCGGATCGACCACCACCGGTTCCAGCTTTTTACCGAGTACGCCACCTTTAGCGTTAATGTCGTCAATGGTCATCAGGGCGATGTCTTTCAGCGGCGTTTCAGAAATCGCCATGGTGCCGGATAGGGAGTGCATGATGCCCACCTTGATGGTCTCGGCGGCCTGAGCACTCCAGGCTAATCCCATGCTGACTACGGTAGCGGACAGAGCAAAGGCTTTAATAAAACGTCGACGTTGCATAGATGTACCCTCTGAGATTGAGTGAAGAGAACGCTGTTATGGTGAAAGTCGAAAACACATTTAAAAAAGTCATGACGGAAGGTTTCCGTCATTCTCCGCCCGGGCCTGATGCAGCATATGCAGGGTAATTTTGCGCACCTCGGCTTTGCTGACGGCAATATGGTCATGTAGTTGGCGTTGTGCCTCCTCAGTGCGTTGCCCGATGATGGCGAGCAAAATGCTCGCGTGTTCTTTGTAGGTGGCGTTCACCCGCTCGTCTTTGGTGAAATCCAGCCGGCGGATGATGCGGATTTTTTCGGTCAGCTCGCGGTGAATACGCGCCATTTCGGCGTTACCGGCGGCAGCGACCAGTGTCATGTGAAACTCTTCGTCAAAGCGCGATACCGTCTGGCCGTCTTCGAGGCGCGGCTGGTCTATCCAGAAATCCTTTAGCTCGGCCAGTTGCAGGGGCTGCGCTTCCGGCGGGCAGGCGCACAGGCGTTTTACCGCTTCAAGCTCCAGCACAATGCGCAGGTCGTACAACTGCTCGAAGAAGTCGAAATCGAACGGACGCACCTGCCAGCCGCTGCGGAAAAACACTTCCACGTAACCTTCGCGCTCGAGCCAGAACAGCGCCTGACGCACCGGCGTGCGGCTGACTTCCATGCGATCGGCGATGTCGTTCTCGCTGAAGCGGTCGCCCGGCAGCAGGCGGAAGCTGAAAATATCGGCCTTCAGCTGCTGATAAATACGTTCCGCCAGCCCTTCAGGACGGCTGCTTTTCGTACGTGTCGATTTGGCGCCTGTCAGTTGCATAAAAAGTCCCTTGTGGTTTTCACCTGCTTAAACCGCTAAATCCAGCCACAGCAGCGCATCGCCCGGTCCGACCGGACGGCCCTGCTGGCAGCTGATTTTCAATACCGTTCCGGCGCACGGCGCGTTGACCGACAGCTCCATTTTCATGGCCTCGACGACAATCAGCGGCTGGCCTTCCACCACCTGCTGGCCCGGTTCAACCAGGATTTTCCAGATATTGCCGTTGAGATCGGCGCTGACCAGATGCCCGTCCTGATCCACGTCGTCCTCCACTAACTGGACGGCGTTGGCAGCCACTTCCACCGCCGCGCTTTCTGCTTCATGCCAGTGCGCGACCTCTTTGGTAAAGGCTTCTGCCTGTTTTGTGCGAAAGTCAGCGATATCGGCGGCGTTGTCGGCAAGGAATTGGGTGTATTGCGCAAAATCGAACTCTGTCTCTTCGATGCGCACCTGTGCACGGCCTTCGCGGAAGGCGTCGCGCTGGACATCCAGTTCCGCTTCGGTCACTTCATAGAAGCGCACCTGATCGAAGAAATGCAGCAGCCACGGCTCGCCGTTTTTGAACTGTTCATTTTTAAGAAACTTATTCCAGATAGGCAGCGTGCGGCCGACCAGCTGATAGCCGCCCGGCGAATCCATGCCGTAGATGCACATGTACATCCCGCCGATGCCGACCGTGCCTTCGGCGGTGTAGGTGCGCGCCGGATTGTATTTAGAGCTGAGCAGGCGATGGCGCGGATCGACCGGCACCGCGCATGGCGCGCCGAGGTACACATCGCCCAGCCCGAGAATTAAATAGCTGGCGTCGAAAATGATGTTTTTGACTTCGTCGCGGCTTGCCAGCCCGTTGGTGCGCTGGATGAAATCGACGTTATTTGGCAGCCACGGCGCATCGGCGCGCACGGTTTGCTGATAGCGTTCCACCGCGCCAAGCGTGGCGGAATCCTCAAACGCCATCGGCATATGTACGATGCGGGTCGGGATTTTGAGCTGGCTGACATCCGCCAGACTTTGTTCGAGCGTCAGTAAATGCTCAAGAAGCGCGCTTTGGTGCAGCACGCGGCTGTCATAGCGGATTTGCAACGAGCGCACGCCCGGCGACAGCTCTTCGATACCCTCCTGACCCGCGGCACGGATGGCGTTCATCAGCAGATAAATGCGCATCCGCACCGCCAGATCCAGCACGTTGTCGCCGTACTCAATCAGCACGTAGCCGTCGCCTGCCTGCCGGTATTCCACCGAAGGACGCTCCGTTGTTGCCGGTAATGCCGCGAGGAGGGTGGCGGACGCGGTAGTGTCCGGCATCAGCGACGGCACCGGCAGCGCCATGGCGTTCACTGGCATCAGCGAATCGATGGTGCCCTGCTGCGCCAGTTCCAGCGCCTGTGCTTGTTCAAAACTTACCGGATGGAAGCGGATTTTATCGCCCGGTTTCACCTGCCCGACTTTCCACAGCTCGGCTTTGGCGATGGTCACCGGGCAGACGAAACCGCCGAGGCTTGGTCCGTCACGGGTCAGGATCACCGGGAAATCGCCGGTAAAGTTGATGGCGCCAATGGCGTATTCGCAGTCATGCACGTTCGACGGATGCAGACCGGCTTCACCGCCGTCCTGCCGCGCCCACTGTGGTTTCGGGCCGACCAGACGCACGCCGAGGCGGTTGGAGTTGTAATGCACCTGCCATTCGGCGGCGAAGAAGGTATCGATCGATTCTTTGGTGAAGAAGTCCGGTGCGCCGTGCGGGCCATACAGCACGCCGATGTTCCACAGATCGCCATACTGAGGCACGATGTTTTCCGCCGCAGGCTG
The DNA here is from genome assembly GCA_013457415.1 of Enterobacteriaceae bacterium Kacie_13. Lineage (NCBI taxonomy): Bacteria > Pseudomonadati > Pseudomonadota > Gammaproteobacteria > Enterobacterales > Enterobacteriaceae > Enterobacteriaceae bacterium Kacie_13. The sequence continues at coordinate 88,524 of CP045665.1, forward strand.
CGGTAAACCGACCGGCGCGGGTGTGGTGCAGGCGGCGAGTTCGGGCTGGGAAATTGTCAGCATATCGGCGACGCGCAGCGTGCGGCCGGCGTGGCCGCCAAACTGCCCGAGCGCGAAGGTCGAACGGCTGCCGAGATAGACCGGCACGTCGACACCGTTACGCACCGCAAGACAGGTGCGGCAGCCTTGCGTGGCGCGGCCCAGCGTCAGTGTCTGACCGGCTTTGACCGTCACCGGCTGCCAGTAGCTCACCGTCTCGCCATCAAGATCCGCCGGGCAGTGTGCGCCGGTCAGGGCAATGGTCGCGTCGCAGTGAAAACGCAGCGTCGGACCTTGCAAAGTGAATTCCAGACCGGCGGCATCAATATGGTTACCGACAATGCGGTTGGCGAGGCGGAACGCAAAATCATCCATCGGGCCGGACGGCGGCACGCCGATATCCCAGTAACCGAGACGGCCCGGATAGTCCTGCACGCTGCTGTAGGTGCCGGGTGCGATCACTTCGATGGCATTCGGCGCGTAGGTGAAACTGTCGAGCATCCGTGTCCACATGTCGCCGTCGCGGAACACCTGTGTGGCTACCACCTGACGCAGATAATCAATATTGGTGGCGATGCCATGCAAACGGGTGGCGGCCAGCGCGGCGGACATTTTCGCCAGCGCCTCCTGACGGTCGGTACCGTGGACGATCAGCTTGGCAATCATCGGGTCGTAAAACGCCGAGACTTCGCTGCCGGTAGACACCCAGCCATCGACGCGCACGTTTTCAGGGAAAAAGACTTCGGTCAGTACGCCGGGACTCGGCTGGAAGTTTTTCAGCGGATCTTCGGCGTAAATGCGCACTTCTACCGATGCGCCCTGTGGCGCTTTTTCCATTGCAGGCCAGTCCAGCGGTTCATCCGCTGCGACGCGCAGCATGCATTCGATCAGATCCAGCCCGGTGACCATTTCGGTGACCGGATGCTCAACTTGCAGACGGGTATTCACTTCGAGGAAATAAAACTCATCGCGCGCGGCGTCATAAATAAATTCGACGGTACCGGCGCTGCGGTAATTTACCGATTCGCCCAGCTGCACGGCGGCGCGATGCAGGGCTTCACGGCTGGCTTGTGGCAGGTTCGGTGCTGGCGTTTCTTCTACCACTTTCTGATTGCGGCGTTGCAGGGAACAGTCGCGTTCGCCCAGGGCCACCACGCGGCCTTTACCGTCGCCAAAAATCTGCACTTCGACGTGACGGGCGCGATCCACAAACCGTTCCAGAAACACGCCCGCATCGCGGAAAAACTGCTCGCCGAGGCGCTTCACGCTGTCCCACGCGGCGCGCAATCCGTCTTCGTCGTCGCAGCGCGTCAGGCCAATGCCTCCGCCGCCTGCGGTACTTTTGAGCATGATCGGATAACCGATTTTCGCCGCCGCAATCACCGCGTCTTCAATGCTTGCCAGCAAACCGGTGCCCGGCGTCATTGGCACTTGTGCGGCTCCGGCTAATTCACGAGCGCGGTGTTTGAGGCCGAATTCGCGGATTTGTCCGGCGGTCGGGCCGATAAACGCAATGCCTGCGGTTTCGCAGGCTTCGGCAAATTCGGCGCTTTCGGATAAAAAGCCATAACCGGGATAAATGGCCTGCGCGCCGGTTTCTTTCGCGGCGGCCAGAATTTTGTCGATCATCAGGTAGCTGTCGCTGGCCTTTTCACCGCCCAGCGCGATGGCGATATCGGCATCGGCGACGTGCGGCGCGTTACGGTCGGCGTCGGAATACACGGCGACGCTGGTGACTCCAAGGCGTTTCAGCGTACGGATGGCGCGGCAGGCAATTTCGCCACGGTTGGCGACCAGAACAGTCGTAAACATAGGTGTGGCTCCTCAGGCGTTTTTCAGGGAGGCGAGGTGGGCGATATAACTTCTCCAGCCGCCAAAATGGGTGATGTCAGTGGCGTCAGTGATCGCCCACGGCTCACAGATGAAGCCTTTCACCGTGCGGCCATCGGCCAGTATCAGAGAGCCGATCCCAAGCGGTGCCGGAATTTCGGCGACGAACTCGCCAAAGCGCGCCAGCGGGATATCCCACAGTTCGACGACGATCGCGCTGCCGGTTTCTGCCCGCACCAGCCCCGGTTTTGGCGGCGTGGTGTTGGCGAGGGCGAAGAGTTTGTAGGTGGCGGCGGTGGTAGTCTGCTCGACGCGTACCGCGTTGCGGCTGGTGAGCTGGAAATTGAGCGGCATACCGGTGAGATGGGCCCCGACTACCGCGACACGCACGCTGGCGGTCAGTGGCGTGGACGTCATATATTCTTCCGGCTTGAGGGTAATGCCGGTCGCGCCGAGCGGCAGGTTTAGGCTGCGCTGCCACTGGCGACCAAAGCTGGCCAGTGCATCGTCGTGCCAGGCGGGCGCGATCAGCGTGATCCCGGCGGGCAAGCCGTCAGCGCGAATGCTCGATGGCAGCGCCAGCGCGGACAAATCCGCCAGATTAGTGAAGTTGGTGTAAATCCCGAACTGTGAGTTATAGAGCACCGGCTCCTGCACCATTTCTTCCTGCGTGCGGATTGTGGGTGAGGTTGGCACTACCAGTGCATCAAACCCTTCCAGCGCCAGATTGATTTTGCGTGACAGCTCCGCGCGCAAATATTCCGCCCGCCAGGCGTCGCAGGCGCTGTAGTTCAGGCCGTTCGCCACAATGCCGCGCACCACCGGATCCATCACGTCCGGGCTTTCCTCGAAAATCTGCCCGACCGCTACCGTGCGTTCAGCCACCCATGCGCCGTAATACAGCTGCTCTGCCAGTTCGCGAAACGGTGTGAAATCGACCGGCACCAATGTGACGCCGCTGCTGCTCAGGCGTTCCAGCGCCTGATCGAATTCAAACTCGGCCTGCGCATCGCCAAAAAACTCCAGGCTGTCAGGCACGGCAAAGCGCGGATGAGCAGAAATTGCTACCGGCGCAGTACGCGGGTTCGGGCGGGAATAGGCATCGGCAGCGTCATATCCGCCCGCCGCGTGGACGACGGTCTGGGCATCGGCAACGGTCAGGGCGAAGATGGATACCGAGTCATTCAGGCGACAGGCGGGCACCACGCCTTTGTTCGACAGCCAGCCTTTGGTGGGCTTAAGGCCGACAACGTTATTGAACCCGGCCGGCACGCGGCCGGAACCGGCGGTGTCAGTGCCGAGTGAGAAAGCGACTAAACCGCGTGCCAGTACCGAGGCTGAGCCTGAGCTTGAGCCGCCGCTGACGTAATCCGGGTTGAAGGTGTTACGTACTGCGCCGAACGGCGAGCGGGTGCCGACCAGGCCAGTGGCGAACTGGTCAAGATTGGTTTTGCCAATGACAATCGCGCCTTTAGCTTTCAGATTGGCGACGACGGTAGCATCGGCTTCGGCGGTGTAAGTGAACGCCGGACAGGCGGCGCTGGTTGGCCAGCCTGCAATATCAATATTGTCTTTGACCGCAAACGGCACACCAAACAGTGGCAGGGCGTCCAGAGATCCTTCGGCTTTCTGGCGCAGGCTTTCCAGATGGGCAATCTGGTCTTCCAGCTGATTGGCTGTTGCACGATAAATCCAGGCATTGTCGGTATGACTCAGACTGCCCAGCACCATCGAAAGCGTGGTACGCAAACTGCCCGGCGCCGTGCGGTAGTGCTCTTGCCATTCGCGCAGGGTAAAACCGCGATACGGCGAATGTGGAGAATGTGAAGCGTGGGTCATAGGTTGAATTCCATCTGGTACACAAGATTGAATTCACCTAAGCAAGCCCTGTGCCACATCATTATCTATTGATTTAAAATGACTTATTATTTGGCTTGTGAATGAGTTGTACGTTTGTTGCACCACCACAGGGGGGCAACTGAACAAAAAAGGGGCGAAGATTTGCACTTCGTGCAGTCGTCGTTCAACTTAAATTCATTATCATCTAGCCCACAATTAGCAAGAACGGCATATCTTTAAGATATTCATATCGCTTTGACGGTTTTTAGGAAAATGCAATTGATGCCACTTCGCACTCTCTTCAGACGGCTGAAAAAGCTTTTACTGGCACTTGTTCTGGTGGTCATCACGCTGCTGGCCGTGCGGACGTATGATGCCTTACAAGGGCCGCCGCTTGAGCCGTGGCACAAACTGGTGCCGGATGAACTGAGCGCGGAGCAGATGGATAACAGCGACTGGGCGGCATATCTGCGCGCTGAACAGCAGGCTTTTGCCGAAGTGAAGCACGAAGTGACGGATAAGCTGGACGCCGAAGAGCGTATTCCTCTGAACCGCTATTACGATCGCAGCCCGATTTATCCAGAACATTTTGCGCAGGACTGGAACCGTTCTTATGAGCTGATGCCTGCGGGCAAGCCGGTTGGTGCAGTTGTGTTGTTACACGGGCTGACGGATTCCCCTTACAGCCTGCGTCATATCGCCGAGGATTACCGACAGCGCGGATTTGTTGCGGTGGGTATCCGTCTGCCGGGACACGGCACGGTACCGGGCGGCCTGACCAATGTGGACTGGGAGCAATGGATGGCGGCAACGCGGCTGGCCGTGCGTGAAGCCCGCCGCGCCGCCGGTGCGAATGTGCCGTTGCAGATGGTCGGCTTTTCCAACGGTGGCGCGCTGGCAATGAAATACACCCTCGATACCCTCGACGACGCGTCCCTGATTCGCCCTTCCCGCGTGGTGTTGATTTCCCCGATGATTGGCGTCACCCGTTTTGCCCGCTTCGCCGGGTATGCGGGCTGGCCGGCTATCTTCCCTGCGTTTGCCAAAACCGCGTGGCTGAACCTGATGCCGGAATTCAATCCGTTTAAATACAATTCATTCCCGGTAAAAGCAGCTCGCCAGTCCTATCTGCTGACCGACGTCCTGCAACAGCAGATTATCAAAGAAGCGAAATCGGGCAGGCTGGCGCAACTTCCGCCTTTGCTGGCCTTCCAGTCGGTAGTGGATTCCACCGTCAGCACCCGCGCGGTAGTCACTGCTTTGTTTAATCAGTTGCCCGCCAATGGCAGCCAGTTGGTATTAATTGATATTAATCGCAGCGCGTACGTCGGGCCGTTATTGCGTCCGTCGTCCGAAACGGCGGTTGAGCGCTTATTGCCGCCTGCGCCACGGCACTATCAGACGACGGTGATTACCAATGCCGCCCCCGATCAGGCGGCAACCGTTGCGCAGGTAACACCGGCGGGGCAGACTGCTGAGGTCGCGACGCCGCTGGGGCTGGATTATCCTTCCGAATTCTTTTCACTCTCGCATGTTGCGCTGCCGTTCCCGAGCGACGACTCGCTCTATGGCCGCACGCCACAGGGCCCGGCGCAGTTTGGTATTCGTCTGGGGACGCTGGCCGCAAGAGGGGAAAATGGTGCGCTGGTGGTGAGTATGGATCAACTGATGCGTGTATCATCAAATCCGTTTTACCCTTACGTGTTGCAGAGAATCAGGGGGTTTTGAAGTTCCGCAACAGAGTGAAGGCATTCACCAGTGTTAATACATTCACCCGAAAGCGCTTGCGATTATATCGCGCGCTATATACATTGGCGGCATGAACATGAAAACAGATACCGAATCAACGCCCAACAGCATGCTGCATCTGGATCAGCAGATGTGTTTCGCGCTTTACTCGGCGAATCTTGCATTGCATAAGGTTTACCGCAAGTTGCTCGGCCAGCTGGATCTGACCTATCCGCAGTATCTGGTGATGCTGGTGCTCTGGCAGCGTGATGAAGTGACCGTCTCGGAGATTGGCGACAAACTCTTTCTGGATTCCGCCACGCTGACCCCGCTGTTAAAACGGCTGGAGACCGCCGGTTTTCTGCTGCGCCGCCGCGCCAAAGCGGACGAGCGGCAGGTAATTATCACCCTGACCGACACCGGTAGGCAGCTGCGTGACAAAGCCAAAGAGATCCCCGAAGCGATTTTGTGTGCGACCGAGTGTGAGCTCAGCGAAATGGTCACGCTCAAGCAACAGCTGGAATCCCTGCGCGCGAATTTGAAAGATAAAGCCTGAATCGCAAAGTAAATAGATACGTACGCCGTTCAGCGAATGATTGATTAAACCTATCGCAGCAAACAGACAAATCCGCAGTGCGCTTTCGAATTTGTCTGCTAGTATTAAATACATAGCGCACGATTAAATCGTGTTAAATATTTCTAGTTAAGTCATCTTTGATTCTCAGTAATCTGACCCGAAAAGGAACGAAATATGTCTATCGAAAAAGTTGTGTATCGTGCTCATGCATCTGCTACCGGTGGTCGTGATGGCCGTGCTGTTTCTGACGACGGCGTGTTAGATATCAAACTGGGCGTGCCGAAAGAAATGGGTGGCATGGGCGGCGGTACCAACCCTGAGCAGCTGTTTGCTGCGGGTTACTCAGCCTGCTTCCTCGGCGCACTGAAAGCCGTGGCCGCGCAGGAAAAAATTAAGATCCCTGCTGACGCCAAAATTGAAGGCGCGGTAGGCATCGGTGCTATCCCTGGCGGTTACGGTATCGAAGTTCAGCTTGATATCACTCTGCCTGGCTTTGAGCGCAGCGACGCAGAAGCGCTGGTTGCCAAAGCTCATCAGGTTTGCCCGTACTCCAACGCCACCCGTGGCAACATCGATGTAACATTGAATATTAAATGATTTTTAGAAGTACCGCCTTCACCAGGGGCGTTTTGAGAAATACCCAGGAGGCTTCGGCCTCCTTTTTCATGTCTGAATTTATCATTGATAAAGACTGCACCTGTGCTTCATCTCGCCTGTGAGCCGCTTTGGCACGGAACATTCCGGAACTGTATATATACGTAATCTCGGTATAATCTGTGAACTCACCAGACATAAACATGTCACAATGATTCAGAATCTTTCAAAATCCTCCGGAAAATCACATTACATGAATAGAGTGAAGACTCTATCGCAGCAAAATATTTCATTATTGTTAGCGATTTATATTGGCATTTTCCTTAATGTCTCCGTGTTTCATCGCCGCTTTGCCGCCTTGATTAATCATTTCACGTCCACCGAACTTTTGCAGGCCGTCACCGAAGTGTGTGCAATCGTCCTGTTTACCTTTTTCGTACTGCGTTTGTTATCGCTGGGTGGACGGCTGTTTTTCCGCATCGTTGCCAGCCTGCTGGTTCTGATTTCCGTCGCCGCCAGTTATTACATGGTGATGTTTAACGTGGTGATCGGCTACGGCATCGTGGTATCGGTCATGACTACGGATATCGATCTCAGTAAAGAGATTATCGGCCCGCAGCTGTTTATCTGGATGGTGCTGGTCAGTGCGTTACCGCTGTTTCTGATCTGGAAAAATAATCTGCGTCTGACGCTGATAGAGCAGATTAAAACGCCGGGACAGCGCGCGTTGCCGCTGATCGTTTTGCTGGCCACGGCACTGCTGGTGTGGCTGCCGTTGCGTTATCTTGATCACGAACAAAGCGTGAACGAGAAGAAAACTAACGTCGATTTACCGAGCTACGGCGGCGTTGTCGCGCACTCTTATCTCCCCTCTAACTGGGTAGCCGCGCTTGGGTTATATGCCTACACCCAGATTGATGAGGGGCGGGATGCCAGCCATTATTTTGACCCGGCGAAAGAGTTTACCTACGTACCGCCAGCGGATATCGATGACACCTACGTGGTGTTTATCATCGGGGAAACCACCCGCTGGGATCACATGGGGATTTTGGGCTACGAGCGTGATACCACGCCGCGCCTGTCGAAAGAGAAGAATCTGGTGGCGTTCCGCGGCACCTCCTGCGACACCGCCACCAAGCTTTCGCTGCGCTGTATGTTTGTGCGCGAAGGCGGAGCGGAAGATAACCCGCAACGTACGCTGAAAGAGCAGAATATCTTTGCGGTGATGAAATCTTTGGGCTTCACCTCTGAACTCTTCGCGATGCAAAGTGAGCTGTGGTTCTACAACAACGCCGATACCAACAATTTCTCCTTCCGTGAAATTATTGCTTCTGAAAAACGTAATGATGGTAAACCGGTGGACGACATGTTGCTGGTGAACGAATTGCAGGAATCCTTGAAGAACCACCCGAAAGGCAAACATCTGGTGATCCTGCACACCAAAGGCTCGCATTATCTCTATTCCCAGCGTTATCCGCGCAGCTACGCGCGTTATACGCCGGAATGTAAGAAAACGAACTGCACGAAAGAAGAGCTGATCAATGCCTTTGATAACAGTGTGCTGTATACCGACACCTTCATCGACAGCGTGATTGACCAGCTGCGCGACAAGAAAGCGCTGGTGTTTTACGCCTCCGACCACGGTGAGTCGATTGATGAGAACTCGCATCTGCACGGTACGCCGCGCGAAATGGCACCGCCGGAGCAGTTCCGGGTGCCGATGATGGTCTGGGCCTCTGACAGCTTCCTCGAGCAGCCCGATCACAAACTGGCATTTGAGCAGCTGCAGGCTCAGCAGCGAGCAGGTGCGAAGAAGCGTCACGTCGAGTTATTCGACTCGATTCTGGGTTGTCTGGGTTACACCTCACCGAACGGCGGAATCAATCCGGCGAATAACTGGTGTGCTAAACCTCAGGCAGAACAGAAGTTATAGGTCAAATTGGCGGCGTATCGGATGATTTCTGGGCAGTCGGTGAATATGGATGAAAAAGCCGTTGACGCTCTGAAACCACCGCAGTAAGATGCGCCCCATTCGGCGAGTAGCGCAGCTTGGTAGCGCAACTGGTTTGGGACCAGTGGGTCGGAGGTTCGAATCCTCTCTCGCCGACCACATTTGAAAAACCTGCTTTTAAAGCAGGTTTTTTTTCGTCTGTAGTTTAAGAGGATGAGAACCTCCGAAGGAGGTTTGAGCCGAGCGAAGCGAGACCACGTTGCTTTAGCAACGGCCCGAAGGGCGAGCATCGAAGATGCGCGTAATCCTCTCTCGCCGACCACATTTGAAAAACCTGCTTTTAAAGCAGGTTTTTTTTCGTCTCAACAAAGCCTGCATCTTTCTGGTTGCGGGCTTTTTGTTTTGTGCACGCTCTCACGTCATCAGTTTCAAATCACCTTTTCGATGATTTTTATGGCTCTGATAGAAATTTTCATGGGAATCAAGACTCAGCAAATACAACTCGATCTTGTCTTCCAGCCAGCTGTACCCCAAAAGCGCCTGCTGTTTATCCAGCGAGAATTTATGGACGTGTAAATAACTCAGATCGCCTTTATTCAGTTCCCCGAGTGTCGGGTTCTCCTGTATGCGCTCGATTTCATCTTCCACGACAACCTGTTGTGGCAAGGAAAGTCGCGCAAATGCTTTGATGAAGCGATGAGATTCAAACGTATCAATCCGTTGACCGGTCGGTCCTTCTGACATAGCGCGTGACCTTGTTGTTATCTATTTCACTTTTGGCTAATAACGTTTCCATAATAAACCGGTAGGTCAGATCGGGATTGTCTTCGGCGATCCTGCCGATTTTTGCCCAATGCTCAATCTGCTTCGGGATACTGCGGTGGGTGGCTTCGGCATGAATTTTCACGTCACTGACGAAGTCATCATCTAAGCGAATGCTGGTTGCCATCGTTTACCTCTGGTCATTTTTTATACCTGAGAGCAGGGTGCGCCATTACATCGCTCAATGCAACAAATTGTCGCATATTGTCTTTTTTACATCGGCTAGCTCTGAGGGCGAGCATAACGGCGGGAACGCGGTTCAGAAAGCATATAAGGCCGGAATTTCTGGATTCTGTGGGCAGTCGCGAAAGAAACCCAATCTGTTCACACCGTTGCATCCGTCTCATGCGCTTTAGCGCGCAAATTGCGGCGTAGCCGCGTCATGGAATACAGAAAACTTTCTGCCATGGATCCAGACACCCTTGGTGTAAGCAAAAACCGCGCCAGTCTTCGAGCTATAAGAACAGTTTGGTTTCGAGGTATTTCAGCCTGTCCCCAGACTTTCGATGATAAAACACACCGAACATACCCCCGGAAGGGTCTGCACCATCATCGCGCATTTGCGCTTTTTTGGGGTATTTAAAGGGTTCATTGCACCAAGGCCTTTTGTGACAGTCCCGTGTCATCTGCTGCTCTTCTCAGCATTTTCAGCTGGTTTCCACCCCTATCTCAAAAATAACCGTTCATATATTCATCATTTAGCGAGAAATTTTTAGGGATTTAATATGTGCAAAACCCCCAGGAATATTCTTTTACAAAGTTGATTATGTGGGGTTCGGGTTCAAAAACTGAACATTCGTCCTGATTTGGTTAACGGAATGTTTTTTTATGTTTGTTTGCTGTTACTCACAGTCTGTGTAAATGCCTGATGGTTATATTGACGTCAGGGATAGGAGTTGCCAAATTGATAGCCCCAAGGAAGACCAGTGATTATTTCCGGTAAAGAACCGTAAAGCCCGCTTTACAGTCCGTAGGAAAAAAATGGCAGTTCACCATGCTCTGGTTGGACTTAATGCAGCGCACACCAACACAGTCACCCGCAAATAAAAATAAAGGGTGACGTGAGCTGCAAACACAACACACACATCCACATCACCATTAATCAATGGAGCAGAAGCGATGACAATCTCCTTAGGTAAGTCGGGGCTACTGAAATTCAGTATGGGCCTGATTGCGCTGACCGTTGCAGCAAGCGTGCAGGCAAAAACGTTAGTGTATTGTTCTGAAGGTTCACCTGAAGGTTTCAACCCTCAGCTGTTCACCTCAGGCACCACGTATGACGCCAGCTCCGTGCCTATCTACAACCGTCTGGTTGAGTTCAAGATCGGGACCACTGAAATTCAGCCGGGTCTGGCTGAAAAGTGGGACGTGTCGGCAGACGGCAAAACCTACACCTTCCATCTGCGCAAAGGCGTGAAATGGCAGGACAACAAGGAATTTAAACCGACCCGCGATTTCAATGCGGATGACGTGGTGTATTCCTTCGAACGTCAGCTCGATAAAAATAACCCATACCACGGCGTTTCTGGCGGCAGCTACGAATACTTCGAAGGCATGGGCATGGGCGACCTGATCGCCAAGATTGTCAAAGTCGACGACAACACCGTCCAGTTTGTGCTGAACCGCCCGGAGTCTCCATTCCTGGCTGACCTCGCGATGGACTTCGCCTCCATTCTGTCTGCGGAATACGCGGATAACATGCTGAAAGCGAAAACCCCTGAGAAAGTCGATTTGGATCCGATCGGTACCGGTCCGTTCCAGCTTGTGCAATACCAGAAAGATTCACGCATCCTCTACAAAGCTTTCCCGGGCTTCTGGGGCACCAAGCCGCAGATCGACCGTTTAGTCTTCTCCATCACGCCTGACGCTTCCGTGCGTTACGCGAAATTGCAGAAAAATGAATGCCAGGTGATGCCGTACCCGAACCCGGCTGACATCGCGGCAATGAAAAAAGATAACACCATCAACCTGATGCAACAGCCAGGCCTGAACGTCGGTTATCTGTCCTTCAACGTTGAGAAAAAACCGCTGGATGAAGTGAAAGTGCGTCAGGCACTGACCATGGCTGTGAACAAAAAAGCCATCATCGATGCGGTTTATCAGGGTGCTGGCCAGCCGGCTAAAAACCTGATCCCACCAACAATGTGGGGCTATAACAAAGACGTAGTGGATTACGATTACAATCCTGAGAAAGCCAAAGAACTGCTGAAAGAAGCAGGTCACGCAGACGGTTTCACTATCGATCTGTGGGCGATGCCGGTACAGCGTCCGTACAACCCGAACGCGCGCCGTATGGCTGAAATGATCCAGGCTGACTGGGCGAAAGTGGGCGTGAAAGCCAATATCGTCACCTACGAGTGGGGCGAATACCTCAAGCGTGCTAAAGCCGGTGAGCATCAGTCTGTGATGATGGGCTGGACCGGGGACAATGGGGATCCGGACAACTTCTTCGCTACGCTGTTCAGCTGTGCCGCCGCCAAAGACGGTTCCAACTATTCCCGCTGGTGTTACAAGCCGTTTGAAGATTTGATCCAGCCAGCCCGTGCTGAATCCGATCATGCCAAACGTGCTGCGCTCTACCAGCAGGCACAGGTTGTCATGCATGACCAGGCTCCGGCGCTGATCATCGCTCACTCCACTGTGTACGAACCTGTTCGTAAAGAAGTCAAAGGCTATGTCGTTGACCCGTTAGGCAAACACCACTTCGAAAACGTCAGCATGGAGTGATAGCCCTGCGCTATTAAATCCGACAGTTAAGAGTTTTGTGAGCTACTAATAAGCCCGGCGAGCTACGGTTCTCCGGGCATTTTATACAGAGAGTACGGGATATGTTTCAGTTCATACTCCGACGTTTGGGGTTAGTTATCCCAACGTTTATCGGCATAACTTTGCTGACTTTTGCCTTCGTACATATGATACCAGGCGACCCGGTCACCATCATGGCAGGCGAACGCGGTGTTTCCCCCGAACGTCACGCCCAGTTAATGGCAGATATGGGGCTCGATAAGCCTCTTTATCAGCAATACTTCCACTATGTGAACGGGGTGCTGCACGGCGACCTGGGCACTTCCTTAAAAAGCCGAACCCCTGTCTGGCAGGAGTTTGTCCCGCGCTTCAAAGCAACGCTGGAACTGGGCATTTGCGCGATGATTTTCGCGATTATTGTCGGTATTCCGGTGGGCGTGCTGGCGGCGGTCAAACGCGGATCAATATTCGACCACACGGCAGTGGGCATCTCACTCACCGGCTATTCGATGCCGATATTCTGGTGGGGGATCATGCTGGTGATGCTGGTTTCGGTGCAGCTCAACCTCACGCCCGTATCGGGGCGAATAAGCGATACCGTTTTCCTTGATGACAGCATGCCGCTGACCGGCTTTATGTTGATCGACTCCCTCATCTGGGGCGAGCCGGGCGATTTCAAAGACGCCGTGATGCACATGATTTTGCCTGCGCTGGTGCTCGGCACCATTCCTCTGGCGGTTATCGTGCGTATGACCCGTTCTTCCATGCTGGAAGTGTTGGGTGAAGATTATATCCGTACCGCGCGCGCTAAAGGCGTCAGCCGTATGCGGGTGATTGTCGTCCACGCACTGCGCAATGCGCTGCTGCCGGTGGTGACCATCATTGGTTTGCAGGTCGGGACGTTGCTCGGTGGTGCCATTCTGACGGAAACCATCTTCTCCTGGCCGGGACTCGGCCGGTGGCTGATCGATGCACTCCAGCGCCGCGACTATCCGGTCGTGCAGGGCGGAGTGTTGCTGGTCGCTACTTTGATCATCGTGGTTAACCTGCTGGTAGACGTGCTCTACGGCGTGGTCAACCCGCGTATTCGCCACAGAAAATAAGGGGCGCAAAATGTCTCAGGTTACAGAGCCCGTCGCGAACGAAATCGTGACGGCTGCGCCAGTGCCGATGCCGCCATTGCGCGAATTCTGGCATTACTTCAAGCGTAATAAAGGGGCCGTTACAGGTCTGGCTTACATCATCATCATGCTGGTAATTGCGATTGGGGCGAATGTGATAGCGCCACACGCTCCGGCTGAGCAGTTCCGTGATGCGCTGCTGCGTCCGCCGGTCTGGATGGAAGGCGGAAGCTGGAAATTCCTGTTGGGGACTGACGATGTGGGCCGCGATATTCTGTCGCGTCTGATGTACGGCGCGCGGTTATCGCTGCTGGTCGGTTGTCTGGTCGTGGTGCTTTCGCTGATCCTCGGCGTGATTTTCGGTCTGTTTGCCGGATATTATGGCGGTGTCATCGACGCTATCATCATGCGCGTGGTCGATATCATGCTGGCCTTACCGAGCCTGTTGCTGGCGCTGGTACTGGTGGCAATTTTCGGTCCGTCGATAGTGAACGCCTCGCTGGCGCTGACGTTCGTCGCCCTGCCACACTACGTGCGACTTACCCGTGCGGCAGTGCTGGTAGAAGTAAATCGTGACTACGTGACCGCGTCGCGCGTCGCGGGTGCCGGTGCGACGCGTCAGATGTTCATCAATATTTTACCAAACTGCTTAGCGCCGCTGATCGTTCAGGCGTCGCTCGGTTTTTCCAACGCCATCCTCGATATGGCGGCTCTCGGCTTCCTCGGCATGGGCGCGCAACCGCCAACGCCGGAGTGGGGCACGATGCTGTCCGACGTCTTACAGTTTGCTCAGAGCGCCTGGTGGGTTGTGACCTTCCCCGGTGTGGTCATCCTGCTGACGGTACTGGCATTTAACCTGATGGGTGACGGCCTGCGCGACGCCCTTGACCCTAAACTCAAGCAGTAAGGGACGAGCGATGGAAACCACATTAATTCAAGACGTACCGGTCGGCAAAACGCTGCTGACCGTCGATAAGCTTTCCGTGCATTTTGGTGACGAAGGCACACCGTTTCGCGCCGTAGATCGTATCAGTTACAGCGTAAAACAGGGCGAAGTGGTCGGGATTGTTGGCGAATCCGGTTCCGGTAAATCGGTCAGTTCACTGGCGCTGATGGGGCTTATCGATTTCCCCGGCAAAGTGATGGCTGAAAAACTGGAATTCGGTGGCCGTGATCTGCAAGACATGAGCGAAAAAGAGCGCCGTCAGATTGTCGGTGCCGAAGTCGCGATGATTTTCCAGGACCCGATGACCAGTCTTAACCCGTGCTACACCGTCGGATTCCAGATTATGGAAGCCATCAAGGTGCATCAGGGTGGCAACAAAAAGACCCGTCGTCAGCGCACCATCGATCTGCTGAATCTGGTCGGTATCCCCGATCCGGCTTCGCGTCTCGATGTGTATCCGCACCAGTTGTCCGGCGGGATGAGCCAGCGCGTAATGATCGCGATGGCGATCGCCTGTCGTCCCAAGCTGCTGATCGCCGATGAACCGACAACCGCCCTCGACGTGACCATTCAGGCGCAGATCATCGAACTGCTGCTCGAGCTGCAACAGCAAGAGAACATGGCGCTGATGCTGATCACTCATGACCTCGCGCTGGTAGCCGAAGCCGCGCAGCATATCATCGTGATGTATGCCGGTCAGGTGGTGGAATCGGCAAGAGCCACGGAGATTTTCCGTGCGCCGCGCCATCCGTATACCCAGGCACTGCTGCGCTCGTTGCCGGAATTTGCCGCTGACAAAGCGCGTTTGCAGTCATTGCCGGGTGTGGTGCCGGGTAAGTATGACCGTCCGAACGGTTGTCTGCTTAACCCGCGTTGCCCGTATGCTACGGATCTTTGCCGTAAAGAAGAGCCAGCGCTGCGTGATCTCGCCAACGGGCGTCAGTCGAAATGTCATTATCCGCTCGATGATGCCGGGAGACCTACTTATGAGTCCTGATAACACCGCATCGCAGCCGTTGTTGCATGCGATTGACCTGAAAAAGCATTACCCGGTGAAGAAAGGGATGTTCGCCCCGGAACGTACAGTTAAGGCGCTCGACGGCGTTTCATTCACCCTCGAACGCGGTAAAACGCTGGCGGTGGTGGGTGAATCCGGCTGTGGGAAATCCACGCTGGGCCGTCTGCTGACCATGATCGAAGTCCCGACCGGCGGCGAGCTGTATTACCGCGGGCAGGATTTGCTGAAACCTGATGCGACAGCGGAAAAGCTGCGCCGTCAGAAGATCCAGATCGTGTTTCAGAATCCTTATGGATCACTGAACCCGCGTAAGAAAGTCGGGCAGATCCTCGAAGAGCCGTTGCTGATCAATACCAAATTGAGCAGCGCCGAGCGTCGTGAAAAATCGCTGGCGATGATGGCGAAAGTTGGCCTGAAAACCGAGCATTACGACCGTTATCCGCACATGTTCTCTGGCGGACAGCGTCAGCGTATCGCGATTGCCCGGGGTCTGATGCTGGATCCTGACGTAGTCATCGCTGATGAACCGGTTTCCGCGCTCGATGTTTCCGTGCGCGCCCAGGTTCTGAACCTGATGATGGATTTACAGCAGGATCTGGGGCTGTCCTACGTGTTCATCTCGCACGATTTGTCAGTGGTCGAGCACATCGCCGACGAAGTGATGGTGATGTACCTTGGCCGTTGCGTGGAGAAGGGCTCAAAAGACGCCATCTTCAACAATCCGCGCCATCCGTACACTCAGGCACTGCTTTCCGCGACGCCGCGTCTGAACCCGGACGAGCGTCGGGAACGCATTAAGCTCACCGGCGAACTGCCAAGCCCGCTGAACCCGCCAGCCGGTTGTGCATTCAATGCCCGCTGCCGCCGCGCGTTCGGCACCTGCAAACAATTCCAGCCACAGCTCAAACAGTACGGCGATCAGCTTGTCGCCTGTTTTGCAGTGGATCAGGATGAAAATGGCACTACGCAGACTGTCGCGTAAATCTGGCTGAAACGCTGAAATCCAAAGGCGGGGCTTTATTATTATAAGTATCAATTGCTTATATGCATTTATTAAACAATCAATTGGATTGATTATGTTACTCGCCGAGTATTTATAAAACAAAGCCCCTGTTTAATAGAGGCTATTTTGATGTGGTCAATGTGTGGACATTGAATGAAGTAATTCCATTTATTTCATTGTGTTGCATTAAAATGGATATCACCATCCCTGTCTTCCCCCACCGAAAGGTGGGGTTTTTTTTGCCTTCATTTTGCGAACTTTCATAAAACGGGCAATTAACAAGATAGAAATCTGCCGGTAACGAGCCGGAAATATCTTGTAAAAGCCGTATGAATCAGTAAATTGCGAAGTACAGAGTGTGGTATGCGTGTTCTTGCTGACTTGAATCAATTCAGCTCCGCTGTTTTGTTATACTATAGGCTCAAACGCTAATAAGCCCTTTGGCAGCACAAGTTAATTCCGCCCAACAGGCAGGCTCAAGATTCTTAAGAAATTGCATCTACAAGTTCAGAGGTAGTCATGATCAAAAAAATTGGTGTACTGACAAGCGGTGGCGATGCCCCAGGCATGAATGCTGCGATCCGTGGCGTTGTGCGTGCGGCTTTATCAGCAGATTTGGAAGTTTACGGTATCGAAGATGGCTACCTCGGCATGTATGAAAACCGCATGAGAAAACTGGACCGCTACAGCGTGTCAGACATGATCAACCGCGGCGGTACTTTCCTGGGATCAGCACGTTTCCCTGAATTCCGTGATCCGGGCATGCGTAAAATTGCTCTGCAGAATATGAAAGATCGCGGCATTGATGGTCTGGTAGTGATTGGTGGTGACGGCTCCTACGCTGGCGCCGACCTGCTGACCAAAGAGGGCGGTATCCGTTGTATCGGCCTGCCTGGCACAATCGATAACGACGTAGCCGGTACTGACTACACTATCGGTTTCTTTACTGCACTGGGCACCGTGGTTGAAGCGATTGACCGTCTGCGCGACACCTCTTCTTCACACCAGCGTATCTCCATCGTTGAAGTTATGGGCCGTTACTGTGGTGACCTGACTCTGGCTGCGGCCATAGCCGGGGGTTGCGAATTTATCGCTATTCCTGAAGTCGAATTCAAACGTGATGATCTGGTTGCTGAAATCAAAGCCGGCATCGCGAAAGGTAAAAAGCACGCTATCGTCGCCATCACTGAGAAGTTAGATGATATTGATGAGCTGGCTAAATACATCGAGAAAGAAACGTGTCGTGAAACCCGTGGTACCGTACTGGGCCATATCCAGCGTGGCGGTGCGCCAGTTGCTTACGACCGTATTTTAGCTTCCCGCATGGGCGCTTATGCTGTCGACCTGCTACTTGAAGAAGGCCGTGATTATACTCAGGGCGGTTTCTGCGTCGGTGTTGAAAACGAAAAAATGGTGCATGAATTGATCTCCGTGTGCATCGCGCCAGAGAATAAGAAAAGCAAATTTAAAGAAGACTGGTATAACACCGCTAAAAAACTGTTCTAAAACAGCGGATTATTTAAGTCAAAGAGCCTCCTTAACCGGAGGTTTTTTTTAGTCTTTTTTTTGTTATTCCATAAAGTAATAGTAGGAAACCTTTTATTCTTTATTCGTTTTCTTTTTCTCTGGCACGCTCTCTTCATCAGACCAAACAAATGAAATCCATAGAAACTATCTTCGGGAGAGAGTGCGATGCGTAAATGGGGTGCAGGCCTGGCATTACTGCTGGTAGCAACAGGGGCGATTGCCAAAGACATTCAAATTCTGAACGTGTCGTACGATCCAACCCGCGAATTCTATGAACAATACAACAAAGCCTTCAGCAAATACTGGCAAGGCAAAACCGGCGATACTGTGACTGTGCGTCAGTCACACGGCGGTTCAGGAAAGCAGGCAACGTCAGTTATCAATGGTATTGAAGCAGACGTGGTGACGTTGGCGCTGGCTTATGACGTAGATGCGATTGCAGAACGTGGTCGTATCGATAAAAACTGGATCACCCGTCTGCCGGATAACTCTGCGCCTTACACCTCGACCATCGTATTCCTTGTACGTAAAGGCAACCCGAAACAAATTCATGACTGGAATGATTTGATCAAACCGGGTGTGTCCGTGATTACGCCTAACCCTAAAACATCAGGCGGTGCGCGCTGGAACTATCTGGCTGCGTGGGGTTACGCACTGCATCACAACAATAATGATAAAGCCAAAGCGCAGGACTTTGTGAAAGCGTTGTACAAAAACGTCGAAGTGTTGGATTCCGGTGCACGTGGCGCGACCAACACCTTCGTGGAGCGCGGTATCGGCGATGTGCTGATTGCGTGGGAAAACGAAGCGCTGCTGGCCACCAAAGAAGTGGGTAAAGACAAGTTTGAAATCGTGACGCCAAGCGAGTCCATCCTGGCTGAGCCAACGGTTTCGGTGGTTGATAAAGTGGTTGATAAGCGTGATACCCGGACCGTGGCGGATGCTTACCTGAAATACCTGTATTCACCGGAAGGCCAGACCATTGCGGCAGAAAACTATTATCGTCCACGAGATGCGCAAGTAGAGAAAAAATTCGCGTCTGAATTCCCTAAACTGAAACTGTTCACGATTGATCAGGTGGCAGGCACATGGGCACAGGCGCAGAAAGAACACTTCGCGACTGACGGGATTTTCGACCAAATCTCCAAACGCTGATGCGCTGAGTTAACATATTCAGGCAATAAAAAACCCCGGCATGCCGGGGTTTTTTGTGCGCAGAAGAAACAGACTTACGCTTTTTTAGCTTCGGCTGCCGCTTTCACGATCACTGCGAAAGCATCAGCTTTCAGTGATGCGCCGCCAACCAGAGCACCATCGATGTCCGGTTGTGTGAAAAGTTCTGCCGCGTTAGCCGCGTTAACAGAGCCGCCGTACTGGATGATGACTTGTTCAGCAACCGCAGCGTCTTGTTTTGCGACGTGGTCACGGATGAATTTGTGAACGGCCTGAGCCTGCGCAGGAGTGGCGGATTTTCCGGTACCGATCGCCCAAACAGGTTCGTAAGCGATGACAGCTCCTTCGAACGCTTTTGCGCCCAAAGTGTTCAGTACGGCATCCAGTTGCTTAGCGCAAACGGCTTCAGTCTGACCCGCTTCGTTTTCTGCTTCGGTTTCACCGATGCACAGAACAGGGATCAGACCAGCGTCTTTCAGCACGCCGAATTTCTTCGCGATGAACTCATCGCTTTCTTTGTGGTAAGTACGGCGTTCTGAGTGACCGATGATGATGTATTTCGCACCGATATCTTTGAGCATCTCAGCAGAGATTTCACCGGTGAATGCGCCGGACAGGTTAGCATCAACGTTCTGAGCACCCAGCGCGATACGGCTGCCAGCCAGAGCGTGTTTAGCCTGTGACAGGTAAACTTCTGGTGGAGCAATCGCAACGCCACAACCTTCGACCGTGCTCAGTTCAGTACGCAGAGCAGCAATCAGTTCGTTAACCATGTGGGTGCTACCGTTAAGCTTCCAGTTACCCATCACTAATGGATGTCGCATGTTTTTTCCTCCAAAAGGGGACGCGAATGTCGATTAAAATTTCTGCCAAACAAGCAGATTACCTGTCCAACAGTATAGAGATCATTGAAGGCAAAGGCTTTGCTTTTTGTCATTAAATACCGTCATCTCATGGCTCAGCCAGTGCCAGCTTGACGGGTTCAACGGCAAACGTCAGTCCTTTTTCGCCATTATCTGAAACTACAAAACGCACCGCGCCAACTTCCTGCTGGTAATACTGCTGGCCTTTGCCTTTTTGGATAAGCGATGCCACTTTCGCCACGCTTTGTTCTGTCGAAAGGGTGGCATCAAACTGGCGCATGAGATTCGCCATGTAGCTTATTGCCAGCGTACGCGCGGCTTTTTCCTCTGCGCCCTGAATCGGCAGATAGGTGATTTGCAGCGTTTTGATCTTACCCGTGCCTTTTTCCAGCGCGGTGGAGGCGTAGAGATTCTCATTAATCTTGCTGGCCGCGCGGGTCAGCGGGCTGTTGGCCGCCTTTTCATTAATGGAGCGGAATTCACCAATCTGCTGAGTGGAATTTGCTTCATTATATTTTGCGCGAAAATTGACAAGCGTCGTTTCGAAGGTCGGCGCACCGGCGAGCAGATAAGGGGCTTTCGGCATTTCTACTGTGCCTGAGTGATCGGCTGGCGGCTCGGCGAAGGCCATCTTTGATCCTGCGAGCATCAGCAATACCGGGAGTGTCAAAGATAAAAGGTTTTTTGCAGCATTCATAAGTGTTTTCTTAGCGTATCTGAATAGTTCGATTAAAGCGGGGATCAAGGGGTAATGTCAAAAGGAGACCTTAAACATTCTCACGGCGATGATCGCTGGGTTACACTCGCTTCGGTTTATCATTTTTACTCCCATTGTCTTCTATGGAACTGACTGTCAATGACGTTACAGCACGCACTGTTTTCTTTTAATGGCCGGATGGGCCGCCGTGATTTTTGGCTCTGGATGGTCAGCTGGCTTATTTTGATGGCGGCGGATTTCTTCTTTGCCGCGCAGGAATGGATTACTTATCAGTCCGCCGGATTTGCGCTGGTCGTTTTACTCTGGCCGACTGCTGCAGTGCTGGTGAAAAGGTTACATGACCGCAATAAATCGGCATGGTGGGCGCTGTTATTTGTACTGGCCTGGATGCTGGTCGCCGGTAACTGGGCTGCCGCGATGCCGCAGACATGGAGCTGGGTACTGGGCCGGCTGGTGCCGTCCGTTATTTTTATTATGCTGATTATCGACTGCGGTGCCTTTGTCGGTACTCCGGGCACAAATCGCTTTGGCCCAGAGCCGGATGAGGTCAGGTTTAAATAGGGGCTACCAGTAATGCTCGCTGGTCATGTGTCCCGGTTTGCGTTTGAGATGTTTTCGCATACCCCGTGTCTCTTTCAGCACCTGTTGGGTATCGCGTACCATTTGCGGATTGCCGCACAGCATAACGTGACTGTCGTCGGCGAGCATTTTCAGGCCGACCACCTCTTCGAGCGCGCCGTTTTCAATCAGCGCGGGTACACGACCGGTCAATGAACCAGAGATTTCTTCACGGCTGACAACGGTCTGAATGTGAAGTTTGCCTTCATAACGGCGCTGAAGTGCCTGCATCAGGGGCAGATAACTGAGATCGGCAGCGAAACGCGCGGCATGCACCAAAACGATATTTTTGAATCGCTCCAGTCCTTTGCCTTCCTGCAATATTGATAAATACGGTCCGATGGCGGTGCCGGTCGCCAGCATCCACAGCTGCTCGCACTCCGGCACTTCATCAATGACGAAGAAACCGGCAGCCTCTTTCGTGACCTGAATTTCATCACCAGGCTGCATCACGTGCAGACGCGGGCTGAGTTTTCCTTCCGGCACGTTGACCAGATAAAACTCCAGATTGCTGCTGGACGGCGGATTAACATAAGAATAGGCGCGCTGTACCCGCTCGCCGCCGAGTTCTAACGAGAGTTTGGCAAACTGGCCTGCGGTGAAAGGATCGACTGGCGCATTGACCGTGATGCTGAACAAATTGTCCGTCCAGTGCTCAACTTTTGTGACTTTTCCCGTGACCCAGTCAGCCATAAAAACTCCCGTCTTTTTTGATTACCGAATATAGCTGCTGATTTTATTTCAATTTTTTCCGTTCCCTTATCGGTTAAATGTTATCAGTCTGTTCCTTCGCCGTGATCTCCTGTCGAATTCCGTACACTTTGCGTTACACCACTGGCTCCTGCCGCTGCCAGCGGGTGCGCAGGAGAGTTTGCCGTAATCCTCGCTTATTCATCTTAATTTGTTAACTTATGCGCCGCCGTAACAGGCTCAAATTAGCGGTTATTTATTCTGCACTTTCCCTACTCTATTTGATAATGAACTGAAAAATGAAAAACCTGGAAAACATTCACCTGCTAGTGATGTTGATTTTGCTGGTGGCAGTCGGACAAATGGCGCAAACCATTTACGTGCCGAACATCGCGGATATGGCGACCAGTCTGTCGGTCAAACCGGGCGCGGTGCAGCGGGTGATGGCGGCGTATCTGATCACCTATGGTGCTTCGCAGCTGGTTTATGGGCCGTTGTCTGACAACATTGGCCGCAGGCCGGTGATCCTGACCGGGCTGATGATTTTTCTGATAGGTGCGGCTGGCGCGATGATGTCCTCCAGTCTGAATATGTTGATCGTCGCCAGCGCCGTTCAGGGAATGGGCACTGGTGTGGCGGGTGTGATGGCGCGCACCATGCCGCGCGATCTGTACAGCGGCGGGGCATTACGTCATGCCAATAGCCTGCTGAATATGGGCATTCTGGTCAGCCCGCTGATGGCACCAGTCATTGGTGGTGCGCTTTCGGCATGGTTAGGCTGGCGTGCCAGTTTTGGTTTCCTGCTGATCCTGTGTGCCGGCGTGGCATTCTCAATGTACCGCTGGCTGCCGGAGACGCGTCCGGCATTCACCGCCGATCATCAGCCACGTAAAATGCTGAGCAGCCTGCGTCTTCTGCTGGCCGACGGCAACTTCAGCCGTTATCTGGTGATGCTGGTGGGCGCTTTGGCTGGTGTGGCGGTGTTTGAAGCCAGCTGTGGCGTACTGATGGGCGGCGTACTGGGTCTGAGCGGGCTGATGGTCAGCATTCTGTTTATCCTGCCGATCCCGGCGGCATTTTTCGGTGCCTGGTATGCCGGTCGTTCGGAGAAAAGCTTCCAGCAGCTGATGTGGCATTCTGTTATCAGCTGTTTGCTGGCGGGGCTGACCATGTGGATCCCCGGCTGGCTTGGCATCATGAACATCTGGACGCTGATCGTTCCGGCATCTTTATTCTTCTTCGGCGCCGGGATGTTATTCCCGCTGGCGACGACGGGTGCGATGGAGCCTTTCCCCTATCTCGCGGGCGCGGCGGGTGCGCTGGTGGGTGGATTGCAGAATATGGGATCCGGGCTGGTGGCGTGGATGTCGGCTATGTTGCCGCAAACCGGTCAGTTCAGTCTTGGCCTGCTGATGTTTGCGATGTCGTTACTGATTTTGTTGTGTTGGTGGCCGATGTCCAACCGCCAGCAAGAGCAGGGCCATACGGTATAATCTTTTTTTCAGGCCAATAAAAAGCAGAGCCAGTTGCTCTGCTTTTTATTTTTCAGGCGTCGGGTCAGATAATAAATTCGTGCAGCGCAGCGTCTTTACGATCGAGATAATGGGTTGAACGGATACGGCGGATGGTGCGGGATTTACCACGGATCAGCAGGGTTTCGGTGGTCGCCATATTGCCCTGACGGCTGATGCCTTCCAGCAAATCGCCCTTAGTGATGCCGGTTGCCGAGAAGATCACATTATCATTGCGCGCCATATCATCGAGCTTCAGAACTTTGCCCGCTTCGATGCCCATCGCTTTACAGCGCGCCAACTCCTCTTCGCCCATG
The DNA here is from genome assembly GCA_013457415.1 of Enterobacteriaceae bacterium Kacie_13. Taxonomy (NCBI): domain Bacteria; kingdom Pseudomonadati; phylum Pseudomonadota; class Gammaproteobacteria; order Enterobacterales; family Enterobacteriaceae; species Enterobacteriaceae bacterium Kacie_13. Next base: position 112,154 of record CP045665.1, read on the forward strand.
CGGCGGTTTTCCGGCGTATCGCCTTTCACGTCATGACGCGCCAGTAAACGGCCCTGCATGTCACCATCCAGCGCACGGATCACCGCGGCCGAAATCACGCCTTCCGGTGCGCCGCCGATGCCGTACAACACATCGACTTCACTCTCCGGCATACAGGTCAGTATGGTTGCGGCGACGTCGCCGTCCGGGAAAGCAAATACGCGGACACCGGCGGCGAGCATTTCACGGATTGCTTCATCGTGACGCGGTTTTGCCAGCACGGCGACGGTCAGGTCGGTCAGCGGTTTGTTTAGCGCGTTGGCAATGTTTGCCAGATTTTCCGCCAGCGTCAGATCCAGATTAATCGCACCTTTGGCACCAGGGCCGACGGCGATTTTTTCCATGTACATGTCAGGCGCATTCAGAAATGAGCCCTGATCACCTACCGCCAACACTGCCAGTGCGTTGGACTGGCCCATCGCCGTCATGCGCGTGCCTTCAATCGGGTCAACCGCGATATCCACCGCGTCGCCGTTGCCGGTACCGACTTTTTCACCGATGTACAGCATCGGCGCTTCATCAATTTCCCCTTCGCCAATCACGATGGTGCCATCGATATCGACTTTGTTGAGCATGATGCGCATCGCCTGAACGGCGGCGTTGTCGGCGAGGTTTTTGTCGCCACGGCCTAGCCACTTATAACCGGCAAGCGCGGCCGCTTCGGTCACACGGGAGAACTCGATTGCTAATTCACGTTTCATTGGAAAGCCTGTAGAAAGAAAAAAAGAGGTCGGTGAGCTATGGCTCATCTGTGCGAGGATTTTAGCACAGTGGGAAAGAGGCATAAAAAAACTCCCCAGACGGGGAGTTTCAGAAAGGGTACTGGCGTTCAAACCTGACAATTATTCGTCGTGATCTTCCCATGAACGAACGCGGGCGACGGCTTTCTGCCAGCCTTTGTATCGAACATTACGTTCTGTCGTTTCAATACTTGGGCGGAATTCACGTTCGATGGTGGCTTTGCTGCGCACTTCGTCCAGATCGTTCCAAAAACCGACGGCCAGACCGGCAAGGAAGGCTGAACCCAGCGCGGTAACTTCCAGAACGGCAGGGCGTTCAACGCGTGTGCCAAGAATGTCTGACTGGAATTGCATCAGGAAGTTGTTGGCGACTGCGCCGCCGTCCACGCGCAAGGATTGCAGGCGGGTGCCTGAATCAGCCTGCATCGCGTCGAGCACGTCGCGGGTCTGGTAAGCGATGGATTCCAGCGTTGCACGGATGATGTGGTTGCTGTTCGCGCCACGGCTCAGGCCGAAGATCGCGCCACGGGCATACGGGTCCCAGTAAGGCGCGCCGAGGCCGGTGAAGGCAGGCACCACGTAAACGCCGTTGGTGTCTTTCACTTTGCTGGCGAAATATTCGGAGTCTGTCGCGTCGCTGATCAGTTTCAGCTCGTCACGCAGCCACTGAATGGAGGCACCGCCGACGAAGACCGCACCTTCCAGCGCATAGTTCACCTCGCCACGCGGACCGCAGGCGATGGTGGTCAGCAGGCCATTTTTCGATGTCACGGCTTCTGTACCGGTATTCATCAGCAAGAAGCAGCCGGTACCGTAGGTATTTTTCGCCATACCCGGTTGTACGCACAGCTGGCCATACAGCGCAGCCTGCTGGTCACCAGCAATACCGGCGATTGGAATACGCGTACCGCCTTTACCACCAATGTTGGTCTGGCCGTAAATTTCAGAAGAAGGACGGACTTCCGGCAGCATGGCGCGCGGGATATCCAGCACTTCCAGCATGCGTTCGTCCCATTCCAGATTATGAATGTTGAACATCATGGTACGAGAGGCGTTCGTGTAATCGGTAACGTGAACGCGTCCCTGAGTCATTTTCCATACCAGCCAGGTATCGACAGTACCGAACAGCAATTCGCCGCGGGCAGCGCGTTCGCGGGAGCCTTCAACGTTGTCGAGGATCCATTTTAGTTTGGTACCGGAGAAGTACGGGTCAACCACCAGGCCGGTGTTGTGACGGATGTACTCTTCCATCCCATCTTTCTTCAGCTTTTCACAGATATCAGCAGTACGGCGGCATTGCCATACGATCGCGTTGTAAATAGGCTTGCCGGTTTCTTTTTCCCAAACGATGGTGGTTTCACGCTGGTTGGTGATACCGATACCGGCGATCTGGTCTGAATTGATGTCGGCTTTCGCCAGCACTTCTACCAATACTGAGCTTTGCGATGACCAGATTTCCATTGGGTCGTGTTCTACCCAGCCGGATTTCGGGTAGATCTGGGTGAATTCGCGCTGCGAAACGCTGACGATGTTGGCATCGTGATCCAGAACCACGGCGCGTGAGCTGGTCGTACCCTGGTCGAGCGCGACGATATATTTTTTTTCGTGAGTCGTATCTGCTGACATAATTTTCATCCTGCGAATAAGTAAGCTATGGAACAGTTTAGCCGATCAGGCCTTACGCTGTTTGGTAGGCTGCTGTGCCTTGTCTTCCGCAATATTGTTAATCTGATGCGGCAGATGGCGGCTAATCAGAGCTTTATAGCCTGCGGCACCCAGTATAGCGCCCAGTAACGGACCAAAAATCGGTACCAGGAAGTAAGGGATATCACGTGCGCCAGTGAAGGCCACTTTGCCCCAGCCCGCAAAGAAAGCGAACAGTTTTGGACCGAAGTCACGTGCCGGGTTCAGGGCGAAGCCGGTGAGTGGGCCCATGGATGCACCGATGACCGCAATCAGAATACCGATCAGCAGCGGAGCCAGCGGGCCACGCGGAAGACCGTTACCGTCGTCGGTCAGGCCGAGGATCAGTGCCATCAGAACAGCGGTGATCACCGTTTCAACCAGGAAGGCCTGAAGCACGCTGATGTGTGGGTTTGGATAGGTCGAGAAAATACCGGCCAGATCCAGACTTTCCACACTGCCGCGCACCATGTTGTGGCTTTGCTCGAAATCGAAGAACAGGTTGTAGTAAAGGCCGTAAACCAGTGCCGCTGCGCAGAAGGCGCCTGCGACTTGCGCGATGATGTAAGGCAGAACTTTGCGTCCTTCAAAGTTCGCGAACAAACATAATGCGACGGTTACAGCCGGGTTCAGATGTGCGCCCGAAATCGCGGCGGTCAGGTAAATGGCCATTGCCACACCGAATCCCCAGACGATACTGATTTCCCACTGGCCAAAGGATGCTCCGGCAAGTTTCAGCGCAGCAACACAGCCTGCGCCAAAGAAAATGATAAGCCCGGTACCCAGAAACTCAGCGATGCACTGACCTTTTAATGTGGAACTCATGGTTTGGCTCATAGTTTGATCCTGCTAAGGATGATGTTAATGGTTAGTTATAGTTTTTCTGTCTTGCGTACGTGAACGTAATCGGATTTTGCCGTTCATCATTAAATGAGAACGTAATGTGAATTTATCGTTAACGAGCATAAACGAGAAATAGCGAAATCAATATTTGTGTGTTGTGTCATAAAAATGAGCGATTTCGCGTGTTCAAAGGTCATGCTGACGGGTAAAAAGTCCACGCCGTGACACCTTAGCGAAGGCGTTTCCACTCAGCGCGCATGTCAGCGCGGCGCTCAGAGTATTCGGTATTCGGTGACATTTCTGGTGAGTGCCTCTGCTTTTTAAGCATTTCCTGATACCCGGCCCGTTAAAATTGCAACAGACTGCGTGCAGAAAGGGGTTCTTGCTAGACAGGGCATGGCTGGCTACATACAATCACCCGTTAAGACACCCGCCGGTTTTGAAGGGTTCAGACGTTTTTCTGGTTTGAATTTGTTATAAAAATCGACGGAGTGCAGGAATTTTTGAGCCGTGTCCGGACGATGCGGCAGAACATAAGATGTGCGCCTTGCGAACATAAGGGGACCGAAAAATGTCATTTGAAGTATTTGAGAAACTAGAAGCTAAAGTTCAGCAAGCGATCGATACCATTACTCTGTTGCAGATGGAAATCGAAGAACTGAAAGAGCAGAACAACACTCTGTCTCATGAAGTTCAGCAGGCGAGTGGTAATCACGAGTCGCTGGTGCGTGAAAATGCGCAACTGAAAGAAGAACAACACGTGTGGCAGGATCGTCTGCGTGCACTGTTGGGAAAAATGGAAGAAGTCTGAGGACTTCGGCCGTTGCGCTTGATTTTTAAGCATAAAAAAGGACGCTCAGGCGTCCTTTTTTGTCGCTGAAAGCAAAGGTTATTCGATATCGAGCGGGTCTTCGGACAGGATGATACCGGTGTTATCGGCATACAGATGGTCACCGGAGAAGAAGGTGACGCCGCCGAAATTGACACGAATGTCGCTTTCGCCGATCCCTTCACTGCCTGCGCCTGCCGGGATCGCTGCCATGGCCTGAATGCCAATATCGAGCTCTTCCAGATCGTCCACCTGACGAACCGCACCGTAAATCAAAATGCCTTCCCATTCGTTTTGCAGTGCCTGACGTGCCAGACCTGCATCGAGCAATGCACGACGAACAGAACCCCCGCCATCGACCACCAGCACACGGCCACGGCCATTTTCTTCCAGCAGGTCATAAAGCAAGCCATTGTCTTCGAAACACTTCACTGTCGTGATTTGCCCGCCAAATGAAGTACGCCCGCCAAAGTTGGAGAACAGGGGTTCGACAACATTCACTTCTTCATGGTAGATATCGCAAAGTTCGGAAGTATCGTATTTCATAGGATTTCATCTGGTTGCTGCATGAGTGTTCAGTATATCCCTTTACCGCGGATGTTGGCAAAATCATCAATTGTTAAATGCGAAAAGCAGTGTGATTAGCGCACGCCCGGCCACTTTTCATCAATTGAGTAACAGACCCACCGCAAACAATACGTTAGTCAGTAACGCGGCTTTAACCATGTGCTCCAGCAGAGGGCGAACTTCCAGCGACGTTTTGGCGTGATTCACGCGCTTGATGTGGACAGCCAGCATTGGCAGCGCAAGAAGGAATAGCCAGCCGGTCCAGTGGTGCAGGTGAATGGCAGAGAATATTGCCAGACACAGCGTTGCCGCGCTGAGAATGATGGTGTGATAGCGGCGGGCATTTACCGGCCCAAGGCGTACAGCCAGCGTATTCTTGCCGTTGGCGCTGTCGGTTTCGATATCGCGCAAATTGTTGATGTTGAGCACTGCAGTCGACAGCAAACCGGTCGCCGTGGCCGGCAGCATCACGATCCAGTCGAAATATCCCGCCTGTAAATAGAACGTCCCTGCTACGCTGATCCAGCCGAAGAAAATCAGTACCGAGATATCCCCGAGGCCCATATAACCGTAAGGACGTGTGCCGACGGTGTAAGTGATCGCCGCGCCAATCGACAGCAGGCCGAGGATGAGGAAACCGACCACATCGCTCGGCTTGTGACACGCCACGGCGATGAGCGCGATGCCGCAGACGATTGTCAGTGCGATGGTCAGCATAATGGCGCGTTTCATCTGTGCGGCCGTAATCATCCCTTTTTGCATCCCGCGCAACGGCCCGACGCGATCCGGCGTATCACTGCCTTTTTCTGCATCGCCATAATCATTCGCCAGATTTGACAGAATTTGCAGACACCCGGCAGTGAGCAGCGCCAGCAGGGCCGTCAGCGGATGAAAAACGCCTTGCAGGCTGGCAATTGCCGAACCCATGACGATAGAGGCAAAAGCCAGAGGCAACGTTTTAGGACGCAGGCTTTCGAGCCAGGCGCGGGCGGGCGTCGTCGGAGTGCAGGGAGTCATAGTGCTCATAGTGGATTCGCTCAGGTGAACAAGTCAGTCCGAAATCTAAAAAAACAGGGAGGCAAACGCCTCCCTGAAGATCACTTTCGGAACGTATGAGCAAATTATAAGATGAAACGGCTCAGATCTTCATCAGCTACCAGCTGATCAAGGTGGCTTCTAACATAATCTGCATCAATGTTTATGGAAATACCGCTGCTTTCGCTGGCGTCGTAAGAGATATCTTCCATCAGACGCTCCAGAACGGTATGCAGACGACGCGCACCAATGTTCTCGGTGGTTTCGTTTACCTGCCATGCCGCTTCAGCGATACGACGGATGCCGTCAGCGGTAAAATCAATCGTCACACCTTCGGTCGCCATCAATGCTTTGTACTGATGAGTCAGGGAGGCACTTGGCTCGGTCAGGATGCGTTCGAAGTCTTCCGTCGACAGCGCCTGCAGTTCCACACGGATCGGCAGACGACCCTGCAATTCTGGGATTAGATCGGACGGGCTTGCTGTCTGGAAAGCACCGGAGGCAATAAACAGAATGTGATCTGTTTTCACCATGCCGTGCTTGGTGGAAACCGTACAACCCTCCACCAGCGGCAGCAGATCGCGCTGAACACCTTCGCGGGATACATCAGGGCCTGAGCTCTGTCCGCCGCGTTTACAGATTTTGTCGATTTCATCGATGAACACGATACCGTGCTGCTCAACAGCTTCAATCGCCTGTTCTTTCAGGTCTTCCGGATTCACCAGTTTCGCCGCTTCTTCTTCGATCAGCAGCTTGTAGGCTTCTTTGATTTTCAGTTTACGCGGTTTCTGTTTTTGCCCGGCCATGTTCTGGAACATAGACTGCAGCTGGTTGGTCATTTCTTCCATGCCCGGAGGGGACATAATTTCTACGCCCATCGGACCGGAAGCCAGACTGATTTCGATTTCTTTGTCGTCGAGCTGACCTTCACGCAGTTTTTTGCGGAAGTTTTGGCGCGCGGCAGAAGGTTCCTGCGCTTCGTCCGGCTGGCCCCAGTTGTTTTTGGCAGGCGGGATCAGGACATCAAGAATGCGCTCTTCGGCCAGTTCTTCGGCGCGATAACGGTTTTTGTCGATGGATTGCAGACGGATCATTTTCACGGCGGAATCAGTCAGATCGCGGATAATAGAATCCACTTCTTTCCCGACGTAACCGACTTCGGTGAATTTCGTTGCTTCAACTTTGATAAACGGCGCATTTGCCAGTTTCGCCAGACGGCGTGCGATTTCGGTTTTACCCACACCGGTCGGACCGATCATCAGAATGTTTTTCGGGGTGACTTCATGGCGCAGCGCTTCGTCGAGCTGCATGCGGCGCCAGCGGTTACGCAACGCAATGGCCACGGCGCGTTTCGCTTTGTCCTGGCCAATGATGTAGCTGTCTAGTTCGCTGACGATCTCGCGCGGGGTCATCTCAGACATAATTTTCGATCCTTACGCTTTAGAAGACAATTCTTCGATGGTGTGGAATTGGTTGGTGTAGATGCAGATGTCACCGGCGATGCTCAGCGATTTTTCGACGATATCACGCGCGCCCAGCTCGGAGTTTTCCAGCAGCGCGCGGGCAGCAGCCTGTGCATAAGGTCCACCGGAACCAATCGCTATCAGATCGTTTTCGGGCTGAATCACGTCACCGTTTCCGCTGATAATCAGCGAGGCATTTTCATCGGCGACCGCCAGCAGCGCTTCCAGACGACGTAGCATACGGTCGGTACGCCAGTCTTTCGCCAGTTCCACGGCAGCTTTCACCAGATGACCCTGGTGCATTTCCAGTTTGCGCTCGAACAGCTCAAACAGCGTGAAGGCATCAGCGGTACCGCCGGCAAAGCCCGCGATCACTTTATCGTTATACAGGCGACGTACTTTTTTGACGTTGCCTTTCATGACGGTATTTCCCAATGTGGCCTGACCATCACCACCGATAACGACCTTGCCGTTGCGGCGTACACTTACAATTGTTGTCACGAGCGGTTCCTCGTTGCAGACGGGAAAGATCCCCGCAGGCTTGTGGGACACGCTGTGTGTCTCACAAGCTTACGGGGCATATTGAAAGTATAGATTGGGGAAGGATTACGGGTTTTCAACCCCCGGTTGCGAGGGGAATGCAACCGGAGATGCCTGCGTTCTTCAGGCGGGCTAAGGTGCTGTCAGCACCTGAACGATTGTTATACGGGCCGATCACGACGCGATTCCAGCCACCGCCGGTGGTGATGCGGCCTTCAAAACCTTCGAAGGCCAGCTTGGCGCGCTGGGATTCTGCCTGTTCGGTACCGTGGAATGAGCCGCACTGAACCATAAAGCGCTGGGTTTTTTCCTGCTCTTTTGGCTTCTCGGGCGCAACCTGCGTGATAGCGGCCGGTTGCTGCGTTTTAGGCTGTTCCTTCGGTTGCTCTTTCACAGTTTCTTTCGGCACCGGTTTTGGCTTCGGCTGCACCGGTTGCGTCTGGACCTGAGCCTGGGGCGCGCGTACTGGCTGTGTCTGCGGCGTATACGTTGGCTGCTGCTGTACCTGACGAGGCTGGGTTTGCACCTGCGGCTGTGTATAGGTCGGCTGCTGCTGTTGTACCTGACGCTGCACTGGCGCGGTGCGTGTGGCCTGATTCGGATCGTTATAAGGGACTTCAGACAGCTGCGTTGGCGTCTGGCGCATATCGGCCTGCATTTGCTCAAGCAGCTGGCGCTGTTCCGGCGTCAGTTGTGTTTTAGATTCGACCTGACCGCCCGCCGTCGGTTCCGTCGGCGTGGTCACGCCCATCTGACGATTTTCAAGTTCTTTAATATAGCGCCAGCGTTCTTCCGGTTTAGGCGGCAAGCCGTTACCTGGACGAACAGGATGCGTTGGCACGACGACGGCTTCTTCGTGCTTATTGTGAGCAATAAAATAGAGGCCACCGACAAACACCACCAGCACCGCAACGGCTAACACCACCATGGTTTTGGAGATCGTTGTGGAATTGCGTTTTTTACTCCGGCTGGTACTTTTCCGCCGCGCTCCTGAGCGCCCACGGCTTACATAGTCTTTCTGTGCCACTATCGTTTCGCTGTGTCGTGATGATTAAAGAAGAAGTGCGTCATGTTACTTAACCCTGAACATTTACTGAAATTAAAACTTCATGATTGGATAAAAAACAACTCACGCTTTGGGTGCCGCAGTACTTTCACGAACCACCAGTTCGCTATCAAGCAGCAGTGAACCGTTTTGTCCCAGATTACCTTGTAGCTGTTCAAGTAATAATAACATGGCCTGACGACCAAGCTGGAATCTGGGCTGCGCCACGGTCGTCAGCGGAGGATCAGTGAACTGGCTGGCTTTGATGTCATCGAAGCCGACAATCGACAGATCTTTCGGAATATTCAGTCCCATTTTTTTTGCCTGGAACATCGCGCCAATCGCCATCACGTCGTTATGACAGAAAATTGCCGTTGGCGGCTTGGGCAGTGACATCAGCTCAATAACTGCTTGTGCGCCTGATTCATAGCTAAAATCGCCATGCACGGTCAGCGCACTTTCGACGCTCATGCCATTACGGCGCAGCGCCTGTACGTAGCCCTGTGAGCGATACTGACAAAGCGGCATGTGTTTCGGGCCTGCAATGCAGGCAATACGCTGATGCCCGAGCTTAAGCAGATAATGTACGGCTTCGAAGGCGGCGGTCAGGTTGTCGATATGTACGGTCGGCAGCTCGAGTTCCGGGGCAAATTCGTTGGCCATCACCATCGGTGGCAAATTACGCTGTTCTTCTTTGCTGGCGTCGAACGGTAAATCGGAGCCGAGCAGCAGCATGCCGTCAATTTGCTTAGTGATGATCAGATTGATGAAGGTTTTTTCCTGCTGGTTCTGATGAGCGCAGTCGCCGATCAGTACCAGATAGCCACTTTTCGCCGCCGTATGCTCGATCCCCTGGATCAGATCCGCGAAAAACGGATCGCAGATGTCCGGGACGATCACCAGAATCGTACGTGATTCGTTGCGTTTTAAATTGCGCGACATGGCATGAGGGGAATAACCCACAGCCATGACTGCCTGATCCACTTTTTGACGGGTGGAGGCGGAAACTTTTTCCGGATTCATTAACGCGCGGGATACCGTTGCTGTTGAAACGCCTGCCTGTTCAGCCACATCTTTCATTGTCGCGGCGGGTAATTCTTTCTTGTGCTCCAACGCATCTCTCCTTGCAACTGCATCAAACGGACACGACAACATCAACATTCCTCACCTGCTACACCTGCGTGCTGTGTAGCTCATCACATTCTAAACAGAATGTGAGTAGGATTTGTTACCTAATTTGCATTAAAAGTGTGACGCAGATGCTTTTTTTCGATCCATCACGCAGAAATCCCACGCTTTTATGTGGATTAGCTGTCGATGGGATCCACATCCAGCGTCCATTTCACCTTTCTGGCCTGCGGAAGGCTGGCGATAAGCGGCTGAGAACTCTTGATCAACTGCTGTAACACGCGGCGGGAAGGATGCTGCAATAATAGCTGCCAGCGGAAGCGGCCATTGCGTTTAGCTGCGAGTGCGGGAACGGGGCCTAAAATCCACAGTGAATCATCTCTCAGCGGGCTGGATTCCAGCAGGTTACGTAACTGCTGGAGGAAGAGCGGGGCCTGCTGATTATCGTGATCTTCAGAGCGGATCAGAATGTGGCTGGTGTATGGCGGTAAAAAGACGCTTTTGCGCTCGGCGAGCGTTTGCCGGGCAAATTCTTCATAACCTTTTTGCAGCAGAACCTGCAACAGCGGGTGTTCCGGGTGGTGGGTTTGCAATACCACTTCACCCTGTTTGCCGGCACGTCCGGCGCGACCAGATACTTGCGTATACAGCTGAGCAAAACGCTCAGCTGAGCGGAAATCTGCCGAGAACAGTGCGCCATCGACGTCGAGTAACGACACCAGCGTAACGTCCGGGAAATGGTGGCCTTTCGCCAGCATTTGCGTCCCGATAAGAATACGCGCGCCGCCGCGGTGGATTTCGTTCAGATGCAGTTCCAGCGAGCCCTTACGGCTGGTGGTATCGCGGTCGATGCGGGTAATCGGCGTATCGGGGAACAGCGGCGCGAGTTCGTTTTCCAGCTGTTCTGTGCCAACGCCGACGGAAACCAGTTGCGTCGAGCCGCAGTGCGGACACTGATGCGGCACTGCGCGCTGGCTGTCGCAGTGGTGGCAGCGTAACTGACGCTGGTTCTGATGAATAGTGTAATAGTGGTCGCAGCGCTGGCATTCGGCGATCCATCCGCATTCATGGCACAGCAGGGCCGGTGCGTAGCCACGGCGGTTGAGAAACAACATCACCTGATTATCCGCTTTCAGATGTTCGTGCATCTTCTGGATAAGCGGCTGCGACAACCCGACTTTTAGCTGTAATCCCTTCAGATCGAGTAGATTCTGCCGGGCGAGCTTAGCGTTACCGGCACGTTTGGTCAGCTTCAGCTGGCGATATTTTCCCAGCTCAACGTTATGCAGCGTTTCCAGCGCGGGTGTTGCCGAACCCATGATAATCGGGATGTTTTCCGCGTGAGCGCGGTACACTGCCAGATCGCGGGCGTGATAGCGCCAGCCTTCCTGTTGCTTATAAGAGCTGTCGTGTTCTTCATCAATGATGATCACGCCGAGGCGGGCAAACGGCGTAAACAGTGAAGAACGCGTGCCGATCACAATACCCGCTTCACCATTGCGGGCGCGCAGCCAGACGGCGAGACGTTCGCTGTCATTGAGGCCGGAATGCAGGACATCCACCGGCGCGCTGAAACGTTCGCGAAAGCGGGCGATAGTCTGCGGCGTCAGCCCGATTTCAGGCACCATCACCAGCGCCTGCCGTCCCTGTTCGAGAATGTTCTCCAGCACGCTGAGATACACTTCTGTCTTGCCTGAACCGGTCACACCGGCCAGCAGCCAGGCGGAGAATTGCTGATCTTCACTGCGGATCGCCCCGACGGCGGTGGCCTGTTCAGTGTTCAGGCGTAAACGCTCGCCGACAACCGAAAAATCTTTTCGCCAGTCTGCTGCGTCGGGCGCGATGCTGCGCAAATCCGTCATCCCTTTTGCCCGCAGAGCCTGCAAAGCTGTGTCGGTAAGATCAAGGTCGGCGACCTGATGGCGATAAACCGGTTTTTGCATCAGTGCGGCCATGGCCTGCTGCTGTTTTGGTGCGCGTTTAAGCGAATCCAGCGGCGTCGCGCGCCCCTGCTCGGTGGCAAACCACTGCCAAAGCGGTGTCAGCTCGGCGGGTTTCCCCTGACGCAGCAACACCGGAAGCGCGTGGAATAGCACTTCGCCAATCGGGAAATGGTAATAGTCGGCGGCCCAGAACAGAATGCGCCATAAATCGGGGGTAAAAAGACTGGTGCGGTCGAGCACGTCGCGTACAGGCTTTAACTTCTCAAGGCCAAACTCGCTGGTCTCACTGATTCTGGTCACAATACCAATTGCATCGCGTTTACCAAAAGGCACACTGACCCGACAACCCTGCGTCACCTGCATTCCTGGCGGCAGTAAATAATCGAAAGTGCGGGCAAGCGGAACAGGCAAAGCAACGTGGGCAACAGGCATCGGGGGTCCAGACTTTAAAAAAATGACGAGATAGTGTACACTGTGTCCTTCGAAATGCATGAACATCATTGCGCGGTTATCAGAGATTCTGTATGATTCGCCGCCTTTAGTGCATTTCGTACTAAAGCCTATCATCCACTACGCGTGGTGTCTGACGGAACAGGGTTGGATAGCGACGCGGCCTTAAGAAGAGGTTTTCCCATGAAACAAGGTATTCACCCTAAATACGTAGAAATTACTGCAAACTGCTCATGCGGTAATGTTATCAAAACTCACTCAACTGTGGGTCACGACCTGAACCTGGACGTTTGTGGCGAATGCCACCCGTTCTATACTGGTAAGCAACGTGAAGTCGCTACCGGTGGCCGTGTTGACCGCTTTAACAAGCGTTTCAGCGTGCCAAGCAGCAAGTAATATTGCTGGCTTGAGAGCAAAAAAAGGCGCCGATGGCGCCTTTTTTGTTGCCTGTCGTTTTACTTCCCGCCAGACAAATCTTCCCGATCACACCCTGCTTCACTCATCCGATACGCTGAAACCCGCACAATCGTCCGCACGGGATATTCAGGCCGTTATCAGTGAATCAATATTCCCAGGTATCAGGATCCACACCCAGTTCACGCATCAGGATCTTCGCCGCTTCCGGGATTTCATCACTGCGCTCTTTACGCAGGTCTTCGTCATTCGGCAAAGGCTGACCGGTAAAGGCGTGCAGGAAAGCCTCACACAATAATTCACTGTTGGTCGCATGACGCAGGTTGTTGACCTGACGACGGGTGCGTTCATCGGTGAGAATTTTGAGGACTTTCAACGGAATAGATACCGTAATTTTCTTAACTTGTTCGCTTTTCTTACCGTGTTCAGCGTAAGGGCTGACATATTCGCCGTTCCACTCAGCCATGGGACACCTTAAATTTATCAAAAAATAAAATTCTGAAAACCCGGCGATTATGCCCGATTTTCACTGTTCTCACTAAGTAAATGTCCGTATTTAACAGGGTTATCTCACGATTTACCCCTGGGCATTGTTCATTTTGTCGCCTGACGCAGGGTTGTGTTCAGTGGCCTGTGCGTCTGCGATCAGCCAGACATTCTCATAACGCCATAATTTTAGCGGGTATTGGGCCGTTGCTCAATCTATACGCAAAGAAGTTTAGATGTCCAGATGTATTGACGTCTATAACTCCGGGCGCTACTCTTTACGTCCTCACCCTTCGCATATTGCAGGAAGAAAAGACTATGACGCATAAGCAAGCCACCATTGCCGTGGGCAGTGGCCTGAACAATGATCAGCAATATGGTTGTGTAGTTCCGCCCATCGCGCTTTCCAGCACCTATAACTTTGAAGATTTTAATCAGCCAAGAGCCCACGATTATTCACGCCGCGGAAACCCGACGCGTGATATCGCTCAGCGTGCACTGGCGGATCTTGAAGGCGGCGCGGGCGCGGTACTGACCAGCAGTGGCATGTCTGCGATTCATCTGGTGTGTACGGTCTTTCTGAAACCTGGCGATTTACTGCTGGCTCCGCACGACTGCTATGGCGGCAGCTACCGTTTGTTCGACAGCCTGAGCAAGCGCGGCGCGTATCGGGTGCGGTTTGTCGATCAGGGCGATCCGCAGGCGCTGGCTGAGGCGCTGAAGGAAAAACCGGCGCTGGTGCTGATCGAAACCCCAAGTAATCCGCTGCTGCGTGTGGTGGATATTCAGGCGATTTGCGCGGCTTCTCATGAAGCGGGTGCGCTGACGGTGGTTGATAACACCTTCCTCAGCCCTGCATTGCAAAACCCGTTGCAGCTCGGCGCGGATTTAGTTGTTCATTCTTGTACTAAATATCTTAACGGCCATTCTGATGTGGTCGCCGGTACGGTAATATCTAAGACCGCTGAACATGCGACTGAACTGGCCTGGTGGGCAAATAACATCGGCGTCACCGCCGCCGCCTTCGACAGCTATCTGTTGCTGCGCGGTCTGCGCACGTTAACGGTTCGCGTGAAACAGCAGCAGGAAAATGCACTGGCGATTGTTGCTTATTTACAACAGCAATCGCAGGTCAAAAAGCTGTATCATCCGTCGCTGCCGGAAAACCAGGGGCATGAAATTGCCCGCCGTCAGCAACGTGGCTTTGGCGCCATGATCAGTTTTGAATTTAACGGTGATGAAGCGCAGTTGCGTCATTTCCTGAAAGAATTGAAGTTATTTACCCTCGCAGAATCCTTGGGAGGTGTCGAAAGCCTGATTTCTCATACCGCCACCATGACACACGCCGGTATGGCGCCTGAGGCGCGTAAAGCCGCCGGGATTTCTGACAGCTTGCTCCGTATTTCTGTAGGTCTTGAAGACAGTGAAGATTTGATTGCTGATCTGGAACACGCATTCCAGTCAGTGGCAACGAGGTAAGTATGAATGCAATAGCGGTCGCAGCACCGGCGGGAAGCCGGCAGTTGCACAAATTTGGTGGTAGCAGTCTGGCTGACGTGAAATGTTATCTGCGCGTCGCAGGCATTATGTCCGAGTACGCGAAACCGGGCGACATGATGGTCGTGTCGGCGGCGGGCAGCACGACGAACCAGCTGATCAGCTGGTTGAAATTGAGCCAGACCGACAGGATTTCCGCGCATCAGGTCCAGCAGACACTGCGCCGCTATCAGAGTGATTTGATTTCCGGTCTGCTACCGCCGGAAATGGCCGAACCGCTTATTGCTTCCTTTATTCACGATCTTGAACGTCTGGCCGTGCTGCTTGACGGCAAGATAACCGACGCGATTTATGCGGAAGTGGTCGGGCACGGCGAAATCTGGTCGGCCCGCCTGATGTCGGCGGTACTGTGCAAACTGGAGCTTCCGGCAGCCTGGCTGGATGCACGCGAATTCCTGCGTGCCGAACGCGCTGCGCAACCGCAGGTGGATGAAGGCCGTTCTTATCCGCTGCTGCAACAACTACTCGCACAACATCCTCAGCAATATTTGGTAGTGACCGGATTTATCTCGCGTAATGACGCGGGCGAAACCGTGCTGCTTGGCCGTAACGGCAGCGACTATTCCGCTACCCAGATCGGCGCACTGGCCGATGCCAGCCGCGTGACCATCTGGAGCGACGTTGCCGGTGTGTACAGCGCTGACCCGCGTAAAGTGAAAGATGCGTGTTTGCTGCCGTTGCTGCGTCTGGATGAAGCCAGTGAACTGGCGCGTCTGGCCGCCCCCGTTCTGCACACCCGTACTTTACAACCGGTCTCCGGCAGTGATATCGATTTACAGCTGCGTTGCAGTTATCAGCCGGAGCAGGGCTCGACGCGCATTGAGCGCGTGCTGGCGTCTGGTACTGGCGCGAAAATTGTCACCAGTCACGATGATATTTGTCTGATCGAAGTGGCGATCCCGTCCGGTCACGATTTCGGTCTGGCACAGAAAGATGTCGAGCTATTGCTCAAGCGCGCGCAGGTCAAACCGTTGTGCACCGGTGTGCATCCTGACCGGAATCTGCTGCAACTTTGCTACACCTCCGAGGTTGCAGGCAGTGCATTGCAGGTGCTGGAAGAAGCGGCACTGCCGGGGCGTCTGACGCTGCGTGAAGGGCTGGCACTGGTGGCGCTGGTCGGTGCGGGCGTGTGTAAAAACCCGCTGCACAGCCACCGTTTCTATCAGGAAATGAAAGATCAGCCGGTTGAGTTTATCTGGCAGGCAGAAGATGGCATCAGCCTGGTCGCAGTTCTGCGCATCGGACCGACGGCGCACCTGATTCAGGGGCTGCACAAAACGCTGTTCCGTGCTGAAAAACAAATCGGCCTGATGCTGTTTGGTAAAGGTAATATCGGTTCGCGCTGGCTGGAATTGTTTGCCCGCGAGCAAAAGAACATTTCCGCCCGCAGCGGCTTTGAGTTTGTGCTGGCGGGCGTGGTCGACAGTAAACGCAGCCTGCTCAATTACGACGGGTTGGACGCCAGCCGCGCGCTAGCTTTCTTCGATGACGAATCGCAGGCGCACGACGAAGAGTCGCTATTCCTGTGGATGCGTGCCCATCCTTACGACGATCTGGTGGTGCTGGATGTGACCGCCAGCGCCGAACTGGCCGATCAGTATCTGGATTTCGCCAGCTACGGTTTCCACGTGATCAGCGCCAACAAACTGGCGGGCGCGTCTGACAGCAATAAATACCGTCAGATCCGCGATGCGTTTTCTAAAACCGACAGCCACTGGCTGTATAACGCCACCGTCGGCGCCGGTTTACCGGTTAATCATACGGTGCGTGATTTGCGCGAAAGTGGCGACAGCATTCTGGCGATCAGCGGAATTTTCTCCGGCACGTTATCCTGGCTGTTCCTGCAATTTGACGGCACGCTGCCGTTCACCGAACTGGTCGATCTGGCGTGGCAGCAGGGGCTGACGGAGCCGGATCCGCGCGATGATTTATCGGGTCAGGACGTCATGCGCAAGCTGGTGATTCTGGCGCGTGAGGCGGGTTATGACATCGAACCGACTCAGGTTCGTGTGGAATCGCTGGTGCCGCCAGCTTGCACGACCGGTTCTGTTGATCAGTTCTTTGAAGACGGCGAGGCGCTGAACCAGCAAATGTTGCAGCGTCTGGAAGCGGCCCGGGAAATGGGGCTGGTGCTGCGCTACGTGGCGCGTTTCGATGCCAATGGCAAAGCGCGTGTCGGCGTTGAAGCGGTGCGTGAAGACCATCCTCTGGCGTCTTTGCTGCCGTGCGACAACGTCTTTGCTATCGAAAGCCGCTGGTATCGCGACAATCCGCTGGTTATCCGCGGGCCGGGTGCCGGACGTGACGTTACCGCAGGTGCGTTACAGTCAGACCTTAACCGCCTGACGCAACTTCTGTAATCCTTTGCAGCTTCCCCTCCCGGGAGGGGAAGCAGTGAAAAACCTCCACTTTTCCACATCTTCCCCACAGCACCTTTTCACCAAAGTGAAATTCTTTCAGTTTGCGTGAAGATTAATCATCCTCTGCCATCATTTTAACGTTGACACCTCGTCCGCTTTCCGTCATTTTCTATCTATACGTTTAGACGTCCAAACGTCTATCATAACGAACCATAATAAAAACGCAGTGATCCATGAGGTAGTGTTTATGAGCTTTTTCCACGCAAACCAGCGCGAAGCGCTGAATCAAAATCTGGCAGAGTTGCAGGGTCAGATTAACGTTTCTTTCGAGTTTTTCCCGCCGCGTACCAGCGAGATGGAAGAAACGTTGTGGAGCTCTATCGACCGTCTGAGCAGTCTCAAACCTAAGTTTGTTTCCGTCACCTATGGCGCGAACTCCGGCGAGCGCGACCGCACGCACAGCATCATCAAAGGCATCAAAGAGCGTACAGGTCTGGAAGCAGCCCCGCACCTGACCTGTATCGATGCTAATCGCGACGAACTGCGCCAGATTGCACAGGATTACTGGCAGAGCGGCATCCGTCACATTGTGGCGCTGCGCGGCGATTTGCCTGCGGGCAGTGGCAAACCTGAAATGTACGCGACCGATCTGGTGCATCTGCTGAAAGAAGTCGGCGATTTCGATATTTCCGTCGCCGCTTACCCGGAAGTTCACCCGGAAGCGAAAAGCGCGCAGGCAGATCTCATTAACCTGAAGCGTAAAATTGATGCCGGTGCTAATCGCGCCATTACACAATTTTTCTTCGACGTGGAAAGCTACCTGCGTTTCCGCGACCGCTGCGCCGGTCAGGGGATTGATGTGGAAATCGTGCCGGGCATTCTGCCAGTCTCGAACTTCAAACAGCTGACCCGTTTTGCGACCATGACTAACGTTCGCGTACCGCACTGGATGAACAGTATGTTTGAAGGGCTGGATGATGACGCCGAGACCCGCAAAATGGTCGGTGCCAACATCGCGATGGACATGGTGAAAATCCTCAGCCGTGAAGGCGTGAAGGATTTCCACTTCTATACCCTGAACCGTGCAGAAATGAGTTATGCGATTTGCCATACGCTGGGCGTTCGCCCTGAAATCGCCGTCCCCGTTCGTGCCTGATTCATTGCATCAAAAAGGCTGAAAACAAAAAACCCGCGAAGTCGCGGGTTTTTGCTTTAAAGCGTTCAGGCCAGACTAGCCAGTATTGCGCATACCCGCCGCCACGCCGGCAATCGTCACCATCAGTGCCTGTTCAATATTGGCATCCTGCTTGCCGTCTTTTTCCAGTTCGCGTGAACGGTGCAGCAGTTCAGCCTGCAGGACGTTCAGCGGATCGGTGTAGACGTTACGCAGTGCGATGGATTCAGCAATCCACGGTAAATCTTCCATCAGATGATCGTCGTTGGAAATCGCCAGAATGACTTTGATGTCGCTGGCCAGCTGATCGCGTAGTTGCTGACCGAGCGGCCACAGTTCTTTCTCCACCAGGCGGTGATCGTAGTATTCCGCCAGCCACAGGTCGGCTTTGGCAAACACCATTTCCAGCATCCCGATGCGGGTGGAGAAGAATGGCCAGTCGCGGCACATGGTTTCCAGCTCGTCACGCTTCCCATCATCCACCACGGCCTGCAAACCGGCACCCGCACCAAGCCAGGCAGGCAGCATCAGACGGTTTTGCGTCCATGCGAAGATCCACGGAATAGCGCGAAGGCTTTCGACGCCGCCGCTGGCTTTACGTTTTGCAGGGCGCGAACCCAGCGGAAGCTTAGCCAGTTCCTGTTCCGGCGTTGCGGCGCGGAAGTAAGGCACGAAATCTTTGTTCTCGCGGATGTAACCACGGTACATCTTGCAGGATACGTCAGACAGCTGCTCCATAATGTCCACCCAGGCTTTTTTCGGCTCAGGCGGCGGCAACAGGTTGGCTTCCAGAATGGCGGAGGTGTAAAGCGCCAGACTGCTGATGGTCACTTCTGGCAGACCAAACTTGAAGCGGATCATCTCGCCCTGTTCGGTCACGCGCAAACCACCTTTCAGGCTGCCCGGAGGCTGAGATAGTAACGCCGCCTGTGCCGGAGCGCCGCCACGGCCGATAGAACCGCCGCGTCCGTGGAACAGTGTGAGCGCAATACCCGCTTTCTCACAGGTTTTGATCAGTGCATCCTGCGCGCGATACTGCGCCCATGATGCCGCCATCACGCCCGCGTCTTTTGCGGAGTCGGAATAGCCAATCATCACCATCTGTTTGCCCTGAATGAAACCGCGATACCAGTCGATGCTCAGCAACTGCTTCATCACGTCGTCGGCATTGTTCAGGTCGTCCAGCGTTTCGAACAGCGGCGCGACCGGCATCGGGAACGGGCAACCCGCTTCTTTGAGCAACAGATGCACAGCCAGCACGTCAGACGGTGTGCGTGCCATAGAAATCACATAGGCGGCGATAGAGCCTTCCGGTGCTTCCGCGATGACCTGACAGGTATCCAGTACTTCTTTGGTGTCAGCGCTCGGTTCCCAGTGACGTGGAACCAGCGGACGCTGAGAATTAAGTTCGCGGATCAGGAACGCCTGCTTGTCAGATTCAGACCAGTTTTCGTAATCCCCCAGCCCCAGATAGCGGGTGATTTCTGCAATGGCGTCGGTGTGACGGGTACTTTCCTGACGCACGTCGATACGCACTAACGGCACGCCGAAACAGCGTACACGACGCAGGGTATCGAGCAACTGACCGTTGGCGATGATGCCCATGTTGCAGGCCTGCAAAGATTGATAGCAGGCGTACAGCGGTGCCCATAGCTGGTCATTTTTCACCAGTAAATCATGTGGACGGGTCACGCGTTCGCCTTTCAGGCGCGCTTCCAGATAGACCTGGGTAGAGGTCAGCTGCGTGCGCAACTGTTTCATGATTTCACGGTACGGCTCGATGATGTCGGCGCCACCAGCCAGCTCGCGCAACTCAGGCGTACATTCAGTCATCGACAGTTCGGACACCAGCACCGCGATATCACGCAGGAACAGATCGGTCGCTTTCCAGCGGCTCAGCAACAGCACGTGACGGGTGATATCCGCGGTCACATTCGGGTTACCGTCGCGATCCCCCCCCATCCAGGAAGTGAAGCGAACCGGTACTGCTTCCACCGGCATCTTGTAATCCAGCGAGGTTTCCAGCTGTTCATTCAGTTCGCGCAGGAAAGCCGGAACGCCTTCCCAGAGGCTGTTTTCAACGACCGCAAAACCCCATTTGGCTTCATCCACCGGAGAAGGGCGGTTTTTGCGGATTTCATCGGTATGCCATGACTGCGCGATCAACTGGCGCAGGCGGCGCATAATTTGTTTGCGTTCGTAATCGGCCAGATCGTTATGGTCGAGCTGCTTGAGGCAGTTATTCACTTCGACCAGTTTATGGATAAGCGTCCGGCGGGCGATTTCGGTCGGGTGCGCGGTCAGGACCAGTTCGATGGAAAGCTGGTCAACGGCGTCACGCAGTTGCTGATCAGAGAGATTTTTGGATTTCAGACGTTCGAACAACAACGCCAGCGCTTCAGGATTGCTGGCTGCTTCACCGTGCGGCGAAATGCTGTGATATTGCTCTGCCACGTTGGCTAAATTCAGAAACTGGCTGAATGCGCGGGCAACCGGTAACAGCTCGTCATTCGACAGATTTTGCAGCGTTGACAGTAATTCCTGACGATCCGCTTCGTTTCCGGCGCGGGAGGATTTCGACAGTTTACGAATTTGCTCAACACGATCGAGGATATGTTCTCCCAACGTATCTTTAATCGTATCGCCCAGCAGTTTACCTAACGTACTGACATTACTTCGCATTGCGGAATATTGTTCGTTCATATCACCTCTGACCCGTTCTCTCGTTTAATTTTTATATTCTGTAAATAACTTTCACCCGTCAGGCACTCTTGCCCCGTTCACCCTGCCAACCTGGCCACACTTTTCAAAAGCAGCCCCTGTTTTAACCCAAAAAGCCCCGATCACTCACGTGAAAAATGGTCTTTTTAGCAATGTCGCTGAAATTTAATTACAACCGCGACGATATCAGTTTGGCTAATCCACTTTTGCGAACTCGTTTTGTACAGTAGCAAAGGGCGCCCCGGAGCGCCCTGATTGTTTCTTCATCAACCCTGATTCAGGATCAGTGATAACAGAAGTGATGCACAACCTGAGATATAAGCTCGCGAGTCGGTTTAATGAACGCGGTATCAATATATTCATCTGGCTGATGCGCCTGATCGATAGAACCGGGGCCAAGCACCAGCGTCGGGCACAGTTCCTGAATAAACGGCGCTTCAGTGCAGTAGTTAACGATTTCCGTTTCCACACCCAGCAATTTCTCAACCACCTGAACCAGCGCGTGATCCGGCGGGCATTCATAGCCTGGGATCGGCGGATGCAGTTCTTCAATCACGATGCGCCCTGGCCAGCGCTGACTCACCGGCTCCAGCGCTTCATTGAGCAGACCATTGATTTCCGACAGTGTCAGACCCGGAAGCGGGCGGATATCCATATGCAGTTCACAACAGGCGCAGATGCGGTTTGGCGCATCGCCGCCGTTGATATGACCAAAGTTCATGGTCGGATACGGGATCACGAAACCACTGTGGTTGTATCGGGTTTTCAACGTATTGCGCAGGGTCATTAAATGGGTAATCGACTCATGCATCAGCTCAATGGCGTTCACGCCGCGCGAGGGATCGCTTGAGTGACCGGACTGACCGGTGATGCGGATGGCGTTCGATAAATGACCTTTGTGCGCACGAACCGGCTTCAGCGAGGTCGGTTCTCCGATGATCGCGCAGTCAGGGCGGATTGTAGCGTTTTTGGAAAAATAGCTGGCACCGGCCATGGTAGTTTCTTCATCGGCGGTCGCCAAGATATACAGCGGTTTAGTCAGTTTAGTCAGATCGACGTCACGCAGTGAATCGAGGATAAAGGCGAAGAAACCTTTCATATCGGCAGTACCCAAACCGTAGAGCTTATTTTCGTGCTCGGTGAGGGTGAAAGGATCGCGTGTCCAGCGTCCATCGTCGAACGGAACGGTGTCAGTATGACCGGCTAACAGCAAACCACCCGCACCTTCGCCAGTGCTGGCTAACATATTGAATTTGTTTCGGGTTCCCGGCACGGGCTGCACTTCTACTTTAAAACCCAAATCACCAAACCAGCCTGCCAGTAAGTTGATTAGCGTTTCATTGCTCTGATCCAACGCGCTGTCTGTTGCGCTGATGGAAGGGGTTGCGATTAACACCCGATAGAGCTCAATAAAAGGAGGTAATTTCATCTTCACTGTTGACAGCCTTTAGTTAGGGTAGTATTCATATTCATGCAATAATTGTGAATAAAAATACAATAAGCCAGCGCGTAAGGAAACCGGAAAAATTCCGGTAAGGTAAAACGACACGGCTGAATCTCGCGGGTGAGCGGCGTACAACGCGGTGACCACCTGTTACCTGTTGAAGTCCCTGTATCGCAAAGCCATACAGATAAGTTGAGAAGGTGAACAGACCCTATGTTGAATACGCTGATTGTTGGTGCCACAGGTTATGCCGGAGCTGAACTCGCTGCTTACCTGAATCGCCACCCACATATGAACATAACCGGTTTAACGGTTTCAGCGCAAAGTGCAGATGCAGGAAAGTTGCTTTCTGATTTGCATCCTCAATTAAAAGGTATTGTCGATCTGCCTGTTTTGCCGCTGACGGATGTTGCCGAAGCTGCAAAAGGCGTCGATGTCGTGTTTCTCGCGACCGCGCATGAAGTCAGCCACGATTTGGCTCCGCAGTTTCTGGCGGCGGGCTGTGTAGTGTTTGATTTGTCCGGTGCGTTCCGTGTAAGCAAACCTGAGTTTTATACCGAATTTTACGGTTTTGAGCATCAGCACCTCGATCTGCTGGATAAAGCCGTGTACGGCCTCGCCGAATGGCAGGCGGATAAACTGAAAAATGCCGAGCTTATCGCCGTGCCGGGTTGTTACCCGACTGCGTCACAGCTGGCGCTCAAACCGCTCATCGAAAACGGATTGCTCAATGACAGCCAGTGGCCGGTGATCAACGCCACCAGCGGCGTCAGCGGCGCAGGGCGTAAAGCCACATTGGGCAACAGCTTCTGTGAAGTTAGCCTGCAACCTTACAAACTCTTCAGCCATCGTCATGAACCTGAAATCGCTGAGCACCTCGGTGTGCCCGTGATTTTCACGCCGCATCTGGGCAACTTCCCGCGCGGTATCCTGGCAACCATCACCTGTCGTTTGAAAGCGGGCGTGACGGAGCAGGACGTGGCGGAAGCCTTCCACAATGCGTATCACGACAAACCGCTGGTGCGCTTGTATACCCAAGGTGTACCGGCGCTGAAAGACGTGGTCGGGCTGCCGTTCTGCGATATCGGTTTTGCCGTGAAAGGTGAGCATCTGATTGTGGTGGCGACGGAAGATAACGTGCTGAAAGGCGCGTCGGCACAGGCGGTACAGTGTATGAATATCCGCTTTGGCTTCCCGGAAACGCAATCACTGCTTTAACAATCATTCAGATTGTCAGCAAACAGAAAACAACCGTCCCTGAGCGTTTATTCAGATGCGCAGGGATGTTAGATTAAATTAAACATATTGTTATTCATTAACATAAACAATCGGTCGAGGCGCAAACAGCTATGAATCCGTTAGTCATCAAATTGGGTGGAGTGTTGCTGGATAATGAAGAAGCGCTTGAGCGCCTGTTCATGGCGGTCGTCGCTTATCGTCAGGAATATCAGCGCCCGCTGGTGATCGTCCACGGTGGCGGCTGCCTGGTTGATGAGCTGATGAAAAAGCTGAATCTGCCCGTCGTTAAGAAAGCTGGCCTGCGTGTCACGCCTGCCGACCAGATTGACATCATTACCGGCGCACTCGCCGGCAGTGCCAACAAAACTCTGCTGGCATGGGCTGTCAAAAATCATATCAACGCAGTCGGCCTGTCACTGGCAGACGGCGGCTCGGTCAGCGTAACGCAACTGAGCGAAGTATTGGGCAACGTCGGCAAAGCCGAAGCGGGTAACCCGGCGCTGATTAATACCCTGACCGGTGCAGGCTACCTGCCGATCGTCAGCTCTATCGGGATCACCGCAGCGGGTGAATTAATGAACGTGAACGCCGATCAGGCCGCGACCGCTCTGGCCGCCACGCTGGGCGCAGATCTGATTCTGCTTTCCGACGTCAGCGGTATTCTCGACGGCAAAGGTCAGCGCATTCCGCAAATGAGCGCGGAAAGGGCTGAACAATTGATCGACCAGGGCATTATTACTGACGGCATGATCGTCAAAGTGCACGCCGCGCTGGACGCCGCACGTGCGCTCGGACGTCCGGTGGATATCGCCAGCTGGCGTCACGCCGAGCAATTGCCAGCACTCTTTAACGGCGTCGCGATCGGGACACGTATTCTGGCGTAGCACACCTTTCGACAGGTTTAAGACCTGCCGCGCATTCGGTATACACTTTTCAAGGGCGCGGCATAGTGCGCCCTTTTGCATAAAAATTTCAGGAGCGGGAAAATGGCACTTTGGGGCGGACGTTTTACTCAGGCGGCGGATCAGCGGTTTAAAGAACTCAATGACTCACTGCGTTTCGATTACCGGCTGGCAGAGCAAGATATCATCGGTTCGGTGGCATGGTCGAAAGCGCTGGTCACCGTCAATGTACTCACGGCTGACGAGCAGATTGAGCTGGAAGGTGCGCTGAACGTACTGCTGGAAGAGGTCCGTGCGAATCCCCGCGCTATTTTAGCCAGCGACGCAGAAGATATTCACAGCTGGGTCGAAGGCAAACTGATCGACAAAGTCGGTAACCTCGGCAAAAAACTGCACACTGGCCGCAGCCGTAACGATCAGGTCGCGACTGACCTCAAACTGTGGTGTAAGGCGCAGGTGATTGAACTTGGCGATGCGTTGCATCATCTTCAACAGGCGCTGGTTGCGACTGCTGAAGCTAATCAGGACGCAGTTATGCCGGGTTATACCCATCTTCAACGTGCCCAGCCGGTGACCTTTGCTCACTGGTGCATGGCTTATGTGGAGATGCTGGCGCGTGACGAAAGCCGTCTGAAAGATACCCTTACCCGTCTGGACGTCAGCCCGCTGGGTTGTGGCGCACTGGCCGGTACAGCCTATCCGATGGACCGCGAGCAGCTGGCGGGCTGGTTAGGTTTCGCGTCTGCAACCCGCAACAGTCTCGACAGCGTTTCCGACCGGGACCACGTGCTGGAACTACTGTCTGACGCCGCCATCAGCATGGTTCACCTTTCTCGTTTCGCCGAAGATCTGATTTTCTTCAACACCGGCGAAGCGGCGTTTATCGACCTGTCTGACCGCGTGACTTCCGGCTCTTCCCTGATGCCACAGAAGAAAAATCCGGACGCACTGGAGCTTATCCGTGGCAAATGTGGCCGCGTGCAGGGCGCACTGACCGGCATGATGATGACCATGAAAGGCTTGCCGCTGGCCTACAACAAGGACATGCAGGAAGACAAAGAAGGGTTGTTCGACGCGCTCGACACCTGGATGGATTGCCTTAACATGGCGGCGCTGGTGCTCGATGGCATACAGGTGAAACGTCCGCGTGCGAAAGAAGCTGCGCAGCAGGGCTACGCTAACTCCACCGAGCTGGCGGATTATCTGGTTGCTAAAGGTGTCCCGTTCCGTGAAGCGCACCATATTGTGGGTGAAGCGGTAGTGGAAGCGATCACTCAGGGTAAAGCGCTGGAAGCGTTGTCTTTGCAAGATTTGCAGAAATTCAGCAGCGTGATTGGCGATGATGTTTATCCGATCCTCGAGCTGCAATCCTGCCTCGACAAACGCGCAGCCAAAGGCGGCGTGTCTCCTCAGCAGGTTGCACTGGCAATTGCCGATGCGAAGACGCGTTTAGCGCTGTAAGTCTTTGCGTTTCTCCCCCTGGTAAGGGGGAGAATGCTTCCTCAACATTCAATCTCTTTCCATGCCCTTGGGCTCTGCGTCAGCACTTCGCTGCCGCTTTCTGTGACCAGCACATCATCCTCAATTCTCACGCCGCCAAGCCCCGGAATATAAATTCCCGGCTCAATGGTGATCACCATTCCTGTTTCCAGCGACTGCGTGTTTTGCGGGCTGATCGCGGGGGTTTCATGGACGTCCAACCCTAAGCCATGTCCCAGATTGTGACTGAAGTGGTCGCCGTATCCGGCCGCAACGATAATGTCGCGCGCCACAGCGTCAAGTTCCTGACAGCGTATTCCCGGTCTGACGGCATCGCGGGCAGATTGCTGCGCGATCAGCACCGTGTCGTACAACGCTTTCAGTTCAGCGCTGACGTTGCCCAGTACGAACGTTCGTGTCATGTCGGAGCAGTAATGCTGATATACCGCGCCAAAATCAATCGTCACTAATTCACCCGCAGCCAGCTTTTTATCCGTCGGTCGCCCGTGCGGCAATGCGCCGCGTGTGCCGGAAACCACCACGGTATCAAACGCTGTTTTACTGCCTCCGGCCAGACGGACCGCCATTTCGAGCTGATCTGCCAGTGCTTTCTCGGTTATTCCGGGCCGAATCATCGGCATGACTGTTCGCAAAGCCTGGTCGGCGATGGCCGCAGCCTGACGGATTTTGGCGATTTCATCGCAATATTTATGCACGCGCAGAACTGACGCATCCCAGTGTTGTAACGGCAGGTTGCACTGTTTCTCCAACGTCTGCCACGCCAGGTGTGATAACGCGCTGGCATCGGCAAAAAGCGTGCGGTGGCCGGACAGATATTTCGCCAGCGGCTGTTCCGCGGTGAGCGTGATGACATCGGTATCAGGATTGTTCTGACGGCATTCAGCGCTGTAGCGGCCATCGACCAGCATCAGCAGGCTGTCGGCGGTGACCAGCACGTAGCCGGAGGCGCTGTAGAGTTCAGTCAGCGAATATTTGCTGAATCTGTCGGTGAGCAGGACGGCGGGCATTTGGCGTTCGGCCATGCGCTGGCGCAGAACGGTAAGACGTTGCTGACGGCTCATATTTCCTCCTGTGAGCATGTCAGGGCGCGGGTGCGCCCTGAGGAGATGAAAGTCAGGCCACTTCGAGCAGACCTTTTTTGATCAGACGGTTGCGATAGAACACGCAGGTGACGGCGATAAACAGCGAACCGCCAAGCAGGCCGATCAGGTAAGCCGGAATGTTGGTAATCAGCGGCCACGCCCAGATGGCGGATTCCGGGAACCATTGTACTGCGCCGAGCGAAACCCCGAGCAGTGCGCCGATAATTGCACCAGTCACATATACCGGAATGACAAATCCCGGACGTTCCAGCGCGAACGGAATCGATCCTTCGGAAATCCCCATAAAACCGAGGAAAATCGCGGTGCGGCCAATTTGATTGAACTGGCGATCGTAAACGCGACGGCCAACCAGCCATTTGTCGATCACCGTCGAAAGGCCCAGGCCGAATGACGGAATAACTACGGCCAGACAGCGCGCGGTGATCGGCAGAACTTTCTCGGTTGTGAAGCCGAGTGCGACGAACCCTGCAGCTTTGTTCACCGGCCCGCCCAGGTCAAACGCCGTGGCTGCAGCCAGTACAGTGGCGTAGAAATAGGTTCCCGCTGCGCCAGCAGCCTGCAACGCTTCTTTAATCAGCGTGTTCAGCCAGCCGCCAATTGGCGTAATGAGGAAGACCATCAGCAACATGGCGACAATTGCAGAGATCAGCGGAATAAAGAAGGTGGTTTTGAACGCCAGCCAGTTGTGTGACACCTTGATGGCGTTGTTCAGCCAGCGGACGAAATACCCGACCACGAAAGCAATCACGATTGCTCCAAGGAACCCGGAGGCGACAGGCGCAACCGCTGACCATTCGCCGCCAAGAAGCGTGGGAACGGCCACCGGTTTGATCGCCACGTATCCGCCGATAAATCCGGCAGCCAGCGCGGTTTTACCGCCGATGGAATTAGCAGTAAATGCCGCGAACATCGGGATTGCGAAGCCAAAAAGCGTGAAACCGAAGCTTTCCATGATACTGGCGATTTGCAGCATCCAGACAGAACTGCCGCTGTAACGGCCGCTGTTGAGCGCCGCCATGATGGATTCATCCGGCGACATGCCAAGGAACACATAGGGAATGATTTGCGACAGCGCGCCAATCAGGCCGCCCATGATCAACACCGGGATCATGTAGGAGATGCCGGTCATGATGTGTTTGCTGAACTCTTTCCAGGCATGGCTCTGGCCTTTACCTGCGGGCCCCGCAGACGGCGGCGGGACGTCGGATGTCTGACTGTGACCGGTA
The DNA here is from genome assembly GCA_013457415.1 of Enterobacteriaceae bacterium Kacie_13. NCBI lineage: Bacteria > Pseudomonadati > Pseudomonadota > Gammaproteobacteria > Enterobacterales > Enterobacteriaceae > Enterobacteriaceae bacterium Kacie_13. The sequence continues at coordinate 140,585 of CP045665.1, forward strand.
TTGATGACTCTTTTTCTTATCGCCACGGAAAACTCCTTACGCTAAAAAAGCAAAAGTAGGATCACTGCGCCTGATCTTCTTCAATCTCGTCGATCAGCCCGCCCGCATTTTTTACCGCGTCTTTCAGCTCGACTTCATACACGGCGAGCCCGTTAAAACGTTCGATATTTTGCGGTGTAATGCCGGTGGCGTGAATGATCACCGTCGCCTGCGCGATGTCTTCCGCCGTCAGTTCGTTCTGGATCCCGTCGGCGCCCTGGGTTTCTATTTTGACGTCATAACCGCGGGCGCGGGCGGCGACTTCAATGGCTTCGGCGGCCATAAAGGTATGAGCCAGACCCATCGGACAGGCGCACAGCGCAATCAGTTTTTTTGCAGACATGATCAATTACCTCGTTTTTCAGAAGAGTCGGCGGGCAGGTTTGCCAGCCGGTAAAGGGCTTCGGCATAGATGGCGATGGCGCTGATAAAGCGGCTTAAGCTGCCGTATTCGTCCGCGCCGTGGGTGTTACCTGAAGAACCGTCAGGAAATTCGCAGCCGAAAATTACCGCGTTTTGCATCGCGCTGGCATAGCTGCCAGCGCCGGTGGTGCGCGACGGATGGCTTTTATCACCTGTGTGGCGGGTGAAAATCTCGTGCAACGTTCGTACCAGCGCGCTGTCCGGCGGATAGAGACTCGGCGGTTTGACCGGCTCAATGGCAATGCGACTGGCGGGCCAGTTGCTGTTCCAGTTCGTCAGCTGTTCGGCAATGTACTCTGCGGTCAGATTTTCGGGATACCGCACGTTCAGCGTCAGCGACATCATGCCGTTTTCAATTATCAGGACGGTCGGTACCAGCAGGATCTGACCGCATTCGCCCGGCGTATCCAGCGCAAAACGCACGCCGCTCTGCCCGGATGTTGTCTCTGTAATTTCGTACAGTTGCTGCGTCCAACGGGAATTGAATTGCTGATGCAGCAACTGTGCGGTGGCAGCAATCGGATTGAGGCACACCTCAGGTTTCGAAGAATGGCCGCCGCGCCCGTAAAGCTGCCAGTGATCAACCTGTCCCGGTTCAGCCAGCAGTGTAAAACCGTCAGCCAGCGTCCAGCCGTCGCAGGAAAGCGACAGCCCGCGCAGATGGGCGACATCAGGAATATTATTCACCACACCGCCGCAGGAAACCTGCAAATCGGGTTGTACAGTCGGTGACGTCAGCGTCACCAGCAACGAGCCTTTTTCGCCATAAATCACTGGAAATTTGCCGTCAGGCGTGAAGGCGAAAGTCGGCTGTGGCTGCAATTCAAAATAACGGCGGATACAACGAAAACCTGTTTCTTCGTTGCCGCCCGCTACCAGCCGGATGCGGCGTTGCAGCGGCAGCTTCAGTTCACGCAGAATATCCAGCGCCAGCCACGCGGCAATCATCGGGCCTTTGTCATCCACTACGCCGCGGCCAATCAGGTTGTCGCCCAGACGTGAGAGCTGATACGGCGGAAAATGCCAGCCTTCGCCGGCGGGCACGACGTCGGCGTGACCAAACACGTACACGATTTCCTCGCCGCTGCCGTATTCAATATGCACGGCATGATGATCGACATTCAGTGTATTCAGCCCGGCATCATCACCAAGTTGCTGCCACCAGCTGAGCGCGTCGGCTATCCCACGTCCAAAGGGCGTATTCGGCTGCACCGTGGCGCTGTCAAACGGTGAGGGGATCGCCACCCATTGGGCGAGTAACGTGAGGAATTGGTTCGCCCGATCCCGGGCGTGCGCAGCGAAGTCGATCATTGACGTTAATCCTCCGAAAACAATGGTCATAGCATTGAGGCTGGAGGAAAAAGCGTCAAAAGGCAGGAGGCAGAAGTGATAAATAAAACGGGTAAAATTTTTCGCCCATTTTTTTAACCGGCTTTCGAGGCCACGGAAAGTGAGGGGGAATTGAATACCGGAGCGACCGTCAGGCGCGGATCGTCAGGGAATACCGGCTCGCCGGTGAGCTGTACGCGCAGGCATTTCACCGCGTACGAAGCCAGCGCGTTATTGCTGGCAGAAATTTGCGGCAGCAACAGTTTCAGCGCTTCTTCGCACTCTCCGAATCCGGTCAGTGCTATGCGGCGCGAAAACAGCCGCCATTTGGAGGTTTGTAATCCTTCGGCCAGCGCATGATGTGCAGCCAGCAATACCGTCGGGTTGTCGCACAGGATGGCGGAAATTTTGGGATTCTGTTTCAGCAACTGCGCGGTGGCGCGGAAGCTGTCCGCAAAGTTTGCCGCGCATGGCAGGCTGAACGACGGTGAAAACGCGATACCGGCTTGACCGAGTGCGAGGGAAAGACCGCCCAGCCGCTCGGCACGGACCAGCGAATGGTTCACACCGCCGAGATAGGCAATGTTTTGATGTTGCTGATGAAGGAGAGCGTCCGCCGCCTGATGTGCGGCCTGTGCATTATCCGGATGCACCGTTGCGAGCGGCCCCGGATGATAATGCTCTCCTACGCCGATAAGTGCCACATAGCGCGCTGCCGACCGCGCACTCAGGGCTTTCAGCGTTTCCGGGCCGGCATTGAGTAACTTTCCGCACACAATTATTCCGCGAACGTTCTGCGCCAGAAGTTGCCCGACATGTTCCAGAAGCGTCCCGGCGTGTGCGTAGGAAAGTAACAGTGAAAATCCCGCTTCCTGCAATGCCTGCGAAAGCGCTGGAAGCAAATCCGTTGCGAACTGGCAACCCGCCATCAGCAAAACACCAATCCGTGGAAGGGGCGTGACAGAGGATGCCGATGGTAACCGGTAACCGAGCTGGTCGATGGCCTGATAGATGCGTTGCACGCCTTCCGGCGAAATCCGACCTTTTCCGCCGAGCACCAGAGACACCGCAGCAACTGAAACGCCGGCCAGACGTGCGACATCCTGCTGAGTGATTTTATTGCGGGGTTTTTGCGCCGTCATCGTTCTGCCATCAGAAGTGCATTAACCATGAAGTGTCGCAGGAGAATGTCATGAAAAAACAGGCGGGGATCTCAGAACGGGGGAATGATGAAGCAAAAAAAGGCGGACCCAGGGTCCGCCGAAAGTTCACGTAGTCTAACTTTGCTTTTTTGTTGGTAATGCAGGGACTCTTGTCTTACTTCTTACTTCTTACTCTGGGTATTCACTGGAACTTATTGTGCAACTTCGCACACTTCCTGAGTTTCTGAATGCAGGTAAACGTCCAGATCGTCGCTTCCGCCGATGTGGCGTCCACCGATGAAGACCTGCGGCACGGTGGCACGGCCGGTAACAGCGCGCAGGCTGACGGTGGTCGCGTCTTTACCTAATACAATTTCTTCGTACTGAATACCGCGTTCCTGGAGCATCTGTTTGGCTTTCGAACAGAACGGACAGCCCGGTTTGGTGAACACGGAAACGGATTCCTGCACTTTATATTCTGGTGCCAGATACTTCAGCATGGTGTCTGCATCAGACACTTCAAACGGGTCGCCCGGCTTGTTTGGCTCGACGAACATTTTCTCGACCACGCCGTTACGTACCAGCATGGAATAGCGCCATGAACGCGGACCGAAGCCCAAATCGGCCTTCTCGACCAGCATGTCCATCCCTTTGGTGAACTCACCGTTACCGTCCGGAATGAAGGTGATATTGGCGGCGCTTTGTTCTGCTTTCCACGCATTCATCACGAAAGTGTCATTTACAGAGACGCAAAGAATGCTGTCTACGCCGTGGCTTTTGAACACCGGAGCCAGTTCGTTGTAACGCGGCAGGTGGCTCGAAGAACAGGTCGGGGTAAATGCGCCCGGCAGTGAAAAGACAATCACTGTTTTGTTTTTGAACAGCTCATCTGTCGTGAGGTCAACCCATTGGTCGCCCTGACGGGTATGAAAAGTAACGTGCGGTACGTGTTTCCCTTCCTGGCTTGCAAACATGAATAACCTCTTAATTAATCTATAAATTGAACAATTTTTTCGGCGGTGCCGTTTCGATGGGGAGCATTATTGACGATTGTGGTTGATAGATATAATCGTTGGTTGCTATCTTATCTATCGTTAACGGCTATCGCATCGCCTATGAGGGACTGGGGGAAAAATGAACATTCGTGATTTAGAGTATCTGGTGGCACTGGCAGAGTTTCGCCACTTCCGTCGCGCTGCAGATTCATGCCACGTCAGCCAGCCAACGCTGAGCGGGCAAATCCGCAAGTTGGAAGATGAGCTCGGCGTCATGCTGCTCGAAAGAACCAGCCGCAAAGTACTGTTCACACAAGCCGGTCTGCTGCTGGTGGATCAGGCGCGTACGGTATTGCGTGAAGTGAAAGTGCTCAAAGAGATGGCGAGCCAGCAGGGCGAAGCAATGTCGGGACCGATGCATATCGGTCTGATCCCAACCGTCGGGCCTTACCTGCTGCCGCAAATTATTCCCACGCTGCACAAAACGTTTCCCAAACTGGAAATGTATCTGCACGAAGCGCAAACCCATCAGCTGCTGGCGCAACTCGACAGCGGAAAGCTTGATTGTGCCATTCTGGCACTGGTGAAGGAGAGCGAAGCGTTTATCGAAGTGCCGCTGTTTGACGAGCCGATGAAGCTGGCAATCTACGATGATCATCCATGGGCATCCCGCGATCGCGTGGCGATGGCCGATCTGGCCGGTGAGAAACTGCTGATGCTGGAAGATGGCCACTGTCTGCGCGATCAGGCGCTTGGTTTTTGCTTCCAGGCGGGTGCGGATGAAGATACCCACTTCCGCGCCACCAGTCTTGAAACGCTGCGTAACATGGTGGCGGCAGGAAGCGGGATTACGTTACTGCCATCACTGGCTGTACCTCGTGAGCGCAGCCGTGATGGTGTGACTTATCTTACTTGTGACAAACCGGAGCCTCGGCGCACGATCGCGCTGGTTTATCGCCCTGGTTCACCACTGCGCGGGCGTTACGAACAGCTTGCCGAAGCCATCAAAGAACATATGCAGGCTTACTGGGATAACGCCGCTGCTTTAAAAAAGGCGGTTTAATCCGTTAAGCGCAGCCACACGATAGGCTTCGGCCATGGTCGGATAGTTGAAGGTAGTATTGACGAAATACTCGATAGTATTACCTTCACCTTTCTGTTCCATGATCGCCTGCCCGATATGAATGATTTCGGCAGCACGCTCACCGAAACAGTGAATGCCCAGAATTTCCTTGGTTTCACGGTGGAACAGTAACTTCAGGCTGCCCACGTTCATGCCAGCGATTTGTGCGCGAGCCAGATGTTTAAACTGTGCACGGCCAACTTCGTAAGGGACTTTCATCGACGTCAGTTCCTGCTCGGTTTTACCCACGGAACTTATCTCCGGAATGGTGTAAATCCCGGTCGGAATGTTTTCGATCAGATGGACTTTGGCTTCGCCCTGAATCATCGCCTGTGCGGCAATGCGCCCCTGATCGTAAGCCGCAGACGCCAGACTTGGGTAACCAATCACATCACCGACAGCATAAATGTGCGACAGTGCGGTCTGATACATGCTGTTTACTTTCAGCAAGCCCCGGCTGTCTGCTTCCAGCCCGATATTTTCCAGACCTAGTTTGTCCGTGTTACCGGTGCGACCGTTAGCATACAACAGGGCATCGGCCTTCACTTTCTTCCCGGATTTCAAGTGCATGATCACACCATCTTCCACACCTTCAATCTTCTCGAACTCTTCGTTGTGACGGATAACCACACCGTTGTTCCAGAAGTGATAAGAAAGCGCATCTGACATTTCCTGATCGAGGAAAGACAGCAGGCGGTCACGCGTGTTGATTAAGTCCACTTTGACGTTCAGACCTCGGAAGATCGACGCATATTCGCAGCCGATCACGCCCGCACCGTAAATAATTACGTGACGCGGTTCATGGCTCAGCTCAAGAATTAAATCGCTGTCATAAATGCGCGGGTGACCAAAATCGACGTTAGCAGGGCGATAAGGGCGCGAGCCACAGGCGATGACGATGTTATCCGCAGTGATCTGCTCATGCGTGCCGTCGGCGTAGCGGATGCTGATAGTATTAGCATCGACAAAGCTGGCGTCGCCGGAAAATAGCTGGCACTGGTTTCTTTCGTAGAAACCCTGACGCATGCGTGTTTGCTGATTAATAACCGAATCCGCATGACGCAGGATATCGGGAAAGCTGGAGCTCATGGTGCGCGAGTTATCGCTGTAGAGCGGATTTTGGTTAAATTCGATGATTCGGCTGACGGCGTGACGCAGTGCTTTGGAAGGGATGGTACCCCAGTGTGTACAGCCGCCACCGACGTTGTTGTAGCGTTCGATGACAGCAACTCTGGCGCCTTGTTTAACCAGTCCCATCGCAGCGCCTTCTCCGCCAGGGCCTGAGCCAATGATGATGGCATCAAAATGTGAGTGCTGTTGCATTGTTCGAAACCTATTTTTATACAAAATCACAACGAGAAAATAACATATTACACCTGTTTACCCCACATGCAGTTGTCATTTAATGGGAATGTTGCAACATCCAGACCCACTTTATGCTGCTGTTTCTATGACTCGGACCGATAAAAATTTTGGTATAGTGAAACCATATCGGGCTAACAACTAAAAAGAAGAACACTATCCGGATGAAGGTCATGGGAGTCAGAGCACAACAAAAAGAGCGTACGCGTCGCACGCTGATTGAGGCGGCTTTCAGCCAACTCAGCGCTGAGCGCAGCTTCGCCAGTCTGAGTTTGCGTGAGGTCTCGCGCGAAGCAGGCATTGCGCCGACGTCCTTCTACCGGCACTTCCGTGATGTGGATGAACTCGGTCTGACGATGGTGGATGAGAGTGGTCTGATGCTGCGCCAGCTGATGCGTCAGGCGCGTCAGCGAATTGCTAAAGGCGGCAGCGTAATCCGCACTTCGGTCTCCACGTTTATGGAGTTCATCGGCAATAACCCCAATGCATTCCGCCTGTTGCTTCGCGAACGTTCCGGAACGTCTTCGGCGTTTCGTGCCGCCGTTGCCCGTGAAATTCAGCATTTTATTGCGGAACTTGCCGACTATCTGCAACTCGAAAACCATATGCCGCGCAGTTTTACTGAAGCGCAGGCGGAAGCCATGGTAATCATCGTGTTTAACGCCGGCGCGGAAGCGCTGGATGTTGATCTCGCACAGCGCCGTCAGCTTGAAGAGCGTCTGGTACTGCAATTGCGGATGATTTCTAAAGGCGCGTATTACTGGTATCGCCGTCAACAGGAACGCACGGCAGTGACTCCCATTAATAAGACCCGAGGTAAAGAAGATGACCGAACAAGCGAACCAGGATAATGGCACTCTGGTTTTGTCTTTAATTGCCGGGCTGTCGATTAGCGGCACATTTGATGCTTTATTCAGCTCTGTCGTCGCGTTTTCGATATTCCCGATTATTGCTCTGGTGTTAGCGGTGTACTGTCTGCACGTCCGCTACCACAAAAGTGAAATGCCGAAAGGATTACCGGGGATTGCCGCGGCCTGTTTCCTGCTGGGTCTGCTGTTATATAGTGCAATTGTACGCGCTGAGTATCCTGAATTAGGCTCGAATTTCTTGCCGTCGCTTGTCTGTGTGGCGCTGGTATTTTGGATTGGTGTAAAACTGAAAAAGCGCAAATCGTCCATATAACGCCTCTTCTGTTTCACCTTCTTTAAAGGCAATCTGCGGATTGCCTTTTTTATGCGCCATCATTCGTCTTATTCCCTTCACTAAGCATTTCCCTTCCCATTTAATGAACTGTCATTTCATTAATATCAAACCCATGTTCATTATTTAGATGTAGATCGCCCACTTCTTTATTTCTTTGCCATAAAGTGCATCCGGGTGGCAAAAACCAAAAGGTTTTCATGTCGGCTCCTCGCTAATTTGAATCATGGCCGGACGACGCATTTTCGTTCGCATTCAGCCTACGCCTAAAGGTGATTAACAGGGGCAACACGGCAATGAAAACACGTAAGATCGGATTCTTCACTTATATCGCTTATGGCTCCGGGGATTTCCTCGGTGCAGGCACGACTGCACTGACTGCGGCATGGTTATTGTATTTCTACACGACGTTCTGCGGGCTATCGCCCATTCAGGCTACGTTTATTTTCGCGACTGCACGCGTGGCCGATGCGGTTCTTAGCCCGCTGATGGGGTATCTCACCGATAACTTCGGCAATACGTGGCTCGGCAAACGGTTTGGCCGCCGTAAGTTCTTTATTCTGCTAGGTATTCCCTGCGTCTTCAGCTACAGCTTTATGTGGGTGGGCGAAATGGGATACGTCTATTACCTGCTGACGTATCTGCTGTTCGATATCGTTTACACCATGATTTTGGTGCCGTATGAAACGCTGGTCCCGGAAATGACCGATGATTTCAAGCAAAAAACCAAATTCTCAGGTGCCCGCATCGCGTTGGCGCAGTTGTCAGCAATTCTGGCAGCGTTCCTGCCCGGCATTCTGTTACAGCATTTCGGCAAAGATAACGCTATTTCCTTCTTCTACTCGAGTCTGGTCTTTGCAGTGATTTGTTCACTGGTGCTGACACTGGTGTATTTCTTCACCTGGGAACGGCCGGAAGAGCTTAAATCGGAAGCGACTAAGAAAATTGAACGTGAGCGCCAGCAACTGACACTGGCACAAAGCCTGAAACGTCTGAAAGTCGAACTGTCTTCAACGCTGCGCATCAAGATCTTCCGCCAGCATCTCGGTTTATATCTGGGCGGCTACATCGCGCAGGACGTCTTTAACGCCGTGTTCACTTATTACGTGGTGTTTGTTCTGATGCAAAGCGCTGCCGTCGCTTCAAATCTCATGGGAATGATGGCAATTCTGCAATTTGTTGCCGTTATCGGGATGATCCCGCTGTGTATTCGCTTCGGACCGGCGCCGTCTTACCGGCTGGCGGTGACACTCTTCGGGCTGGCGGCTATTTCCTACGGCGGCCTGTATTACGCCGGGATGAATGACTCAATGTCACTGCTGTTGCTGATTTCTGCCCTGGCCGGTCTGGGACGTGGCGGGATCAACTACGTGCCGTGGAATATCTATACCTATATCGCTGACGTCGATGAAACCATCACCGGCCAGCGCCGCGAAGGGATTTTTGCCGGCGTAATGACGCTGACCCGCAAAGCCTCGCAGGCCGGTGCCGTGATGCTGGTGGGGATTATCCTGCAACTCGCCGGATTTGTTTCCGGCCAGACCCAGCAGGTTCCTGCGGTCGGTCACACGATTCTGGGGGTTCTGGTGATCGGTTCACTGGTCATGCTCAGCATGGGCTTTATCATCTCGCTGTTCTTCCGCCTGAATCAGAGAACGCACGGCGTGCTGACCCGCGAAACGCACAAGATGCGCGAAGCAAACCGTATCGTGCCGGAGCAAATCACGCCGGAAGACCGCGCTACCGTCGAAATGTTGACAGGGATGAAATACGAATCTCTGTGGGGCAATAACAACATCGGTTATCTGCATCGCAATAACCCGCCACCTGAAAAGCTGACCCGAGAAAATACCGTAGAAATGCCGGTTCAGGGACGTTTGTAATCTATTCACAGGAGAACGCTATGAAAGTTTTTGAAGTTAAACACAGTGCCTTGCTGCGTCAGCCGGAGCATTTCATCTCGCGCAACGAACTGAAAGCGCTGATCCATAACGTGACCGACAATCTGGTGAATATCGAAGATAAAACCGGTGAGTTTCTGCTACGGCTGGATGATGGCCGCGTCATCGACACCAAAGGGTGGGCAGGCTGGGAATGGACGCACGGTATCGGGCTTTACGGCATTTACCAGTATTATCAGCAGACCGGTGATGAAAAAATGCGGTCGGTAATTGATGACTGGTTCACCGCGCGCCTGGCGGAAGGGACGCCCACTAAAAACGTTAATACCATGAGCCCGTTCCTGACACTAGCTTATCGCTACGAGGAAACGGGTAATGAAGCGTGGCGTCCTTATCTTGAGCGCTGGGCAGAATGGGTAATGTACGAAATGCCGCGCACCGATAAAGGCGCAATGCAGCACATTGTTTATAACAATGAAAACCATCAGCAGATGTGGGATGACACGCTGATGATGAGCGTCCTGCCGCTGGCGAAAATTGGCAAACTGCTCGGTCGTCCTGAATTTATCGAAGAAGCAACGTATCAGTTTCTGGTCCACGTGCAGTATCTGATGGATCGCCAGACTGGCCTGTGGTTCCACGGCTGGACGTTCGACGGTCACCATAACTTTGCGCAGGCGCGCTGGGCGCGTGGCAACAGCTGGCTGACGATCGCCATTCCCGAATTTCTCGAACTGGTGGATTTGCCGGAGAATAACGCGACCCGCCGCTATTTATTGCAGGTACTGGAAAGCCAGGTCAGTGCGCTGGCGAAATGTCAGGACGACAGCGGTTTATGGCACACGCTGCTTGACGATCCGCACTCTTATCTTGAAAGCTCGGCCACGGCCGGTTTTGCGTACGGTATTCTGAAAGCGGTGCGTAAGCGTTATATCGATGCGTCTTATGCACCGGTGGCGGAAAAAGCCATTCAGGGTGTGATCAAACATATCAATCCAGCGGGCGAACTGACACAAACGTCGTTCGGTACCGCGATGGGGGCAGATCTTGAGTTTTATCGCCAGATTGCGCTGACCTCGATGCCTTACGGGCAGGCGATGGCGATTCTGTGTCTGTCAGAATATCTGCGCGTGTACTTGTAATTATCTTGCGGCAGTAAAAAGAACGGGCACGCCGAGGTGCCCGTTTTTTGTTTTAGTTTTCGTCGATCAGATCTTTTCCAGCAGAACGCCCGATTCCATATGGTGGGTGTAAGGGAACTGATCGAATAACGCGAGGCGCGTGACGCGGTGTGTCTGGCTCAGCGTTTCCAGATTTGCGCACAGGGTTTCCGGATTGCAGGAGATATACAAAATACGGTCATAGCCCTGCACCATCTTCACGGTCTCATCATCCAGCCCGCTGCGCGGTGGATCGACAAAAATTGTGTTGCATTCATATCCGCTTAAATCCACATCCTGCAGACGACGGAATTCACGTACGCCGTTCAGTGCCTGAGTGAAATCTTCAGCCGCCATGCGGATGATCTGCACGTTATCTATATGGTTCGCCGCAATGTTGAACTGCGCTGCTGCCACTGACGGTTTGGCAATTTCTGTTGCCAGTACCCGGCGGAAGTTGCGCGCCAGCGCCAGTGAGAAATTGCCGTTGCCGCAGTAAAGTTCCAGCAAATCGCCGGTCGAGTTTTGCGTGGCGTCCAGCGCCCACTCCAGCATCTGAATATTCATCTCGGCGTTTGGCTGAGTGAAGCTATTTTCCACCTGACGGTAAATCATATCGCGGCCTGCGACCGGCAGGACTTCATCAATATAATCCTGATCGAGCATGATTTTAGTTTTGGCTGCGCGGCCAATCAGCTGGATATCAAACCCGTCGGCGCGCAGCTGGTCACGAAGAAGTGTGGCGGCCTGCTGCCATTCTTCATCAAGCTTCCGGTGGTACAGCAAAGAAGCGATGATTTTACCGCTGCGGGTCGAAAGATAGTCGATCTGGAAGATCTTACGGCGCAGTGCCGGATCTTGCTTCACGGCGGCGATCAGCACAGGCATCAGGCGGTTAATCAGCTCGCTGCCGGCCGGGAACTGATCCACACGCACGCGAGCTTTAGTCTGCTGATCAAACATAATATGGTACAGGTCGCCTTCGTCGTGCCATACGCGGAATTCGGCACGCATACGATAATGGCTGACCGGAGAACGGAAAACGTCAGGCTGCGGCGCATTAAAAGGCGACATCATCGCCGTGAGACGTGCGGTCTTTTCCGCCAGTTGGTCGTCGTACTGTTCAATGGGCAGGTTTTCAGGCGTCATCGGTTATCTCGTCTAACTGGGGGTAAATGGACAAACTTTTGGGGGATTCTAGGGAATAACACTGCAAAGTCCAGCTTTCCCCATCGTCCTGGACGTTATAACTACGTTAGCTGCATTCTTTCATCCGAATCACTCACCTGAGTCAGCTCACCGGAATTCTCTCCTTTATTGCCTTGTTCTAACGTCAATGACTTTGGGGAAATAAGGGTAGTCATTACGGATGTCTGGATTTCCAAATGGGTTGATCGTAGGATTGCCGCTCGGCCTCATGACTGAGTTAAAAGGGAATCCGGTGTGAATCCGGAACTGGCGCGCAGCGGTATGGGGAAATCACGGCGATCGCATTCTTTATAATGCAGACACTGTTTCTTCTTTCTATATAGATAAGAAAGAAGGAATGGGAAGTCATCGCCCGGTGTGGGTTATCTGAATTACTTCTCTTGTAATGAATAAGCCTGCAAATCCTAAGTCCGAAGACCTGCCGATATTACGTCGCATTCATCATCGTCGTCGCGAAATACCGTCGGTGATCCTCTGCGGCATCCGCCAATTAAGTTTGGATGCTCGATTCATGACAATTAAAAAGCACGTGCTGTTGACGGCCTTATCCGTCACGGCTTTTTCAGGGTGGGCGCAAGACAGTACTTCCACAGGCAACAACAGCGATAATCTGGTCGTCACGGCTAACCGTTTTCCACAGCCGGTCTCTTCCGTACTGGCACCGACCGATGTGGTGACGCGTGATGATATCGACAGATGGCAGTCAAAATCTGTCGCTGATGTATTACGTCGTTTACCGGGCGTCGATATTGCCCAAAATGGCGGGCTGGGCCAGCAGACGTCTTTATTCGTTCGTGGCACCAATTCCAGCCACACATTAGTCTTAATCGACGGTGTGCGTCTGAATCAGGCCGGTATTTCCGGCGCTGCGGATATCAGCCAGATCCCACTTTCCCTGGTCCAGCGCATCGAATTTATTCGCGGGCCGCGCTCTGCGGTTTATGGCTCTGATGCGATCGGTGGCGTTGTTAACATTATCACCACGCGTGATAAAGATGGCACGACACTCGGTGCAGGCGTGGGTTCCCACGGTTACCAGAACTATAACGGCTCCACACAGCAGAAGCTGGGCGAAAACACTACGCTGACGGCGGCCGGTGATTACACCTATACCCGTGGCATCGACGTAGTTGCGGATGGCAATACCGGCGGTGTACCTCAGCCTGACCGCGACGGCTTCATGAGCAAGACGCTGTATCTGGCGCTGCAACACCAGTTCAATCAGGAAATCAGTGGCTTTGCCCGTGCGTACGGCTACGACAACCGTACTGCCTATGATGCCTATTCTTCGCCGGGCAGTGCACTTATCGATACTCGTCAGCTTTACAGCCGCACGTACGACACCGGTTTGCGTTATGAAAACGGCATCTACGCCACGCAACTTATCGGCAGCTATAGTCACGTCAAAGACTATAACTACGATCCGAAATACGGCCCGTACGATGCATCCGCAACGCTGGATGACTCCGATCAGTACAACGTGCAATGGGGTAACACATTCCAAATCTGGAAAGGGGAAGTCAGCGCAGGGCTTGACTGGCAGAAGCTGACCACGGAGCCTGGCACCAACTATCTGGATGATGGCTATAACCAGCACAACACCGGCGTTTATCTGACGACTCAGCAAAAAATCAGTGATGTGACGCTTGAAGGCGCAGTGCGCAGCGACGATAACTCCCAGTTTGGTCAGCACACCACCTGGCAGAGCAGCGCGGCGTGGGAATTCATTGATGGGTATCGTCTGATTGGTTCTTACGGTACGGCCTATAAATCCCCGAACCTGGGGCAGCTTTATAGTGGCTTTGGTGGCAATCCGGACCTTAAGCCTGAAGAGAGCAAGCAGTGGGAAGGTGGACTGGAAGGTTTGACCGGTCCGCTGGACTGGCGCTTGTCGGTGTATCGCAACGACATCGATCAGATGATCGATTACGACAATTCAACTTTCGGTTATTACAACATTGGCAAAGCGACCATCAAAGGCGTTGAATGGACTGGCTCATTCGATACCGGTCCGTTGCAGCACCAGATTACGCTGGAATATCTCGACCCGCGTAATGCCGAGACCAACGAAATTCTGGCGCGCCGTGCTAAGCAGCAGGCGAAATACCAGATTGACTGGAATGTAGCGAACATTGACTGGTCCATCAATTACCAGTATCTGGGACAGCGGTACGACACCGACTACGGTTCGTATCCTTATCAGACCGTTAAACTGGGCGGCGTAAGCTTATGGGACCTGGCTGCCTCATATCCCGTGACCTCACATCTGACGGTTCGTGGTAGAATTGCCAACTTGTTTGATAAAGATTACGAGACGGCTTATGGCTATGCCACACCAGGACGTGAGTTCTACCTTACTGGAAGCTATACCTTCTGATACAACACAAGTTCCTGACCGCCCGACGGTGCTGGTTTTCGATTCCGGCGTCGGCGGGTTGTCAGTTTATCAAGAGGTCCGGCAAATGTTGCCGGACCTGCACTATATCTATGCCTTCGATAATGTCGCTTTTCCTTATGGCGAGAAATCGGAAGAGTTCATCGTCGAACGGGTGGTCGAAATTGTCACCGCCGTTGCGAAACGTCATCCCCTCTCTATTATCGTCATTGCCTGTAACACGGCGAGCACCGTCTCACTCCCTGCCTTGCGCGCCAAATTCAGCTGCCCGGTCGTTGGCGTAGTACCTGCGATCAAACCTGCTGCGAAATTAACGCGAAACGGCGTCGTCGGCTTACTGGCGACGCGCGCGACGGTTCAGCGTCCTTATACACACGATCTGGTGGCGCGGTTTGCGATAGATTGTCAGATTCTGATGTTGGGCTCGGCGGAACTGGTCGAACTGGCTGAAGCGAAGCTGCATGGCGAAGAGGTCTCACTGGCGGCACTGAAGAAAATCCTCCATCCGTGGCTGCGTTTGCGCGAACCTCCTGACACAGTCGTATTAGGTTGCACGCATTTTCCGTTGCTTTCCGAAGAGCTCGCGCAGGTTTTGCCCGACGGCACACGTATGATCGACTCCGGTTCTGCGATTGCCCGCCGTGCACACTGGTTAATTGAGACGTCTCATGTGCCTGTTCCACAAAAAAAAGCAGACGTAGAAATAGAGAGTGTCGCCTACTGCATGGCGATGACCGCCGAGGCCCAAAGTTTACTGCCTGTTTTACAGTCATATGGCTTCAGAAGTATCCAGGAATTGCCGCTTTAAACGGCATTTGGCGAAAGAATCAGCGGTCGGTAAATTATTTGTATTTTAGGGGTTGCGGCCTTCTGAGAACTCCCTATAATGCGCCTCCACTGACCGGGAACAACGACTGAGAAGTCGCTCGGACAGGAAGAGAAAAAGATGAAAGTTCGAATGAATAATCTCTTGACTCTTCAGCGGGAAAACGTAATATACGCCTCCCGCGCCGCATAAGATTCCTTGCGAACCGCGGCATGCTCTTTAACAATTTATCAGACAATCTGTGTGGGCACTCACAAGACGATATCAGCCACCTCGGTGGCAAAAAATATCAAGTCTTAGAGTGACCAAGCAGTAATTCATTTAGTTGAATTATTACGAAGTAATCTTTGAGCACCGCTTAACGTGTTTAAGCAAATCGAACTTTTAATTGAAGAGTTTGATCATGGCTCAGATTGAACGCTGGCGGCAGGCCTAACACATGCAAGTCGAGCGGTAGCACGGGAGAGCTTGCTCTCTGGGTGACGAGCGGCGGACGGGTGAGTAATGTCTGGGAAACTGCCTGATGGAGGGGGATAACTACTGGAAACGGTAGCTAATACCGCATGACCTCGCAAGAGCAAAGTGGGGGACCTTCGGGCCTCACGCCATCGGATGTGCCCAGATGGGATTAGCTAGTAGGTGGGGTAATGGCTCACCTAGGCGACGATCCCTAGCTGGTCTGAGAGGATGACCAGCCACACTGGAACTGAGACACGGTCCAGACTCCTACGGGAGGCAGCAGTGGGGAATATTGCACAATGGGCGCAAGCCTGATGCAGCCATGCCGCGTGTGTGAAGAAGGCCTTAGGGTTGTAAAGCACTTTCAGCGAGGAGGAAGGCGCTGTAGTTAATAGCTGCAGCGATTGACGTTACTCGCAGAAGAAGCACCGGCTAACTCCGTGCCAGCAGCCGCGGTAATACGGAGGGTGCAAGCGTTAATCGGAATTACTGGGCGTAAAGCGCACGCAGGCGGTTTGTTAAGTCAGATGTGAAATCCCCGAGCTTAACTTGGGAACTGCATTTGAAACTGGCAAGCTAGAGTCTTGTAGAGGGGGGTAGAATTCCAGGTGTAGCGGTGAAATGCGTAGAGATCTGGAGGAATACCGGTGGCGAAGGCGGCCCCCTGGACAAAGACTGACGCTCAGGTGCGAAAGCGTGGGGAGCAAACAGGATTAGATACCCTGGTAGTCCACGCTGTAAACGATGTCGACTTGGAGGTTGTGCCCTTGAGGCGTGGCTTCCGGAGCTAACGCGTTAAGTCGACCGCCTGGGGAGTACGGCCGCAAGGTTAAAACTCAAATGAATTGACGGGGGCCCGCACAAGCGGTGGAGCATGTGGTTTAATTCGATGCAACGCGAAGAACCTTACCTACTCTTGACATCCACGGAATTCGCTAGAGATAGCTTAGTGCCTTCGGGAACCGTGAGACAGGTGCTGCATGGCTGTCGTCAGCTCGTGTTGTGAAATGTTGGGTTAAGTCCCGCAACGAGCGCAACCCTTATCCTTTGTTGCCAGCGAGTCATGTCGGGAACTCAAAGGAGACTGCCGGTGATAAACCGGAGGAAGGTGGGGATGACGTCAAGTCATCATGGCCCTTACGAGTAGGGCTACACACGTGCTACAATGGCATATACAAAGAGAAGCAAACTCGCGAGAGCAAGCGGACCTCATAAAGTATGTCGTAGTCCGGATTGGAGTCTGCAACTCGACTCCATGAAGTCGGAATCGCTAGTAATCGTAGATCAGAATGCTACGGTGAATACGTTCCCGGGCCTTGTACACACCGCCCGTCACACCATGGGAGTGGGTTGCAAAAGAAGTAGGTAGCTTAACCTTCGGGAGGGCGCTTACCACTTTGTGATTCATGACTGGGGTGAAGTCGTAACAAGGTAACCGTAGGGGAACCTGCGGTTGGATCACCTCCTTACCTAAAGATACGCATTGTGCAGTGTCCACACAGATTGTCTGATGAAAAAGTAACGAGCAGAAATACCTTTATAGGCTTGTAGCTCAGGTGGTTAGAGCGCACCCCTGATAAGGGTGAGGTCGGTGGTTCAAGTCCACTCAGGCCTACCAATTCGTCCTCATGCTGCGTTGTCGCCACGACTCGTTTGCACGCGCAAACGTCGTATGACTCCGCCTTGCCTGAGAACAAATTGGCTAACTCATCCTCTTGATGTGTTAGTAGATAAGGGTATCTGTAAGTGACTGTATGGGGCTATAGCTCAGCTGGGAGAGCGCCTGCCTTGCACGCAGGAGGTCAGCGGTTCGATCCCGCTTAGCTCCACCATTACCGTACAGCCTTTAAATAATACTTCAGAGTATATTGGTAACAGTATGCTGCGAAGTATTTTGCTCTTTAACAATCTGGAACAAGCTGAAAATTGAAAGATTACAGCTGAACATCACTCTCCGTAGAAGTACTGAGTGGTGCTTTTGTCTGTAATAGAGTCTCTCAAATAATCGCAGCGCGATGATGTCTTTAAGACACCTTCGGGTTGTGAGGTTAAGCGACTAAGCGTACACGGTGGATGCCTAGGCAGTCAGAGGCGATGAAGGGCGTGCTAATCTGCGAAAAGCGTCGGTAAGGTGATATGAACCGTTATAACCGACGATACCCGAATGGGGAAACCCAGTGTGTTTCGACACACTATTGCATGGTGAATACATAGCCATGCAAGGCGAACCGGGGGAACTGAAACATCTAAGTACCCCGAGGAAAAGAAATCAACCGAGATTCCCCCAGTAGCGGCGAGCGAACGGGGAAGAGCCCAGAACCTGAATCAGTTTGTGCATTAGTGGAAGCGTCTGGAAAGTCGCACAGTATAGGGTGATAGTCCCGTACACAAAAATGCACTTGTTGTGAGTTCGATGAGTAGGGCGGGACACGTGACATCCTGTCTGAATATGGGGGGACCATCCTCCAAGGCTAAATACTCCTGACTGACCGATAGTGAACCAGTACCGTGAGGGAAAGGCGAAAAGAACCCCGGCGAGGGGAGTGAAATAGAACCTGAAACCGTGTACGTACAAGCAGTGGGAGCCTACTTTGTTGGGTGACTGCGTACCTTTTGTATAATGGGTCAGCGACTTATATTTTGTAGCAAGGTTAACCGAATAGGGGAGCCGTAGGGAAACCGAGTCTTAACTGGGCGTCAAGTTGCAAGGTATAGACCCGAAACCCGGTGATCTAGCCATGGGCAGGTTGAAGGTTGGGTAACACTAACTGGAGGACCGAACCGACTAATGTTGAAAAATTAGCGGATGACTTGTGGCTGGGGGTGAAAGGCCAATCAAACCGGGAGATAGCTGGTTCTCCCCGAAAGCTATTTAGGTAGCGCCTCGTGAACTCATCTTCGGGGGTAGAGCACTGTTTCGACTAGGGGGCCATCCCGGCTTACCAACTCGATGCAAACTCCGAATACCGAAGAATGTTATCACGGGAGACACACGGCGGGTGCTAACGTCCGTCGTGAAGAGGGAAACAACCCAGACCGCCAGCTAAGGTCCCAAAGTCATGGTTAAGTGGGAAACGATGTGGGAAGGCATAGACAGCCAGGATGTTGGCTTAGAAGCAGCCATCATTTAAAGAAAGCGTAATAGCTCACTGGTCGAGTCGGCCTGCGCGGAAGATGTAACGGGGCTAAACCATGCACCGAAGCTGCGGCAGCGACGCTTAGGCGTTGTTGGGTAGGGGAGCGTTCTGTAAGCCGTCGAAGGTGACCTGTGAGGGTTGCTGGAGGTATCAGAAGTGCGAATGCTGACATAAGTAACGATAATGCGGGTGAAAAACCCGCACGCCGGAAGACCAAGGGTTCCTGTCCAACGTTAATCGGGGCAGGGTGAGTCGACCCCTAAGGCGAGGCTGAAAAGCGTAGTCGATGGGAAGCTGGTTAATATTCCAGCACTTGGTGTTACTGCGAAGGGGGGACGGAGAAGGCTAGGCTAGCCGGGCGACGGTTGTCCCGGTTCAAGCGTGTAGGGGGTGTGACTTGGTAAATCCGGTTGCATATTAACCCTGAGGCGTGATAACGAGCCACTACGGTGGTGAAGTAGTTGATGCCATGCTTCCAGGAAAAGCCTCTAAGCTCCAGGTAACACGAAATCGTACCCCAAACCGACACAGGTGGTCAGGTAGAGAATACTCAGGCGCTTGAGAGAACTCGGGTGAAGGAACTAGGCAAAATGGTGCCGTAACTTCGGGAGAAGGCACGCTGGCACGTAGGTGAAGAGACTTGCTCTCGGAGCCGAAGCCAGTCGCAGATACCAGCTGGCTGCAACTGTTTAATAAAAACACAGCACTGTGCAAACACGAAAGTGGACGTATACGGTGTGACGCCTGCCCGGTGCCGGAAGGTTAATTGATGGGGTTAGCAGCAATGCGAAGCTCTTGATCGAAGCCCCGGTAAACGGCGGCCGTAACTATAACGGTCCTAAGGTAGCGAAATTCCTTGTCGGGTAAGTTCCGACCTGCACGAATGGCGTAATGATGGCCAGGCTGTCTCCACCCGAGACTCAGTGAAATTGAACTCGCTGTGAAGATGCAGTGTACCCGCGGCAAGACGGAAAGACCCCGTGAACCTTTACTATAGCTTGACACTGAACATTGAGCCTTGATGTGTAGGATAGGTGGGAGGCTTTGAAGCGTGGACGCCAGTCTGCGTGGAGCCAACCTTGAAATACCACCCTTTAATGTTTGATGTTCTAACTCGGCCCCGTAATCCGGGGTGAGGACAGTGTCTGGTGGGTAGTTTGACTGGGGCGGTCTCCTCCTAAAGAGTAACGGAGGAGCACGAAGGTTAGCTAATCACGGTCGGACATCGTGAGGTTAGTGCAATGGCATAAGCTAGCTTGACTGCGAGAGTGACGGCTCGAGCAGGTACGAAAGTAGGTCATAGTGATCCGGTGGTTCTGAATGGAAGGGCCATCGCTCAACGGATAAAAGGTACTCCGGGGATAACAGGCTGATACCGCCCAAGAGTTCATATCGACGGCGGTGTTTGGCACCTCGATGTCGGCTCATCACATCCTGGGGCTGAAGTAGGTCCCAAGGGTACGGCTGTTCGCCGTTTAAAGTGGTACGCGAGCTGGGTTTAGAACGTCGTGAGACAGTTCGGTCCCTATCTGCCGTGGGCGTTGGAAGATTGAGAGGGGCTGCTCCTAGTACGAGAGGACCGGAGTGGACGCATCACTGGTGTTCGGGTTGTCATGCCAATGGCATTGCCCGGTAGCTAAATGCGGAAAAGATAAGCGCTGAAAGCATCTAAGCGCGAAACTTGCCTCGAGATGAGTCTTCCCTGTGGCTTTAAGCCACCTGAAGGGACGTTTAAGACTAAGACGTTGATAGGCTGGGTGTGTAAGTGCAGCGATGCATTGAGCTAACCAGTACTAATGACCCGAGAGGCTTAACCTTACAACACCAAAGGTGTTTTTAGAGAGACTCAGCTGCGCGCGAGCGTGGAGAAGTAGATTTTCAGCGAATGTTCCGAGATTGGTTCGTACGGCGGGGTGTGTATAGCACAATGCGGTATGGATGAAACAGAATTTGCCTGGCGGCAGTAGCGCGGTGGTCCCACCTGACCCCATG
Source organism: Enterobacteriaceae bacterium Kacie_13 (assembly GCA_013457415.1). NCBI lineage: Bacteria > Pseudomonadati > Pseudomonadota > Gammaproteobacteria > Enterobacterales > Enterobacteriaceae > Enterobacteriaceae bacterium Kacie_13. The sequence continues at coordinate 161,277 of CP045665.1, forward strand.
CCGAACTCAGAAGTGAAACGCCGTAGCGCCGATGGTAGTGTGGGGTCTCCCCATGCGAGAGTAGGGAACTGCCAGGCATCAAATAAAGACAAAAGCCCCGTACGAAAGTACGGGGCTTTTGTCTGTCTGGGATTTAGGGTAGAGGAGAAACGTAGGCGGGAGAGATCATTGAATCGATATCTTTCTCGCTGTGCTCCCTTGGTGCTGATAAAACGCTGCGCTAGAGGTTATCGAATCAGTTAAACTAAGCACAAATAAGTCACTCATGAGTAATATGTTATGTCGACTGACGACACCTCGCTTCAATCCCTGAATACCTTCTCTTTAGCTGCACATGCTGCTGTCATTACACATATAAATAATACAACTCAACTAATTGATGCATGGAAAAAGGCGCAGGGAAAACAGCAGCCATTTCTACTGTTAGGCGAGGGTAGCAACGTTCTGTTTCTTGAAGACTTCACCGGTTGTGTCGTTGTGAACAGAATCAAAGGTATTGAAGTAACGGAGAACGCAAATGAATGGCTATTGCACGTCGGTGCTGGGGAAAATTGGCACCAATTGGTATGCTTCACTCTCGAACATAATATTCCTGGATTAGAAAATCTTGCATTGATCCCCGGATGTGTCGGGTCTGCACCTATTCAGAATATTGGCGCGTACGGCATTGAGCTACAAAGTGTCTGTAGTCATGTTGACGTGTTAGATATGCAAACCGGCAAGGTAACCCGACTTCAGTCGGATGAGTGCCAGTTTGGGTATCGTGAAAGCATCTTCAAACATGCTTATAAAGACGGTTATGCTATTGTCGCTGTAGGTTTTAAGCTGACTAAGCACTGGCAACCTAAGCTGACCTATGGAGATCTCACTCGCCTTGATCCTCAAACGGTCACACCACGTCAGATTTTTGATTCAGTATGCGCAATGCGTTTGAGTAAACTACCTGATCCCGCGATTACCGGTAATGCTGGCAGTTTTTATAAGAATCCGACGGTTGATGCGGCCATCGCTGAAAAGATCCGCAGTGAGTTTCCGAGAATGCCATCTTATCCTCAGCCTAATGGGCAGATTAAACTAGCCGCAGGCTGGCTGATTGAACAGGCGCATCTCAAAGGGTTCAGTATCGGCGGGGCAGCCGTACATCAGAACCAGGCGCTGGTGTTGATCAACAAAGATCATGCAAGTAGTGCTGATGTTCGTGCGCTGGCAAAACACGTGCGAAATACCGTTGCTGCGAAGTTTGGTATCTGGCTTGAACCGGAGGTTCGTTTTATTGCCGCCGGTGGCGAAGTGAATGCCGTGGAGGCGCTGTCATGAAAGATATTACGGTTCCCCTACATTTGATCTCTATCCTGGCTGACGGTGAGTTTCATTCCGGTGAACAGCTGGGAGGTGCGCTGGGAATGAGCCGCGCCGCAATCAACAAGCATATTCAAACTGTTCGCGACTGGGGTGTGGATATTTTCACTGTAACTGGCAAAGGATATAGCCTCCCATATCCAATCCAGTTACTGGATGAAGCCAAAATTCTTTCCATGCTGCCAGCGGGCCGCGTAAATGTTCTGCCCGTCATTGATTCTACCAACCAATATCTACTCGACAGGATCGGTGAACTGAGCTCGGGAGATGCCTGTGTTGCCGAATACCAACAGGCGGGGCGAGGACGTCGAGGAAGAAAATGGTTTTCGCCATTTGGCAGCAACCTCTATCTTTCAATGTATTGGAAACTCGATCAAGGTCCGGCTGCTGCGATGGGTCTTAGTCTGGTTATTGGGATCGTAATGACAGAAGTTCTTCAGCGCCTCGGGGCTGAAGACGTAAGGGTTAAGTGGCCTAATGACCTTTATCTGAAGGATAGAAAGCTGGCCGGTATTCTGGTAGAGCTGACGGGAAAAACCGGAGATGCAGCACAGCTGGTTATAGGGGCGGGTATTAACCTTAAAATGCGAGAACCAGCAGCGGACACGATTAATCAGGGCTGGATAAACTTGCAGGAGGCGGGCGTCAATATTGATCGCAATGAGTTGACAGCAACTCTGCTGAAAGAATTACGCGCAGCGTTATTGCATTTTGAGAAGGAAGGACTTGCACCTTTTATTAGCCGTTGGCGTGGATTAGATAATTTCCTCGACCGGCCGGTAAAATTGCTGATCGGTGATCAGGAAATTCACGGTATTGAACGCGGCATTGATCAGCAAGGCGCTTTATTGCTAGAACAGGATGGTATAATTAAGCCCTATATCGGAGGGGAAATATCCCTGCGTGGACGATGAAACAAAAAAGGAGAGCCGTGGCTCTCCTTATCAATTTAAATGATCTATTTTCTCAACCTGACATTTTCAACCGCGTGGTTAGCACTCTTAGTGAGAATGAGGCTTGCCCGCTCTCTGGTAGGGAGTATGTTTTCCTTAAGATTCAATCCATTGATTTCATTCCATAGCTGCGTTGCTATGTTCACTGCCTCTTCTTCCGGCAGCTTTGCATAGTGATGGAAATAAGAATCCGGATCAGAAAATGCACCCTGCCGGAATTTCAGGAAGCGGTTGATATACCAGCCTTGTAATAAATCTTCCGGTGCATCAACGTATATTGAAAAATCTACGAAATCTGAAACGAATACCCGATGCGGATCATGAGGATAATCCATGCCGCTTTGTAAAACATTCAAGCCTTCGAGAATAAGAATATCTGGCTGCTCAATGATTTTATTTCCGTCTGGGATCACATCATAGATTAAATGTGAATATACCGGCGCGGTGACAGTTTTCGCACCAGATTTTACTTCAGAAACAAAATTGACCAACTGGTGCATATCGTAGGACTGAGGAAACCCTTTTTTCTTCATGATCCCACGCTCCTGAAGCGTCTTATTGGGATAGAGGAACCCATCGGTTGTGATCAACTCGACCGAGCGATGCTCAGGCCAGCGGCTTAGCAACGCTTGCAGGACACGTGCCGTAGTGCTTTTCCCTACAGCCACGCTTCCCGCAATACCAATGACATAAGGGATCTTCTGACCGTCGGTGCCCAGGAATTGCTCAAGCACAGCCTGCCGGCGCAGGTTTGAACTGATGTAGAAATTGAGAAGGCGTGAAAGTGGCAAATAGATTTGTGCCACTTCTTCGAGGGATAAGTCCTCGTTGATGCCTTTAAGATTTACCACTTCCGCTTCTTTGAGCGTTAACGGTACCGAATCACGTAAGGCAGCCCACTGTGCACGATCGAACTGCAAGTAAGGCGTTGCCAAAGATGGGTCTCTTTTTTTCATAAGTTAAAGTCTGCCTGTTAGCGCAGGTCAGGATAGGCGTTCACGCCAACTCCAGACAGTAAACCAGCAGCATATTATAGACAGCTTCGTTTTCAGGGGAGATCTTTTTCTTATAACTTAACGATTTCTTTGATTGAGTTAAAAATTTTTTGAGAAAGTCATGTAAGCGAAGAAGAACGTTAAGGCAGATTTGCGGAGCCCTTCGCCCTGTCAGGTTAAAAGAGATGATGTGAAGAACAACCTATAGGCTTGAGTTGCTTGTAATAGACCACTGCATTTTTTCTGCTGTAAGCCGGAGAGCTTGCCTGGGAGGGCGCACACCGATAACTTTGCGCGCGATAAAATGTTGTATGTTCAAAAGTGCAGGGCAGTCCTGCAGGAACTCCCTGATGGCTGGCTTCAATAAGCAAACGGGTGAGCTCATCGCGATAGACAGGTAATGTTGCGGCAGGCACAAGGTTTGACGCAAAAGACACGCCCCAATGAAAGAGTTTTAAAACTGGGGCCAGGAGCGTGTTCCATGATTCCCCTTTATAAGGCAAGTGCGCATTTCTGGTGCAAAAAGAGCGGCAATTACTCCATGGACCCATTTTTTGTCAAAGCAGAGGTATAAAACCAGTGCGGCCGGTCTTTATCGGTGAAAGTGGGTGGCATCAATTGGGTGTTACTTGTCCGGTTATTGGGGGTGAAGATGTAAAAACCCTATTTTTTGAATAAAACATGAGCGAAGAAGCAATTCATGCAATTTTTTAGTTGCATACCCCGCAAAGTCTCCCTAGAATGCGCAGCACTTGATGCCGGCATAGCTCAGTTGGTAGAGCAACTGACTTGTAATCAGTAGGTCCCGAGTTCGACTCTTGGTGCCGGCACCAATCAAGTACTTAACAATTAGGTGGGGTTCCCGAGCGGCCAAAGGGAGCAGACTGTAAATCTGCCGTCATCGACTTCGAAGGTTCGAATCCTTCCCCCACCACCATACAGGCCTTAGCAATAAGGCAACTTAAAGTGATAGAATCGCTTTAAGTGAAGGTGAGGAATTAAGCGTCTCACGTCCTTTTCCCCGTCTTCGAAGTTCTTCAGAAAAATTAGGTAGCCGAGTTCCAGGATGCGGGCATCGTATAATGGCTATTACCTCAGCCTTCCAAGCTGATGATGTGGGTTCGATTCCCACTGCCCGCTCCAAGTATGTGCTGATATAGCTCAGTTGGTAGAGCGCACCCTTGGTAAGGGTGAGGTCGGCAGTTCGAATCTGCCTATCAGCACCACTTCCAAATTCTCCCTCCCTGATTTTCTTTCTGTAAACTAATTCGTCAAGCAACCGCTTGGTTGATGTGGTGATACCACCGATTAAACCGTGTCTTAGAGGGACAATCGATGTCTAAAGAAAAGTTTGAACGTAACAAACCGCACGTTAACGTTGGTACTATCGGCCACGTTGACCACGGTAAAACTACCCTGACTGCAGCAATCACTACCGTTCTGGCTAAAACCTACGGCGGTTCTGCACGCGCATTCGATCAGATCGATAACGCACCAGAAGAAAAAGCTCGTGGTATCACCATCAACACTTCTCACGTTGAATATGACACCCCGACTCGTCACTACGCGCACGTTGACTGCCCAGGGCACGCCGACTACGTGAAAAACATGATCACCGGTGCTGCTCAGATGGACGGCGCTATCCTGGTTGTTGCTGCGACTGATGGCCCTATGCCACAGACTCGTGAGCACATCCTGCTGGGTCGCCAAGTTGGCGTTCCATACATGATCGTATTCATGAACAAATGCGACATGGTAGATGACGAAGAGTTGCTGGAACTGGTAGAGATGGAAGTTCGTGAACTTCTTACTACTTACAATTTCCCAGGCGACGAAATCCCAGTAATCAAAGGTTCAGCGCTGAAAGCACTGGAAGGCGATGCTACTTGGGAAGCGAAGATCATCGAACTGGCAAATGCCCTGGATACCTACATTCCATTGCCAGAGCGTGCTATCGATAAGCCATTCCTGCTGCCAATCGAAGACGTATTCTCCATCTCCGGCCGTGGTACTGTTGTTACCGGTCGTGTAGAGCGCGGAATCGTTAAAGTTGGCGAAGAAGTTGAAATCGTAGGTATCAAGGACACTGTTAAGTCTACTTGTACTGGCGTTGAAATGTTCCGCAAACTGCTTGACGAAGGTCGTGCAGGCGAGAACGTGGGTGTTCTGCTGCGTGGTATCAAACGTGAAGACATCGAACGTGGTCAGGTACTGTCTAAACCAAGTTCAATCAAGCCACACACCAAATTTGACTCAGAAGTTTATATCCTGAGCAAAGAAGAAGGTGGTCGTCACACTCCATTCTTCAAAGGCTACCGTCCACAGTTCTACTTCCGTACAACTGACGTGACCGGTACCATCGAACTGCCAGAAGGCGTTGAGATGGTAATGCCTGGTGACAACGTGAACATGGTTGTTACCCTGATCCACCCAATCGCGATGGATGACGGTCTGCGTTTCGCAATCCGTGAAGGTGGCCGTACCGTAGGTGCAGGTGTTGTTGCTAAAGTTATCGCTTAAACGCTGATAGACTTTTTTGTCACTAAACGTTGACGCAATACACACTAAAAGGGCATCATTCGATGCCCTTTTTTTCTACGCTGTGGCGCGAGAACCTATCTCATCAGCGATTTATACGTCATAATCATTGGTGAGATAGGCTCTGAGATATAGCGTAAAACACCGAATTGCGCTCGAGTAGAGCATCGATCGGTTTGGTTTGCCTCGCAATGCGAGGCAAAGTTGTTTGTTCTGAATCATTGTGACGGGTTGGTTTATGAGTGCGAATACCGAGGCTCAAGGGAGCGGGCGCGGCCTGGAAGCGGTAAAGTGGCTGGTTGTTGCCGTTTTGTTGGTTGTAGCTATTGTCGGTAACTATTATTACCGTGCATACAGCCTGCCGTTACGCGCGTTAGCAGTAGTTGTAGTTATCGCAATTGCAGGTGCAGTGGCATTATTGACCACTAAAGGCAAAGCGACGGTTGCGTTTGCTCGCGAAGCGCGCACCGAAGTACGTAAAGTCATTTGGCCAACGCGCCAGGAAACATTGCATACCACACTGATCGTTGCTGCGGTGACTGCCGTTATGTCTCTGATTCTGTGGGGGCTGGATGGTATTTTAGTCCGCCTGGTATCCTTCATTACTGGTCTGAGGTTCTAAATGTCTGAAGCACCTAAAAAACGTTGGTACGTCGTTCAGGCGTTTTCTGGCTTTGAAGGCCGCGTAGCGCAATCGCTGCGTGAGCACATCAAATTACATGACATGGAAGAGCTGTTTGGCGAAGTCATGGTGCCAACCGAAGAAGTGGTTGAAATCCGTGGTGGTCAGCGCCGTAAGAGCGAGCGTAAATTCTTCCCGGGTTATGTGCTGGTTCAGATGGTGATGAATGACGCCAGCTGGCACTTAGTTCGCAGCGTGCCTCGTGTGATGGGCTTCATCGGTGGGACATCTGATCGTCCTGCGCCGATCAGCGACAAAGAAGTTGATGCGATTATGAATCGCCTGCAACAAGTGGGTGATAAACCACGTCCTAAAACATTGTTTGAACCAGGTGAACTGGTACGTGTTAGTGACGGTCCGTTTGCGGACTTCAATGGTGTGGTCGAAGAAGTGGATTACGAAAAAAGCCGCCTGAAAGTCTCTGTTTCCATCTTTGGCCGTGCAACACCGGTTGAACTGGACTTCGGTCAGGTAGAAAAAGGCTAACAACCACGTTCGATAATCATTAGAACAGATGTTGTACAGGGCGCGAAATTGAACTATAATTTCGCGCCTTTTGTTTTTATGTGCAGCCTCTGTACATAAAACTGTAAAGTACTACATATAACGGGGAGCCTCTTCAAACAGGCGATATCACCCAAACGAGGATATTTACCATGGCCAAGAAAGTACAAGCCTACGTTAAGCTGCAAGTTGCAGCTGGTATGGCAAACCCAAGTCCGCCAGTTGGTCCAGCATTGGGTCAACAAGGCGTGAACATCATGGAATTCTGTAAGGCGTTCAATGCTAAGACTGATAGCATGGAAAAAGGCCTGCCAATTCCTGTTGTTATTACTGTTTATTCTGACCGTTCTTTCACTTTCGTTACCAAAACCCCTCCTGCAGCAGTATTGCTGAAGAAAGCGGCTGGTATCAAGTCTGGTTCCGGCAAGCCGAACAAAGACAAAGTGGGTAAAGTAACGAGTGCTCAGGTTCGTGAAATCGCAGAAACCAAAGCTGCGGATATGACTGGTTCTGACGTTGAAGCGATGACTCGCTCCATCGAAGGTACTGCTCGTTCCATGGGCCTGGTAGTGGAGGATTAATAAATGGCTAAGCTGACCAAGCGCATGCGCGTGATCCGTGACAAAGTTGATGCTACTAAACAGTATGACATCACCGAAGCCGTTGCTCTGCTCAAAGAGCTGGCCACTGCTAAATTCGTAGAAAGCGTGGACGTTGCCGTTAATCTCGGTATCGACGCACGTAAATCTGATCAAAACGTTCGCGGTGCAACCGTTCTGCCACACGGCACCGGTCGTTCTGTTCGCGTTGCCGTCTTCGCTCAAGGTGCAAACGCTGAAGCTGCTAAAGCTGCAGGCGCTGAACTGGTAGGTATGGAAGATCTGGCCGATCAGATCAAAAAAGGCGAAATGAACTTCGACGTTGTTATCGCATCTCCAGATGCAATGCGCGTTGTTGGCCAATTAGGTCAGGTACTGGGTCCACGTGGCCTGATGCCTAACCCGAAAGTTGGTACTGTAACACCTAACGTTGCTGAAGCTGTTAAGAACGCTAAAGCAGGTCAGGTTCGTTATCGTAACGACAAAAACGGCATCATCCATACCACTATCGGTAAGGTTGATTTCGAATCCGACAAGCTGAAAGAAAACCTTGAAGCTCTGTTGATCGCTCTGAAAAAAGCGAAGCCTTCCCAGGCTAAAGGCGTTTTCATCAAGAAAGTCAGCCTGTCCACCACCATGGGCGCCGGCGTTTCTGTTGATCAAAGCGGCCTGAGCGCAGTAGTTAACTAATTAACTACCTGTGTTTATCGCTTTACGCGGGTGGTGGATTTGTATAAAATCTATCGCCCGTTGTTTCGTTAACGCGAAACCAAGATTTTTTCGGTTGGAGCCTGGCCTATCCAGGCCTCCGTCCAAGACCGCAGGTGTTCCGAAAGGGACTTAATCCTTCCTGCGTAGACGGTGACAGAGCCTGAAGAAAGTATTTCTTTTTTATTCTTAATTAAGATTTGTCTTTGCTGGATTCTCTGCTCACCGTGTTTGAACGCTTGATATCGATCTCGATAACAAGTGATGTGAGTTCCGGGGATTTTCCCCGGCCAAATCCAGGAGCAAAAAGCTAATGGCATTAAATCTTCAAGACAAACAAGCGATTGTTGCTGAAGTCATCGAAGTAGCCAAAGGCGCGCTGTCTGCGGTTGTTGCGGATTCTCGCGGCGTAACTGTAGATAAAATGACTGAACTGCGTAAAGCAGGTCGTGAAGCTGGCGTTTATATGCGTGTTGTTCGCAACACCTTAATGCGCCGCGTCGTTGAAGGTACTCAGTTTGAGTGCCTGAAAGACACGTTTGTCGGTCCAACCTTGATTGCATTTTCTTCTGAACACCCAGGCGCTGCTGCCCGTCTGTTCAAAGATTTCGCTAAAGCGAATGCAAAATTTGAGGTTAAAGCTGCGGCCTTTGAAGGTGAGTTTATCTCTGCGGCTCAAATCGACCGCTTGGCAACTCTGCCTACTTACGAAGAAGCAATCGCACGCCTGATGGCAACCATGAAAGAAGCCTCTGCAGGCAAACTGGTTCGCACTCTGGCTGCTGTACGCGATCAGAAAGAAGCTGCTTAATCAGCCTTTCTTTTCTCGTTTATTTGCTTACGTATAAACTATTTCTGAATTCTAGGAACACTTGAAATGTCAATCACTAAAGAACAAATCATTGAAGGCGTTGCAGCTCTGTCTGTAATGGAAATCGTTGAACTGATCTCCGCTATGGAAGAAAAATTCGGCGTTTCTGCTGCTGCTGCTGTTGCAGGTCCTGCTGCTGCTGCTGAAGCTGTTGAAGAAAAAACTGAATTCGACGTTGTTCTGGCCGCTGTTGGCGCGAACAAAGTTGCAGTTATCAAAGCTGTTCGCACCGCGACTGGCCTGGGTCTGAAAGAAGCAAAAGACCTGGTTGAGTCTGCTCCAGCAGCTCTGAAAGAAGGCATCAGCAAAGACGACGCTGAAGCTCTGAAAAAATCTCTGGAAGAAGCTGGTGCTTCTGTTGAAGTTAAGTAAGTTTAACTTCCCGGAGTGCAGTCTGTCCTAACAGACTGATGGCTGGTGACTTTTTAGTCACCAGCCTTTTTGCGCTATAGAGTGTCAGTGGTGTTTCACACTGTTTGAGCACTGAACTACTCTAATATCTCTTCTTGAGACGCCTTAATATATTGATGCCGCTTGCTATGGCTCATCCATAGATAATGCACAACGAAATGATTTAAGAGTGATAGAAACAGATATTGCGGAAAGCGTCTCTGCTTTCCGGTCGACATAAACGGTGTTGCATGAACTGTCCTTCTCAGGGCAGACAAGATTGGGTCACTGATCAGCGAGCTGAGGAACCCTATGGTTTACTCCTATACCGAGAAAAAACGCATTCGTAAGGATTTTGGTAAACGTCCACAAGTTTTGGACATTCCCTTTCTCCTTTCTATCCAGCTTGACTCGTTCCAGAAGTTTATCGAGCAAGATCCGGAAGGCCAGCACGGTTTGGAAGCTGCATTCCGTTCTGTATTTCCAATCAAAAGCTACAGCGGCAATTCTGAGCTGCAATACGTTAGCTACCGTCTTGGTGAGCCAGTATTCGACGTTAAAGAATGCCAGATCCGCGGTGTAACTTTCTCTGCGCCATTGCGTGTGAAACTGCGTCTGGTTATCTACGAACGTGAAGCACCAGAAGGTACGGTCAAAGACATCAAGGAACAAGAAGTCTATATGGGCGAAATTCCGCTCATGACCGAAAATGGTACCTTTGTGATTAACGGTACTGAGAGGGTTATCGTATCTCAGCTTCACCGTAGTCCAGGCGTATTCTTTGACAGTGATAAGGGTAAAACCCACTCATCGGGTAAAGTGCTGTACAACGCACGTATCATCCCTTATCGCGGTTCATGGTTAGATTTCGAGTTCGACCCGAAAGATAACCTGTTTGTACGTATTGACCGTCGCCGTAAATTACCAGCGACCATCATTCTGCGTGCATTGAGCTATACCACAGAACAGATCCTTGACCTGTTCTTTGAGAAGGTGACTTACCAGATCCGCGACAACAAGTTGCAGATGGAACTGGTACCTGAGCGCCTGCGCGGTGAAACAGCCTCGTTTGATATCGAAGCTGATGGCAAAGTCTATATTGAGAAAGGCCGCCGTATCACTGCTCGCCATATTCGTCAGCTTGAAAAAGACGATATTCAGCGCATCGAAGTTCCTGTTGAGTACATCGCAGGGAAAGTAGTTGCTAAAGACTACATCGACACCAATACCGGTGAGCTGATTGTCCCTGCGAACATGGAATTGTCTCTGGATCTGCTGGCGAAACTGAGCCAGGCCGGACACAAAACAATTGAAACGCTGTTTACCAACGATCTCGATCATGGCGCGTACATGTCCGAGACCATCCGCGTCGACCCAACCAGCGATCGTTTGAGCGCATTGGTTGAGATCTACCGCATGATGCGTCCTGGTGAGCCGCCAACGCGTGAAGCAGCTGAGACTCTGTTCGAAAACCTCTTCTTCTCTGAAGATCGTTACGACCTGTCTGCTGTTGGCCGTATGAAGTTCAACCGTTCTCTGCTTCGTGATGAAATCGAAGGTTCAGGTATCCTGAGCAAAGACGACATCATTCAGGTGATGAGAAAGCTGATCGGCATTCGTAACGGCCAGGGCGAAGTGGATGATATTGACCACTTAGGCAACCGTCGTATTCGTTCTGTCGGCGAAATGGCTGAAAACCAATTCCGTGTTGGTTTGGTCCGTGTTGAGCGTGCTGTTAAAGAGCGTCTGTCTCTTGGCGACCTCGACACTCTGATGCCTCAGGACATGATCAACGCTAAGCCGATTTCGGCTGCGGTGAAAGAGTTCTTCGGCTCAAGCCAGCTGTCACAATTTATGGACCAGAACAACCCGTTGTCTGAGATCACGCACAAACGTCGTATCTCTGCATTGGGCCCGGGCGGTTTGACCCGTGAACGTGCTGGCTTTGAAGTTCGAGACGTACACCCGACGCACTACGGTCGCGTATGTCCTATCGAAACGCCAGAAGGTCCAAACATCGGTCTGATCAACTCCTTATCTGTCTATGCGCAGACGAATGAGTATGGTTTCCTGGAAACCCCTTACCGCCGTGTGCGTGAAGGTATGGTTACCGATGAAATTAACTACCTTTCTGCCATCGAAGAAGGCAACTTTGTTATCGCTCAGGCGAACTCCAACCTGGATGACGAAGGCCACTTCCTGGAAGATTTAGTCACTTGTCGTAGCAAAGGCGAATCAAGCCTCTTCAGCCGCGACCAGGTTGACTACATGGACGTTTCTACCCAGCAGATCGTATCCGTTGGTGCTTCACTGATTCCATTCCTGGAACACGATGACGCCAACCGTGCATTGATGGGTGCGAACATGCAACGTCAGGCAGTTCCAACTCTGCGTGCTGATAAGCCGCTGGTAGGTACTGGTATGGAACGTGCTGTTGCGGTTGACTCCGGTGTTACTGCCGTTGCCAAACGTGGTGGTACTGTTCAGTACGTGGATGCATCCCGTATCGTTATTCGTGTTAACGAAGAAGAGATGAATCCTGGCGAAGCAGGTATCGACATTTATAACCTGACTAAGTACACCCGTTCTAACCAGAACACCTGCATCAACCAGATGCCGTGTGTGAATCTGGGCGAACCAATCGAGCGCGGCGACGTGCTGGCAGATGGTCCGTCGACAGATCTGGGCGAACTGGCACTGGGTCAGAACATGCGTGTCGCGTTCATGCCTTGGAACGGTTACAACTTCGAAGACTCCATTCTGGTCTCCGAACGTGTTGTGCAGGAAGATCGCTTCACGACCATCCATATCCAGGAACTGGCATGTGTGTCCCGCGACACCAAGTTAGGGCCTGAAGAGATCACCGCTGATATCCCTAACGTGGGTGAAGCTGCGCTCTCCAAACTGGATGAGTCCGGTATCGTGTATATCGGTGCTGAAGTGACCGGTGGTGACATTCTTGTCGGTAAAGTAACGCCTAAAGGCGAAACTCAGCTGACGCCAGAAGAGAAACTGCTGCGTGCGATCTTCGGTGAGAAAGCGTCTGACGTTAAAGACTCTTCTCTGCGTGTACCAAACGGTGTTTCCGGTACGATTATTGACGTGCAAGTCTTCACCCGCGATGGCGTGGAAAAAGATAAACGTGCGTTAGAAATCGAAGAAATGCAGCTGAAGCAGGCTAAGAAAGACCTGACTGAAGAGCTGCAGATTCTGGAAGCAGGTCTGTTTGCACGTATCCAGTCTGCGCTGGTTGCTGGCGGTGTTGAAGCCGATAAGCTGGGCAAATTGCCTCGCGATCGTTGGCTCGAACTGTCATTGACTGACGAAGACAAACAGAATCAGTTGGAACAGCTTGCTGAACAGTACGACGAACTGAAATCCGAGTTTGAGAAAAAACTCGAAGCTAAACGTCGTAAAATCACTCAGGGCGATGACCTGGCACCAGGTGTGCTGAAAATCGTTAAAGTGTATCTGGCCGTTAAGCGTCAGATCCAACCTGGTGATAAAATGGCAGGCCGCCACGGTAACAAAGGTGTTATCTCCAAGATCAACCCGATCGAAGATATGCCTTACGATGAAAACGGGACTCCTGTTGATATCGTACTGAACCCGCTGGGCGTTCCATCACGTATGAACATTGGTCAGATTTTAGAAACCCACCTGGGTATGGCCGCGAAAGGTATTGGTGAAAAAATCAATGCCATGCTTAAGAAACATGAAGAAGTTTCTAAGCTGCGCGAGTTCATCCAGCGTGCCTATGATCTGGGCGACGACGTACGTCAGAAAGTTGATCTGACCACCTTCACCGATGATGAAGTATTGCGTCTGGCTGAAAACCTGAAAAAGGGTATGCCAATTGCAACACCAGTCTTCGACGGTGCGAAAGAGACAGAGATCAAGCAACTGCTTGAAATGGGCGGCGTCCCAACCTCTGGCCAGATCACACTGTTTGACGGCCGTACCGGCGAGCAATTTGAGCGTCAGGTTACCGTCGGCTACATGTACATGCTGAAACTGAACCACCTGGTTGACGATAAGATGCATGCGCGTTCTACCGGTTCTTACAGCCTTGTTACTCAGCAGCCGCTGGGTGGTAAAGCACAGTTCGGTGGTCAGCGCTTCGGTGAGATGGAAGTGTGGGCACTGGAAGCATACGGTGCCGCTTATACCCTGCAGGAAATGCTGACTGTTAAGTCCGATGACGTGAACGGCCGTACCAAGATGTATAAAAACATCGTGGATGGCGATCACCGGATGGAACCAGGCATGCCGGAATCCTTCAACGTATTGTTGAAAGAGATCCGCTCTCTGGGTATCAACATCGAGCTGGAAGACGAGTAAGTACTCGAATTCGCACTGATCACAGGGGCACCTGTCTGTTTAGCAATAAACATCAGGTGCCTAACAGGTCTAACCCGACGGGAGCTAATCCGTGAAAGACTTACTAAAGTTTCTGAAAGCGCAAACTAAAACCGAAGAGTTTGATGCGATCAAAATTGCTCTGGCATCGCCAGACATGATCCGTTCTTGGTCTTTTGGTGAAGTTAAGAAGCCAGAAACCATTAACTACCGTACGTTCAAACCAGAACGTGACGGCCTTTTCTGCGCCCGTATTTTCGGACCAGTAAAAGACTACGAATGCCTGTGCGGTAAGTACAAGCGTTTAAAACATCGCGGCGTGATCTGCGAGAAGTGCGGCGTTGAAGTGACCCAGACTAAAGTACGCCGTGAGCGTATGGGCCACATCGAACTGGCTTCCCCGACTGCACATATCTGGTTCCTGAAATCGCTGCCATCGCGCATCGGTTTGCTGTTGGATATGCCACTGCGTGACATCGAACGTGTTCTGTACTTCGAATCCTATGTGGTTATCGAAGGCGGCATGACTAACCTCGAAAAACGCCAGATCCTGACTGAAGAGCAGTATCTGGATGCGTTGGAAGAGTTTGGTGATGAATTCGACGCGAAGATGGGTGCAGAAGCTATCCAGGCCCTGTTGAAAAACATGGATCTGGAAGCAGAGTGCGAGCAACTGCGTGAAGAGTTGAATGAAACCAACTCCGAAACCAAACGTAAAAAGCTGACCAAGCGTATCAAGCTGCTGGAAGCGTTCGTTCAGTCTGGTAACAAACCAGAGTGGATGATCCTGACTGTGCTGCCGGTACTGCCGCCAGACTTGCGTCCATTGGTTCCGTTGGACGGCGGCCGTTTTGCAACGTCGGATCTGAACGATCTGTATCGTCGCGTAATCAACCGTAACAACCGTCTGAAACGCCTGCTGGATCTGGCTGCGCCAGATATCATCGTACGTAACGAAAAACGTATGCTGCAAGAAGCGGTAGATGCTTTGCTGGATAACGGCCGTCGCGGTCGTGCAATTACCGGCTCTAACAAGCGTCCGCTGAAATCTCTGGCAGACATGATTAAAGGTAAACAGGGTCGTTTCCGTCAGAACTTGCTGGGTAAACGTGTCGACTACTCTGGTCGTTCCGTTATCACCGTAGGTCCATACCTGCGTCTGCACCAGTGTGGTCTGCCGAAGAAAATGGCACTGGAACTGTTCAAACCGTTCATCTACGGCAAATTGGAGCTGCGTGGCCTCGCCACCACCATCAAAGCCGCTAAGAAAATGGTTGAGCGTGAAGAAGCTGTCGTTTGGGATATCCTGGACGAAGTTATCCGCGAACACCCGGTACTGCTGAACCGTGCACCAACCCTGCACCGTTTGGGTATCCAGGCGTTTGAACCGGTTCTGATCGAAGGTAAAGCAATTCAGCTGCATCCGCTGGTTTGTGCGGCATATAACGCCGACTTCGATGGTGACCAGATGGCTGTTCACGTACCGCTGACGCTGGAAGCCCAGCTGGAAGCACGTGCGTTGATGATGTCTACCAACAACATCCTGTCACCTGCGAACGGCGAGCCAATCATCGTTCCTTCTCAGGACGTTGTATTGGGTCTGTACTACATGACTCGTGACTGTGTTAACGCCAAAGGCGAAGGCATGGTTCTGACCGGTCCTAAAGAAGCTGAGCGTATTTATCGCGGCGGTCTGGCCTCTCTGCATGCGCGTGTCAAAGTGCGTATTACCGAAGAGATCAAAAATACCGAAGGCGAAGTTACGCACAAGACGTCGATTATCGACACGACTGTAGGTCGCGCCATCCTTTGGATGATCGTACCAAAAGGTCTGCCGTTCTCTATCGTCAACCAGCCTCTGGGTAAAAAAGCTATCTCCAAAATGCTGAACACTTGTTACCGCATTTTGGGCCTGAAGCCGACCGTTATTTTTGCTGACCAGATCATGTACACCGGTTTTGCTTACGCTGCTCGTTCAGGTGCGTCAGTAGGTATCGATGACATGGTAATCCCTGCTAAGAAAGCAGAGATCATCGAAGAAGCAGAAACCGAAGTTGCTGAAATCCAGGAGCAGTTCCAGTCTGGTTTGGTGACCGCGGGCGAACGCTACAACAAAGTGATCGATATCTGGGCTGCAGCGAACGAACGTGTTGCTAAAGCAATGATGGAAAACTTGTCTGTGGAAGACGTCGTCAACCGTGACGGTGTTGTTGAACAGCAGGTTTCCTTCAACAGTATCTTTATGATGGCCGACTCCGGTGCGCGTGGTTCAGCAGCACAGATTCGTCAGCTGGCCGGTATGCGTGGCCTGATGGCTAAGCCGGATGGTTCCATCATTGAAACGCCAATCACAGCGAACTTCCGTGAAGGTCTGAACGTACTCCAGTACTTCATCTCCACTCACGGTGCGCGTAAAGGCTTGGCGGATACCGCACTGAAAACGGCTAACTCCGGTTATCTGACCCGTCGTCTGGTTGACGTGGCGCAGGATCTGGTTGTGACCGAAGACGACTGTGGAACTCACGAAGGCATCATGATGACTCCGGTCATCGAAGGTGGCGACGTTAAAGAACCACTGCGTGAACGTGTACTGGGTCGTGTGACTGCAGAAGATATCCTCAAGCCGGGTACGGCGGATATCCTGGTTCCACGTAACACCCTGCTTCATGAGAAGACGTGTGATCTGTTAGAAGAGAACTCCGTCGACAGCGTGAAAGTACGTTCAGTCGTAAGTTGCGAAACTGACTTTGGTGTGTGTGCAAACTGCTACGGTCGCGACCTGGCACGTGGTCACATCATCAACAAAGGTGAAGCGATCGGTGTTATTGCAGCACAGTCCATCGGTGAGCCGGGTACCCAGCTGACGATGCGTACGTTCCACATCGGTGGTGCGGCATCTCGTGCGGCAGCAGAATCAAGTATTCAGGTTAAGAACACTGGTACGATTAAACTGAGCAACCACAAGCATGTTAGCAACTCTAACGGCAAACTGGTTATCACGTCGCGTAACACTGAGCTGAAATTGATCGACGAATTCGGTCGTACCAAAGAAAGCTATAAAGTGCCTTACGGTTCCGTGATGGGCAAAGGTGATGGCGCATCTGTTAACGGCGGCGAGACCGTAGCTAACTGGGATCCACATACAATGCCAGTTATCAGTGAAGTGAGTGGTTTCATTCGCTTTGCCGATATGGTTGATACTCAGACCATTACACGTCAGACAGATGACCTGACCGGTTTGTCTTCTCTGGTGGTTCTGGATTCTGCAGAGCGTACTGGTAGCGGTAAAGACCTGCGTCCGGCACTGAAAATCGTTGATGCTAAAGGCGACGACGTATTGATCCCAGGTACAGATATGCCTGCTCAATACTTCCTGCCAGGTAAAGCGATTGTTCAGCTGGAAGATGGTACGCAGATCCACTCTGGTGACACCCTGGCGCGTATTCCTCAGGAATCCGGCGGTACCAAGGACATCACCGGTGGTCTGCCACGCGTTGCTGACCTGTTCGAAGCACGTCGTCCGAAAGAGCCTGCAATCCTTGCTGAAATCAGCGGGATCATCTCCTTCGGTAAAGAAACCAAAGGCAAACGTCGTCTGGTAATTTCTCCGTTGGATGGCAGCGATGCTTACGAAGAAATGATCCCTAAATGGCGCCAGCTGAACGTGTTCGAAGGCGAAATTGTGGAACGTGGTGACGTCGTATCCGACGGCCCTGAGTCTCCGCACGACATTCTGCGTCTTCGTGGTGTTCATGCGGTTACCCGCTACATCACCAACGAAGTGCAGGAAGTTTACCGTCTGCAAGGCGTTAAGATTAACGATAAACACATCGAAGTTATCGTTCGTCAGATGTTGCGTAAAGGCACCATCGTTAGCGCTGGTGGCACAGACTTCCTGGAAGGCGAGCAGGCAGAAATGTCTCGCGTTAAAATCGCTAACCGTAAGTTGGAAGCTGAAGGCAAAATCACGGCAACATTTAGCCGTGACCTGCTCGGTATCACCAAAGCCTCTTTGGCGACCGAATCCTTCATCTCCGCTGCGTCGTTCCAGGAAACCACGCGCGTTCTTACCGAAGCGGCAGTTGCCGGTAAGCGTGATGAACTGCGTGGCCTGAAAGAGAACGTTATCGTGGGTCGTCTGATCCCAGCCGGTACCGGTTACTCTTACCATCAGGAACGTGCTCGTCGTAAAGCTCAGGGCGAAGTACCAGTTGTTCCGCAGGTGAGCGCGGATGAAGCAACGGCTAACCTGGCTGAACTTCTGAACGCAGGTTTCGGTAACAGCAACGACGAGTAATCGTCTTCTGTCGAAACGTATAAAGCCGCTCCTTCTGGAGCGGTTTTTTTTTGTCTGAATTTTGTGAGTGAGTGTGAGAACTGAAGGAATTGGAGGAGCCGGAACAAGGTACTGGACGATACCCGTTCCGGCTGTTTTGGAAGCAGCGCCGGGATGAATGGCGCCGGCCGGTTGCGAATGTGCAGCGGCAAACGCACAGTAATACGGCCGCTAATGATGCGCGAGAGGCAAAATTCAGTTATGGAATCTGCATTCCTGAGAGTTTATCGGTTTGCTTTCCGTCGACATTTTCCTGCGAGGCACGCCCCAAAAAGCTGTCCCAGTCTTTCCACACCGGTTGAAGTCCTGCCTGCATTAAGGCTGAGGCAACCCGCTGCGGTGAACGGTTGTCATGTGGCGCGAATTGCTCCAGCTCGGGGTGATCGTCCGCATACCCGCCAGGTTGTGTTTTGGATCCGGCGCTGACAGTGTTGATCGCCAGAGGGATAACATGATCGCGAAAGTAGGGCGACTCGCGCGTCGATAGAGAAAGCTCGACGTCAGGAGCCAGCATCCGGAATGCGCATATCAGCTGCACCAGCTGGTTTTCATTCAGCAGAGACGCCGGTTCTATCCCGCCGGTGCAAGGTCGCAACCGTGGAAACGCCACCGAGTAGCGGCTTTGCCAGTAGTTTTGTTGCAGATACAGCAAATGTTCGGCCACCATGTAGCTGTCGGTTCGCCAGTTGCCGGAAAGCCCGAACAGCGCACCTAACCCGATCTTGTCGATCCCCGCGCGTCCAAGCCTGTCCGGTGTTTCTAACCGCCAGAAAAAATCCTGTTTCTGGCCACGCAGATGATGCAGCGCGTAAGTCGGTGCATGATAGGTTTCCTGGTAAACCAGCACGCCATCGAGCCCCAGCGTTTTCAATTCGGCGTAGTCTTCCTGCGGCAACGGCTGAACTTCGATCATCAGGGAATCAAAATGGCTGCGAATGGCCGGAAAGTGACGGCGGAAATAGTCCATGCCGACTTTTGTTTTATGCTCGCCGGTGACCAGCAGCAAATGTTTGAATCCCAAAGCGTTCAGCGCTTCGCATTCTCTGCCAATTTCTTCTTCATCCAGCGTTTTACGCTTGATCTTATTACTCATCGAAAAGCCGCAATAGGTACATTCGTTCGCGCACAGATTAGAAAGATATAGCGGCGCGAAGAAATTTACCGTATTGCCAAAACGCTGGCGCGTGAGCTGCTGTGCCCGCTGCGCCATCTGTTCGAGATACGGCAGTGCCGCAGGGGAAATCAGCGCCATAAAATCTTCGCGCGTGACTTTATTGCGGCTCAGCGCCCGTTCGACATCGCTGGCGCTTTTACTGTTGATGCGCAGTGAAATGTCATCCCAGTCGAGCGTGGCCCAGACATCAGTAAAATGGTTCATGAGGCTACCAGCGATGAAGTCAGAAAACCGGTCAGCGGGCTGGATGCGCTGGCGTGTCGCTGTCTGCCACCTAAACCGCTTTGTCTGGCGATCACGCCTGCCTCAACCGCCAGACGAAACGCTGTCGCCATGGCCACCGGATCGCCAGCAACCGCAATCGCCGTATTCACCAGTACGGCGTCCGCACCGATTTCCAGCGCTTCGGCCGCCTGACTTGGTGCGCCGATCCCCGCATCCACGACAACCGGCACCCGCGCCTGTTCGATGATGATGTGCAGAAACTCGCGGGTTTGCAGCCCCTGATTAGAACCAATCGGCGCGCCCAGCGGCATCACTGCGGCACACCCGGCTTCTTCCAGCCGTTTACACAGCACCGGGTCCGCGCTGCAATACGGCAATACCACGAATCCCTGTTTCACCAAAATTTCTGCTGCCCTGAGCGTCTCCACTGCATCTGGCAGTAAGTATTTTACGTCCGGATGGATTTCGAGTTTTATCCAGTTCGTCCCTAGGGCTTCTCTTGCCAGTTGCGCGGCAAATACGGCCTCCTCTGCCGTTTTGGCCCCGGAAGTATTGGGCAGCAAACGGACACCAAGCTGTTGCAGCGGCGCGAGAATGTCATCTCCGCCGCGACGCAGATCGACGCGTTTCATTGCCATCGTCACCAGCTGTGAGCCGGATGCAGCCAGTGCCTGCTGCATCAGGACTGCACTGGCGAATTTTCCTGTTCCGGTGAACAGGTGTGAGGTGAAGGTCGTATCAGCAATTTTTAACATGTCATCCTCCGGCTATCGCCTGAAAGAGCAAAATCTGATCGCCGTCTTTCAGTAAGTGAGAAGGCCAGTTATCCCGGGGAATAATGACCTGATTGACAGCCAGCGCGCTGCCTTCAGCACTGAGTGCCAGCAAATTGAGCAGGTCGAGCGGCGTCAGCGGTTCAGTAAAACGGTGCGGTTCGTCGTTAACCTGAATATTCACGCATGGCCTCCGCAGACTGTGCAGGAGGCCGAGCGGGTGAGTTGCAATGAACGCCAGTTTTGTGTTTTTCCGTCGAACAGCCGCAGCTTTCCGCTCAGCGTGCTGGATAAACCCGCCAGTATTTTCAGGGCTTCTAACGCCTGAAGCGTGCCGACAGTACCGACAACTGGCCCCAGTACGCCGGATGTGCGGCAGTTGCGCTGCGCGATTTCTTGATCGGGGTACAGGCAGGCGTAGCAGCCGTGTGCGTAGGGCGCTTCGATAACGAGTAACTGCCCGCTAAATCCCACGGCACTTCCGCTGATTAACGTTTTGCCCGCTGTAACGCATGCCTGATTGACGGAGTGACGCGTATCCATGTTATCGCTGCAATCTAAAACGAGATCGACACTGGCGATAGCATTACGCAACTCCTCGCCGGCCAGTCTTTCCATGAGCGCGACGATTTCACATAACGGATTCAGGCGCAGTAATTCGCGCTTTGCCACCGTCGCTTTAGGTTGATCCAGATCGCCGGTTCGGTAGAGGATCTGCCGCTGAAGATTGGTGAGATGAAGTTTGTCGTCGTCGGCCAGCAGCAACGTGCCGACACCGGCCGCCGCCAGATACAGGGCCGCCGGTGAACCCAGACCACCGAGCCCGACGATAAGCACTTTCGCTGCCGCTAATTTCTCCTGCGCCTGAGAGCCAAACTCTTCCAGCATCAGTTGGCGGCTATAGCGCATAAAGGCCGCATCGTTAAGCATCTTCCGGCACCTTACTGGCGCACAGAGCCAGCAGTTCGGCGGTGGCGGCACGCCAGTCGGGTGCCTGCGTGATCGCACTGACGACCGCAATACTGCCGACGCCGCAGTCGAGAACTGACGGCGCGCGTTCAATGCTGATCCCACCGATGGCTACCGTCGGAAAACTGTCGTTCAGCTGCTTTATATGTCGGGTCAATTCTGTCAAACCCTGTGGTGCCGACGGCATATCTTTGGTCTGCGTCGGGAAGATATGCCCGAGTGCGATATAAGAAGGATTGACCGCTACGGCGCGCGCCAGCTCTGCATTGTCATGCGTCGAAATACCCAGCCGCAAACCGGCCTGATAAATTGCATGAAGGTCGGCGGTGTCCAGATCTTCCTGACCCAGATGCACGCCGTAAGCCTGATGTTTTACCGCCAGACGCCAGTAATCGTTGATGAACAAACGCGCCTGATAGTGCCTCCCCAGCGTAATGGCTTCAATAATGGCGGGTTCGACGTCGGCATCAGGTAAATCCTTCACACGAAGTTGCAGCGTTTTAACGCCCGCCTCCAGCAGAAGGGCAATCCATTCAACAGTATCGACGACCGGATATAAACCGAGATTGAAGGGAACTGACGGAAATTTTTGTGCTGACGTCATCATTTTCCCACCTCTGTGCTCAGATCTGCCGGATGATAAAGCTCGCTGCCCCGCGAACGGAATTCGGCAGACATCTGAGCCATACCGGATTCCACGATTTCAACTGGCTGCGCTTTGGCTTCCAGTGCGGCGGCGTAATCGCGGACTTCCTGAGTGATTTTCATCGAGCAGAATTTCGGTCCGCACATAGAGCAGAAGTGTGCGACCTTACCTGATTCTTGTGGCAGCGTTTCATCGTGGTAGGCGCGTGCGGTGGCCGGATCGAGCGCCAGATTGAACTGGTCTTCCCAGCGAAATTCAAAACGCGCTTTCGACATGGCGTTATCGCGGATTTGTGCGCCCGGATGCCCTTTGGCTAAATCCGCTGCGTGCGCTGCAATTTTATAGGTGATGAGCCCTTGTTTAACGTCTTCCTTGTTCGGCAGGCCGAGATGCTCTTTTGGCGTGACATAACACAGCATGGCGCAGCCGAACCAGCCGATCATGGCAGCACCAATTCCTGAGGTGAAATGGTCATAACCCGGCGCGATATCGGTGGTCAGCGGCCCCAGCGTATAGAAAGGCGCTTCGTGGCAGTGCTCGAGTTCTTCTGTCATATTGCGACGGATCATCTGCATCGGTACATGCCCCGGCCCCTCGATCATGACCTGCACGTCATATTCCCAGGCGATTTTGGTCAGTTCGCCCAGTGTATGCAGTTCCGCAAATTGAGCTTCGTCGTTGGCATCCTGAATCGAACCCGGACGCAAGCCGTCGCCCAGCGAAAGCGATACGTCATAGGCGGCGCAAATTTCACAAATCTCGCGGAAATTCTCGTAGAGGAAACTTTCGCGATGGTGCGACAGGCACCATTTCGCCATGATTGAACCACCGCGGGAGACAATCCCGGTCAGACGTTTGGCGGTCATCGGCACATAACGCAGCAACACACCGGCGTGAATGGTGAAGTAATCAACGCCCTGCTCGGCCTGCTCCAGCAGCGTATCGCGAAACATTTCCCAATTGAGGTCTTCAGCCACGCCGTTCACTTTTTCCAGCGCCTGATAAATCGGCACCGTACCAATAGGTACCGGACTGTTGCGCAGGATCCATTCGCGGGTTTCATGGATATAGCGGCCAGTGGAGAGATCCATTACCGTGTCCGCGCCCCAGCGAGTTGACCAGACCAGCTTCTCAACTTCTTCTTCGATGGACGACGTTACCGCTGAATTACCGATATTGGCGTTCACTTTTACCAGAAAGTTCCGCCCGATGATCATCGGCTCTGATTCCGGATGGTTGATATTAGCGGGGATAATAGCGCGGCCGGCGGCAACTTCCTGACGCACGAATTCAGCAGTGATATTGGCGGGCAGATGTGCGCCGAAGCTTTCACCGGGATGTTGCTGGCGCAGCACTTCGCCCCGGATCCGTTCGCGTCCCATATTTTCGCGGATGGCGATGAAGTCCATTTCAGGCGTGATAATGCCTTTGCGGGCGTAGTGCAACTGCGTGACGTTTTTTCCGGTTTTTGCTTTTCGCGGGCGCGGCAGAAGCTCGAAGCGCAAATGATCTAAACCTTCGTCGGCGAGACGTTGCTGGGTAAAACCGGAGCTGACCTGCGGAAGTTCTTCGGTATCTGCCCGTTCGGCTATCCAGCTGGCGCGGCATTTTGCCAGACCCGCATGGACGTCAATGGATGCTTCAGGGTCGCCGTAAGGCCCGGCTGTTTCATAAACCGGAATCGCTTCGTTTTCTTCATATTGTGGATTGTCTTTACCACCGCCGACCAGTGTCGGGCTGAGCTGGATTTCACGCATGGGAACGCGGATATCTGCGCGGTCGCCTTGCAGATAAATTCGGCGGGAGTTGGGAAATGCTTCGCCCTGCAGACTGTCGATAAATGACTGAGCCTGTGCGCGTTGTTCACGGCGGTTGGTGGGTTTCTTTTCAGAGGTAACGGATTTTTGGGTACTCGACATAGCAAATTCCTCGTGTTTTACGAATAGAAAAAACGTGATGGAAAATTGCTTGTCTGGAGGTTTACGGCAGGAGTAAAAATGGGCGGTTTAGCGCAGGCGGCCGTTTTCAGGCTGATGCCAAAGTGCGCTAAACGCATAACATTACTCTTGTTCCCTTCGCGGGTACTAACCCGATCAGGTTCCGCGGATCCCGAATTAACGGTCTCAGCCTGGCGTAATATCGTGAGAAATTATGCTCTAGGCACTCCGACAAGAAGCCTCAATATAGGAGGCCGTTTTGAAAACTACAACTAAAACTACACCCGGTGCAGGGTTTATCCCTGAGACCGCTTACGCCGGTCTGGCGAGATGTTCATCATTGGCGGGCGGTAACGGCGCGCCATTAACAGGATCAAAGGCCAGAATAATCAGTTGATCTTCCAGTTGAAAACGCGCATCCAACGCTTCACCTATATCGGATAATGCATAATGAAAGGCAAACGCATTGTCATCATCAATATCATTTTCTGTGTAACTGTCATGGAAAGCCATGATAGCTTCAGTATTGAGCTCCAGAGCGGGGTATATTTTGGACGCCTGAGATTTGACTGAGTTATCTGCGCTGGCGACTTCATCGATTATCCGTTGATAAAGATGGAAATGGCCGGCAGAGAGGTAGTCCACCAGGTTATGGCAAAAGTTATCCAGCGCTTTTTCATTCAGAGGAGTATGTTTTTCTTTATTGGGTTTCAGGCCGACCAGTGTGCAGTATGAAACCAGCAATTCTTTGCGCGCGTGCAGCCATTGGTCTACTAACTCATTACTGCCACCAACGCGTTGGGTCAGTCTTTCCAGACGATTTAGCATGGTTGACTCCGTGAGCGGTAAAAAAGTAATCCGTTTTTAAGGGTTACTAATATGTAAATATCTGTCTCAGATTGTCAGTCTCAACGAGGTTATGCAACAACAATTATGGAATTACAGATCACAGAGCAACATAACGGCTGGTGGGTTATCAGCCATGAAGGCAAGCTGTGGCTGCCTGAAGGTGAACTGCCATTTGGCAGTGCGATACAGTTCTCTCTGACCGGTAAAACCGCACGTCAGATTGGTGAGTGGCAGGGCGAACCCGTCTGGCTGGTGCGTCAGGCAATGCACAACCATATGGTCTCGGCGCGTCAGTTACTCGATCAGGATCGCGGGTTATTCCAGCTGGTCGGTCGCGGTGTGCAACTGGCTGAATTTTATCGTTCTCACAAATTCTGCGGTTATTGCGGACATGAAATGCAGGTAAGCAAAACCGAATGGGCGGCGCTCTGCGGACATTGTCGGGAACGTTATTATCCCCAGATTGCGCCGTGCATTATCGTCGCTATCCGCCGCGGAGACGAAATTTTGCTGGCGCAGCATGTCCGCCACCGCAACGGTATTCACACAGTGCTGGCCGGTTTTGTCGAAGTAGGTGAAACGCTGGAAGAAACTGTGGCACGGGAAGTGATGGAAGAGAGCAACGTTCGTGTGAAAAACGTGCGCTACGTCAGCTCGCAGCCATGGCCTTTCCCGAATTCGCTGATGATGGCTTTTATGGCTGACTATGACAGCGGTGATATCCGTCACGATCCAAAAGAACTGCTGAATGCGGGCTGGTATCGCTACGACGCGCTCCCTATGTTACCGCCGCCGGGCACCATCGCGCGTCGACTGATCGAAGACACTGTGGCGCTCTGCCGCGCCGCGAGCGATGAAGACGACGTGTAGCGCAAGTGTTGCGTGATAGAATACCGTCAGATTATTGCCGTGCCGCCCGAATATTGAAGGAAAGACCCAGAATGAATGAGTTGAAAAACGACCGTTACCTGCGCGCCCTGTTACGTCAGCCAGTGGATATCACGCCGGTGTGGATGATGCGTCAGGCTGGCCGCTATCTACCGGAGTACAAAGAAACCCGCGCCGTGGCCGGTGATTTTATGTCGCTGTGCAAGAATGCTGAACTGGCCTGCGAAGTGACGCTCCAGCCTCTGCGCCGCTATCCGCTGGATGCCGCGATTTTGTTCTCTGATATCCTGACTATTCCGGATGCGATGGGGCTGGGGTTGTATTTTGAAGCGGGTGAAGGTCCTCGTTTTTCTTCTCCGCTGATTAACCGCGCTGACGTCGAAAAACTGCCGATTCCCGATCCGGAAATGGAACTGGGTTATGTGATGAACGCGGTTCGCACTATCCGTAAAAACCTGAAAGGTGAAGTGCCGCTTATCGGTTTCTCCGGGAGCCCGTGGACGCTGGCAACCTATATGGTTGAAGGTGGTAGCAGTAAAGCATTCACTAAAATCAAAAAGATGATGTATGCCGAACCGGCAACCATGCATCTGTTGTTGGATAAAGTCGCCGACAGCGTGATCCTGTATCTCAACGCACAAATTAAAGCGGGCGCGCAATCTGTGATGATTTTCGACACCTGGGGCGGTGTGCTGACGCCACGCGATTACCGTGAATTCTCCCTGAACTACATGCATAAAATCGTCGATGGTCTGATCCGTGAAAACGAAGGTCGTCGCGTGCCCGTGACGCTGTTCACCAAAGGCGGCGGTCAGTGGCTGGAAGCGATGGCCGCGACAGGTTGTGATGCACTGGGTCTCGACTGGACGACTGACATTGCTGATGCGCGTCGTCGCGTTGGCGATAAAGTGGCGATTCAGGGCAATATGGATCCCTCCATGCTGTACGCCTCTCCGGTGCGCATTGAGCAGGAAGTCGAAACCATATTGGCAGGCTTCGGTAAAGGCAACGGCCATGTATTTAATCTCGGTCATGGCATCCATCAGGATGTGCCGCCAGAAAATGCCGGTGCCTTCGTGGAAGCGGTGCACAGCCTGTCTCGCCAGTATCACGAGTAAGACTAAAAGATGATCGACACGCGCGTGTTACGGGAAGAGCAGCGGATCCTTGCAGATCGAATAATATTGCAGGATCCGCCTGATTTCACCACTCCAACGTTGATCGCCGGTGTGGACGTTGGCTTTGAGCAGGGCGGCGACGTCACGCGCGCCGCTGTGGCGGTTCTGAGCTATCCCTCGCTTGAGCTGTTGGAATACCAGATTGCCCGCGTACCTACTGTGATGCCCTATATTCCTGGTTTCCTCTCCTTTCGCGAACTTCCCGCGCTCTTGCAGGCCTGGCAGCAACTCACGTCGCGCCCTGATTTAGTGCTGGTCGACGGGCAGGGGATTGCACATCCGCGCCGTCTGGGCGTCGCCAGTCATTTTGGTCTGATGATCGACGTGCCGACCATCGGCGTGGCAAAAAGCCGGTTATGCGGCCAGTTTTTACCTCTCAATGAGGCGCTGCATAGTCAGCAGGCATTGTACGAGGGTGATGAACAGATTGGCTGGGTGTGGCGCAGTAAGCTACGCTGTAATCCATTGTTCATCTCGCCGGGTAATCGCATCAGTATGGAATCGGCACTGTATTGGGTCGAACATTGCATGCGGCAATATCGTTTGCCGGAGCCAACGCGCTGGGCAGATGCCGTCGCGTCAAATCGGGCCGCGTTTCAACGCTGGCAACGGTTGAGTGATGATCTTTAGGAATCAAGGAATAGGGATATTGATTTATTTCAGGTAAACTCCCGCGCAGAAAAGTTAACGAGATCAACTCATGTTACGTAATCCAATTCATTTACGTCTCGAAAAGCTGGAAAGCTGGCAACACGTGACGTTTATGGCGAGCTTGTGTGAACGCATGTACCCGAACTATCAGGCCTTCTGCCTGGAAACCGGGTTTGGCGAACCACAGGTTTACCGCCGCATCCTGGATCTCATCTGGGAAACGCTGGTAGTAAAAGACGCCAAGGTCAATTTTGACTCACAGCTCGAAAAGCTGGAGGAGGCTGTGCCTTCTTCCGATGATTACGACCTCTACGGGGTTTACCCGGCCATTGATGCCTGTATCGCGTTAGGCGAACTGATTCATTCGCGTCTGAGCGGTGAAACTCTCTCTCACGCCGTTGCGGTAAGCGAAACATCGATTCGTACCGTCGCA
Organism: Enterobacteriaceae bacterium Kacie_13; assembly: GCA_013457415.1. NCBI lineage: Bacteria > Pseudomonadati > Pseudomonadota > Gammaproteobacteria > Enterobacterales > Enterobacteriaceae > Enterobacteriaceae bacterium Kacie_13. The sequence goes on from CP045665.1 coordinate 189,294, forward strand.
ATGCTCGAGATGACGCAGGCCGGTAAAGAAATGACCGATGAAGAGCTGAAAGTGATCCCAGCTGTCGAAGAAGAATGGGACATCCAATGGGAGATTTTTCGCCTGTTGGCTGACTGTGAGGAGCGTGACCTGGAATTAATAAAAGGGTTACGTTCTGACCTGCGTGAAGCCGCTGTCAGTAACATTGGCATAAATTTAGCGCAATAAGGCAAGAAAACGTGATTTAACGCCTGATTTGTCGTGCCTTAAGGCTTCACATCCGCACCCTGTCTGGTCTACATTTGGGGTGCGTAAAAAAAGTGGCTATCGGTGCGTGTATGCAGGAGGGTGCTGTCAATCGGCATATCCGTCGCACTCGATGCTTTGCAAACGATAAACACACTGTAAAGGATAACTTATGAACAAGACTCAACTGATTGATGTAATTGCGGACAAAGCTGATCTTTCCAAAGCACAGGCCAAAGTTGCTCTTGAATCTACTCTGTCTGCTATTACCGAGTCTCTGAAAGAAGGTGATGCTGTACAATTAGTTGGTTTCGGGACTTTCAAGGTAAATCATCGTAACGAGCGTACTGGTCGTAACCCACAGACTGGTAAAGAAATCAAAATCGCAGCTGCCAACGTGCCTGCGTTCGTTTCTGGTAAAGCTCTGAAAGACGCTGTTAAGTAATTGCTTGCAGTGAAAAGAATAAGCGGAGGGGCCTTTAAGCCCCTTCAGTTTATCACCCCCAGACTGGTAGCAGGTTTACTGGTGCTTGGTCTGGTGGGTTGCAGTTCAAAAAATACCACCCCGCAGTTCTTCGCCAGTGGTTACGTTGCCGATCAGGGCATCAACCGTTTGTGGCGCGAAAACAATACGCAGAACCAACCTCAAACTATTCTCAACGTATACAGCCCCTACTTTGGTGGCGATACGGTCATTACGCGATACGAATTCCAGGATGGGCAGGTTCACCTTGTGAAAGAAACCCATGCGACCAAAACAGATTTGGGCGTGATGTTGCGTTTCGATGAGGGCGGCAATGTCAGCTTTATGCAGAGGCAGCTGCCTGAGCGACGGGAAAAATTATCCTCAGACGACATCGAGCGTTATAAATACGAAGCGTCGAAGATCCTCGATGTGAGCAGCGCGCTGCAGGCCGGGAATGTCCGGCTGATTCAGGCTCGCTGGCGGCAGGGGGTAATAACGACCTGCGCGGGCGAGCAGGTAACGCCAAATCTTACGGTACGTTCGCAGGTCTGGCTGGCAAAACGAGCCACTCGCAGTAACGATCAACTCGGTTTGGCCTGGCTGACTGCGCCGGAAGGCAATGAATTGCTGTTGGTCGCCAATGAAGATTTCTGTCGCTGGGAACCTAAAGAGTCCGATCTCTGATTCTCCGCGACAAAAGAAAAGGCACGCTCAAGCGTGCCTTTTTTGATCGTCAGCCGGTAAGCCAGATTTACTGATTGCGCTCGCGGTCAATCGCGCGATAACCAATGTCTTTGCGGCAGAAGCTGCCTTCCCAATAGATATCTTTCGCTAAATCGTAGGCACGTAGCTGAGCGGCTTCCACGGTTTTACCCAGCGCAGTCACACACAACACGCGTCCCCCGTTGGTGACCACTCGTTCATCCTGTAAACGGGTGCCCGCGTGGAACACTTTACCATCTGGTACTTCTTCGAGTGGTAAGCCATGAATGACTTCACCGTTCTGATAGTCGCCCGGATAACCGCCGGCAGCCAGCACAACGCCCAGCGAAGGGCGCGGATCCCATTCGGACGTTTTATCGCCCAGACGACCTTCTGCGCCCGCCAGACAAAGGTCCACCAGATCTGAGCGCATGCGCAGCATGATTGGTTGGGTTTCCGGGTCGCCGAAGCGGCAGTTGAACTCGATCACTTTCGGCTGGCCGTCAGCGGAGATCATCAGACCCGCATACAGGAAACCGGTGTAAGTATTGTTTTCAGCCGCCATGCCGCGCACGGTAGGCCAGATTACCTGATCCATCACGCGCTGGTGAATTTCATCAGTTACGACGGGGGCCGGAGAATAAGCGCCCATTCCACCGGTATTCGGGCCGCTGTCACCATCGCCTACGCGTTTGTGATCTTGGCTGGTCGCCATCGGCAGCACGTTATTGCCATCGACCATCACGATGAAACTGGCTTCTTCGCCATCCAGGAACTCTTCAATCACGATGCGGTGACCGGCATCGCCGAAAGCATTTCCAGCCAGCATGTCGTGAACGGCGTCTTCCGCTTCTTTCAGCGTCATCGCTACAATGACGCCTTTACCTGCTGCCAGACCGTCAGCCTTAATGACAATAGGCGCACCTTTGCTGCGCAGATATGCCAGCGCAGGTTCAATCTCGGTAAAGTTCTGGTAGTCCGCACTGGGAATATTGTGACGGGCGAGGAAATCTTTGGTGAAAGCTTTGGAACCTTCCAGTTGTGCGGCTTCCTGCGTAGGGCCAAAGATCTTCAACCCTGCAGCGCGGAAAGCATCTACCACGCCAATTACTAACGGTGCTTCAGGGCCGACAATGGTCAGGCCGATATCGTTACTTTTGGCAAATGCCAGCAATCCGGCTACGTCAGTGGCGGCGATATCGACGTTTTCCAGCAAAGGTTCCAGCGCGGTGCCGGCATTGCCCGGCGCGACAAAGACTTTATCAGCCAGAGGTGACTGCGATGCCTTCCATGCCAGCGCATGTTCACGCCCGCCGTTACCGATAATTAAAATATTCATTCGAAGACTCCGGATGAGCGGGCGCATCGCACCCGCTGAAAGAAATTAATGACGGAAGTGACGCATATCGGTGAAGAGCATTGCAATACCGTGTTCGTTGGCGGCTTTAATCACTTCATCATCACGGATTGAACCACCTGGCTGGATAACACAAGTAATGCCTACCGCAGCAGCGGCATCAATGCCGTCGCGGAACGGGAAGAAGGCGTCAGAGGCCATTACGGAACCTGCCACTTCCAGACCTTCGTCCGCCGCTTTGATCCCTGCAATTTTGGCAGAGTAAACGCGGCTCATCTGGCCTGCGCCAATGCCGATGGTCATTTTGTCGCGTGCATAAACAATGGCATTAGATTTAACGAATTTTGCCACTTTCCAGCAGAACAGAGCATCTGTCAGTTCTTGCTCCGTTGGCTGGCGCTCAGAAACGACGCGCAGGTCATGGGCATCTACCATTCCTAAATCGCGATCCTGAACCAGCAGCCCGCCGTTCACGCGTTTGAAATCCAGCGCAGTCTGACGACCCTGCCACTGACCACAGATCAGCACGCGGACGTTTTGTTTAGCTGCAGTCAAAGCCAGTGCTTCTTCGCTGACGGAAGGGGCAATGATCACCTCAACAAACTGACGGCTGATGATCGCTTTGGCGGTGTCAGCATCCAGTTCACGGTTAAAAGCGATGATGCCGCCGAAAGCGGACGTTGGGTCAGTCTGATAAGCGCGCTCGTAAGCGGTCAGGATGCTGTCGCCGATGGCCACACCGCAAGGGTTAGCGTGTTTGACGATCACGCAGGCCGGTTCTGCAAACTCTTTCACACATTCCAGCGCTGCGTCGGTATCGGCGATGTTGTTATAGGAAAGCGCTTTGCCCTGAAGCTGGGTAGATGTTGCAACAGAAGCTTCGCTGACGTTCTCTTCTATATAGAAGGCGGCGTTCTGATGGCTATTCTCGCCATAACGCATATCTTGTTTCTTTATATAGCTGAGATTGAGCGTGCGGGGGAACTGGCCGGAGGCGGTTTCGGTATCGCCGTGGTAAGCCGGAACCATCGTGCCGAAGTAGTTGGCAATCATGCCGTCGTAAAAAGCGGTGTGCTCGAAGGCTTTAATTGCCAAATTAAAACGGGTCGCCAGAGTCAGCGAGCTGTCGTTGGCATCCATCTCTTCAATCACAGCTGTGTAGTCACTGCTCTTAACCACAATCGCCACGTCTTTGTGGTTCTTAGCGGCTGAGCGGACCATGGTCGGCCCGCCAATATCAATGTTTTCTACAGCATCCTCCAGCGAACAGTCCGGGCGTGCGACGGTTTGTGCGAACGGATAAAGATTAACGACCACCATGTCGATTGGCGCGATAGCGTGCTGCGCCATAATTTCATCATCTTTCCCGCGACGCCCCAGAATCCCACCGTGAACTTTTGGGTGCAGGGTTTTGACACGTCCATCCATCATTTCCGGGAAACCCGTGTAGTCAGATACTTCGGTGACGGGCAGACCGGCTTTAGCCAGCAGGCTGGCGGTGCCGCCAGTGGAAAGTAACTCGACGCCACGCTGTGAGAGTGCCTGGGCAAATTCTACGATACCGGCTTTGTCAGAAACACTGAGCAGGGCGCGGCGGATTGGACGAGATTGTTGCATGGTGGTTGTATCCTTGGCTTTGGAGTCGCAATAAAGAGCGTTATCTGAATTCAATGACGTTTTTCTTCTCTCTATATAGAGGGATTTGCAGAAAAACGTGGGATCGCGCTCAGATAACTTCCCCTCGGCGACTGACTTTTCATTTACAACCCATGAAGGGCGGCGAAAACTGACGCGCGAAATTGTAGCGAAAACGATTGCGCGACGCTCGCAAAATTTGAGATTCCTGTCCCTTTGTGGATAAAACTGTGTAAAACACGGTATAAGCTGTGTGGTTGCTGTGTAATGCAGCAAACAGTGATTTTTCTTAAAATTACCCCTTGCGGCCTGCTCAGAACTCCCTATAATGCCGCTCCATCGACAGGGAACAACGTGAACAACATCACGAAGTAACCGGGTCGGGAAAGATTAAAAACAGCGGCATCCGGCGAAATAAACGGTTGACACTGAATGAGGAAGGCGTAATATACGCCACCTCGAGTTGCCAAGCGAAAGCGCGTAACTCACTGCTCTTTAACAATTTATCAGACAATCTGTGTGGGCACTCACAAGACGATATCAGCCACCTCGGTGGCAAAAAATATCAAGTCTTAGAGTGACCAAGCAGTAATTCATTTAGTTGAATTATTACGAAGTAATCTTTGAGCACCGCTTAACGTGTTTAAGCAAATCGAACTTTTAATTGAAGAGTTTGATCATGGCTCAGATTGAACGCTGGCGGCAGGCCTAACACATGCAAGTCGAGCGGTAGCACGGGAGAGCTTGCTCTCTGGGTGACGAGCGGCGGACGGGTGAGTAATGTCTGGGAAACTGCCTGATGGAGGGGGATAACTACTGGAAACGGTAGCTAATACCGCATGACCTCGCAAGAGCAAAGTGGGGGACCTTCGGGCCTCACGCCATCGGATGTGCCCAGATGGGATTAGCTAGTAGGTGGGGTAATGGCTCACCTAGGCGACGATCCCTAGCTGGTCTGAGAGGATGACCAGCCACACTGGAACTGAGACACGGTCCAGACTCCTACGGGAGGCAGCAGTGGGGAATATTGCACAATGGGCGCAAGCCTGATGCAGCCATGCCGCGTGTGTGAAGAAGGCCTTAGGGTTGTAAAGCACTTTCAGCGAGGAGGAAGGCGCTGTAGTTAATAGCTGCAGCGATTGACGTTACTCGCAGAAGAAGCACCGGCTAACTCCGTGCCAGCAGCCGCGGTAATACGGAGGGTGCAAGCGTTAATCGGAATTACTGGGCGTAAAGCGCACGCAGGCGGTTTGTTAAGTCAGATGTGAAATCCCCGAGCTTAACTTGGGAACTGCATTTGAAACTGGCAAGCTAGAGTCTTGTAGAGGGGGGTAGAATTCCAGGTGTAGCGGTGAAATGCGTAGAGATCTGGAGGAATACCGGTGGCGAAGGCGGCCCCCTGGACAAAGACTGACGCTCAGGTGCGAAAGCGTGGGGAGCAAACAGGATTAGATACCCTGGTAGTCCACGCTGTAAACGATGTCGACTTGGAGGTTGTGCCCTTGAGGCGTGGCTTCCGGAGCTAACGCGTTAAGTCGACCGCCTGGGGAGTACGGCCGCAAGGTTAAAACTCAAATGAATTGACGGGGGCCCGCACAAGCGGTGGAGCATGTGGTTTAATTCGATGCAACGCGAAGAACCTTACCTACTCTTGACATCCACGGAATTCGCTAGAGATAGCTTAGTGCCTTCGGGAACCGTGAGACAGGTGCTGCATGGCTGTCGTCAGCTCGTGTTGTGAAATGTTGGGTTAAGTCCCGCAACGAGCGCAACCCTTATCCTTTGTTGCCAGCGAGTCATGTCGGGAACTCAAAGGAGACTGCCGGTGATAAACCGGAGGAAGGTGGGGATGACGTCAAGTCATCATGGCCCTTACGAGTAGGGCTACACACGTGCTACAATGGCATATACAAAGAGAAGCAAACTCGCGAGAGCAAGCGGACCTCATAAAGTATGTCGTAGTCCGGATTGGAGTCTGCAACTCGACTCCATGAAGTCGGAATCGCTAGTAATCGTAGATCAGAATGCTACGGTGAATACGTTCCCGGGCCTTGTACACACCGCCCGTCACACCATGGGAGTGGGTTGCAAAAGAAGTAGGTAGCTTAACCTTCGGGAGGGCGCTTACCACTTTGTGATTCATGACTGGGGTGAAGTCGTAACAAGGTAACCGTAGGGGAACCTGCGGTTGGATCACCTCCTTACCTAAAGATACGCATTGTGCAGTGTCCACACAGATTGTCTGATGAAATTAATGAGCAAGAGCACCTGTTGATGCGGTAAGGGAGACCTTACGCTGATGCGAAAAGTGCCAAGCCCTTTACGGGGTCTGGTGCGGATTTTTCGTGTCCCCATCGTCTAGAGGCCTAGGACACTGCCCTTTCACGGCTGTAACAGGGGTTCGAATCCCCTTGGGGACGCCACTCCGATAATGTGTGAAAGACATTATCACCTGAATATCTTAAAGATGACTTTAACGAGTCGTGTTTAAGATATTGCTCTTTAACAATCTGGAACAAGCTGAAAATTGAAAGATTACAGCTGAACATCACTCTCCGTAGAAGTACTGAGTGGTGCTTTTGTCTGTAATAGAGTCTCTCAAATAATCGCAGCGCGATGATGTCTTTAAGACACCTTCGGGTTGTGAGGTTAAGCGACTAAGCGTACACGGTGGATGCCTAGGCAGTCAGAGGCGATGAAGGGCGTGCTAATCTGCGAAAAGCGTCGGTAAGGTGATATGAACCGTTATAACCGACGATACCCGAATGGGGAAACCCAGTGTGTTTCGACACACTATTGCATGGTGAATACATAGCCATGCAAGGCGAACCGGGGGAACTGAAACATCTAAGTACCCCGAGGAAAAGAAATCAACCGAGATTCCCCCAGTAGCGGCGAGCGAACGGGGAAGAGCCCAGAACCTGAATCAGTTTGTGCATTAGTGGAAGCGTCTGGAAAGTCGCACAGTATAGGGTGATAGTCCCGTACACAAAAATGCACTTGTTGTGAGTTCGATGAGTAGGGCGGGACACGTGACATCCTGTCTGAATATGGGGGGACCATCCTCCAAGGCTAAATACTCCTGACTGACCGATAGTGAACCAGTACCGTGAGGGAAAGGCGAAAAGAACCCCGGCGAGGGGAGTGAAATAGAACCTGAAACCGTGTACGTACAAGCAGTGGGAGCCTACTTTGTTGGGTGACTGCGTACCTTTTGTATAATGGGTCAGCGACTTATATTTTGTAGCAAGGTTAACCGAATAGGGGAGCCGTAGGGAAACCGAGTCTTAACTGGGCGTCAAGTTGCAAGGTATAGACCCGAAACCCGGTGATCTAGCCATGGGCAGGTTGAAGGTTGGGTAACACTAACTGGAGGACCGAACCGACTAATGTTGAAAAATTAGCGGATGACTTGTGGCTGGGGGTGAAAGGCCAATCAAACCGGGAGATAGCTGGTTCTCCCCGAAAGCTATTTAGGTAGCGCCTCGTGAACTCATCTTCGGGGGTAGAGCACTGTTTCGACTAGGGGGCCATCCCGGCTTACCAACTCGATGCAAACTCCGAATACCGAAGAATGTTATCACGGGAGACACACGGCGGGTGCTAACGTCCGTCGTGAAGAGGGAAACAACCCAGACCGCCAGCTAAGGTCCCAAAGTCATGGTTAAGTGGGAAACGATGTGGGAAGGCATAGACAGCCAGGATGTTGGCTTAGAAGCAGCCATCATTTAAAGAAAGCGTAATAGCTCACTGGTCGAGTCGGCCTGCGCGGAAGATGTAACGGGGCTAAACCATGCACCGAAGCTGCGGCAGCGACGCTTAGGCGTTGTTGGGTAGGGGAGCGTTCTGTAAGCCGTCGAAGGTGACCTGTGAGGGTTGCTGGAGGTATCAGAAGTGCGAATGCTGACATAAGTAACGATAATGCGGGTGAAAAACCCGCACGCCGGAAGACCAAGGGTTCCTGTCCAACGTTAATCGGGGCAGGGTGAGTCGACCCCTAAGGCGAGGCTGAAAAGCGTAGTCGATGGGAAGCTGGTTAATATTCCAGCACTTGGTGTTACTGCGAAGGGGGGACGGAGAAGGCTAGGCTAGCCGGGCGACGGTTGTCCCGGTTCAAGCGTGTAGGGGGTGTGACTTGGTAAATCCGGTTGCATATTAACCCTGAGGCGTGATAACGAGCCACTACGGTGGTGAAGTAGTTGATGCCATGCTTCCAGGAAAAGCCTCTAAGCTCCAGGTAACACGAAATCGTACCCCAAACCGACACAGGTGGTCAGGTAGAGAATACTCAGGCGCTTGAGAGAACTCGGGTGAAGGAACTAGGCAAAATGGTGCCGTAACTTCGGGAGAAGGCACGCTGGCACGTAGGTGAAGAGACTTGCTCTCGGAGCCGAAGCCAGTCGCAGATACCAGCTGGCTGCAACTGTTTAATAAAAACACAGCACTGTGCAAACACGAAAGTGGACGTATACGGTGTGACGCCTGCCCGGTGCCGGAAGGTTAATTGATGGGGTTAGCAGCAATGCGAAGCTCTTGATCGAAGCCCCGGTAAACGGCGGCCGTAACTATAACGGTCCTAAGGTAGCGAAATTCCTTGTCGGGTAAGTTCCGACCTGCACGAATGGCGTAATGATGGCCAGGCTGTCTCCACCCGAGACTCAGTGAAATTGAACTCGCTGTGAAGATGCAGTGTACCCGCGGCAAGACGGAAAGACCCCGTGAACCTTTACTATAGCTTGACACTGAACATTGAGCCTTGATGTGTAGGATAGGTGGGAGGCTTTGAAGCGTGGACGCCAGTCTGCGTGGAGCCAACCTTGAAATACCACCCTTTAATGTTTGATGTTCTAACTCGGCCCCGTAATCCGGGGTGAGGACAGTGTCTGGTGGGTAGTTTGACTGGGGCGGTCTCCTCCTAAAGAGTAACGGAGGAGCACGAAGGTTAGCTAATCACGGTCGGACATCGTGAGGTTAGTGCAATGGCATAAGCTAGCTTGACTGCGAGAGTGACGGCTCGAGCAGGTACGAAAGTAGGTCATAGTGATCCGGTGGTTCTGAATGGAAGGGCCATCGCTCAACGGATAAAAGGTACTCCGGGGATAACAGGCTGATACCGCCCAAGAGTTCATATCGACGGCGGTGTTTGGCACCTCGATGTCGGCTCATCACATCCTGGGGCTGAAGTAGGTCCCAAGGGTACGGCTGTTCGCCGTTTAAAGTGGTACGCGAGCTGGGTTTAGAACGTCGTGAGACAGTTCGGTCCCTATCTGCCGTGGGCGTTGGAAGATTGAGAGGGGCTGCTCCTAGTACGAGAGGACCGGAGTGGACGCATCACTGGTGTTCGGGTTGTCATGCCAATGGCATTGCCCGGTAGCTAAATGCGGAAAAGATAAGCGCTGAAAGCATCTAAGCGCGAAACTTGCCTCGAGATGAGTCTTCCCTGTGGCTTTAAGCCACCTGAAGGGACGTTTAAGACTAAGACGTTGATAGGCTGGGTGTGTAAGTGCAGCGATGCATTGAGCTAACCAGTACTAATGACCCGAGAGGCTTAACCTTACAACACCAAAGGTGTTTTTAGAGAGACTCAGCTGCGCGCGAGCGTGGAGAAGTAGATTTTCAGCGAATGTTCCGAGATTGGTTCGTACGGCGGGGTGTGTATAGCACAATGCGGTATGGATGAAACAGAATTTGCCTGGCGGCAGTAGCGCGGTGGTCCCACCTGACCCCATGCCGAACTCAGAAGTGAAACGCCGTAGCGCCGATGGTAGTGTGGGGTCTCCCCATGCGAGAGTAGGGAACTGCCAGGCATCAAATTAGTTCCTTTTCCCCTGACAAGGAAAATAACAGGAACAAACTTGTATCAGACGTTTTCTGACGCGAGTGAAAGAACCGGTGGAGCGGTAGTTCAGTTGGTTAGAATACCTGCCTGTCACGCAGGGGGTCGCGGGTTCGAGCCCCGTCCGTTCCGCCAATTATTAAATATTATGCCTGCTAATTTTAGCAGGCATAATATTAAGCGTAATTTAGGGGCGTAGCTCAGTTGGTAGAGCACCGGTCTCCAAAACCGGGTGTCGCGAGTTCGAGTCTCTCCGCCCCTGCCATTTTAAGAGCCCTTCGCGAAAGCGAGGGGCTTTTTTTTATTTTTAGATCCTGTAATTCTCTCTCCTTAGCGCAATTAATCGTCACCACTGATCCTTTCCCTGCTTCTTTTTTCATCATTCCAGCTCCATTCTTTCTATTTTCCGGGTTATTTCTGGTTATATTTTGGCTAAATACATGCACTAAATGATTGTTATTCCCGTATGTGACCCCGCTCATGCTCCCTTTTTCTCTGTGTACTAAACCTAATCATCGTCCTATGACGACAACCAGAACCGGGCATTACTTTTTTCGCTCTTTTTGCGACGTCATTATCGTGATGGGCGAAGACGTATGTCCGGTGAATGTTCTGGCCGTACCCTACGAGTCATAACAAAAAGTAGCTCAGACTACACGCGAGGAAAGAAATATGTACAAACGTTTATTTGTGGCAGCAGCAGTGGCAACAGCACTTTGTGGCGCGGCTCAGGCAGCTCCGCTAGTTGTGGGTTTTTCTCAGATCGGCTCAGAGTCTGGTTGGCGTTCAGCAGAGACTAAGGTGTCTAAATCTGAGGCTGAAAAACGCGGGATCACACTAAAAATTGCCGATGCTCAGCAAAAACAAGAGAACCAAATCAAAGCTATCCGTTCATTCATTGCGCAAGGTGTCGACGCCATCTTTATTGCGCCGGTTGTCGCAACCGGTTGGGCTCCCGTTCTGACCGAAGCCAAAGAGGCGAAGATCCCTGTATTCCTGTTAGACCGCACTATTGAAGTCAGCGATCCATCCCTCTATACCGCAGCTGTGGCATCTGACAGCGTGTATGAAGGTAAAGTTGCCGGTGACTGGCTGGTGAAAGATGTGGCCGGCAAGCCTTGTAACGTAGTCGAACTTCAGGGAACCGTTGGCGCGAGCGTCGCGTTAAACCGAAAAAAAGGTTTTGCTGACGCCCTGAAAGCAGCGCCAAATGTCAAAATCATTCGTTCACAATCCGGTGACTTTACCCGCAGTAAAGGTAAGGAGGTCATGGAGAGTTTCATCAAGGCTGAGCAAAACGGTAAGAACATTTGTGCCGTCTACGCACATAACGATGATATGGCGATCGGTGCTATTCAGGCTATCAAAGAAGCCGGTCTGAAACCGGGTTCGCAGATAAAAATCGTTTCAATTGATGGGGTCCCCGACATCTACAAAGCCATGCTGAATGGTGAAGCGAATGCTTCCGTTGAGCTGACGCCGAATATGGCTGGCCCGGCATTTGATGCGTTGATTGCCATGAAAAAAGACGGAACTCAGCCGAAGAAATTTATTCAGACACAGTCTGCGCTGATCCTGCCGGACATGGCTCAGAAAGAATATGACATGAAAAAAGACATGGGTTATTAAGCCGATTTTACCGGCCTGTCTCACAGGCAGGCCGGTGAAAATTATTCCCATTCCGCCGGTAGCGGATGCAGCAGGAGTAGTGACGTGACGGATAATCCAGGTTCATCAGTGCTGCTTGATGTGCGCGGCCTCTCAGTAGAATTCCCCGGCGTTAAGGCGCTGGAAAATGTCGATTTTACCCTCGAACGTGGTGAGATCGTGGCTCTTTTAGGCGAGAACGGTGCCGGTAAGTCCACAATGATTAAAGCCCTGACCGGGGTATATAAACGCTCTGCCGGGCAGGTATTTTTGAATGGTAATCCCATCGAGCCCGTCAATACGGCTCATGCACAGTCGCTGGGGATTGGTACGGTTTATCAGGAAGTGAATCTCCTGCCCAATATTTCCGTTGCGGCTAATCTCTTTATAGGACGCGAACCTACTCGTTTTGGTCTGGTGAATCAGCGAAAAATGGAAAAACAGGCAGATTTGCTTCTGCGAGGCTACGGATTACATCTCGATGTCAGCCAGCCGCTTTCAACCTATTCCATTGCCATCCAGCAAATCGTGGCGATTGCTCGAGCCGTCGACCTTTCTGCCCAGGTATTAATCCTCGACGAACCTACCGCCAGTCTCGATGCTAAAGAAGTCAGTATGCTGCTGGATATTCTCGTGCAGCTACGTAACAAAGGCGTTGGGATGATTTTCGTGACCCATTTCCTCGATCAGGTCTACCGCATCAGCGACCGCATTACGGTGCTGCGAAACGGCAAACGAGTGGGTTCAGAGTGCACAGTAGATTTGCCACGTATCGATCTTGTGCCGATGATGCTGGGACACAGCTTTGATGAGAGTCTGCTTAAACGTACCGAACACCGAAATGTCAGTGGTGAACCGCTGGTAGATTTTAAGGATTATGGTCGCCGTGGCGTGGTCGAGAATTTCGACCTGAAAGTCCGCCGTGGTGAAATTGTCGGGCTGGCCGGATTGTTGGGTTCGGGACGTACTGAAACCGCGCAGTTGATTTTCGGCATCAAAGGTCATGACAGTGGCAAAGCACGGGTTGATGGCAAGGAAGAGATCATCAGGACGCCGCGTAAAGCGGCTAAACTTGGATTTGGTTACTGTCCTGAGGATCGCAAGACCGATGGAATTATCGGTGCCGCCACCGTCCGTGAGAACATCATTCTGGCCCTTCAGGCACAGCGCGGCTGGTTACGGCCTCTGCCGATGAAAGAGCAGCATCAAATCTCAGAAAAATTTATCAAACTCCTCGGCATCCGCACACCCGGCACCGAGCAGGAAATCCAATATCTTTCCGGTGGGAATCAGCAAAAAGTCCTGTTATCACGCTGGCTGGCCACCAATCCTCGCTTTCTCATCCTTGATGAACCGACCCGCGGCATTGATGTTGGCGCGCATGCTGAAATCATTCGTCTGATTGAAAAACTGTGCGATGAAGGGCTGGCTTTGCTGGTGATTTCGTCTGAACTGGAAGAGCTATCGGGTTATGCCGACCGTATCGTGGTGTTACGCGATCGCCGTCATGTTGCCGAAATTGAGCAGGCTGAAATCTCCGTGCCAGCCATTATGAAAGCCATCGCGGCACAATGAGGGGATATCGATGAGTAACAGGAGTCTGCCGATGACAGGATCACCGCGCAAAGTTCGATGGGTTTTTCCGAAGGGTGCTACGCAAATCGGGGCATTCATTGCCATTTTACTGATCGATAGCCTGGTCGCGCCGGGCTTTTTCTCAATTCATATTCAGGATGGCCGGCTATTTGGCAGTCTGGTGGATATCTTTAACCGTGGCGCGCCGGTGGCTTTGCTGGCTCTGGGCATGACGCTGGTCATTGCGACCGGCGGTATTGATCTCTCGGTTGGCGCCGTGATGGCAATTGCCGGAGCAACGGCGGCCACCATGACGGTGCAGGGTTATCCGTTGGCGATGGTGCTGCTGGCTTCCGTCGGTGTAGGTGCGGTTTGCGGCCTGTGGAATGGTTTTCTGGTCGCCGTGCTGCAGATTCAACCGATCGTCGCGACGCTGATGCTGATGGTCGCCGGTCGCGGTATCGCTCAGCTCATCACCGAAGGACAAATCGTCACGTTCGAACATAATGGTTTATCGCAGTTTGGCAGCGGTTCCCTGTTTTATCTGCCGATGCCGGTGATCATTGTGGTCGTAATGTTGGTTATGGTGTGGGCTCTGACACGTAAAACTGCGCTGGGGCTGTTTATTGAATCCGTAGGGATCAATATCCGCTCGGCCTACAATGCCGGCGTGAATGCGCGTCTGGTGCTGATTTCTACTTACGTGATTTGCGGGATCTGCGCGGCTGTTGCGGGTGTAATCGTCACGGCGGATATTCGTGGCGCTGATGCCAATAACGCCGGTTTATGGCTGGAACTGGATGCGATTCTTGCGGTTGTCATTGGTGGAGGTTCATTGCTCGGAGGGCGGTTTAATCTGCTTCTTTCGGTTATCGGTGCGCTCATCATTCAGGGCATGAATACTGGTATTCTGCTCTCCGGTTTTAAACCTGAGTTTAATCTGGTACTCAAAGCGTTGGTGGTACTGGCCGTACTGGTGGTGCAGTCGCCACGTGTATCGCTCAGTAATCTGTTCCGGAGGAAGGGATAATGCTCAAAAGAAATCTGCCCCTGCTGATTACTATCGTGGTGTTTCTGGCCGGATATGGCTATTGCTTCACCCAGTTTCCCGGATTCGCCTCCACGCGCGTCTTCTTTGATTTACTGACAGATAACGCCTTTCTCGGCATCGTAGCCGTCGGGATGACCTTCGTGATCCTCTCAGGCGGGATCGATTTGTCGGTAGGCTCAGTCATTGCTTTTACCGGCGTTTTACTGGCGAAACTGATTGGTGATTACGGCGTTGCGCCCGGCTATGCCTTTGTGATTGTCCTGCTGATGGGGGCGATGTTCGGTGCACTGATGGGGTGGATCATCGATACGCTTAAACTTCCGGCATTTATCATCACGCTGGCGGGGATGTTTTTCGTTCGGGGGATGAGTTTTATTGTGTCCGAAGAATCACTGCCCATTAATCATCCGGTTTATGATTTCCTGGCCAATTACGCATGGAAAATACCGGGTGGGGGACGTTTCACGCTGCTGGCGTTAATCATGCTGCTGGTCGTTTTCGTGGGGATTATTTTGGCGCACCGGACACGCTTTGGGAACAACGTCTATGCAGTTGGTGGCAGCAACTTATCGGCGGCGCTGATGGGCGTTCCGGTGAGACGCACCACGATTTACATTTACATGCTGTCGAGCACGCTGGCAGTCCTTTCCGGCATCGTGTTTTCACTCTATACCTCAGCCGGATACGCGCTGGCAGCCAGTGGTGTAGAACTGGATGCTATTGCTTCTGTCGTCATCGGGGGGACGCTGCTGAGCGGCGGCATAGGGACTGTACTTGGAAGCCTCTTCGGCGTGCTGATTCAGGGCCTGATCCAAACCTACATCACCTTCGACGGTACACTCAGTTCGTGGTGGACCAAAATTGTCATGGGTATTCTGCTGTTTGTCTTTATCGGCCTGCAGAAGGGCATGGGGTCATTCTGGACCGCCAGAAGAGCACGGCATCCTCGCCCTGAGCCGACCTGATAACCGGAAGGCTCAAATATGGGTGATCAGCGGCGTTTTAAGTAACTGACGGATCAGAACCTGCTGATCGCTATTTTGCAACCACACGGCGTACAGCGGGCGGATAACCGGTGGAATCTCTTCATGAGCTGCCAACTGGGGATATTCTTTTGCCCAGTGTGACGGCAAGAAAGCGCAGCCACCCGTCTGCTCCAGCAATTGTCGCGTCAGATGCGCTGACGTGGTGGTCAGAACGGGTTCCTGATCGCTGTTTTGCAACTTTTCCTGCTGAGGAAAATCGGCGCCCCATTCCAGTTTCACGTAAGGCGATTGTTCCCCTCTGACTGTTTTCTTCGATGAAAAAAGTCGTAACGAGAAATTACCCAGGAGCTGACTTGAGAGCTCATCCATTTTTGGCGGCTCTGTGGTGATCAGCAAATCCAGTTGTCTTTCATGCAATTGCTTTACCAGCGACTGGCGCAGCGCGATGCGAGCTTCCAGCCGCAAGGTATCACGTTGCACGTAGAGCGACTGCATCCACGGCGTCAAATACGCTTCCCATAGCGAGGCCGTGGCACCAATCGACAATTCTGTGTGCTGTAACGAGCGTATCACCTCTTTTTTGGCCAATTGCCAGGTAGACATCAGATTCTCGGCGTAAGGCAGCAGACGCTCTCCTGCGGGCGTTAAGCGGATATTATTTCGATGGCGGGTGAACAAATTTGCGCCAAGTTGGGTTTCCAGTTGCCGGATACGAAAGCTAACAGCGGATTGCGTCAGATAAAGCGATTCCGCTGCCCGACCAAAGTGGCGAGTTCTACTGACCTCCAAAAAGGTTTTCAGTAATTCCGTGTCCAAAACCATCTCCAATTATTTTTGTCGTTAAGATTTAAATGTTTTGTTTTACACAATGTCAAGCCTAACTAATACTCCGCGCCATAACAGCACGACCATGAGAGAATTAGGAGCGTGTCAGATGGCGGAAAGCTTCACCACGACAAGTCGTTTTTTTGATAATAAACATTACCCTCGCGGGTTCTCCCGGCATGGCGATTTCACCATTAAAGAAGCGCAAATGCTAGAACGTTACGGCTTTGCCTTTAACGAACTGGATTTGGGAAAACGCGAGCCAGCAAACGATGAAGAAAAGCTGTTCCTTGAGGTTTGCCGCGGAACGCGCGAACCGGTAACGGAAGCTGAAAAAGTGTGGAACAAGTACATCATCCGCACCCGTCGTCCGAAGAAATTCCACACGTTGTCCGGCGGTAAACCGCAGGCAGACGCTGTAGAAGACTACACGGAAAGCGACGACTAATAAAACGGGGCGATGCCCCGTTTTTTATGCCAGACTCTTATGCAGAGTTAACAATAGCCTATCCATGCTGCGATAGCTCAGCGCCTCCGCAATATGTTTGCGTTCAATGGCTTCACTGCCCCCCAGATCGGCCAGCGTTCTCGCGACTTTCAGAATGCGGTGCCAGGCTCTCACCGATAATCCCAGTTTATGCAGTACCTCTTCGAGAAATTCCGCATCTGCTTTTGATAAGACACAGTACGTTTCCACCTCACTGCTGTTCATATGCGCATTGATTTTTCCTGCGCGTTTTAACTGAACGTCTCTGGCAATCAGCACCCGTTCCCGCACGGTTGCACTGCTCTCCCTGATGGCAGGCGTATGGTTTTGCTGGCTGAGGATCCCCGGAGGCAAAAGTGGCACTTCAATCGATAAATCGAATCTGTCCAGAAAAGGGCCTGATAGTCTGCCCAGATAACGCAGAACCTGCTGAGGCGGAGTGCGGTTATGGATGCCCTGATAATGCCCGGTCGGGCTTGGATTCATGGCGGCGATCAGCTGTGCTCTTGCCGGGTAGCGCACTTTCGCTCTGGCGCGGGAAATGGTGATTTCGCCGGACTCCATCGGCTGGCGCAGCGCATCTAACACCTGCCGCTGAAACTCCGGCAGTTCATCAAGAAAAAGCACGCCGTTGTGTGCCAGCGAAATCTCCCCCGGTCTGGGCAACGAGCCGCCGCCAACCAGCGCGCTCATCGACGTACTGTGATGTGGTGCGCGAAAGGGCCGCACGCGAGAAAATTCACCGTCTTCCTCCGGGTTATAAACCAGACTGGCGATGGCAGCCGTTTCCAGCTTTTCCTCATTGCTTAGGGGAGGTAGCAATCCAGGCAACCGGCTGGCGAGCATGGTTTTCCCCGTTCCCGGCGGACCGATCAGCAGCAGGTTATGTCCGCCCGCTGCAGCGACCTCCAGCGCACGCTTGGACTGCTCCTGACCAATGATCTCCGCGATGTCGGGCTGATGCACAGGTGCGGGCGGCTCTGCGGGATAGCCGATGAGCGGCAGGCTGTCCTCGCCTTGCAGGAAAGCGCAAACCTGTAGCAGGTGCCCGGCGATCTGCGCAACCCCCGGATCGAGCAGTGTCATTTCCATCTGATTGTTTTGCGGCAGAATCAGTATCCGTCCCTCTTTCTGCGCCTCAAGTGCTGCCGGGATCGCGCCATTAACGCTGCGTAACGCACCAGAAAGCCCGAGCTCACCCAAAAACTCATAAGCCTCCAGCTTATCGCCCTGCAACTGCTCAGAAGCCACCAGAATCGCCAGCGCGATCGACAAATCATATCTCCCGCCTTCTTTGGGTAAATCTGCCGGGGCGAGATTGACGGTGATCCGCTTTGCAGGAAAGGCGAATCCGCAATTGATGATAGCGCTGCGCACGCGATCTCTGGCCTCTTTGACGGTCGTTTCTGGCAATCCGACCAGCGTCAGTGCTGGTAAACCGTTGCTGATATGCACTTCGACAGAAACCTCGGGTGCCTGAACACCGAGCGATGCGCGCGTATACACCACGGCTAATGACATGCTTTTTCCTTTGCTATGAAAATTCCTGCCACCAGCATGCCGGAATGCACAATCGCAGCGGAAAAAAGATCATAAGCTTGCGCAGCATCGCGTAAAAAATTTTTAAAATTTACGCCGTGAAATCAAAAACCTGTGCGATGACTCGCAAAGTCAGCAACATTCTTTAACAGCCTGAGGTGTCTGGAAACAAATTAGCTGGCTAATTAAGTTGCCGGTTTGCGAGGCAGGGGTGTTTAATTTGGCTGTATTTAACAATAAATAAACAAACACCCATTATTAATTAACATCTCTCTGCCTCACCGAGGATTTTCCGGATCGGCTCGTGAGCGCATTGCCTACATGTTTCCGGAATAGGGATACACCCATGTTTGGATGGACTTCTCGGCAGCGAAACGTTGCTATTGCCAGTTTCTTGAGCTGGACCCTCGACGCCTTCGATTTTTTCATTTTAGTTTTTTTGCTCAGTGATATAGCAACGGCGTTTCAGGTCGATATCAAAGAGGTGACGCTGGCGATTTTGCTGACACTGGCGGTACGGCCAATAGGGGCATTGTTATTCGGGCGGGCAGCGGAAAAATATGGACGTAAGCCGGTGCTGATGGTGAACATTGCCTGCTTTTCCATTTTCGAATTATGTACGGCGGCTGCGCCTTCACTGACTGTTTTCCTGATCCTGCGTGTGATATACGGCGTGGCGATGGGAGGTGTCTGGGGCGTGGCGTCATCACTGGCGATGGAAACCATTCCAGACCGTTCCCGCGGGATGATGTCCGGGATTTTCCAGGCCGGTTATCCGTTTGGTTACCTGCTGGCAGCAGTAGTTTACGGCCTGTTCTCTGAACTGGTCGGCTGGCGCGGAATGTTTGTGATCGGCGCGGTTCCCGTTTTCCTGTTGCCATTCATCTGGTTCAAAGTGCAGGAATCGCCAGTCTGGCTCGCCGCCCGCGAACGCAAGGAAAGCACTGCGTTGCTGCCGGTGCTGAAATCGCACTGGAAGCTCTGTGTCTATCTGGTGGTGCTGATGGCAGCATTCAATTTCTTCAGCCACGGAACGCAAGATCTTTACCCTTCATTCCTGAAAGTTCAGCACGGTTTTGATGCCCATACGGTCAGCCTGATTGCGATCGGTTACACCATCGCTTCAATCATTGGCGGCATCTTCTTTGGTACGCTGTCTGAGAAAATCGGGCGCAAAAAAGCCATTATTATCGCAGCGTTGCTTTCTTTGCCGGTGATCCCGTTGTGGGCCTTCTCCAGCGGAACCTGGACTATCGGTCTGGGCGCATTCCTGATGCAGTTTATGGTGCAGGGCGCGTGGGGCGTGGTGCCGTCGTACTTAACCGAACTGGTGCCTGCGAATACTCGTGCCGTGCTGCCCGGATTCGTTTATCAGCTTGGGAACCTGCTGGCGTCGGTCAACGCGACTTTACAGGCGAGCATCGCCGAAAGTCACGGACATAACTACGGTCTGGCGATGGCGATTGTTGCCGGGACGGTGGCGATCGTGATTTCTATACTGGTTGCGTTTGGGCGGGATACACGCGGAAAAGCCATAACAGGCGCAATAAATAATCAGGCGACGGATCAACCTGCTAAGGTTTGATTTTCCAGATTTTTTTTGGCGGATTGTGCAACAGTGCGCAAATAATAACGCAAGAAAAATGTTGTCATTAAATGCATTACTGTGATAACTCTGTAGGCAATCGTTCGCAATATGAATTATAGAAACCGAAAAATGAAAGCCCTTCTCCTCGTTGTTAGCCTAGTCGTGATTCGCGTGGTGGTGATTATTATCCCACCGTGCGGGGCTGCACTTGGACGAAGAAAGGCTTATTAAACAAGCCTGAACCTGAAAAGAAACCCCGCACCGAAAGGTCCGGGGTTTTTTTTTGGTTCGGTGATTTCAGTGAACAATGAAGCGAGGTCGGAAAATGAGCAACAGCATAATGTTCTGCACTTGTCGCAAAAAGGCAGGAGAATAAGGATGAACGGAGCACAGTGGGTAGTACAAGCGTTGCGTGCGCAGGGGGTAGATATGGTGTTTGGTTATCCCGGCGGGGCAATCATGCCGGTATACGATGCACTGTATGACGGCGGCGTGGAACACCTGTTGTGCCGGCACGAGCAAGGTGCCGCAATGGCCGCCATCGGCTATGCCCGTTCAACTGGAAAAGTCGGCGTGTGTATCGCCACTTCCGGTCCCGGCGCTACCAACCTGATTACCGGTCTGGCTGACGCGCTGCTGGATTCCGTGCCGCTGGTGGCAATCACCGGTCAGGTCGGTTCCGCGTTTATCGGCACTGACGCCTTTCAGGAAATCGACGTTTTAGGTTTATCTCTGGCCTGTACCAAGCATAGCTTCCTGGTTGAATCACTGGATGCGCTGCCGGAAATCATGGCTGAGGCCTTCGCCATTGCCAGCTCTGGCCGTCCGGGCCCGGTACTGATCGACATTCCGAAAGACATCCAGCTGGCGACCGGCGAATTGCCGCCACACCTGCTGGCCGTCGAAGAATCCTTTCCACATCCTGTGGCTGAACTGGAACAAGCCCGCGCAATGATTGCCGCTGCGCAAAAACCGATGCTCTACATCGGCGGCGGCGTTGGCATGGCCCAGGCGGTTCCGGCATTACGCGAATTCATCTCGACCACCGGTATTCCAGCGGTGGCTACGCTGAAAGGTCTGGGTGCACCAGATGCCACCGACCCCTGTTATCTGGGTATGCTGGGCATGCACGGCACCAAAGCGGCTAATCTGGCTGTGCAGTCTTCCGACTTGCTGATCGCCGTCGGTGCGCGTTTCGATGACCGCGTGACCGGCAAGCTGAATACCTTCGCACCGCACGCCGCCGTTATCCATATGGATATCGACCCGGCTGAGCTGAACAAACTGCGTCAGGCACACGTTGCGTTGCAGGGAGATTTGAATGCGTTGTTACTTGCGCTGCAACAGCCGCTGAGTATCAACGCATGGCGTGACGAAGTCATGACGCTGAAAGCACAGGGTGAATGGCGCTACGATCATCCGGGCGAAGCCATCTACGCGCCGCTGCTGCTGAAACAAATCTCCGATCGCAAAGATGCCAATACCGTGGTGACCACCGATGTCGGCCAGCACCAGATGTGGACTGCGCAGCACATGCAGTTCACGCGTCCTGAAAACTTCATCACCTCCAGCGGTCTGGGCACGATGGGCTTCGGCGTACCTGCTGCCGTAGGTGCGCAGGTTGCACGTCCTGATGACATGGTGATCTGCGTTTCGGGCGATGGCTCGTTCATGATGAACGTGCAGGAGCTGGGCACCATTAAGCGAAAACAGTTGCCCGTAAAAATCCTGCTGCTGGATAACCAGCGGTTAGGGATGGTTCGACAGTGGCAGGAATTGTTCTTCGATGGACGCTTTAGTGAAACCAACCTCTCTGATAACCCCGATTTTGTGACGCTGGCCAGCGCATTCAATATTCCCGGCCAACGTATCAGCCGTAAAGACCAAGTCGATGCCGCACTGGATGCCTTTTTCAATAGCAAAGGCCCCTATTTGCTTCATGTCTCCATCGACGAAAATGAAAATGTCTGGCCTCTGGTGCCACCAGGCGCAGGCAACGAAACCATGTTGGAGAAAATGTCATGATGCAGCATAACGTCTCAATCCAGGCCCGCTTCCGCCCCGAAATGTTGGAGCGTGTATTACGCGTTGTTCGTCACCGTGGTTTTCAGGTCTGTGCGATGAACATGACTCCGATGGTCAATGCGGAAAATATAAATATCGAATTGACCGTTGCCAGCCAGCGGCCGGTAGATTTACTGTCTTCACAGTTACGCAAACTTATGGATGTCGCCTGTGTCGAGATCCAGCAACACACATCACAACAAATACGCGCGAATGCGTGAGTAATAGGGACGAATAGAATGACGAAGAAAGCTGATTACATTTGGTTCAATGGCGAGATGGTTCCGTGGGCTGAAGCCAAGGTTCACGTGATGTCACATGCGTTGCATTATGGCACCTCTGTTTTCGAAGGTGTGCGTTGCTACGACTCCCATAAAGGCCCGGTCGTATTCCGCCACCGTGAACACATGCAGCGTCTGCGTGATTCCGCAAAAATCTACCGTATGCCGGTTTCTCAGAGCGTTGATGAGCTGATGGAAGCCTGCCGCGAAACGCTGCGCAAAAATAATCTGGTTAGCGCGTATATCCGCCCGCTGGTCTTCGTGGGTGATGTCGGTATGGGCGTGAACCCGCCGGATGGCTACAAAACTGACGTCATCATCGCCGCCTTCCCGTGGGGCGCATATCTGGGCGAAGAAGCGCTGGAGCAGGGGATCGACGCAATGGTCTCCTCATGGAACCGTGTTGCAGCCAATACCATTCCTACCGCCGCAAAAGCGGGTGGTAACTACCTGTCCTCATTACTGGTCGGCAGCGAAGCGCGCCGCCACGGTTATCAGGAAGGGATCGCGCTGGACATTCACGGCTATGTCTCTGAAGGCGCGGGCGAGAACCTGTTCGAAGTGAAAGAAGGTATCTTGTTCACTCCGCCGTTTACCTCTTCCGCACTGCCGGGCATTACCCGCGATGCAATCATTAAACTGGCGAAAGACATGGGTCTGGAAGTTCGCGAGCAGGTTCTGTCCCGTGAATCTCTGTATCTGGCTGATGAAGTCTTCATGTCCGGGACTGCGGCTGAAATCACTCCGGTGCGCAGCGTTGACGGCATTCAGGTCGGTATCGGCAAACGCGGTCCGGTCACGAAACAAATTCAGGATGCGTTCTTCGGCCTGTTCACTGGCAAAACCGAAGACAAGTGGGGATGGTTAGATCCTATTAACCCACAGTAATCTAAAGAACAAGAATTATGCAGGTGGCGATGTTGCTGCCTGCTAAACAGAAATGATTTGGAGTGAACTGAGCATGCCTAAGTACCGTTCCCATACCACCACTCATGGCCGTAACATGGCTGGCGCCCGCGCATTATGGCGGGCCACCGGCATGACCGATGACGATTTCGGTAAGCCCATTATTGCCGTCGTTAACTCCTTTACCCAGTTCGTACCAGGCCACGTGCACTTGCGCGATCTGGGTAAACTGGTTGCTGAGCAAATCGAAGCGTCAGGCGGCGTGGCAAAAGAATTCAACACCATCGCCGTGGATGATGGTATCGCGATGGGTCACGGCGGCATGCTGTATTCATTGCCTTCACGCGAACTGATCGCCGATTCTGTGGAATATATGGTGAACGCGCACTGCGCCGATGCCATGGTCTGTATTTCCAACTGCGATAAAATCACCCCGGGAATGCTGATGGCCTCATTGCGCCTGAATATCCCGGTGATCTTCGTTTCCGGCGGCCCGATGGAAGCTGGTAAAACCAAGCTTTCTGACAAAATCATCAAGCTCGACCTGGTCGATGCCATGATCCAGGGCGCAAACCCGAATGTCAGCGACGCCGACAGCGAGCAGATCGAACGTTCTGCCTGTCCGACTTGCGGCTCTTGTTCCGGTATGTTTACTGCTAACTCCATGAACTGTCTGACCGAAGCGCTGGGTCTTTCGCAGCCGGGTAACGGTTCATTGCTGGCAACGCACGCCGACCGCCGCGAGCTGTTCCTGAACGCCGGTCGCCGCATTGTTGAGCTGACTAAGCGTTATTACGAAAAAGATGACGAAACCGCATTGCCACGTAACATCGCCAGCAAAGCAGCTTTCGAAAATGCCATGACGCTCGATATTGCGATGGGCGGTTCGACTAACACCGTTCTGCATCTGCTTGCTGCCGCGCAGGAAGGCGGAATCGAATTCGATATGATCGATATCGATCGCCTGTCACGCCTTGTACCCCATCTGTGTAAAGTGGCACCGAGCACGCCGAAATATCATATGGAAGACGTTCACCGCGCCGGTGGCGTACTGGCGATTCTGGGCGAACTGGATCGTGCGAACCTGCTTAATCGCGACGTTAAAAACATCCTTGGCCTGACCCTGACGGAAACGCTGAATCAGTACGACATCATGCTGACCAAAGATGAAGCAGTGAAGAAAATGTTCCGCGCCGGTCCGGCCGGTATCCGCACCACGCAGGCATTCTCACAGGATTGCCGCTGGGACACGCTGGATGATGACCGCGCCGAAGGCTGTATCCGTTCGCTGGAAAATGCTTTTAGTCTGGAAGGCGGTCTGGCTGTGCTGTATGGCAATATCGCCGAGGCTGGCAGTATCGTGAAAACCGCAGGCGTGGATAAATCCAACCTGACCTTCCGCGGTCCAGCCAAAGTGTACGAAAGTCAGGACGACGCCGTGAGCGCGATCCTCGGTGGCAAAGTCGTTTCGGGCGACGTCGTGGTTATCCGCTACGAAGGGCCAAAAGGCGGGCCGGGGATGCAGGAAATGCTGTATCCGACTACCTATCTGAAATCCATGGGGCTTGGCAAAGAGTGCGCGCTGATAACCGACGGTCGTTTCTCTGGCGGCACGTCCGGTCTGTCAATCGGCCACGTTTCTCCTGAAGCAGGCAGCGGCGGTATGATTGCGCTGGTTGAGGATGGCGACTTCATCGACATCGACATTCCAAATCGCAGCATGGTGCTGGACGTTCCGGCAGCTGAACTGGCAGCACGTCATGCCGCAGAAGAGGCTCGTGGCGATCAGGCGTGGACGCCGAAGAACCGTGTGCGTGAAGTCTCCTATGCGCTGCGTGCTTACGCCATGCTGGCGACAAGTGCCGATAAAGGCGCCGTTCGCGACAAGTCTAAGCTGGGAGGCTAAAGGCCATGGCGGTATCTCAACCTTTGCCCGACCAGCCGTGCGGCGCTGAATATCTGCGCGCCGTGCTGCGTGCGCCGGTATATGAAGTCGCACAGGTGACCCCTTTACAGGTCATGGAAAAGATCTCTTCCCGGCTGGGTAATACCATTTTGGTAAAGAGGGAGGACCGCCAGGCTGTTCACAGTTTTAAACTGCGCGGCGCGTATTCCATGATAGCCAGTCTGACCGAAGAGCAGGCTGCCCGCGGTGTGATTACGGCCTCGGCCGGTAACCACGCCCAGGGTGTTGCCCTGTCGGCCACAAAAAAAGGCATTAAATCTCTTATTGTGATGCCGGTGGCGACCGCGGATATCAAAGTCGATGCGGTGCGCAATTTCGGTGGTGAAGTGTTGCTGTTTGGTGCGAATTTCGACGAGGCCAAAGGCAAAGCCATCGAGCTTTCGCAGCAGCAGGGAATGACGTTTGTGCCGCCGTTTGACCATCCGGCGGTGATCGCCGGGCAGGGCACGCTGGCGATGGAGCTGCTGCAACAGGATGCGCATCTCGACCGTGTATTCGTGCCGGTAGGCGGCGGCGGTCTGGCGGCGGGCGTCGCGGTATTGATTAAGCAGCTCATGCCGCAGATCAAAGTGATTGGCGTCGAAGCCGAAGATTCTGCCTGCCTGCGTGCAGCGCTGGACGCCGGTGAACCTGTCGATCTGGCGCGCGTAGGGCTGTTCGCTGAAGGTGTGGCGGTAAAGCGTATCGGTAACGAAACCTTCCGCCTGTGCCGTGAATATCTTGATGACGTGATCACCGTCGACAGCGATGCCATTTGCGCTGCGGTTAAAGATTTGTTCGAAGACGTGCGTGCTATTGCCGAGCCTTCCGGGGCGCTGGCGCTGGCCGGACTGAAGAAGTATGTGCAGCAGCACAACATTCAGGGCGAACGTCTGGCGCACGTGCTTTCGGGCGCTAACGTCAACTTCCACGGTTTACGTTACGTGTCTGAACGTTGCGAGCTGGGCGAACAGCGTGAAGCACTGCTGGCAGTCACCATTCCTGAACGCAAAGGCAGCTTCCTGAAATTCTGTCAGCTGCTGGGTGGGCGTTCGGTGACCGAGTTCAACTACCGCTATGCTGATGCGGATAACGCCTGCATCTTCGTGGGCGTACGTCTGACGCGCGGTCACGCGGAGCGGCTGGAAATCATCGATGAGCTAAACCGCGATGGTTATCAGGTAGTGGATCTCTCTGATGATGAAATGGCGAAACTTCATGTGCGGTATATGGTGGGCGGGCGTCCAACCAAACCTCTGCGCGAGCGGCTTTACAGCTTTGAGTTCCCCGAATCACCGGGCGCTTTGCTGAAATTCCTGCACACGCTGGGCACGCACTGGAATATTTCGTTGTTCCATTACCGCAGCCACGGCACCGATTTCGGTCGGGTGCTGGCCGCGTTTGAGCTGAATGAACAGGAGCCAGAGTTCGAACAGAACCTGAAGGCGTTGGGCTATGACTGCCATAACGAAAGTGATAATCCGGCGTTCCGCTTCTTCTTAGCGGGTTAATAAATATAACGGGACCCTGAAAAGCGTCCCGTTTTTTATTACCTGAAATATTCAGAGCAGCTGCCAGAAAGCATCGATCAGCGGTTCGTTCAGGCGTTTTTTCTGCACGCAGACCCCCAGCTCCAGCGGTGCGCCGACCGTGACGTTATCCAGAATCGTAATGCGGTTGCGAATGGATTCCGGACTGTTATCGACGACGACCGACGGGATAAGCGCGATGCCGCAGCCGAGCGCCACCATCGAGACAATCGCCTCATGCCCGGAAACGGTGGCGTAAATCAGCGGGTTGCTCAGGCGGTTGCGTTTGAACCAAATGTCGATGCGTTTTCGCGCCGGACCGTGTTCCGGAAGAATGAACGGAATTTGCGACCAGTCGGGATGCGGTTCGCTGGCCTGGGTGCGTACCGCACAGGGTAGGGAAGGCGAAATCAGGATCATCGGGATTTCACCGATTTTTGTGAAATCGACGCTGCCCGGCAATGTTTCCGGATGACCGGCGATGCCTAAATCCGCTTCGGTGGATTGTACTTTTTCGACCGCATCAGCGGCATCACCGGTGGTCAGTTTGATCTCGACCAGCGGATGCTGCGCCCGAAAACGGTCAAGAATTGGCGGCAGATGGCTGTACGCCGCGGTTACCGAGCAGAACAAACGCAGTTCGCCGCTCAGCGTCGGACCATGCTGATCCAGCCCGTTGCGCAGTTGTTGGTAGTGCAGCAGCGTCTGCTGGGCGAAGTTTTTGAGTTGTTCGCCCGCGCTGGTCAGTTGCACGGTGCGGTTGTCACGCTGAAATAGCGGCTGGCCAAGTTCTTCCTCCAGCCGTTGGATCTGGCGCGACAGCGTTGACGGGCTGACATGCATCGCCTTCGACGAACGGCCAAAATGGCGGCTTTCCGCCAGATGCAAAAACAGTTTCAGATCACGTAAGTCCATAAAGATTACCCGGCTCTTTGGTTTCACAGATGACAAAACAAGAGTATTGCAGATTCTGCAATGTCATCTTCGTAATATATCAATTTAAGCAATGTGTCGCATGACATATAGTGAATTCACGGCGTTCACCGGTTTAACGGTGAAACAAAAAATAACAGCACTTACCTCGAAAGAACGGAGCAAGACATGGCTAACTATTTCAACACACTGAACCTGCGTCAGCAGCTGGCACAACTGGGCAAATGCCGCTTCATGGGTCGCGACGAATTCGCTGACGAAGCCAGCTACCTCAAAGGTAAAAAAGTGGTGATTGTGGGCTGTGGCGCACAAGGTTTGAACCAGGGTCTGAATATGCGTGATTCTGGTCTGGATGTGTCATACACCCTGCGTGCAGAAGCGATTGCTGAGAAGCGTGCTTCTTGGCGTAAAGCGACAGAAAACGGCTTTAAAGTCGGCACTTACGAAGAACTGATCCCGCAGGCGGATCTGGTTGTTAACCTGACCCCAGACAAACAACACAGCGCGGTGGTTAAAGCAGTTCAACCTCTGATGAAAGACGGCGCGACGCTGGGTTACTCTCATGGCTTCAACATCGTTGAAGTAGGCGAGCAAATTCGTAAAGACATCACCGTTGTGATGGTTGCTCCGAAATGTCCGGGTACTGAAGTACGCGAAGAATACAAACGTGGTTTCGGTGTTCCAACGCTTATCGCCGTTCACCCGGAAAACGATCCAAAAGGCGAAGGCATGGCGATTGCTAAAGCCTGGGCTGCGGCTACCGGCGGCCATCGTGCCGGCGTTCTGCAATCTTCCTTCGTTGCTGAAGTAAAATCTGACCTGATGGGCGAGCAGACGATCCTGTGCGGTATGTTGCAGGCCGGTTCTCTGCTGTGCTTCGACAAACTGGTCGCTGACGGCGTTGATGAAGCTTACGCAGAAAAACTGCTGCAGTTCGGCTGGGAAACCATCACCGAAGCACTGAAACAAGGCGGCATCACGCTGATGATGGACAGACTGTCTAACCCGGCGAAACTGCGTGCTTATGCATTGTCCGAACAATTGAAAGAGATCATGGCGCCGCTGTTCCAGAAACACATGGACGACATCATCTCTGGTGAATTCTCCAGCGGCATGATGGCTGACTGGGCGAATGATGACAAAAACCTGCTGACCTGGCGTGAAGAAACGGGCGCAACCGCGTTCGAAAACGCACCACAGTTCGACGGTAAAATTTCCGAGCAGGAGTACTTCGACCACGGTGTTGTGATGATTGCGATGGTGAAAGCGGGCGTTGAGCTGGCCTTCGAAACTATGGTGGCGTCCGGCATCATTGAAGAATCTGCTTACTATGAATCACTGCACGAACTGCCGTTGATCGCCAACACCGTTGCGCGTAAGCGTCTGTACGAAATGAACGTGGTTATCTCTGATACCGCAGAATACGGTAACTACCTGTTTGCTAACGCCGCAGTACCGTTGCTGAAAGAATTCATGACCACCCTGCAGGCGGGTGATTTGGGTAAATCTGTTGCCGAAACGCAGGTTGATAATGCGCAGTTGCGTGACGTTAACGAAGCTATCCGCAACCACCCAATCGAGTCAATCGGTCGCACCCTGCGTGGCTACATGACTGATATGAAACGTATCGCGGTTGCCAGCTAATTAGCTAAACCCGCTGGGCTTGAAATAGAATCAAAAAGGGCACTGCATGAAAATGCGGTGCCCTTTCTTTTGTTCTGGCAGAGGCAGAACTTAGTTGCGGTACAAAATCTTAATGATGTGATAACCGAACTGAGTGTGCAGCGGGCCTTGTGGCTCGATCAGCGGCGCAGAGAAAACCACTTTATCGAAAGCCGGCACCATTGCGCCTTGCTTGAATTCACCTAAATGGCCGCCTTTCTTACCTGACGGGCAGGTAGAGTGCTTCTTAGCCAGTTTCTCAAAATCGCCACCGTTCTTCAGTTGTTCCAGAAGATCAAGTGCCTGTGCTTCTTCCTTTACCAGGATATGCATTGCTGCGGCAGTTTTTGCCATGATAAGACCTTTTTTGCGAGAGTGTTTCCAGACGGGTAATGTAACATCTGCAACCACCTGAGTGGAATCCGGCCTGCGTTCCGGGATGAGAAATTGCGCTGTAAAGCCAGTCAATCTCAGGCGACCTTTCTGCTACAATCGCCGTCCTTGTCTACCAGGTGAGCAAAAATACGCCATGCGATTAAACCCCAGCCAACAACACGCCGTCGAATTCGTCACCGGACCCTGCCTGGTTCTGGCGGGTGCTGGCTCCGGTAAAACCAGGGTAATTACCAATAAAATCGCGCACCTGATCCGCGAATGTGGCTATCAGGCCCGCCATATTGCGGCAGTCACTTTCACCAATAAAGCCGCGCGCGAAATGAAAGAGCGTATTGGGCAAACCCTGGGGCGCAAAGAAGCGCGCGGCTTATTGATTGCCACGTTCCATACGCTAGGGCTTGAAATCATCAAGCGCGAATTCGCCGCGTTGGGCATGAAGTCTAATTTCTCCCTGTTCGACGATCAGGATCAGCTTGCGCTGCTCAAAGAGCTGAGCGAAAAGTGGCTGGAAAACGACAAAACCTTGCTACAACAGCTGGTTTCGACGATCTCAAACTGGAAAAACGATCTGGTGGATCCGTCTCATGCCGCCGGTCTTGCGCGATCTGAACGCGATCAGATCTTCGCACACTGTTATAGCCTTTATCATGACCACATGCGCGCCTGTAACATCCTCGATTTCGATGACCTCATCCTGCTGCCGACGCTGCTGTTGCAGAAAAATGAAGAAGTGCGCGAACGCTGGCAGAACAAACTGCGCTATCTGCTGGTGGATGAATATCAGGACACCAATACCAGTCAGTACATGATGGTGAAACTGCTGGTCGGTAACCGTGCGCGGTTTACTGTCGTGGGCGATGACGATCAGTCAATCTACTCCTGGCGCGGTGCACGCCCCCAAAATCTGGTGCTGCTGAAAGAAGATTTCCCGCAATTACAGGTCGTTAAACTCGAGCAAAACTACCGCTCGACGCAGCGCATTCTGAAAGCCGCCAATATCCTCATCGCCAATAACCCGCACGTTTTCGAGAAGCGTCTGTTCTCTGAACTGGCCTACGGGGAATCGCTGAAAGTGGTAACGGCCAATAATGAAGATCATGAAGCCGAGCGCGTGGTCGGCGAGCTGATTGCCCATCACTTCATCAACAAAACGCAGTATGGCGATTACGCTATCTTGTACCGGGGTAACCATCAGTCGCGCCTGTTTGAAAAAATGCTAATGCAGAACCGTATCCCGTACCGGATTTCCGGCGGCACATCGTTCTTCTCTCGCCCAGAGATTAAAGATCTGCTCGCCTATCTGCGCGTTTTAACCAACCCTGACGACGACAGCGCGTTCCTGCGCATCGTCAACACGCCACGTCGCGAAATCGGTGCAGCGACCTTGCAGAAGCTCGGCGAGTGGGCGAATCAACGCAACAAAGGACTGTTTAAAGCCAGTTTCGATATGGGGCTGAGCCAGTCGCTGACTGGGCGTGGGCTTGAATCCTTACAACGCTTCACGCACTGGATGGGCACGATTTCCGATCTGGCCGAACGCGAGCCGGTAGCCGCCGTGCGGGATTTGATTCACGGCGTCGATTATGAAAGCTGGTTGTTCGAAACCTCCCCCAGCCCGAAAGCGGCGGAAATGCGCATGAAAAACGTCAATCAGTTGTTCAGCTGGATGACCGAAATGCTTGAAGGCACCGATCTGGATGAGCCGATGACGCTCACACAAGTGGTCACGCGCTTTACCCTGCGCGACATGATGGAGCGCGGGGAAAATGATGAAGAGCTGGATCAGGTTCAGCTGATGACGCTGCATGCCTCGAAGGGGCTGGAATTCCCGTATGTCTATCTGGTTGGCATGGAAGAAGGTTTATTGCCGCACCAGAGCAGCATTGATGAAGATAATGTGGATGAAGAGCGGCGTCTTGCGTACGTGGGCATTACCCGTGCGCAGAAAGAGCTGACTTTCACGCTGTGCCGCGAACGTCGCCAGTACGGAGAGTTAATTCGCCCCGAGCCGAGTCGTTTTCTGATGGAGTTACCGCAGGACGATCTGGCATGGGAAAGCGAGCGTAAGGTAGTGAGTGCGCAGGAGAGGATGGTGAAAGGGCAGAGCCATCTGGAGAAAATCCGCGAACAGCTTGCGAAAGCCAAAGGCGGAAACTGAAAGATTACGATGTAAAAAAGGCAGGGGATCAACCCTGCCTTAATAACTGACTGATTCCTTAGGGAAATCAGACCTGTTCTTCCACAAACAGTGGCCAGTGCACATAACTTTGCCAGTGGCTTTCCTGCTCTAACTCTTCGGCGCGCAGCGGATGCTGTTCCAGCCAGCCCTGTGGCACAATCACACTCAGTTCATCATCATTCGCACGTAAACGCACGGCGGGCAATGTGTCGTCACGGCGACGGCTGGCGAAAATAATCGCCAGTCGCAGAATACGGCAAAGGCGCTGCGCCAGACGCGGCGGCAGGGCGTTTTGCTCATTGAGCAGAGGTAAATCAAGCGTGCCATTTTGATTCTGCAACAGCGTCGCCAGCAGTTTTTTCTGTGCCGGCGTGAAACCTGGTAAATCCAGATGACGGATCAGATAGGCTGCGTGTTGCGGGGCTTTTTTGAAATCGACACTCAAACCAATTTCGTGAATCAAACAGGCGCTGTTAAGCAACTCACGGGCACGTGCATCCAGCTTCCATTCCTGTGACACCTGTATCGAGAAGTTCTCGGCCAGCTGTGCCACCCGTTGCGCCTGTTCGTTATCCAGCAAATAGCGGCGTTGCAGATTACGCAATGTGCGCTGACGGATATCCTGTTCGATCGGCAGATGCAGCATCCCGTACACCAGACCTTCGCGCAGTGCGCCACCGGCCAGTGTCATGGTTTCAATATTCAGGGTTTTGAAGATGGCGATGAGAATCGACAGTCCGCTTGGAAAAACCAGCGCACGTTCAAGCGTCAGACCTTCAATTTCCAGCTCTTCCAGTTTGCCGCACTGAATCGCGCGCTGTTTCAGCTGCTGAAGTTTCGGCAACGTGATGCGCTCGTCCATACCCTGCGCCACCATGATTTCCTGCAATGCCTGTACCGTACCGGATGCGCCGACACAAATCTGCCAGCCTTTAGCGATAAGATCCGGCGCCACGGGCAGAATCATGTCGATCGCGGCCTGTTCGGCCTGATCGAAGTTTTCCTTCGCCAGATTACGATCGCTAAAATATCGCTCAAGCCACGTGACGCAGCCCATCGGCAAACTGAACAGCGTGGTCGCCTGTGCGCCAACGCCAGTCACTAACTCGGTACTGCCGCCGCCAATATCGACCACCAGACGCTTATCCGGGCCACCCGTGGTATGGGCGACACCGTGATAAATCAGACGGGCTTCTTCTTCACCGGCGATGACCTGAATCGGGCAGCCAAGAATGTCCTGCGCTTTACCGAGAAACTCCTCGGCGTTGCTGGCAAGCCGTAGGGTGGCTGTCGCTACCACACGGATTTGTTCCCGCGGGATATCCTGCAATCGTTCAGAGAACAATTTCAGACATTGCCAGCCGCGTTGCATCGCTTCCTGAGAAAGCAGGTTTTGCTTATCCAAACCTGCTGCCAGCCGCACTTTGCGCTTTATTCTGGCGAGGGTCTGGATACTGCCTGCCACCTCACGAACAACCAGCATATGAAAGCTGTTAGAGCCCAGATCGATTGCTGCGTAGAGTGAGGTGGAGCTTAGCATAAGGTATCAGCCCGGACGTTTACGGTTGCTACGCGGTGCGCTGCTGCGACGCGAAGACGAATTGCTGTTACGGCGCGGACCGTTGCCGGTACGTGCACGTGCCAGACGTTTCGGAGCAGGCAAATCGGTTAACAGTGCTTCGCTGCTGTATTTGCTGACCGGAATACTGTGGCCGGTATAGGTCTCGATTGCCGTCAGGTTCAGCGCATATTCTTCACACGCCAGACTGATGGAGTGACCGCTCAGGCCAGCACGGCCAGTACGGCCAATACGGTGAACGTAGTCTTCACAATCGTCAGGTAAGTCATAGTTGAAAACGTGTGTCACGGCAGGAATGTGCAAGCCGCGTGCCGCTACGTCAGTCGCTACCAGAATATCCAACGTGCCTTTTGTGAAGTCTTCCAGAACGCGCAGGCGTTTTTTCTGAGGAACGTCTCCGGTCAGCAGACCTACGCGATGTCCGTCGGCAGCCAGGTGGCCCCAGACGTCTTCACAGCGGTGCTTGGTGTTAGCGAAAATGATGCAGCGGTCTGGCCATTCTTCTTCAATCAGCGTCTGTAACAGGCGCATCTTTTCTTCATTGGAAGGGTAAAACAGCTCTTCCTGAATACGGTGACCGGTTTTTTGTTCCGGTTCGATCTCAATCGACTCGGCATTATTCATGTTTTCGAACGCCAGCTCTTTGACACGCCAGGAAAGTGTTGCCGAGAACAGCATGTTCAGGCGTTGAGTTGCAGGCGGCATCCGGCGGAAAATCCAACGGATATCTTTTATGAAGCCCAGATCGAACATGCGGTCTGCTTCATCCAGTACCACCACCTGAATCGCGCCCAGGTCGATGTGGTTCTGTTTTGCATAATCGATTAAACGGCCAGTGGTTCCAATGAGGATATCCACGCCGCTTTCCAGCACTTTAAGCTGTTTGTCGTAACCATCGCCGCCGTATGCCAGACCTAATTTCAGGCCGGTAGACTCGGACAATGCTTCGGCATCAGAGTGGATCTGCACAGCCAGTTCACGCGTCGGTGCCATGATCAAGGCACGCGGTTGGTTGGTCTTACGACCTTCCGCAGCGGGGTGAGAAAGCAGATAATGGAAAGTAGACGCTAGAAAAGCCAGCGTCTTGCCGGTACCGGTTTGCGCCTGACCTGCAACATCACGCCCAGCGAGCGTGATTGGCAAAGCTAATGCCTGGATAGGTGTGCAGTAATGGAACCCTTTCTTTTCAAGGGCTTCTACTGCAAGCGGGTGCAGGGCGAAGTCGGAAAACTTCTTTTCGGTCAAGTGTGTTTTGCTCATAGTGTGGTAGAATATCAGCTAACTATTGCTTTACGAAAGCGTATCCGGTGAAATAAAGTCAACCTAATGTTGGTTAATGCTACATCAACAAGGTAAAGATAATCCTTTGGAGTAGAACATGAGCGATAAAATTATTCACCTGACCGATGACAGTTTCGACAACGACGTATTGAAAGCCGAAGGGCTGGTGCTGGTCGATTTCTGGGCAGAGTGGTGTGGTCCTTGCAAGATGATCGCTCCGATTCTCGATGAAATTGCCACAGAGTTCGAAGGCAAGCTGACCATCGCGAAGTTGAACATTGATGAAAACCCAGGTACTGCACCTAAATACGGCATCCGTGGTATTCCTACCCTGCTGTTATTTAAAGGCGGCGAAGTCGCAGCAACTAAAGTTGGCGCACTCTCGAAAGGTCAGCTGAAAGAGTTCTTAACAGCTAATCTGTAAGCGGTCGGGATGACCCAGACCAGGTGTTTAGCGGGCTGCCGTGTTTTTCACAATGTCCGCTAGACGCCTGTCACGAAGCGTGCTAAGTTTACGCTTACTGCAAATAGAGCTTACCTGTAGTTTGATTCTTACGTTTTACTCTGTTGTGTCAAAAACATCTGCCTGATAGTTTCTTTGAATAAAAATTATATTGAACTGGCACTGTACTTGACCATCTAACGGTTTTGAAAAAATCGGCTTTAAGACACCTCAATATCAGTTTGCCCCTCTAGAATCGCCCGCTGGCGACTGCCATCGGCTGGATTTTTAAGCTGTTATTTGAGTGTTGTTCTACACAAACAGGCACGGATGACCCTGCCATACCCATTCACGACAGATGTTCGAGACATACCCCGAGTTTAAGAACCCACCATTATGAATCTTACCGAATTAAAGAATACGCCGGTCTCTGACCTGATTGCACTCGGCGAAAATATGGGACTGGAAAACCAGGCCCGCATGCGCAAGCAAGACATTATCTTTTCAATATTGAAGCAGCATGCTAAAAGCGGAGAAGACATCTTCGGTGATGGCGTACTGGAGATATTGCAGGATGGATTTGGTTTCCTCCGCTCCGGAGACAGTTCCTACCTCGCAGGCCCCGACGACATCTACGTATCTCCCAGCCAAATCCGCCGCTTCAACCTTCGCACTGGCGACACTATCTCCGGTAAAATCCGCCCACCTAAAGAAGGTGAACGTTATTTTGCCCTGTTGAAAGTTAATGAAGTTAACTTCGACAAACCTGAAAACGCCCGCAACAAAATCCTGTTTGAAAACTTAACCCCTCTGCACGCAAACTCTCGTCTGCGCATGGAACGTGGTAATGGTTCAACCGAAGATTTGACCGCTCGCGTACTGGATCTGGCTTCCCCAATTGGCCGTGGTCAACGTGGTCTGATTGTGGCACCGCCGAAAGCCGGTAAAACCATGCTGCTGCAAAATATTGCAACCAGCATTGCGTACAACCATCCTGACTGCGTGTTGATGGTTCTGCTGATTGATGAACGTCCGGAAGAAGTGACTGAGATGCAACGTCTGGTGAAAGGCGAAGTGATCGCGTCCACCTTTGACGAACCGGCTTCCCGCCACGTTCAGGTAGCCGAAATGGTTATCGAAAAAGCGAAACGCCTGGTTGAGCATAAGAAAGACGTCATCATCCTGCTCGACTCCATCACCCGTCTGGCACGTGCCTATAACACCGTGGTTCCGGCATCAGGTAAAGTCCTGACCGGTGGTGTGGATGCGAACGCCTTACACCGTCCAAAACGTTTCTTCGGTGCAGCACGTAACGTCGAAGAGGGCGGAAGCCTGACCATTATCGCGACCGCGCTGGTCGATACCGGTTCTAAAATGGATGAAGTTATCTATGAAGAATTTAAAGGTACCGGCAACATGGAACTGCATCTGGCGCGTAAAATCGCTGAGAAGCGCGTATTCCCTGCTATCGACTACAACCGTTCTGGTACGCGTAAAGAAGAGCTGTTGACCACGTCTGAAGAGCTGCAAAAAATGTGGATCCTGCGCAAAATCATCCATCCAATGGGTGAGATTGATGCAATGGAATTCCTCATCAACAAGCTTGCCATGACCAAAACCAATGACGACTTCTTCGATATGATGAAACGTTCGTAATTTGGTGTAAAAGTCAGCTAACGCCACGCTAAGCCGTGGCGTTTTTTGCTTTTGGTCGCTACCATTATGCGACTTAGGAGAAACAGTCAGTTTATTCGGATAATAGCTGATGGCTTTTCCATTGCCCTTTCTTTATTTTGTCGACGGACTCCCTGATAACATAAAGAAAGGGCAACAGATAAGGTATTGCCTGAGACAAAACCATAACTGTCACCCTGGGATTAGATGTAAGGCTGTGAGGTTTATGATGTTCTTGTGCTCAATTCCACGCACCTTATTTTTGCAGAGATCTCTTAACTGTGAACCTACTCACTATGAGTACTGAACTCGTCATTGTTTTCTTATTTTCATTCCTGTTTTTACTTGTTGCAAGAAAGGTAGCGACCAAAATTGGTCTGGTCGATAAACCTAATTTCCGCAAGCGCCATCAGGGTCTGGTACCGCTGGTCGGCGGCATCTCCGTTTACGCCGGAATGTGCTATGCCTTTCTCATCACCGACTACCGCATTCCCCACGGTCAACTTTATCTCATCTGCGCAGGATTACTGGTGCTGGTTGGGGCGCTCGATGATCGCTATGACATCAGTGTAAAAATTCGCGCACTGGTACAAGCCGGTGTTGCCGTCGCCATGATGAGTTTCGCTAATCTGACATTGCGTAATCTTGGTCACCTGATTGGTCCCTGGGAAATGGTGCTCGGGCCGTTTGGCTATCTCTTCACGCTTTTCGCCGTCTGGGCTGCAATTAATGCTTTCAATATGGTTGATGGTATTGACGGCCTGTTAGGCGGGCTTTCCTGTGTGAGCTTCGGTGCGATGGGCATCATCATGTACGACAGTGGTCACATGGATCTGGCACTGTGGTGCTTCGCAATGATTGCGGCCACGCTGCCTTATATTCTTCTCAATCTGGGCATTCTTGGTCGCCGCTACAAAGTCTTCATGGGCGATGCTGGCAGTACGCTGATTGGCTTCACGGTGATTTGGATCCTGTTGCAAAGTACACAGGGTGAGTCGCATCCGATGAATCCGGTTACCGCCCTTTGGCTTATCGCCATCCCTCTGATGGATATGATTGCTATTATGTACCGTCGTCTGCGCAAAGGGCTGAGTCCGTTCTCGGCTGACCGACAGCATATTCATCATTTGATCATGCGTGCCGGTTTTACTTCCCGCCAGGCATTTGTTTTGATCACCGTCGCCGCGGCGTTGCTGGCGGCAATTGGCGTCATTGGGGAGCATCTGCCGCTGGTGCCTGAATGGCTGATGTTAGTATTATTTTTCTTCGCGTTCCTGCTTTATGGCGTGTGTATTAAACGCGCCTGGCGGGTTGCACGGTTTATTAAACGGGTAAAAAGGCGTTTGCGCCGCTCCACCGTTCACTAATATTTATAACCCGAGGCTTACTGGCTGTGGATAAATCAGAAATGACAAGTAACCAGAATGAACGCGCCATCGAAAATGAACTCGATATCCGCGGCCTTTGCTGCACTTTATGGAACGGTAAGTTCTGGATTGCGGGTCTGGGGATCCTCTTCGCTCTCGTGGCGCTCGGTTCGTCCTATCTGATGAAGCAGGAATGGAGTGCCACCGCGATCACCGATCGTCCGACGGTGAACAACTTGTCGTCCTATTTCTCTCAGGCGCAGTTCCTGCGCAATCTGGATATGCGCAATGCGCCGCAGACGGACTCCAGCCGCCCGCCGATTTCTGATGAATCCTATAACGAATTTGTGATGCAGCTGGCGGCCTACGACACCCGCCGCGATTTTTGGCTGCAATCGCCCTATTACAAACAACATCAGGAAGGCGATGCGCGTGCAGATGCTGTCTTGCTTGATGATCTCGTTAACGACATTCAGTTCACCCCGCGTGATGGCCTGAAAGTCCCAAACGACATCGTTAAACTGACCGCAGATAACTCCGTCGATGCCAATAAGTTATTGCGCCAGTACGTGAATTTCGCCAGCGCCCGTGCCTCACAACATCTCTATGATGAACTTCAGGGCGCATGGGCTGCGCGTACGCAGTCGATGAAAGCGCAGGTGAAGCGTCAGGAGGAAGTTGCTCAGGCTATTTTCAAGCGTACTGCGAACAATACCGAGCAGGCGCTTAAAATCGCCCAGCAGCAGAATATCAATAAGAGTGTGACGGATACGCCAGCCGAAGAATTGCCGGACTCCGACATGTTCCTGTTAGGCGTCCCGATGTTGAAAGCGCGTCTGGAACTGCTACAAGCTTCCGGTCCGGGGTACGATCTGGAGTATGATCAGAATCGCGCGATGCTTTCTACGCTAAATGTCGGCCCGACGCTGACCGCAAAGTTTCAGACTTACCGTTATCTCAGAACGCCTGAAGAACCTGTAAAACGTGACAGCCCGCGCCGCGTATTCTTAATGATCATGTGGGGTGTTGTCGGTGGTTTAATCGGGGCGGGCGTTGCCCTGACGCGTCGTAAAAATAAGAGAAACACATTGTGAAAGTGTTGACGATTTTCGGCACCCGTCCGGAAGCCATAAAAATGGCGCCGCTGGTGCATGCTTTGTCGCAGGATGCGGCATTTGAATCCAGAGTTTGTGTCACGGCGCAGCACCGCGAAATGCTCGATCAGGTACTG
This sequence comes from Enterobacteriaceae bacterium Kacie_13, assembly GCA_013457415.1. Taxonomy (NCBI): domain Bacteria; kingdom Pseudomonadati; phylum Pseudomonadota; class Gammaproteobacteria; order Enterobacterales; family Enterobacteriaceae; species Enterobacteriaceae bacterium Kacie_13. Next base: position 228,682 of record CP045665.1, read on the forward strand.
CGTTTGTTTGAAATTTCACCCGATTATGACCTCGACATCATGAAGCCGGGGCAAGGTCTGACTGAAATTACCTGTCGCATTCTGGCCGGGCTGAAACCCGTGCTGGATGATTTCAAACCGGACGTCGTCCTGGTTCATGGCGATACGACGACTACGCTGTCAGCCAGTCTGGCAGCGTTTTATCATCAGATCCCGGTCGGTCACGTTGAAGCCGGATTACGTACCGGTGATCTTGCCTCGCCGTGGCCGGAAGAAGCTAACCGTCTGCTGACGGGGCATCTGGCTACGTGGCATTTTGCACCGACCGAAAATGCCCGCGCGAATTTGCTGAAGGAAAATATTCCTGCTAAAGGAATTTACGTCACCGGCAATACGGTGATTGATGCTTTACTGTGGGTCAGGGATCGCTTTAGCGTCGATACCTCTCTGGCGCAACAGCTGGCGGCAAATTACCCCTTCCTCGATGGCGACAAAAAACTGATTCTGGTTACCGGCCATCGTCGCGAGAGCTTTGGCGGCGGGTTTGAGCGGATTTGCTCCGCGCTGGCCGATATCGCCCGCCAGCATCCTGATGTACAAATCGTTTATCCGGTTCACCTCAATCCTAACGTCAGTGAGCCGGTAAACCGTATTCTGCATGGTATTGATAACATTGTGCTTATCGATCCACAGGATTATCTGCCGTTTGTCTATCTGATGGATAAGGCCTATCTCATCCTCACCGATTCTGGTGGCGTGCAGGAAGAAGCGCCGTCGCTGGGCAAACCGGTGCTGGTGATGCGTGAAACCACGGAGCGCCCGGAAGCCGTCGAGGCCAAAACGGTCAGGCTGGTCGGAACGGATCCCGCCAGAATTGTGGAAGAAGTGAACCGCCTTCTGACGGATGAAAATGAATACAACAGCATGAGCCGGGCACACAATCCTTACGGTGACGGTCATGCGTGTCACTCTATTCTTGAAGCACTGAAAAATCATTGGGTATCACAATGAGTTTTAATACGATCTCTGTTATCGGACTGGGTTACATCGGTCTGCCTACTGCCGCCGCGTTTGCTTCGCACCAGAAAAAAGTGGTCGGCGTGGACATCAATCAGCACGCGGTCGACACCATTAACCGCGGGGCAATTCATATTGTCGAACCCGATCTTGATCTGCTGGTGAAGCAGGCCGTCGAAGACGGATTCCTGCGCGCCGTGACCACACCGGAACCCGCAGACGCTTTCCTGATTGCCGTACCCACGCCCTTCAAAGGCGATCATCTGCCAGACATGAAATTTGTCGAATCCGCCGCACTTTCTCTGGCGCCGGTGCTCAAAAAAGGCGATTTGATCATCCTGGAATCGACTTCACCCGTTGGTGCGACCGAGAAAATGGCCGCGTTGCTGGCAGAAGTGCGTACCGATCTGACCTTCCCGCAGCAGGTGGGCGAGCAGGCAGAGATCAACATCGCTTACTGCCCGGAGCGCGTTTTGCCGGGCCAGGTGATGGCCGAGCTGATTAAAAATGACCGCGTCATCGGCGGCATGACGGCGGTGTGTTCGCAGCGTGCGAGCGAGCTTTACAACATTTTCCTCAAAGGCGAGTGCGTCGTCACCAACTCCCGCACTGCTGAAATGTGCAAGCTGACCGAGAACAGTTTCCGCGACGTGAACATAGCGTTTGCCAATGAGTTGTCGCTGATTTGCGATGCGCAGGGCATCAACGTGTGGGAGCTGATAAGCCTGGCGAACCGCCATCCTCGCGTGAATATTTTGCAGCCGGGACCGGGCGTAGGAGGTCACTGTATCGCCGTCGACCCATGGTTTATCGTCGCGCAAAACCCGGAGCTGGCACGCATTATCCGCACAGCGCGGGAAGTGAACGACAGTAAGCCGCATTGGGTGGTCGATCGCGTGAAAGCGGCGCTGGCAGATTGCCTGACCACGACCGGCAAACGCGCTGCCGATGTCAAAATCGCCTGCTTTGGTCTGGCGTTTAAACAGAATATTGATGACCTGCGCGAAAGTCCGGCGGTTGAAGTCACGCATCTTATCGCCGACTGGCACGCCGGTGAAACCTGGGCTGTCGAGCCTAACGTTCACCAGTTGCCTGCTTCACTTGCTGACAAAGTGACGTTACATGCGCTGGATGATGCACTGAAAAACGCCGATCTGCTGGTGATGCTGGTCGATCATGCTCCCTTTAAAGCGATCCCCGCCGCGCAGGTTGAGCAGTCATGGATCGTGGATACCAAGGGTGTATGGCGATAAGTCTGCGCGGCAAAGTTGATTTCCTCCGCTGGGAGAGTGAATTCTTCCAGTTGCAGAGCGCGAAGCTGACGCTCGATGTCGCCGCGCCTGAAGTGACGCCACAGGATTTTGCGCCGTATGCACTGGTGCAGGCGAAAGTGGACGCCCATCTGATGGATACGCTGGATGCCCTTTCGACGCTGGGTTTCCGGCTGGCGGAAGGTGAAACCGACGTCTGTGTGGCGATCAATCCGCAGGACACCGGGCTTGCTGCCGGGCGTCTGGCCGTGCCGGAGGAGATTGCCGATGTGGCGAATATCGCCCGACAGGCATTCCGGTTCAGCCGTTTTCGTGCGCCCTGGTATCACCCGCAGGACAGCGCGCGTTTCTACGCAATGTGGGCGGAGAAAGCTGTACTTGGCACCTTCGATCATCTCTGCCTGTGGGGCGATGATGAAGAGGGCAACGAACTGGGTTTTGTTACGCTCCGACGGCTCTCGCCGGAAGAAGCAAGAATTGGCCTGCTTGCCGTCAGACCTGAATATCAGGGGCGGGGAGCGGGCAGGAAATTAATGGCGGCTGCGAAACAGTGGTGTGCTGAACAGGGAGTGTCGCGTTTACATGTCGCCACTCAATCCGGCAATCTCGCGGCCTTAAACCTTTATCTCGCCAGCGGTGGCAAAATCACCCGCATGGCATACTGGCTTTACAGGTGAAACAATGATCCCTTTTAATGCGCCTCCGATCGTGGGTACTGAAATTGATTTCATGCGTGAGGCGATGAGCAGCGGCAAATTATGCGGCGACGGCGGTTTTACCCTGCGCTGCCAGCAATGGTTCGAGCAACGTTTTCACTGCCCGAAAGTGTTGCTGACGCCGTCCTGTACAGCTTCTCTTGAGATGGCTGCCCTGCTGCTCGATATCCAGCCCGGCGACGAAGTTATTATGCCGAGCTTCACCTTTGTTTCCACCGCCAATGCATTTGTGCTGCGTGGCGCGAAAATCGTGTTTGTCGATATTCGCCCGGACACGATGAATATCGACGAAACCCTGATTGAAGCCGCCATCACTGACAAAACCAAAGTGATTGTGCCCGTGCATTACGCCGGTGTGGCCTGTGAAATGGACACCATCATGGCGCTGGCCGAAAAGCATCGACTGTTTGTGGTAGAAGATGCCGCGCAGGGTGTGATGTCGACCTACAAAGGCAAAGCGCTCGGCACTATCGGCCATATCGGCTGTTTCAGTTTCCACGAAACCAAAAACTACACTGCCGGTGGCGAAGGTGGTGCGACGCTGATTAATGACGCAAAACTTATCGACCGCGCAGAAATTATTCGTGAAAAAGGCACCAACCGCAGCCAGTTCTTCCGGGGCCAGGTGGATAAATACACCTGGCGCGATATCGGCTCAAGCTATCTGATGTCGGATTTGCAGGCCGCATATCTGTGGGGAAATCTGGACGATGCGGAGAAAATTAACCAGCGCCGCCTTTGCATCTGGAATGAGTATTACGAAGCCTTGCAGGATCTGGCCGATGCCGGTCGTATCCAATTGCCGGGAATTCCGCAAGATTGCGTGCAGAACGCCCACATGTTCTACGTGCGCCTGAAGGATATCGAAGACCGTGATGCCTTTATCCGCCACATGAAAGCTGCGGATATTCTCACCGTCTTCCATTACATCCCACTGCATGCCTGCCCGGCGGGTGAAAACTTTGGCCGTTTCGACGGCATTGACCGCTTTACCACGCAGGAAAGCGAACGTCTGGTGCGTCTGCCGTTGTTCTACAACATGACCGACGACACCCAGCGCCTGGTGATTGCGGCTATGCTGCAATACTTCGCCTGATATGTCGCTGGCAAAAGCCTCTGTCTGGACCGCAGGCTCAACGCTTATCAAAATTGGTGCCGGGTTACTGGTCGTCAAACTGCTGGCGGTGGCGTTCGGACCAGAGGGTGTCGGGCAGGCGGGGAATTTCCGTCAGATGGTCACGGTGCTGGGCGTATTGTCCGGTGCAGGGATTTTCAACGGCGTTACCAAGTACGTCGCGGAGCACCACGAAAACCCTGAGCGGCTCAAAGCGGTTCTCGGCACGTCGTCATCACTGATTTTAGGCTTCTCAACGCTGCTGGCGGCGGTGTTTCTGCTGGCAGCAGCGCCGGTAAGCGTCGGGCTGTTCGGGCATGATCGCTATCAGGCTGTGGTTCGTGCTGTGGCCTTTATTCAGATGGGCATCGCCTACGCCAACTATTTTCAGGCGATCCTGAAAGGCTATCGCGATGCGATGGGCAACGCGTTGGCGGTCATCGGTGGCAGCCTGATTGGATTGCTGGCCTACCTCCTGTGTTTCAAACTCGGCGGTTATGAAGGCGCGCTGGCCGGTCTGGCGTTAGTGCCTGCGCTGGTGATTATTCCTGCTGCGGGCATGCTGTGGCGGCGCAAATTCTTTCCGCTGGCATATCTGAAGCCGGGCTGGGATCGTTTTATCGCCGGCCATCTGGGCAAATTTACGCTGATGGCGGTGATCACCTCCGTCACCATTCCGGTGGCGTATGTGATGATGCGAAATCTGCTGGCAGCACATTACAGCTGGAAAGAGGTGGGGATCTGGCAGGGTGTCAGCAGTATTTCCGACGCCTACCTGCAATTTATCACCGCATCTTTCAGCGTGTATCTGCTGCCGACGCTGTCGCGACTGAAAGACAAACAGGCGATTTCCCATGAAATTGTCAAGTCGCTGAAATTCGTGCTTCCCGCTGTTGCCGCCGTCAGTTTTACGGTCTGGCTGCTGCGGGATTTCGCTATCTGGTTGCTGTTTTCCAAACAGTTTATTGCGATGCGCGATTTGTTCGCCTGGCAGCTGGTTGGCGACGTGCTGAAAGTCGGTTCGTATGTTTTTGGGTATCTGGTGATCGCCCGTGCGTCTTTGCGTTTTTACGTGCTGACTGAAATCAGCCAGTTCGCGCTACTCACCGGATTCTCACACTGGCTGATCCCGATTCACGGTTCCCTGGGCGCTGCGCAGGCGTATATGGCGACGTATATCGTCTATTTCGCGCTGTGTTGCACCGTATTTCTTCTTTATCGTAGACGAGCATGACAACGCTGATTCACGTTTTGGGATCTGACATCCCCCACCATAATGTCACCGTACTGCGCTTTTTTAACGACGTGCTGGCCGAATGCGCGCCTGAAAAGCTGATTTGCCATTTTATGGTGGCGGCGAAAGACGCTTCAGCGTTTGCTGAATTCACGCGTTTGGATATCCGCGTTTATCCCGATAAAAAATCGCTGGCGGCGGCGGTAATCTCCCGCGCACAAGAGCGGACGCACCGCTTTTTCTTCCACGGGCAGTTTAACCCGACGCTCTGGCTGGCCATCCTGACCGGCAAAATCAAATCGCAACAGGTGAGCTGGCATATCTGGGGCGCGGATTTGTATGAATCGGCAGGTAGTCTCAAATTTCGGCTGTTCTATATGCTGCGCCGTCTGGCTCAGGGACGCATCGGGCATGTTTTTGGCACGCGCGGCGATCTGATTCATTTCCATCAGCGACACTCACGCGTTCCGTCATCTTTACTCTATTTCCCGACGCGTATGGATCCGGCGCTGACGCAGTCGGCAGACCTGCCGGAGCCGCAAGGGCCGATGACGGTGCTGGTCGGTAATTCCGGCGATCGCAGTAACCGCCATATCGAAGCGCTGCGATCCTTGCATCAGCAGTTCGGAGCCGATATTCGCGTGATTATACCAATGGGATATCCCGCTAATAATCAGCCGTATATCGACCAGGTGCGGGCAGAAGCATTGAGGCTTTTTGCTCCTGACCATGTTGAGCTGATGACCGATGCGATGGCGTTTGAGGATTACCTCAACGTGCTGCGTCGCTGCTCGCTGGGCTATTTCATTTTCGATCGACAGCAGGCGATTGGTACCCAATGTTTGCTGATCCAGTTCGGTGTGCCGTTTGTGGTCAGCCGGCAGAATCCGTTTTGGCAGGATCTGGCGGAGCAGCACTTGCCGGTGTTGTTTTACGGTGACGTACTGGATGCGAAAACCGTGGCCGAGGCGCGTCGCCAGTTACTCAATACCGACCGGCGGAACATTGCTTTCTTTAATCCGAATTACATTACCGGCTGGCAGCAGGCTCTGCTGCTGGCGGCGGGAGAGGCATCATGACGCTGTCACAGTTAGGTGGCTTGTCTTTGGTTTACGCGCTCTCGCTAATGTTTATCCTGACGCTGACCTATAAAGAATTCCGCCGTGTGCGTTTCAACTTCAACGTCCTGTTTTCGTTGCTGTACCTGCTGACATTTTATTTCGGTTTTCCACTGACCTGTGTGCTGGTTTTCCAGTTTGATGTCAAAGTGGTGCCGGTGGAAAACCTGTTGCAGGCCATGCTCGCCGCCACCTGTTTCTACGGCATTTACTACGTCAGTTACAAAACGCGGCTAAAAGCCAGGCATGACGGGCCTTCACGGGCGATATTCAACATGAACCGGGTGGAGACGCATCTGACATGGATCCTGCTGGCGCTGATTGCAGTGGTCACCGTATCCATCTTCTTTATGCATAACGGTTTTTTACTGTTCAAGCTGAAGTCTTACAGTCAGATTTTCTCCAGCGATGTTTCCGGTGTGGCACTCAAACGTTTCTTCTACTTCTTCATTCCGGCCATGCTGGTGGTATTTTTCCTCAAACCTGACGTTCGCCGCTGGCTTTTTTTCCTCGCCAGCACTGTGGCGTTTGGCTTCCTGACCTACGTAATTGTCGGCGGCACACGCGCCAATATCATTATCGCTTTTGCGTTGTTTTTGTTTATCGGCATTGTGCGCGGCTGGATCTCGTTGTGGATGCTGGCGGCCGCGGGCGTGCTGGGGATTGTCGGGATGTTCTGGCTGGCGCTGAAACGCTACGGCCTGAACGTCAGCGGCCCGGAAGCGTTTTATACCTTCCTGTACCTGACGCGCGATACTTTCTCACCGTGGGAAAACCTCGGGCTGCTGTTGCAGAACTACGACAAGATCAGCTTCCAGGGCCTCGCGCCGATCGTGCGCGACTTCTACGTCTTTATCCCGAGCTGGCTGTGGCATGATCGCCCGAGCGTGGTGCTCAACTCCGCCAACTATTTCACCTGGGAAGTGCTGGATAACCATTCCGGCCTGGCTATCTCCCCGACGCTGATTGGCTCTCTGGTGGTGATGGGCGGCGTGTGGTTTATTCCTCTCGGTGCCGTCGCCGTGGGCATGATCATCAAGTGGTTTGACTGGCTGTATGAGAAAGGCAAAGCTGATGCGAATAAGTATAAAGCAGCGATTCTACAAAGTTTCTGCTTCGGCGCAGTCTTCAATATCATCGTGCTGGCCCGTGAAGGCGTGGACTCCTTCTTCTCGCGGGTGGTGTTTTTCTGTGTCGTGTTCGGTGCCTGTCTGGTCGTGGCCAAATTGTTGTACTGGATGCTGGACGCTGCGGGACTGATCCGTGCCAAAATGCCGCGCAATGAAAACCTCATCGGGAAGGTAGCTGTCAGGAAAGCCAATGAACTCTGAAAAAAATAACATTCCACACTACGACATACGCGGAATAAGCCTCTGGGGCTTTCGCGATATGACGCATTTTCTCGATTATTTGTTTGCCGGTCATCAGGTGAAAACCGGTGCGCTGGTGGCGATGAATGCTGAGAAAGTACTGACCGTCGAAAGTAACCCGGAACTCAGCGCGCTGATTGGGCAGGCAGAATATAAATACGCTGACGGGATTAGCATTGTGCGCGCCATCCGCAAAAAATATCCGCAGGCGAAAGTGTCACGCATTGCCGGCGCGGATTTGTGGGAATGCCTGATGCAGCGAGCAGGCGAAGAAGGCGCGCCGGTGTTTCTGATTGGCGGTAAACCTGAGATTCTGCAACAAACCGAAGATAAGCTGCGCGCCCAGTGGAACGTCAACATTGTGGGCAGCCAGAACGGATACTTCACGCCGGATCAGCGCGATGCGTTATTTGAGCGGGTGAAAGCCAGCGGCGCGACGATCGTGACCGTTGCGATGGGGTCACCGAAGCAGGAAATCCTGATGCGCGACTGCCGTATTTTTCATCCGGATGCATTGTATATGGGCATCGGTGGCACTTACGACGTCTTCACCGGGCATGTGAAACGCGCCCCAAAAATCTGGCAGAAGATGGGGCTGGAGTGGTTGTACCGCCTGATTTCGCAACCGAGCCGTCTGCGGCGTCAGCTGAAGCTGCTCAAATTCGTCCGCTATTACTACACTGGCCGTCTGTAATTCCCTTCGCTGCCCTGCTTACCCCTCAGGGCGGCGCGTTACCTCTCATTTCTCTCTTCTCCTCAGTGCAATTTGCAGTCTGTCTTGCCTATCAATGCGTATCTTTCTCAATTGTGGTTTGCAACTGGTTTGAAAATACGAAACCATTACGCCGTTTTTCCGCCGTCTGCGGGGGATCTCACAATAAAAATAACATTCCGGTCATTCCGGAAGGCAAACACCAACACTGAGAAATTGAGGATCTATGGCGAATCAAGAAGAGAAAGGTGGGCTACACCGCGGGCTGGAAGCCCGGCATATTGAGCTTATCGCGCTGGGCGGCACTATTGGTGTCGGGCTATTTATGGGCGCGGCGAGTACGCTGAAGTGGGCGGGACCTTCGGTGCTGCTGGCGTATATTCTGGCGGGGATTTTCGTCTTCTTTATTATGCGCTCGATGGGCGAGATGTTGCATCTGGAGCCGGTGGCCGGTTCATTTGCGGTTTATGCGCACAAATACCTCGGGCCGTACTATGGCTATCTGACGGCGTGGAGCTACTGGTTTATGTGGATAGCGGTGGGGATCTCAGAAATCACCGCCATCGGAGTATACGCGCAGTACTGGTTCCCTGAATTACCACAGTGGATCCCGGCGCTGATGGCCGTGGCGATTGTCGCTGCCGCCAATCTGGCCGCCGTGAAACTTTACGGTGAGATGGAGTTCTGGTTTGCGCTAATCAAAATCACCACCATCATTGTGATGATTGTGGTTGGCCTGGCCGTTATCTTCTTTGGTTTTGGTAATCACGGTGAACCGGTCGGCTTTGCTAATCTGACCGCACACGGCGGTTTCTTCGCCGGTGGCTGGAAAGGGTTCCTGTTTGCGCTGTGTATCGTCGTTGCGTCTTATCAGGGCGTCGAACTGGTGGGCATCACCGCCGGTGAAGCGAAAAACCCACAGGTGACACTCAAGCGTGCCATCAATAATATCCTGTGGCGTATCCTGATTTTTTACGTGGGCGCGATTTTTGTCATCATCACGATCTTCCCGTGGAATGAAATGGGGACGCACGGCAGCCCGTTCGTGCTGACGTTTGCGAAGATTGGCATCGCCTCGGCGGCCGGCATCATCAACTTTGTGGTGCTGACGGCGGCGCTTTCCGGTTGTAACAGCGGCATGTACAGCTGCGGGCGCATGCTCTACGCGTTGTCTAAGAATCGCCAGTTACCCGCATTTTTGAGCAATGTCTCAAAAAGTGGTGTACCGGTGTATGGCATTGCGATCACCATTTTGTGCCTGCTGGTCGGTTCATGTCTGAACTACCTGATCCCGAATCCCGAGAAAGTCTTCGTTTATGTTTACAGCGCCAGCGTTCTGCCGGGCATGGTACCGTGGTTTGTGGTGCTCATCAGCCAGCTGCGTTTTCGTGAAGCGCATAAAGAGAAACTGAAAAACCATCCGTTCAAATCAATTCTGTTCCCTTATACCAACTACCTGACGCTGATTTTCCTCGCCTGCGTGCTGGTGGGTATGGCAATTAACCCTGATACGCGCGTTTCTCTGCTGGTAGGGGGTATTTTCATCGCGGGAGTGTCCCTGATATACTTCGGACTTGGCATGCATAAGCGTGCTGCGCTGACGGCGGAAAAGGCAAAATAACGTCGTAAGTCATGGGTGGGGAAGGTAAGGCGCTTACTTTTAGTGCGTATTGGACAAAGCGTAATCAAACGCAATATTTCTGATAAAAAGCACTAGACAGCTAGTCGTTAAAACCGTAGTATCCCCACCCGCAACGGCGCTAAGCGCCCGTAGCTCAGCTGGATAGAGCGCTGCCCTCCGGAGGCAGAGGTCTCAGGTTCGAATCCTGTCGGGCGCACCATTAAGTTTGCGCTAGAGTTGCGGTGGTCTTTTTGAAGTTGAACAGTCCACGATGTAGAAGAGTTTGAAATGGTGGCTATAGCTCAGTTGGTAGAGCCCTGGATTGTGATTCCAGTTGTCGTGGGTTCGAGCCCCATTAGCCACCCCAAATTTTTTAAATGATTTTGTGATTGTGACATGCGATGGTGGCGGAATTGGTAGACGCGCTAGCTTCAGGTGTTAGTGTCCTTTGGATGTGAGGGTTCGAGTCCCTCCCTTCGCACCACACACAAAAAGCATTTAAATGATGCAGTTAGCGTCAAGAAGTAGTAAGATGCACGACATCGGCGAGTAGCGCAGCTTGGTAGCGCAACTGGTTTGGGACCAGTGGGTCGGAGGTTCGAATCCTCTCTCGCCGACCAATTCGAAAAAACCTGCTTTTTTAAAGCAGGTTTTTTTTCGCCTGTCGTTTATGAGGATGAGAACCTCCGAAGGAGGTTTGAGCCGAGCGAAGCGAGACAACGTTGCTTTAGCAACGGCCCGCAGGGCGGGCATCGAAGATGCCAGTAATCCTCTCTCGCCGACCAATTCGAAAAAACCTGCTTTTTTTAAAGCAGGTTTTTTTTCGCCTGTCGTTTATGGCGCAATTTCCTCAATTCCCTTCGAGTTTTGCCGAAGGGATTGTTTCCTTATCACGACATTCGCACTTAACAGTGTCTCTGTCTTGAGACACTTATCTTTTTGATATATATCTAATAATTCAACTCCTCGCTCTACTGTCGCTCTCAGGAGACAGAACTTTGGCTTTGGCAGGGGATCCGCGGGGGGCTGAAAAATGCTCATGTCAGCGCTGAATAATAAAAGTCTTTATTATCATTAAGATAAAATATTTGATGTCAGGTATTGCCAGAGTGGCACGCGTCCTGCAATATTCCCGCCGTAGATGCTCATTCCACCCATTATGTTTGCTCCGGCTTCATAAACCTGGGAATGATGCAGAGCCAATTTATAGTGCCTATTGTCACCCTGACCGATAACGCTCCGGCGCTATCATGCAGATGGCAAAACGTTGAGTGAGGCACTGACTGTTGTCCTAGACCTGATTGTTTTAGACACCTGACATTGTGCAGGTGTTTTTTTTTGCCCATACCCGTCATCCTTTGAGCCGCAAATGTGTTGGCTGCGCTGAGTCACCCGAATCACTGACTCATGTCAGCTCATCGGGATTTCTGGGTTTGCCGCCTTCCTGCGACTCAAATGATTTGGCGTATAAGTTTCGAGGACGTAAAAAAGGCTCCCGAAGGAGCCTTTCTGATAGCGCGTTGCTGCCTTTACGGCTGCTGCGAGTTGTTCAGCGTTAACATCAGCCCTTCACGGCGCATTTCCGCCGCTTCTGCCGGTTTGTGCAGTTTATCTAACGCATCAGCCAGCCACGCATAGTCATACGCGTCAGGACGCTGTTTAAGCGCTTCACGGAAGGCTTCACTTGCCTGCATCCATTCGCCGTGCTTCATCAGCAACTGACCGAGCGTACTACTCAGCAGCGGCGTTGTGCCGTTTTGCTTGATCAGCTGACGCAGCGTTTTTTCCAGCTGTTCGGGATCCCCTGAACGCAGCTTTGGCATCAATGCGACCAGACGATCATCGTACTGGCGTTTCAGCCCGTCGAGGATCACTTCCTGAGCCAGATCCTGATCGTTACATTCAATCAGATGCGTGGCCATCGCTACCTGCAATGCCACTTCATGGCGGGTTTTACGATTCTGATCTTTCCACCAGCGTTTCAGCCCATCGCTGCCTTCTTCTGCCATCAGCTGATTCATCATGCCAATGTAAGCCTGTTCCTGCAGAACGCGGATTTCATCATCAGTATGGATGTCTGCTTTCGCCATGGACGGCAGAATTTCCAGCAGTGAGCCGTACGCGCCGGTGCGCAGATAAGCCTGCTCTGCCAGACGTAGAATTTCCGGATGACGCGGCGACTGGCCGAGTAAACGATCTACGCCGTGACGGGCGGCGTGTATTTCGCCCTGCGCCAGCTGGATGCGTACGCGGGTGATATCCACCGGCATCTGGTCGGTATCGGCGATTTCAGCCGCGCGCTCCAGATACTGATTGGTACGGATGGTGTCGCCACGTTGCTGAGCCGCTTCCGCTGCCAGCAGGTAGTTCACCACCGGCTGATCGGCGTGGTCGGCGTTGCGCGCCAGCAGTTTTTCCATCTTACGATGATCGCCTTCTGCCAGCTTTAGCATCGCCTCTTTGGTCTGCTTACGTGCTTTGGAGCTTTTACGCCCGGCAAACCAGCCACGGGTACGCGCGCCGGTACGCAGAACGCGGCGCAGGATCCATTCGATGAAAAACAGCACCAGAATCAGCACGATCAGCATAATCGCTAAGCCGGTCACGCTGGTCTCGATGTTGTAGTTGTCGGTTTGAATCAGAACATAGCCCTGATGGCCGGCCAGCATCGGGCCGACGATAATCCCGGCAAACACAATCAGGAATACCACGAAAACTCGTAACATGTGTTATTCCCCCTGCGTTGCGGCGGCGGGCTGCTGAAGCAGATTACGCACGCGGGTTTGCATCAGTTTTTCCAGCATCGGCTGGCTTTTCAGCTGATCCGGCACGTCCATCGAAATGGATTGCTGGCTGAGATTATCCAGTTCTTCCAGGAACGCTTTGGTCGAGGGATCGGTCGTATCGAAGTAGGCACGAACCCAGGTGGATACGCTTTCCAGCGATTGTTTGTACACTTCATCCTGATGACGCGGAACGGCCTGCGCGGCGATCAGCAGTCGGGAGCGGATATTCTCGCGCAGATAAACATCCTGATTCGGTGCAAGCAGCGGTTCTGCTGTCGAATCACGGCGGCGGATGGTGATGAAATCATCCATAAAGTTATGCCAGCTTTTAGTCAGGTTCTGCCGCCATTCGGTCAGTGAGCCAGACAGGCTGGTGCTGTCGCTGTCCATCGGTGAGTCGTCGGTATCGTTATCGGCCAGGCGCAGGTTATCCACCTGATTTGACAGCTGATTCAGCTTGAGAATGATACCGTCGAAATCGACCTGCGTTACTGCAGACAGACTGCTCACGTCTTCATTGAGCGCGCGTCGCACTTCGATCAGGCTTGGATCATTCATGTCCGCCAGACTTGCATCGGCGCTTTTCAGCAGTGCCGCAGCGGTGGTCACATCCTGATCGCTCCACAGTTTGCGACCAGCCAGTTTCACCAGATAATCGGCCTGAGCCAGTAACCACGTTTTGGCATCGCTGCCGGAAATACTGGCAACTTTATCCTGCAGTTCGTTGAGCTGACGCCCAAACGATGCCTGCTGGCGATCGGCAGCCTGCTGGGTTTTCTCCTGCTGAGCCAACAGGGTAGCGATTTGCTGTTTATCCTGTTGCTGACTTTTTTGCAGGCTGTCGAGTTGTTCAGAAAGCGATTCATCGGAGGCGGCCTGAGCCAGCGCCTGCTGGTGACCGTGATAGTAAAGACCCGCGCCGAGCGCGATCACTAACACAATGGCGATAGCGCCTAAGACGGGCGCGGTGCGCTGTTTTTTACGCAGCGTTTTCAGCTCCTGATCCCGTTCAAAAGCATCTGGCTGGGGGCTCTCAACCGCCGGGGCGATAACAATTTCATCATCCGGAGCGGAAGGATTTTTTTGTTCCGTCATTTTGGCACTTCCCTTAGTCAGGTAATTGTAATGCGCGAATCAGCGCATCATTGTCTGCATTCTCGGCAACCCGAATAGCGCTCCAGCCAAGCTGGCGGGCGAGGGTTGCCAAACGTTCGCTGACCACCACCAGGCTACAGCGCAGTAACCATGAATGTCGGTAGTAATCAGGAACTAACGTATACAACTGTTGTAGCATTTCACCGCTGGTCACGACCAGCGTATCCACACCGGCACGTTGCCATACGGCACTTTGCTCGCTGGCGTCGTAATGGATCGGGCTGCGCTGATAACATTCGCAGTAAGACACTTCGACGCCGCGTTCAGTCAGCGTTTCCGCCAGCTTTTCGCGTCCGCCGTTGCCGCGTAAAATAAGTGCTTTCTTGCCCTGAATACGCAGCAAAGACGGAAGATTCAGCAACATCTCGCTGGTTTCGCCATCCTGTGGATAGAGAACCGGCAGACTGCTTGCACGATGAAACAACAGGCCGGTGGTGCGGCCAATCGCGTAATAATTCACGTTGCCTGGCCAGCGTGTGGCGGACTGACGTAATGCGCGATCGGCGTAGTTCACAGCATGTTGTGACAGCATGAACACCAGATCCTGCTGATCTAAAGAGGATAGCAGGTTCGGCAGCATAGCGAGTTGGTTCCCCGGTGCAAATTCAATCAGCGGGGAATGGAAGGCAACCCGACCCAGAGCGCGCAGCCGGCTGACCAGCGTTTCTCCTGCCGGAGAAGGACGGGTAACCAGAATGGTCATTTTGGTGCGTTCCCCTGATAGACCTCTTGCAGAATTTCACGCGCACCGTTTGCCAGTAACTCATCAGCCAGACTGATGCCCATGCTTTCAGCACTGGCCGCAGGACCACGGCGTTCACCGCACACCATCTGACTGCCGTCCGGTGCGCCAACCAGCGCACGCAGCCACAGCTGGTCGCCTTCAAGTTCAGCGTAACTACCTATTGGCACCTGACATCCGCCTTCGAGGCGCATGTTCATGGCCCGTTCCGCCTTAACGCGCAGTGTGGTTTCACGGTGCGCCAGCGGGGCGAGTAATTCGCGGGTGTGATGATCGTCGAGACGACATTCGATGCCGACGGCACCTTGCCCGACCGCGGGCAGGCACTCTTCCGGGGTTAGCGCTGCACGGATGCGGCTGTCGAGCCCCAGACGTTTCAGGCCAGCGACCGCCAGAATAATTGCATCGTAGTCACCGTTATCCAGTTTGGATAAACGCGTGCCGACGTTGCCGCGCAGATCGCGGATTTGCAGATCAGGTCGTTGCTGACGCAACTGGCACTGGCGGCGCAGGCTGGATGTACCCACCACACTGCCGTGCGGTAGTTCGGCCAGAGAGGCGTAACGATTGGAGACGA
The DNA here is from genome assembly GCA_013457415.1 of Enterobacteriaceae bacterium Kacie_13. Taxonomy (NCBI): domain Bacteria; kingdom Pseudomonadati; phylum Pseudomonadota; class Gammaproteobacteria; order Enterobacterales; family Enterobacteriaceae; species Enterobacteriaceae bacterium Kacie_13. The sequence goes on from CP045665.1 coordinate 244,094, forward strand.
ACGCGTCGCGCGGGTCTTCGCGCTCACAAATCGTCACCAGACCCAAACCTTCCGGGAATTCGACCGGCACATCTTTCATAGAATGCACGGCGATATCCGCGCGACCATCAAGCATCGCCAGCTCAAGTTCTTTCACAAATAACCCTTTGCCACCGACTTTGGCCAGCGGGGTATCTAAAATGATATCGCCCTTGGTGACCATCGGAACCAGTTGGACCTGCAAACCGGGGTGACAAGCCATTAACTGGCTTTGAACATATTGTGCCTGCCACAGAGCCAGCGGGCTCTGGCGGGTGGCAATTCGAATGATTTTGTCTAACATGTTTGTTACCGTTTATCTGTCTCTGCGACCATCCTACCACTGACAATAGAAAGCTGTCAGCGTAAGAAGCCATTCGCAAAAGAAGGGTTACGGGCGTAAAGGAGATTTGTTCTGTTTGACAGCAAACGGTAAAATCGAGAGAAGCGGAAGAGTAATTGTGGTGCGTTACTTTCTTTACGGTCAATCAGCAAGGTGTTAAATTGATCACGTTTCCAGCAATAATTCGTCAACTATTTGCACAATCGCGGTTGTTCAAAGCATAAGCATCACGATAAATGGCGGATTTGGAACGGGGTTCTTTCCAGACACTGTATAATCAGGCGAAACGTCTTGTACCTCTACATCGAGACACTGAAGCAAAGATTGGATGCGATCAACCAGTTACGAGTCGATCGTGCACTGGCGGCAATGGGTCCTGCGTTTCAACAGGTCTACACGTTGCTTCCCGTCTTTTTACATCATCATCACCCTCTGATACCGGGATACCTTGAAGGTAAGGTTCCGCATGGTATCTGCCTCTTCACGCCTGATGAATCGCAAAAAACCTATCTGACCGACCTCGAAGACAAATGGGGCAGCGCACTTGAGCCAACGGCTAAAGGCGAATTGCCGATCACCGGCGTCTATTCGATGGGCAGCACTTCGTCAATCGGCCAAAGCCAGAGTTCGGATCTGGATATCTGGGTATGTCATCAATCCTGGCTTGATAATGAAGAGCGCAATCGCCTGCAGCAAAAATGTAGTCTGTTGGAAAAATGGGCCGCCTCGCTGGGCGTGGAGGTCAGCTTCTTCCTCATCGACGAAAACCGTTTCCGTCACAACGAAAGTGGCAGTCTGGGCGGAGAAGATTGCGGATCCACGCAGTACATCTTATTGCTCGACGAATTCTACCGTACAGCCGTGCGTATGGGCGGCAAGCGTATTCTGTGGAATATGGTGCCGGGCGAAGAAGAAGCGCATTACGACGAATATGTGCTTTCTTTGTATGCCCAGGGCGCGCTGACGCCAAACGAATGGCTCGATCTCGGCGGGCTTAGTACGCTGTCGGCGGAAGAGTATTTCGGCGCCAGCCTGTGGCAGTTGTATAAAAGTATCGACTCGCCATATAAAGCAGTGCTCAAAACACTGCTGCTGGAAGCCTATTCATGGGAATATCCAAAAACGCAGTTACTGGCGATGGACATTAAACAGCGTTTGCATCAGGGCGAGATCGTTAACTTCGGTCTGGACTCCTATTGTATGATGCTCGACCGCGTGACCCGCTACCTGACCCAAATTGAAGATACCACCCGCCTTGATTTAGTCCGCCGCTGTTTCTACCTCAAAGTCTGCGAAAAACTCTCCCGCGCCCGTGCCTCAGTCGGCTGGCGTCGTGAAATTCTTAGTCAGCTGGTAGCCGAATGGGGCTGGGACGAAGAGCGTCTGGTGATGCTTGATAACCGTGCAAACTGGAAAATTGAGCGCGTGCGCGAAGCGCATAACGAACTGCTCGATGCCATGATGCAAAGCTATCGCAACCTGATCCGCTTTGCCCGTCGCAACAATTTAAGTGTCAGCGCCAGCCCGCAGGATATCGGCGTGCTGACCCGTAAGTTGTACGCCGCTTTTGAAGCGCTGCCGGGCAAAGTCACACTCGTGAACCCGCAGATCTCGCCTGATCTGTCAGAGAACGACTTAACCTTTATTCATGTGCCGATTGGTCGTGCCAACCGCACCGGCTGGTATTTGTATAATCAGTCACCGTCGATGGAATCGATCGTCAGCCATCAGCCACTGGAATATAACCGCTACCTCAATAAACTGGTGGCGTGGGCGTATTTCAACGGTTTGCTGACCTCCACCACGCGCCTGCACATTAAAAGTGGCGGCCTGTGCGATATCGCCAAACTGCGCGAACTGGTCGCGGATGTCTCGCACAACTTCCCGCTGCGTTTAGCCGCGCCGACGCCGAAAGCATTGTATAGCCCGTGTGAGATCCGTCATCTGGCGATTATCGTCAACCTCGAACATGATCCGACCGCCGCCTTCCGTAATCAGGTGGTGCATTTTGATTTCCGTAAGCTGGATGTGTTCAGCTTCGGGCAGAATCAGGAATGCATGGTCGGCAGTATCGATCTGCTATATCGCAACTCGTGGAACGAAGTGCGTACGCTGCATTTCAGCGGTGAGCAGGCGGTGCTGGAAGCACTGAAAACCATTCTGGGTAAAATGCATCAGGACGCCGCGCCGCCGGAGTCGGTGGAGGTATTCTGTTACAGCCAGCATTTGCGCGGCCTTATCCGCACGCGTATTCAGCAGCTGGTGACGGAGTGCATCGAGCTGCGTCTGTCGAGTAAACGTCTCGAACCGGGTCGTTTCAAAGCAGTGCGCGTTGCCGGACAAACCTGGGGTCTGTTCTTCGAACGCCTGAGCGTATCGGTGCAAAAGCTGGAAAATGCTATCGAATTCTACGGCGCAATTTCCAATAATAAACTGCACGGTTTGTCGGTGAAATTGCAGACCGATCAGGCGCACCTGCCTGCGGTGATTGACGGCTACGCCAGCGAAGGGATTATTCAGTTCTTCTTTGAAGACAGCGCGGATGAAATCGGTTTTAACATCTATATTCTCGATGAGTCGAACCGCGTTGAGGTGTACCACCATTGCGAAGGCAGTAAAGAGGATCTGGTGCGCGACGTCAGCCGCTTCTATTCTTCCTCGCATGACCGCTTCACCTACGGCTCAAGCTTCATCAACTTCAACCTGCCGCAGTTCTACCAGATTGTATCGCTTGATGATCGTATTCAGGTGATCCCTTTTCGCAGCAATGCGTTATCTGCCGTCTGCGCCACGCTACCCGAAAGCGAGATCGAACCTTCCCGGCTGAAACAGCAATTCCAGCTCCATTAGAAAAAGGTTCTGCATCGCCTTCGCGCGGCAGATTATCTGGCTTTCCTTCCCTTTCACTCCTGAAAATGTGCCTGCGGGTTTTATCGATTCCTGTTGCTTTTCATGATCCACCTGCGATTATAGAGAGCTTGGTCGCATGAATTACAGGCATTCATAAAATGAAAAACGCTTTACGCTGGTCTTTGGCCGCGACGATATTATTTTCTCTCTCCGGTTGCGGACTGAAAGGGCCGTTGTATTTCCCGCCTGCGGACAAATCTTCCACGCAGAAAACCAGTCAGGTGCCGGGCACAACTAACGACGGTTCATCGCAGCAAAAAGGTATATCACCAGAAGATCTCTCGACGAATTCCAGAGATTAATCAGCCCCCGGGCTGAGGTTCCGGCAGGAGGGTTTTGCCGGGTCCGTATCATTGAGGGATCATCGCGACTGGATTTGACCAGCGGTAAACGGAGTCAGTTATGCAGTTCTCCAAAATGCACGGTCTGGGCAACGACTTTATGGTTGTTGACGCCGTTACTCAAAATGTCTATTTCTCTCCTGAATTGATCCGCCGTTTGTCCGATCGCCATCGTGGCGTGGGTTTTGACCAGCTGCTGGTGGTAGAGCCACCTTACGATCCTGAGTTAGACTTTCATTACCGCATCTTCAACGCCGACGGCAGTGAAGTGGCGCAGTGCGGCAACGGCGCGCGCTGTTTCGCCCGTTTTGTCCGTATCAAAGGGCTGACGAACAAACGCGATATCCGCGTCAGCACGCAGACAGGCCGCATGACGCTGACGGTCACCGAAGATGAAGATGTACAGGTGAATATGGGCGAGCCGGTCTTTGAACCGCAGCAGGTGCCTTTCCGTGCCGCGAAACCGGAAAAGACCTATATTCTGCGCGCCGAAGAGCGCACAGTATTTTGCGGTGTGGTCTCAATGGGCAATCCGCATTGCGTGTTGCAGGTTGAAGACGTGCTGACTGCCGAAGTTGACATTCTCGGACCGATTCTCGAAAGCCATGAACGTTTCCCGGAGCGGGTGAACGTCGGGTTTATGCAGATAGTCAGCCCAGATAGCGTCAAGTTACGCGTTTATGAGCGTGGTGCAGGCGAAACACAGGCGTGCGGAAGCGGCGCGTGTGCGGCGGTGGCGATTGGCATTCAGCAAGGTTTACTCGCAGAAGAAGTACAGGTGGAACTGCCGGGAGGCAGCCTCGAAATTCGCTGGCAAGGGCCAGGTCATCCGCTGTTTATGACCGGACCCGCCACTCATGTTTATGACGGATTTATTCATCTATGAACAATCTTGATGACCAGATTGACCCGGTGATAGCACTCGACGACGACAGCGTGATGCAGTATCTGCTACAAAATCCGGATTTCTTTATTCGCAATGCCCGCAGCGTCGAGCAACTGCACGTACCGCATCCGGTGAAAGGCAGCACTTCGCTGGTTGAATGGCAACTCGGGCGTCAGCGTCATCAGATTGCTCAGCTTGAAGAAGAAATTACGCTGCTGATGGAACAGGCGTCGATTAACGAATCCCTGTTTGGACGCATGATCGAACTTCAGGCGACGCTCGCTGCCGCCAGTGGTTTGCAGGATATGCTCAATCGCCTGCAACGCTGGGCGCGCAGCCTTGGTCTGGCAGGGGCGAATGTGCGCCTGTTCAGTGAAAGCTGGCGCATCGGCGCGCCGTCGGATTTCACCCATCTGGCGGTCAGCCGCAGCGCGTTTGAAGCCATGCGTATTCAGCGTTTGGGCGAAACCCCGCATTATCTGGGCAGCCTGAACGGCCCTGAATTACTGCTGCTATTGCCGCAGGCGAAAGCCGTCGGTTCTGTCGCGCTATCGCTTATGGGTGAGCAGGGTGAACTGGGCGTGTTAATTTTCAGCAGCCGCGACCCGCAGCACTATCAGTCTGGAATGGGTACCGTGTTACTCGATCAGCTGGCAAAAATGCTACCCGGTTTACTGGAACGCTGGATAGAACGGGTATGACGCATACTGAATCGCCCCTGTATCCCGCAGTCGAGGCGTTTCTGCGTTATCTGCACGTCGAGCGTCAGCTCAGTCCGCTGACTTCGACCAACTACAGTCGCCAGCTTGACGCACTGATTGCGATGGCCGCTGAAATCGGTATTTCCCACTGGCAACAGCTCGATGCGCCGAAAGTCCGCATGCTTCTTGCGCGCAGCAAACGCGCGGGCTTAGGTCCGGCGAGTCTGGCGCTGCGCATGTCTTCACTGCGCAGTTTCCTCGACTGGCTGGTGCGTCAGGGCGTCCTGAGCGCCAATCCTGCCAAAGGCATATCCACGCCGCGTTCGCCGAAGCATTTACCAAAGAATCTTGACGTCGATGAAGTGAATAAACTGCTGGAAATCAATCTCGACGATCCGCTTTCTGTGCGCGATCGTGCGATGCTGGAAGTGATGTACGGCGCTGGCATTCGTTTATCTGAACTGGTCGGTATCGATTGTAAACATGTCGATATGGCTTCTGGCGAAGTCCGCGTCATGGGTAAAGGCAGCAAAGAGCGTCAGGTGCCGATTGGCCGCACCGCAGTGACCTGGCTGGAACACTGGCTGGAGCGACGACCGCTGTTTGGCCCGCAGGACGATGCGATGTTTTTATCCAGTCAGGGCAAGCGCATTTCCGCGCGCAACGTACAAAAACGCTTTGCCGAGTGGGGCGTAAAACAGGGTGTGAACAGCCATATCAATCCACATAAATTGCGGCACTCCTTTGCGACACACGTTCTGGAGTCGAGTGGCGATCTGCGCGCGGTTCAGGAGTTGCTGGGTCACGCCAATTTGTCCACCACCCAAATCTATACCCACCTCGACTTTCAACATTTGGCGACGGTGTACGATGCCGCCCATCCCCGCGCAAAACGAGGCAAATCCTGATGAAGTTCTATCGTCCGCTGAAACGCATTGAAGCGATCACTTTCGATTTAGATGACACGCTGTATGACAATTATGACGTCATCCGCCGTACCGATTCCGAAACGCTGAAGTTTATTCAGGGTTTCCACCCGGCGCTGGCGGAGATGTCACCGGATGCCATCCGCCTGATGCGCGCCGAATTGCTGGCAGAAGATGCGGAAATTTATCACGACGTGACCGAGTGGCGGCGTCAGGCAGTATTGCTGGCCATGACCCGCGCCGGGCTGAGTGAGAGTGATGCAAAGCAGGGCACGAAGGCCGCTATGGAAACCTTCGTCTACTGGCGCAGTAAGATTTATGTGCCGGAAGAAAATCATAATGCGCTGGCCGCCCTCGCCGAACGCTGGCCGCTGGTGGCCGTCACCAACGGCAATGCTGATCCGCATGCCTGTGGTCTGGCGCAATATTTCCAGTTCACTTTGCGTGCTGGCGATCATGGCCGGGCAAAGCCATATGCCGACATGTATAAAAAGGCGTCGAACAAACTCGGCATACCGCTGGAAAACATCCTGCACGTGGGTGACGATCTCACTACTGACGTCGCGGGTTCCGTAGCCTGCGGGATGCAGGCGTGCTGGATAAACCTGCGTGAAGGTAACCTGATGCACATCCGTGATGCCCGCCTGTTACCGCATATTGAGATTTCGCAGTTGGCATCGCTGACAGCATTGCTATAATCCCCTCATCAATTACTCTGTATAAATTCACAGTAGAAAAGCGTTCATGGCGGCATTCATCGCCGGAGTGCTTTTCTCATCCTGACAAACGGTGCCTATGGACGTTTCTGACCTGCTCGACAGCCTGAATGAAAAACAACGTGAAGCCGTGGCCGCGCCGCGCAGCAATCTGTTGGTGCTGGCCGGGGCAGGCAGTGGCAAAACCCGCGTGCTGGTGCATCGCATCGCCTGGTTGCTGTCGGTAGAAAACTGCTCGCCGTATTCCATTATGGCGGTGACCTTTACCAACAAAGCGGCGGCGGAAATGCGTCACCGTATCGAACAGCTGATTGGCACCAGTCAGGGTGGCATGTGGATCGGCACCTTCCACGGGCTTGCGCACCGTTTACTGCGTGCGCACCATCTGGACGCCAAACTGCCGCAGGATTTTCAGATCCTCGACAGCGACGATCAGCTGCGCTTAATTAAGCGTCTGCTCAAAGCGCTGAACATCGACGATAAGCAGTGGCCGCCGCGTCAGGCGATGTGGTACATCAACGGCAAAAAAGACGAAGGTCTTCGCCCGCATCACGTTGAAACTTACAACAACCCGATTGAAGCCACGTGGCTGCGCATCTATCAGGCGTATCAGGAAGCCTGCGACCGCGCTGGTTTGGTGGACTTCGCCGAGCTGTTACTGCGTGCGCACGAGCTGTGGCTGAACAAGCCGCATATCCTGCAACATTACCGCGAGCGTTTTACCAACCTGATGGTCGACGAGTTCCAGGATACCAACAGCATTCAGTACGCCTGGATCCGCCTGCTGGCGGGTGATAATAATAATGTGATGATCGTCGGCGACGATGACCAGTCTATCTATGGCTGGCGTGGCGCTCAGGTCGAGAATATCCAGCGCTTCCTGAAAGATTTCCCGAACGCGGAAACCATCCGCTTAGAGCAAAACTACCGCTCCACCAGCACCATTCTGAAAGCCGCCAACTCGCTTATCGAGAACAACAGTGGTCGTATGGGGAAAAACCTGTGGACCGAAGACGGTGAGGGCGAAAAAATTTCCCTGTACTGCGCCTTTAACGAACTCGATGAATCGCGCTTTGTGGTGAACCGTATCAAGACGTGGCAGGACAACGGCGGTGCGCTAAAAGATTGCGCCATTCTTTACCGCAGCAACGCCCAGTCACGTGTGCTGGAAGAAGCGTTATTGCAGATGGCGATGCCTTACCGCATTTACGGCGGACAGCGGTTCTTCGATCGTCAGGAAATTAAAGATGCGCTGGCGTATCTGCGTTTGATGGCTAACCGCAATGACGATGCCGCCTTCGAACGCGTGGTGAATACGCCAACGCGCGGCATCGGTGACCGCACGCTGGACGTTGTTCGTCACACGGCCCGTGACCGTCAGCTGACTATGTGGCAGGCGACGCGCGCGCTGTTGCAGGACAAAGTGCTGGCGGGGCGCGCGGCCTCTTCGTTGCAACGCTTTACTGAACTGGTGGATGCGCTGGCGCATGAAACTGCCGATATGCCGCTGCACGTTCAGACCGACCGCGTCATCAAAGATTCAGGCCTGTTCATCATGTATGAGCAGGAAAAAGGTGAAAAAGGTCAGGCGCGAATCGAAAACTTAGAGGAACTGGTGACGGCCACGCGCCAGTTCAGCTATCAGGATGAAGACGAAGATCTGATGCCGCTCCAGGCATTCCTGTCGCATGCCGCGCTGGAAGCGGGCGAAGGTCAGGCCGACGCCAATCAGGACGCCGCGCAGCTGATGACGCTGCACTCGGCCAAAGGCCTGGAATTCCCGCAGGTGTTTATCGTCGGGATGGAAGAGGGCATGTTCCCGAGCCAGATGTCGCTGGAAGAAAGCGGGCGTCTGGAGGAGGAGCGCCGTCTGGCCTATGTTGGCGTGACGCGGGCGATGCAAAAACTGACGCTGACCTTTGCCGAAACCCGTCGCCTTTATGGCAAAGAAGTCTCGCACAAGCCGTCGCGTTTCGTCGGTGAATTGCCGGAAGACTGCGTGGAAGAAGTACGAATGCGCGCCAATGTTTCACGCCCGATGAGCAACCGTAGCGTCGGTACGCCGACCAGCGTCAGCGATACCGGCTTCAAACTCGGCCAGCGCGTTGTACATCCTAAGTTTGGCGAAGGCACCATCGTCAACATGGAAGGCAGCGGCGAGCATAGCCGCCTTCAGGTGGCGTTCCCTGGAGAAGGGATTAAATGGCTGGTCGCCGCCTACGCAAGGTTAGAAGCAGCAAGCTAGCTTACTTGCGATTTTGAGCCCGGGCAGTGCTCGACATCCTCATGGACTACGTGTCCATTCCGGTGTGTCCGCGCTGGCCGGGCTCAACCTCGCTGTGCCGCTGACGCTTGCACAACGGTGTATTAAAGGGCAAAAACTTCGCCCACTTCCGCTTTCGCATACCATTCCAGCGTGGCTTTCACGCGTTCGTCACCTTCAGGCGGTGTGCCGTGCAGGTAATCTTGTTCCTGAACGGGCTGATAAGCGCCGTGTTTCACTTCAAAAATCACGCCACCTTCATCGAGCGATAATACGCTATGCCAGGTGTTGGCAGGGATTTCCAGCAGTTTAGTTTCTGCGCCGAGCCACAGACGTTCGGTGACCTTGCCGCTTTCATCGTAGGTCAGTACAAGAAAACGGCCACGCAGCGCGGTCAGCATTTCCCACGTGTGCGGGTGACGGTGAATGCGCACGTAAGTGCCCGGCTCCATGGCGATCGCCAGACGCTGTACGTCATCTTCCGGTGCCGGGTGGATGTTCAGATTCTGGCGTAGTCGCGGTGAATGCGCGGCCTGAGTGATCAGGTCGCACAGCGTGTCTTGAGTAATCTGCTTAATCATATTTGGCTTCAGAACTGGAAAAGGGATCAGGCCTCAGAGTGTAGCCAAAAAAGGGTTCGGACATAAGCGGGCAAAGGTTGCCAACATCGCCTGTATTTTATGCATAAATGTTGCGGGAATAGATTTGTTCGCGGTTGACAGTCTTTTTCTTCTCGGCGTAACATGCGCGCACTATTATCAATGAGGAACTGCGCCTTGGACACACCCAGTAGATACTGGCTCAATAACCTGTTCGTTAGGTACCACTTCTAAGGCCCTCCTCTTTGCTGATGGCCTTAGTGGTTGTCAGCGACTCCCGTTCTGTCGCTGTGAGTCGGATCTGAATTTGGTCTGAATTTCGCCGGTGACTCTTTTCGCCCCGTGATTTTCTGTGCTTCAACGCGTTGTCCACTTTCTGTCATTCTTGGGAGAACGGGCACATGCTGAGTGCTTTTAAATTAGAAAACAGCCGCTTATCCCGTTTAGAGCTGGACGAGGCAGACGATCTCAAAACCTCATTGTGGGTTGATTTGGTCGAGCCTGATGAGCAAGAGCGCGAGCGCGTTCAACATGAATTAGGGCAAAGCCTGGCGACGCGTCCTGAACTGGATGACATCGAAGCCTCTGCGCGTTTCTTCGAAGACGAAGACGGCCTGCACATTCACTCCTTCTTTTATTATGAAGATGCCGAAGACCACGCGGGTAACAGCACCGTGGCATTTACCGTGCGTGAAGGCCGTCTGTACACCCTGCGCGAGCGGGAGTTACCGGCGTTTCGTCTTTATCGTATGCGCGCCAGAAACCAGACGCTGGTCGATGGCAACGCTTACGAGCTGCTGCTGGATTTGTTTGAAACCAAAATCGAACAGCTGGCGGATGAAATCGAAAATATCTACAGCGATCTGGAAAAACTCAGCCGCGTGATCATGGAAGGGCATCAGGGCGACGAATATGACGCCGCGCTGTCTACGCTGGCGGAGCTGGAAGATATCGGCTGGAAAGTGCGTTTGTGTCTGATGGATACCCAGCGTGCGCTGAACTTCCTGGTACGCAAAGCCCGCTTACCGGCAGGCCAGCTGGAGCAGGCGCGCGAAGTGTTACGCGATATCGAGTCCCTGCTGCCGCACAATGAATCCCTGTTCCAGAAAGTGAACTTCCTGATGCAGGCGGCGATGGGCTTTATCAATATCGAGCAGAACCGCATCATCAAGATCTTCTCGGTCGTTTCCGTGGTGTTCCTGCCGCCGACGCTGGTGGCATCGAGCTACGGGATGAACTTCGAATTCATGCCTGAGCTGAAATGGGCATTTGGTTATCCGGGCGCGATTGGTCTGATGATCATCGCCGGGCTGGCACCATACCTGTATTTCAAACGTAAAAACTGGCTGTAATCGCTTTACCGACACAATAAAAAGCCCCGTACCGGAATTTGCCGGAGCGGGGCTTTTTGCTTCTCTTAGACGTTCGGCATGCTGGTGCGACGCAGACGGCCCTGCGTATAGAGCGCGTCGGTGATAAAGCACAGCAGGCCAGCCCAGATAAAGCCGAAGGTGATGAGCTGCGAGGTATTTACCGTTTCGCCGTAGAATACGACCGCCAGCAGGAACATCAGTGTCGGGCCGAGATACTGGAAAAAGCCCAGCGTCGAGAGCTTCAGCCGCGCCGCCGCTGCGGTAAAGAACAGCAGCGGAATGGTGGTGATTATCCCCGCGGCCATCAGCAGTAAATCCAGTGACCAAGGATTTGCTGACAGATTGCTGGTCGGGCTGTTGGCGATAAAGAACAGATACACGCCCGCCAGCGGCAGCAACCATAGGGTTTCGATGAGCATACCGGTCTGGGAATCTACGCCAATTTTTTTACGCAGCAGGCCGTAAAAGGCAAACGTAAGCGACAGCCCCAGCCCGATGATTGGCACTGAACCAAACATCCAGACCTGAATCAGTACACCGGCGAACGCCAGTACCACGGCCAGCCACTGCAAACTACGGAACCTTTCGCGCAAAAACAGCATGCCGAGCACGACATTCACCAGCGGGCTGATAAAGTAGCCCAGACTGGCTTCCAGAATGTGATTATTGTTGATCGCCCAGATAAAAATCAGCCAGTTCCCACCGATAAACAGTGCGGTGATGAGTAACATGCCGACTTTTTTTGGTTGTGCGAGTACCCGCCGAACGTCACCCCAGCTGCGACTGACGGATAAAAGCACTAACATAAAGAAGAACGACCAGATGACCCGATGGGTAAGGATTTCATCGGCAGGCACTTCTTTGATGAGCTTGAAATACGCCGGAGCGATCCCCCAAATCAAATAGGCGATAAAGGCAAAAATGACGCCTTGCCGGGTACGTTGTGCATCCATGTGGGTACCTGAAGTAAATAAGAATGAAAGGTCGCGAGTGTAACTGATTTACGTCGCCTGATTTCTTTTTCGACGTCTCAGCCAACCATGTAGGTTGCGGTCGTTGTCGCAATATGAACGCCGGTGTCATTGTGCAGATCGACGCGGGCGACGGAGACTTTGTTTCCGGCGCGGATCAGGCTGGCTGACGCGATAAAATACTCGCCACGGCCGGGGCGCAGATAATCGACCCGTAAATCGACAGTGCCCATTTTTGACAGGCGCTGGCGCATTTCCGCTTCGAGCAACGGGTGATCGGGTTTGTCGCGGCGGATTAACGAACTGGTGACGCACACCAGTCCGGCAGCGACGTCCAGCACTGCGGCGATCACGCCACCGTGTAAGATTTTTTGTGCTGCGTTGCCAACCAGTTTGGTTTGATTAGCGAATTTCAGCTCCGCGTAGTCGCAGTCGAGGCGTTTAAGTTCCAGACCGAGTTCGCGGTTAAAAGGCATGTCATAAACGAAAATATTGCCAATCAGCTGCAGGGCAGCCTCGTGGCTGAGGGATGACGCGGACATGAAAGGTTTCCTGATCCAAACGACTGAGCGTTATAGTCGCCCAATTGGTTAACGAAATGTTGATTTTATGTGCCAAGGGCGGTGAATTCTACCTCGCGTATGATAAATGCATTCATTACTCTTGCGCGAATGTATATGTGTGTAAAATGCTCTGCTTTGTTTCTGAATGCTGGCCGGAAGTTGGCTATTTCAAACCATCAATTCTAAAAATACATTTAACACTATAGGGTGCGGAAAAATGCGTAAAACTTGGGCTGTCGGGGCCACCATGTTGGCGTTGCCATTGCTAGGACATGCAGAAGAAGCAACAGTACAGGAAGTGCATGATAAGCCGGCAGTGCGGGGCAGCATCGTTGCCAGCATGTTGCAGGATCACGATAACCCGTTTACGCTTTATCCTTATGAATCAAACTACCTGCTTTATACCGATACCAGCAATATCAACAAGAAAGCTATCCAGTCTTATGACTGGGCGGATAAAGCGCGCCATGACGAAGTCGCCTTCCAGTTGAGCCTGGCCTTCCCGCTGTGGCGCGGTATTGCCGGTGATAACTCGGTGCTGGGTGCATCTTATACGCAGAAATCCTTCTGGCAGCTTTCCAACAGCGGCCAGTCTTCACCTTTCCGAGAAACTAACTACGAACCGCAGCTGTTCCTGGCCTGGGCAACGGATTATGATTTCCTGGGCTGGACGCTTCGCGAAGCGGAATACGGGGTCAACCACCAGTCCAATGGTCGTTCAGACCCGACGTCGCGCAGCTGGAACCGCGTCTACGCGCGTTTTATGGCACAGCACGGCAACTGGCAGGTAGATCTCAAACCGTGGTATCGCATTCCTGAAAGTGATGAAAATGATGATAACGGCGACATCACCAAATACATGGGTTATTACCGTCTGAAAGTCGGTTATGCGTGGGGCGACAGCGTGTTCAGTGTGGAAAGCCGTTACAACTGGAACACCGGCTACGGCGGCGCGACCACTGGCTGGAGCTACCCGATTTCCAGACATGTACGCTTCTACACGCAGGTGTTCAGTGGCTATGGTGAGTCATTGATTGACTACAACCACAAGCAAACTCGCGTCGGTGTGGGTATCATGCTTAACGATATGATGTAATACCCGTCATACTTCAGGTTGCAGTGCAGCCCCGGCGGCTTTAGGGCTTAGCCGGGTGGTTTGAACAGTTGGGGAATTGAGTGTCTACGGCGGCAGTGATAAACAGAGAAGAGCTGGCTCATCAGGTATTACGCGATACCTTCGGCTATCAGCAATTCAGACCGGGTCAGCAAACAATCATCAATACCGCCATTTCTGGCCGGGATTGTCTGGTGGTGATGCCGACCGGCGGCGGTAAGTCGCTGTGCTATCAAATCCCTGCGCTGGTGATGGATGGCCTGACGCTGGTGGTTTCACCGCTCATCTCACTGATGAAAGATCAGGTCGATCAACTGATGGCGGCGGGGGTTGAAGCCGGTTGCCTGAATTCGACTCAAACCCGTGAGCAACAACAGGAAGTGATGGCAGGCTGCCGTACCGGCCGCATCAAAATGTTGTATATTGCGCCGGAACGCCTGATGTTGGGCGATTTTCTCGAGCAACTGCAACAGTGGAATCCGGTGATGCTTGCCGTTGATGAAGCCCACTGTATTTCCCAATGGGGCCACGATTTCCGACCGGAATACCGTGCGCTCGGCCAGCTCAAACTGCGTTATCCGCAACTGCCGGTGATCGCGCTGACCGCGACCGCCGACGAAGCCACCCGCAACGACATCGTCCGTTTGCTCGAGCTTAACGATCCGCTGATTCAGGTCAGCAGTTTCGATCGTCCCAATATCCGTTACACGCTGGTGGAGAAGTTTAAACCGCTCGACCAGCTGATTCGCTTCGTGCAGGACCAGCGCGGTAAAAGCGGCATCATCTACTGCAACAGCCGCGCGAAAGTCGAAGACACCGCCGCGCGCCTGCAAAGCCGTGGTCTGAGCGTCGGGGCTTATCACGCCGGTCTGGACAACGACACCCGCGCCCGCGTGCAGGAAGGTTTCCAGCGTGATGATTTGCAAATTGTGGTCGCCACCGTGGCGTTCGGCATGGGCATCAACAAGCCCAACGTGCGTTTCGTGGTTCACTTTGATATTCCGCGCACCATCGAGTCCTACTATCAGGAAACGGGCCGCGCCGGGCGTGATGGTCTGCCTGCCGAAGCGGTGCTGTTGTACGATCCGGCCGATATGGCATGGCTGCGCCGCTGTCTGGAAGAAAAGCCAGCAGGCGCGCAACAGGATGTCGAACGTCACAAACTGAACGCAATGAATGCCTTTGCGGAAGCACAAACCTGTCGCCGTCTGGTGCTACTGAACTACTTCGGCGAAGGCAAACAGAACGCCTGCGGTAACTGCGACGTTTGTCTTGATCCGCCAAAACGCTACGATGGCCTGCTGGACGCGCAGAAAGCGCTGTCGGTGGTCGCACGTGTCGGACAACGCTTTGGTTTAGGTTACGTGGTCGAAGTGCTGCGCGGCTCGAATAATCAGCGTATACGCGAATATGGGCATGACAAACTGACCGTCTACGGCATCGGTAAAGAACATAGCAACGAACACTGGACCAGCGTGGTACGCCAGCTGATCCATCTCGGGCTGATTATGCAAAATATTGCCATGCATTCGGCATTACAGCTGACCGAAGCGGCGCGTCCGGTACTGCGCGGAGAAATTCCTTTGCAGCTGGCGGTACCCCGTATTCAGACGCTGAAGATTAAAAGCTCGTCCCGCCAGAAAACTTACGGCGGCAATTACGATCACAAGCTGTTTGCCAAACTGCGCAAGCTGCGTAAGTCGCTGGCCGATGACAATAACGTACCGCCGTACGTGGTCTTTAACGACACAACGCTGCTGGAAATGGCCGAACATCTGCCGATAAGCCCAAGCGATTTGCTGGATATCACTGGCGTCGGCCAGCGTAAGCTGGAGAAATTCGGGCGACCGTTTATGGCGATGATCCGCGATCATATCGATAACGGCGACGACTAACAGATTCAAATACCTACACATAACACAGAGAGTTAATCATGCTGACGCTGTTTCTGATGGTTGCGATGGTGCATATGATCGCACTGGCGAGTCCCGGTCCGGACTTCTTCTTTGTTTCGCAAACGGCGGCCAGCCGCTCGCGCAAAGAAGCGATGATGGGTGTCATTGGTATTACGCTAGGCGTCGCCGTCTGGGCCGCCGTGGCGCTGATGGGGCTGCATCTGATCCTGCAAAAAATGGCATGGTTACATCAGATCATCACCGTCGGCGGTGGCCTGTACCTTTGCTGGATGGGCTGGCAGTTGCTGAAATCCGCCCGCTCTAAAAAGCAGTCCGGTTCAGGTGAACCAGACGTCGCCGTTGCATTACCCGCTCGTGGCCGCACATTTATGCGCGGCCTGCTGACCAATCTTTCTAACCCGAAAGCGGTCGTCTACTTCGGCAGCGTGTTCTCGATGTTCGTGGGCGACAGCGTCAGCGGCGGCGAGCGTTCAGCCATCTTTCTGCTGATCGTTATCGAAACCCTGGCCTGGTTCTCTTTAGTCGCTATGGTTTTTGCTCTGCCGAAGATGCGTCGCGGATATCAGCGTTTAGCCAAATGGATTGATGGCGTGGCGGGTGTGGTATTTGCAGGCTTTGGTATTGCACTTATTATGAATCGTTAATCCACTCACCTGGCAGATAAAAGGGCTCGGTATATGCCGAACCCTTTTTGCATTCTGCGTCGTTAAATCTTTCTGGCACTCGCCAGCAATACCCCGACCAGCATAAACAGCGAGCCAAAAATCCGGTTCAGCAGTTGCATTTGTTTCGGCGCTTTCACCCAGCCCGCGATGCGCGTTGCCAGCGTGGCGTAACCGATCATCACGATGATATCGACCACCACCGTCGTCACGCCCAACACCACGTATTGTGCAGCCTGCGGCTGGTGAGGAATGATAAACTGTGGGAACAGCGCCGCCAGAAAGACGATGCTTTTTGGATTGGTGAGATTCACCAGAATTGCGCGTTTGAACAGACGACGGCGCGGCATGCTGCTGGCCAGTGCGCTCAGGTCAATCGCCCCGGCAGAGCGCCACTGGCAAATACCCAGCCAGATTAGATACGCCGCGCCCAGCCATTTCAGCATCTCAAACGCCAGCAGCGATTGCGAAATCAGTGCACCCAGACCGATACCGACCAGCACGATGTGGATCGATAATCCCAGTTGGAGCCCGGCAATCGATGCCACCGCGCCGCGATAGCCGTGACTGATACCAGTGCTCATCGTATTGATTGCGCCGGAACCGGGGGACAGACTTAAGATAGAAGTAGTGAGCAGGTAGGTTAACCACCAGTCCAGTGTCATTGCGAGACTCCCTGAATACGTTTTATGTTGTTTTATGGCACAATACGCCATTGTCTATAGTTGTGCTATAGCTCACAAATAACACTTTTCTCCTCTGCGACTAACAAATTTGGATCAATTGAATGTCTGCGAATTACGCAAGCTGGTTAACACGTGAGAAGGAGTTTTCCGCCTTTGCGACCGGGCCTTTGCTTGATTTCTGGCGCTCGCGTGAGGAAGGTGAATTTAACGGCGTTGACGATGTCCCGATCCGCTACGTCCGGTTCTGTTCCCCCAATCATGATAAAGTCATCATGGTGTCACCGGGCCGTATTGAAAGTTACGTAAAATACCCTGAAGTAGCCTACGATTTATTCCACTGTGGTTACGATGTGATGATCGTTGATCATCGCGGGCAGGGACGTTCCGGCAGGATGCTTGATGATCCACACTGCGGTCACGTCCAGCACTTTGATGATTATGTAGAAGACTTTGAGCGCTTCTATCAGCTGGAAATTGCGCCCCGTCATTACGCGAAAAAGTTCGCGCTGGCACACTCTATGGGCGGGGCGATCCTGGCACTGTATCTGGCCAAGAATCCGCAAAGTTTTGACGCGGCAGCATTACTGGCTCCGATGACCGGCATTTATTTGCCGATGCCGGGCTGGATATCCCGCCGGATCCTCAACTGGGCGGAAAACCGTCCGCTACGTCGTGACGGTTATGCGCTCGGCACCGGCCACTGGCGGCCTCTGCCGTTTGTGGTGAATCGTCTGACCCACAGCCGCGAACGTTATCGCCGCAATCTGCGCTACTACGCCGATTATCCCGAGCTGCAAGTCGGCGGGCCAACGTATCACTGGGTACGTGAAGGTATCGACGCCGGGATGCATATCCTGAAAGAAGCCGGGAAAATCACTACGCCCGTTATTTTATTGCAGGCAAGCGAAGACCGTGTGGTCGACAACCGGTCTCATCTTGCTTTTTGTCAGGCCATGGCCGTTGCGGGTCACCCTTGTGAAGGGGATAAACCGCTGGTCATTGAAGGCGCGCGCCATGAGATCCTGTTCGAGCGGGACGACCTTCGGGCACAGGCGCTGGACGCTATCATGCGCTTTTATGCGCGACAGCATTAATCCGCGGTACGCCGCGCACAACTCCATCAGAGGTTAGAACCTACGCTATGTACCATGTTGTTGCTTCCGATTTAGATGGCACACTGCTATCACCTGACCATACCCTGAGCCCGTTCGCGAAAGAGACGCTCAAGCTGCTCACGCAGCGCGATGTGCATTTCGTGTTCGCCACCGGGCGTCACCATATCGATGTCGCGCAGATGCGTGACAATCTGGAAATCAGCGCCTACATGATCACCTCGAATGGTGCGCGCGTGCACAACACCGACGGTGAGCTGATTTTCTCCCACAATCTGGACGAAGACATCGCCCGGGATCTGTTCGGTATCATGCACAACAACCCGGATATTCTGACCAATGTGTACCGTAATGACGACTGGTACATGAACCGCGACCGTGCCGATCAGGACGACTTCTTCCGCGAATCTGTGTTCAAATACAAACTGTATGAACCGGGCCTGCTGGAAACGGACGGCATCTGCAAAGTCTATTTTACCTGCGAAGATCACGAAAAACTGCTGCCGCTGGAAGAAGCGATCAACGCGCGCTGGGGCGATCGTGTTAACGTCAGCTTCTCGCTGCCGGTTTGTCTGGAAGTCATGGCGGGCGGCGTATCGAAAGGCCACGCGCTGGAATACGTCTCGAAACTGATGGGTTACACGCTGAAAGACTGTATCGCCTTTGGCGATGGTCTGAATGACCTCGAAATGCTGAGCATGGCTGGAAAAGGCTGCCTGATGAGCGGTTCCCTGCCGCGCCTGAAAGCAGCGATGCCGGATGCGGAAATCATCGGTTCTAACGCCGACGATGCGGTGCCGCATTACCTGCGTAAAATGTATCTGTCTGAATAATTCTGGCTGTACAACCTGCTGATCAGTAAATGAAAAAGGCACCGTTCGGTGCCTTTTTGCTATACGTCATGCCAGTTGGAATCAGTCATTTTTCGCCAGCTGCGCCTTATGTTTATTTTCACTCAGCATGGTTAATACCAGCAGCAGAACCGCCAGCACACACCCGGCAATCATCACAATAAAGCCGCCGTCCCAGCCGAAGTAATCCACGGTGTAACCAACGATTGCACTTGCTGCAACCGAGCCGCCCAGATAACCGAATAATCCGGTAAAGCCTGCCGCCGTACCCGCCGCCTTCTTCGGTGCCAGTTCCAGCGCGTGTAAGCCAATCAGCATCACCGGGCCGTAGATCAGGAAGCCGATGGTGATCATACAGGCCATATCAATGCCCGGATTACCCACCGGATTCAGCCAGTAAATCACCGTGGCGATAGTCACCAGCACCATGAAGAACACGCCGGTTGCGCCGCGGTTGCCTTTGAACACTTTGTCTGACATCCAGCCGCACAGCAGCGTGCCGGGTATGCCCGCATATTCATACAGGAAATACGCCCACGAGGATTTATCCAGTGCGAAGTGTTTCACTTCTTTGAGGTAGGTCGGCGACCAGTCGAGAATGCCGTAGCGCAACAGGTAAACAAACACGTTGGCCTGCGCGATGTACCACAGCAGTTTGTTCGGCAGAATGTACTGCATGAAGATCTGCTTCGCCGTCAGCTCCTGTTCGGCGGACTCCTTCACGTAGTCAGGCGGATAATCATTTTTGTATTCTTCGATCGGTGGCAGACCGCAGGACTGCGGGGTGTCGCGCATGGTCATAAAGGCAAATACTGCCAGCAGGATCGCACCGAAAGCTGGCATATAGAGTGCCGCATGCCAGTCGTTAAACCACGCCATCCCGAGCAGGAACAGCAACGGAGGAATACCACCACCGACGTTATGCGCGCAGTTCCACACCGATACAATTCCGCCACGCTCCTTCTGCGACCACCAGTGAACCATGGTGCGTCCGCACGGCGGCCAGCCCATGCCCTGAAACCATCCGCAAAGGAACAGCAATACGAACATGATAGCGATGCTGGATGTCGCCCATGGCACAAAGCCCATAAATAACATGACGGCTGCGGCGAGGATCAGGCCCGCAGGCAGAAAGACGCGCGGATTAGAACGGTCTGAGACCGAACCCATAATGAATTTCGAGATACCGTAAGCGATAGAAATACCGGACAGCGCAAAGCCCAGGTCGCCGCGTGAGAATCCCTGATCAATGAGATAGGGCATTGCCAATGCAAAGTTTTTGCGCACAAGATAATAGGCCGCGTAGCCGAAGAAAATCCCCATGAAGATTTGCCAGCGGAGACGGCGGTAGAGAGGGTCGACGTGGCTTTCATCCACGGGCGCTTTGTGTGGCGCGGGTTTAAAGATACTGAGCATACATGCCTCCGATGGCATAAATCAGGTCTGACTCATCATGAGCCACTGACAAAGGGCAGTGCCGTTATGTTCTAAAACGAACATCATGCTAACGGGCAGCGCGGCGATGAACTGTGATAGATGACATAATTGTTACAGTTTTATGACTGAGGAGGCGGATTTTGCGATATTGAGTAACAAAGTGAAACCGTGGGAGGCCGGAATGTCAGGGCAGATCACACTACTGCGGGTGATCAAGGCAGTTAACGTGATCGCGCGCGTTTCCCTTCGAATGTGAGCGAAAAAATCCATTTCAACTCTGTGGACAACACTATGAAGCGTAAAGCCCTATAGATCACAAACAAAAAAGCGGAGCCGAAGCTCCGCCTGAGGATGCCGCTGAAAGCAAAAATTACTGAACTTTCAGGGTATTGATAATAGCTTCGGCATCCGCCTGCGCCTGTTGCTGATTGTCAGCCGGCAGGGTGATTTGCAGCGTCAGCAGATGGCTGTCCACTTTACCCAGCACGATAGATGAATACGCTTTCTGACCGGCAGAGGTGATTACGCTATCGTACTGTTGCATCGTCTGGCCGTTAACCTGAATCGATTTATTAGTCACGACCTGCAGATTGGTATCGCGGGCTTTTTGCTGATCCTGCAAACGTGCCGTCAGCGTTTCCAGCGATTCGGTGGTGTTATCCCCGAGGATCACAATCACCGCTTTCTGACCGGTGCTGTCGGCGTACACGTGCATATTGTTTGCCTGAGTGCCCAGCTTACCGCTCTGGTCACTCATTCCCTGAGGCAGCGAGAAGGTGACTTTTCCATCCAGCAGGCTGACTGGCGCAGTGGTAGTCGCCGCAGCGGCTGCTTTATCCGCAGCCGGTGCATCGGTCGTTTTACCGTCACACGCCGCCAGACCGGCGACCAGTACTGCCATTCCCATCATTTTAGCGAAGTTACGCATCGGTCTTCCTTAAGTGGCCTGTGTATCAGGCTTAGATGTTGACTTAACGGCCTTATGGCAACCTATTCACGCCGCAAATGCAAGTCAGATTATGGCGCGATTTGTGTTTTGGTGAAGGCGGATCTGATAAGGGGCAAAAGCCCCTCGTTAGTGGCTAGTGGGCACGCATGGCTGACGGTGTGTGATTTCCCTGAGCGGACAGACGTTTGAGCAGCATGTTTAGCAGCACGCCGTACATCGGCAGGAAGAACACCAGACAGATCAGCACTTTGAACGTGTAATCCACCAGCGCGATTTCCACCCAGTGTTCGGCCATAAAGGCATCGGTGCTTTTGTAGAACGCGATGAAGAAGAACGACAGCGTATCGCTGATATTCCCAAGGAACATTGAGGCGACCGGTGCTATCCACCAGCGGCGGTTCCGGCGCAGGCGGTTGAAGACGTGAACGTCGAGAATTTGCCCCAGCACATACGCCATAAAGCTGGCGATGGCGATGCGCGCTACCATGATGTTCAGGCTGCTGAGTGCACTGACGCCCTGCCACTGCGCTTCAAAGAACAGGGCGGAAATCACGTAGGAAATGGCCAGCGCAGGGATCATCACGGAAAGAATAATCCGTCGTGCCAGCGGTGCGCCAAAAATCCGCACGGTCAGATCGGTGGCCAGAAAAATAAATGGAAACGTGAACGCGCCCCAGGTGGTGTGAAAACCGAAAATGGAGACGGGCAGCTGAACCAGATAGTTACTGGAGGTAATGATGGCGATGTGGAAAAGCGAAAGCCATATCAACGCGGAAAACCGCTGTTGAGCAGTAAAGGAATACATGATGTGACCTTTTTAGTGAATTGGGGTGAGGGAACCCAAGAGTGTCTTTTCTTTCACACCGGTATTTGCGGTGCGGCGCGCATAGTATCTGTTGCGCACCGTTTGCGCAACAAATCCGGTGGTTAATTATAGCGCAACGGTTTGCGCTGGTTGCGTGAGAAAACCAGCGGGTTAAACTGTTGCTCATTACCGTACCATCGCGCATTGCCGCGTTAAGATGTTGAGAAACGAAATGACCGATCCCTTTATCAACCCGGACCATCACCTTGATGCGCTGGGCCTGCGTTGCCCGGAGCCTGTAATGATGGTTCGCAAAGCGGTACGCACTATGAAAGATGGCGAAACACTGCTGATCATCGCCGATGATCCGGCAACGACGCGAGATATTCCAGGTTTCTGCCGCTTTATGGAACACACGCTGCTAGCGTCTGATACCGAAAGCCTGCCGTACCGTTATCTACTGTGTAAAGGGCGGGTCAGCGAGACCCACCCGTAACTCTCAACGCGATCTTTTGCGCAACAACCTCAGGGCGTTGGCGGTGACTAACGCCGTTGCGCCCGAATCCGCCAGCACCGCGAGCCACAGGCCGGTCAGCCCCATAATGGTGGTGACCAGGAAAATAGCTTTCAGCCCAAGCGCGATGGTGATGTTCTGACGGATATTCGCCCGCGTCGCGCGCGACAGGCTGATCATCTGCGCCAATCCGCTCAGGCGGTTGTGCGTCAGTGCCGCATCGGCGGTTTCCAGCGCCACGTCGGTGCCGCTGCCCATCGCAATCCCAATCGTTGCCGCTTTCATGGCAGGCGCATCGTTGATACCGTCGCCGACCATCGCCACCGGTTTTATGGCGTTCATTTCAGTGACGGCAGACACTTTATCCGCGGGCAGTAAACCGGCGCGAAAATCGATACCCAGCCGGTCAGCAATGGTTTGGGCCGCACGCGGATTGTCGCCGGTCAGCATCACTGCAGAAACGCCGAGCGCTTTCAGACTGCGCAACGCCTCAACGGCATCATCCCGCAGGCGATCTTGCATCGCCACCAGACCGATGGCCTGCGCGTCCTGCATGACGACGACCACGGTTTTACCGGTGGATTCCCACCCGGCAATTTGTGCCGAGGCGTCCGCCTTCAGCGCACTTTCTTCCACGCGCTTCGGTGCCAGTACCTGAATCTTTCTGCCAGAGACAATTCCTTCCACGCCGGAACCGGCAAGCGCACGACGTTCCTGTGCGGTGATTGGCAACGGATTATGTGCTTTCGCACGGGCTAAAATCGCCTGCGCCAGCGGGTGATGTGAACCTTCTTCGACCGCAGCCGCGAGGCTTAATACTTCGCCTTCGCTGGCACCGTTTAGCACCAATACATCAGTGACTTCCGGTTTACCTTCGGTCAGCGTGCCGGTTTTATCCAGCGCCACGGTTTCGATCAGCGCAAGCTGTTCCAGCGCTGCGCCGCCTTTGATCAAGGCACCCTGCCGTGTGGCTGCTGCCAGTCCGGAGGTGATTGCCGCAGGCGTCGAAATCACCAGCGCGCATGGGCAGCCGATCAGCAGTAACGTCAGGCCACGATAAATCCACGTTTCCCACGAAAGCCCCATCGCCAGCGGCGGAATGATAATCACCAGAAGCGAGAGCAGCATGATGATCGGCGTGTAATAACGGCTGAAGGTATCAAGAAAACGCTCGATCGGCGCACGGCGCTCGTCGGCTTCTTCGATCAGTTGCAGGATACGGTCTATGGCGCTGTTGCCGGGTGCGGAGGCGACTTCCAGTCGTGCCAGACGATCGACGCACAAGCTGCCCGCCGGGACTTTTTCGCCAGGCTGTCGCTCAACGGGCACCGATTCGCCGGTTAGCGCGCTTTCATCAAAACTGGCGGCGCTGTGTAAAATCGCGTCAGCAGGCAGACGTCCGCCTGCGGCGATTTCAATAATATCGCCGGGACGCAGGCTGGCGACCGGTACGGATTCGGTTTTGCCATCAATAACCCGTACGGCAGTGTCGGGGATCAGCGCCATCAGCGCTTTCACGCCGCTGCGCGCGCGGCTGGCGGCAAAGGATTCGAGGCGTTCGCCGACCATAAACAGCAGCAATACCATTGCGGCCTCGGCGGTGGCGCCGATAAACAGCGCGCCCAGTGCGGCGATGCTCATCAGCGTTTCAATGGCGAAAGGCGAACCGGAACGTGTCTGGCGGATGGCCTGCAGTAGTACCGGCCACAGACCGACCAGCGTGGTGGCGATAAACGCGATTTCACCGGCCTGCGGATTGAAAACATCAAGGATCCAGCTCAGTAACATCAGCGCCGAAAGAACCATCAGCGGCAAATATTCTTTCAGCAGGGACACTTCCTGCGTCGGGGAATTCTGGGTTTTATCGAGGGATTGCAGGGCAAAACCTGCGCTGGTGACGGCGTGCAGGACGTTCTGAGAAATATCGTGGCTGGCGTCAATTACCAGCTTTTCGGTGGCAAACAGCACTTTGGCGCGGCTGACGCCGCTCAGGCCGGATACGGCATTTTCGATTTTACGGGCACAAGCCGGGCAATCCATCCCTTCGACACGCCAGCTGTATTGCTGGTTGCCGGAAAGCGGCGCGCTGGGATCATCTTCACCCGGCGAGCCTTCTGATGTGCCGTCTGTTGGAGAGTGTGAGTGCTCACCTGCTTTAGGCGCGCAGCAGCTGTCTGTCGTGATGCACGCTGAAGCCACCGCCGTTGCTTTGTCACTGCAACAGCGGACAGGCTGTGCGCCAGCTGACGCAACGGCGCTGATTTTATTGATGTGCAGTCCGGGCGCACGTTTGCCCTGACAACCGCCGCAGGTACAGCCGGTATTTTTTTGAAGTTGAATCATACTGCCTCCGGGTCGAAACCGAATGAGATTACAGGCAGTTTAAACGTTGGAGTAGACTCTAAGGTCAAGCGATTTTTGAGAGGGCGGAGCCGGAAGGTTCCGCCGCAGGGATTTTAATACCGGTTACAAATAAAGCGAACGCACAATCAGGAAATGACCGCCGAAATAGCAGGCAGCGATCAGTCCGTCGGCGACGCGGAATTTAAAGCGATAGCGGCTGAGCAGCCAGATAATATTGCCCAGCAGAAGCAGTACTGCACCGCAGAACAGCGAAAACGCCATGTCGGTACTGCGCGCGAAGTACTGTTCACCCGCCAGCCAGACCATCAGCAGCGTCATGGCGATGTAAGTGGTCACTGCCCATTTCAGCTCGGCCAGCCTTGACCAGATTACTGCCAGCAGCAGCGCACCAATGACCAGTAGCGCCAACGGCAGCGGCCAGAAAAAGGTGATCGTCATCTGGCTGGCGAAACTGAGTGTATACAGCAGATGCGAAAGGAAAAACGCGCCGAGGGCGTACATAAACCGCTCTTCCGGCAACAGCAGAAGGCCATCGGCCACCAGCGTCGCCGCCAGACCCAGCAGGATCAGATAGCTATATACGTTCAGCGTCGGTGCCTGCCACGCGAGTAACAGCAGCAGCAAAAGGGTGACAGGTTTGAAGACCCAGCGCTGCCAGCGCAGGCCGCGGTAGCTGGCATCAACGAACAACCAGCCGGAGAAAAATACAGCGAGGAATGGCCAACTCATTGTTTATCCTTTTATATTTCAAAACAAAATATCAAACCAGTACTAGAGGCTGCCTGCAGGAAAATGCATCCTGTTTTCCCGTATTTGATCTCAGTGTAGGAGACTGGCGCTGCCTGCGACAATCAGAAATCCCTGTTTCAGGCTGTGTGGCGAATTCCCACATGTTAAATTAGGCTGATTCATTACCGCCTTCATCTTCAGTGAACATAAACAAACAATGACTAAACCTCCGATGATTTTTATTGCGTTTATCGTGGTCATCGCGATTTTCGCCACTCGTCAGTATTTCCAGCAACGACGCACTCAGGCCGATAACGACGCCGCGCCGCTTCGCACAATGCAGGTGGAAGTGGTGGCCAAGCGTGAGTATCTGTCGCCCAACCGACGTTCACGCCAGCGGGAGCAGATCCCGGTCGAAGATAAAAAGTATGAAGGCTATTTCAAACCGCAAAACGGCGGTGCGGAGCTGAAACTCATGCTGGATGAAGCGACGTATCACCAGCTGGCGAAAGGCCAAAAGGGGGCGTTGAGCGTGAAGGGCAGCCGTTTTGTGGCTTTTACGGCGCAGGACGCGCCGTAAAAACAGAGATTACTTTTTGGTGGGCAACGGCGGTTGTTTCTTCTGCCATGCCATCAGTTCAAACACGCCAAACAGAAAAATGCGCGTTTGCAGCCACGGGCCAATCGTATCTTTTTCTTTTCCCTGCGTGGCTTTAAGCAACATCACCTGCAAACCGTGCATAAAGAACATGAACACAATCGCCACATCCAGAAAGTACTTGATCGGTTTAGGGAATGGATGAATCAGGTTAAACGCCAGAAACCCCCAAATACACAACATCAACAACCGACCAATATTGATCAACATCCTACTGCTCCTGTTCAGGTGCGCCGGTTTCAGGCGTCACATCGCGATGATAAAGACGATAAGCAACTTGTCCGGCGACTTTCTCACGGTGTAACCGCCAGCTGGCGGGCACGTCAAGTGTGTCGTGTTCGGCTTCTGTTTCGACGTAAATCCAGGCCTCATCGGCCAGCCACTGATTTTGCTCCAGCAAATTCAGTGTGTCTTGCAGAATACCTTTGCGGAAAGGCGGATCGAGGAAAACCACGTCAAAGGCACTTCCGGCTTTTGCCAGCCAGTTCAATGTATTGACGTTAAATACTTTCGCATCTTTGGCGTTTAGCAGGGCCAGGTTTTTCTCTAACTGTTGCGCAACCTGGCGTTCAAACTCCAGCAGAGTGGCACTGGCGGCATAGCGTGATAACGCTTCCAGACCCAGCGCGCCGCTGCCTGCAAAACAGTCCAGACAGTGTGCGCCCTGTAAAACTGGCGCGAGCCAGTTAAACAATGTTTCGCGCACGCGATCGGTGGTCGGGCGCAGTCCCGGACTGTGTGGAACCGGAAGTTTGCGTCCGCGCCAGAGTCCGCCAATAATTCGGATTTGGCCTGCGGCGGGAGTGTTGGGTTTCTTTGCCATAGTTCGCTTGTGTAATCCGAAGCCGTCGGGCTTCGTTGCATATCGTTTGAAGGGCTATTCTACCGGTGTGCGGGCAATGGGCAAATGTTTAACATGGGCGATTGAAAAACCAGCGGAATTCAACACGCGGGCGTGTTGCCGCAAAGGGAAAGTGATAGACTGCCCGACTATAACCCTATTAATAATCCGTTCGCCAATCATTAGCGGCGAGGAGTGAAGTTGTAAAATGGCCAAAGATAAAAAACGCGGTTTCTTTTCCTGGTTCGGCCGTGGCCGTCAGGAAGAAGAGCAGCAGAAAGAAGAAACGCGCGAAGAACTGCCGGTTGTCGAAGAACCCGGCGTTCCCGTTGAGCCGGAACCGGTCACCAAACCTGAGCCGGTTATCCAGCCTCAACCTCTTACAGAACCAGTCGTTCAGGAGCCCGCACGTTTAGAGGCCGCTGAGGAACTGGCAGAAGAAATTGTTCACATCACCGAACAGGTGTCAGCGCAGCAGGTAATTGAAGAGTCTGCAATGGCAGAACCTGTTGTCATTGAAGCGGAAATCGAAGAGCCCATTATTGTTGATGCGCCTGTCGTTGATGAACCGATGGTTCTGGAAGAGCAGATCGTAGAAGACGAATTCGTGGAGTCCGCCGCTGAAATTGCCGAAGATGCCCGCGAAGATTCTCTTGATGCTATTGATGACAGCATAACCGCTGAAGATGAACCGCTGCCGGTTGCGCTGGATCCTATCGTTGTGCTGCCAGCCGGTGAGACCGAACAGGAACGCCCGACTAAAGAAGGTTTTTTTGCCCGTTTGAAACGCAGTCTGGTGAAAACCAGACAGAATCTGGGCTCCGGTTTTGTCGGCCTGTTCCGCGGTAAGAAAATTGATGATGATCTGTTTGAAGAGCTGGAAGAACAGCTGCTGATCGCCGACGTTGGCGTCGATACGACGCGCAAAATCATCACTTCCCTCACCGAACATGCTTCCCGCAAGCAACTGAAAGACGCGGATGCGCTTTACGGTAAGCTGAAGGAAGAAATGTCCGAAATTCTGTCAAAAGTCGAACAGCCACTGGATGTCAGCGGAAAAACCCCGTATGTCATTCTGATGGTCGGTGTGAACGGCGTCGGTAAAACCACCACCATCGGTAAAATGGCGCGTCAGTTTGAAGCGCAAGGCAAATCGGTGATGCTGGCGGCGGGCGATACGTTCCGTGCAGCGGCGGTGGAACAATTGCAGGTCTGGGGTCAGCGCAATAAGATCCCAGTAATTGCTCAGCATACTGGCGCAGATTCGGCTTCCGTGATTTTCGATGCGATTCAGGCGGCTAAAGCCCGCAATATCGACGTGTTGATCGCCGATACAGCGGGACGCCTGCAAAATAAAGCGCATCTGATGGAAGAGCTGAAGAAGATCGTCCGCGTGATGAAGAAACTCGACGAAGACGCCCCGCATGAGGTTATGCTGACGCTCGACGCCAGCACTGGCCAGAATGCGGTCAGTCAGGCCAAATTGTTTAACGAAGCGGTCGGGCTAACCGGCATAACGTTGACTAAACTGGACGGCACCGCAAAAGGCGGCGTGATATTCGCCATCGCCGATCAATTCAGCATTCCGATTCGTTATATCGGGGTCGGCGAAGGTATCGAAGATTTAAGGCCGTTTAAGGCAGACGATTTTATTGAGGCACTTTTTGCCCGAGAGGATTAATACGGATGATTCGCTTTGAACAGGTCAGTAAAGCTTATCTGGGCGGACGACAGGCGCTTCAGGGCGTCAATTTTCACATCCAGCAAGCGGAAATGGCATTTCTGACCGGACACTCTGGTGCGGGTAAAAGTACCCTGCTGAAGTTGATTTGCGGCATCGAACGTCCGAGCGCCGGGCAGATTTTGTTTGGCGGCCATGACATTAGCCGCCTGAAATCCAGTGAAGTGCCGTTCTTGCGCCGTCAGATCGGTATGATCTTTCAGGATCACCATCTGCTGATGGATCGCACTGTCTATGACAACGTGGCGATGCCGCTGATTATCGCCGGTGCGAGCACGGAAGATATCCGTCGTCGCGTGTCGGCCGCGCTGGATAAAGTCGGATTATTGGATAAAGCCAAAAATCTGCCGATCCAGCTGTCCGGTGGTGAGCAACAACGTGTAGGCATTGCCCGTGCGGTGGTTAACAAGCCTGCGGTGCTACTGGCGGATGAACCGACCGGTAACCTCGACGGCGAACTGTCGGAAGGCATCTTGCGTTTGTTCGAAGAATTTAATCGGGTTGGCGTCACTGTACTGATGGCGACGCATGACGTGGGGCTGATTGCCCGTCGTAATTACCGCACGCTGACGCTGAGTCAGGGGCGGATGTCGGGAGGAGTGTACTAATGGCGAACAGTCCAAACCCGGCGAAAACCGCAAAAAGCGCCCGCGCTGCGAAAAGCAAAGCGTTGCAGGGTGGCTGGCGTGAACAGTGGCGCTATGCGTGGATGAACGCGCTGGCGGACATGCTGCGTCAGCCGCTGG
Source organism: Enterobacteriaceae bacterium Kacie_13 (assembly GCA_013457415.1). Taxonomy (NCBI): domain Bacteria; kingdom Pseudomonadati; phylum Pseudomonadota; class Gammaproteobacteria; order Enterobacterales; family Enterobacteriaceae; species Enterobacteriaceae bacterium Kacie_13. The sequence goes on from CP045665.1 coordinate 273,829, forward strand.
CGACGCTGCTTACGGTGATGGTGATTGCGATTTCCCTGACCCTGCCGAGCGTGTGTTATCTGGTGTGGAAAAACGTCAGTACGGCGGCCGAACAGTGGTATCCGACGCCACAGCTTACGGTGTATCTCGACAAGGCGCTGGATGATAACGCTGCTGAAAATGTGGTGAAAACCCTCAAAACTGAAGCGGGCGTGGATAAAGTCAACTATCTCTCCCGTGAGGAAGCAATGGGCGAGTTCCGCAACTGGTCTGGCTTTGGCGGCGCGATGGATATGCTTGAGCAAAATCCGTTGCCTGCGGTGGCTATCATCACGCCGAAAATGAATTTTCAGGACTCTGCCACACTTAACACCCTGCGTGACCGCGTGGCGGCTGTGCAGGGCGTGGACGAGGTGCGTATGGACGATAGCTGGTTTGCCCGTCTGGCGGCGCTAACCGGTCTGGTGGGGCAGATAGCTGCGATGATCGGCATCCTGATGGTGATCGCTGTATTCCTTGTAATTGGTAACAGTGTGCGTCTGAGTATCTTCAGCCGCCGCGACACTATCAACGTCATGAAGCTGATAGGCGCGACCGACGGCTTCATTTTGCGGCCATTCCTCAATGGAGGCGCGATGCTCGGGTTCACCGGTGCATTGCTGTCGTTGGTACTCTCCGAAGTACTGGTGCTGCGCCTTGAGAGCGTGGTGACACAGGTCGCGCAGGTCTTCGGCACGACATTTGATCTGCACGGACTGGGCTGGGACGAAAGCCTGCTGCTGTTGCTGGTTTCAGCAATGATTGGCTGGATCGCAGCCTGGCTGGCGACGGTGCAACATTTACGGCGATTTACACCACAGTAGCGATTTTTTGCTATAATCTCCCCCTGCTGCTCAAGAATCGTGTCACAGGGGGAGAGCTGCTTCACATCATTTCGCATCATCTTTTCCTGCTTTCCCCGCAATGGCACAAATTCACTATCCAATAGTCAGTCTGTCACTTAGAGTCTTCAGACTGTTGAAACCGTACCTGAACTTTATGTAAAATTCGTGGTCGAAGAGCAGCGAATATGAAGGGCTCGGCGTTGCTTGTTGTGGTCACTTTTTCATAAAAAGCAGACCACCAACGAGGCGGTATCATCCCGCAGCAACGTGGTATAAAACCTGCATTACGTCATACATGAGAGGCTTGAATGACCAAAGAAATGCGCGCTTTAGCATTAGTACCCCAAGGTAGCCTGGAAGCCTATGTTCGGGCGGCCAATGCCTATCCTATGCTCACCGCAGAGGAAGAACGGGCGCTGGCTGAACGGCTGCATTACGACGGTGACCTGGAAGCGGCTAAACACCTGATCCTGTCTCACCTGCGCTTTGTTGCTCACATTGCCCGCAACTATTCGGGTTACGGTTTGCCGCAGGCAGACCTTATCCAGGAAGGTAACATCGGCCTGATGAAAGCGGTTCGCCGTTTTAATCCGGAAGTCGGTGTGCGTCTGGTGTCCTTCGCGGTGCACTGGATCAAAGCAGAAATTCACGAATATGTGCTGCGTAACTGGCGCATTGTGAAAGTCGCGACCACTAAAGCACAGCGTAAGCTGTTCTTTAACCTGCGTAAAAACAAACAGCGTCTGGGCTGGTTCAGCCACGACGAAGTGGAGCATGTTGCCCGCGAATTGGGTGTGACCAGCAAAGATGTGCTGGAAATGGAATCGCGCATGGCCGCGCAGGACATGACGTTCGACCCAACGCCGGATGATGAACCACGCGATGGCGCGGCGATGGCGCCGATGCTGTATCTGCAAGACAAGAGTTCTGACTTCGCAGAAAGCATTGAAGAAGATAACTGGGATCGTGACGCGACAGACAAACTCTCTTCCGCGATGGAAGGTCTGGATGAGCGAAGCCAGGACATCATTCGTGCACGCTGGCTGGATGACGATAACAAATCTACCTTGCAGGAGCTGGCTGACAAGTACGGCGTTTCTGCAGAACGTGTTCGTCAGCTGGAAAAGAACGCGATGAAGAAACTGCGCGTGGCGATCGAAGCCTGATAAGCACGTTTCTGACCTAAAAAAGCGACCTTCGGGTCGCTTTTTTTATACCTGAAATCGGGAAGTTATTTCCTCCAGACATTCCCTTCACGGACAAACCCACACGATCGCATAAATGCATCGAGTACCGTTTCCGGTTCCGCCTTCATCTCCCAGCTTTTGATCTGAGGCAGTTGTGCCTGCACATCTTCTATCAGATACAACCCGACGCCGCGCCGACGTGTTACTTCACGTACAAGCAGACCGCTGAGTTCAGCGTGAGTACCGGCTAACCGGATTTTCACCGCGCCCAGAATACGCTCGTTAAATATGGCGGCGAATAACGCGCGGTCAGCCGTCAGACAGGTTTGCCAGTCGCTTTCGGTTTGCTCAGGCCAGATTTTTGCCAGATCAATCAGGTCTTGTGCGCTAAGTGAAGTGAGTCTTTGGATCGTTAATTTCATGAGGCGGACAGGTCAGAAAATGGGAAAACCAGTGTAGCGGAATCCACTAAAAACGGTGCGTAACTTTTTTTGTACAGTATCAAGTCGAAAACTTTTTTTCAGATCCCTGTATAAGCGATAAATGTTGGCTTTAATCAATAATGCCAGCGTTAACCACTGATTGTTTGAAAAAGAACCGCCTTTTCGCCCAGATAAAATTCTGTTTACACCTCATATTTCTGATTGTGCTATTTGATTTGCAGAAGAAAATTCCTGTTTAATGATATGAATTATAAAGTCTTATTTGAAATTAAGACGAAATAAGCCGGTAACTCGTTATTACTTATACTAAATTTCTTAAGTGATGATGTTTTGAACAGGCAAAGTAAGAGCAAACCACAACACACATCAACGGGGTAATCGGATGAAAGTAACAAAGGGTAAGATCTGGCTGGCAGGGTGTATCGCATTGGCAATGAGTCAGGCGGCGTTTGCTAAAGATATTAAAGTGGCTATCGTCGGCGCCATGTCCGGGCCGGTTGCCCAGTATGGCGATATGGAATTCACGGGCGCGAAACAGGCGATTGCTGACATCAACGCCAAAGGCGGCGTGAAAGGCGACAAACTGGTTGGCGTCGAATACGACGATGCGTGTGACCCGAAACAAGCAGTCGCCGTGGCCAACAAAGTGATCAACGACGGTATCCGTTACGTGATCGGCCATCTGTGTTCTTCTTCTACTCAGCCTGCTTCCGATATCTATGAAGATGAAGGCGTGCTGATGATCACCCCGGCGGCGACCAACGCTGACCTGACTACCCGTGGTTACAAAATGGTGATGCGTACCACCGGTCTGGATTCCGATCAGGGCCCGACGGCGGCGAAATACATCCTCGACACTATCAAGCCAAAACGCATTGCGGTTGTGCATGACAAACAACAGTACGGCGAAGGCCTGGCACGCTCCGTTCAGGACGCGCTGAAAAAAGGCGGCGGCAACGTGGTGCTGTTTGAAGGCGTCACCGCAGGCGACAAAGATTTCTCCACCCTGGTGGCACGTCTGAAGAAAGAGAACGTTGACTTCGTGTACTTCGGCGGCTATTACCCGGAAATGGGGCAGATCCTGCGCCAGTCCAAACAGGCTGGTCTGAACGCTAAATTCATGGGGCCGGAAGGCGTGGGCAACTCCTCCCTGTCTAACATCGCCGGTGATGCGTCTGAAGGGATGCTGGTGACTCTGCCAAAACGCTACGATCAGGTACCGGCTAACCAGCCAATCGTCGATTCCCTGAAGGCTAAGAAACTGGATCCAACCGGTCCGTTCGTCTGGACGACTTACGCCGCATTGCAGGCGCTGACCACCGGTATGGAACGCAGCGGCAGCATGGAACCGGCGGATATTGCTAAAAACCTGAAATCAGCCTCAGTAGATACCGTCATGGGACCACTGAGCTGGGATGAGAAGGGCGATCTGAAAGGATTCGAATTCGGTATTTTCGAATGGCATAAAGACGGCACGTCTACCCCTATCAAATAAATGCCCGGCATCCTTCGCACCGCCTCTGCGTTGGCCGCCTTCATTCACCCCGGTCACTTACCTGTGTAAGCTCCCGGGGATTCATTCAGTTGCCGCCTTGATGCAACACGAATGATTTTGGGCATTATGTTTCAGAACAGCGCATTACTCTGCCCGGCGTCTGGTGTTATAAACGGCGCCGGGTTGCAGTCTCAGCACAAGTTATCAAACCCTTGATTCATAAGGATAGGGTATGTCAGAGCAGTTCCTCTATTTTACTCAGCAGATGTTCAACGGCGTGACGTTGGGCAGTACTTACGCGCTGATCGCCATTGGTTACACCATGGTTTACGGCATTATCGGCATGATCAACTTCGCCCACGGCGAGGTGTATATGATCGGCAGCTATGTCTCCTTTATCGTGATTGCCGCCCTGATGATGATGGGTATCGATGCCAGCTGGTTGCTGATCGGTGCCGGATTTATCGCGGCGATTGTGATTTCCAGTGCCTACGGCTGGAGTATTGAACGCGTGGCCTATAAGCCGGTGCGTAACTCCAAACGTCTGATAGCACTGATTTCCGCCATCGGGATGTCCATATTCTTACAAAACTACGTCAGCCTGACGCAGGGCTCGCGCGATCTCGCCTTACCGAGCCTGGTCACCGGCCAGTGGACAATCGGCGAAACCAATGGCTTCGCGGCGACCATCAGCACCATGCAACTGATCATCTGGGTCGTGACCTTTATCGCCATGCTGGCACTGACGCTGTTCATTCGCTATTCGCGCATGGGCCGTGCCTGCCGCGCTTGTGCTGAAGACCTCAAAATGGCGAGCCTTCTTGGGATAAGCACCGACCGTGTTATCTCTCTGACATTTGTTATCGGCGCACTGATGGCGGCGGTGGCGGGCGTGCTGCTCGGTCAGTTCTATGGCGTGATTAACCCGTATATTGGTTTTATGGCCGGGATGAAGGCCTTCACCGCGGCGGTGCTTGGCGGTATCGGCAGCATTCCGGGCGCAATGATCGGCGGCCTGATCCTGGGCGTGGCCGAAGCGCTGACTTCCGCCTATCTGAGTACTGAATACAAAGACGTGGTCTCCTTCGCGCTGCTGATCGTCGTGTTGCTGGTGCTGCCGACCGGTATTCTCGGACGTCCGGAGGTGGAGAAAGTATGAAGCGCCTGAATTTGTTAAATGCGCTGGTCTCCGCGTTTGTCCTGCTGGTACTGGCTGCGTTCATCATGGGATTGCAGCTGAGCCTCGACGGCACAAAGCTGGTAGTCAACGGCGCGGGTGAAGTGCGCTGGATGTGGATCGCCATTGGTTGCGCCATCGTCTTCGTCTTCCAGCTTTTCCGCCCGATGGTCAGCAGCGGCCTGAAAAAAGTCTCCGGTCCGGGCTGGGTTTTGCCGAGTTTTGACGGCTCGACGCCAAAACAAAAACTGCTGGCGCTGGTTCTCATCATCGCCGCCGTTGCATGGCCATTTATCGTCTCGCGCGGCACGGTAGATATCGCCACGCTGACGCTCATCTACATCATGCTGGGTCTTGGCCTGAACGTCGTCGTTGGCCTGTCCGGTCTTCTGGTGCTGGGCTACGGCGGCTTTTATGCCATCGGCGCTTACACCTACGCGCTGCTCAATCACTATTACGGCATCGGTTTCTGGGAGGCGTTACCGCTGGCCGGGCTGGTTTCAGCGGCGTTTGGTTTCCTGCTCGGATTCCCGGTGCTACGGTTGCGGGGTGATTATCTGGCAATCGTGACGCTCGGCTTCGGTGAAATCGTGCGTATTCTGCTGCTCAATAACACCGAGCTGACCGGCGGGCCGAACGGTATAAGCCAGATACCCAAACCGACGCTGTTCGGTCTGGAATTCAGCCGGACACCGCGCGACGGTGGCTGGGATACGTTCAGCAACTTCTTTGGCGTCGCCTATGACCCGAGCGACCGTATTATCTTCCTGTACATGGTCGCCCTGCTGTTGGTGGTCGCCACGCTGTTCATCATCAACCGTTTACTGCGGATGCCGTTGGGGCGCGCGTGGGAAGCGTTGCGTGAAGATGAAATCGCCTGCCGTTCGCTGGGTCTGAATCCAACGCGTATCAAACTGACTGCGTTCACCATCAGCGCCGCCTTTGCCGGTTTCGCCGGTACGCTGTTCGCTGCGCGTCAGGGTTTCGTCAGCCCGGAATCCTTCACTTTTGCGGAATCCGCTTTTGTGCTGGCTATCGTGGTGCTCGGCGGGATGGGGTCACAGTTTGCGGTGATTCTGGCAGCAATCTTGCTGGTGGTATCCCGGGAGTTGATGCGTGATCTCAACGAATACAGCATGTTACTGCTCGGTGCCCTGATGGTGCTGATGATGATCTGGCGTCCGCAAGGCTTACTGCCGATGAAGCGCCCGCAGCTGAAACTGAAACTGTCTAAAAAACAAATCGCCGATCAGGGGGAACAGGCATGAGCACGCAACCTCTGTTAGCCGTTGAAGGTCTGACGATGCGTTTTGGCGGCCTGCTGGCGGTCAATAACGTGGCGCTGAACCTTAATCAGGGCGAAATCGTTTCACTGATCGGCCCGAACGGTGCCGGTAAAACCACGGTGTTCAACTGCCTGACCGGTTTCTACAAACCGAGCGGCGGCACCATAAGGCTGCGTGAACAGCATCTTGAAGGATTGCCAGGGCAGAAAATTGCCCGGATGGGCGTAGTGCGTACGTTCCAGCATGTGCGCCTGTTCCGCGAAATGACAGTGATCGAAAACCTGCTGGTCGCCCAGCATCAGCATCTGAAAAGCGGCGTGCTGGCAGGTCTGTTTAAGACGCCGGGCTTTCGCCGTGCAGAAGCTGACGCTCTGGATCGCGCCGCCGACTGGCTGGAGCGCGTCGGTTTACTCGAGCTGGCGAACCGTCAGGCAGGTAACCTGGCGTACGGTCAGCAGCGCCGTCTGGAGATCGTCCGCTGTATGGTGACGCGTCCGGAGATCCTGATGCTCGACGAACCCGCGGCAGGTCTGAACCCGCGCGAAACTGAAGAGCTGAACCAGCTGATCGCCGAACTGCGTAACCAGCACAGCGTGTCGGTGTTGCTGATTGAGCATGATATGAAACTGGTGATGGGCATTTCCGACCGCATCTACGTGGTGAATCAGGGAACGCCGCTGGCGCAGGGCACACCGGCTGAAATTCGTAATAATCCGGATGTGATCCGTGCGTATCTTGGCGAAGGGTAAGGGGCAGAACACGATGTTGTCATTCAATCAGGTATCCGCCCATTACGGCAAAATTCAGGCGCTGCATGAAGTCAGCCTGAGCATTAATAAAGGCGAAATCGTCACGCTGATCGGTGCGAACGGCGCGGGGAAAACCACGCTGCTCGGCAGTTTATGTGGCGAACCGCGCGCGTCGCACGGCTCGATAATATTCGAAGGGCAGGACATCACGCAGTGGCAGACTGCCAAAATCATGCGCGGCGATATCGCGATTGTGCCGGAAGGCCGTCGCGTGTTCTCTCGCATGACGGTGGAAGAAAATCTGGCGATGGGCGGCTTCTTCGCCACCCGCGATCAGTTCCATTCGCGCCTGGAGCGTGTATTCCAGCTGTTTCCGCGCCTGAAAGAGCGTCGTGTACAGCGTTCCGGCACCATGTCCGGCGGCGAGCAACAGATGCTGGCGATTGGCCGTGCACTGATGAGCCAGCCGCGTCTGCTGCTGCTTGATGAACCTTCTCTTGGGCTTGCGCCAATCATCATCCAGCAGATTTTCGACACTATCCAGCAGCTGCGCGAAGAGGGGATGACTATCTTCCTAGTCGAGCAAAATGCCAATCAGGCGCTAAAACTCGCCGATCGCGGTTATGTACTGGAGAACGGTCATGTGGTGCTGGAAGACACCGGTGCGGCGTTGCTGGCGAACGAAGCGGTGCGTGCGGCCTATTTAGGGGCGTGACGTCACTGAATCAAGCCACCCGGTGGCCTCCGGGTGGCTTTGGTATTGGGTTAATTTATTGTTGGTGAAATATGGGGTATCGGCATCCATTGCGTTCCGTTAACGCCGCCATTTGACCAGACCTCTTGTGCATCGTAAAAAAGGGGGATGAGGCCCGACGGCCCGGGGCTGGCTGCAATACCTGACAGGCTGACCCCATGTTGTTTTAGCCAATATAATATTCGCACAATACTGGCTTTATTAGGTTTGTAATGTCCGCTTTTATTCGTTATCCCGACAACGTGGCCATTATCTACCGCTATTTCACCTGCGGCCTGTACCGCCCCGCCGCTTAAAAAACTGGAGTGATGAAAAACATCTATTTTATGAGTATTTGCGTAAATTTTGTTATCGGGTGCCATGACAAATATAGCCCAGCCCTTATCCATGGTATTGGTTTGCATATTTCCAGTGTGAAATTTTTCGTGGCGAGAGTTATAAACTATGCCGTCTCTGATATATATTAATTTATCTGCGCGCTGTATGCTGTCGAGATAAGAAACACCCTGGCTCAGCCTCTCCCATAATAATTCTCCCTTTCCCTGATTAATCAAATGCGGAATATAGTATTCACGCAGCCAGTCAATGAAGTTCAGGTGAGTGTCGGAATTCTTCCATAATGCCATAGGCGACGGGCCATAAAATGTCGGGCGTGATAATGGAAAGTGGTTTTCTATTGCAATTTCCGGCCAGTAATTTTCATCCAACATATAATGGGCTTTGCCATTTGAACCTGCCACACCCTGAAGCAAAGGCTTCACTACCGCTCTGGCTCTTGCCCATCCCTGTAACCCCTGCCCAAGACTGTGGCCGATGATATGTTGAGTGGTGAGTAAATTTGCGCGGCGAATGGTCTGAGTATAAAGTGCCAAAACAGCCCCGCCACGGTGACTCGCCGGTCTTCGGTCTATATATATTCTACAGGCATTGCAAATGAGTAGTAATGCGTTGACTTCTGTTTCCACTAACTTTTTTGGTATTGCCTCGTACTCCTTCAATAAACGATCTATCTCTATTAAATACGGGTTGCTCCTTCTGTAGAATAATCCTAAATTCGATTCCTCTTTAAATTTTTCAAGGGTCCATATCTTATCTTGCATAACGATACATTCCTTTTTGTTCCATCATTTTAAAAAATACATCCATTTTCAACATCAACCCTGTCAATATGTTAAGGCTAATGGTTCTATGCGGATTTCAATTTAAGTAACCAGAGGGGATGCCAACAGATAAAAATTAAGCAGGTTTTTGAATCTTCGTCTTTAACCTTACTGCTACATTCCGGTTCATAAGAATTTTTTCTTGTCATTTATACATGTCATTTTGGCTTTTGAATCAGAAAAAATTTGCAACAGCGATACTACACCCCCCTCGGCAGGAGACTGTGACAAAAACGACACTTTGCATCTGGTGCGGGCGAACGAAGCGGTACTTTTTGCGCATCCTGGCGCGTAACGGCGGCGGAAATCGCAAATATTTGCTGTAATATCACAAAACCGCACGGCTGGCGCTTGGCGGTTTTTATTTTGTCGATAAATTAACAACTCTTACATTCTTATAACTTGGCAAATCATCAGGAACAATTCATGAACACAGAAGGTTTACTCGCCGCCCGTATGGTCAGGCTTAAAAGTTCGGCCATCCGGGAGCTGCTGAAACACAGCAAAATGGAAGGCGTTATTTCACTGGCGGGTGGTATTCCTTCTTCAGCGCTCTTCGATTTTGACGGACTGCGTGAAGCGACGCAGATGGCGATCACCGAACAGCCTGAGCACGCGTTCCAGTACGGCCTGACCGAAGGCAGCCATACGCTGCGTGAGCGTATTGCTGAGCTTTGTGCAGAGCGCGGCGTGATGGCCAGTGCGGACGATATCGTGGTTACCGCCGGTTCCCAGCAGGCGCTGGATCTGGTGATGCGCGCCGTCGTGAACCCAAATGATATTTTCGTGGTGGAACGTCCAACCTATCTGGCGGCGTTGCAGACGCTGGAACTGGCCGAAGCGCAAATCCTCTCCGTCGGGTCTGACGGCGACGGCATGATTGTCGATGAACTGGCTGAGCTGCTAAAAACCCGCAAAATCAAAGGCGTGTATCTGGTGCCGACGTTTGGCAACCCGAGTGGCGTGACTCTCAGCCGTGCGCGTCGGGAACAGCTGGTACAACTGGCGAAAAAATACGAATTCCTGATTGTGGAAGATGATCCGTATGGCGAATTGCGTTTCACCGATGAGCGCCAGCCGACGCTGTTTGAGCTGTCCAAAGCGCTGTTCGGCAACGCTGACAACATCGTCTATACCTCGACGTTCTCCAAAATTCTCGCACCGGGCCTTCGTCTTGGCTGGGTGATCATGCCTGACTGGCTGCTGCATAAAGTGGCGATCATCAAACAGGCGGCGGATTTGCACGCCAGCGCGCTGTCTCAGTCGATTGCCGAATGTTATCTCGGTCGGGGGCGTCTGCCTGCGCAAATTGAAACCATCCGCGCCGCGTACAAAAAGAAATGTGAAGTGATGGCTGAACTTCTCGAACGCGAACTGGGTGATGTACTGACCTTTGAATATCCGAAAGGCGGGATGTTCCTGTGGGCACGTTTCCGCGAACCGCGTAACTGCGCCGAGTGGATGAAAAAGACGTTAGAGCAGGGCGTGGTATTTGTGCCGGGCGAATTCTTCTATGCCGATAACCCGGATCATTCTACCTTCCGTCTGTCATTCGCCACCGCGACCGAAGAACAAATGCACGAAGCCGTTGCCCGCCTGAAACGCGCGCTGTAATCCTCCGCATTCCCTTCTCTGAAGCGCACCGCTTATCCGGTGCGCTTTTTTTTGCCATCTATCCGTCACTTCCAGTTAATACCTCTGTCACATCAGTGTCATTTAACGGTTATTTTTCTGTCATTTAGCCGTGTCATGTTAGCTCCCGAATCAGAAAATCCTTACATCAACTGACATCACACCAGCCCTCTTCAGGAGACAAGCATGCTTAAGCACGCTGTTACAAAAACGACACTTTGCATCGCACTGGCATTCGCGTTCAGCACCCAGGCGATGGCGGTTACAGAAATTCCTTTCTGGCATTCAATGGACGGCGAGTTAGGTAAAGAAGTGAACTCGCTGGCCGACCGTTTTAACCAGACACACCCTGATGTCAAAATCGTGCCGGTCTACAAAGGTAAATATGACGAAAGTCTGGCCGCGGGTATCGCCGCGTACCGCACCGGTAACGCACCTGCCATCCTGCAGGTTTATGAAGTAGGCACGGCGACTATGATGGCGAGCAAAGCCATCAAGCCGGTCTACGAAGTGTTCAGCGATGCGGGTCTGAAGCAGGACGTGTCTCAGTTTGTGCCGACAGTGTCTGGTTACTACTCAGATTCCAAAGGCCGTCTGCTGTCCCAGCCTTTCAACAGCTCCACGCCGGTATTGTATTACAACAAAGATGCCTTCAAAAAAGCCGGTCTGAACCCGGATCAGCCACCAAAAACCTGGCAGGACATGGCCGCGTACACCGAGAAACTGCGTGAAGCGGGGATGAAGTGTGGTTACGCCAGCGGCTGGCAAGGCTGGATCCAGATTGAGAACTTCAGCGCCTGGCACGCTTTGCCGATCGCCACCAAAAACAATGGTTTCGACGGTACTGATGCGGTTCTGGAATTCAACAAACCTGAGCAAATCAAACATATTCAGATGCTCGAAGACATGAACAAGAAAGGTGACTTCACCTATTTTGGTCGTAAAGACGAGTCCACCGCCAAGTTCTATAACGGCGACTGCGCGATGACCACCGCGTCTTCCGGTTCTCTGGCGGATATCCGTCAGTATTCCAAATTCAACTACGGCGTGGGCATGATGCCTTATGACGCGGATGTGAAGGGCGCGCCGCAAAACGCCATCATCGGCGGTGCGAGCCTGTGGGTGATGAACGGTAAAGACAAAGACACGTATAAAGGCGTCGCCGAATTCCTGCAATACCTGACCACTCCGGAAATCGCTGCCGAATGGCACCAGAAAACGGGCTATCTGCCTGTAACGACCGCCGCGTATGAGCTGACCAAAAAAGAAGGCTTCTACGAGAAGAACCCAGGTTCTGACGTCGCAACGCGCCAGATGCTGAACAAGCCACCGTTAGCGTTCACCAAAGGCCTGCGTCTGGGCAATATGCCACAGATCCGCACCATCGTGGATGAAGAGCTGGAAAGCGTATGGAGCGGCAAGAAGTCTGCCAAAGAAGCTCTGGATACTGCGGTACAGCGCGGGGATGTCCTGCTGCGCCGCTTCGAAGCTTCTACTAAGTAAGTCGGCTACTGCGCTTTGCCAGACTGGGTTTGGGCAGTGCTCGCTCTCCTCATGGACTTTGTGTCCACTCCGGGAGCTGTGCGCTGTCCGCACCCAGTCTGGCTTCGCTCGCTACGCCTCTTCTGGCGTAGCCTGCCTTTTGTCATCGCATCAACGAGTAAACTATTATGAGTTCACACCGTCCCGGTTTTGGTTGCAGCTGGTTGCCTTACGCACTGGTGTTGCCGCAGTTGCTGATCACCGCGATATTTTTCCTGTGGCCTGCCGGTCAGGCGCTGTGGTATTCGGTGCAGACGCTGGATCCGTTCGGGTTATCCAGTACGTTTGCGGGGATGAGCAATTTTACGCAGCTGTTTCAGGATCCGTACTACCTTGAGTCTTTCTATACCACGCTAAAATTCAGCTTTATGGTGGCGTTTATCGGGCTGGCGGTGTCGCTGTTTTTCGCCGCGCTGGTCGATCACGTCATTCGTGGCAGCCGTATTTATCAGACGCTGATGATCCTTCCTTACGCCGTCGCACCCGCCGTGGCCGCCGTCTTATGGATGTTTCTGTTCAGCCCCGGCCTCGGCCTGATTTCTCATTTCCTGGCCTCAATCGGCTACAACTGGAACCACGCGCAAAATAGCGGACAGGCGATGTTTCTGGTCGTGCTGGCATCGGTCTGGAAGCAGATCAGCTACAACTTTCTGTTCTTTCTTGCGGCCTTGCAGTCCATACCCAAATCTCTGGTGGAAGCCGCAGCTATCGACGGTGCAGGCCCGGTCCGGCGTTTCTTCAATCTGGTGTTGCCGCTGATTTCGCCGGTCAGTTTCTTCCTGCTGGTCGTGAATCTGGTGTACGCCTTCTTCGATACTTTCCCGGTGATCGACGCCGCGACCGGCGGCGGTCCGGTACAGGCGACGACTACGCTTATCTACAAAGTGTACCGCGAAGGTTTCTCCGGCCTGGATCTTTCCAGCTCCGCCGCGCAGTCCGTCATTCTGATGATGCTGGTGATTGGCCTGACGTTCATTCAGTTCCGCTTCGTCGAGCGTAAGGTGCGTTACCAATGATTGAAAACCGCAGAGGGCTGGATATTTTCAGCCACATCATGCTGCTGCTCGGCGTGCTGGTGATCCTCTTCCCGCTGTACGTCGCGTTTGTCGCTGCCTCTCTGGATAACAAACAGATTTTTGAGGTGCCGATGACGCTCATTCCCGGCGCGCATTTATGGGAAAACATCAGCGCCATCTGGGCACAGGGTGTGGGTAATAACAGCCCCGCGTTCGGACGCCTGCTGATCAACAGCTTCATCATGGCGATCGTCATCACCGTCGGCAAAATTTCGGTCTCGATGCTCTCGGCATTCGCGATCGTCTATTTCCGCTTTCCGTTACGTAACCTGTTCTTCTGGCTTATTTTTATGACGCTAATGTTACCGGTGGAAGTGCGTATTTTCCCGACCGTTCAGGTGATCGCTAATCTGCATATGCTCGACAGCTACACCGGCCTGACGCTGCCGCTGATGGCTTCGGCGACCGCGACGTTTCTGTTTCGTCAGTTCTTCATGACCCTGCCGGATGAACTGCTGGAAGCGGCGCGCATTGACGGGGCGGGCGCGATGCGCTTTTTCTGGGACATCGTTCTGCCGCTGTCGAAAACTAATCTCGCGGCGCTGTTCGTCATCACCTTTATTTACGGCTGGAACCAGTATCTGTGGCCGATTCTGATCACCAGCGATGCCTCGATGGGCACGGCGGTGGCGGGGATTAAAAGCATGATCTCCTCAGGTGACGGCTCGACCCAATGGAATCAGGTGATGGCGGCCATGATCCTGACATTATTGCCACCGCTGGCGGTGGTGCTCCTGATGCAGCGCTGGTTTGTGCGCGGTCTGGTAGACAGTGAGAAGTAAACCGAAATGGCAAATTTGAAATTACAGGCAGTGACCAAGTCTTACGACGGCAAAAACCAGATTATCCAGAGTATCGATCTGGACGTCGCTGACGGTGAATTTATCGTGATGGTCGGGCCTTCCGGCTGTGGAAAATCCACGCTGCTGCGCATGGTTGCAGGGCTGGAACGCACCACCTCCGGCGATATCTACATCAACGACCAGCGCGTCACCGAGCTGGAACCGAAAGATCGCGGCATCGCGATGGTATTCCAGAACTATGCGCTATATCCGCATATGACTGTGTTCGACAACATGGCCTATGGACTGAAAATCCGCGGCTTCGGCAAAGCGCAGATCCTCGCCCGCGTCGAAGAAGCAGCGCGTATTCTGGAGCTCGGCCCGTTACTGAAACGCAAACCACGCGAACTTTCAGGCGGCCAGCGTCAGCGCGTGGCCATGGGGCGCGCTATTGTGCGCGAACCGGCGGTGTTCTTGTTCGACGAGCCGCTGTCTAACCTTGATGCCAAACTGCGCGTACAGATGCGTCTTGAACTGCAACAATTGCACCGTCGCCTGCGTACGACCAGTTTGTATGTGACGCACGATCAGGTCGAAGCCATGACGTTGGCCGAGCGGGTGATCGTAATGAACAAAGGCATCGCCGAGCAAATCGGCACGCCGTCGGAAGTCTATCGCCGCCCGGCAAGCCTGTTCGTCGCCAGTTTTATCGGTTCACCGGCGATGAATTTACTGCCCGGCCAGCTCACCTCGGACGGTACGTCTCTGGTGATGGAAGATGGATTCGAGTTACCGCTGCCGGTACCTCGCCCGGAATGGGGCGGCCGCGAGCTTACCGTGGGCATTCGCCCGGAACATATTCAACTGACAGAGGATCCGCTAACCGGCATTCCGATGGTCCTCAACACGCTGGAGCTGCTGGGCGCGGACAATCTGGCGCACGGTAAACTGGCGGGCAGCGGCGTCGTGGTGCGCTTATCGCATGAAGTGTTCCCGACGGCGGGTTCGCTATTACGCTTGGTTTTCCCGGTGAAAGCGTTACACTTTTTCGATACACACAGCGGATTACGGATGGAATGAACATGAAAGCCTGGCCTTATCCTCGCATTGTGGCGCACCGCGGCGGCGGCGCACTGGCACCGGAAAACACGCTGGCCGCCATCGATGTGGGTGCGAAGCACGGTCATACAATGATCGAATTTGATGCCAAACTGGCACAGGGTGGGGAAATATTCCTGCTGCACGATGATACCCTCAACCGCACCAGTAATGGCTGGGGCGTGGCGGGCGAGCAGCCGTGGGAAAAGCTTCAGCAGCTCGACGCCGGAGACTGGTACAGCGCCGCGTTTAAAGGTGAAAAATTGCCGCTGCTGGCGCAGGTGGCTGAACGCTGTGCGCGCCATCACATGATGGTGAACATCGAAATTAAACCGACCACCGGTCTGAATGAAAAAACGGGTACTGACATCGCGCTTGCTGCGCGTGAACTTTGGAAGGACCAGGGCGTCCCGCCGCTGCTCTCCTCTTTTGAATTCGACGCGCTGGTCGCCGCGAAAAAAGCCGCCCCTGAGCTGCCGCGCGGATTACTTATCGATGAATGGCACGAAAACTGGAAAGCGCTGACCGACGAACTGGAATGCGTGTCTTTGCACCTCAATCACAAACTCCTGAATGAAGAGCGCGTACACGCGATCAAAGCCACCGGCCTGCATATTTTGGTGTACACGGTAAACAACCCCGAACGCGCCCGCGAACTTCTGCGCTGGGGTGTGGATTGTATCTGTACCGATAAGATTGATGTGATCGGGCCAGATTTCGAATAAAACGTGGCGGCAACATATGTAATCAGGCATGGAAGACACCACGCCTGATAAAAATTACGGCGTCTGATTCAATTTCTGATTCAGCGTCTGATTATTCTGCTGGATCTGCAACCGTTGCTGATTGCTCTGGATTTGCGAACGCAGCTTGAGTTGCTGTTGTTGCTGGTTACTACGCAGATCCTGCTCCTGCTGACGTTTCTGCATTTGCTGGTTGTTCTGCTGTTGTTGTTGCATGCGCTGTTGCGACGGATTGGTCAGCAGCGGATCGTTTGGATTGGGCACCTTCTCAGCGGCACCGGCAGCGTGAACGGCCAGCAGCAACGGCAGTGCGGCGATCATTGCATATAAGCGTTTCATCGGTTCATCCTCCATTTTCAGTCATCTGTTAAGTGTATGCCATCACACCCACGAGCGCGGCATTTGAAGGCACGTTTCCCTCAAAGCGTGGCGCGGCTCTCGTTTGTCCCATAATTAACCAGATGTAAACCACCTTCGCGCGTCGCGGCGTTTCTCATTCCGCTACAATCGTGCATCTCTTCCATTTTAGGGCTCAACTGCCGTGCCTTTACTTATTATCACCACCATTTTGTGGGCCTTTTCCTTCAGCCTGATCGGCGTTTATCTCGCCGGTCAGGTCGACAGCGTTTTCGCCGTGTTAGTCCGTTTAGGGTTGGCGGCGCTGGTATTCCTGCCGTTCCTGCGCTGGAAAGGCTATGCGCTTACCACCATCTTGCTGTACATGGCGGTGGGCGCGATGCAGCTTGGGATCATGTATCTCATCAGCTTCGAAGCGTATCTGTACCTGTCGGTGCCGGAATTCCTGCTGTTTACCGTGATGACGCCACTTTACGTGACGCTGATTTATGACCTGATCAGCGGACGCAAAATCCGTATTGGCTATGCACTCAGCGCACTGCTGGCGGTGGCGGGTGCGGCGATTATTCGTTACGACCACATCAGCGAGCATTTCATTATCGGGCTGTTGCTGGTGCAGGCGGCCAATATCTGTTTTGCCATCGGGCAGGTGGGATACAAACGTCTGATGGAAACCCGTCCGGTGCCGCAGCATACGGCCTTTTCCTGGTTCTACATCGGGGCGCTGATGTGCGCCGTGGTCGCGTGGTTCCTGTGGGGTAATCCGCAAAAATTACCGACCACAGAGTTGCAATGGGGAATTCTGGTGTGGTTAGGCGTGGGGGCGTCGGGGCTGGGATACTTCATGTGGAACTATGGCGCGACGCAGGTGGATGCCGGAACGCTTGGGATTATGAACAACTTTCACGTCCCGGCCGGGCTGTTGGTTAATCTGGCTATCTGGCAACAGCAGCCACACTGGCCGAGCTTTATTCTGGGCGCGGCGGTGATTATGTCCTCACTGTGGGTACACCGACGTTGGGTCGTGCCGCGTCGCGGACAAACGGCAGATGATCGCACGCGTGCTGGCGCGCTGAACGAATAAACGCTTCCGTGACCGGCTGACGCTGCTCGCCATCACGCACGGCGGCGTACAGTCGGCTCCATAAGCCATCGCCCAGGGTTTTAGTCACCACCAGACCCTGGCGCTCAAAACTCTCCACTACCCAGTGTGGCAGCGCCGCAATGCCCATTCTCGCCGACACCATCTGTATCAATAACAACGTGTTATCGACGCTTTTCAGTGACGGGCTGATGCCTGCCGGTTGCAGGAAATGCCGCCAGATATCCAGACGCTGACGTTGCACCGGATAAATCATCAGCGTTTCGCTGCTCAGATCTTCCGGCGTGATGATGGCTTTGGCCGCCAGCGGATGATCCGGTGCCAGCACCAGACGGACTTCAAAATCAAACATTGGCGAATAGTGCAAACCGCTGCGCGGCAGGATATCGGACGTTAACACAATGTCCAGCTCGCCTTGCTGCAGCGCCGGTTGCGGGTCAAACGTCACACCGGATTTGAAATCCATCAGTACCTGCGGCCAGTTCTGATGGAAGTTGTCCAGCGCGGGCGTCAGCCACTGAATACAGCTGTGGCATTCGATAGCGATGCGCAGTGAGGTCTGATGCGGCTCATTACACGCCTGTAACGCCTGCTGGATTTGCGGCAATACCTGTTCAGCCAGATTAAGCATGATTTCGCCCTGCGGTGTAAACCGCAGCGGCTGGCTTTTTCGCACAAATAATCTGAAACCCAGCCGTTGCTCCAGGTCACTGAACTGGTGAGACAGGGCCGATTGTGTCTGATGAAGCTGCGAGGCGGCAGCGGCCAGTGACCCGGTGTTGCGCAGTGCTTGCAACGTTCGCAGGTGTTTCAGTTCGATCATGAGAGTCCTTCACTGTGACATGAATAATTTGCGCTTGTGGAATATACAGTACCTGCGGATTATGGATGTGTAAACATCTGGACGGCTAAACAGGAATTAAAAAGATGACGATACTGAATCACACACTGGGTTTTCCACGCGTTGGTCTGCGTCGTGAACTTAAAAAAGCGCAAGAAAGCTACTGGGCAGGTAATTCCACTCAGGAAGAACTGCTGGCAACCGGCCGCGAACTGCGCGCCCGTCACTGGAAACAACAGGCCGAAGCGGGCGTGGATCTGCTGCCTGTCGGTGATTTTGCCTGGTACGATCACGTACTGACCACCAGCCTGCTGCTGGGTAACGTGCCTGCACGTCACCTGAATACTGACGGGTCTGTCGATCTCGATACCTTATTCCGCCTTGGCCGTGGCCGTGCACCGACCGGTAAACCGGCTGCCGCTGCGGAAATGACGAAATGGTTTAACACCAACTATCACTATATGGTGCCGGAGTTTGTGAAAGGTCAGCAGTTCAAACTGACCTGGACACAGCTGCTGGAAGAAGTGGACGAAGCCCTGGCGCTTGGCCACAAAGTGAAACCGGTTCTGCTCGGCCCGCTGACATATCTGTGGCTCGGCAAAGTGAAAGGCGAACAGTTCGACCGTCTGACACTGATTAATGACATTCTGCCGGTTTACCAGCAAGTTCTGGCCGAACTGGCGAAACGCGGTATCGAGTGGGTACAGATTGATGAACCTGCGCTGGTGCTGGAACTGCCGCAGGAATGGCTGGATGCGTACAAACCGGCTTATACCTCGCTGGAACAGAGCAAAACCAAACTGCTGCTGACCACCTATTTCGACAGCGTCGGGCACAATCTCGACACCATCCGTCAGCTGCCGGTTCAGGGGCTGCACATTGATGCAGTCGCCGGTCGCGATGATTTGCAAGCCGTCATCAGTAAACTGCCAGAAGAGTGGCTGATTTCTCTGGGCGTGATCAACGGGCGTAACGTCTGGCGTGCAGATCTGAGCACCTGGTTCGACCGCCTGAAGCCGCTGGTTGAAGGCCGTAATGTGTGGATCGGCAGCTCCTGTTCATTGCTGCACAGCCCGATTGATTTAAGTGTTGAAAGCCGTCTGGATGATGAAGTGAAAAGCTGGTTCGCGTTTGCACTGCAAAAATGTGCCGAGTTGTCACTGCTGACATCTGCGCTGAACAATCCGACCGCAGAAGCACAACAGAAACTGGCGGAATACAGCGCGCCAATCCGCGCCCGCCGTGAATCGACCCGCGTGAACAATGACGCCGTCGATAAACGCGTGGCGGCTATCACGACCGCCGATATCGAGCGTCCAAACGTATACACCCAGCGCGCCAAAGCGCAGCGTGCCCGTTTCAACTTGCCTGCATGGCCGACCACGACCATCGGCTCATTCCCGCAAACTACGGAAATTCGCGGTCTGCGTCTGGACTTCAAACAGGGCCGTCTGGATAACGCCAAATACCGTACTGGTATCAGCGAACACATCAAACAAGCCATCAAAGAACAGGAACGTCTGGGCATTGACGTACTTGTTCACGGCGAAGCGGAACGTAACGACATGGTCGAGTACTTCGGCGAGCATCTGGACGGTTTTGTGTTTACGCAAAACGGCTGGGTACAGAGCTACGGTTCCCGCTGTGTGAAACCGCCGGTCATCATTGGCGACGTCAGTCGTCCGGAAGCGATCACCGTTGAATGGGCGAAGTACGCACAGTCGCTGACCGAAAAACCGGTCAAAGGCATGCTCACCGGCCCGATCACCATCCTTTGCTGGTCCTTTCCACGTGAAGACGTCAGCCGCGAAACCATTGCTAAGCAAATTGGTCTGGCGCTGCGTGACGAAGTCGAAGATCTGGAAAAAGCCGGTATCGGTATCATTCAGATCGATGAACCTGCACTGCGCGAAGGCTTGCCGCTGCGCAGGTCTGAATGGAACGCGTACCTGCGTTGGGCGGTAGATGCGTTCAAACTGAACGCGGCGATTGCCAAAGATGACACGCAGATCCACACCCACATGTGTTATTGCGAATTCAACGACATCATGGATTCGATTGCTGCGCTGGACGCAGATGTGATCACTATCGAAACCTCGCGTTCTGATATGGAGTTGATAGAAACCTTTAAAGAATTCGATTACCCGAACGAAATCGGACCGGGTGTTTACGACATTCACTCGCCGAACGTGCCGAGCGTGGAGTGGATCGAAAACCTGTTGCGTAAAGCCGCTGACAGCATTCCGGCAGAGCGCCTGTGGGTGAATCCGGACTGTGGGCTGAAAACCCGTGGCTGGCCGGAAACCCGCGAGTCGTTGGAAAACATGGTGAAAGCAGCTAAGCGTCTGCGTGCAGAGAAAATCTGACCGGATGTGAGTAAAGAGTACGTTGGTGGAAGTGTGTCGGTGAATAACCGACACGTTGGGCTCCGGGGCTGTATACCCGGAGCCCTTTTTTTATCGATCATTCGTATTTTGTTACGACTCTTTCAGCCCGTGGCATACGGAGGCTGGCGCGTGATTTAAGGGTTTTTGACGTGCCGCTTTCTACAAAGCCCGGCTTTCTCCACTAGGCTTAATGCAGGGTTCAATTCATTAAGACAAGGAGAGAACATGAACCGATTTACAGACAAAGTGGTTGTCGTTACCGGCGCAGGTTCAGGTATGGGCGCTGCTTGCGCCCGACGTTTTGCCAAAGAGGGCGCGGTTGTCGTGCTGGTCGGGCGAACCAAAGAAAAGCTCGAGAAAGTCGCCAGTACGCTGAGCAGCACGCAATATTATATTCATCTGGCGGATGTGTCTTCGGCGCAGGACGTTGAGCGTATGGCGGCAGTGATCGAAGATAAATTCGGCCGGGTAGATGTGCTGGTGAACGGTGCAGGCGTGGTGGTGCAGGGTAAAGTCACTGAAGCCAGCCTCGACGACTGGCAAAAAATCATGGCGATCGACCTGAGCGGCGTTTTCTATTGCACGCGCTTCTTTATGCCAGCGTTGATTAAGAGCAAAGGTAATATCGTCAATATTTCTTCCGTATCCGGTATGGGAGGCGACTGGGGAATGAGCTTTTACAACGCAGCCAAAGGCGGCGTGACCAACTTTACCCGCTCAATTGCGATGGATCACGGAAAGGACGGTGTGCGCGTTAACGCAGTTTGCCCGTCTCTGACTTTCACTGAGATGGCTGCGGGGATCAAAGACAACCAGCCGCTGTTGGATAAATTCGCCGAACGCATCCCGCTCGGTCGCGGCGCAGAGCCGGAAGAAATTGCGGATGTCATCGCGTTCCTTGCCAGCCACGACGCGCGATTCGTCACCGGTGTGAATCTGCCAGTGGACGGTGGCCTGAGCGCATCTAACGGCCAGCCGCCGCAGGCATAAACGTCTTTCCGGCTCACTGTGCCCGGCACCCGCGCTGGCCAGTGGGCCGTTTCCCCCATCATTTCTCGCAAATCTGCGCGTTCCCTTTCTGCCTTCGGCCAAGGTTAGTTATCATAGACAGATTGTGCTGACAGGTAGCCGGACCATGACACATCCACTTTTTTCTGTTTTATCTCCTGTACTTGATGACTCCGCAGGCATCCGCCATGTGTATTTCGCCGGTGCTCAGCATCCGGTGCCTGCGCTGGCATATCAGGTGGATTTTCCTCGTCTGGAGCTGATCCTGGACGGTGAGCAGATAATGGAATGGGAAGATGAGCGGGGCAAAAATCAGGCGACGCGAATGCAGGCGGGCGATGTATTGTTTGTTCCGGCGAAAGGCTGGAACAATCCGCAGTGGAAAAATCCGGTGCGCACGCTGAGTATTTTATTTGGCAAGCAGCAGCTTGGATTCAGCCTGCTTCACTGGGATGGTGCAGGGTTTGATGCGAGTGAAAAGGGCAATATCGGCAGGCGTGGACCGCGTGTCGGTGCATTTATGTTACAGGCACTGAATGAACTGGCGTGGCACAGTAGCGATCAGCAAACGGCACGGTTTTTAGTGAAAGGACTGCTGAGTCATGCGCTGGATCTGTTCAGCTCTTCGG
Source organism: Enterobacteriaceae bacterium Kacie_13 (assembly GCA_013457415.1). Classification (NCBI taxonomy): domain Bacteria; kingdom Pseudomonadati; phylum Pseudomonadota; class Gammaproteobacteria; order Enterobacterales; family Enterobacteriaceae; species Enterobacteriaceae bacterium Kacie_13. The sequence goes on from CP045665.1 coordinate 296,140, forward strand.
TTCAAACCGCATCGCGCAGTCAGGCGTTGTTCACGGCAATCCGTCAGCATATTGATGAACATTATCGTGAACCGCTGACTCGCGATTCTGTCGCCCAGATATTTTATATTTCACCGAATTATCTGTCGCACTTGTTCCAGAAAAGCGGCGGGGTCGGGCTAAATGAATATCTGAATTATGTGCGGCTGGAACAGGCGAAAAGCCTGCTTAAAGGCTACGACATGAAGGTGAAGGAAGTCGCTCATGCCTGCGGTTTTATCGACAGCAACTATTTTTGTCGCCAGTTTAAGAAGAGCACTGAGCGCTCCCCTTCAGAATACCGTCGGCAATACCGCAGCCAGTTTGAACAGGTAGAGTAGTCACTACGCTACGGCAAAATGATCTGTGTGCCCTGCGGTGAGGTCGCGATTTTCTTCACGGCGGCCATGACTTTTTCCGGTGTGCGCAAAAACGTATGCATACCCGTCTGAACGCAGCGGCTGTGGGCAAAGCGCTCGCGGTTTTCCAGCTGGATCTCGGTGACTAAAAGGACAATATCGGCCTGCGCAATTTCGCTTTCTGAAAGCGAGTTTTCGATGCCCAGTGCACCCTGTGTTTCCACTTTCACTTGCCATTTTTCCTGCGCACTGAGCTTTTCCAGACGCTCTGCTGCCATGTACGTATGTGCCACACCGCTGATGCACGCGGTGACGGCAACCAATTTCAATGACATTGTTGTTCCCCTTTGTCGGAAATCGTTGATCCGATTTTTAATCCGCTAACCGCCCACCACGACCCGATATCCGTAGCTTTCCGCCAGTGTACGATAAGGCGCAATGGTTTCTGCATCCGGCACTGGTGTTTTGTGCATGGAGTAGGTTTTTCCGAGCAGCGGATACTTGGCTTCACCGTACTTGTGGAAGGGTAACAGATGGATTTCATTTAAGTGGAAGGGTTTAAGAAAATCCAGGATCTGCTGCATGTTTTCGGGCATCAGTGTGTAACCGGGGATCAGTGGTAAACGAGGAAGCAGCCTAACGCCGCGTTGGGAAAGCGCGCTGAAATTTTCAAGCACCCGTGGCTGATTCATGTTGAGGACAGAACGTGCCAGCGACGGATCCATTATTTTTAAATCATATAAAACCTGATCGCAGCGATCGGTCAGCGCAAATAGGTGATCCAGCGGTGCATCACCTGCCGTTTCGATCGCAGTATGAATGCCAAGCGCCTGTAGCTCCTGCAATAACGCGCCTGCAAAATTATGTTGCATCAGCACTTCACCGCCGGAAAGCGTGACGCCACCGCCCGATGAGCGGAAAAACACTTCGTCCTTCAACAGACGTTTCATCAGTTCTGGCAGCGTAATGTCTTCGCCAAGGTATTCCATCGCACCGCTCGGGCATTCGTCCGGATCTTGCAAGCATGTCCGGCAGTTCAGGCATTTCGTCAGCCGTTTGATGGTCTGAATGCGCGGTGACATGGATTCCGGATTGGCACACCACGGGCAGCGGTGCGGGCATCCTTTGAAGAAAACCAGGGTACGAATACCCTGGCCATCATTGAGCGAAAACCGCTGAATGTTGAAAATTCGCCCGCGCAGGGCGCTCTCTGCGACGGTCGGTTTCATGACGACGGAGATGCGCAGGTCAGAGCTGGTGCGCGGTACGGCCGATAATGTCATCCTGAATCTCCTTTGACAGTTCGACAAAGAACGCGCTGTAGCCCGCCACCCTGACGACCAGACCTGCGAAATCCTGCGGACGCTTTTGCGCTTCGCGCAGTTGCTCAGCATTGACCACGTTGAATTGCACATGTTGCAATTTCAGACGTGTAAAAGCGCCGAGGAAATCTGCCAGCTTGTTAAGCCCCTGCTGGCCTTCCAGCGTCGACGGCGTGAATTTCACATTCAACAACGTACCGTTGGAAAGCAGCGTGTTATCGAGTTTGCTGACTGATTTCAGTACAGCTGTCGGCCCTTCATGATCTTGCCCCAGCATCGGGGAAAGCCCGCCGTCGGCCAGCTGTTCACCCGCAAAGCGGCCATCCGGCGTTGCGCCGACCACCGAGCCTAACGGCACGTGAGCTGAAACCGTATACGAGCCCGGTGTGAACTGCCCGCCGCGCGGATTGCGGTATTGCTCGACTTCTTTACAGTAATAACGCAGCAAATCGGCGCTGATGAGATCAACTTCGTCGACATCGTTGCCGTATTTTTCGAAGTGATTAATCAGACGAGCGCGGATGGCGCGGCCTTGTTCGCTTGCAAAATTTTCTTTCAGCGATGCCAGTAACTCATCAAACGTCATTCGCTGTTGATCAAACACTATTCCTTTCAGCGCATGAAGGGAGTCGGAAAGATTCGCGATGCCAATCCCCTGAACGCCGGAGAAGTTATAGCGCGCACCGCCTGCGGTGATGTCTTTGCCGCTCTCCAGACAGCCTTCGATAAACGAAGAGAGCAGCGGAACCGGCGCCCAGTCGCGGTGGCCGATATCGCAGATATTGCTGCCCTGCGCCATCAGTTTGACGTAGTGACTGATTTTTTGACGGATTTTCTCTACCAGCACCGCATAGGTGATCGCCGGATTACCTTCATTTTCATGCAGTGTTAACTCCATGACTTTCAGCAGGTTAAACATCGCGATATCGTGCAGCCCGTAGGTTTTCCCTGGAATCGACAGTTCCACGCAGCCGACGACGGCGTAATCTCGCGCATCTTCAAGCCGTACGCCACGGTTTAGGAACGCGGGCACCACCACTTCATCATTAAAGATTTGAGGAATACCGGTGCCGAGACGGATGGTTTCGGCGGTTTTCAGCAGGAACGAGCGGTCGATGAGTTCATTTACCCGCACGCCGAGATTGGGCTGTGGCAGGCAGATGCTCTGGTAGGCATCCAGGCACAGGAATGAAAGCACGTTGACGGCGCTGCGCCCGGTTTCAGTCAGACCGCCGAGCAAAATGGTATAACCGGTGGGGAATCCGGCAAAATAGCGGGCGCTGGAAGTGGAGCGCAGCAGAACGATGTCGTTGCACTTCACCCACAGACTCTCCAGCAGTTCTTTGAGGAACGCCGGTGATTCCCCATGTGACAGGGAATGCTGATAGAACGGCAGCATGTACTGATCAAAGCGCCCAAGCGAGAGCGAACTGGCGTTGGATTCGTACTGCAAAATGATATTCATATACCAGAACAACTGGCAGGCCTGATAGAAATCCTGTGGCTTACTGGCTGAGATATGCAGTGAAATACTGGCGATTCTCTCGAGTTCCTGCTGTCTTTGTGGATCTTCGCATTCGTCCGCCATCAGCGTCGCCAGCGCGGCGTAGCGAAGAATATGTCGCTGCGCTGCCTGCAACAGGATCAGCGCCGCCTGATAAAAAGCATTATCCGGATCTTGTAAAACGTGCTGTTGCAACTCGGCCACTAAGTTATCCAGACCGGTGTTCAGCAGGCGCGGATAATCAATAATGATGTGCCCCTGACCTTTATCGGTCTGGTTGATGCTGAAAATCTGCGTTTTGGTGGCGTCGGTGACTTCTTCCGGCATCTGGCAGTTAATGAAATCTTTCATCGAACGCGATTCCCAGTAAGGGAAAAGCTGCTCGCGGTAAAATTGTTTGTCCTCATCGGAAATCGTGAAACGGTCCTGCGGACGGGTTGAGAAAGTATCCAGTTCTTTCAGTAGCCAGTAGGGATCCATTTCAGGAGAGACAATCCCCGCACGCGGTTTAACCGTACGATTACCGGCAATCAATTCGTCCTTACGCAGGGTAATCTCAACGTGATCCAGAATGTACGCCGTGGCCTTTGCGCGGCGCAGAAGCGTCGGTTCGCCCTCCGTCTTTCGATGGCTTGCGGTATACAGCAGGGCGCGTTCCAGCGAGATTTCACGCGGGCTGGCGAAAAGCGCGGTTTTCAGACGTTCGATGCGAGAAGTCATCCTGTTCTCCTTAAACTCAATCCGTGACAGCAGCTTTGCTGAGGTGTGCGGCGATCTTTTCCATGATGGCGTCGGCGCGTTTTACTGCATCGCTGATACCGACACGAACCGTCACTTTGCCTTTAAAGCGTTCTTCAAATTTGATGCCGATGTCCTTAGTCAGAATCACAATATCTGCGGCGGCCACGTCTTCTGCCGTCAGTTCATTTTCCAGACCGATGGAGCCCTGTGTCTCCACTTTGCATTCCCAGCCTTTGGCTTTCGCTGCATGTTCAATGGCTTCAGCAGCCATGTAGGTATGGGCAACGCCGGACGGGCAGGCGGTGACAGCAATAATCTTGGTCATAATGTTTTCCCTGGTGTCAGTTAATTTCAAAGTCCAAATCCAGATCAGATTCCTGATGGTTTTTTGTGGATTGTTTTTTGGCGGCCAGATATTTCAGCAGGTTGAGACATAGCGCGGTGACGATCATGCCCACCAGCAGCGCGCCGATATAAGCAAATTTGCCCTGAACGACCGGCAGCACGATAAGTCCGCCCCAGCCCGCATAACATTCTGCGCCGAGTAACGCGGCGGTGACCGCCGCACAGGCAGAACCGATCATGATGGAAGGAATAACGCGCAGTGGATCAGCAGCGGCGAACGGGATCGCGCCCTCAGTGATGCCAACGCAACCCATTAACATGGCCGCTTTGCCCGCTTCACGTTCTTCTATGGAGTAAAACTTGCGACCAATCAGGGTGGCGAAACCGACGCCGAGCGGTGGCGTGGCGATGGCAACTGCGGCTATGGCGACGACGGTATACACGCCCTGCGCGACGCAGATCAGCATAAAGGCGTAAGCAACCTTATTGACTGGCCCACCCATGTCGAACGCCAGCATCAGACCCATAATGATGGCGAGTACGACGATGCTGCCCTGTTGCATCCCTTGCAGCCAGTGGGTGAGCGAGGAAGTCAGCAGCCCGACGGGTTCGCCGAGCCCCCACATCATGATCCCTGCCGTCAGCAAGGTGCCGACAATCGGGATCACGAAGATCGGCATTACAGAGCGCAGGATCTTCGGAACCGGGATCTTTTTGAGATAGAAAACGATAATGCCCCCCAGCAAACCGGCGATGATCGCGCCGAAAAATCCCGCACCAAAGGAAGCACCCACCCAGGCACCTATGGCCGCAGGGGCCAGTGCGGAGCGGTCAGCGATGGAGTAACCGATGTAGGCCGCCAGAAAAGGCACCATCAGGGTCAGACCGGCGACGCCGATATCAAACAGCTTTTTCAGATTGGGATCGGTTAAGGCATCCGGCACCGCACCTTTACCGTAAAGCATGACAGAGATGGCCAGCAAAATGCCGCCCGCGACCACAAAAGGGATCATGTGAGAGACGCCAGTCATCAGGTGCTGGCGGGTATTTTTTAGAATATTGAGCAAGTCTTTCATGATTGGCTCCAGGAGCTTCCGGTGTCGGGCATAACGATCGCAAATATCCGGGCTTCGTAACGGGAAAAAGCGCAGATACTGAAAGGGTATCGATGACAACAATAGGCTGAGGGGCAAGGCGCTAATAGTGGACAAATTTGTGTTTTACTGGACTTTTGTAATGTTCGTTCGAAAATGCGAGCAGCTTCAAATAACCCGATATAACGGGCGGTTTCTCGACCACTGTACAGTGTGAGCTGTCTCGCAAAAAACAGCAGACATTACATTTATCCAGTGTTTGTCATTTTTGTCTGGTAGCCAGCGCGAGCCTCTGGCTCTTATTCTGCAAGAGCCGGTAATTTTCACCGGCATCTGGGATGAGGATTCAGAAATGACCAAGAAGTTGAGCTTCACCTGCGTATTGGTAAATGGGGTTCATGCCCGTCCGGCGAGCCATATCGAAACGTTATGTAACGGATTTAACGCGACGTTTCAGTGGCATAACGCGCGTACAGACCGCGTTGCGGACGGCAAAAGCGTCCTGTCGTTGATTGGAGCAGATATTCTGCTCGGCGATGAATGCCATGTGACGGTGGACGGTGCCGATGAAAATGCGGCGCTGGCAGCGCTGACCCACTTCATCGAACATCAGTTTCCGCTGTGCGATGAGGCACTTCCTGAACACGATGAAACCGCGGAACGCGAACCTCTCCCTGAATCCTTAGCTCACCTTGCCCCGGTTATTTACCGCGCCCGCTCCGTTAGCGAAGGCTGTGCGCTGGGCAAACTCATTACTCTCTCCAACGTGAATCTGGCGGCGCTGACTGATCTGCCTGCTTCGCAGGGCAAGGATAAAGAGCAAAGCCTGCTTTCAGGCGGGCTGGCACAGCTCGAAAAATCTATTGAATTACAACTAATGGAGGGCAGCGGCACCATTACCGCTGTGCTCGAAGCACATCGTTCTTTGCTGCGCGATAACAGCCTGCGTGACGCGTTGCTAAGCCATGTAATGGAAGGAAAAAGCTGCGCGCAGAGCATTGTGGAAACCGCCGCATATTTCAGCGCGCAACTCGCACAATCCTCCAGTGCCTATCTGCGCGAACGTGAACTGGATATTCGTGATGTCAGTTTTCAGTTGTTGCAGCATATTTATGGTGACGCGAGATTTGCATCCCAACAAACCCTCAGTGAAGCCAGTATTTGCCTGGCGGATGAATTAACGCCCAGCCAGTTTCTCGAGCTCGATAAAAAGCATCTCAAAGGTTTACTGCTCGGCAGCGGCGGCAGCACGTCCCACACCGTCATTTTAGCGCGATCGTTCAATATTCCTACACTGGTGGGAGTCGATCCTTTGCCCTTGGAGGCATATCTGCGGCAGGACGTGCAGATCGATGGTGATCTTGGGCTGGTTGCCTGTGCGCTGACGGAGCCGGTGCGCCGTTATTACCGTCAGGAGCAGGCCGTCCATCAGGCATTGCGCCAGCAGCAAAGTGAATATCTTGATAAGCCAGGCTATACCGCCGACGGCGTGCGACTTGAAGTGGCCGCGAACATTGCACATTCAGTCGAAGCCAGCGCCGCGTTCGGCAACGGTGCGGAAGCGGTGGGCCTGTTCCGTACAGAAATGCTGTATATGGATCGCGTCAGCGCGCCTTCGGAAGATGAGTTGTACAACATTTACTGTCAGGCGACAGAATCGGCGAAAGGTAAAACCATTATCGTGCGGACGATGGATATCGGTGGTGATAAGCCGGTTCATTATCTGAATATTCCTGCTGAGAATAATCCGTTCCTCGGGTATCGCGCAGTTCGTATTTATCAGGAGTTTCTGCCGCTGTTCCTCACCCAGCTGCGTTCGATCCTGCGCGCGTCGGCACACGGAACGCTGAAAATTATGATCCCGATGATCTCCTCGATGGAAGAGATTTTATGGATCAAAGATCGTCTGGCTGAAGCCAAAGAATCACTGCGCAGCGAGCAGATCCCGTTCGATGAAAAAATTCAGTTGGGGATCATGCTGGAAGTGCCTTCGGTGATGTTCATCATCGATCAGTGCTGCGAAGAGATTGATTTCTTTAGCATCGGCAGTAACGATCTCACACAATATCTCTTGGCGGTCGACCGCGACAACGCCAAAGTGACCCGCCATTACAACAGTCTGAATCCGGCGTTCCTGCGCGGGCTCGACCACGTGGTGCGCGAAGTACATCGCCACGGAAAATGGATTGGGCTGTGCGGAGAACTGGGTGCGAAAGGCTCAGTGCTGCCGCTGCTCGTCGGGCTAGGATTGGATGAAATCAGTATGAGCGCACCGTCGATTCCGGTCACCAAAGCGCGGCTTTCAAAACTCGACAGTCGCGAATGCCGCCTGCTGCTCAACCGCGCGATGCAGTGCCGTACGTCGCTGGAAGTTGAACACCTGCTGGCGCAGTTCCGCATGGCGGTGAACGACGCCCCGCTGATCACTGCGGAATGTGTGGCGCTGAATACGGACTGGCGCAGCAAAGAAGAAGTCATCAAAGGCATGGTCGATAATCTGATGCTCGCCGGGCGCTGCCGGTATCCGCGTAAACTCGCCGCCGACGTCTGGGCGCGCGAAGCGGTGTTTTCCACCGGTCTCGGCTTCGGTTTCGCCATTCCGCATACCAAATCTGAACATATCGAACAATCCACCATCAGCGTGGCGAAGTTACAGGAGCCGGTGCAGTGGGGCGATGAGGAGGCGCAGTTTGTCATCATGCTGACACTCAACAAACATGCCGCCGGTGACCAACATATGCGGATTTTCTCTAAGCTGGCGCGCCGGATCATGCATGACAGTTTCCGTGATGCGCTGATGCATTCAACGACAGCGGCGCAGATTGAAGCGCTACTGAAACAAGAGCTTGAACTCTGACAGGAGATGGCATGGAACTCTATCTGGATACCGCTGATATCAGCGCGGTTAAACGCTTATCGCGGATTTTACCGTTGCAGGGCGTAACCACTAATCCGAGCATTGTGGCGAAAGCACGTACCTCATTATGGGAAGTATTACCGGCACTGCGCGATGCGCTGGGCGGCGAAGGGAAATTGTTTGCACAGGTTCTGGCCACTCAGGCTGAACAGATGGTAGAAGAGGCGGAATTACTGCATTCCCGCGTACCGGGATTGGTCGTCAAAGTGCCGGTCACCGCCGAAGGGCTGGCGGCGATGAAAATTCTGCGCACTCGTAAAATTCCGATGCTGGGCACTGCGGTGTATGGCGCAGGGCAGGGGCTGCTTTCGGCCCTGGCGGGGGCGGAATACGTCGCGCCCTATGTGAACCGGCTGGATGCTCAGGGTGGTGACGGTATTGCGATGGTCACTGAGTTGCAGCAATTACTGACGCTGCATGCCCCGCACGCAAAAGTGCTGGCCGCCAGTTTTAAAACGCCGCGTCAGGCGCTGGCTTGCCTGCTGGCCGGGTGTCAGTCGATCACGTTGCCGGTGGATGTGGCGGAGCAGTTTGTCAGTGCGCCTGCGGTTCAGGCTGCGGTCGAAAAGTTTGAAGAAGACTGGCAGGGCGCGTTCGGACAGCTGTCGCTGTAATCCTTCATTTTATTTTTATGAAAGCATTTCAGGTAAAAAGGCCCGGCAGGAAATGGACTGCACCCCAAAAGTTGGACACCCAACTGAGTAAGGTGCAGTCCAGAAATCTGCCGGGCCTTTTCTGTTTCTGCCAGTGATACCTGCTAACGCGATTATTTCACACCGTAGTGTCCGAAGAAATCCAGCATCCGTTGCCAGCCATCGGCTGCGGCTTCTGCGTTATAGCTCGGGCGATAATCGGCGTTAAATGCGTGCCCGGCTTGCGGATACACCACGATTTCCGCATCGGCATTGGCAGCCCGGATGGCCTGACGCATGGTTTCGATAGTTTCCTGCGGAATGCTACTGTCCTGCCCGCCATACAAGCCAAGCACCGGCGCATCAAGAGCTGCGGCACGGTCTACGGGATTCGACGGGCTGGTCAGCGTTTTATCGCCCACCAGTTTGCCGTACCACGCCACACCGGCTTTCAACTGCGGATTGTGCGCCGCATACAGCCAGGTGATCCGCCCGCCCCAGCAAAAACCAGTAATGCCTAATTTTGAAATATCGCCTCCGTGCTGAGATGCCCAATGAGCCGTATGATCAAGATCGGAAAGTACCTGTTGATCCGGCACTTTACTGACCAGCTTGGCAAATAACTCGCTGATTTCATTGTAATCGCGTGGATCGCCTTGACGGAAATACAGCTCGGGGGCGATCGCCAGATAGCCCTGCTTCGCCAGACGACGGCAGACATCCTGTATATGTTCGTGTACGCCAAAAATCTCCTGCACCACCAGAATGATAGGTAATTTTCCGGTGAACTGCTCCGGACGGGCAAGATAGGCGGGCAGATCTTCTCCCTGCGAAGGGATAGTGGTCTGGCCGGCGTGCAGGCCGTCGGTATCCGTGTGGATTGTGGTTTCAGCGACCGGCGTCACGGCCGGAGCAAAGCTGGTCGGAGCCTGTTTCAGGGGGAGGATTTCATCATTTTTCATTGGAGTCTCCATACAGAAAATTTGCGCTTTGGATTAAAACTATAGTCTGAAAGCGGCAACAGCAAGGCGCAAGAGATGTTCTATAGTTAAAAGTTAGTCAGGAAAACTGTCACGGAAGACTCATGGAACGCCCGAAACTTAAGTAGGAGTCTTGTGCAATGTCGAAATTACCTTCAAAAAAAACCAAGAAAAGTGAGTCATTACCGGTAAGCCGCGCCCCCGCCACGGGCATTAAATCCACACAACCCGGTCTGGGAGATTTGGCACCCACGGATCGCGCTTATCAGCCTTCGCCACAACCGACACCGCCTGGAAAAGAGCCTACCGCTTCCGGCAGTGCCAAAAGTCCGCAAAATACCAACGCTAAACTTGATGCGTTGGAAAGACATCGTAAAAATGGTGAAAAGCAGCCGCTGACCACCAATCAGGGGACGAAAATCTCTGATGATCAAAACTCGCTGAAAGCCGGCAGCCGTGGTCCGACCCTGCTGGAAGATTTCATTCTCCGCGAGAAAATCACTCATTTTGACCACGAGCGTATTCCCGAACGTATTGTTCACGCGCGAGGTGCCGCTGCTCACGGCTATTTTCAGCCTTACCGCAGTATGAAATCTGTCACCAAAGCCAGTTTCCTCTCTGACCCGAAAAAGCAAACGCCAGTGTTTGTGCGCTTTTCTACCGTGCAGGGTTCGCGAGGTTCTGCGGATTCCGTCCGCGACATTCGTGGCTGGGCCACTAAGTTTTATACCGATGAAGGTATTTACGATCTGGTCGGTAACAACACGCCGGTCTTCTTTATTCAGGACGCTCACAAGTTCCCGGACTTTGTGCATGCGGTAAAACCTGAACCGCACAATGAAATTCCGCAGGGCGCGAGCGCACACGATTCCTTCTGGGATTACGTGTCCCTGCAACCGGAAACCTTGCATAACGTATTCTGGGCGATGTCCGACCGAGGTATTCCGCGCAGTTATCGCACGATGGAAGGTTTCGGCATTCACACATTCCGTTTCGTGAATGCCAAAGGAAAATCCACCTTCGTCCGTTTTCACTGGAAACCACTGGCGGGCAAAGCCTCACTGCTGTGGGATGAAGCGCAGAAACTGGCCGGGAAAGATGCCGATTTCCATCGTCGTGACCTGTGGGAATCCATCGAAGCTGGCGATTATCCGGAGTATGAACTGGGTGTTCAGCTGATCCCCGAAGAGGAAGAATTCAAATTTGATTTCGATTTACTCGACCCGACCAAGCTGATTCCAGAGAAACTGGTGCCGGTTCAGCTCATCGGCAAAATGGTGCTTAACCGTAACCCGGATAACTACTTTGCTGAAACTGAGCAGGTGGCGTTTCATCCTGGGCATGTGGTGCCGGGCATTGATTTCACCAATGATCCACTGTTACAGGGGCGACTTTTCTCCTACACCGATACGCAGATTAGCCGTCTGGGCGGGCCAAATTTCCATGAAATTCCGATCAACCGTCCAACCTGTCCGTACCATAATTTCCAGCGCGACGGCATGCACCGTCAGGATGTCGATACTAATCCGGCTAACTACGAGCCGAATTCCATCAATAATAACTGGCCGCGAGAAACGCCTCCGGCCGCATCGGGTGGCGGTTTCGAAAGTTATCCGGAACGGATTGATGCGGCAAAAGTTCGCCAGCGCAGTGAGTCGTTTGCTGAGTTTTACGCACAGCCGCGCCTGTTCTGGTTAAGCCAGACGCCAACCGAGCAGGATCACATCGCCGGGGCATTCTCCTTTGAATTATCCAAAGTCGCCCGGCCTTATATTCGCGAGCGTGTGGTGGATCTGCTGGCTCGTGTCGATCAGTCGCTGGCGCAGAAGGTGGCTAAAAACGTCGGCGTGACGCTTTCACCGGATACGCTAAAAATCAAACCGCCAAAACCGGTAAATGGTCTGGACAGCGATCCATCGCTCAGTCTGTATGCCAGCGGCAAAGGGGTGATTAAAGGGCGTCAGGTTGCATTGCTGTTGGGCGATGGTGTTCACGCCGCGGATGTTCTGGAAACCTTACAGGCGCTGCAGGCTGCAGGTGTTCACCCTAAACTGCTGGCCAGCCATTTGGGGACAGTGACCGCGGATGACGGCTCGACGTTACCGATTGACGCCACGTTTGCAGGTTCGCCGTCAATCACTGTTGACGCCGTGATTGTGCCACACGGGCATATTGATGCGTTACTGATGAGCGGGGACGCACGGCATTTCATTCTTGAATCTTATAAGCATCTGAAAGTTATCGGTCTGAGCGGAGACGCGCGCCGTTTTAAATCCCTATTGGGACTGAAGGATGAGGTGAAAGAAGAGGGGATTATTGAAGGCGAAAAAGCCGAAGGTGCCCTGTTGAAGGCATTCCTGAAAGACTTAGCGAAACATCGGATCTGGTCGCGCAGCGCTGCTGCTGACGCCGTTCCTGCCTGATTTTCTGCAATTAAACATGCAGGCAGAGCCCGTCACGGGGTAATGCCTGTTTTTTATGTCCGCAGAAGAAGGTCCTACCGTATGAAATTTCATCTATGGCAGTATAATTTGTGATTTGAATCACAAATTAAATGTATGCGTTACTCTTGTTGTTACATCATAGTGACGACCGTCACGAAATGACGTCACAATGTTCAGTACAGTTGCCGGGTGTTCCTCCTGCCAATAAATGACCTTACACACAGAGGAGTTTGTTATGTCTCAGCCTGAAGTTTTCCACCTTGGCCTGACCAAAAAAGATTTAAACGGCGCGACGCTGGCGATTGTTCCCGGCGACCCTGAGCGCGTGGAGAAGATTGCCAAACTGATGGAAAACCCGGTTCGCCTGGCTTCCCACCGCGAGTTTACATCATGGCGCGCTGAGCTTGACGGCAAATCTGTGATCGTGTGCTCAACCGGTATTGGTGGCCCGTCAACGTCTATCGCGGTCGAAGAGCTGGCACAGCTCGGCATCCGCACTTTCCTGCGTGTCGGTACCACCGGTGCCATTCAGCCACATATCAACGTCGGTGACGTTCTGGTGACGACCGCGGCTGTGCGTCTTGACGGTGCCAGCCTGCACTTTGCACCGATGGAGTTCCCGGCAGTTGCCGATTTTGCCTGTACGACAGCGCTGGTCGCTGCGGCAGAGGCTGTGGGCGCACAAACGCATATCGGCGTAACTGCTTCTTCAGACACCTTCTATCCGGGTCAGGAGCGTTATGACACTTACTCCGGCCGCGTCGTTCGTCGCTTCAAAGAGTCGATGAAAGAGTGGCAGGAAATGGGCGTGATGAACTACGAAATGGAATCCGCCACTCTGCTGACCATGTGCGCAAGCCAGGGTCTGCGTGCAGGTATGGTTGCCGGTGTCATCGTGAACCGCACACAGCAAGAAATTCCTAATGCTGAAACCATGAAAAAGACCGAGAGCCATGCGGTGAAGATTGTCGTTGAAGCCGCCCGCCGTCTGATTTGATTTTTCAAAAATATAAAACACATCACATTTATGGGCTGCCTCCGGCGGCCCTTTTTTTTGCCCATTTCTAGGGATCTGTTAAGGTCAGGTTTGTAGTGTGTCTGGAATAATCCCATTCATTCCACCTGCGAATCCATGAAAAAAGGAACTGCATTTTTGACTGTTAACGACATTCTTGATTACACCACCACGTTTATTCGTGCGCATCAGGTGTGGGCTGCACCCATCGTTTTTTTTCTGGCTTTCGGTGAATCATTGGCCTTTCTTTCACTGCTGCTTCCCGCGACCTTTATTTTACTCGGACTCGGCGCGCTAATTGGTGAAACCGGTATCCCTTTCTGGCCCATCTGGGCGGCAGCGGCGGTCGGTGCATTCTTAGGCGACTGGCTGTCATATTGGGTCGGTTCCCATTATCAGGATCGTGTCGGCAACTTCTGGCCGTTCTCCCGTCATCCGCAAATGCTAGTTCGCGGCCATGCCTTTTTTGATAAATGGGGCATGCCGGGGGCATTCATTGGTCGATTCTTTGGCCCGCTTCGTGCCGTCGTTCCGCTGGTCGCCGGTATTTGCGGAATGCCACAAAAATACTTCCAGATGGCCAACATTACTTCCGCGCTGATCTGGGCTTTCTGTATTCTGGCGCCCGGCGCATTTGGCATTCAATGGCTCAGCCGGTGGTTTTGAATCCTGCTCTCTGCGAATGACCGCCGCAAGGGGGGAAACACAGAGAAATTTCATTTTGGAAGACATCCCGCAAAGCCTTAATGCAACAGAAAATAGACTGGACATCCATACAGCCTGCTATTACCGTGACCGCAGATAAATTTAAGAAGGAAAACGCGTGGATATCAGCATTCTGACTGCCCTGGGCGCGGGGTTAATCGGTTTATTAGTGGGCTGGCTGGTGGCCAGTCTGCGTCAGCAGCAACAGCGGACTGAGTTTGAGACTCAACGCCGTTTGCTTGAACATTCGCTTGATCAGGTGAGAGCCGAAAATGACGCGATCAAAGGCGAGCGGCAGTCCTCTTTGCAGCAAATCCGTGAGGCTGAGTTGGAGTTGCGAAAACTTCACAGCATGCAGGCGGCCAGCCAGGAAAAACTGCAACTGCTGACGCACTGGCAAAACGAATGCGAACAGCTTAATCAGGAACTGCGTGCGCAGCGCGAAATCAACAGCGCGCAGGAAGCCGAGTTACGTGAAGTGTCGACCCGTCTCGATGAAACACGCATGGCCGCCGAAGATAAGCAGCGGTTGCTGATCAACAGCGAACAGCGTCTGAGTAGCCAGTTTGAAAATCTAGCGAACCGGATCTTCGAACAAAACGGCCGTCGCGCCGACGAACAGAACAAGCAAAGCCTCGATAAACTGCTCCTGCCGCTGCGCGAACAACTGGATGGTTTTCGCCGTCAGGTACAGGACAGCTTCGGGCAGGAGGCACGTGAGCGACATACGCTGGCGCACGAGATTCGAAATCTGCAGCAGCTTAATGTTGAAATGGCGCGTGAAGCCGTCAACCTCACTAAAGCGCTGAAAGGTGATAACAAAACTCAGGGCAACTGGGGCGAGGTCGTGCTGAGCCGCGTGCTGGAAGCCTCCGGTTTGCGCGAGGGTTACGAATATCAGACTCAGGTCAGCGTGCAGGTGGACAGCAACAGCCGAATGCAGCCGGACGTAGTGGTACGTCTGCCGCAGAATAAAGACGTGGTGATTGACGCTAAAATGACGCTGGTGGCCTACGAGCGTTATTTTAACAGTGAAGACGACAGCGAGCGTGAACTGGCGCTCAGCGAACATATTGCGTCGGTACGTGGGCATATCCGTTTACTGGGGCGCAAAGATTATCAGCAGCTTCCCGGTCTGCGCAGCCTTGATTATGTGCTGATGTTTATTCCCGTCGAGCCTGCTTTTCTACTGGCGATCGACCGGGAGCCCGAATTGATCAGCGAAGCGCTACGACACAATATTATGCTGGTCAGCCCGACGACTCTGCTGGTGGCATTACGTACCATCAGCAATTTGTGGCGCTATGAACACCAGAGTCAGAATGCCAAACGTATTGCCGAGCGTGCTGCTCGCCTGTATGACAAACTGCGTCTTTTCGTCGATGATATGGAGTCGATGGGGCTAAGTTTGGATAAAGCGCAGGGAAGTTATCGTTCCGCAATGAATAAACTCTCGCAAGGGCGTGGTAATCTCATTGGGCAGGTGGAAAGTTTCCGGGCGTTGGGCGTTGAAGTTAAACGGCCGATCAGCCCCTCTCTGGCCGAGATGGCTAAAGCGGAAAATGAACCTGAAGATACCGCATCTCTGCCCGACACCTCTGATGCGGAAGAAGAACCGACGTTGAACCCGAACGACTCATGACGGTTAGCTGGCAGCACCAGGTTTTGACTGATTTTATGATTCAACCGATGAATCTTTGCGACATGTTGAATCAGCATCGGTGATGGGGCTTTCTAACGGGTTCTGATACACTTCTCCCCAAGAGTTCGACTGAAAAAGCAGGCATATAAAATGGAAAAGCAGACGCAGGAAACTACGCATTTTGGTTTTCGCACGGTAGCTAAAGATGACAAACAGGGGATGGTGGCAGATGTCTTCCATTCCGTGGCGGCAAAATATGACCTGATGAATGACCTGATGTCTTTCGGCATTCATCGTATCTGGAAACGTTTCACTATTGATTGCAGCGGTGTGCGCCGTGGTCAGCGTGTGCTGGATCTGGCGGGTGGTACCGGTGATTTGACCGCTAAGTTCTCCCGACTGGTCGGCGAGACTGGCGAAGTCGTTCTGGCGGATATTAACGATTCCATGCTGAAAATGGGGCGCGAAAAATTGCGTAACCTTGGCATCGTGGGTAATGTCAGCTACGTGCAGGCTAACGCCGAAGCGCTGCCTTTCCCTGATAATTACTTCGACTGCATCACTATTTCTTTCGGCCTGCGTAACGTTACCGAAAAAGAAAAAGCGCTGCGTTCTATGTACCGCGTGCTCAAGCCGGGTGGTCGCTTGCTGGTATTGGAGTTCTCCAAGCCGCAGCTGAAACCGCTGAGCAAAGCGTACGACACCTATTCCTTCCATATTTTGCCGCGCATTGGTGAACTTGTTGCGCAAGATGCTGAAAGCTATCGCTATCTGGCAGAATCTATTCGTATGCATCCGGATCAGGAAACGTTGAAAGGCATGATGGGTGATGCTGGTTTTGAGAATGTGATTTATCACAATCTGACCGGTGGCATCGTTGCGCTGCATCGGGGTTTCAAATTCTGATATGAGTATGCCGATGTTGTTAACGCCGCTTTTGACTGCCGCCATCGAGACGCCGCTTAATTACCTGCTTTTCAGAGATCGCAGCATGAAGGCGGCGCGTACGCGTCTGGCAGGTAAAATTCTGCGCGTCGAATTGCAAGAACTGAGCGCTCCGCTGACGTTTGTATTCAGCGAGCAGAAAATTGATGTTCTCGGACAATGGGATGGCGTGGCGGATTGCATCGTCACCTCAAAACTCTCTGTGCTGCATAAGCTGCGTGATCGCCAGCAGTTATCACCGCTGATGCGCAGCGGTGAGTTGGTAGTCGACGGCGATATTTCTGTGGTTCAGCAACTGGTTGCGCTGCTGGATATGGCCGAGTGGGAGCCAGCGGAATTCCTGGCACCGTATGTCGGCGATATAGCAGCCCAGGGGTTAAGCCAGGCAGTACAGGGCGGTTTCCGTTTCCTGCAAAAAGGGCTGAAACATCAGCAAAATTACGTGGCGCAGACGCTGACCGAAGAGTGGAAGATGGCTCCCGGCCCGTTGGAACTGATGTGGTTTAGCGATGAAGTCTCCGCACTTGTGCGTGAACTGGATGCTCTTGATAAACGCCTGGAAAAAATGGAGGGCAAACCGTGACGCCAAGGGAAATGCGACGTTTATACCTGATTATCCGCATGTTTCTTATCTATGGCCTTGACGAGCTTATCCCTAAAATCCGTTTAACGCTGCCACTGCGCATGGGCCGTTATCTGTTTTTCTGGTTACCACATCGTCATAAAGAAAAGCCGTTGGGTGAGCGCATGCGCCTAGCGCTGGAAGAGCTGGGTCCGGTATGGATCAAGTTCGGTCAGATGATGTCCACGCGTCGCGATCTTTTCCCGCCGCACATTGCCGATCAGCTAGCCCTGCTTCAGGATCACGTCCCGCCTTTTGATGGTGCACTGGCACGTCAACAAATTGACACCGCTCTGGGTGGCCCGCTGGAAAACTGGTTTGATGAATTCGATCAGACGCCGTTGGCTTCCGCTTCGATCGCGCAGGTGCATACGGCGGTGCTGAAAGAGAACGGTAAGCCAGTAGTACTCAAAGTGATCCGCCCTGATATCTTACCGACTATTAAAGCCGACATTCGTCTGATGTCGCGCCTTGCCGGTTGGGTGCCGATATTACTGCCAGATGGTCGCCGTCTGCGTCCGCGTGAAGTGGTTCGCGAATATGAAAAAACGCTGCTTGATGAGCTCAATTTGCTGCGAGAAGCGGCAAATGCTATCCAGCTGCGTCGTAATTTTGAAGGCAGCCCGATGCTGTATGTGCCGGAAGTATATCCGGACTACTGCAGCGAACGCCTGATGGTGATGGAACGGATTTATGGTATCCCAGTTTCCGATGTTGAAGCGCTGAAAAAACAGGGCACCAACATGAAGTTGCTGGCCGAGCGTGGTGTTCAGGTCTTCTTTACGCAGGTTTTCCGCGACAGTTTCTTTCATGCCGATATGCACCCTGGTAATATTTTCGTCAGCTACGAAACGCCTGAAGATCCTTGCTACATAGGCATCGATTGCGGCATAGTTGGTTCACTGAACAAAGAAGATAAGCGCTATCTGGCTGAAAACTTCATCGCTTTCTTCAATCGTGATTATCGTAAAGTGGCTGAACTGCACGTCGATTCCGGTTGGGTTCCACGCGATACTAATGTTGAAGATTTTGAATTTGCAATCCGGACCGTGTGCGAACCGATTTTTGAAAAACCGCTGGCTGAGATTTCCTTCGGTAACGTATTGTTAAATCTGTTTAATACTGCGCGTCGCTTTAATATGGAAGTCCAGCCTCAGCTGGTGTTACTGCAAAAAACGCTGTTGTATGTCGAAGGTCTGGGCCGTCAGCTTTATCCGCAACTGGATTTGTGGACCACGGCAAAACCTTTCCTGGAAAGCTGGGTTCGCGATCAGGTGGGACTGCCTGCAATGATCCGCGCGTTAAAAGAGCGTGCGCCATTCTGGGTTGAGAAACTACCTGAGTTACCCGATCTGGTTTACCAGAGTCTGCAACAACACAAGCTGTTGCAGTACAACATCGAAAAGCTTTCCTCCCAGATGCACAACCAGAGTTCCCGTCAGGGTCAGTCTCGTTATCTTTTGGGTATAGGGGCGACACTGTTATTGAGTGGAACCCTATTATTGTTGGGCAACGTCGAGGTTTATCCGGCGTGTCTGATAACGGCGGGTGTTGTTTCCTGGCTGATTGGCTGGAAACGCGCCAGTTAACTGACTGTTTGAAATCGAATCGTTTTAAATTGAATGCCGTTAGCCAACGGCAATGAATGTCGTTCCTTCCTATTTGAGGTGAAAATAATGGGTGGTATTAGTATTACTAAGATCCTGATTCTCGTTGTACTTGTCGTATTGCTGTTTGGTACGAAGAAACTGCGTGGTCTGGGTGCTGATCTGGGTGCTTCCATCAAAGGCTTCAAAAAGGCCATGAGTGATGATGATAGCCAGTCAAAAACAAACAAAGATGCTGACATAACGCCAACTGATGCTGATTTCGCTGCCAGGTCTATTGAAGGCAAGCCAGACGCTAAAGCAGAAGATACCAAGAGCCAAAACAAAGAGCAGGTATAAGCCGTGTTCGATATTGGATTTAGTGAACTGCTGCTGGTATTGGTGATTGGCCTGGTTGTCCTCGGGCCGGAGCGTTTACCTGTAGCAGTCAGAACAGTAGCAGGCTGGATCCGTACGCTTCGCGCTATGGCTGCTTCAGTGCAAAGCGAGCTGTCGCAGGAGCTGAAACTTCAGGAGCTGCAAGACAGCCTGAAGAAAGCCGAAGAAGCGGGTCTGAAGAATTTAACGCCGGAAATCAAAGCGTCTATGGACGAGTTGAAAGAAGCGGCGGAATCCATGAAGCAATCTATCAATTCAGGGCTGAATCCTGCTGACAAAGCAATGGAAGAAGCGAAAGCGGAAGGTAACACCATCCACAACCCTGTTATAGATGATGCAGAAGCGCATCACGATGCGGGCATTTCTCCGGCCACGGCTAATAATGTGGCCTCTGCGCCGGTTGCGGCACCGCAAAGTGCGGTTGATGCTGCACTGGCGTCGAACAAGACGGCTCATGCTGCTGCCGCGCAGGCTGAGACTCTGATCGCAACCACGGAACCTGTCGTCACTGAGCCTTCTGTGGCTTCCGCGCCTGTAACTAAACCTGTTGCCGTTGAAGAACCCGTTGCTGTACCTAATGCACCGGAAAAACCGGTTTCACTCACTAAACCGACGGGCGAGCGCTAAACATGGCTGTTGAAGATACCCAACCGCTTATCAGCCATCTGATTGAGCTGCGTAAGCGACTATTGAACGCCATTCTCTGTATCTTAGTGGTGTTCCTGGCACTGGTTTATTTTGCAAATGACATCTATCAGCTGGTGGCTTCACCACTAATAGAACAAATGCCTTTAGGCGCGAGCATGATTGCTACTGATGTAGCGTCACCGTTCTTTACGCCAATCAAGCTGACCATGATTGTCTCGGTATTTGTTTCTGCACCGTTTATTTTGTATCAGGTCTGGGCGTTCGTCGCGCCTGCACTTTACAAACATGAACGCCGTCTGATGATGCCGCTGCTGTTCTCAAGTTCCGCACTGTTTTACCTCGGCGTAGCATTTGCCTACTTCGTTGTGTTCCCGCTAGCGTTTGCATTCTTTGCGAAAACCGCTCCAGCAGGCGTGCAGATCGCCACTGACATTAACAACTACCTCGATTTTGTGATGGCGTTGTTCATGGCGTTTGGTGTTTCTTTTGAAGTGCCGATTGCGATTGTTCTGCTGTGCTGGAGTGGTGTTACCACGCCAGAAGACCTTAAGAAAAAACGCCCATATGTGCTGGTCGGAGCGTTTGTGGTAGGGATGTTGTTAACGCCACCTGATGTGTTCTCCCAGACATTGCTGGCGATCCCTATGTATCTGCTGTTTGAAATCGGCGTGTTCTTTGCCCGTTTCTACGTGGGTGGAAGGCGTCGCGCGGATGTTGATAAAGAGAACGATCCGGGTGAGCCTGAGTAAAATCGTTATCGCTTATTCGTGATAAATAGCAAACAAACCGCCCGCAAGGGCGGTTTCTGTTTCAGGACTTCGTATGTTTGAAATTGGTATTAACCTCACCAGTAATCAGTTTGACAAAGACCGGCCCCAGGTGGTGGAACGAGCCCGCACAGCAGGCCTGAGCGGCATGTTGATCACCGGCACCTCCGCACAGGAAAGCGTGGAAGCACAGAAAATGGCGGCAGAGCATCCTGACTTTTGCTGGTCCACGGCGGGAGTGCATCCGCATCAGGCAAGTGGCTGGAATGCAGACGTTGAGCTGACGATCCGCCGGTTGGCTGCCATGCCGCAGGTTGTCGCTATCGGTGAATGTGGTCTGGATTTCAACCGCAATTTTTCCCCTGCTGATCAGCAGGAAACGGCTTTTACCGCACAGCTCGGGCTGGCCGCAGAGTTGCAGTTGCCGGTTTTTTTACACTGTCGTGATGCTGGTGAACGTTTTGCCGCGTTGCTGCAACCCTGGTTGTCGAAATTACCGGGCGGCGTCGTTCACTGTTTTACTGGCACGCAGCATGAGCTTGAGCTGTATCTTTCTCTTGGCCTGTCAATCGGGATTACGGGATGGGTTTGCGATGAACGTCGCGGGCTGGAACTGCGTGAAATGTTGCCGCTGATCCCGGCAGAGAGGTTAATGCTGGAAACTGATGCACCGTATTTATTGCCGCGCGATATGGAAAACAAACCAAAGAACCGGCGCAATGAACCGGCATTTTTGCCGCATATTGTGAATCAGGTCGCGCTGTGGCGTGGTGAAGATCCGCAGTGGCTGGCTGATATCACTGACGATAACGCGCGTAAGATGTTCGCTTTGTCCACGCGTTAAGTGCCTGAAATTATAATTGCCTGAATTGAAAAAGCACCGAATAACGGTGCTTTTTCATTCACAGCGCGGAGGCAGGAAAAACCACTCAGATTTTCTGGAAGTGCGTGTTATCGATGCTCTGCCGCACAGGCTGATTGATCAGTTTAAGCATCAGCAGTGAACGAGCTTCGCCGTCAGGTTCAGTGTAGATAGCCTCGAGGCCTTCGAAAACCCCTTCGGTGATCATCACCACGTCACCTTCATACGGTGTTTGAGGGTCGCGAATTTCTATTGCAGGCGGTTCCATAAGCTGTTTGATTACGTCGGGTTGAACCGTCGCCAGTTTGGGACCGAAGCGGATGAAATGGCTGACGCCACGCGTGGCGCTGATCGTCGTGGTATGTATCCGTTCAGGGTCAAACTCGATGAACATGTAATTCGGGAACATGGGTTCGCTGACGGAAGTACGGCGTCCGCGCACCACCTTTTCCAGGGTGATCATTGGCGTCAGGCAATTAACCTGCTGGCGCTCAAGGTGTTCTTTGGCGCGAAGCAGCTGACCGCGTTTGCAATAGAGTAAGTACCAGGATTCCATAGTTTCCCACATTAAAACGTTGATTCTGGCAGCATAGCAAAAGCCGCCCCTGATATACAGGCAGTGAGAATCAGTGCAGACGTTTGCTGATTGTCGACCGGTTATCTTTTATTATCGAAGAAAAGTGCACACTTATCCCCTTATCTTCATCTTATTACAGTCAGGAGAAGCGTCATGGAGCTGTTCTTACTGAGTAACGGTAAGCTTTCCGGTGAATCAGAATTACTGGGTTACGCGAAAGAGCGAATTCAGGCGGTGCTGAAATCCCGCGCGATCACATCCGCCGTCCTTGTCCCTTATGCGTTGATCCGCAGTGATTATGACGAACGCGCCAGTACGCTTTCGAACGCACTGGGTATCGACGTCACCAGTATTCATCACGCAGATAACCCGGCAGAGGCTATTGCCAGCGCGCAATGTATTTTGATTAGCGGCGGCAATACCTGGATGCTCAATCAGCTATTGCACGAAAATAGCCTCATTGTTCCGATTCAGCGCGCCGTGCGTGAACGCAATGTGCCTTATATCGGCTGGAGCGCAGGCTGTAATGTTGCAACACCAAGTATTCGTACTACCAATGATATGCCAGTGCGCAACTCGGTGGTGCTGCCGTCGCTTGGCCTGTTCCCGGTGCAGATCAACCCGCATTACATCGACGCACACTTAAGTGGCCACATGGGTGAAACCCGTGACGAGCGTATTGCTGAATTCTGTGCAGTTAACCCGTCTGAGTCGGTGATTGCGTTGCGCGAAGGCAGTCTGTTGCAGGTGTCGGGAAATGATCTGAGTTACTTCAGCGCCAAAGAGCAAGGCTTCAAGGTGTTCCGACATGGTCAGGATATTCAGGAATATCAGGACACGCAGGCGCTGAGCGGGCTGGTTCCTTTCAACTGTTTATGATGATCGGCTAAAAACCGTGATTTGCGCACCGTCAGACCAACAGCCCCGGCTGCTGGCGGTTACACTGTTTTTTAACTATTAGCATTTACCTGTTGATAACAAAAAGGCAGCAACAACCCAGGAGAGGCTCTATAATGCTTTCCTTCAACCCGGCGACTTAGAATCAGCATGAAATACCGTGATTTACGTGACTTCCTCTCGTTACTCGAAAAGAGAGGCCAACTGAAACGCATTACTCAGTCTGTCGATCCCTATTTGGAAATGACCGAAATCGCTGACCGTACTTTGCGTGCGGGCGGCCCGGCGTTGTTGTTCGAAAATCCAAAGGGTTATGACATGCCAGTGCTGTGTAATTTATTCGGCACACCTGAGCGTGTGGCGATGGGCATGGGCAAAGAGGACGTCAGTGCGTTACGTGAAGTCGGTGAATTGCTGGCGTTCCTCAAAGAACCTGAGCCGCCGCGCGGTTTGCGCGATTTGTACGACAAAGCACCTAAGTTCCGGCAGGTGCTGAATATGCCGACCAAAGTGTTGCATTCTGCACCTTGTCAGCAGGAGATTTGGGAAGGCGATGAGGTGGATATCACCCGTATTCCAGTGATGCAGTGCTGGCCGGAAGATGCCGCGCCGCTGATCACCTGGGGGCTGACCGTCACCCGTGGTCCCGATAAGCCACGTCAGAATCTGGGCATTTATCGGCAGCAGGTATTGGGGAAAAACAAAGTCATCATGCGCTGGTTGTCCCATCGCGGTGGCGCGCTTGATTTCCAGGAATGGTGCCAGAAGCATCCTGGGCAACGTTTCCCTGTGGCCGTGGCGCTGGGGGCTGATCCGGCTACGATTTTGGGCGCGGTCACGCCGGTGCCTGATTCGCTGTCTGAATACGCTTTTGCCGGTTTGTTGCGCGGCAATAAAACTGAAGTAGTGAAGTGTATTTCCAACGATCTCGAAGTACCCGCCAGCGCGGAAATTGTGCTTGAAGGGTATATCGAACCGGGTGAAATGGCGCCGGAAGGGCCGTATGGCGACCATACAGGCTACTATAATGAAGTGGACAGCTTCCCGGTCTTCACGATCACGCACATGACGCAGCGCAAAGATCCTATTTATCATTCGACTTATACCGGCCGTCCGCCGGATGAGCCGGCGATACTTGGCGTGGCGCTTAATGAAGTCTTTGTGCCGATCCTGAAAAAACAATTCCCGGAAATTGTTGATTTTTATCTGCCACCGGAGGGTTGCTCCTACCGTATGGCTGTCGTTACCATGAAGAAACAATATCCCGGTCATGCGAAGCGCGTGATGATGGGGGTCTGGTCATTTCTGCGTCAATTCATGTACACCAAGTTTGTGATTGTGTGTGATGACGATGTGAATGCCCGTGACTGGAACGACGTGATTTGGGCGATTACCACCCGCATGGATCCTGCGCGTGATACGGTGCTGGTAGAAAACACGCCAATTGATTATCTCGATTTTGCCTCTCCGGTCTCGGGCCTCGGTTCGAAAATGGGGATGGACGCGACCAACAAATGGCCGGGTGAGACACAGCGTGAGTGGGGGCGTCCAATTGTGAAGGATCCTGCCGTCACCGCCCGTATCGATGCCATCTGGGATGAGCTCTCTATTCTTAATGATAAAGACGATGCGAAGAACTAATCGACGCTGGATCCTACGCTTTGCTTTGATGACCCACAGAGGGAACGCATGACAACATTGAGCTGTAAAGTGACCTCGGTAGAGGCGATTACCGATACAGTGTATCGGGTCCGACTGTTGCCGGAAGCGCCTTTCTCGTTCCGCGCGGGTCAGTATCTGATGGTCGTGATGGACGAGCGCGATAAGCGTCCGTTCTCACTGGCCTCGACGCCTGCTGAACATAACGTGATCGAGTTGCATATTGGCGCGTCCGAACTGAATCTGTACGCGATGGCGGTAATGGATCGCATTCTGAAGGAGCAGTCTATTACCGTGGATATTCCTCACGGCGATGCGTGGTTACGCGAAGAAGGCCAACGTCCGTTGGTGCTTATCGCCGGCGGTACCGGTTTCTCCTACGTGCGTTCGATTCTGATCACCGCGCTGGAACAGCAGCCTCATCGCGATATTTCGATCTACTGGGGCGGACGCGAACTGAAGCACCTGTATGATCTGGGTGAACTGGAAGCGCTGAGCATTCATCACCCGAATCTGAAAGTGATCCCGGTTGTGGAGCAGCCTGAAGACGGCTGGCAGGGGAGAAGCGGCACCGTGCTGAGTGCGGTATTGCAGGATTTCTCCTCCCTGGCCGAACATGATATTTATATCGCCGGACGTTTTGAGATGGCAAAAATTGCCCGTGAGCGTTTTGTGGCAGAGCGCGGCGCGCTGGAAGACCGTTTATTTGGTGATGCGTTCTCTTTCATCTGATTTGAGCAGTGCATCGCGAATCATGAAAAAGCCCGCCCCTGACAGGCGGGAAGACGGCAACTAAAACGGGAAGACGAGATTTATAAAAAGCGGGCTGAGATGCCCGCTTTTTCTTTATTCAGATAACGGAAAATCAGACGCGTTCGAAAACGGTCGCGATGCCCTGACCTAAACCAATACACATAGTCGCGACACCAAACTGGACATCGCGGCGTTCCATCAGGTTCAGCAGGGTAGTAGAAATACGCGACCCCGAACATCCCAGCGGATGTCCCAGAGCAATCGCGCCGCCGTTGAGGTTGACGCGTTCTTCCATGGTTTCCAGCAGCCCCAGATCTTTCACGCACGGCAGAGCCTGTGCGGCGAACGCTTCATTGAGCTCGAAAAGGCCGATATCCTGAACGCTCAGCCCGGCGCGTTTAAGCGCAAGACGCGTGGCGGGAACCGGGCCGTAACCCATAATTGAAGGATCGCAGCCGACCACCGCCATTGCGCGAATTCTAGCGCGTGCTTTCAGGCCTAATGATTTTGCGTGGGATTCGCTCATCAGCAGCATTGCCGAAGCGCCATCGGAGAGTGCCGATGAGGTGCCTGCGGTGACGGTGCCGTTGACCGGGTCGAATGCCGGACGCAGCGCGGCCAGCGTCGCGACCGTGGTTTCCGGGCGGATTACCTCGTCAAAATCATATCGGGTCAGCACGCCTTCTGCGTTATGGCCTTCGGTCGGTACGATTTCGTGAGCAAAGTGTCCGGCAAGCGTTGCGGCATGCGCACGCTGATGCGAACGCGCAGCGAATTCATCCTGCATTTCACGACTGATTTGGTGCATTTTCGCCAGCATTTCTGCAGTCAGCCCCATCATACCGGCAGCTTTTGCGACAGTTTTACTCAGGCCGGGATGGAAATCTACGCCGTGATTCATCGGGACGTGGCCCATATGTTCCACGCCTCCAATCAGACTGACCTGTGCGTCACCGACCATAATGGCGCGTGCCGCGTCATGCAGTGCCTGCATCGACGAGCCGCACAGACGGTTGACGGTAGTAGCCGGTACGCTATGTGGGATCTCGGCCAGCAAAGCAGCGTTGCGGGCAATGTTAAAGCCCTGTTCCAGCGTCTGCTGTACGCAACCCCAGTAGATATCATCAATGTTTTTGGCATCCAGCGCCGGGTTGCGTGCAAGTACGGCACGCATCAGATGTGCGGATAAATCTTCAGCCCTGACGTGGCGGAATGCACCGCCCTTCGAACGACCCATCGGCGTGCGGACTGCGTCAACTATGACTACGTTTTCCATGATTTCGGTCCTTATGCCTGATTACCGGTGCTGATGTTTTCCAGCGGAGCCGCAACCGGGTAGTAACTTTCATTGGTTTGCGCTTTGGCGCGAAGCCCGTCCGGTGCCTGATACATCGGCCCCAGGTGCGCGTAATGTTCGGTCATTTTCAGATATTCAGCCGTGCCGATCGTATCGAGATAACGGAACGGACCGCCGTGGAACGGAGGGAAACCGATGCCGTACACCAGCGCCATATCCGCTTCTGCCGGGCTGGCGATGATGCCTTCCTCAAAACAGCGGACGACTTCGTTAATCATCGGGATCATCATGCGGGCAATGATGTCCTGCGGTGAGAAGTCAGCGTGAGACGGTTTGAGGTTTTCAGCCAGCAGGCTGAGCGCCTGTTCATCCACTTCTTTACGTGGTTTGCCTTTGCTGTCTTCGCTGTAACGGTAGAAGCCCAACTGATTTTTCTGACCAAAACGGCGGTTATCGAATAACACGTCCACTGCGTCGCGATAGTCCCGTGCCATACGCTGCGGGAATCCAGCCGCCATCACTGCCTGTGCATGATGTGCGGTGTCGATGCCGACCACGTCCAGCAGATACGCCGGGCCCATCGGCCAGCCGAACTGTTTTTCCATCACTTTGTCGATCTGACGGAAGTCAGCGCCGTCACGCAGCAGCAAACTAAAGCCGGAGAAGTATGGAAACAGGACGCGGTTAACGAAGAACCCCGGACAGTCGTTGACTACGATCGGTGTTTTGCCCATGGTCAGCGCATAAGAGACGATGCGCGACAGCGTTTTATCTGAAGTTTTCGCGCCACGAACAATTTCCACCAGCGGCATACGGTGCACCGGGTTGAAGAAGTGCATGCCGCAGAAGTTTTCCGGGCGTTTCAGCGAGGCAGCCAGTTGATCGATAGGAATGGTTGAGGTATTGGAGGCCAGAACGGTATCGGCGTCGAGTAACGATTCAGCTTCGGCCAGCACTGCGGCTTTCACTTTTGGATTTTCCACTACAGCTTCGACCACCACGTTGGCGCGTTTGATGCCGCTGTAATCCAGCGTCGGATGAATGGTCGAAAGCACTTTCGCCATCTTCAGTCCATCGAGCTTTCCACGCTCAAGCTGCTTGTTGAGCAACTTGGCGGCTTCGTTCATGCCGAGTGTCAGGGACTGATCATTGATATCTTTCATCATGACCGGCACACCTTTCAGCGCGGACTGGTAAGCGATCCCGCCGCCCATAATGCCTGCGCCCAGGACGGCGGCCTGCAACGGTTTTTCGCTGTCATGCGCCAGTTTTTTAGCTTTGGCTTTGACGAACTGATCGTTAAGGAAAATGCTGACCAGCGCCCGCGCTTCTTTGGATTGTGCGAGAGGCACAAAGCTGGCGGTTTCTAATTTGAGTGCTTCGTCGCGGCCAAGACGCGCGGCGGCTTCAATGGTTTTGACTGCGGTTATCGGAGCCGGATAGTGTTTGCCAGCGTTTTGCATGACCATGCTTTTCGCCACGCTGAAACTCATCGCAGCTTCAATATGGCTAAGTTTGAGCGGCAGGCGTTTCGGGTCACGGCGGCTTCGCCATTCCAGTTTGCCGTCAACCGCCTGTCTGAGCATAGAAATCCCGGCGTCTCGCAGCTTATCGGCATCAATCACCGCATCGACCAGCCCGACTTTCAGGGCTTCTTTCCCGCTGATGTTTTTACCTGCGGCGATAATTTCCAGGGCGCTGTCGGTACCGATCAGGCGCGGGAGGCGAACGGAACCACCGAAGCCCGGCATAATGCCTAAGCTGGTTTCCGGTAAACCAATGCGCGCGTCAGCGGTGCTGATACGAAAATCAGTCGCCAGCACACACTCGCAGCCGCCGCCCAGCGCATAACCGCTGATGGCAGAAAGTGTCGGTACCGGTAAATCTTCAAGCCGGTTGAAAATGCTGTTGGCGAAATTCAGCCACTCATGCAATTTCTCCGCTGGCGCGTTGAACAGGGACAAAAACTCAGTGATATCTGCGCCGACGATAAAAGCAGGTTTGGCTGAGCTGAGCAGCAAACCTTTCAGATCGGACTGTTTTTCGAGTACCGCAATCGCCTCGCCTAAGCTGGCGACTGTTTGGGTATCAAGCTTATTCACCGAGCCCGGAGCGTCGAACACCAGCTCCGCGATACCCTCGTCGAGCCAGTGCAGGTGTAATGTTTCGCCTTGGTAAAGCATGTGTCTCTCCTGAATCATCTGGGATGATCTGGTATGACCAGATGCTTTCGAGTGTGGTTATTATGTTAATAATATGCAAATGAGATGTGTTTTATTTGCAGGCAAGATCACAAACCTTCCGGGACTATGGCTGGCGTAAGGCTGTGATAAGATGCTGCATCGTCTTTCAGGTGAAAAAAGGACAGTTGGATGGAATCGCTTACTACGCTTTATAAAGAACATATCGCCACGTTGCAGTCGCGTACCCGCGAAATTCTGCAACGTTCTCAGCTTGATGCGTTACTTATTCACTCCGGTGAACTGATAACGACCTTCCTTGATGACCACAGTTATCCCTTTAAAGTGAATCCGCAATTCAAAGCCTGGGTGCCGGTCACCAAAGTGCCGAACTGTTGGTTGTGGGTCGATGGTGTGAATGCGCCGAAGCTGTGGTTCTATTCGCCGGTCGACTACTGGCACAGCCACGAGCCGCTACCGGACTCGTTCTGGACCAAAGAAGTCGCTATTACGCCGCTGGCTAACGCCGATGATATCAAAGGTCAGTTGCCGGTAGACCTGAAGCGCGTCGGTTATATCGGTTCAAGCCAGGATCGCGCCATCAGCATGGGCGTGCCCGCTGCTAATGTGAATCCCAAAGCGGTGCTGGATTTCCTGCATTATCATCGTTCGTATAAAACAGGCTATGAGCTGGCCTGTATGCGTGAAGCGCAGAAAGTGGCAGTCAGCGGACATCGCGCGGCGAAAGAAGCGTTCCTGTCAGGGATGAGCGAGTTTGATATCAATCTGGCGTATCTCACCGCCACCGGCCACCGCGATACCGATGTGCCGTATGACAATATTGTTGCGCTGAACGAACACGCGTCCGTACTGCATTACACCACGCTCGATAACCAGCCGCCGTCCGAGATGCGTAGCTTCCTGCTGGACGCTGGTGCGGAATACAACGGTTATGCCGCTGATCTTACCCGCACCTATGCCGGGAAACCGGACAGTGATTTCGGTGCGCTGGTAAAAGATCTCAATACCGAGCAACTGGCTTTAGTTGACTCAATTAAGTCCGGCGTACGCTATACCGACTATCATGTTCAGATGCATCACCGTATTGCCAAACTATTGAAAGCGCACAAGCTGGTGGTGGATATCAGTGAAGACGCGATGGTGGAACAGAACCTGACCGGGCCATTCCTGCCGCATGGTCTTGGGCATCCGCTGGGATTGCAGGTGCATGACGTCGCTGGCTTTATGCAGGACGATAAAGGTACCCATCAGGCTGCGCCTTCGCAGTATCCGTATCTGCGTTGCACCCGCGTGATTGAGCCGGGCATGGTGCTGACCATCGAACCGGGTTTGTATTTTATCGATTCGCTGCTGGGGCCGTTGCGCGAAGGGCAATTCAGTAAGCACTTTGCCTGGGATCGTATCGAGGCAATGAAGCCGTTTGGCGGGATCCGTATCGAGGACAACATTGTTATCCACGATAACCGTATCGAAAACATGACCCGTGATCTTAAGCTGGCCTGATGCAGCCGTATCCTGTTCCCGCTGAGCCGGTTACTTTCAGCGAGGAGATAAAGAAGAGCCGCTTCATTACCTTACTGGCAAGAACAGAAGGCGTTGAAGCGGCGAAAACGTTTATTCAGGACATACGACATCAGCATCCGGCAGCGCGTCATCACTGCTGGGCGTTTGTGGCGGGTGCGCCGGATGATTCGCAACAGCTGGGTTTTTCTGATGATGGCGAACCGGCAGGTACCGCGGGCAAACCCATCCTCAGTCAGCTGATGGGGAGTGGCGTCGGAGAAATCGCTGCCGTCGTCGTGCGTTATTACGGTGGCATTATGCTGGGCACCGGCGGGCTGGTAAAAGCCTATGGCGGCGGGGTTCAGCAGGCATTAAAACAACTTACCGTGCAGCAAAAAGTTCCGCTGGCAGAATTCGCGGTGCAGTGTGATTACAGCCAGTTACAGCTGGTGGAAACGCTGCTTTCGCAAGTCGGCGGGCATATTTTACGCAGTGAGTTTGGCGCTGCGGTCGATCTCGTTCTGGCGCTGCCCGCTGCTGATGCAACGGCAACGGTCAGTCATCTGTTCGATATCAGCCGTGGCACGCTCCTTCTGCGTCCGGTTTCTTAATTTTTTTCTATGGTTAATTCGCTGAGGAACGCACCAGCATGCATTTTCGTGCCATAACACGCATCGTCGGGGTGCTTGTCATCCTGTTTTCCGGAACGATGATCATTCCCGGTCTGGTCGCCCTGATTTATCGAGACGGTGCGGGACGTGCGTTCAGTCAGACGTTCTTCGTCGCCCTGACGATTGGACTCTTCCTCTGGCTCCCCAATCGAAAGCAGAAGAGTGAACTGAAGCCGCGCGAGGGTTTTCTCATCGTGGTTCTGTTCTGGACGGTGCTGGGCAGCGTCGGGGCATTACCCTTTCTGTTCTCCGAACGGCCAAACCTCTCACTCACCGATGCGTTCTTTGAATCTTTCTCCGGCCTGACGACGACCGGTGCGACTACTCTGGTCGGGCTGGATTCCTTACCGAAAGCGATTCTGTTCTACCGGCAAATGCTGCAATGGTTTGGCGGTATGGGGATCATCGTGCTCGCCGTAGCCATCCTGCCGATATTGGGCGTTGGTGGGATGCAGCTGTATCGCGCTGAAATGCCGGGGCCGTTGAAAGATAATAAGATGCGCCCGCGCATTGCTGAAACGGCGAAAACCCTGTGGCTGATCTATGTGTTGCTGACTATCGCCTGTGCATTATCGCTATGGGGCGCAGGGATGTCGGTTTTCGATGCCATCGGGCATAGCTTCTCCACCATTGCCATCGGCGGCTTCTCGACACATGACGCCAGCATCGGTTATTTCCATAGCGGCACCATCAACAGCATTATCGCTGTGTTCCTGCTGATCTCCGGTTGTAACTATGGTCTGCACTTCGCGATGTTGAGTGGCCGTAACCTGAAGGTGTACTGGCGTGATCCGGAATTCCGCATGTTCATTGGCGTACAGTTTACGCTGGTGGTCATCTGCACGATTGTTCTGTGGATCCATAATGTCTACGGGTCGGGGCTGGAGACCATTAATCAGGCGTTCTTCCAGGTGGTATCAATGGCCACCACGGCGGGTTACACCACAGACAGTATTTCGAAGTGGCCGCTATTCCTTCCTCTTCTATTATTGTGTTCAGCGTTTATCGGCGGCTGTGCCGGTTCGACCGGCGGTGGCCTGAAGGTTATTCGTATCCTCCTGTTGTATTTACAAGGCTCGCGCGAACTGAAAAGGCTGGTTCATCCGAATGCGGTTTACACCATTAAGCTGGGTAACCGCGCGCTGCCGGAACGTATCATCGAAGCCGTATGGGGATTTTTCTCGGCTTATGCGCTGGTGTTTATTGTCAGCATGCTGGCAATTGTTGCGACTGGCGTGGATAACTTCTCGGCATTCGCCGCTGTCACGGCCACGCTTAACAACCTGGGGCCGGGACTGGGCGTTGTCGCCGATAACTTTGCGTCCATGAATTCTGTGGCGAAATGGATCCTGATCGTCACCATGCTGTTTGGTCGTCTTGAGGTCTTCACACTATTAGTCCTGTTTACGCCGACGTTCTGGCGCGAATAAGTTTTGGAAAGGGAAATAAGAATGAAAGCGTTGATACTCTACTCAAGCCGTGACGGGCAGACTCATGCCATATCTTCTTATATTGCCAGCGAGCTGAAAGAGAAGTGCAACTGCGATGTCATCGATCTGGCTCACGCTGAGCATGTGGATTTGAAAATCTACGACCAGGTGATGATCGGCGCATCTATTCGTTATGGTCACTTTAATGTGGTACTGGATAAGTTCGTGAAGAAGCACGCTGATACGCTTAATCAGATGCCATCAGCCTTCTTTGGTGTCAACCTCACCGCCCGTAAGCCCGAGAAACGCAGCCCGCAGACTAATGCTTATGTGCGAAAATTCCTACTTAGCTCGCCATGGGAACCTGCAATCTGTGGCGTCTTTGCCGGTGCGCTGCGTTATCCCCGTTATCGCTGGCTGGATAAGGTCATGATCCAACTTATTATGCGTATGACCGGGGGCGAAACGGATACTAGTAAAGAAGTTGAATACACAGACTGGCAGCAGGTGGCTAAATTCGCTGAGGATTTTGGGCAGATATCGTATAAAAAATCACACTAATGCGGGCTTTATAAACGTTTAGACCAAAAAGAAAGCATTCAGAAAGTTTTTTTAAATTAAGGGTTGCGGCCTTCTGAGAACTCCCTATAATGCGCCTCCACTGACCGGGAACAACGACTGAGAAGTCGCTCGGACAGGAAGAGAAAAAGATGAAAGTTCGAATGAATAATCTCTTGACTCTTCAGCGGGAAAACGTAATATACGCCTCCCGCGCCGCATAAGATTCCTTGCGAACCGCGGCATGCTCTTTAACAATTTATCAGACAATCTGTGTGGGCACTCACAAGACGATATCAGCCACCTCGGTGGCAAAAAATATCAAGTCTTAGAGTGACCAAGCAGTAATTCATTTAGTTGAATTATTACGAAGTAATCTTTGAGCACCGCTTAACGTGTTTAAGCAAATCGAACTTTTAATTGAAGAGTTTGATCATGGCTCAGATTGAACGCTGGCGGCAGGCCTAACACATGCAAGTCGAGCGGTAGCACGGGAGAGCTTGCTCTCTGGGTGACGAGCGGCGGACGGGTGAGTAATGTCTGGGAAACTGCCTGATGGAGGGGGATAACTACTGGAAACGGTAGCTAATACCGCATGACCTCGCAAGAGCAAAGTGGGGGACCTTCGGGCCTCACGCCATCGGATGTGCCCAGATGGGATTAGCTAGTAGGTGGGGTAATGGCTCACCTAGGCGACGATCCCTAGCTGGTCTGAGAGGATGACCAGCCACACTGGAACTGAGACACGGTCCAGACTCCTACGGGAGGCAGCAGTGGGGAATATTGCACAATGGGCGCAAGCCTGATGCAGCCATGCCGCGTGTGTGAAGAAGGCCTTAGGGTTGTAAAGCACTTTCAGCGAGGAGGAAGGCGCTGTAGTTAATAGCTGCAGCGATTGACGTTACTCGCAGAAGAAGCACCGGCTAACTCCGTGCCAGCAGCCGCGGTAATACGGAGGGTGCAAGCGTTAATCGGAATTACTGGGCGTAAAGCGCACGCAGGCGGTTTGTTAAGTCAGATGTGAAATCCCCGAGCTTAACTTGGGAACTGCATTTGAAACTGGCAAGCTAGAGTCTTGTAGAGGGGGGTAGAATTCCAGGTGTAGCGGTGAAATGCGTAGAGATCTGGAGGAATACCGGTGGCGAAGGCGGCCCCCTGGACAAAGACTGACGCTCAGGTGCGAAAGCGTGGGGAGCAAACAGGATTAGATACCCTGGTAGTCCACGCTGTAAACGATGTCGACTTGGAGGTTGTGCCCTTGAGGCGTGGCTTCCGGAGCTAACGCGTTAAGTCGACCGCCTGGGGAGTACGGCCGCAAGGTTAAAACTCAAATGAATTGACGGGGGCCCGCACAAGCGGTGGAGCATGTGGTTTAATTCGATGCAACGCGAAGAACCTTACCTACTCTTGACATCCACGGAATTCGCTAGAGATAGCTTAGTGCCTTCGGGAACCGTGAGACAGGTGCTGCATGGCTGTCGTCAGCTCGTGTTGTGAAATGTTGGGTTAAGTCCCGCAACGAGCGCAACCCTTATCCTTTGTTGCCAGCGAGTCATGTCGGGAACTCAAAGGAGACTGCCGGTGATAAACCGGAGGAAGGTGGGGATGACGTCAAGTCATCATGGCCCTTACGAGTAGGGCTACACACGTGCTACAATGGCATATACAAAGAGAAGCAAACTCGCGAGAGCAAGCGGACCTCATAAAGTATGTCGTAGTCCGGATTGGAGTCTGCAACTCGACTCCATGAAGTCGGAATCGCTAGTAATCGTAGATCAGAATGCTACGGTGAATACGTTCCCGGGCCTTGTACACACCGCCCGTCACACCATGGGAGTGGGTTGCAAAAGAAGTAGGTAGCTTAACCTTCGGGAGGGCGCTTACCACTTTGTGATTCATGACTGGGGTGAAGTCGTAACAAGGTAACCGTAGGGGAACCTGCGGTTGGATCACCTCCTTACCTAAAGATACGCATTGTGCAGTGTCCACACAGATTGTCTGATGAAATTAATGAGCAAGAGCACCTGTTGATGCGGTAAGGGAGACCTTACGCTGATGCGAAAAGTGCCAAGCCCTTTACGGGGTCTGGTGCGGATTTTTCGTGTCCCCATCGTCTAGAGGCCTAGGACACTGCCCTTTCACGGCTGTAACAGGGGTTCGAATCCCCTTGGGGACGCCACTCCGATAATGTGTGAAAGACATTATCACCTGAATATCTTAAAGATGACTTTAACGAGTCGTGTTTAAGATATTGCTCTTTAACAATCTGGAACAAGCTGAAAATTGAAAGATTACAGCTGAACATCACTCTCCGTAGAAGTACTGAGTGGTGCTTTTGTCTGTAATAGAGTCTCTCAAATAATCGCAGCGCGATGATGTCTTTAAGACACCTTCGGGTTGTGAGGTTAAGCGACTAAGCGTACACGGTGGATGCCTAGGCAGTCAGAGGCGATGAAGGGCGTGCTAATCTGCGAAAAGCGTCGGTAAGGTGATATGAACCGTTATAACCGACGATACCCGAATGGGGAAACCCAGTGTGTTTCGACACACTATTGCATGGTGAATACATAGCCATGCAAGGCGAACCGGGGGAACTGAAACATCTAAGTACCCCGAGGAAAAGAAATCAACCGAGATTCCCCCAGTAGCGGCGAGCGAACGGGGAAGAGCCCAGAACCTGAATCAGTTTG
This sequence comes from Enterobacteriaceae bacterium Kacie_13, assembly GCA_013457415.1. NCBI lineage: Bacteria > Pseudomonadati > Pseudomonadota > Gammaproteobacteria > Enterobacterales > Enterobacteriaceae > Enterobacteriaceae bacterium Kacie_13. The sequence continues at coordinate 331,923 of CP045665.1, forward strand.
TGCATTAGTGGAAGCGTCTGGAAAGTCGCACAGTATAGGGTGATAGTCCCGTACACAAAAATGCACTTGTTGTGAGTTCGATGAGTAGGGCGGGACACGTGACATCCTGTCTGAATATGGGGGGACCATCCTCCAAGGCTAAATACTCCTGACTGACCGATAGTGAACCAGTACCGTGAGGGAAAGGCGAAAAGAACCCCGGCGAGGGGAGTGAAATAGAACCTGAAACCGTGTACGTACAAGCAGTGGGAGCCTACTTTGTTGGGTGACTGCGTACCTTTTGTATAATGGGTCAGCGACTTATATTTTGTAGCAAGGTTAACCGAATAGGGGAGCCGTAGGGAAACCGAGTCTTAACTGGGCGTCAAGTTGCAAGGTATAGACCCGAAACCCGGTGATCTAGCCATGGGCAGGTTGAAGGTTGGGTAACACTAACTGGAGGACCGAACCGACTAATGTTGAAAAATTAGCGGATGACTTGTGGCTGGGGGTGAAAGGCCAATCAAACCGGGAGATAGCTGGTTCTCCCCGAAAGCTATTTAGGTAGCGCCTCGTGAACTCATCTTCGGGGGTAGAGCACTGTTTCGACTAGGGGGCCATCCCGGCTTACCAACTCGATGCAAACTCCGAATACCGAAGAATGTTATCACGGGAGACACACGGCGGGTGCTAACGTCCGTCGTGAAGAGGGAAACAACCCAGACCGCCAGCTAAGGTCCCAAAGTCATGGTTAAGTGGGAAACGATGTGGGAAGGCATAGACAGCCAGGATGTTGGCTTAGAAGCAGCCATCATTTAAAGAAAGCGTAATAGCTCACTGGTCGAGTCGGCCTGCGCGGAAGATGTAACGGGGCTAAACCATGCACCGAAGCTGCGGCAGCGACGCTTAGGCGTTGTTGGGTAGGGGAGCGTTCTGTAAGCCGTCGAAGGTGACCTGTGAGGGTTGCTGGAGGTATCAGAAGTGCGAATGCTGACATAAGTAACGATAATGCGGGTGAAAAACCCGCACGCCGGAAGACCAAGGGTTCCTGTCCAACGTTAATCGGGGCAGGGTGAGTCGACCCCTAAGGCGAGGCTGAAAAGCGTAGTCGATGGGAAGCTGGTTAATATTCCAGCACTTGGTGTTACTGCGAAGGGGGGACGGAGAAGGCTAGGCTAGCCGGGCGACGGTTGTCCCGGTTCAAGCGTGTAGGGGGTGTGACTTGGTAAATCCGGTTGCATATTAACCCTGAGGCGTGATAACGAGCCACTACGGTGGTGAAGTAGTTGATGCCATGCTTCCAGGAAAAGCCTCTAAGCTCCAGGTAACACGAAATCGTACCCCAAACCGACACAGGTGGTCAGGTAGAGAATACTCAGGCGCTTGAGAGAACTCGGGTGAAGGAACTAGGCAAAATGGTGCCGTAACTTCGGGAGAAGGCACGCTGGCACGTAGGTGAAGAGACTTGCTCTCGGAGCCGAAGCCAGTCGCAGATACCAGCTGGCTGCAACTGTTTAATAAAAACACAGCACTGTGCAAACACGAAAGTGGACGTATACGGTGTGACGCCTGCCCGGTGCCGGAAGGTTAATTGATGGGGTTAGCAGCAATGCGAAGCTCTTGATCGAAGCCCCGGTAAACGGCGGCCGTAACTATAACGGTCCTAAGGTAGCGAAATTCCTTGTCGGGTAAGTTCCGACCTGCACGAATGGCGTAATGATGGCCAGGCTGTCTCCACCCGAGACTCAGTGAAATTGAACTCGCTGTGAAGATGCAGTGTACCCGCGGCAAGACGGAAAGACCCCGTGAACCTTTACTATAGCTTGACACTGAACATTGAGCCTTGATGTGTAGGATAGGTGGGAGGCTTTGAAGCGTGGACGCCAGTCTGCGTGGAGCCAACCTTGAAATACCACCCTTTAATGTTTGATGTTCTAACTCGGCCCCGTAATCCGGGGTGAGGACAGTGTCTGGTGGGTAGTTTGACTGGGGCGGTCTCCTCCTAAAGAGTAACGGAGGAGCACGAAGGTTAGCTAATCACGGTCGGACATCGTGAGGTTAGTGCAATGGCATAAGCTAGCTTGACTGCGAGAGTGACGGCTCGAGCAGGTACGAAAGTAGGTCATAGTGATCCGGTGGTTCTGAATGGAAGGGCCATCGCTCAACGGATAAAAGGTACTCCGGGGATAACAGGCTGATACCGCCCAAGAGTTCATATCGACGGCGGTGTTTGGCACCTCGATGTCGGCTCATCACATCCTGGGGCTGAAGTAGGTCCCAAGGGTACGGCTGTTCGCCGTTTAAAGTGGTACGCGAGCTGGGTTTAGAACGTCGTGAGACAGTTCGGTCCCTATCTGCCGTGGGCGTTGGAAGATTGAGAGGGGCTGCTCCTAGTACGAGAGGACCGGAGTGGACGCATCACTGGTGTTCGGGTTGTCATGCCAATGGCATTGCCCGGTAGCTAAATGCGGAAAAGATAAGCGCTGAAAGCATCTAAGCGCGAAACTTGCCTCGAGATGAGTCTTCCCTGTGGCTTTAAGCCACCTGAAGGGACGTTTAAGACTAAGACGTTGATAGGCTGGGTGTGTAAGTGCAGCGATGCATTGAGCTAACCAGTACTAATGACCCGAGAGGCTTAACCTTACAACACCAAAGGTGTTTTTAGAGAGACTCAGCTGCGCGCGAGCGTGGAGAAGTAGATTTTCAGCGAATGTTCCGAGATTGGTTCGTACGGCGGGGTGTGTATAGCACAATGCGGTATGGATGAAACAGAATTTGCCTGGCGGCAGTAGCGCGGTGGTCCCACCTGACCCCATGCCGAACTCAGAAGTGAAACGCCGTAGCGCCGATGGTAGTGTGGGGTCTCCCCATGCGAGAGTAGGGAACTGCCAGGCATCAAATAAAGACAAAAGCCCCGTACGAAAGTACGGGGCTTTTGTCTGTCTGGGATTTGGGTGGGGTAAGAAGGGAGAATGGGTGTTTTCGTTTACATTCCAGAACCTTTTCTGCTCAAATTCCCTGCCAATGATCCATATTTTTATCTCTTAATTCCCTTGATGTACGTCTCTATATATCCCGAACGTCTAAATAAATAACCGAAGCTGAAACATTTTCACTTATCGCCTGCAGGCTCGACATTGCTCCTAAAGTTCGCTATCTTCGGCTGTCTAGAAGTCTAAACGTATAAATGGATGCAGTGAGGAAGTTGCTATGCCGATCCGGGTTCCAGATGAGTTACCAGCCGTGAATTTCTTGCGCAATGAGAATGTCTTTGTGATGACCTCGTCACGTGCAAAAACACAGGAAATCAGACCTTTGAAAGTGCTGGTACTCAACCTGATGCCAAAGAAAATTGAGACCGAGAATCAGTTTTTACGGCTACTTTCCAACTCTCCTTTGCAAATTGACGTACAACTTCTGCGCATCGATAACCGTGAGTCAAAAAATACGCCAGCTGAGCATCTTGATAACTTCTACTGTGACTTCGAAGATATCCAGCATGACAACTATGACGGTCTGATTGTCACCGGAGCACCCCTCGGGCTCGTCGATTTCTGTGATGTCGCCTACTGGCCTGAGATAGAGCGTGTTATCCACTGGGCAAAGGAGCACGTTACTTCTACTCTATTCGTATGCTGGGCAGTTCAGGCGGCTTTAAACGTGTTGTACGATATTCCAAAAATGACGCGCGAAGCCAAGCTGTCAGGTGTTTATCCACATCAGACGCTGCAATCCGTTGCATTGCTAACCCGCGGATTTGATGAAACTTTCCTGGCCCCGCACTCTCGCTACGCAGATTTCCCGGCAGATGTGCTGCGTCAGTACACGGATCTCGATATTTTTGCTGAATCGGAAGAAGCGGGGGCTTATCTGTTTGCGACTAGAGATAAGCGAATGGCCTTCGTCACCGGGCATCCTGAGTATGATGCAGGTACTCTGGCCGGTGAATATCTCCGAGATATCGCAGCAGGGCTAACTCCAGACATGCCTTACAACTATTTTCCGCAAGATAATGCCGAACTTTCGCCAAAAGCGACCTGGCGTAGCCACGGCCATCTGCTTTTTACGAACTGGCTAAACTACTACGTCTATCAGATCACACCATTTGATCTTCGCCAGATGAATCCAACCCTGGAATAACAGACTTATAGATCCGGCAGACGATCTCGGCTGATCGTCTGCCGGATTTCCTCCTTCCCCGCTATCACCCGCACTTTCGGTACATCCCTTCCACTGTCTTCTCCAAATTTCGAAATTCATTATCATTTTAGATAAATTATTTTCCAACCCATCTATTTGATTAAAAAGAAGAGATTTATAAATTAAAAATAAAATGGAAATCGTTTTTGATTTTATATGATTCCTGATTACGCTTAAGTCTATCGGGTGATAAATAACCAGAAAAAATCGTCATAGAGATTGGCCGACGAGACTGGTTTGTTTCCTACCGTAATAGTCTCTGCTCAGTGAGGTAGTCTGGCAGATTAAACAGATTAAACAGATAAATCAGGAGATTAGCGATGTCAGAGCAAATTACCCGCAGTCAGCTTGGTTTTACACGCCTTTTTGGCGAGCATGAAGCCCTTATACTGACGGAAGAAGCCGTCGATTTTTTGTCAGAACTGGTGGTACGTTTCACCCCATCGCGTAATCGACTGTTGGCAGATCGTATCGCCGTACAGCAGAAAATTGATCAGGGTAAACTGCCTGATTTCATTTCGGAAACTGATTCCATTAAAAATTCAGACTGGAAGATTCGTAATATCCCAACTGATTTATTGGATCGTCGCGTTGAAATTACCGGGCCCGTTGAGCGAAAAATGGTGATTAACGCGCTCAATGCCAATGTAAAAGTTTTTATGGCTGACTTCGAAGATTCACTGGCTCCTGACTGGCAGAAGGTCATTGAAGGGCAGATCAATTTGCGGGATGCGGTAAATGGAACCATCAGCTACACCAATGAATCCGGTAAAATTTATCAGCTCAAACCCGATCCAGCGGTGCTGATTTGCCGCGTTCGCGGTCTGCATCTGCCAGAGAAGCATGTGACATGGCAGGGCGAAGCGATCCCTGGCTCATTGTTCGACTTCGCTTTGTACTTTTTCCACAACTATCGCGCCTTGCTCGCCAAAGATAGCGGCCCCTATTTTTATTTGCCAAAAATGCAGTCTTATCATGAGGCTGACTGGTGGAGTCAGGTCTTCAGCTTTGCCGAGAACTACGCAGAGTTACCGCGAGGCACAATCAAAGCCACCGTATTAATTGAGACGTTGCCCGCCGTTTTCCAGATGGACGAAATCCTCTACCACCTGCGTGACCACATTGTTGGCCTCAACTGTGGCCGGTGGGATTACATTTTCAGCTATATCAAAACGCTAAAAAATCACAGCGATCGTGTTTTACCCGATCGCCAGTCGGTCACCATGACCCAGCCTTTCCTCAGCGCTTACTCGAGGCTGCTGATCAAGACCTGTCATCGTCGTGGAGCTTTTGCGATGGGCGGCATGGCGGCATTTATTCCCAGCAAAGATGTCCAGCGCAATGAATGGGTGCTGAACAAAGTGAGAACCGATAAAGAACTTGAGGCAAAAAACGGACATGACGGTACCTGGATCGCGCATCCCGGGTTGGCCGATACGGTGCTAGCCGTCTTTGACAAAGCACTCGGCTCGCGCACCAACCAGCTGCATGTGACGCGCGAAGAAGATGCAGAAATCACCACTCAGCAGCTGCTGGAACCCTGCTCCGGCGAACGCACGGAAGAGGGCATGCGTGCCAATATTCGTGTGGCGATCCAGTACATCGAAGCCTGGATCTCGGGCAACGGTTGTGTGCCGATTTACGGGCTGATGGAAGATGCCGCCACTGCAGAAATTTCCCGTACCTCTATCTGGCAGTGGATCCATCACGGTAAAACGCTCAGCGATGGCCAGCCGGTGACCAAGCCGATGTTCCGCCGCCTGCTGAATGAAGAAATGCTGGTAATTCAACAGGAGCTGGGCGAACAACGTTTCAGCGCTGGCCGCTTCACGCAGGCTGCTGCTTTGATGGAAAAAATCACTACACAGGATGAGCTTATCGACTTCCTGACACTGCCGGGCTATCAGCTGCTGGCCTGATCCTTCTTACCCTACTTATAAAAAAACCGGAGCATTTGCCATGAAAACAACACGTACTCAGCAAATTCAGCAGATTGAAGAAACCTGGAGCCAGCCACGCTGGAAAGGCATTACCCGTCCGTATACCGCCGCTGAAGTGATCAGTCTGCGCGGCTCCGTTAACCCGGAGTGCACACTGGCACAGCATGGAGCGGCCCGTTTGTGGCGGTTATTGCACGGCTCATCACGCAAAGGGTACGTGAACTGTCTCGGCGCGCTGACAGGCGGTCAGGCATTGCAGCAGGCGAAAGCCGGTATCGAAGCCATTTATCTCTCCGGCTGGCAGGTCGCTGCGGATGCCAATACTGCATCCAGCATGTACCCCGATCAGTCATTGTATCCGGTGAATTCCGTCCCGGAAGTCGTAGCACGCATTAACAATACCTTCCGCCGCGCCGATCAAATTCAGTGGTCGAATAACATTGAACCGGGGCAGCCGGGTTACACAGATTACTTCCTGCCAATTGTCGCGGATGCCGAAGCCGGGTTTGGCGGTGTATTGAATGCATTTGAGTTGATGAAATCCATGATTGAGGCGGGCGCCGCGGCGGTGCATTTCGAAGACCAGCTCGCAGCGGTGAAAAAATGCGGACACATGGGCGGCAAGGTGCTGGTGCCAACTCAGGAGGCGGTGCAAAAACTGATTTCCGCGCGTCTTGCAGCAGATGTGCTCGGCGTTCCGACGTTACTGGTCGCACGAACCGATGCCGATGCGGCGGACTTACTGACATCCGATTGTGACCCGTATGACAGCCAGTTTATTACTGGCGAAAGGACGCACGAAGGTTTTTACCGCACGAATGCCGGAATCGAACAGGCCATCAGCCGCGGGCTGGCTTATGCCCCTTATGCTGATATTGTCTGGTGCGAAACCTCGACGCCGGATCTGGCACTCGCCCAGCGATTTGCTGACGCCATCCACGCCAAATACCCCGGCAAACTGCTGGCGTACAACTGCTCCCCATCGTTTAACTGGAAGAAAAATCTGGATGATAAGACCATCGCCAGCTTCCAGGATCAGCTCGCCGCGATGGGCTATCAGTATCAGTTCATCACGCTGGCGGGTATCCACAGTATGTGGTTCAACATGTTCGATCTGGCCCATGCTTACGCGCAGGGCGAGGGTATGAAACATTATGTTGAAAAAGTGCAGGAACCTGAATTTGCAGCCATCGGTCGCGGTTATACCTTTGCTTCTCATCAGCAGGAAGTAGGCACCGGCTATTTCGATAAGGTTACTAACATCATTCAGGGCGGACGCTCCTCTGTTACTGCTTTAACCGGTTCGACGGAAGAACAGCAATTCTCGCCGACGTCTCACTGATCTTTCCTCTGCCCGGCAAGAGTCGGGCATTTCTCCTTCAGGAGCCAGACGATGCGCATAGAGCTGTTGATTGCTCAGACGATTTTACAAGGGTTTGATGCGCAGTATGGCCGTTTTCTGGAGGTCACCGCCGGTGCTCAGCAGCGTTTTGAACAGGCAGACTGGCCTGCGGTACAGGCGGCGATGAAGCAGCGGATCCATCTTTACGATCACCACGTCGGGCTGGTGGTCGCCCAGCTTAAATGCATCACTGGTCCTCATTTTTATGATGCGGCTTTTCTGATTCGGGTCAAAAATTGTTATTCAGAACTGCTCCCAGACTATCCTCGGGCAGAAATTGCTGAAAGCTTCTTTAATTCAGTCTATTGCCGGATTTTCAAACACCGCGATCTGACCGCAGATAAACTCTATATTTTCAGTGAGCAGCCCGCTCATTCGCCGCGACATTGCCCGCGTCCGTTAGCGCGCAATTACCCAGTTCAGGGAAATCTGACGACCACGCTTGAAAGGGTGCTTGGCGATCTCCCAATGCGCTTACCCTGGGAAAACACGCCACGTGATGTCGATTACATAACCACCGCGTTGCAACAACGTTTTTCTGCAGCGGAACTGTCTGACGCGATAATAGAGACGGCAACGGAGATTTTTTACCGCAATAAAGCGGCGTGGATCATCGGTAAAATCAGAGTCGGTCAGCAGGTTTTTCCGCTATTACTGCCCGTACATCTCAACCAGCGAAAAGCGTTATTCGTCGATACCTGCCTGACTGACGGCAACGACGCCAGTATTGTCTTCGGCTTTGCCCGTTCTTATTTCATGGTGTATGCCCCTCAGCCTGGTGCGCTGGTGGAATGGCTGCGTGAGGTTTTACCGGCCAAAACTACCGCCGAGCTTTATAGCGCTATCGGCTGCCAGAAGCACGCAAAAACGGAGTGTTATCGTGAGCATTTACGTTTTATGGTGCAGACCGACGAATCTTTCATTGTTGCGCCGGGCGTAAAAGGCATGGTGATGCTGGTATTTACCCTGCCGGGCAGCGACCGGGTTTTTAAGGTGATAAAAGATCGTTTCGCGCCACAAAAGGAAGTGACTGAAACACAGGTTATGGCGTGCTACCAACTGGTCAAAGAGCACGACCGCGTAGGACGCATGGCAGATACACAGGAATTTGAGCACTTTATTTTGCCAAAGAAAAACATCAGCCCGGGATTGATGGCGGAATTACAGCGTGAAGTTCCGGCAAAAATGGAGGATCTGGGAGACCGCATTGCGCTTCGGCACTTATACATCGAACGACGCATGACGCCGCTGAATCTTTATCTGGAACAGGCCAGCGATGAGCAACTGCATGACGTGATTGAAGAATACGGCAACGCGATAAAACAACTGGCAGCCGCCAATATTTTTCCCGGCGATATGCTGTTCAAGAACTTTGGTGTAACCCGCCACGGGCGTGTGGTTTTTTATGACTATGATGAAATCTGCTACATGACCGAAGTGAATTTCCGTGACATTCCCGCACCGCGTTACCCGGAAGATGAACTGGCCAGTGAGCCGTGGTACAGCATCGCGCAGAACGATGTCTTCCCTGAAGAATTTCGACATTTTTTGTGCAGCGATAAACGTATCCGGCGGATCTTTGAAGCCGTCCACGATGAATTGTTTCGGGCTGATTACTGGCGCGGCTTACAGCAGCGTATTCGTGACGGGCATGTCGAAGATGTGTTTGCCTACCGGCGATACCAGCGTTTCAGCCGCCGTTAAATTTCGCCCTGTCAGGCGGATATCTCATTTGTCTAATGTTTCCCGCCACCATATGCCTGCGTAATTTCTTTTGCCGCGTGGATCACCAGTGCACCCAGTTCCGTAACGCGGTCATCGGTGATACGTGAGACGGGCCCTGAGATCGAAATCGCCGCATACGCATCGTTATGCTCATCGTAAATGCAGGTTGCCACACAGCGCAGTCCCAGTGCGTGCTCTTCGTCATCAAAGGCATACCCGCGCTTGCGCGTTTCCGTCAGTTCCTGCTTCAGATTCACCGGCGAGGTTTTGGTCAGCGGCGTATAGCTATGCAACCCGATTTTATGCAGCAGTTTCACCAATCGTTCTTCCGGCAGCGTGGATAAAAACGCTTTCCCTGCGCCCGAGGCGTGCATGGGCAGCTTCCCGCCGATTGGCGCAGACATTCGCATCAGCGCATTACATTGAACCTGATCAATGATGATCGCCTGATAGTCACTGTGATCCAGAACCGCCAGATTCACGGTCTCGCCGGATTCTTCCATCAGGCGGCGGAGCATCGGGTGCACCATCGCCAGCAAGTTACGGCTTTGCAGGAAGCTGCTGCCCACCACAAACGCATGCGAGCCAATGGTCCACAGACCTAAATCACCAACCTGACGCACAAATCCCTGCTGCTGCATGGTGGTCAGCAAACGATGCGTGGTGGAATTGGGTAAACCGGCCTGCTGAGCCAGATCGGTGAGCGCTACGCTGCCCTGTGCCTGGGCAATGTATTCCAGCAATTTAAGGCCACGGGTGAGGGACTGAACCTGTCCGGTGGCGGCGCTGCCTGTTGCGGCTGCGGCTTTGGGTTTTTTAGCGCGTTTGGCCGGGGTCGATGCGGACGTTGCCATAAGCCTGTTCCTTGTAAGATGCGCCAAAAATTGGCGAAGAAAAATCATTTTTGGAATTAGTTTTCGTTTTTACAGTATGGATCGCAACCTGCCTTTACGCTCATCCGATGTGTTGCATTGCATTTGCGGGATGTCTTCCCGAATTGAAAAAGTCTCACGTCGGCACGGCCTTTTGATTCGGGAAGGTATGCTAGGATATTGACCATAATTTCCGGCGCATGAATGAATAATTTGCCGGGGCGTGCGTGATGGGTGATGAGGTGAAAGTGACTAATCGAGTAGAAGCGCTACATAAACAGCTGGCACAGCGCATAATGGTTCTGGACGGCGGCATGGGCACTATGATCCAAAGCTACCGTTTGGAAGAAGAGGATTACCGCGGCGAGCGTTTTGCCGACTGGGAAAGCGATCTTAAAGGTAATAATGATCTTCTGGTGCTCAGCAAACCGGAAGTGATCGTTGAAATTCACAACGGCTACCTGGCCGCTGGCGCAGATATCCTTGAAACCAACACGTTCAACTCGACCACTATCGCGATGGCTGACTACCACATGGAGTCGCTGTCGGCTGAAATTAACTATGAAGCCGCCCGACTGGCGCGTATCTGCGCTGATGAATGGACCGCCCGCACACCGGAGAAACCACGTTACGTCGCCGGGGTATTAGGACCGACGAACCGTACCGCCTCGATCTCCCCGGATGTGAATGATCCGGCATTCCGTAACGTCTCTTTCGATCAACTGGTGGAAGCTTATCGCGAATCCACCCGCGCGCTGATCAACGGTGGCGCTGATCTAATCATGATCGAAACCGTGTTTGATACGCTCAATGCCAAAGCCGCCACGTTTGCGGTAGAAACTGAATTTGAAGCATTGGGCATTGTGCTACCAGTTATGGTCTCCGGAACGATCACCGATGCCTCTGGCCGAACCTTGTCAGGCCAGACGACCGAAGCCTTTTACAACTCCCTGCGTCACGTCAAACCGCTCACCTTCGGCCTTAATTGCGCACTGGGGCCGGACGAATTACGTGAATACGTGGCCGAATTGTCCCGTATCGCGGAATGCTATGTCACGGCGCACCCAAACGCCGGGCTGCCGAATGCTTTCGGCGAGTACGATCTTGAAGCCAAAGAAATGGCAGAACACATTGGTGAATGGGCACGCTCGGGCTTCCTGAACATCGTCGGCGGCTGCTGCGGTACAACGCCCGCGCACATTGCGGCGATGGTCAAAGCCGTTGAGGGTGTGCCGCCACGCGTCATACCGAACATTCCGGTGGCCTGTCGTCTGGCCGGGCTTGAACCGCTGACTATCGATCCAAAAACGCTGTTCGTGAATGTCGGTGAGCGCACCAACGTCACCGGTTCGGCGCGTTTTAAACGCCTGATAAAAGAGGAGAAATACGCCGAAGCGCTGGCCGTAGCCCGCCAGCAGGTAGAAAGCGGAGCGCAAATCATTGATATCAATATGGATGAGGGAATGCTGGACGCCGAAGCTGCGATGGTGCGTTTCCTCAACCTGATTGCGGGTGAACCGGATATCGCCCGTGTACCTATCATGATTGACTCCTCCAAGTGGAACGTTATCGAGCAGGGGCTAAAGTGCATTCAGGGCAAAGGCATTGTTAACTCGATTTCAATGAAAGAAGGCGAGGAAGCTTTCCTGCATCATGCACGTATCGTTCGCCGCTACGGTGCTGCCGTGGTGGTCATGGCATTTGATGAAACCGGCCAGGCGGATACCCGCTCTCGTAAAATTGAAATTTGTCGCCGCGCGTATAAATTACTGACCGAAAAAGTGGGCTTCCCGCCGGAAGACATTATTTTCGACCCGAATATTTTTGCCGTCGCAACTGGTATTGAAGAACACAACAATTACGCAGTGGACTTCATCGAAGCCTGTGCTGACATCAAAGCGCAGCTGCCGCACGCTTTAATTTCCGGTGGTGTTTCCAACGTTTCTTTCTCGTTTCGTGGCAATGACCACGTCCGCGAAGCTATTCACGCTGTATTCCTCTACCACGCTATCCAGAACGGTATGGACATGGGGATCGTCAACGCCGGTCAGTTAGCAATTTATGATGATTTACCGGCTGAACTGCGTGATGCCGTGGAAGACGTGATTTTAAATCGTCGCGATGACGGCACTGAGCGGTTGCTTGATCTGGCGGAAAAATATCGCGGCAATAAAGACGATGGCGAAGCCAACAAGCAACAGGCCGAATGGCGCGGCTGGGACGTCAAAAAGCGTCTCGAATATTCCCTGATTAAAGGCATTACTGAGTTTATCGAACTGGATACCGAAGAGTGTCGTCAGCAGGCCGCTCGGCCAATTGAAGTGATCGAAGGGCCGCTGATGGACGGCATGAACGTGGTCGGTGACCTGTTTGGTGCCGGTAAGATGTTCCTGCCTCAGGTGGTGAAATCTGCGCGTGTGATGAAGCAGGCGGTGGCTTACCTCGAGCCATACATTGAAGCCAGCAAAGAGAAAGGCAAAACCAACGGCAAAATCTTGCTGGCCACGGTGAAAGGTGATGTGCATGACATCGGCAAAAACATCGTTGGCGTGGTGCTCCAGTGTAACAACTACGAGATAATCGATCTCGGCGTGATGGTCGCCACCGATAAAATTCTGAAAACTGCGATCGAAGAAAAGGTCGATATTATTGGTCTTTCCGGGCTGATTACACCTTCTCTTGATGAAATGGTGAACGTAGCAAAAGAGATGGAGCGCCGCGGTTTTACCATGCCTCTGTTGATTGGCGGAGCGACGACCTCTAAAGCGCACACCGCGGTGAAAATCGAGCAAAACTACAGCGGCCCGACGGTGTACGTGCAAAACGCCTCACGCTCGGTTGGTGTGGTGTCTGCGCTGTTGTCGGATGAGCAGCGCGGTCCTTTTGTTGAGCGCACGCGCAAGGAGTACGACACCGTGCGTATTCAGCATGGCCGTAAAAAGCCGCGTACCCCACCGGTCAGTCTGGAAGTGGCGCGTGATAATGGCACGACTATCGACTGGGATAGCTATACGCCGCCGGCTGCGCACCGTCTGGGTGTGCAGAAAGTGGAAGCCAGTATTGAAACGCTGCGTAATTACATCGACTGGACGCCGTTCTTCATGACCTGGTCTCTGGCCGGTAAATATCCCCGCATTCTTGAAGATGAAGTGGTCGGTGAAGAGGCCACCCGCCTGTTTAAAGATGCCAACGATTTACTGGATAAACTCTCGGTTGAGAAACTCCTGAATCCACGCGGCGTCGTCGGTTTATTCCCGGCAAACCGCAAAGGCGACGATATTGAGATTTATAGCGATGAACGCCGACAGGACGTGCTGGTAGTCAGCCATCATCTGCGTCAGCAGACGGAAAAAACTGATTTCGCCAATTACTGTTTGGCCGACTTTGTTGCCCCGAAATCCAGTGGCAAGAAAGATTATATGGGCGCGTTTGCGGTCACCGGCGGGCTGGAGGAAGACGCGCTGGCCGAGGCGTATGACAAACAGCATGACGACTACAACAAAATCATGATCAAGGCGCTGGCAGACCGTCTGGCCGAAGCCTTTGCGGAATACCTGCACGAGAAAGTGCGGAAAGTGTACTGGGGCTTTGCGGCCAATGAGAATCTGAGTAACGAAGAGTTGATCCGCGAAAACTATCAGGGGATCCGCCCTGCACCGGGCTATCCGGCTTGTCCTGAACATACGGAAAAGGGCCAGATCTGGAAATTACTGGATGTGGAAACCAACACCGGTATGCAACTGACCGAATCTTTCGCGATGTGGCCGGGCGCGGCGGTATCGGGCTGGTACTTCAGTCATCCTGATAGCAAATACTTCGCGGTGGCACAGATTCAGCGTGATCAGGTGGAAGATTATGCGACCCGTAAAAATATGCCGATCGCTGAAGTCGAGCGCTGGCTGGCGCCAAATTTGGGCTACGACGCCGACTAATAGTAAAAATGCCCGTGAATCCACGGGCATTTCAGATGACTGATAAACCTAAAAAATCCTATTCACCGGTGCCGGCACGAAGTTCTTAGCCCAACTTTTCCCACTCAGTTCACTTCCACATCTATATGCAACGCGTCATAGCGCCAGTATTCGAGATCGCAGTCGATAACCCGGTCATGCTGATCGCGGTTGGTGCGAGTAATAAATAACGCCGGGCTGCCGGAGGCGACCCTCAGCGCGCGCGAGGCCTCGTCGGTCAACAGCGTTGGCACCATATCGAAACGAACCCGCCCGTAGTGAATGTCATAACGTGAGGCATACAGGTCGGTCAGCGAAGAGGTGAGATCTGCGTCGAGAATGCCCTGAAAATACAGCGCATTGAGATAATGTTCGACGTACAAAACCGGGCGTCCATCAATATAACGCAACCGCCGGATACATATCACTTCGCTGTCCGGCGGCAACTGCAGCTTATGGCACACGGCCGTGCTGGCGATGCATTGTCTGGCATCGATCACTTCAGTTTGCGCACGACGCCCCTGGTCTCTCGCCATCGCATGAAAATGGCTACGTTGCAGCGGGTTATAAATAATGCGTGGAGGTGAGATAAACCAGCCACGCCGGACCTCGCGGTAAATCAGCCCCTGTGCTTCCAGCTGGCTTAATGCTTCACGCAACGTGATGCGGGTGGTGGAGAAATGTTCGCTCAGTGCGCGCTCAGATGGCAGCCTTCCTTCGGCCGAAAATGTCCCCGTCGCGATACTTTCACTCAACGCCTTACAGATCAGGGTCAGGGTAGTCTGCGGATCTCTCATCGGTCAGCAAGCCTCATTTCAGTGCGGTTATGCACCAATCCGACCTTTTTTTGTGTAAATAATGTGCGCACGTTAACAGCTGGAAGCTTAAAACTGCTGCTTTTTCAGGCTGACATATAATTATCACAATTGATCGTTAGATTGGCTTGGTTATTGCTGGACTAGACCAGCACCTCACACCCTACCATCTGGAGCTTCCGTTATGAAACAGTTGTTCGCTTCTGTGTTAACCAGCGCGCTCGTATTGTCCACCTCAACGGCTTTTGCCGCTGAGCCTCCCGCAGAACTTCTGAAAGCGGCGCAAGCTGAAGGAACGGTAAATAGTGTCGGTATGCCTGATGACTGGGCCAACTGGAAAGGAACCTGGAGTGATCTGAGCACCAAATACGGTCTCAAACACAGCGATACTGATATGAGTTCGGCGCAGGAAATTGCCAAGTTCCTCGCTGAAAAAGATAACGCCAGTGCCGATATCGGTGACGTGGGTGCCGCGTTCGGGCCGGTCGCCGTACAGAAGGGCGTCACTCAGCCTTATAAGCCAACGACGTGGGATCAGGTGCCTGACTGGGCGAAAGATAAAGATGGTATGTGGGCACTCGCTTACACCGGAACTATTGCGTTCATTATCGACAAGTCTCAGGTGAAGGACGAACCACACAGCTGGGCTGAACTGCTGAAGGGCAAATACAAAGTCACCATTGGTGATGTGAGTACCGCAGCGCAGGCCGCCAACGGCGTGCTCGCAGCTACATACGCCATGGGCGGTAACGAAACTAACCTGAAACCGGGTCTGGAATACTTCGGCAAGCTGGCGAAAGCAGGGCGTCTGAGCCTGAGTAACCCGGTGATCGCATCTCTGGAAAAAGGTGAGGTGCAGGTGGGTGTGGTGTGGGACTTCAACGGCCTTAGCTATCGCGACAAAATTGATAAAACCCGTTTTGACGTCGTGATCCCGTCCGATGGTTCAATTACCTCCGGTTACACCACCATCATCAACAAATTCGCCAAACACCCGAACGCCGCCAAACTGGCGCGCGAATATATCTTCTCCGATGCAGGTCAGATCAATCTGGCGCAGGGCTATGCCCGTCCAATCCGTGCCGATCACATCACCTTGCCTGACGACGTGAAAGCCAAACTGCTGCCATCCAGCGAATACAAAAATGCCCATCCGATTGCTGATCCGGCTGCCTGGGACAAGAGCGCCAAAACGTTGCCTCGTCTGTGGCAGGAAAACGTCATGATCAATATGCAGCAGTAATTACCTGAATCAAAAGTAAAACTATCCCCAAACTCATTCAACGTGCGCGGAAGAGGGCGGGGATTTCAACACCTGTAAGAAAGGCAAAAGTGTCATGAAAAGCATTCTGGTAGTACTGGACGGCCTGAATTATCAGGTCGCCCGCGACGCAATGGGATATTTACAAGCTCAGTGTGCCGAAGGACGTGGCCGCTTGTATCAACTGGAATGTGCATTACCTTCGCTGTCACGGCCACTGTATGAGTGCATCCTTACCGGTATCACGCCGGTGATGAGCGGCATTGTGAATAATCAGGTTGACCGGTTGTCTACGCAGCGCAGTATTTTTCACTATGCCCGTGACGCCGGTCTGACGACAGCGGCTGCGGCCTATCACTGGGTCAGCGAATTGTATAACCGTACGCCGTTCGACCCGCCCCGTGACCGCCATACCAGCGATGAAATGCTGGCTATCCAGCACGGCCATTTTTATTACGATGACACTTACCCTGATTCGCATCTTTTTGACGATGCAGAAAGCCTGCGCCGACGGCATGACCCTGATTTCCTGCTGATTCATCCGATGAATATTGACGATGCGGGCCACAAGTTTGGCCTCTCAACGCCGCAGTACCGCAACAAAGCGCGGACGGCGGACGGCATTCTGTCACGCTTCTTAGGTGACTGGCTGGAAGCTGGCTATCAGGTAATTGTCACCGCCGATCATGGTATGAACGACGATCGCAGTCACGGGGGCATTTTGCCGGAAGAGCGTCAGGTGCCATTATTTGTTTTCGGCAGCGCGTTCACCTTAGGAGACGCTGCGCCGCTGCAAACCGAGCTGTGTGGCACCGTCTGCCAGATCCTCAATATCGCCCACGATAAGCCACACTGCGCGGCATTACTGGCCTGAATCCCGTCACTTTTAGAGGATACCCGATGAAAGCTAAGTGGATTGCAGCGCTATTTATGCTGCCGTTTCTGGTGTTTTTCATTGCCTTCCAGCTCGCGCCGCTGGCATGGATTGCGGTCAGCAGCTTCTACAGCGAAACCTATGAAGCCTGGGGGCTGGGAAATTACACCGATATCCTAACCTCGCCGTTCTATTTGCAAGCAATGCGTTTCTCGCTGGATATCTCAATCTGGTCAAGTTTCTATGGCTTGCTGATCGCATTAGTGGGCAGTTACTCACTTCGCCAGCTAGGCCCGACAAAGCTTCATGATTTTGTGATGTCGTTTACCAACATGACCAGCAACTTTGCCGGCGTGCCGCTGGCCTTCGCGTTTGTCATTTTGCTCGGTCTCAACGGTTGTCTGACTTTACTGCTGCAAAAATACGGGCTGATGGAAAACTTCAACCTGTATTCCAAAAGCGGGCTGATCGTGCTTTATACCTACTTCCAGATCCCCCTCGGTGTCTTGCTGATGTATCCGGCTTTCGACGCGCTGCGCGAAGACTGGCGCGAGTCTGCCGCGTTGCTCGGCGCCGGGCGCTGGAGCTACTGGCGCTATATCGGTATGCCGGTGCTGTTCCCCGCGCTGATGGGGACGTTCGTGATTTTGCTCGCCAATGCGCTGGGTGCGTATGCCACGGTGTATGCCCTGACCACCGGCAACTTCAACGTGGTGCCGGTACGGATTGCCGCGCTGGTCTCAGGTGATATTTCCCTTGATCCAAATATGGGCAGCGCACTGGCGATGTTACTGGTGGTGCTGATGGCCTTTATCACGCTGATACATCAGTGGTTATTGCGTAAAAGCTATCTCAGCCAACGTCAGTGATTGCAGCAAAAGAGGAATGTGAGATGTCGCGATCTGAAGCAATTTACCATCGTATAGTGATCTGGATTTTACTGATTATATTGATGTTGCCGCTGCTGGCGACGCTGGTTTATGCGCTGGTGCTGGAATGGGGAGCAACGATTTTACCGAGTGGTTTTACACTCAAATGGCTGGTGGCGTTATGGAGCGATCCGAGATTTCTTATCGCGCTATGGCATTCGCTGGTGGTCTGTTTCGGCACACTTTTTTTGTCGCTGGTGTTGATACTGCCACTTATGTTTGTGATTGCTTACTATTTCCCGAAGCTCGATGCGCTCATGAATATTCTCATCCTGTTGCCGTTTGCGGTACCGCCGGTGGTGTCATCGGTCGGTCTTATGCAGCTGTATTCCGGCGAACCATTCTCGCTGACCGGCACGCCGTGGATCCTGATTGGTTGTTACTTCACCATCGCGCTGCCGTTTATTTACCGCGCGATCTCCAACAACATGCAGGCCATTAACCTGCGTGACCTGATGGATGCTGCACATCTGCTGGGTGCCAGCACCTGGAAAGCCGCGCTGCTGGTGGTACTGCCTAATCTGCGCAAAGGCGGAATGATCGCCGTTTTACTCTCTTTCTCCTTCCTGATCGGAGAGTTTGTGTTCGCCAATCTGCTGGCGGGCAGCCGCTATGAAACGGTTCAGGTCTATCTCTACAACATGCGCAACGGCAGTGGCCATTTCACCAGCGCGCTGGTCATCTCCTATTTTATGGTCGTCCTGATTTTCACCTGGGTGGCTAACATGCTGAACAAAGGAAAGAGCTGATATGTCTTATTTGCAGGTCACTCAACTCAACAAATCGTATGGCCCGACGCAGATTTTCAACAATATTGATTTCTCTGCTAAAGAGGGCGAATTCGTCACGCTGCTGGGTCCGAGCGGCTGCGGCAAGTCCACGCTGCTGCGCTGTCTGGCTGGGCTGACGTCCGTCAACAGCGGAAAAATCATTCTGCAGGGGCAGGATATCGTTCCGCTGCCTCCGCAACAACGCGGGATTGGCATGGTCTTTCAGAGCTACGCGCTGTTTCCCAATATGACGGTGGAAGCCAATGTATCGTTCGGCCTGAAAATGCAGAAATTGCCCGCCGGCGACGTGCTTCGCCGCGTCGGTGAAGTGCTGGAACTGGTGGAAATGAACGATTATGCCAAACGTTATCCGCATCAGCTGTCCGGCGGACAGTGTCAGCGCGTGGCGCTCGCCCGTTCGCTGGTGACGCAGCCGCGCCTGTTGTTGCTCGATGAACCCCTGTCTGCGCTCGATGCCCGTATCCGCAAACATCTGCGCGAACAAATCCGCCGTATTCAGCGCGAAATGAACCTGACCGCTATTTTTGTCACGCACGATCAGGAAGAGGCACTGACGATGTCCGATCGCATCGTGCTTATGAACAAAGGGCAAATCGTGCAAAATGCTGATGCTGAAACTTTATATACTGAACCTGTGGATGCTTTTGCCGCCGGATTTATCGGCAGTTACAACCTGCTGAGTGCCGAACAGGCGATGGCGCTGACCGGCATCACCTACACTGGCCGCGTCGCCATCCGGCCGGAGTCGGTCACTGTGTGCGATGTGATTGAAGGCATTCCGGCCAAAATTCTCAGCCATAGCCTGCTCGGCAACGTGGTGCGTTATCGCGTGTTAGCGCACGGCGTGGAGCTGTCTGTGGATGTCCTGAACCGTTCTGTGGCTTCTCTTCGCGCCGATGGCAGCGATATTGGTCTACAGTTAGATCTTGTTACTTTACGGGAAGTTGCATGAAACTGGCGCTGTTTGATCTCGATGAAACCCTGATTAGCGGTGACTGTTCCAGCTTGTGGTCCGCCTATATGGTGGCGCAGGGTTGGGTGGCCGATGAACAGGCTTTTCTCCAACAGGACGCTGCGCTGATGCAGCAATATGCCGTCGGTCAGATGGATATGCGCGAGTACATGCGATGTACACTGGCGCCGCTGACCGGTCGTAATGAACGTGACGTCGCCGCGATGGTCGCGCGCTACATAGAAGATGTGATTGCACCGCGCATTTATGTGCAGGCGCGTGAGTGTCTGGCCATTCATCGCGAACAAGGCGACCGGACGGTGATTATTTCTGCCTCCGGCGAGCATCTGGTGCAGCCGATCGCACGTTTCCTCGGTGTTGATGAAACGCTGGCGATCGGGGTAGAGATTCAGGATGGCCGCTTTACCGGGGCCACGCAGGGGACGATGACCTATCGCGAAGGCAAAGTATCGAGGTTGCTGGATCTCATCCATCACGACGAAACTCTGCTGCAACAAGCCAGTTTTTATTCGGATTCCCATAACGATCTGCCTTTACTGACCAAAGTAGGTCAGCCATGCGCAGTGAATCCAGATGCCATTTTGCTGGAATATGCTCAGAAAAATGGTTGGCCGGTGTCAGTGTGGCGCTAAAGCAATGAGATAAAATGCCCGATCAGATACATCGGGCATTTTATTTAGCGCAACAGGTGTATCAGAAACTGATGTTTACCCCAGTCGTGAGCTGCCAGTAATCAATCCCTTCTTCTTCCAGACGTTTCTGGTATTGGCCGCCGACGCTGAGAGATACGTTTGGAATAAGAGTATTGACAACACCGACATCAAACAGCGCCGCGCTGCCCGTGATATCAGTCGAGAAGTCACTTGTTTCGGAACTGTGCGAATCGCCGATTGCCACCGTTTCATGATGGCTGAAGTCTTTAACCAGGCGGGTACTGGAAAGTATCGCCCATTTCCCTGCACTGACGCTGTCCCAGTTGTAACGATAGCGCACCCCAACGCGACCAATTGGTCGGGCGATATCGTTGTAATTGACGCGTGCGCCATCAACATCGGTAAAATCGTCCACTGTCAGGTATTGCACGCCTGCGCCAATAAGAGGCGTGAGCTGGTGGTTTCCAAAAGTGAACTGATAACCGACATCTAAAGTCGTGCCGAAAGATTTTGCATTGATATCTGCGACATCCCCACCGCGTAAATCTGTCGATATGTTGCCATCATATTTCGCAGCATCCAGAGCCAACTCTGCCAGCAAACCGGTTTCCTGCTTATAGATTGTTAGCGAGGAAAGTCCCCAGGCGGTGTAGTTCGTTTTACTGTTGCCATCCGCAGCATCCGGGGTGATATCCAAATCGGTGCGTGATAAACCGAGGTTAACTTCGAGAGACTGTGTGTTGTCGTCGAGCTGCAGAACTTTTCCGCCAAATAACCAGCCTTCCTGTTTTTGTTTATAGTCTAAGCCATAGTCTTTAAAGCCCAGTGACGAATGATAGGTGTCTTCGCCGTTTAGATATTGGAAGAAAATATTGATTTTCTTCTCTTCCAACAATGTTACCTGATCATGGAATGTTGTGTTCAGGCGGCTGTTATAGCTGAGTAAAGCCGATGGTAAAGAAAGATAAGACGCCACTTGAGGAGTAACGGCCGCACGGCTGTTTTCATCTGTATGGTGATCATCAGGCGTCGGTACAATAATTCCTTCATCCGCATCAGGGACTGGAGTGGTTCCGCCGTCGTCCGGTTGAGGAGTCGGTGTGGTGCCACCTTCATCTGGAATGGGATCAGGGGTTGGACCGGGCGTCGGGTCTGGAATTGGGTCAGGCGTTGGTTCGATATTATCCCCTTCGTTTAACATTCTATTTTGAAGACGGTAATCCCAATACTGACTGCCGGAACCTTCAACTTCCCGCTGGTCGGCAGCGGCTTTTCCCGGTGCAAAAGCATAAAGTGTGTACGCATAAGCGCCGCGTGCGACGTATCCTCCCGCCAGTGCAAAGGCGTTTTTACTGGCGCTTCCTCCTACCTGAATCAGCGAAATGCCTTCTTCATTATCCGCGATACCGTCGTTATCACCATCGGTGAAAAAGCCGTTACCGGTTGGTGTCACGGAAACCATCACCGGTTTATCGTTTGTGATGACATCACCGCTGATGAGCAGACGGTCGGATTGCAAAGCGCCCGGTGTAAGTACCGAGCGCAAACTGACAGTGTCGTTGCTACCGGTAGTCAGATCACCTTTTATGAGCATTGAGGAATCGGTTTTCTGAGATTGCTGGAGGAGGTTGTCAGCATCGTAATAGGGCGAGAGAGCCACATTATCTTTTAAGATCAGATCATTGACCGTTGCATTACCGGCAAATGAAGCGCCGTTTTCCACTGTCAACGTTGACGCCAGCGAGCCTTCAAGTACCAATGTGCCGCCTTTCACTGTCGTGCCGCCGGTGAAAGTATTGTCTCCATACATAAGAAGATTTGCCCAGCCCTCTTTGATCAGGCTGCCGGTTCCTTCCAGTGTTGCGGTAATAATGGTGTCTGCCGAACCGGCGGTACTTTTATCACTGCTGTCACCCGCGATGACTGAAAGTGTTGCGTCGTCGCCCAGCACAACATGACCATCAAGTTGAGTGCGGCTATGCATCTCAAGCATAGAACGGTTGCCCAGCGTTATATCTGAGTCGAGTGAACCGTGTTCGGTGAGCTGCAGCGTGCCGCCATCATTTAGATTCAGCGTGGTGATCTGGTAATTTTCATTGATCCAGTCATTACTGAAAACAGTGCCGCCAGCATGCGGCGTCGGTCTGCCTCCCAATGTGAGAGTACCATTTTCAACCGTTAAATCATTAAGATAAGCGCCGCCGGTCAGGGAATAGTTGTCGATACTTTTTGCTGAATCCAGAACGACATTCAAACCCTTTTGAGTCTCTGCAGACCCCAGCTGGCCGATAAAAGTTTCTGATTTAGTGTTCGCCAGCGTCAACGTTGAGCTGTTTTCAGAATTGGCATTAATGATTCTTGCACCGGAATCGCTGTGATTAATGGCGCCGAAAGTCATGTCATAGCCATTGAGATCTAACGTGCCGCCACGATAACCAAAGTTGATTTTATCTGAAGAAATCTGATCTTCTCCACCGAGCTGAACAGTCGGTCGACCGCTTACAATGGTGATGGAAGAGAACGCCTGATGATGACCTTGCCCGTCATCTTGCTGAGCTAACACCACGGTGCCATCGCCAATATTTAATTCACCAGGGTTATTGCCCATAGCATTGACATAAAGCGTACCAGCGCCGATTTTGTGCAGACTGTCATTGGCGACCCCGTTTACTTCCCAGTCAACGGTTTTATCTGCATCAACCTCAATGCCACCGCCCATCCAGGTGTTATCAGCGTCCTCAGCAGAGACCACACGATAATCATTCGAAAATTGTAATTTTCCCGCACCCTGGTTAATGGCTGCGTCCAGAACGATCAGTCCCCCCTCACCGTTGAAACGCAGATCTTTTGACGCATCAAGTTGAGGATCACGGTTGTCAGTCCCGACATTCCCCGCATCGATATCAGCAGGGGTAAGGAAAGATCTTCCGGGCAGGCTGGTGTCGATGCCATGCCATTGCCAACGTGAATCTCCCTGAATGATGTTTCCGACGGCGCCCGTTCCGGTCCAATGAATATCGCCGTCGGCGATACTATCAGTGACGTCGGGATCGGTGTTTTTTTCGATGGTGCTTGCGATGAAATCATTCTGAATGCCCAACCCTGTGGTGCCGAGAGAGTGAGGCGGGAGATTTACAACCCCTGTACCAGAATCAGTGACACCATACATTTTCCATTTTTTATCGATGTTGTCATAAACTAATATTTGGCTACCGCTATCCCCTTTATTTGACGCAATATCCAGTGGAGAATCTGCATCATTGTTAATCCAATATATACTACCGGGATTGATTTCAGAGGGTGTTAGTGATCCTGCGCTTTTCCACATGTAAGGGTTTTTAGCCACCGTAATAAGTTTTTGACCTTCAGCATCTATCTGATATTGAAAACCTGCACCTACGCGCGTGAAATAAGTATACCGGCCAGTATTTTTATTGGCATAAACATCGGCAGGGCTCACCATATCAACGGGAGCGGCTTCAGTAACGACTTTATTCAGTCTGGATGCATTGAAATCAACACCGGGATCATTATTATAATTAATGACCAAATAATCTGTGCTGTATTTTGCGTCCGTGCCAAAAATAGCATCCTCATACCATCCTAAGTGAGTAACGCTCGCCACATAGCTGCTGCTGATGAGGGTCGAATCCCCAGCAACGGTGGCACTTCCAAAATCAGGTATAATGTAAGGAAGAATGCCGGCCGATGTACCGTCCTCGTGAAATACTTCCACATTTGTGGCACCTGGTGTGTATTTGCCTAAGTTCTCCGCAAAATCACGATAATCCTGAATGGGTATGTTTTCATTCATTACGCCGGCGCTCGCGCCAAAAATGGACAGTGAAATCAATCCACTTAATATTTTAATTTTCACTATTATTAAATCCTTTTAAAATGCAGCAAGCATCCCCTCTGCTTGCAAAGGAGTTTATTTTTAGTGTTATATTTACTAAGCAGATAACACTTTCTAATAATTCTTTTTAAAATCAACATAACCGATAGTGTTGAGATTATGTATTCATTGTCAGATTCAAGTCGACATGTCGCAGTAGCTACACATAAAGGGGTTATTCTTCTGTATGGTTATTACGTCATCCAGCCCGGAAAATAACGATTGTAAACTTTAGAGTGACGCTAAGAAATAGTGTTTTTATGAATAATAACTTTAGGGGACGTTAATCCATAAATAAACAGGTCTTTGCAGCAGGTAGGAAAGGAAAAAGGGTGTTCTCTCCACAATTTTTTGCTCAAACGAGTAGTCCGCGGTCAGATCTGCTAGATTGAGAGTTGTATATGACGTGGTTGTATCATTCCTCCTGATCAATTTTCACCCAACGCACATGGCCTATGCCCTGTAAAACAGGAGTTACTTGTTCGTGTTAACCCTTCTTCATCTGTTATCTGCCGTTTCTCTGCTGGTGTGGGGGACGCATATTGTACGTACTGGCATCATGCGTGTTTTCGGCGCCAATTTGCGCCGAGTGCTGAGCAGTAGCGTAGAAAAAAAACCGCTGGCCTTCGTGGCTGGCATTGGTGTGACTGCGCTGGTGCAAAGCAGTAATGCGACCGCTCTGCTGGTGACGTCCTTCGTTTCTCAGGGGCTGGTGGCGCTGGCGCCCGCGCTGGTGATCATCCTCGGTGCCGACGTCGGTACGGCCGTTATGGCGCGTATTCTGACGTTCGACCTGTCGTGGCTTTCCCCGCTGTTTATCTTCGTTGGTGTTGCGTTTTTCCTCAGCCGCAAGCAAACCCGCGCGGGCCAGATGGGACGCGTCGGGATCGGCCTTGGGCTTATCCTGCTGGCGCTTGAACTGATTGTCTCGGCTGCAACGCCGATCATGCAGGCATCCGGTGTGAAAGTGTTGTTCTCCTCACTCACCGGGGATGTGTTGCTCGATGCCCTGACCGGCGCGGTTTTTGCCATCATCAGTTATTCCAGTCTGGCCGCCGTTCTGCTGACGGCGACGCTGACGGCAACCGGTGTGATTTCACTGAAAGTCTCGCTGTGTCTGGTGATCGGTGCCAACCTGGGCAGCGGCCTGCTGGCGATGATCAACGCCAGTAAAATGAATGCCGCAGGTCGGCGTGTGGCGCTTGGCAGCACGCTGTTTAAGCTGATTGGTCTGGTCATCGTACTGCCGTTTGTCGGCCCGCTTTCGACGCAGCTGGCGCGGCTAGGTATCCCGGACGAAGAGCTGGTGATCTATTTTCACATGTTCTACAACCTGATCCGCTGTCTGGCGATGGTGCCGCTGACCGCGCCGATGGCAAGAGTGTGCGAGATGATGATTGCCGATGTACCGGAAGATGACCCGCGCCTGCGTCCGCGCCATCTTGACGTCAGCGCCATTGATACACCAACGCTGGCGTTGGCTAATGCGGCTCGCGAAACTCTGCGTATGGGCGACGTGGTGGAACACATGCTGATCCTCAACCGCGAAGTCATGCACGGTAAACTGGCACAGGATCGCGAGGTGCGCCGCCTGGATGATGACGTGGACGTACTGTATACCGCGATCAAACTCTACCTGGCGCAAATCAACAAAGAGGGGCTGGGCGAAGAGGATTCACGTCGGTGGGCGGAAATTATCGAAATGGCGTTAAACCTCGAACAGGCGGGCGACATCATTGAGCGTATGACCGGGGATATCACCGCCAAATCCCATGCTACACGCCGTGCGTTTTCGCCGGAAGGGCTGGTGGAACTGGACGCTTTGCATGAAAAACTGCTGGATAACCTCCGTCTGAGCCTCGGCGTGTTCCTGTCGAATGACCTGACCAGCGCGCGTCGTCTGCGCCGTTCCAAACATCGTTTCCGTATTCTCGACCGCCGCTATGCGCACGCCCACGTCGATCGTCTTCATCAGCACAACGTGCAAAGTATCGAAACCAGTTCGTTGCACCTTGGCCTGCTGGGCGACATGAAGCGTCTGAATTCGTTGTTC
This sequence comes from Enterobacteriaceae bacterium Kacie_13, assembly GCA_013457415.1. Classification (NCBI taxonomy): domain Bacteria; kingdom Pseudomonadati; phylum Pseudomonadota; class Gammaproteobacteria; order Enterobacterales; family Enterobacteriaceae; species Enterobacteriaceae bacterium Kacie_13. The sequence continues at coordinate 358,235 of CP045665.1, forward strand.
TGTGCGGTGGCGTATAACGTGCTGGATCAGGACGAGCAGGAAGATGAAATGCGTGAACCGAATGATGAAGTGAAACTGGTTTGACGTGTCACACTGAAAGAAATGAAGCGGGCGCAGTCAAAAGCGCCCGCTTTTTATGGCAGGAAATTTAGTCTTTCTTAACCGGTTTGCCTGACCAATAACCGGCCAGCAGAGAACCCGACAGATTGTGCCAGACCGAGAACAGCGCGCCCGGCAAGGCTGCCAGTGGAGAGAAGTAAATCTTCCCTAGCGTCGCGGCTAAGCCAGAGTTCTGCATTCCGACTTCCATCGCCAGAGTACGGCAGGTCGTTTCGTCAAAACCAAACAGTTTCCCGCCCCAGTAACCACTCAGCAGACCGATGGCGTTGTGCAGGATTACCGCCATGATCACAACTAAACCGACGGAACCGATAAAGCCCTGACTGCCTGCCACCACGGCGCTGATGATGGCGACAATGCACACCATGGAAAACAGCGGCAGCAGCGGTTCGATCCGTTTCACCGTTTTAGTAAACAGATGATGAATAATCAGACCGGCTAAAATCGGGATTACTACGATCTGTAAAATGCTCAGCAGCATGCCTTCCACATCGACTTTAATATGTGTATCGACATACAACCGCGTCAGCAGCGGGGTAGCAACCACGCCCACCAACGTTGACACGGCTGAAATCGTGACTGAAAGCGCCACGTCACCTTTCGCCAGATAAATCATTACGTTGGACGCCGTTCCGCTGGCGACGCTGCCTACCAGAATCATCCCGGCAGACAAATCTGCGGGCATGTGGAAGAGTTTTGCCAGCACCCACGCCGCCAGCGGCATGATCAGATAATGCAGAAACGTCGCGGCTGCGACCGGGCCGGGGCGCGAGAGCACACGTTTGAAATCCCCGAATTCAAGGGTGACGCCCATCGCGAACATAATCAGCATCAGCAGGGTAGAAACGTGGGGGCCGATGGGGGTAAACGTGGTGGGTGAATAGTACGCCGCGACCGATAACAGCACGGCCCACAGCGGGAACAGGCGGGTGATGATGGCTAACATTGAGGATGATCCTTGTCTTTGTTGTTTTACAAAAGTACAGGCAAAAAAAAGACCGGGCACAAGGCCCGGTCTTCTCAGATACCGCGCCCGTTATTGTTCGAATAGGTTGCGGTGTAGTGTTTTAACGACCTGATCGGCATCGCTGCCCGGCACCAGGAAGCACAGGTTGTAGCTGCTTGCGCCGTAGCAAATCATGCGGATGTTGAACGGATCCAGCACGCCGAAAACTTCTTTACCAACGCCGCAGGCCTGCGACAGCTTGTTGCCTATGATGGCGATCAGCGCCAGATTCTCTTCTACTTCCACGCGGCACAGTGACGACAGTTCGGTCAGCAGTGACGTGGTCAGCAGGCTGGCGTCTGACGAGGTGGAACCGGTGGTGTCCAGCGTCAGCGCCACGCTGACTTCGGACGTGGTGATCAAATCGACAGAAATATTGTGGCGGGCCAGAATACCAAACACGTCGGCGAGGAAACCGCGTGAATGCAGCATGCTCAGGCTGTGCAGCGTGACCAGCGTTTGTCTGCGGCGCAGGGCAATCGCGCGGAACAGCGGCGGGTTATCGCTGGTATCGCACACTAACGTGCCGCCGCCCGACGGGTCTTTGCTGGAGCCAACAAATACCGGAATGCCGCGACGTACCGCAGGCAGCAGCGTAGCCGGATGCAGAACTTTGGCACCGAATGTTGCCATTTCAGCCGCTTCCTCAAACGCGATACGGTCAATACGTTTCGCCGCCGGTACCAGACGCGGATCGGTGGTGTAAATGCCCGGTACGTCCGTCCAGATATCCACTCGCACCGCGCCCAGCGCTTCACCCAGCAACGCCGCCGTGTAGTCACTGCCGCCACGACCAAGCGTGGTGGTACGGCCTTTACCTTCTGAGCCGATAAAGCCCTGAGTGATCACCAGCGCATCCTGCAAACGCGGTTGCAGTTGTGAAAGTGTCAGGTCGGTCAGCGCCTGTGTGTCAGGCTCTGCGCGACCAAAGTGGTCGTTGGTGCGCATGACTTTACGCACGTCGAACCATTCCACAGGCAGGTTGCGCTGGCGGATGACTTCAACAAACAGCAGGGTGGACATCAGTTCGCCGTGACTGACCAGTTCGTCGGTCAGCGCAGTGGATGTCGCGAGGCTGGCGGCTTCCGACAGCATGGCGATATTTTCCAGCATGCGACCCACTTCTTCGCGGATCACCGTCGGATTATCGAGGCGGTCAATAATGGCATTCTGGATGCGGCGGATTTCATCAAGCAGGAATACGCGGCGTTCGGTTTCTTTCCCCGTGGCCAGCTCGACTAATAAATTTGTGACGCCCGCAGAGGCGGAGAGAACGACCAGACGAACTTCCGGGCGCGCAAGAACGATGTCTGCGCTGCGGTTCATCGCGTCGAAATCTGCCACGCTGGTGCCGCCGAATTTGGCGACGATAACGTTGCCCAAAGGCTGCACAGTGGCGTTGCGGGATGCTGCGTGATTCATGTAAAACCTCATGTCCGGGACGTCATTTCAATGACGGCCACCTAATCCATAAGAATTGGCACAAGGGGGAGAGCGGGAAACGGGAGCAGGCGTAGAGATGCTACGATACACCCAGAAGCGCCCCACCATGCCAATACCCTTTTTCGGGTATGTCGGTGACAACCCAGAGGATTCAGCCCCTGTGGTCGATCATCTGCCTGCCGTCAGCATTTGACCTCGGCGCCGCTCCCCCTGATGCACCTTCGTAGGATTTCGGCTCCTCCGGTACACTGCCTGGGCGACGCGCCTCTTCTGGCTCACAACAGCGTGCGTGAGCACGTGTGCGAGTTAGGTGCTTAGGAATAACGGGTTATGGCGCGTCTGTCAACGGTCTCACGGCCGGTCGAGCCACATTTTGAGCGATTGTCATCTAATATTGTTCTTTGTCATTGTGGATCCACAGATCTGGCCTATCGCAAGAAAAGGCATCTCATCTCGGGAAGTTCAGGATACAATCGGGACAGTTACCTCATATTTATTCTCAGCCTAAGAGCATTGCTATGAAAAATATCAATCCAACTCAGACCGCTGCCTGGCAAGCGCTGCAGCAGCATTTCGACACGATGAAAGATGTGCAGATTAGCCATCTGTTTGCTGAAGATGGTGATCGTTTCTCCAAGTTCTCTGCCACGTTTGAAGACCAGATGCTGGTCGATTTCTCCAAAAACCGCATCACATCAGAAACTCTGGACAAGCTGCAGGCTCTGGCAAAAGAGACCGATCTTCAGGGTGCAATCAAATCGATGTTCTCTGGTGAGAAGATCAACCGTACCGAAGACCGCGCCGTTCTGCACGTTGCCCTGCGTAACCGCAGCAACACGCCGATTGTGGTCGATGGCAAAGATGTGATGCCGGAAGTCAACGCGGTTCTGGCGAAGATTAAAGGCTTCACCGAGCGCGTTATCGGTGGTGACTGGAAGGGTTATACCGGCAAAGCGATCACTGACATCGTCAACATCGGTATCGGCGGTTCAGACCTCGGCCCGTTCATGGTGACCGAAGCGTTACGTCCGTACAAAAACCATCTGAATATGCATTTCGTCTCCAACGTTGATGGCACGCATATCGCTGAAGCGCTGAAAGACCTGTCGCCGGAAACCACGCTGTTCCTGGTTGCATCAAAAACATTCACTACGCAAGAAACCATGACCAACGCCCACAGCGCGCGCGACTGGTTCCTGAAAACTGCAGGCGATGAAAAACACGTGGCAAAACACTTCGCTGCGCTGTCTACCAACGGTAAAGCGGTCGGTGAGTTTGGTATCGACACGGACAACATGTTCGAGTTCTGGGACTGGGTCGGTGGCCGTTACTCTCTGTGGTCCGCGATCGGCCTGTCAATCGCCCTGTCAGTTGGTTTTGAGAACTTCGAGCAACTGCTGAGCGGCGCACACGCGATGGATAACCATTTCGCGAAGACCCCGGCTGAGAAAAACCTGCCGGTTCTGCTGGCGCTGATCGGTATCTGGTACAACGATTTCTACGGCACTGAAACCGAAGCGATCTTGCCATACGATCAGTATATGCACCGTTTTGCTGCCTACTTCCAGCAAGGCAACATGGAATCCAACGGTAAATTCGTTGACCGTAACGGCAATCCAGTGGATTACCAGACTGGCCCGATCATCTGGGGCGAGCCGGGTACCAACGGTCAGCATGCGTTCTACCAGCTGATTCATCAGGGAACCAAAATCATCCCTTGTGACTTCATTGCGCCGGCTATCAGCCATAACCCGCTGAGCGATCATCACGCGAAACTGCTGTCTAACTTCTTCGCCCAGACGGAAGCACTGGCGTTCGGTAAATCTCTGGACGTGGTCGAGAAAGAATTCGCTGAACAGGGTAAAAAACCGGAAGACGTAAAACACGTTGCACCGTTCAAAGTGTTCGAAGGTAACCGTCCGACCAACTCCATCCTGCTGCGTGAAATCACGCCTTACAGCCTGGGTGCGCTGATCGCGATGTACGAGCACAAAATCTTTACCCAGGGCGTTATCCTGAATATCTATACCTTCGATCAATGGGGCGTAGAACTCGGCAAACAGCTGGCAAACCGTATCCTGCCAGAGCTCGAAGGCAGCGAAGATGTGAAAGGTCACGACAGCTCAACAAATGGTCTGATTAATCGCTTTAAAAACTGGCGAGCATAATTGCGTAGAAATACGTAAAAGAACGCTGGAAATAAAAGGGTTAGCCTTCACAGGCTGGCCCTTTTTTAATGACGCTTTTCCTGTGCGGACTCTGTGGTATTCTGCGGGTATTAATAACAAAAGTGGGATGTAGATCACATGGCAGGATCAAAACGTGCAACGATGATTTCGGTCATCATGCAGCGAATTTTGAATGTTTTTCTATTGGGGCTGGCCGCGATTCTGATGATTTTTATCGGGCGCGAGACCTATCATTTAGCAATGGTTCTTTTCGTTAACAACGATCAGTCTTCATCGTATCTTCTGATAGAGGGAATTGTGATTTACTTCCTCTATTTCGAATTTATCGCGCTGATCATCAAGTATTTTTCGTCGGGATATCACTTCCCGCTGCGCTATTTTATTTATATCGGCATCACAGCGATTATTCGACTGATTATCGTCGATCATAAAAGCCCTTATGACACACTGGTATACGCCTGTGCGATCCTCGTTCTGGTCGTAACGCTCTTCCTGGCTAACAGCGAACGTCTGCGCCGCGAGTAAAATGATGCGATTACTGCCTCGCATTCATGCGTTAGAATACGAAGCAGATAATTCATTGGAGGTATGAATACCCCCATTACGGAGCCGTTGATGTCTGATTCCCGTTCCCCTGCACAACCCCCGATTCACTGGTTTAACGATCCAACAAACGTTCCTGCGGACGTAGCTGACTGGCTGATGGAAATGGGATCCATGACCCGTCGCTTTGAAAAACAGGGTGTTACTGTCACCGTTAAACCTCAAAACGAATACTTTGTCAGCCGCGCCGAGCTGGGTGAGAGTGAAGCGCAGCAGTTGCCAGAAAGCGCCCGCTATTGGGTGCGTGAAATCGTGCTGTTTGGTGATGCCGAGCCATGGTTGCTTGGGCGTACTGTCATTCCCGAAGAGACCCTGACCGGGCCTGACATGGCGCTGGTGGATCTGGGTACCTTACCGCTTGGTCGCTACCTGTTTAGCGGTAATAATCTGACTCGCGATTACATTCATCTCGGGCAGCTGCAAAGTGAGCAGGGGGACTTATGGGCGCGTCGTTCGCGTCTGCGCCTTTCTGATAAACCACTGCTGCTGACGGAAATTTTCCTGCCAGATTCACCGGTTCACCGCCCAGAGGGCAAAGTGAGCGGGACATGAGTCAGACCAATCCACAAGGAGAACAGAGAGTGTCGGGAAGTATGACTCAGGGCACCTGGCGTGATTATTGCCGCCTGATGCGCATTGATAAACCTATCGGCTCGTTGTTGTTACTGTGGCCGACGCTATGGGCGCTTTGGCTGGCCGGTGGGGGCATGCCTTCTGTCAAAATTTTAGTGGTGTTTGTGCTGGGCGTATTCTTTATGCGCGCTGCCGGTTGCGTGGTAAATGATTACGCCGACCGCAAAATAGACGGGCACGTTAAACGCACCGCCAACCGCCCGCTGCCGAGCGGAGCGGTCAGCGGTAAGCAGGCTAAAATGCTGTTTGCCGGGCTGGTGCTGGTGTCGTTCCTGCTGGTGCTGACGCTCAACCGCATGACGATTTTACTCTCGCTTGCTGCGCTGGCGCTGGCGTGGATTTACCCTTTTATGAAACGCGTCAGCCATCTGCCGCAGTTCGTACTGGGCGCCGCGTTTGGCTGGGCGATCCCGATGGCTTACGCCGCCGTCAGTGAAGCTGTTCCGCTGAGCTGCTGGTTATTATTTGTGGCGAATATCTGCTGGACGGTGGCTTACGATACGCAATATGCGATGGTTGATCGCGATGACGATTTAAAGATTGGCGTAAAATCGACGGCCATTTTGTTTGGCCGTTTCGACACGCTGATCATTGGCCTGTTGCAACTGGCAACGCTGGCACTGATGGCGATTGTCGGGCATCTTTCACAGCTGGGTGCACCATTCTACTGGTCGCTGTTGCTGGCCGCCGCGCTGTTTGTGCACCAGCAAAAATTGATCGCAAAGCGCGAACGTGACGCCTGTTTCCTGGCTTTTCGTCAGAATAACTATGTCGGGCTGGTGTTGTTCCTTGGCATTCTGATGAGCCTGACAGCATTTAGTTTCTAATCTCTTCAGGCAATTCCTTCACATAATAAAACAAGACGCCCGGACTTTTTGCAAAGCCCGGGCGTTTTTTTTCTGCCATTTACCGCGTTACAACCGGCGATTAATGATCGGTATCGCGCACATCCATCTTAGGCTCAGCCGGCGGTTCAGTCGGCTGCGGCAGTTCAGAAGGCATACCGGCGCTTTCGATAGTGAGTTTGATGTCTGGCGTCATCAGGTCGCTGAGCATGTTGTAAATCTCACGCGTTTGTTCCTGAATCGCATCACCGATATCGTTGATATAACCCTCTGCGCGCAGCGTGCCGACCAGCGTTGAGAACACCGCTTTATCGAAGAACTCAGGGGCATTGATACCGTGCAGCACCGACAGACGCTGCGCCATAATCCGGCTCTCTTTTTCCAGCGCACCACGGTTGATGCTTGGATTTGTCGTGAGCAAGGAGAAGGTGATCGCGTAGCGTTGCAGTGTTTCACGTACGCCGGCCGCCAGCAGTTGCAGCGTGCGAATACGTGCGGGGTTCAGCGATAACTCATCATCTTCCAGATGAATAATCTGCTGACGCGCCAGTTCCAGCGTCAGAACATCCAGCACCTGTGGCAGATCGGCTTTATCGAAATGCATGAACAGTTCGGCTTTCAGCATCGGATAAATCAGCTCAACCTGACGCAGCAATTCCTCGCGGGTGACCAGATGGTGGTGCATAACGATGCTTGAAATCAGCGACGGCAACACCAGCATATGATGAATGTTATTACGGTAGTACGTCATCAGCACAGCTTGTTCGCGCGGCAGAACGATAATGTCACCGATATTATCTTTTTCGACCTGGAACTTGTTCATGTTCAGCGCGTGATCAAGTAGCTGATCGGCGGTCAGATCGGGCACGGTGGAGTCGGCGTTGTACGGCACATTGCGCAGCAATTGCAGGTAGCAATCAATTTGTTCAGTCAACTGTTCTCGGGTCAGTGAGCGCTGACGGGAGGCCAGCAGCGCGGTACAGCACAGGTTCATGGCGTTGGCCGCCGCTGAATTGTTGATGCGCACCATAATCTGCTCAGCCAGATCCTGCACCGTCGGCGTCAGCCAGCTCGGACGCTGGGCTTCGATAGGGTCGATCGCCTCACGCCACGTCGGCACGTTTTGGTTCAGATAAGTGGTCAGATGCAGAGGTTCACCGAAATTCACATAGCCCTGGCCGAGGTTGCGCAGTTTACGCAGGCCGTTGAGCATCTGAGTCAGGCTCTCTTTCTCTTTGGTCGCGCCGCGTAACTCTTTCGCGTAAGTGCCCACTTCCATCACGTGTTCGTAGCCGATATAAATCGGCACCAGCGTAATAGGGCGGGAACCTCCGCGCAGCATGGCCTGAATAGTCATCGCCAGCGTGCCGGTTTTCGGCTCCAGCAAACGCCCGGTTCGCGAGCGACCACCTTCGACAAAGTATTCTACCGAATAACCGCGGCTGAACAGTTCGCCCAGATACTCGCGGAAAACGGTCGAATAAAGTTTGTTGCCTTTAAAGGTACGACGGATAAAGAACGCACCCAGACGGCGGAAAATCGGGCCGGCTGGCCAGAAATTCAAATTGATACCGGCGGCAATGTGCGGTGGCACGAGCCCCTGATGATAGAGCACGTAAGAAAGCAGCAGATAGTCCATGTGGCTGCGGTGGCAGGGCACATAAACAATTTCCTGACCGTCCTGTGCCAGCTGGCGCACACGCTCGGCGTTATTGACGTTGATGCCTTTATACAGGCGGTTCCACGTCCAGCTCAATACGCGGTCGGACAGGCGCACAGCTTCATAAGAGAAGTTCGCTGCAATCTCTTCCATCAGCGCGATAGCGTTTTGCTGGGCTTTTTCGTGGGAAATCTTTTTGCTGCGCGCTTCATCTTCAATGGCTTTTTCGATGGCTTTTGAAGCCAGCAGCTTATTGAATAAGTCCTGACGGGCTGGAAGGCGCGGGCCAACTGCTGCCAGACGCAGGCGGGAGAAATGCATTCGCGCCACGCGGGCAAGCTTTTGCGCGATAGTTTTATCCGTACCGTGCTCTGTCGCCATGTAGCGCAGCGAAACGGTATTGGAGAAGCGCACAAAACTGTCACGGCCGAGCCACAGCACGGCGAAGAATTTCTGAATGCCGTTCAGCACGCGCAGATGTGGCGTATCCTGACCTTCACGGCCCGGCGCACGTCCGAACATCACCGAAACCGGCAACATCTGAATGTCTAAATCCGGGTTATTGCGGTGCAAATCCAGATAGTCGTGGAACAGTTTTACGGATTCCTGCTTCGGCGTGTAATACGAGAACACGCGCGGGCCTTCAGCGATAAACACATGGCTGGGCAGCAGCGTGCCGTCGATATCCAGCGGGATCAGAGGGTCGGGCAGATTCTGGGCAAGGCACTGCGCACGCAGGGTCAGCAAATCTGCTTTGGAGTTATAAGGCAATACGTACAGGATCGGGCGCGTCGGGTCTAAGTGCAACTCGGTCACCGGATCTGTAGGTATGACTTTGCTCTTTACCAGCAATGAAAGCGGTAAATTCAATAATGTGTAATAAAGTCTACGCCAACCTGACATAAAAACGTGAAGCCTCTTGTTAGCCATTTCGCCGCAAGGATACCAGAAAGCTCAAATGAGATCTGTGGTGATGAGAGACCATTAAACCGCTAAAATGCATCAAACACCCGAAGGACTACCCCTCAAGGATCAGTAACAGAATGGCGAACCAAGTCACTGGATTTACCCGAATTTATAAAGCAGCCGGATACTCATGGAAAGGGCTGAAAGCGGCATGGCAAAATGAAGCGGCCTTTCGTCAGGAAGCCAGTGCGGCTATCCCCTTAATTTTGCTCTCTTTCTGGGTCGATGTGAGCAGCATCGAACGCATCCTGTTAATTGGTTCCGTGGTCCTGGTTTGCGTGGTGGAACTGCTCAACAGCGCCGTGGAATGCGCTATCGACCGCATAGGTCCTGAGTTCCACGTGCTTTCCGGGCGTGCCAAAGATATCGGGTCTGCTGCCGTGCTGTTGACCATCATATTGGCGATTTTTGTCTGGGTCAGCATCTTTTGGCCGCGATGGTTCTGATTTGGAATCTGTATTCCAGGAATCGCGCTTATGCACTGTTTTTATTCAATCTTAGGTTTTCATTGCCCGTTTAGCTGTATATACTCACAGCTAGACTGTATAAACAACCAGGGGGCGGAATGAAAGCTTTAACGACCAGACAACAAGAGGTCTATGACCTGATTCGCGATCATATCTCCACTACGGGTATGCCACCAACCCGCGCGGAGATTGCCGCTCGTCTTGGGTTCCGTTCCCCGAATGCTGCGGAAGAACACCTGAAAGCTCTGGCGCGCAAAGGCGTCATTGAGATTGTTTCCGGGGCTTCGCGCGGTATCCGTCTGCTGATGGAAGAAGAAGAAGGTTTACCGCTGATTGGCCGTGTGGCCGCGGGTGAACCTTTGCTGGCTCAGCAGCATATCGAAGGACACTATCAGGTGGATCCGGCGATGTTTAAACCGAGTGCCGATTTCCTTCTGCGTGTCAGCGGTATGTCGATGCGTGATATCGGTATTTTGGACGGCGATCTGCTGGCCGTTCATAAAACGCAGGACGTGCGTAATGGTCAGGTTGTCGTCGCGCGTATCGATGATGAAGTGACGGTAAAACGCCTGAAAAAACAGGGTACCGTTATCCATTTACTGCCGGAAAACAGTGAGTTTCAACCTATTGTTGTCGACCTGCGTGAACAGAACTTCAGCATTGAAGGCTTAGCCGTCGGTGTTATCCGCAACGGCGACTGGATTTAATTGACCGTCAAACTTCGAGCTGTCTCTTCGTTAGCTGCGTTTGCGAACCCCGGTCACATACTTGTATATGCTCGTGGAATTGTCTCAGTTGCCGCCTTGATTCAACTCGAATTATTCAGGTCAATGCGAATTCGCACTTTGTATCTTCCCCCTCTGATATAGGGTGCGTTTCAATAAATCAGGCACAAGAATTTCGCATCATCGCCCCTCACGGGGCGATGTCATTTTAGGCATATCCTGAACCTCCGGCATGAGATTCTCTATGCAACATCAATCCCTTCTGCAAAAACTTCAACATACTTTTCTGAGCCCGACCGATAAAGCCCTCTGGATGCTCGCGCTGCCGATGATCTTTTCTAATATCACCGTGCCTCTGCTGGGACTGGTGGATACGGCAGTGATCGGTCATCTCGATAGCCCCGATTATCTCGGCGGCGTCGCGGTTGGTTCGATGATCACCACCTTCCTGTTCATGATGCTGTTGTTCCTGCGCATGAGTACCACCGGTATGACCGCACAGGCGCTCGGCGCGAAAGATAAAGTCCTGCTGGCGCGCGCTTTTGTGCAGCCTTTTCTTTTGGCTGTGCTGGCGGGCGTGGTGATTTTATTGTTCCGGCATCCGCTGATGGAAGGGGCTTTTCACATTGTTGGCGGCAGCCAGTCGGTGCTGGAACAGGCGCGGCTGTTTATTGAAATCCGCTGGATTAGCGCGCCCGCTTCGCTGGCAAACCTGGTGATCCTGGGCTGGCTGCTGGGAATTCAGTACGTGCGCGGGCCGGTGATTTTGCTAATTGCCGGTAACCTGCTCAATATCGCGTTGGATTTGTGGCTGGTGATCGGGCTCGGCTGGAACGTGCAGGGCGCAGCGACGGCAACTGCCTGTTCGGAGTATTTCACGCTGTTCATCGGGCTGTATTTTGTCTGGCGTGTGATGAAGCGCTGGGGGATCACTTTCACGCTGCTGACCTCATCATGGCGCGGTGATCTGCACCGGTTGCTAAGCCTCAACCGGGACATCATGCTGCGTTCGTTACTACTCCAGCTCTGTTTCGCCTCGCTGACTATTCTCGGGGCGCGGCTCGGCAGCCATATCGTTGCGGTGAATGCGGTGCTGATGAACCTTCTGACCTTCACAGCTTTTGCGCTCGACGGTTTTGCTTACGCGATTGAAGCCCATTCAGGAGAGGCGTTTGGTGCCCGTAACCGTGAAAAATTGCTGAAGGTGTGGCGCGCAGCTTGCCGGCAGGCTGGTCTGGTGGCGCTGGCGTTTGCGCTGATCTACGCCCTGACTGGTGAGCAAATCATTAATGCGCTGACGTCCCTGCCTGAGCTGCGACAGCTGGCTGACAGTTATCTGGGCTGGCAGATTGTCCTGCCGCTGGTGGCCGTCTGGTGTTACCTGCTGGATGGCATGTTTATCGGCGCGACCCGCGGGCGGGATATGCGCAACAGCATGGCGATTGCCGCACTTGGGTATGGCCTGACGCTGCTGTCATTACCGCTTTTAGGCAACCATGCACTGTGGCTGGCGCTGACCGTTTTCCTCGGGCTGCGGGGTATTTCCCTCGGCTGGATATGGCACCGGTACTGGCAGCGAGATGCCTGGTTTTCCTCGTCATCACACTGAATTGACGACTTTTTCACAGGGCAGGATATAGCGGTTAGCCGTTATATCCTGCTTTGGAATAATCCTAATAACGGGTTTTATCCCTTCATTTACAGGTTAAAACCAAATTCTCTACTAACCTTAGAAGTGTTAAGCCCGAGCTGCAGCGGTAATCCGCAGCTCCATAAACCCTAAGGTAACAGGAGATATTTTATGAATAAGGACCAAGCCGACGGTAACTGGAAGCAGTTTAAAGGCAAAGTAAAAGAAAAATGGGGCAAGCTGACTGACGACGATCTGACCGTAGTGGAAGGTAAACGCGATCAGCTGGTCGGTAAGATTCAGGAGCGTTACGGCTATCAGAAAGATCAGGCCGAGAAAGAACTCAAGGATTGGGAATCAAGCAACAAATATCACTGGTAAAAACGCGACTCCCCCTCGTGTTTCAGTGACGTATCCTGAGTAGTAGCAGCTCCTACCCGGAACGCTTTCAGGATACGGGTACAAGGATGTACCCACTGTTTTATCTTCAGCACGTCCCGCCGTTAGTCCTTATCGGACAGAACCGCATCTCTCGCTATTAATTCAGTCCAACTACAAAAAATTTAGCGTTTCTTCACCACAATTGTGTGGTCATGATCGCAGTGATCGTGGCTTTCGCATGTCTCCACGACTTTGCATTCGCCGCACAGACCATGCGCTTCTACCACGGAATGACGTAACTCGAAGCCAGAATCCAGTGCCAGTTTCGCCAGACGTTCTTCAATGCCATCAGTGGTTTTTTCCGTTACCAGACCGCAGCGGTCACAGATAAACAGTGCGGACGTGTGGCTTGGCTCTTCGAAATGATGGCACAACACGTAACTATTAGCGGATTCCACCCGGTGAATAAACCCCTGTTCCAGCAGGAAATCCAGCGCGCGATAGACTGTGGGTGGCTTGGCCTGTGGTTCGCTGACGCGCAGCAAATCCAGTAAGTCATAGGCGCTGATTGCACCGGGCTGTTGCGTCATCAGGCGCAGTACTTCCAGCCGCTGCGGCGTAAGGCGAACATTACGCTGCTGGCAAAGCTCTTCAGCTTGTGAAAGGACTTTTTCCGGATTATTCAGGGTCATAGCAACGTTCTCTGAGCGCAGATTGGGATCGATAAGCCACATCATGCGGCCATTGTTGATTTTATCACGCTTCGGTCAAATCGACGAATTATGCGCCGCTCAGCCTGCCATCCCCTCCAGCGCTTTCTCTACGTAAAGATAACCAATCCCCATAATCTGTTGCTCACGGGTAAGCGTACCGGGCGCGATGTGCGTCGCCTGGGTCCTGACGTGATCGGTCCGGTCAAACGGATTCAGTCCGCTCTGCGCACAGACGGCTTTCAACCAGACATCGCCAAATCCACAACTGCGGCCATAGAGATAGATGCGGTTAATATTTAGGATATTGAGGAAGTTATACAGACTCAGTCCCAGAGCTCGCGCACCTTCCATCACCTCTTTACAGACAGCTACGTCGCCCTGATGAAAGCGTGCGATCAATTCCTGCGTGCCGGGTGTGCGCGGAGGCTGTAAGGGATTATCTGCGGCCAGAAACTGCCGGGCTTTCTTCTTCAGCGCCGACAGCGAAGCCAGCGTTTCCAGACAACCGTAACGGCCACAGGCGCAGCGGCTGCCCTGAGGATCCACAATCGTATGACCCAACTGGCCGCTGCCAAACAGGCTGCCTCGATAAATCTGCTGATTGATGACGAACGAAGAGCCGATGCCGTAATCGACATTGATCACGCAAAAATCATGCTGATGATTGTTATGCTGCCACTTCTCGGCCAGCGCCAGCATGATGCAGTCATTATCCATCAGGATCTCAGTCTGCAGTCTCTCCTCAAGCAGATATTTCACCTCGATTTCACCGGTCCACGGTGCCTGCGGCATCCGCTGCGAGACACCTGTCGTCGGGTTCACCTGCCCGTGGATCGCCAGTGCCAGTCGGATTTTTAGGCTGGGAAGTGTTTTCCTGTAGTGATGAAAACAGGCTTCAATCTGAGCCAGCAGTGCCTGTGGCGTTTTGACCGCAATATCCGTCAGCTGGTAATCGCTCAGCGGCAAAATCACCCGGTTTACCAGAATGCTTTCAATGCGATAAGGCGTGATGTTCATGCAAAGGATCGCGCTGTTATCCGTGGCGACCTGATAGCTGCCGCCACCCAGCCCGCGCGTATGCAAATTGACCGCATGGTGAGTGATCAGCCCGTCACTTTGCAGATCATCAAGTATCTTGCTAATCGCCGGGATCGACAAATGTGACAGCCGCGATAACGTCGATTTACTAGTGTTTTTCTCGCGATACAGCAGCGTCATCAGCACCTGTTTATTGAACTGGCGTACCCGAAGATTGTTCAATCCATCCATCGGCATTTACTAAACCCCGTTTACTGTATTGCGTGACCGTAACGGATCCGCGCCTTTGGTACGTTGCGTAGACTCTCGAAATTGATAATTAGAGTTGACGTACTGAGGGCAAGTTATGAGCGGAACAGTAAAAGTCTGGCAGGAAGCGATAGATTTACCGACCTGGCTGACCGGAAAACAGGACACGCACCCGATGTTTCTGGCACACCGGGTCTACCAGGGCTCGTCCGGCGCGGTATATCCCTACGGTGTAACCGATACACTGACCGGCGAAAAAGTGATGAAAACGTATCAGGCGCTGTATCTGGAAAATGATTATATCAAAATCATGCTGTTACCAGAGCTAGGCGGACGTGTTCACCGCGCCTGGGACAAAATAAAACAGCGCGATTTTGTCTATTACAACGAAGTAGTAAAGCCAGCACTGGTCGGTTTGCTGGGGCCGTGGATTTCCGGCGGCATCGAATTTAACTGGCCACAGCACCATCGCCCAACCACCTTTATGCCGGTAGATTTCACCATCACTGAGCAGGAGAACGGCGCAAAAACCGTGTGGATGGGGGAAGTCGAACCGATGCGCGGTTTACAGGTAATGACCGGTTTCACATTGTATCCGGACAAAGCACTGCTGGAAATTCGCGCGAAAATTTACAACGGCAATCCGACGCCGCGCCATTTCCTGTGGTGGGCCAATCCGGCGGTGACCGGTGGCGACGCGCATCAGAGCGTCTTCCCGCCGGATGTCACAGCCGTTTTTGATCACGGTAAGCGCGACGTTTCGTCATTCCCCATCGCCACCGGCACCTATTACAAAGTGGACTACTCAGCAGGCGTCGATATCTCGCGCTACAAAAATATTCCTGTGCCGACCTCTTACATGGCCGACAAATCTGACTACGACTTTGTCGGCGCGTATGACCACGATCAGCAGGGTGGATTGCTGCATCTTGCTGACCACCATGTGTCGCCGGGCAAAAAACAATGGACGTGGGGAAACTGCGATTTTGGCCGCGCGTGGGACCGCAATCTCACCGACAACAATGGGCCCTACATTGAGTTAATGACCGGCGTGTTCACCGATAATCAGCCCGATTTTACCTGGCTGGATGCCTGGGAGGAGAAATCGTTTGTACAAAACTTCTTACCTTACAGCGGGTTGGGCACGGTGCAAAATGCATCGGAGCACGCGGTGATTAAGCTTGAACGTCAGGGACAAACATTGATCTGGGGTGTTTACGCGGTCAGTCCTTTGCTGTCAGCAAGGCTGGAAATCGCCGGCGCACAGGGTGCAGAACTCCTGCTGGAAGAAGTGATAAACCTGCAACCGGGCGAGGTGGTTCAGGGGGAGTGGACGGGGCAATGCAAAACGCGTTTGCGGTTGCGCTTGCTGGATGCGCAGGGCAACGAGCTTCTGACCTATCTGGAGCATCAGGCCGAAGAAACGCCACTGCCGATCCCTGCAACCGCACCATTGCCTGCGGAGGATATTAACTCTGTGGACGAAGCCTGGTTTATCGGCCAGCACCTCGAACAATACAACCATGCGAGTCAGGGGGCGGCGAGTTACTACCAACGCGGTGTGGCACTCGATGCGCTGGACTATCGCTGCAATCTGGCGCTGGCGACGCTCGAATACAACCGGGCGAATTTTGCGCAGTCTGTCTCGTTTGCCGATGTGGCGCTGACCCGCGCCCACCGGCTGAATAAAAATCCGCAATGCGGTCTTGCGAGCCTGGTCCGTGCCAGTGCGCTGGCGCAGAACGGCGATTACGATGCTGCGTTTGATGGCTATTATCGCGCCGTATGGAGCGGCAATACCAAACCGGCCGGTTATTTCGGACTGGCGCAGATTGCGACACGTCGCGGGCAGTATGAACCTGCGATAAATTTCTGTGAACAGGGACTGGCGTCTCAGGCTAATCACTACGGGCTGATCGGCCTGAAAGCGCTGCTTTTATGCCTGACGAAACAAGAAGCGCAGCCGTTTATTGATACGCATCTGCAGAAATATCCGCTGCATTACCTTCTTCATTTCCTGCATTATCACCTCGCGCCCGATGCAGCAGCGGCGACTGAAGTGCGCCGAATCACCGGCTGCCGGGGCGAAAATGCCATGAATATCGCCATGCAGCTGATGGAGTGTGGGCAGAATTTACTGGCGCGGGAAGCGCTGCGCTTGCTCGATAGTCAGGAAACGCTGCCACTGTATTTGCGGGCGTATCTTGAGGATGAGGGGCGCGAAGCCTTATGTCAGAAAGCGCGCGATGTTTTCCCGCAACACGTGCGTTTTCCGCAATGGCTGGCGGAAGTGCACCTGCTGGAAGCCTTCCCCGACGATGCCTTTGCCCTGCATCTTCTGGCCTCATTCCACTACAGCAAAGGCAATACCGACGCGGCCGTCACCTGCTGGCAGCGCTGCCTGGCCCGGGAGCCGGACTTTGTCGATGCCTGGCGTGGACTCGGAATCTACGCGTGGAATCATCAGCATGATGCTACCGAAGCGCGCCATTGTCTGGAAGAAGCCTGTCGTTTGCAGCCACAGGACGCTCGTCTGCTGTTTGAATCCGACCTGCTTAACCGCCTTACCGGCGTGCCGCCGCAAATCCGTCTGGCGCGGCTGGAAAAATTTTTACCGGTCGCCACGCAGCGCGACGACCTGACTGCCGAACTGCTTGGCCTGTACAACCTTTCCGGCAATCTTCAGGCGGCGAAAGCGCTGCTGGCTGACCGGCAGTTCCATCCCTGGGAGGGCGGCGAAGGGCGTATTACCGGGCAATATCTGATGAACAAACAGCTGCTGGCATTTGAAGCGCTGAATGCCGGTAACGCCGTCGCCGCACAGACGCAGTTACTTTCTGCGCTGGAATATCCGCACAACCTCAGTGAAGGGCGGCTGGTCGGACAGACAGACAATGATATTTGTTTCTGGCTCGGCGTTTGCGCGCAAAAACTGCAACAGCATAAACAGGCGCAGGCGTGGTTTGAGCGCGCCGCAGCCGGTGATAAAAGCATGGGTGAGCGGCGTTATTACAACGATCAGCCGGTGGATTACCTGTTCTATCAGGGCATGGCGTTGCGCCAGCTAAATGATGTAGCGCAGAGCCTTCAGCTCTTCGCGCAGATGCTTGAATGGGCAGATGAAGCCGAAACGCAGCCCGTCACCGCTGATTTCTTTGCCGTTTCACTGCCGGATCTGGTGGTACTGACCGGCGATCGCCAGAAAGACCATCTTGTCCACTGTTTGCTGGTAAAAGCGCTGGCACTGCGCGGGCTGAATGACGACGGTTTTGACGATGTATTGCAACAGATTTTTGCGCTGGATCCGTCCTGTTCCAAAGCATATCTCATCTCACAGCTTCCCGCCTGTTAACCGGATTTGGAGAAGAACATGCCGCTCTTGTCTCTGGAAAATCGTCATCTGGCACTGACCGTGTCGCCTTCGGGCGGCACGATTTTACGACTGGTGGCTAAATGCCCTGATGGTGATTTCCCTCTGCTGCGTCCGGCGGTGTTGAGTGAAGAGACTCCGGCTGCACTGGCCGGGTGTTTCCCTCTGGTGCCGTTTGGTAATCGTCTGAAGGGTAACGTCTTCTGCTTTGAAGGGCGCAGTTATTCGCTGCCGCCCAACAGCGGCGATGCGCATTACCTGCATGGCGACGGCTGGCTGGCGGAGTGGGAATGTCTTCTCCATAGCGACAATGCGCTGACGCTGCAGTTTGAACACCATAGCGACAGCTACTGCTATCGCGCCAGACAGCACTTCGCGCTCGTCGGCCACCGGCTGGACGTCACGCTGCGGGTCACCAATCTCGCTTCTTACGCACTGCCGTTCGGGCTGGGCTGGCATCCGTTTTTCCCACTGACGGACTCTGTGCTTTTGCGCGCCACGGCCTCGGGCCACTGGCAGGAAGAGGCGCAGTTCGTGGCGGGGCAATATCATCCGGCTTTGCCCGTCGGTCTGGATTTTTGTACGCCTCAGCCACTTCCTCACCACTGGGTAAATAACGGATTTTCCGGCTGGGACGGTAAAGCGGATATCGTCTGGCCGGACGCCGGTCGGCGGTTGCACCTGACCACCGATCCTGCATGCCCAGTATTTTTCCTTTTTCTCTCCGATAGCCGTTTCGATCCTGATTATCAGCACGATTTTTTCTGCATTGAACCCATGACCCATGCGGCAAATGACCATCATTTGCCGGGCGGTGGTTCGCTGACGGTTTTATCCTCCGGCGATCACCTGACACAGCAAATGTCGCTGCACAGCGCGGCGATCAACATGCCTGAATGAGGAATGATGATGTCTGACTCTCATGCTTTGAATATGCCCTACGTATGGATGATTTGTCTGGTCGCAGCCTGTGGCGGACTGCTATTTGGTTATGACTGGGTGGTGATCGGCGGAGCGAAACCCTTTTACGAGGCCTATTTTGGTATCACCGATGCCGCAATGTCAGGCTGGGCGATGAGCTCCGCGCTGCTGGGCTGCGTGCTCGGTGCGGCCATTTCAGGCTCGCTGTCTGACCGGTTTGGCCGCCGCCTGCCGCTGATAATCGCCGCTGTGTTATTTACCGCGTCAGGGATCGGTACGGCGCTGGCTTTCAGCTTCAATGCGTTTGTGTTCTGGCGCATTGCGGGCGGTGTTGGGATAGGTCTGGCCTCCGCGCTGGCACCGGTTTACATCGCTGAAATCAGCCCGGCTGAAAAACGCGGACGCTTTGTTGCCGTCAACCAACTGACCATCGTCCTCGGTGTTCTGGCGGCGCAATTGATCAACCTGATGATTGCCGAACCCGTGGCATCCGCTGCCGCCCAGGCTGACATTCTGCAAAGCTGGAACGGGCAGACCGGCTGGCGCTATATGTTTGGCGCGGAAGCGATCCCCGCCGCAGCCTTTCTGGCGCTGATGTTTGTGGTGCCAGAATCCCCGCGCTGGCTGGCGAAAGCCAACCGATACGTGCAGGCGGAAAAGGTGCTGAGCCGTATCGGTTCTGCCGGTTATGCCCGTGCGACACTGGCGGATATCCGCCGCTCGCTGGGTTCTGAAAACCAGAAAGTACCGTTCTCGGCGCTGTGGGAACCGCGCATCAGGCCGATAGTGCTGATGGGGATCGTGCTGGCGGTTTTCCAGCAATGGTGCGGAATTAACGTGATTTTCAATTATGCGCAGGAGATTTTTGCGTCTGCCGGGTTTGATATCAACGACACGCTGAAATTCATTGTCGCCACCGGTCTTATCAACCTGATTTTCACCTTACTGGCGCTGCCGCTGGTGGACAAAATTGGCCGACGTCGGCTGATGCAGTTAGGTTCGGCGGGCCTGACGGTAATTTATGTTCTGATCGGGCTGGCTTATACCTTCGGCGTGATGGGCTTACCTGTGTTGCTGCTGGTGCTGGTCGCTATTGCGATATATGCCATGACGCTCGCGCCAGTGACCTGGGTGCTATTGTCTGAAATCTTCCCCAACCGCGTGCGCGGCAATGCGATGGCGGTCGGCACACTGGCGCTGTGGATTGCCTGTTTTTTCCTGACTTATACCTTCCCGCTGATGAACGCCGCGTTGGGCGCCGCTGGCAGTTTCTTTATCTACGCGGTGATTTGTCTGGCAGGCTGGATTTTCATTCAGTGCAACGTTCCGGAAACGCGCGGCGTCACACTGGAAGTGCTCGAACAACAGCTCAGCAGAACGGATGCGGAGCGCAAGGCAGAAGCGGCGGCCCAACCCCGCTAAAACCGCATCGGATGCCGAATCTTTGTTCTGTGGTATAATCAGCGATTACATTCCCTCTGGCCTCTGCGCCGGAGGGAGCGCCACGAACTCCTTCAGCGAATGTCAGGTCGATGTCAGAAACTCAACACGCAATGCCTCAAACCATGCCGTATTCCGCTCAGCGTTTTTCCGTTGCGCCAATGCTTGACTGGACCGATCGTCACTGTCGCCATTTCCATCGTCTGATGACCGGCCAGACGCTGCTGTACACCGAAATGGTGACCACCGGCGCGATCATTCATGGTAAAGGCGATTATCTCGGCTTTGGCGAGGAAGAACATCCGGTGTCGCTACAACTCGGTGGCAGCAACCCGGCCGATCTGGCGCATTGCGCGAAACTCGCCGAAGCGCGCGGGTATGACGAAATAAACCTCAATGTCGGCTGCCCGTCGGATCGTGTGCAGAATGGCATGTTCGGTGCCTGTCTGATGGGGCAGGCGTCGCTGGTAGCTGACTGCATCAAAGCGATGCGCGACGTGGTGTCGATCCCGGTCACCGTCAAAACCCGCATCGGCATCGACGATCAGGACAGCTATGAATTCCTGTGTGATTTCATCCGTCAGGTCTCTGAAAACGGCGGATGCGATACGTTTATCATTCATGCTCGCAAAGCGTGGCTTTCCGGTCTGAGCCCGAAAGAAAACCGTGAAATCCCGCCGCTGGATTACCCGAGGGTGTATCAGCTTAAGCGTGATTTCCCCCATCTCACGATGGCGATTAACGGCGGCATCAAGACGCTGGAAGAGGCTAAAACGCATCTGCAATTTATGGATGGCGTCATGGTGGGTCGCGAAGCCTATCAGAATCCGGGCATGTTACTGAACGTGGATCGCGAACTGTTTGGCTCAGAAGTGCCGTTGAAAACCGGCCCGGACATTATCCGCGCGCTGTATCCCTACATTGAAGCGGAGCTGAGCAAAGGTACCTATCTCGGCCATATTTCCCGCCACATTCTTGGTTTGTTCCAGGGCGTGCCGGGGGCGCGTCAGTTCCGTCGTCATCTTAGTGAAAATGCGCATAAAGCGGGCGCGGGCATTGATGTGGTCGAGCAGGCACTTTCAATGGTGAATCAATCCCAGGAAGCCACTGCGCAGGCTTAAGTCGTGAGTAAATTGGCTATCTGTTAGTCAAATCCACTATGTCTTCGCAGGCCGTTCGTGCCTGCGAATTATTTTCTTCTTAATATTCAATGTAATAACTCATGCCTCTTATTGGCACGTTTCTTGTAATAGTGAACAGGTGTTATGACATCAAGTCCTAATGCAATTCGCTTATTAAGGAGCACCCGATGCTGGAAATTCTTTTTGTGCTTGGCTTTTTCTTTATGCTGATGCTGACCGGCGTCTCTCTGCTGGGCATGGCGGTTGCACTGATCGTGGCGTTTGCTCTGATGATGCTGGGGGGATTCCTGGCGATTGTTATCAAAATGTTGCCATGGTTGGTTTTGGCCGTGATCGCCGTCTGGATTTATCGCGCTTATATCAGGCCGGACGCCACTAAATACCGTCACCGCCGTTTACCATGATTTTTGAAGTCAATAAGTGGCCTCTATAACATCATGAAATTACGACGATTAATAACGCAATGCTGTGCACATAAAAATGTAATCGTTACAAAGATAACTTTTACTTATGTGCTAGCGATCACAAGCTGGATCAGAATGTGCGGTCAACGGTTATAAATCATATTTTTTAACATGGGTGACTGTTAGGATAAGATTCATACATGGTCAGCAGACCACGAACTGAATTCATCAAGTCCGATGAGGCATACAATAGTCGCATAAGTGACACCGCCCTTCGGATTTACCTTGCAGTACCCTACGGCAGTACCCGTCTGAAATCAGAGGTCGTCTGGATCAGACAGTAAGAAAGGCTTCCCAGTGGAAGCCTTTTTTGCGTCTACCATTCAGTGGACTGATTATTTACCCGGAATCAGTAAGCTCGAACCTTGCGTCACGCGGCTTTCCAGCGTTTCGTGCGCGCGTTTGGCTTCGGAGAGCGGGAATTTCTGTGCATCGCTGACTTCTACCTCAATTGCGCCGCTGGCGATCAGTGAGAACAATTCGCTACTTGCTTCCTCCAGCTCCTCGCGGTTAGTCACATACCCATTGAGGGAGGGGCGCGTCACGAACAGTGAGCCTTTCTGATTGAGAATTGCCAAATCCACGCCCTTTACCGGCCCGGACGCATTACCGAAACTTACCAGCAAGCCGCGACGTTTAAGGCTGTTCAGCGACTTCTCAAACGTGTCTTTGCCGACGGAGTCGTAGACCACGCCGACCTTCTCGCCATTCGTCAACTCTGCCACGCGGGTAGCGATATCCTCTTTATGATAATTGATAGTTGCCCAGGCACCGGCCTGTTTCGCGCGTTCCGCCTTTTCGTCAGAACCCACGGTCCCGATCAGTTTCACGCCCAGCGCTTTTGCCCACTGACAGGCAATCAAACCTACTCCGCCAGCTGCGGCATGGAACAAAATCGTTTCGCCCGGCTGTACTTTGTGGGTCAGACGCAGCAGATAATACACCGTCAGCCCTTTCAGAAAGGACGCCGCCGCCTGCTCGAAACTAATGGCGTCCGGCAGAATGGCGATTTTTTCCTGAGGCACGTTATGAATTTCGCTGTAAGCGCCAAGGGCTGACTGGGCGTACACCACGCGGTCCCCCGGTTTGATGCCGGTGACGGCACTGCCGACTTTGGTGACCACGCCAGCCGCTTCGGTGCCTAAACCCGCGGGGAAGCTGGCAGGCGGATACAGGCCGCTGCGGACGTAGGTATCAATATAATTAATGCCGACAGCTTTGTTTTCGACCTGAACTTCACCGGCCTGTGGATCTTGTGGCTGATAATCAACGTATTGCAGAACGTCAGGTGTACCTGTTTCAGAAAACTGGATGCGCTTGGCCATGCTTTTCCCTCGTGATGGAGTCTGTTTTCAACCCTAGGCTAAATGCCCGCGACAATCCAGATTTTAGGCACAGCCGGTTAATACCCTTTTGAAATGAGACATGACAACCTATACTAACGCGCTAGTCTGGCTTTGGTTTTTAAGAAGCCCGACGCTCACAAAACAGGCGCTTAGAGCAGGAAGTAATCCACAGATGGCAGCAAAAAAACCGACCTTTCAACAGAACGAAACCCGCGATCGCCAGATGGAAGGCCTCAAGCTGCCGCCGCACTCGCTGGAAGCCGAGCAATCCGTTCTGGGCGGGCTGATGCTGGACAACGAACGCTGGGATAACGTCGCCGAGCGCGTGGTCAGCAATGACTTCTTCAGCCGGCCACATCGCCTGATTTTCACCGAAATGCAGCGTTTGCTGGAAATGAGCAAACCGATCGACCTGATTACGCTGTCTGAATCTCTGGAACAGAAAGGGGATCTGGATTCGGTCGGCGGTTTTGCCTATCTGGCAGAACTCTCAAAAAATACACCAAGTGCGGCTAACATCGGCGCCTATGCTGACATCGTACGCGAACGCGCTGTAGTGCGTGAAATGATCTCCGTCGCCAATGAAATTGCCGATGCCGGTTATGATCCGCAGGGCCGCAGCAGCGAAGATCTGCTGGATTTAGCCGAATCCCGCGTATTCCAGATTGCCGAAAGCCGCGCCAGCAAAGATGAAGGCCCGAAAAGTATTGACCGCATTCTGGAAAGCACCGTTTCCCGTATCGAAGAACTGTTCCAGCGTCCGCACGATGGCGTGACGGGCGTCTCAACCGGTTATGCTGATCTTGATAAGAAAACTGCTGGTTTGCAGAAATCTGACTTAATCATCGTGGCGGCGCGGCCGTCGATGGGTAAAACCACATTTGCGATGAACCTCGCCGAAAACGCCGCGATGATGCAGGATAAACCGGTCTTAATTTTCAGTCTTGAAATGCCCGGTGACCAGATCATGATGCGTATGCTGGCGTCGCTTTCCCGCGTCGATCAGACCAAAATCCGTACCGGTCAGCTTGATGACGAGGACTGGGCGCGTATTTCCAGCACCATGGGGATTCTGCTTGAAAAACGGAACATGTATATCGATGACTCCTCAGGCCTGACGCCGACGGAGGTTCGTTCGCGCGCGCGCCGAATTTTCCGTGAGCACGGCGGCCTGAGCCTTATCATGATCGACTACCTCCAGCTGATGCGCGTTCCGGCCCTGTCCGATAACCGTACGCTTGAAATTGCCGAAATCTCCCGCTCGCTGAAAGCGCTGGCGAAAGAATTGCAGGTACCAGTGGTGGCGCTGTCGCAGTTGAACCGAAGCCTGGAGCAACGTGCAGATAAGCGCCCGGTCAACTCCGACTTGCGTGAATCCGGCTCCATCGAGCAGGATGCCGACTTAATCATGTTCATTTATCGTGACGAGGTTTATCACGATAACAGTGAAGAGAAAGGCATCGCGCAAATCATCCTCGGTAAGCAGCGTAACGGCCCAATCGGGACGGTAAGACTGACATTCAACGGCCAGTTCTCGCGTTTCGATAACTACGGCGGCCCGCAATACGACGAGGATTAACCTCCCTGTTTTTGACGTTATCCCCCCTTTCAGAAGGGGAGGCCTGGCGGGGTTGGGTTCTCAACCCCGCTATCAGAAACTCTTAATTTCATTCAAAGGACTAAAAATGAAAGCGGCTACGGCTGTCATTGATCGCCGCGCTCTGCGACACAATCTGCAACGGGTACGTCAACTGGCACCACAAAGTCGTCTGGTTGCAGTAGTGAAAGCAAACGCTTATGGGCATGGCTTCTTAGAGACGGTGCACAGCTTACAAGACGCTGATTTTTACGGCGTCTCCCGCCTTAGCGAAGCGCTGTCGCTGCGCCAAGCCGGGATAGTTAAACCGGTTCTCCTGCTTGAAGGCTTCTTCTCCGCCAGCGAATTACCGCTGCTGGTGGAACATCAGCTGCATACCGCCGTCCACAGTGTCGAACAGCTAGAGGCGCTGGAAAATGTGCAGCTGGCGCAGCCGCTGAACGTGTGGCTGAAAATCGATACCGGCATGCACCGTCTGGGTGTTCAGCCTGCGCAGGCCGACGCGTTTTATCAGCGCCTGAGTGCCTGTCCGAACGTGGTTCAGCCGGTCAATATGATGAGCCATTTCTGCCGTGCAGATGAGCCACAAAGCGACGCCACGCCAAAACAGATGCATTGTTTCCATGAGGTATCCGAAGGCAAAGCAGGACTGAAATCCATAGCGGCCTCCGGTGGCATCCTGCTATGGCCGGAATCACATTTTGATCTCGTGCGCCCGGGCATCATTCTCTACGGCGTCTCGCCGATGGAAACCGGTGACGCCAGTGATTTTGGGCTGCAACCGGTGATGACGCTTACTTCCAGCCTGATTGCCGTGCGCGAACATGCCGCCGGTGAGCCGGTCGGTTACGGCAGCACCTGGACCAGCGATCGCGATACGCGCCTCGGCGTGGTGGCCATGGGCTATGGGGACGGTTATCCGCGCAGCGCACCAAACGGTACGCCGGTGCTGGTGAATGGCCGCATTGTGCCGATTGCCGGGCGGGTATCGATGGACATGATTACCGTAGATTTAGGGCCGGACGCGACGGACAACGTCGGCGATGAAGTCATTTTCTGGGGCAAGGATTTACCGGCAGAACGCGTTGCGGCGGTTACCGGCATCAGTGCTTACGAGCTGATCACGCAGTTAAGCGAGCGAGTCAGCCGTGATTATATTGGCGACTGACCGCCTTACTTCTTCACCGCCAGCCATTTACTGACCACCTGCTGATACTCACCGGTGGCTTTACTCAGATGAAGCCACTGGTCGACGTACATCTTCCAGCTCAGATCATCACGCGGCAGCATGTAGGCTTTCTCACCATATTGCAGCGGCTTTTTCGGATTTACTGCACACAGTTTCGGATAGCGTTTCTGCTGATACAGCGCTTCGGACGCATCGGTAATCATCACGTCCGCTTCCTTATCCGCCAGTTTCTGGAAGATGGTCACGTTATCGCTCAGCGTCAGCGCGCCTTTTGGCAGATGGCTGTGAACAAAGGCTTCATTGGTGCCGCCCGCCGGTTCGATCAGACGCACGTTGGGTTTGTTCAGCTGTTCAACAGTCTGGTATTTACGCACGTCTTCGCAGCGCACCAGAGGGATTTTCCCGTCCTGATCCAATACGTTGGCGAACCAGGCTTTTTGCTGGCGCTTCAACGTGACCGAAATCCCGCCCATCGCGATATCGCAATGCCCGGCGGACATCTCATCCATCAGCGATTTCCACGTCACCGGCACCCAATTGACTTTCACGTCCAGACTTGCCGCCAGCGACTCGGCCATCGCAATATCAATGCCCTCGTATTGGCCCGGTTCTTTCAAAAATGTGTAAGGTTTGTAGTCGCCGGTGGTGCAGACATTCAGAGAGCCTTTCTGAATAACCCGTTCCAGACGTGAAGACGTTGAGTCTGCCAGAGCCAGAGTGGGGAACAGGGTAAGCACGGCGAGAGAGGTGAAGATCTTTTTCATTATTCTTTCCTTGCGGTGAAATCATTTTGTTTTTGCTATTGATCTGCGCAAGTATAAGAAAAAACAGCCGATAAGTATTTAGCCTCTGCAACAGGAATAGTTCTTGCAGTGTTAATAACGATAAACAAAAAATAAAACGACAGGAAAAGTACCATGTATAGCATTGATGATTACGACCTGAAGATTTTGACGTTATTACAAGCGAACGGAAGACTTACCAATCAGGAACTTAGCGAGTTGGTCGGCTTATCCGCCTCCCAATGCTCCCGCCGCCGTATCGGGCTGGAACAGGCGCAGTTGATCCTCGGTTATCACGCCCGTCTGGCCCCTGAAGCCGTCGGCCTGGGAATGATTGGACTGATTGAAGTTCGATTAATCAATCATTTGCCTGCGCAGGTGGATTCCTTCCACAGTATGCTTGGAGAAGTCGATGCCATCATTGATGCCTACAAAACCACGGGCGACGCCGATTATTTATTAAAAGTTGCGGTGAAAGATTTAGCCGGTTTAAGTACGTTGATAAGCCAAATCCTTTCAGTGCATAAAAGTGTGGCTCATGTAAAAACATCGGTTGTGCTTAACCGGTTAAAAGAAAACGGCTTATTAACGGTTTCCTGAATTTTTATGACTGTTATTTTTACGCACTATTATGGTGATTTATTTTGGTGCAAACTCACTCTTAGGGTGCATAAATATTAATTAAAATGCGCATTTTGTGCATGTAAAGAATAATTAACGCCACTAAAAATCTTATTTTCGATTTTTAATGCAAATTCCGTGCGTCATTATTGCCTTGAATTCATATCTCATGAATTATCACTAAAACTGTTTTGGTGGTTATTTTTCGGGGAAATGTGAATTTATGGCAAGTGTTGATAATTTTGAAAAACCGGTGGCACAGCCGCGTACCGCGCATTCGGCTCTCGAAGACGTGCTGGCGATAGTGATCGGTACGCTGATGGTCTCTTTTGGAGTAGTGATGCTGCGTCAGGTTGGCGCGCTGACCGGCGGCACGGCTGGCATGGCGTTTCTGGCGCACTATCTGACGCAGGTCTCTTTCGGTACGGCCTTCTTTATCATCAACTTACCATTCTACTATCTTTCTATCCGTCGCATGGGCTGGCAGTTCACGCTGAAAACCTTCAGCGCCGTGGCACTGGTGTCAGTGTTTTCCGATCTGCATCCGCTGTTCGTTCACTTTGATCATCTCCAGCCGTTTTACGCCACGTTGTTCGGTAACGTCATTATGGGCATCGGCTTCATCGTGTTGTTTCGACACAAAGCCAGCCTCGGCGGTGTGAATATTCTGGCGCTGTTTCTGCAGGATAAATACGGCATCCGCG
The DNA here is from genome assembly GCA_013457415.1 of Enterobacteriaceae bacterium Kacie_13. NCBI lineage: Bacteria > Pseudomonadati > Pseudomonadota > Gammaproteobacteria > Enterobacterales > Enterobacteriaceae > Enterobacteriaceae bacterium Kacie_13. The sequence continues at coordinate 386,479 of CP045665.1, forward strand.
CGGGCAAATTGCAGATGGGCGTGGACTGCTGCATCGTGCTGGCGTCGCTGTTTGTGGTCAGCTATGAAATGCTGATCGCCTCTATTCTGGGTGCGGTGATTGTGAACCTGATTATCGCGATGAACCACCGTCCGGGGCGTTACAGCGTCTGACGCCGCTGCCATGCGGTGCCCGAAAAATGACAACATAGTTCTCATCTTTTTTAACGAACTTTGATAGTCTGTGAAACAGTGTCGATCCGCTGCCGAAAGGGGGCGATCGCCGCGCTACTTAATCAAACCAAGGAGATGTATACCGTGTTCCAACATGTCGATGCCTATGCCGGTGACCCGATTTTGTCGCTGATGGAAAGCTTTAAAACCGATCCAAGACAAGACAAAGTGAACCTGAGCATCGGTCTGTATTACGACGAGCAGGGTATTATTCCACAGCTGGCGGCGGTCGAAAGCGCAGAGAATCAGCTGAACGCCGGGCCGCAGGCCGCGTCAGTGTATCTGCCAATGGAAGGGCTCACCGCTTACCGCGCTGGCATTCAGGAACTGTTGTTTGGCGCTGAGCATCCGGCACTGACGCAACAGCGTATCGCGACCATTCAGACCGTCGGCGGTTCCGGCGCACTGAAAGTGGGTGCAGACTTCCTGAAGTTTTACTTCCCGAATTCAGAGGTTTACGTGAGTGACCCAACATGGGAAAACCACGTAGCTATCTTTGGTGGCGCGGGCTTTAAAGTTCACACATATCCTTACTATGACCCGGAAACACTGGGCGTGAATTTCGCGGCGATGATTGACCGCCTGAAAACTCTGCCAGCCCAAAGCATCGTGCTGTTGCATCCGTGCTGTCACAACCCGACCGGTTCTGACCTGACGCCAGCGCAGTGGGATCAGGTGATAGACGTGACCAAACAGCGCGAGCTGATCCCGTTCCTCGACATTGCCTATCAGGGCTTTGGTGCAGGCATTGATGAAGATGCTTACGCCATCCGCGCGATGGCGTCGGCTGGCGTGAACTGCTTCGTCAGCAACTCGTTCTCGAAAATTTTCTCCCTGTACGGCGAGCGCGTCGGCGGGTTATCCGTGGTCTGTGAAGACAGCGAAGCAGCAGGCCGCGTGCTGGGTCAGCTGAAAGCGACCGTGCGGCGCAACTACTCCAGCCCGCCGAATTTTGGGGCGAAAGTGGTCGCCAAAGTCCTGAGCGACAGCGCGCTGAATGCCCAGTGGAAAGCCGAAGTCGAGAAGATGCGCACCCGTATTCTGGAAATGCGCCACACGCTGGTCGATACCCTGAAAACCGCCTTGCCGGGCCGTAACTTTGACTACCTGTTGCAACAACGCGGGATGTTCAGCTACACCGGTTTCAGCGAAGCACAGGTGATTCGTCTGCGTGAAGAGTTCGGCGTTTATCTGATAGCCAGCGGCCGCGTCTGCATGGCTGGCCTCAATCACCACAACGTGAAACAGGTGGCTGAAGCCTTCGCCGCCGTTCAATGATTCCCGGCAGAAATTCCTTCAAAGGGCTGACAATAATGTCAGCCCTTTTTTTGTCTTTACCGCTCTTTACGCCTTCCGCCTTTATTTTTCGTCATGTTGCTGCACACTTACTACAGTTGAATTTTACGCAGGCAAAGTGTTGGGAAATCCTATGTGGCATCAGCAAATTATTACGCTCGGCGCGAAATCGCGGGGCTTTCACCTGATCACTGACGAAGTGGTCGGCAAAATTTCGCGGCTCGGCGAGGTGCAAACCGGCCTGCTGCATCTGTTCATTCAGCATACGTCGGCCTCGCTGACGCTCAATGAAAACTGTGATCCGACGGTGCGGTTCGACATGGAGCAACACTTCATGCGAAGCGTGCCGGAGAATGCGCCCTACGAGCATGATTACGAAGGCTGCGATGACATGCCGGGTCACATTAAATCATCCTTACTCGGTGCATCATTAGTTCTGCCCGTTTCCAGAGGAAGGTTGCTGCTCGGCACCTGGCAAGGGATCTGGCTCGGCGAACACCGGATCGACGGTGGACAGCGCCGAATCGTTATCACGTTACAAGGAGAAACCCAAACATGACTATTTCGGAACTGCTGACTTACTGCATGGGAAAACCCGGTGCGGAGCAAAGTGTTGAAAATCAGCGCGGTGCAAATCAGGTCAAAGTGGGCGACGCAATGTTCGCCATGGTGTGTGACGTCGACGGGCGAGAAGCGATTTCACTGAAAACCAGCCCGGAGCTGGCGGAGCAGTTGCGCGCCAAACACCCTGAAATTGTACCTGGCGACCATCTCAATAAAGCGCACTGGAATACCGTGTATCTGGACGGGGCGCTTGCGGACTCCCAGTTTTATTATCTGATTGACGGTTCCTATCAGCTGGTGGTCTCCGGCCTGCCGGAGACGGTGCGTCACGAGTTAGGACTTTGATTCACGCGGCCAGTGACCGGTGTTCAGCGTAGCGGATGAGTACTCCACAGTGCCTGCGCGCCACGGCAGCGCGGAGCGAAAACGCCACAGGCGGGTGATATCCAGCATCCAGTAGCGTTCAGTGCCTGCCGGAACGGGTATCTCATCTGGCTGCCAGTGGATCTGCGTCGTACCCTGAATATGCAAAATGTCGCCGTTGTCGAAATCGATAAACAGCAGCGCGGCGCGGGGTTCCGCCAGCAGATTCCCCAGCGTGTTCATGTACTTATTGCCACGATAATCCGGAACCCATAGCCGGTTGCCCACCAGATGAGCAAAGCCCGGCTGACCGCCGCGATGCGACACATCTGCGCCATCGGGCGCGTGGCTGGCGATGAAAAACGTGTCGGCACGCGCAATCAGCGCACGGGCGTCATCATCGGGCCCGGTCATATCTTCCCGCAGTGCCAGCGGTTTGCTGACCGGTACGTCGGTCAGTTTGCGGATCTGAATATACTGCGGACAGTTACCAAAACTCTGATCGACGATGATCTCGATCCGGTTTTTGTCCATTCGTCCGATCCTGCCGTTGACGCGATTGCGCCGCCGGTTGGAAAAATCGATCCCCAGCGCACCGATCTGTTTTCCCGGCTGCAATACAGCCAGCGTGGGATCGTCTTCCCGTCGTGGTGCGTTCACCCGCAAATGACCGTCGTCTGGCACACGGATAAAACCGGCGGGGCCGCTCAGCAATGTAGCCGTCGGCCAGCCGTTTTCATCCAGCGTTGAGATAAACAGGTATGGCAGCGCGGCGAAAAACAGCTGATGCTGCTCCGGCATTGCCTCGCGTATCCCATGCGCGACAACGTCGAAACCGGCCAGCGCCTGCGCCTGACGTTCGCCGGCATGGAACGGATTTTTCATGGCGCTTACTTCTCGTTTTCTGGCAGCGGCAGAGCGGGCAGCGGCGTGAAGCCTGGCAGGCTCTCAATGCGCGTCAGCCAGCGTTGAATCGCAGGATACTGTGCCAGCGAAATACCGCCTTCCGGCGCAGTGGCCACATACGCGTAGCAGGCCAGATCGGCGATGGTAGCGCGCTCGGTGGCCAGAAACTCATGCGTCTCAACGTGTTTTTCCAGCTGCGGCAGGAATTTTGCGGTGACTGCCAGCGCACTCTCCAGCGATTCCGGTGCAGAGAACTGTTTCACCATGCGCGCAGAGGCTGGACCAAAGCGCACTTCACCGGCGGCGCGGGACAACCATTTCTGTACTTCCGCCGCTTTCAGCGGATCTTCCGGCAGCCAGTGGCTGTCCGGTGCGTAACGCTTGACCAGGTACACCAGAATCGCATTGCTGTCGGTGATCACATGTTCATCGTCGATCAGCACCGGAATTTGCCCCAGCGGGTTGAGGTGCAAAAATTCGGCGGATTTCCGCACATCGGCCTGCGCTTCTTTTACCTCAAATGGCAAACTGAGCATGTCGAGCAGCAGGGTAACGCGATGGCAGTGGCCTGAAAACGGCGTGCTGTAGAGCTGAATGGCGGACATAAATTTTCTCCTCTGTGGCAGTCATTGCAGATTACTCTTGCGTTAAATGATTGTGATCCACGAAGATTGAAATTGAGTGTTTCACTTTGTGGAAGAATCTATGGATCGTTTGGACGAAATGGCGATTTTTGTCGCTGTACTTCAGTATGGCAGCCTGGCAGAAGCCGCCCGTAAACTTCACCGTTCCCCTCCGGCGATCACCCGTGCCATCTCCTCGCTGGAACATCGCTTTGGCGCGAGGCTGATCGAGCGTACTACGCGCAGCCTCGCGCCGACCGAAGCGGGCGCACGTCTGGCTGAAAAAGCGCGGGCGCTGCTCAGCCAGTATCAGGACGCCGTCGAAGATACCGCTGAAACCCAGCTCAGCGGCCTGTTGCGGTTAACCGCGCCAGTGCAGTTCGGCCGTAAACACGTTGCGCCGCTGGTGATGGCGTTTCTGGCGCAGAACCCGGACATACAGGTTGAGATGATGCTCAACGACCGCAATCTGGATTTGATCGACGAAGGGCTGGATCTGGCGGTGCGCATCGGGCATCAGGAGGATTCGGGCAAAGTAGCGCGCAAGGTGGCGGAAGTGACCCGCGTGCTGGTCGCCAGCCCGGATTATCTGGCTGAGTACGGTCTGCCACAGCACCCGTCGGAACTGGCCAGGCATCAGACCATTATGGGCACGCTGCGAACGCAGATCAGCGAATGGCGGTTCGGGCCGCACGAGGACGACCTGCGCGTGCGCCTTACGCCCCGTCTGTTATCCAATGATGTGGAGTCTCAGTTGCTGGCTGTACGCAGCGGTCAGGGTATTGCGCGGCTGCTGTCGTATCAGGTGATGGACGATTTGCAGGCCGGCAACATGGTACGGCTGTTAACGGAGTTCGAACCGCTGCCACTGCCCGTTCAGCTGGTGGCGCAGCAGGTGCAACAGATGCCGCGTAAAGTCCGCACCTTCTGGGATTTTGCTTTTGAGCGGCTCAGCGCGCTTCCACAGCTGCATTCCTTAGCGGTATCCTCTAAACAGTGACGTCGATCACGCTCACCTGCGGTAAAAATAACCTACTCTGAGAGTTGTGCAAAAACAGTGAGTTACTTCAGGACAGGTTGTCCGCCTGCTCACGCCAACCCAGAAGGAAAGGATGATGACCCGTAACCGGCTGAATCTTGCCACGCTTTTGATTCTGGCGCTCAGCGCGCCGCTCCCCCTGACCGCGTTCGCGCAAAGCCTGCCGCAGGATCCTGACGCATCGTCTCCTGCGAAGACTTACATCACCGCCGTGAATCCTGATCTCACCATCACATACCGCCTTTACGCCCCGACGGCGGAGCATGTGGACGTGGTGACCGGTTCGACGCCGGTGACCTACATTCCGCATCAGATGGTCAAGGACGATAAAGGCGTCTGGAGCTGGACATCGGAGGCTCAAAAACCTGATCTTTATGAATATTTCTTTAACGTGGATGGCCTGCGTATCGCTGATCCGGGCAGCGCGATGCCCAAACCGCAGCGTCAGGTGAACACCAGCCTGATTCTGGTGCCGGGCAGCATTCTGGATGTGAAAAACGTCCCGCACGGCGAAGTGCGCACGCTGACCTACCATTCGGCGGCGCTGAACTCAGAACGTCAGGTCGCCGTCTGGACACCGCCGGGCTATACCGATGCGTCGCAACCGCTGCCGGTGCTCTATTTCTATCACGGCTTTGGCGATACCGGCCGCTCGGCACTGGATCAGGGGCGCATTGCGCAAATCATGGATAACCTGCTGGCGGAGAAAAAAATCGCGCCAATGTTAGTGGTCATCCCTGACACCGAAACCGATGCCAAAGGCATTGTCCCCGAGGAGTACGTTACCAAAGATCGCCGTAAAGAGTTCTATCCGCGCAATGCCGCTGCAGCGGACCAAGAACTGACCGGTGATATTATTCCGCTGATTTCCAACACCTTCCGCGTGCGTGATGATGCCCCCGGACGCGCGCTTGCCGGGCTTTCGCAGGGAGGATATCAGACGCTGGTCAGCGGGATGACACACCTTGACAAGTTTGGCTGGCTGGCGACGTTCAGCGGTGTCAGCACGACGACGGTCCCGAATGCGGACGTGGCAAAACGCTTCGCTGAACCGGAGAAAATCAACGCGCAGCTGAAAAACTTCACCGTCGTCGTTGGGGAAAAAGATGTAGTGACGGGCAAAGATATTGCGGGGCTGAAATCTGAGCTTGAAGAGAAAAAGATTAAATTCTATTACCACGAATACCCGAATCTTGGCCACGAAATGGACGTCTGGCGCCCGGCTTATATTGAATTTGTGCAGAAGATTTTTAAGTAAGGTGATCAACAACGCCACGGGGGTGGTGTTGTTGACAGTATTCATCGAAGAAAGGTTATAGTGTAAAGTCATTTTTTGACATGATAACTTATCAGATTTACACTGATGTAAGTTGCTTTACACGATTGGCGGTAAAGAAAGTGAAAACCACCCAGCTCGTCGCATACCTTGAATCTATCTTCGGTTTTAGCACCACATTTATAGAAATTAAACTTAATGTTTCCTTTAACTTGCAGGAAGCATTTCGTTTCTACGAATTGGGAATCCAAGTCCCCGGTGAAGAGCCTCTAACCTTGCTGGCAGCTGTGCAGCGTGATGACGAGTATCCGGGGATTGTCGCGCTTCGAAAACGCCTTTCTGTCATTGAAAAAACCACCGGTCAGGTCGTCGTCTACGTTAGTGAAAGTCTGAGTCTGGCTGAACGCCGCAGCCTGATTGCTCATCACATCAATTTTATTGCTATCAGGAAACAGTTCTTTGTTCCTGAACTGGCAATGGATTTGCGTGAAGCGTTTCGTAGCAGGAAAAAAAGTATCGGTGAAGACAACGATTTCTCACCGGCCACCCAGGCCATGCTAATCCAGTTTTTATTTGATAAATCTCTTGATGAACCTGATGCCATTTACACGGCAGAAAAGTTGATGGGTAAATACAAGTACAGCCGAGTGACGCTTTCCAAAGCTATTTCTGAACTTACCGGATCTGGGCTTCTGACCTTAACAGAAAAGCGAGATTTTTCGACCCGTTTCTATTCGCTGAATATGTCTCGAACGGAAATCTTTCAAAGAGCATTGGCGAAGATGCGTAGCCCGGTCAAAAAGACCGTTTGGATTAATAAAATACCGCCACTGGAGGAGGGGATTTGCCTCGCCGGAGATAGCGCTTTGGCTGAATATACAATGCTGGCAGGTGTTGCCAGGCCGGTGTTTGCGATGACTCAAAAAGTATTTTCCGCGCTGCTAAAAAATGGAAAAATTGAGGAAGTGACTCATGTGGATGAAGCCATGGCGATGGTTGAGATCTGGACCTATCAGAGCCCTAAAGCGTCTTCGCATATCGTTGATGAAATATCGCTTTATCTGACTTTGAAAGATAATCAGGACGAACGCGTCCAACTGGCTCTGAGTGAATTTAAGGAAAAATACTCATGGATGACATTAGGGGATTAAAATTATTTGGCGAGCATTTTAAAGACCATCAGGATCAATATGTTCTCATAGGTGGCGTCGCGTCCTGGATCACCATGGATGAGGCAGGTGAAGATTTCCGGGTGACAAAAGATCTTGATATCGTTCTTATCATCGAGACCCTTACCCCAGCTTTTGTGGGTCTGTTTTGGGAATTTATCAAGTCTGGCAACTACGAGATCCGTCAGACGGGTGAAGGAAAACCTATTTTCTATCGATTTCAGAAGCCGGCAAACGCCAGTTTCCCCGTCCAGATTGAACTCTTCTCACGCTCTCCTGAAGGAATTCAACATCCGGAAGACGCGCAGATTACCCGGATACCAAACGATGAAGGTGTCTCCAGCCTCTCCGCGATTCTGCTCGATGAAGACTATTATGCATTCCTCAGGGCAGGGCTTCAGCGTACGGAGTTACTCTCGTATATCGGTGCAGATCGTTTAATTCCTTTTAAAATGAATGCGTGGCTGGATCTTTCAGGCCGTAAGGAAGCAGGAGAACAAATTGATTCAAGGGTGGTGAGTAAGCATCGCAATGATGTTATCCGCTTATCAGGTCAGTTGACAGGACGCACGGTCGCCATTCCCGAAAGTATTCGTGCAGACATGGAGCGTTTTCTCAAGCGATTGCCTGATGAGAACATCGACTTGAAATCGCTGAATATGCGCGGTTCTTTGGAGAATGTGATCACCCGAATCAGAACCGGTTTTGGGCTGTAAGACCGGAAAATAAAATGCGGCAGATATTCCACTGAAAACTAAAAGGCCCTCCCAATCGGGAAGGCCTTTTGCGTAGTGATTAAGCGGTTTTCTTCGCCTGCTGACGATGGCGTTTCAGCAGCGGTTTCAGGAAGCGGGCGGTGTACGATTCTTTGCACTCCGCCACGGTTTCCGGCGTACCGGCGACCAGAATTTGCCCGCCGCCCGCGCCGCCTTCCGGCCCGAGATCGACAATCCAGTCCGCGGTTTTAATCACGTCCAGATTGTGTTCAATCACCACAATGGTGTTGCCCTGATCGCGCAGCTGATGCAGCACTTCCAGCAATTGCTGAATATCAGCAAAGTGCAGGCCGGTGGTCGGTTCGTCAAGAATATACAGTGTCTGACCGGTGCCGCGTTTGGAAAGCTCTCGCGCCAGTTTCACACGCTGGGCTTCACCGCCGGACAGCGTGGTCGCTGACTGGCCGAGGCAGATATAGGTCAGGCCAACGTCGATCAGCGTCTGCAGTTTACGCGCCAGTGCAGGCACCGCATCGAAGAATTCACGGGCTTCTTCGATGGTCATTTCCAGCACTTCGTGAATGCTCTTGCCTTTATATTTTACTTCCAGCGTTTCGCGGTTATAGCGTTTACCACGGCACTGGTCGCATGGCACATAAATGTCCGGCAGGAAGTGCATTTCCACTTTGATCACGCCGTCGCCCTGACAGGCTTCGCAGCGGCCACCTTTGACGTTGAAGCTGAAACGCCCAGGCGTATAGCCGCGTGAACGAGATTCCGGCACGCCGGCAAACAGTTCACGAACCGGCGTGAAAATGCCGGTGTAGGTCGCCGGGTTAGATCGCGGCGTACGGCCAATCGGGCTCTGGTCGATATCGATAACTTTATCGAAATGCCCCAGACCTTCAATTTCACGGTATGGCGCCGCTTCGGCCAGCGTTGCGCCGTTCAGTTCGCGCTGAGCCAGCGGGAACAGCGTGTCGTTGATAAGCGTTGATTTGCCTGAACCGGACACACCGGTGATGCAGGTGAACAGCCCTACCGGCAGCGTCAGCGTCACGTCTTTCAGGTTGTTGCCCTTGGCACCGGAGAGTTTCAGCACTTTGGTGGCATCGGCAGGCACGCGCTGGGCGGGCACTGAGATCTCACGTTTGCCGCTGAGGAACTGGCCGGTCAGGGAATCTTCCTGCGCCATGATATCGTCGGCTGTACCTTCGGCAACCACACGGCCACCGTGAACCCCCGCGCCCGGACCGATATCAATGATATGGTCAGCGGCGCGGATCGCGTCTTCATCATGTTCCACCACGATCACGGTATTCCCGAGATCACGCAGGTGGATGAGCGTTTCAAGCAGACGTTCGTTGTCGCGCTGATGCAGGCCGATAGATGGCTCATCCAGTACGTACATGACGCCCACCAGCCCGGCGCCGATCTGGCTCGCCAGACGGATACGCTGTGCTTCGCCGCCGGAAAGCGTTTCTGCTGAACGGGAAAGCGAAAGATAATTCAGGCCGACGTTCACCAGGAATTTCAGACGATCGCCGATCTCCTTTAGCACTTTCTCGGCGATTTGCGCGCGCTGACCGCTGAGTTTCATATTGCGGAAGAAATCCATCGCATGGCCGATGCTGAAATCAGAGATTTCCGGCAGCGTGGTTTCTTCAACAAATACGTTACGCGCTTCTTCCCGCAGACGTGTGCCTTTACAAGATGCGCACGAACGGTTGCTGATGTATTTCGACAGCTCTTCACGCACCGCGCTGGATTCCGTCTCTTTATAACGGCGCTCCATATTGTGCAGCACGCCTTCGAACGGATGACGTCGAATCGACGTATCACCACGATCGTTAATGTATTTGAATTCTATGGTGGTTTTGCCGGAACCGTGCAGGATGGCGTTTTTCACGTCACTGCTCAGTTCGTTGTAAGGCGCTTCCACATCAAAATCATAATGCTCGCCGAGAGAGCGCAACATCTGGAAATAATAGAAGTTACGGCGATCCCAGCCCCGGATTGCGCCACCGGCCAGTGAAAGCTCCGGGTTCTGTACTACGCGTTCCGGATCGAAGAACTGCTGCACGCCCAGACCGTCACAGGTCTGGCAGGCACCGGCCGGGTTGTTGAACGAGAACATGCGTGGTTCGAGCTCGCTCATACTGTAGCCACAAATCGGGCAGGCGAAGTTCGCCGAGAACAACATTTCCGGTGCTTTCGGGTCATCCATATCGGCGACCACGGCGGTACCGCCGGAGAGCTCCAGTGCGGTTTCGAAGGACTCCGCCAGGCGCTGTTGTAAATCCTCGCGTACTTTAAAGCGGTCAACCACGACTTCGATGGTGTGTTTTTTCTGCAGTTCCAGCTTCGGCGGATCAGACAGATCGCAGACCTCGCCGTCGATACGCGCACGGATATAGCCCTGCGAGGCCAGATTTTCCAGCGTTTTGGTGTGCTCACCTTTACGGTCTTTGATGATCGTGGCAAGCAGCATCAGACGCTGGCCTTCCGGCTGCGCCAGCACGTTGTCCACCATCTGGCTTACGGTCTGAGCTGACAGCGGAACATTATGATCCGGGCAGCGCGGTTCTCCCACTCGGGCAAACAGCAGACGCAGGTAGTCGTGGATTTCCGTGATGGTCCCGACGGTTGAACGCGGGTTGTGCGATGTGGATTTTTGCTCAATCGAAATCGCCGGAGACAGACCTTCAATGTGGTCGACGTCCGGTTTTTCCATTAAGGATAAAAACTGGCGTGCATAGGCAGACAGCGACTCAACGTAGCGGCGCTGGCCTTCGGCATACAGTGTATCGAACGCCAGAGAGGACTTGCCAGATCCCGATAAGCCGGTGACAACAATCAGTTTGTCGCGCGGGATAATCAGGTTGATATTCTTGAGATTATGGGTGCGTGCGCCCCGAACTTCGATCTTATCCATTCATCATTCCCGGATTAACTTGATAGCTCACCGTGCCGGTGACCGTCGGAAAATGTTGCATCGCGCCGGTCAGCGAATCGGGCACAGAGAAGAACGTAACGCGCAATTATGACACAAATCACAGTCTATGCCACCCCGAAACCTGAATGTATATCCAGTACTCGATGTAACAGCGGAACGTTTGCTGAACAATCTGGAAAGAATGCCGCAACCTTAGACATCCATGGTACGAAGGTATCGTTTTATGGTTATAATGCTGCAAAGTGTGACCTTCCACACCTCGGATTGTGGTTTCAACCACGACATACATCATCAGGAGAATCCACATGGCCAGCAGAGGCGTAAACAAAGTTATTCTCGTCGGTAATCTCGGACAAGATCCAGAAATCCGCTACATGCCAAACGGCGGCGCAGTGGCTAACATGACACTGGCGACTTCCGAAAGCTGGCGTGACAAAGCCACCGGCGAGCAGAAAGAAAAAACGGAATGGCACCGCGTAGTGTTGTTCGGCAAATTGGCCGAAGTTGCCGGTGAATATCTGAAGAAAGGTTCTCAGGTTTACATCGAAGGTGCACTGCAAACCCGCAAATGGACCGATCAGGCTGGCGTTGAAAAATACACCACCGAAGTCGTCGTTAACGTAGGCGGCACCATGCAGATGCTCGGCGGTCGTGCAAGCGGCGGCGGCGCGCCAGCAGGTGGCGGTCAGGCAGCAGGCGGCGGCCAGCAGGGCGGTTGGGGTCAGCCTCAGCAGCCACAAGGCGGTAACCAGTTCAGCGGCGGCCAGCAGGCTCGTCCGGCTGCGCAAAACAACGCGCCAGCACAGAACAACGAACCACCAATGGATTTCGACGACGATATCCCGTTCTAGCGTTTACCAGAGAGTAGATTTTGTAAAAAATTACAAAATACTCATTTAAAATTAGAACATTAATTGAAACTTACGAATAGATATTATAAATATTCGTAAGTTTTTTTTGTCTTTAAATCCGGTTATGAACTACCTTGTAAGATTGTTAAGGGGGTTCAGATGAATATTAAACGATTCCCGTTTAATTCAGGTGAAAACTACTCCATTTTTTTTGGTGATGATTTATTGCCCATGTATTATCCCAATCTGTTTGTAACCCTTTATCATTGTAATCGCTCTGATACTGCTAACACCTGTTATAAAGAATTTGAACATATTAAACTCTTTTATGAAATTATGGATATTCTTGATATCAACATCGAGGATAGATGTAAGCGGGGAGCATTTCTCGAGAGGAATGAGGTGGAGGGAATAACTGGACTGGCTAAGTATCGTAGTGCAATATTAAAAGAAGTGAATTTTACATTTCTTCTTAATTCTCTGAGAAAGAAAATGCCATCGTCAGGTAAAACAGAAGGAGCAAGATTTTCTCCCGTCATTAATAAAGAGAATTTAGTATCATCCAAAACATCTTATAACCGGTTGACTACATTTTCTAATTATATTGGATGGCTTGCAAACATGCTATTCCATTCAAAGCAGGCTGATACAAAACATATTTTTATGGTGCTGAGGCCGAAACGCAAGGAAAGAATAAACCTTATTGATAACCATGCAGTGAAAGTGGTCGATCTTTTGGATAAGCACAGTACAAAAATTCCTCTTGAAAATAACGAATATAATGACGACTATCGATCATTATCCGAAAACTATTTAGCTCAGGTTTTTCGGGGGGATTACCGAACCAACCCGCCTTCTGGCGGTTTTTTCGTTTACAGAGCAAGAAATTACTCGCAGAGCAAAAAGGATCTCAGGAAGATCCTTCCGGTGCTGTACTGGATTCGCGATCCACATCCGCAGGCCACTGAACCGTTTTAAACGGCGTCCAGTCGCGGGGCTTGTCAGGATACACCGGCGCAGTCGGTACCGGTTTTTTCTCCATGTAGTGACGGCAGAAACTCCATAAGCCCCCCGCGGTATCCGTTCCGCCAACGGTCCAGGTCAGAATAAAGCGATCCACCACCTCCAGTGTGCCGGGTTTGCAGACCGCGCAGTAGATACGGTGTCCCCAGTCAGCATGCCCCCGCATCATCACCCACTCGCCGTGAATGTCGGCCCAGTCAAACACCTTAATCACAGGATGCCAGCGCTTCCAGGGTAAGAAGCTTTTCTTGAATTCGTAAACATAGACTTTCTGCCGCTTACGATTGAAACGGACAGGTGCGCCACGAGGTTCAAATAAAATCATTTTTAGGAAGTATGTAAAAAACGACAATGAAAAGAATGTACTAGTACCAAAAACAAGCCATCCTCGCATGTCTGATATAACACCCGGCAAAGTAAGAAAATAAACACTAATAAATAGCGGTAGGGCGGATAAAATTATCATTGGCCACATCCCTCCCCAGCCAAAATTCACATAACGCGGGATCTCCATCCAGACATCGTTAAGCTCATTCCGCCAAATCAGTTTCGGCGGAAAACCGCAGTCTTCCGCACGATCAGGTAAATCGCCACTCCAGTTCTTCACCGGGGGGGTTAAGCGCGGACGATACCGCGCTTCGCGTTCTGTCTGTTTCTCCAGCCGCCGTTTAATCTTGCCCATAATCTGTCATCCCTCGTTATCAACAAGATCCTTCCGGTGCTGTACTGGATTCGCGATCCACATCCGCAGGCCACTGAACCGTTTTAAACGGCGTCCAGTCGCGGGGCTTGTCAGGATACACCGGCGCAGTCGGTACCGGTTTTTTCTCCATGTAGTGACGGCAGAAACTCCATAAGCCCCCCGCGGTATCCGTTCCGCCAACGGTCCAGGTCAGAATAAAGCGATCCACCACCTCCAGTGTGCCGGGTTTGCAGACCGCGCAGTAGATACGGTGTCCCCAGTCAGCATGCCCCCGCATCATCACCCACTCGCCGTGAATGTCGGCCCAGTCAAACACCTTAATCACAGGATGCCAGCGCTTCCAGGGTAAGAAGCTTTTCTTGAATTCGTAAACATAGACTTTCTGCCGCTTACGATTGAAACGGACAGGTGCGCCACGAGGTTCAAACAGAACTGATTTGAGGGTATAGATGAAAAATGATAATGAGACAGCAATACCAATGCCAAATAAAAATAATGCTGCTGTATAAGAAGCAACTCCAGGTTGGAATACAAAAAAAAGAAAAAAGATCGGGACGATGGCGGGTAAAAGCGATAATGGCCACATCCCTCCCCAACCAAAATTCACATAACGCGGGATCTCCATCCATACATCGTTAAGCTCATTCCGCCAAATCAGTTTCGGCGGAAAACCGCAGTCTTCTGCACGCTCAGGTAAATCGCCACTCCAGTTCTTCACCGGGGGGGTTAAGCGCGGACGATACCGCGCTTCGCGTTCTGTCTGTTTCTCGAGCCGCCGTTTAATCTTGCCCATAATCTGTCATCCCTCGTTATCAACAAGATCATTCCGGTGCTGTACTGGATTCGCTATCCACATCCGCAGGCCACTGAACCGTTTTAAACGGCGTCCAGTCGCGGGGCTTGTCAGGATACACCGGCGCAGTCGGTACCGGTTTTTTCTCCATGTAGTGACGGCAGAAACTCCATAAGCCCCCCGCGGTATCCGTTCCGCCAACGGTCCAGGTCAGAATAAAGCGATCCACCACCTCCAGTGTGCCGGGTTTGCAGACCGCGCAGTAGATACGGTGTCCCCAGTCAGCATGCCCCCGCATCATCACCCACTCGCCGTGAATGTCGGCCCAGTCAAACACCTTAATCACAGGATGCCAGCGCTTCCAGGGTAAGAAGCTTTTCTTGAATTCGTAAACATAGACTTTCTGCCGCTTACGATTGAAACGGACAGGTGCGCCACGAGGTTCAAAAAGAAGAGATTTTAATTGGTATATGGCAAAGGACGATGAAATCAATATGCCAATGCTTAACGCTAATAATCCGGGAGGGTAGGTAATCATACCAGGCTGTAATATGCAGATAATTAAAGAAATCGGAACGATGAATGGTAAAAATGACGCTGGCCACATCCCTCCCCAACCAAAATTCACATAACGCGGGATCTCCATCCATACATCGTTGAGCTCATTCCGCCAAATCAGTTTCGGCGGAAAACCGCAGTCTTCCGCACGCTCAGGTAAATCGCCACTCCAGTTCTTCACCGGGGGGGTTAAGCGCGGACGATACCGCGCTTCGCGTTCTGTCTGTTTCTCGAGCCGCCGTTTAATCTTGCCCATAATCTGTCATCCCTGTGTCGCGCTGATCGTCATGCCCAGTTTGTTGTCCGGGTCCTGGCTGTCCGGCCAGTATGCCGTACTCAGTGTGACCTCAGGGGTACTGCCGGCTGGAACCCAGACGCTGACCATCAGACTCAGGCACCAGGGGCCTTTTTCCTCACCATCATCGCCCATCACACCGTCACGCCGCCATTCGTGTCTGTAATATCCTTCCGGGCCACTGTGCTGATAATGATCCCCGGTCCCCGGCGCATTATCTGATTCAGAGAACAGTGTCTTTCCATTCCCGGTAAGCTGTACCGACCAGCCGCCGCTTCCGTCCACCCAGCCCGGCATACTCACCCGGAAGTCCACCCGCCGGTAATCCATCCCCTTCACTGTCGGGTTCCCGGTCAGGATATCCACGTCTGACGCAAAGGCCACATCGGCCACCATCCCGCCGGCTATCGCCCGAATTTCCATCAAAGCCTCGCCCATATCTTCCAGGCTGTCGGTATGCCACACCGGCAGGGCATCGACTGCCCCGTTAGGGATACCAAAACAGGTCCGCCGCAGCCAGATTTCAAACGCTGTACTCCGCAACTCGCTGGCCTCATACGCCAGCGCCATGCCCGACAGCAGCAGCAGGGTCGCTAGGCCCACCGGACCCAGCCCCATAAAACTGAAACTTTCCGTTCCCAGTAAGGCAAAAATCCCTCGAATACCATAAACAACGGAAATAACGCCACCAACGCCCATTGCCCCCCCAGCCAGGTCGTAGGCAATAGCTGCTGCTTTATCCCCTTGTCCCCAGGAATTCACCCCATGATAAATATTTCTAACACCATCAATGACCGCCGCTATCCCTCCCAGCACTCCGCCAAATCTCACCAGCGGCGGCACCTGCTGTGCTTCACTTAGCACCACCCAGTTCAGTTTCACCGCCAGCTTTGAGGCAAACCCGGACACTTCAGACATCCCCTCAATGAACAACAGCGTAGTAATGGCGGTATCCGCCGCTGCGTCTACGCTGGTCCCGACAGACTGCCGTAACTCCTCCCCCAGATGCTGCATATTTCCCACCTGCAGCGCCATCAGCCCCGCCCCCATAATCAGACCAAAACCGTCCCCGCTGAGCATGCGCATGGTCCGTTCATTCAGCTTTGCTATCTGCGCATAGCTGGCACGGAATATCGGATCTTTCAGCTCCTTGCCCTGCAGCGACATATCCGAAATAAAGACGTCATCGAGTTCATTCAGCACCGGCAGGTTCCCGGACGTGGTGCCGGCGTGGTTCAGCTGCGGGAAGACCCTCTGGATTTCATCCGTTGTTCCCGGGATGCTGAACTCCACCCGGACCGGGGTATCCTGCATTTTTCCGTGTATTCCCATCAGCTCATCCACCAACAGGCCGCTACCGCCCCGTGCAGGCGCCTTCAGGTCGAGCTGCTCGCTGATTACCTCAAAGGTGGCGTTATTTTTCGACACCATCTGACGCAGGACCGCATCATATTTCAGCCGGCGCTTCAGCTTCCGCAGCGTGGTATGCCACGTCACCACCACTGTGGACTCCCCGGCCGTCAGCATCGCGCCCTGTGTCATGGCCATATAACCTTTGCGGGTGGCAGCTGACACTGTCATTCCCGGCCGGCTGAGCGAGCCGCTCAGCGCCACCAGGCGGGTGGCAAACCCTCGCTGAATAGCGGAGTTTTTCAGGATACTGCCGAACTCATCCGCGGTGGTGCCCGTTTTTAAGTCGCCGTAAACGTTGGCACCACTGAACAGAGTTCCCATCAGCGAGGTCTGCATCCCGGTAAAACCGAGGTACGCCGGCGACGTGGCGGTATTCAGCCACTGCTCACGCCAGACCTTATCGGTCGCCTCACTCATCGCTCCCCCCTGCACACAGGCCGCCACGGTCAGCATCTGCCAGGCCCAGCCAGAAGCACAGCTCTCCGGGGCATAATCCTGCTCTATCACCCTTCGCCATAATTCATGCTGATACCAGGCCGCCAGGTCTTTATCTATTGCCGTAAAGAGTTTCATCGGTGTGGTGAAATGGCTGTCGAAATCCTGCGCAAATGCCGCTCTGGCCGGTTCATCATAGCTCTCCAGGAGCCGGGCATACTGGCGGGCAAAGGTCTCCTCTGCCACCTGCGTTTTAGGAATGGTGACCGGACCATAGCCTCCTATTGCCGGCCCGGCAGATTCATTCCGCGGCTGGCTGCTTTCCTCAATGCCTTTTTTTATCACCCCGAGATACCAGGTGATGGCCTTCGATATCGCGTGCTTATGGAATACGCAGGGTTCTTCGATATATTCGTTCGCTTCTTCCAGCAACATCAGTCGCCCGACATTCAGCTCCTGCACCACCCCCACCACATCATCCACCGGCACGGCCGTCACCGGACATTTGTACTGGTCAGTGAGCTGGTTGACGTAGTTGCTCAGGGCGTGGAGTTTGATGGGGTGCTTGCGGGAATAAAAACCGTGCGCGCCGCCTTTGACGTTACCCCCGACCGTCGCCGTATTGGGGAAAAATTCCGTCGCATACTCCGCCACATTTTGGGTCAGCGCCGACAGGGAGGTGTCCACCACCAGAGCGCCTTCCGCCGTTACCTTGCCCTCTTTACTGACGGTGAGTCTGGTAAAGCGACTGGCCGGACGGTCGCCGCTCTGGTATCCCTTCAGCACCTCAGGACTCCAGGCATCACTGCTGAACGCCAGCCAGACCGTTCTGTCCTTGTAGTTGTCGATATGCAGGAAGCTGCATTTGATATCATGATGAGCCTGCCGGCAGCGCGCTGACAACGGAATTACCGTACCGCCTTCAGGCATTTCATTCGCATTGAAATAACGCAGACAGCCATCCGCCGTCACTTCATAACCTTCCCAGACGCTGTTATCGAGCAGGACGTACAGATAGCCCATGCGCAGGGTGCGCAGGCCGTATTTGAATGCACCGCCGGTCAGTTCAACATCCTGCTTCGGAACAGCGGGATGCCAGTCGGTTCTCACCGTATGATTCAGCATCACAGCCACTCGCAGTGGCAGAATGGGCACGCCCTTTCGCTCGCACGCTTTGCAGCCCGATGGTCCGGCCGCCGCCTGCTGAGCCGCCGCCGCAATTTCCATGGCCAGCGCTTTCATGGCCTGTGCTTCTGTGTCCATTCAGAATATCCCTTACTCTTTATGCTGTTTATTGCCACATCATACACCGTCCGGGACTTAACTAAAATTTCCTCAATTGCCGCAATAGGTTACCGCACGGCCGGGCCGTGGCCGCCGGTGAATACCGGGATCACTGGCCGAAAACATCGGAATACGCAATTAACGCATGGTGGAATGCAGAAAGTTAAAAAATGGATATTTATTGCCTACCTGAAAGCACTGTGCATAAGAGGCACGTCAGTGCCAGAATAAGTTGCGATAACCGATTTCACCAGATACCCGCTCCCCTCAGAGGTGACGTATCTGGTTTTTGTTGCCGCAATCCGGCAACACAATTATAAGCTCTTAAAGGGGCTTAACATGAACTGTCCAACTTTATGGGGTCAGTCCACCCGCGAGGGGCTTTTTAGTTTCTGGGTTTACTTCTTTCTGAATATCAAACTTTCCCAACAGCCCCAAAGACCAGCCTGCCCTGATGGAACGTTGCTTTAACCTCTGACACCCGCGCAACGGCTTCCGCTGAGCAGCTGGCGTCGACCAGGATCATTTCGGCGCTATCGTTGATGGCAGGCCACTGGCGCTGACCGGCGTCGTCGAGTGGCAGAACGTTGCCGGTGGCGATGGCGAGAGAGCGCGTAAGGCCAAATTCGTCGGAGTTGCCGTAGAGCTGGGCGTACAGGCTGGCTTTTTCCAACATGCTGCCGGTGCCGAACGGTGACCAGTGGTCGATCACGCTGTCGGTGCCAGTCATAACGAAGACACCTTTTTGGCTCAGCTGTGGCAGCGGCATGTTCAGTTTTCCAAGCGGGATGGTGGAGGCGACGGTGAACTGCTGTTCGGAAAGCCCCGCGATCACTTCTTCAAGTTCTTTGCCCTGCATCATCGCCAGCGCGAAACCGTGGCTGAGCGTCACTTTGCCTTTCAGTTGCGGGTTTTTCTCCACGGTCTGAATCATGTATTTGACCGCAGCGATCCCAGCTGGTGTGGTTTCATGCAGATGAATATCCACACCTTTCTGGGTATCGAGCGCAATCTGGAACATCGCGTCCAGCGATTTTTCCATCGCACCGTCGACGTTGGTCGGATCCAGACCGCCAACGTACTGCACGCCCATCTGCATTGCTTCGCGCATCAGGCCATCGACTTTGGAATGCAGTAAACCGTGCTGTGGAAATGCCACGATTTCACAGCTGAAATCTTGCTGATGTTTTTCCAGCGCTATTTTCAGATGTTCGAGGCTTTTCAGACCGCTAACCGGATCGATATTGCAGTGGCTGCGCGCCACAGTGGTGCCTTTGGAATGCAACAGGCCGATGATCGCCTCGGCGTGTTCGACCGACGTCGGCAACAGTTTTGGGATCAGCACTTGCTCGCGGGCAATCATATCCATGATCGTTTTGCCCTTGCGCGGGCGCGGCGCTTCCCATTTGCCGCCGTAAAACGTTTTATCGAGGTGAATATGCATGTCGCGCGTGGCGGGAAGCAGAAGTAATCCTTTGGCATCAAAGGCTGGCAACATGCCGGGCGATGCGCCGTTGGTGGGCTGAATAGCAACGATCTTGCCGTTATTGATCTCCAAATTGTACAGCCCGGTCCGCGTGCCGATGATCATATCGCCTTCGCGCTCAAACCCTTCTTCCAGCCTGACATTACGCAGCAGGTAGTGAGGCGTGGATATTGTGGTTATCTGGCCGGTGTTTTCGCATTTTTCTTGTTTTTCACCCGCGCCGAGAGTAGACGCCGAGGCCATACCGGTGGCCAGCAGCGCGCTGGTGGCGGTGATTTTGGCGCTGTGAGAGAGAAAGTTTCTGCGACTTTGTTGCTGAGGATTTTGCACGTCGAATTCCTTAATCATGATGCTCAGAGGATGCTGCTTTTCCCATCACCCTAAAATATCCCGCCGGTTCCGGCTGCGATATTTGCCACTGCCAGCCAGTGGAAAACGCAATGGCTAGCTGAGCTGGCAAAATATCCGTAATTTTTCGGCAAGCGCTATCTGTGCAGGGGTGGCGTCGGGGCGATAAAACAGCGCCAGTTCGACGTTATCGATTGGCGGCAATCCGTTCTCAGCACCCAAAATTCGATGCTCCGGCAGGCGGCAGCTGGCGGGCAATAGCGTAACACCCAGTCCGGCGGCGCTTGCGGCGACCAGCGCAGCAAGGCTGGCGCTGCTGTAGCTTATTCGCCAGCTGCGCCCGATGGCGTCCAGCGCCTGACACAGTTCGTCGCGATACAGCGCATTGAGCGGAAACAGCACCAACGGCACCGGATCGCGCTCAAACGCCGGAAACTCTGCGCTGTCGAGCCACAGCATCGGCTCGGGGCGCGACGCGTTGGCTTTCTCGCCGGTCAGTTGCTTCACCAGAATGATATCCAGCATGTCCTGCTGCCACGCGCGCCTCAGCTCGTGGCTCAGCCCGCTGGTGACGTCGAGCCGGATATGCGGATGCTCGCGGCAAAATTGCGCCAGCAGTGAAGTGGTAGCAGCGGCAAAATCTTCTGGCACGCCGAGGCGGACTACGCCGTCACGCCACTGATCGCTCAGGGCATCATGTGCCTCGCCGTTGAGCGCGATAATACGGCGCGCGTAGCCAAGCAGCCGTTCACCTTCTTCGGTGAGTTGTACCTGATGCGACGTGCGCTCTAATAACGGTTTACCGAGCGCCTCTTCCAGGCGGCGGATTTGCTGGCTGACCGTCGATTGCGATAAATAGACGCGATCGGCGGCACGGGTAAAGCTGCCTGTCTCGCAGACGGCGACAAAACTGAGTAACTGCTGAGGGCTGAACATCGGATAGCGATTCATTTCATCACTACTTCTGGTTACGGTATTTAAAATATGAATAGATTGGAGAGTATCAACCTTCGCCCTCGCGCACCAGACTGGTTCATTGCAACGATTTTGCGCCACCATTGCGCCTCGTTGTAGCGCAAGCTGTACTCCTTACACGTCCGGCGATTGGACTTAAGATTGTATACAAGCCATTTGTGGCCAATCGCCGTTGTGGTACAGAAATTGCTTTTTCCTTGTGAGACTTCAAGGAGAAAAACATGAAAGCGATCGTGATTGGTGGCGGTATTGGCGGTACGTGTGCGGCGATTGCGCTGAAGCGTTTTGGTATCGAGACCGCTGTATACGAGGCGGTGAAAGAGATCAAACCGGTCGGCGCGGCCATTTCAATCTGGCCAAACGGTGTGAAATGCCTGAATTATCTTGGCATGAAAGACGCGCTGCGGGCGCTCGGCGGGCAAATGCGCTTCATGGCGTACAAAGAATATCAGCAAGGCCAGACCATGACGCGATTCAGTATGGATCCGCTAATCCAGAGCGTCGGCGAACAGCCTTATCCGGTGTCGCGTGCCGAGCTACAGTCGATGTTGCTCGATACTTATGGGCGCGACAAGGTGCAGTTCGGCAAGCGCGTGACGCACATTGAAGAGTCAGCCGACAGCGTCACCGCCTGGTTTGACGACGGTACTTCCGCCACCGGCGATTTACTGATCGCCGCCGACGGCACTCATTCTGTGATCCGTCAGCGCGTGCTTGGCTACGCCACTGAGCGCCGCTATGCCGGTTACGTTAACTGGAACGGGCTGGTGGAAATCGACGAAAGCATCGCGCCCGCCGATCAGTGGACGACGTTTGTTGGTGAAGGGAAACGCGTTTCCCTGATGCCGGTGAGCGGCAACCGTTTCTACTTCTTCTTCGACGTGCCGCTGCCCAAAGGTTTGCCGGAAGACCGCGACACATTGCGCGACGATTTACAGCGTTATTTTGCCGGATGGGCTGCGCCGGTGCAGAAACTCATCGGGATGATCAATCCGCAAACCACCAACCGCGTGGAAATCCACGACATCGACCCGTTTATGCAACTGGTGAAGGGGCGCATTGCACTGCTGGGGGATTCCGGCCATAGCACCACGCCGGACATCGGGCAGGGCGGCTGCGCGGCGATGGAAGATGCCGTCGTGCTGGCGAACATGCTGCAAACTAATTCGTTGGGGATTGAAGATGCACTACTACGCTATCAGGAAAAACGCGCGTATCGCGTGAAGGACCTGGTGCTGAAGGCGCGCAAGCGTTGCGACGTTACCCACGGCAAAGAAATGGCGGTGACCGAACAATGGTACGAAGACCTGAAACAGGAAACGGGCGAACGTATTCTCTCCGGCATGTGCGAAACTATTTTGGGCGGGCCGCTGGAATAATCTCTCTTAATTTGTGATCTGAAGAGGCGTGTCCCCCGTATTCCCCTTTCATCAACCGTAAAGTTCTCTGCGTTTTTGCCGAAAATAGCATCAGTAGGATCATGATATCCACTGGCGCTATGCGCAGAAAACATAGGGACTTATCGGCATGACAATCAATTCTCTGGCAGGAAATCAGTCGGTTATGCCACTGGTAACCGCAATAAAAACAACGGCGACGGTGTCCTCCGCTGTGGTTCAACAGCCGGCTGCTACTCCGCAGTCGACCGCTGTTACCCTCGGTCAGACGACAACCAGTACGCCGGTTTACACCATCACCCGGCCGGCTTTGGTCTGGGAAAGTGCTTCAGGTGATCTTCTTTCTTCAAAACTCGCAGGTAACTTCAGTGCCTCCGGGAATGCGGCGCGTTTTGCCGGTCTCGGTTCGGCGCTGATGGAGCGCTTTGCACAAAATGGCGGAAATTATTCGCAGTCCGTCATCAGACAGACATCTGCATCGCAGGCGGATTCTGCCTCGTCGCTGGCGACCGTTTCTAAGCAATCGCAACTGCACACTAAAGCTGACAATCAGATCAGCCTGAGCATCAAAACCGCCAGCGGCGCGCTGGTGGAGATCACACTCGGGAGTGATGATGACGGCCTTGGTGTGCAGGTCAACGTCAGCAAAGGCACGCTGAGTGATACCGACAGGCAAGCGCTGGCGAAGATGGCCGACGGTTTTCAGAAAGCTATTGATGGGCTGACGGCGCAGCCGCCGAAGCTCGATCTGAGCGGCCTGACGAAGTTTGATACCTCGGTGCTGACGTTTGTTGATCTGCACGCCAGCTTGGGCACGGACAATACGCAGACGCTGGATTTCCACGCTGATGCCAGTACCCGTTCGGCGAAATCTTCCGGGATTGACGGCACTGTAGATATCAGCGTGGACATGAGTAAGCGCGCACTTCTGGGCACCGACAGCCAGCAGACGCAGGCGCTGAATCAGTATCTGAAGCAGTTCGACAGTGCGGGTGTGCGCGGCAACGCCAATGATTCGCTGATGTCGATGTTCAAAGATGCCTTCACGGCGCTGAACAGCAATTATGGTGAGACGTCGACGACGCACAAAAGCAGCGGTAAAGAGCCGGTATATTTCTCACTGACGAAGACTGATAAAAACATGGTCTCCGGGCTGGCAGATTTCACAGCGTCAATCTCACAGACGCCGGGGGATAAAACCAACCCGATGCGTCCTGACGAAGTGGACACCTTCTCCTATCAGGTTTCGCAGTCGAGCAGCATTACAGGAACCGGCACGCAGGATCGCAACATCTCGCAGAAACAGCAGTCTCATCTGGTTGCCAGCTACCACAAATCGCTGACACCAGGCTTAAAGCTCAACCTGACGACTGACCGTAATTCGCAGAATTACCTGTATTATCAGATTAATGATAAAGCAGAGAGCGCCACGAATATCCAGTATCAGAAGGGAGCCTTGGTGAGTGCATCGGTGGATCAGACCGCCAGTACGTCCACGCATATCCAAAAGTATGTGAAGGGATGGCTCGAGTCAGACACCACCACGCCGGTGGAAACGTCGAAAACCACCGATTTGCTCGGTAAGCTGCAATCAGCCTGGGAAAATGATAAATCCCGGATGTCATTTCAGGATTACCTGACAAAGCACTCGTTGCCGGATCTGAGCAGTCTCGTGTTGCTGGAAGCTGATCCTGATCAGCTACAAAAAAGTTCAACGACGTTCTGATAGCGTTTCAAAACAGCCTCGCGAGAGGCTGTAAACCCTCCTCATACCATCTCAAACTTCGTGCCTTTCAGCACAATGTCTGAAAATTGCAGATGATGCATAAACTCTCGCAGAATCAGCAAAGTGGCAGCGAAATCATTGCCGTCGGGTAAACCTTCAAAGTGTGCAGGTCGGCCATTAATCACCAAAGCCAGCCGGTCGAATGTGCGTTCGACGGCCTCGACGGAGAGCGTCATCACTTCATTTTCTGCCACACCGGCAATCCGGGCCAGTGCGCGGATATCGTTGTCACTGCTAAATAACTGTGCGCCGTGCGGGATGTCATGACGGATGCGACTGATCTCATCTTCGACCACCATGATCGCAGTTTCCATTTCATCCGGGGTTGGCGGTGAGTGACGAAAATAACCGACGGAAGTCAGCTGCGAGCCGAGCGTCATTGGCAGGGTTTTGTCTTTGCCGTCAGTATTTCTGATGGTAATCAGCGTTTCTTCGCTGCCGATATGCAGCAGTACAGCAGGTGTAGTCATCAGCGATTCTCCCAAACGTGTATTTTCTAACTTACTCTGAATACACCCGAACGGTCTATCCCGCCAGCAGTGCATTACGCCTGGCAAACTCTTTGACCATCCAGTCGATAAACACCCGCACGCGGGGCGAAAGCTGCCGGTTGCGCGGATAAAGCAGGGAAACTGGCATTGAACCCACCGGGAAATTCGCCAGAATGTGCACCAGTTTTCCCTGAGCCAGATCCTCCTCCAGGCCGTACTTAGGTACCTGAATGATCCCCATCCCTCGCCGTGCCGCTTCTTTCATGCTTTCTGCGCCGCTGACCGACAGGCTGGCCGGCAGCATCACGTCACGCGATTTTCCCTGCATCTGAAACACCAGCGGCAACAGGCCACCGGTCGCGCTTGAGCGGTAACCAATCATCCGGTGAGTGCTGAGATCATCAGGCGAGTTGGGGATACCGAAACGTTGCAGATAGTTCGGGCTGGCGCAGGTGATTTCAGCGAGCGTTCCCAGCGGGCGGGCCACCATATCGCTGTCTTTCAGCTCACCGGCGCGGATCACGCAGTCGATACCTTCGCGGACTAAATCCACCAGCCGGTCACCTTCGCTCAGATAAAACTCGATATCAGGATACTGCGCCAGAAAATCCGGCAGGCCGGGCAACAAAAAATGTCGCGCCAGCGTCCCGTGCGCATCCACCCGCAGCAGCCCTTTCGGTTGCGCACCGGCGAAAGCCATCTCTGCATCTTCCACGTCGGCCAGAATGCGCAGGCAGCGCTGATAATAAGCTTCACCATCCAGCGTCGGACTGACGTGGCGCGTCGTTCGTTGTAGCAAACGTACGTTAAGCCTGGCCTCCAGCTGCTTGATGGCATCAGTCACCGTTGAGCGTTTGAGACTCAGATCCTCTGCGGCCTGCGTAAAACTGCGCAGTTCCACCACGCGGGTAAACAGCCGCATGCTCTCGAGTTTATCCATAATGATTGTTCGCCTTTACCGGATAGTGATATCGAATATCGGGTAATTATCCGGCAGCGTCAATCCGCTATGCTTGGTTCACTGAACGATAATTATCCTTAAGGAAACACCCCATGACCTCTTCGACTCAAAACAAGGTGGCGCTGGTGACCGGCGCATCGCGCGGCATTGGTGCAGCAATCGCAGAGCGGCTCGCGCAGGACGGCTTCACGGTCATCGTGAACTATGCCCGCGGCGCGGCAGAGGCGGATGCGGTGGTGAGTAAGATCGAAAAAGCGGGCGGAAAAGCGGTCAGCATACCGGCTGATGTCAGCGATGCAGTCGCTGTCCGCATGATGTTTGCCCGCGCAGAACAGGCGTTTGGCGGCGTGGATGTGCTGGTCAATAACGCCGGGATCATGACGCTCTCCGCGATTGCAGACACCGACGACGCAGCGTTTGACCGCCTCATCGACATCAATTTGAAAGGCACTTTTAACACTCTGCGCGAAGCGGCAAAAAACCTGCACGACGGGGGCCGCATTATCAATTTCTCATCCAGCGTGGTGGGTTTATATCAGCCGACGTATGGCGTCTACGCCGCGACGAAAGCCGCAGTGGAAGCGCTGAGCCGTGTCCTGACTAAAGAAATGCGTGGCCGCAATATTACCGTGAACACGGTAGCGCCCGGTCCGACGGCAACGGATTTATTCCTAAACGGCAAATCTGAGCAGTTGATTGAAAATATCGCTAAAATCGCGCCGCTCCAACGCCTCGGACAGCCCGAAGACATCGCCTCCGTCGTCGCCTTCCTCGCGGGTCCCGACGGTGCGTGGATTAACGGGCAAACGCTGAAGGCGAACGGGGGGATTATTTGAGGGCATAACTGTAAATCACGCGTACTGTGCTTCACCATTGCCGAAGGACCAGTTCTCTTTCGGCACTTCCACCAGACTGATAAACACATCTTCCAGACGCAAACCCACTCTTTCATGCAGGCCATAAGCAACGGCGTGATAGAAGGCTTTTTTCATTTCCACTGTACGGCCAGTATTTAGCGTGATCTGAATGACGATACAGTTTGGGCTACGCTGGATATCCAGATAGTCCGGAGAAATCATCATTTCTTCCGGAGAGTGTTCGGCGATGACAATAAACCGGTCGTTTTCCGGTACGTTCATCTGGGCACGCAATGCCTCGTAAACGGTATCGCCCACGGTTTTGCGGTAGGTTTCGGGTTTTCCTTCGACCATATCAATACGAACAAATGGCATCTTTATATCCTCATTTTTATTTGCAGGGCACGCATCTCGCTGGATGCGGCCTTTCAGGTATGCATGATGAGGAGTGATTCTGTCGAGCTAATTTTTATGTAAGGAGGTTATTCGTCTCAAACTACCGCTACCTTCCGCCTGAACATTTCCAGCCAACCCGGGCGGCAGAACATCACCAGATTACCGAGCAGGATCAGCGCCAGCCCGATGACGGCGTTGGTGTGCCATTGATAGCCTTCGTAGAAGGTGGAAACCGTCAGGGCGACCAGTGGGAACAGCAGGGTGCTGTAGGCGGCCTGACTGGCACCGATGCGGCCTACCAGCGTGAAGTAAATCCCGAAAGCGAGTACCGAGCCGAATACCGAAAGATAGACCAGCGAGCCGAGATACTGCGGAGTCAGATCGATGGCAAATGATGCGCCCTGAAACAGGCTCAGTGCACCCATCACTGCGGTGCCGTAGAACATTGCGTAGGTGTTGGTCGAGAGCACGTCCAGACCGCGGCGCTGATGGCGGGCGCTGATCATATTGCCCAGCGAGAAACCGTAAGTGCCAAGCAGGCTAAGGCCGATGCCTTTCAGCAATTCAGGCGCGATGTGTGCGGCACTCAAATCATGCCAGAACAGCGTGACGATCCCCGCCAGCCCGAGAAGGGATGCCGGGATCACCGCCGGTGCCAGTTTTTGACGGAAAAAAAGCATGCCGTTAAAGGCGTTAAACAGCACCGCCATCGAAAAAATCACTGATTCCAGCCCGCTGGTGATGTAAGACGCGGCGTGATAGAAACAGTAAAAGTTGAAGGCGAAGACACAGCAGCCCTGCACCATGCAGAACAGGTGGTCTTTCAGAGCCAGACGACGCAGACGACGGGCGGCCAGCAGCGCCACCAGCATGATCACCGCCGCCAGCAGGAAGCGGTAAAAAATCGATACCGTCACAGGCACATCGCCCTGTTGCAGATAAATTGCAAACCAGGTCGTGCCCCAGATAATAATCACGGAGATATAAAGCAGTGCATTCATGTACTTCTCTCATCGAAAATAATGGTCTGAGAGAAGTGTGCGGAAAGTCGGTGGCGTTGGCTTGCAGCGGATTGCGGTGAGTTGCAGATTCTTGCGCATTTTTTTCTGCGCCAAAGCAGCTAAATCTGGCTCTGATGCTGCCAAAACCCGTAAACTGGACGTATTCTTCCTTCCACCGGTGCATGCCATGACTAAGGTTTATCAGGCTTTCGACACGCTGCGTAAGCACAAAGCGGTTCTGCACGACAGTGTGGAACTGGGTTCCGGCATTCAGCTGGCAGCCTGGTCGAATAAAAATGACACCGTGACGCAGGAAAGCTCCGATCACCATACGCTGAGCCTTTACGTCGCTGACGGTTATGAGTGCTATCACAAAACACGTGGCGGCTGGCGCAACGGCGGCGGGCCAGACCGGTTTTGCATCATGCCGAAAAACAGCATGTCCAGCTGGGATGTGCGTGATGATTTGTCGTTCGTACATCTGTATTGCACCGACGGGCATCTGCGGCATCTGGTGGAGCAAACATGGGACCGCAGCCCCGCCTCGATTCAGATGGAAGAGCGCACGTTCGAGGAAGATCCACAGATCACTCTGCTGTATCGACACTTTTTGCTCAGCAGCCAATGGCAGGAAAACAGCAATCAGCTGATGCTCAGCAGCGCAGCAAACCTGCTGATGGCGCATCTGGTGAAGAATTACACCCATCTGCAATGGGCGTTGCCGACGGTGCGCGGCGGACTGGCTCCGCATATTCTCAACCGCGTGAAAGACTATATTCATGCCAATCTTGCACAGCCCCTGATGCTGCCTGAACTTGCATTGCTGGCGGAGCTCAGCGAGTTCCATTTTGCGCGTATGTTCAAACAAAGTATGGGCATGGCACCGCATCAGTACGTGATGAATGCACGACTGATCCGCGCGGAACAACTACTGAAATCCACCGGCATGGAGATCACTACTATTGCGCTGGAATGCGGGTTCAGTTCCACCAGCCATTTCAGCAACCGCTTTAAATCCGTGCGCGGCATGACGCCGACGGCGCTGCGCAGCGGCATTATCGTTTGAAATTTTTTCCCTTCTGTTCTGCTCTCTTCCTGTCCCCTCAGTTCTGGTGCTAATTTAACGGCTGTCCAAACTATCAGAGAAAATCTCAGGGAAAACTATGCACACCCAGGTCCCCGTTATTGAAACCGAACGCCTGATTTTACGCGGTCATCGCGTTGATGATTTTGAAGCGATTGCCGCGCAGTGGGCCGATCCCGCCGTGGTGAAATTCATTGGCGGAACCCCGTCGAGCCACGAAGCCAGCTGGAGCCGCTTGCTGCGTTATCCCGGCCACTGGCAGATGCTGGGCTTTGGCTACTGGATTGTGTACGAAAAGCATAATGGTGCAGAAGGGGCATTTGCCGGAGAGATAGGGCTGGCGGATTACCAGCGTGAAATCGCGCCCTCGCTCGACGGCATGGCGGAAATGGGTTGGGTGATTGCGCCTGCATTTCACGGAAAAGGTTACGCCTTCGAAGCTGCGCAGGCGGTGCTGAAATGGGCCGATACACATCTCGATCGTCAGCTATGCTGCATTATTGACCCGGAGCATCAGGCGTCAATCCGGCTGGCGGAAAAGTGCGGATTTGTCGCGGAAACCGACACCACTTATCACGGCTCGGCGACGCGGATTTTTCTCCGCCGCCGGTAATCTCACCCGTCATGGCGGTTGTTCCATTTTGCAGGGGAAATCATGCTGAAAATTCTGGGTAAATCGACGTCGATCAATGTACGTAAGGTGTTGTGGACCTGTCATGAGCTGGGGCTTGAGGTTGAACAGGAGCAATATGGTTCGGGTTTTCAGTCCACACAGACGCCGGAATTTAAGGCGCTGAACCCGAATGCGATGGTCCCTGTGCTGCTCGACGATGAGTTTGTGCTGTGGGAGTCCAATGTAATTTGCCGCTATCTGGCGGCGAGGGAAGGGCGGGAGGATTTGCTGTCGACGGAGCCGAAACGCCGTGCGCTGGCCGAACAATGGATGGACTGGCAGGCGGGCGAACTGAACAATTCCTGGCGCTATGCGTTTCCGGCGCTGGCGCGTAACAGTCCGCAGCATACCGATCCTGCATTGATTGATGCCGGTGTCAGCGAATGGAACCGCCATATGCAGATGCTGGAAGAACAACTCCGGCGCAGCGGCGATTACGTGCTGGGCGATAATTTTTCGCTGGCTGATATTCCTCTCGGACTTTCTGTAAACCGCTGGTCGATGACGCCAATGCCACGCCCGACACTGCCTGCGGTCTCGGCCTATTATGACCGGTTGAATCAGCGCGAAGGTTACCGGCTGTTTGGCCGAAACGGCATGGTATGAGTCGTCCTTGCTGATTTACAAGCGATGTAATAAAAAATGACGCAGCACTGTCCGGCGCTGCGTCATTATATTTTTCTTTTTGTCTAATAAACGTATCGGTTTATTTAAAATCGACTCTCATGAGCTCGGGGATGGTCTGGCCATGCGTCGAGTAAACGCATTTATCAATATAACTTTTAAACGCCGCAGGTTTGGGAATGCCCATATCCATCAGCCGGGAATTATCAAATTTCACGTTTAATTGTGCGAAACCGCCGTACAGTTTAATGGCGCGTAAAATAATCTTGTCATTACAAGGGCCGAGCACATCTTTAAACTGTTTACGGATGCCGGTAAATTCCTGATAACTGATCTGCTCATACTCGCTAATAATGCGCGACGTATTATTGGCTTTTGCTACTGACGTATCAATTTCATGGAAAGGCGTACACATCTCTGCGCCGGAGGAAATATGGTAGAAACTGTGGCTCAGTTCATCGGCCAGGCAGAGTTTCACCAGTACCATGGCGCAGTAATCTACCGGAATAACATCCACTTCATCATCGAGATTACAGGTGAATTTTTTCAGTTTAATCGCCATCATGAACACCCAGAAAATGCTGCTGGAAGGCTGGCAGCCATACTGAGTGTGACCAACGATAATCGATGGACGCGCCACCACAAACGGCAGCGTCGGGCATTCTGAACGCACCAGATTCTCGATAGCGCGTTTGGAAATGGTGTACTGAACCAGATCTTCGTTGTGTTCGTTGTCCGGCATTCCTTCGTAGAACACGCTGTCTTTGTCCGGCATCGAGGCCATTGCCGTACCGACGTGGACAAAACGCTGCAGTCCTTTCACCTGCGCCATACGTTTGGCGAATACCAGAGAACCCTCGACGTTCACCCGCCACATCGCCGGATTGTTACCGAACGAGGCAATCGCAGCGCAATTGATCACGTGGGTGACGTCATCTAAACGCGCATCGTGAATAAAACTTTCTGGCTCGGCAAGGTCGCCGGTCAAAATAGATTGTTCCGTTAGCGTGGAAAGTAATTTGTCGCTTAATTCAAATTTTTTTAAATTATCGATGATTCTGGCGAGTCCCGTCGCATTATCGTCGGCCCTGACTAATAATAATATTTGGTTTTTTTCCGTTAATTTCTGGCGTAAGAAATATTCAACAACTGCGCCGCCGACAAAACCGGTGGCTCCGGTAATTAAAATACTGTTCATCATTAAGACCTGCAACGGGAAAGTGATGCGACAGTACCACCGGCATGATAAACGAAACGTATACCGTTTTTTGCGCTTATTAAACGGTAGCTCAACAGCACGAAAAGCTTAAAAATTTTGAAAAGTTCATTCTTATCCAAAATTAAATAACTGGCATTTATTACTTACACCGGGAAACAACTTTATAAAACCCGTGGGAAGTAATAAAGCATCATTTAAGTCAAATTATGCCGTAATCTGCCGGGGAGGAACGCCGACGTGCAGGTGACATTTTTTGCAGGTAAAAGCGAGAAGATACGTGCAGAAAGTATCCACCATGCTGTCACTACGTTAAACTAGTGATGTTTAGGGGGTCTGTCTTTTGACCGGTCTATAGCGATAACGAGGATGACGCGAACGGCGTGTCTGGTGTGTAATGCAGGGAATATCGCGCAGGTCATTCCCTCACGCGCTGAAATAAGGTACAAGGCTGCATGAAAATCCCAAATAGAATCCAACCTCTGGTGGATGACGGCCTGATAGACGATGTGGTCCGTCGACTGAAAAGTGGCAAAGAAGCCGACGTTTACACTGTTTTATGCGGTGAAGAGATCCGTTGCGCCAAGGTTTACAAGGAAGCGACGCAGCGTAGCTTCAAGCAGGCCGTGCAGTATCAGGAAGGCCGAAAAGTCCGTAACAGCCGCAACGCACGTGCGATGCAAAAAGGCTCGAAGTTTGGCCGTAAACAGCAGGAAGAATCCTGGCAGACGGCGGAAGTCGATGCGCTGTTTCGTCTGGCAAATGCCGGTGTGCGCGTACCGCAGCCCTATATTTGCCTCGACGGTGTACTGCTGATGGAACTCATCACCGACGGTGATGGCGTGGTTGCGCCGCGTCTGAGCGATGTGATCCTCACGGAAGAAGAAGCCGTCGCCGATTTCGAGACGATGATCCGCAATATCGTGCGGATGCTTTGCGCCGGTATCGTTCACGGTGATTTGTCAGAATTTAACGTGCTGATGGATGCCGAAGGACCGGTGATTATCGATCTGCCTCAGGCAGTGGATGCGGCAGCTAATAATCATGCCGAATCCATGTTTGAGCGCGATGTGAATAACATGACCGAATACTACAGCCGCTTTGCACCGCAACTGGAAACCACGCGTTATGCGAAAGAAATCTGGGCATTGTATGAAGATGGCAAACTGACGCCGGAAACCATTCTGACCGGTGAGTTCGCAGAAGATACGCATAAAGCCGATGTAGATTCACTGCTCGATGAAATCATTGCCGCCGAAGATGAGTTTTACGATCGTCAGCGGGCAATGAAGGAACGAGATTTCGACTGAGTTGCTCAGTCAGGCATCACCGCATGTTTCCCGCAAAAACCGGCGTTCTGCAAAATATGCTGGCCGGTTTCTGAAAGGATGAAGTCCGCCAGCGGTTTCGCTTTTTCGGTACAGGTGGCGAGCGCATAGCTGGCGCGCACGTTGTAATCAGCAGGAATATTAAAGACCTCCAGCTCATCGTTTTCCCGCAGCAGGGTGGCGTAACTGGTGTAGCCGATAAACACGTCGGCCTGCCCGGTACAAATCAGCCATTCTGCCGCCAGTTTCCCCTCCGGCACCTTCGCCGAGTTCTCACCGCCCACCAGTCGCAGCGCTTTATTGCGCAGTATCGCACCGGCATCCGGATGGCGACGCTCGATCTGCTCGAACATCTTCCAGGTGTAATCTCCGGACGGATCGCTCAGCGGCGTTGAGGTCGCCAGGCGAAAACGCGGATCGAGCAGAACACTCAGCCAGTTCAGCTTCTCCAGATCCGGCCCTTTGCGCGCCGTCACGCACAGGCTGTTGCCGCAGAACGTTTCCACGCTTAGCGCCTTGCCGTGCTGTTGCAGTGCCAGCGGATGCGTAGTGTTCGCCGAGGCAAACAAATCCGTTTTCTCCCCTTTTTCGATGCGCTCACGCAGCAGCCCGGCGGGGCCGAATTCCGTCACCACTTTGGTGCCAGTTTGTGCCAGAAACGCCTCACACAGAGGCGCCCACGCTCGTCGCAGGCTGCCTGCGGCGAGCACTTTGATCGCTTTGGTCATCAGATCTCCTTGTCACATTGCTTCAAAATATGCGCGACGCCGGAGAAGAAAATTATTTCCCGGCGTGCGGGGCTTTTGCGGCGGGTTTGAAATCCGTCCGGTAGAAGCGTTGATAGTAGGCATCGGCCTGTTTTTGCATATCGATGTCGGTGAATTTTTGCGGATACAATTTTTTCGCCATCCATAATTCACCGATCGCCATCGCTTCAGGCATCGGGTAGCCCCAGGCTTTGGCGTATTCCGGCATCAGGTAGACACGGTGATTTTTCACTGCGTCGATACTCTGCCAGTTCGGATCCTGGGTGATCTGTCCGACCACTTCCGGATACCTGTCCTGCACGAAGATCACCTGCGGGTTCCAGGCGATCACCTGTTCAAGCGATACCTGCTTGTAACCTTTCACCGTCGCAGCGGCCACGTTCATTGCCCCCGCGCGGGCCATCATCAGACCGGTATATTTACCGGAACCGTAGGTGGTCAGGTCAGGATTGGCCATATACGTGCGGATACGCTGGTCAGCTGGAATGGTTTTCAGCCGGTCGCCCGTTAACTGGCGCTGTGAAAAAGTATAGTCGATCAATGCCTGCGCCTGTTTCTGGCGGTTCACCACCTCACCAATCAACTGAATGCCTTTTTTCAATCCTTCGGTATAGGCTTTGTCCTCATCCGGCAGCGCCGGGTTCATCTTGTGTTCTTCGCCCTTCGGGTCGTCACGCAGGGAAACTGCCACCACGGCGATGCCGGTCTGACTAATCTGGTCGATCATTTCCTGTGGTGCATAGTTGGTGACGAACACCACCTGTGGATGCAGTGCCACCACGCTTTCCAGATTCACGCTGGTCAGATCGCCCACCACCGGCGTTTTCACCAGCGACGGCGCGAGACGCACGTAGCCGCTGCCGAGCTGCTGCTGCCAGTTATTGAGTACGCCGACGATGTCTTTAGTGGCGTCCAGCTGTACCAGCAGATTCAGGGTTTGATGTTGCAGCACGACCACGCGATCAACTTCATCAGGGATCGTGACCTGACGGCCCAGCTGGTCGGTAATCTGGCGGGAAGCGAGAGCGGAATGCGAAGCAAAGCTCAGAACGAGTCCGAGTAAAACGGTGGATGAAAAAGTGCGCACGGAGAAATCCTCTGGTTTCGTTATGCAGAGAATTATATAGCGTTAATAACGTGATGAATATGACTGGCGACAATGCCGCTTCTAGAAACAGCACTGTCGCCAAAGAGAAGCGTTACTTACGGCCTTCGGTGAGCATTTTCACCGCCAGCCCGCCGAGCACTGCGCCCATCAGCCAGCGCTGAATGACCATCCACAAAGGACGACCTGCCAGAAATGCCGCGATATAGCCTGCCGAAACCGCGATCAGCGCATTAAACGTAAAGCTTATCATGATTTGCGAACCGCCCAGCACCAGTGACTGCATCAGCACATGCCCCTGCGACGGTACAATAAATTGTGGCAGCAAAGAAAGGTAGAGCACGGCCGCTTTCGGATTCAGCAAATTGGTCACCAGTCCCATGGTGAACAGCTTTTTGTTGCTGTCTTGCGGTAAATCCTTCACCTGAAACGGTGAGCGCCCGCCGGGTTTCACCGCATTCCACGCCATATACAGCAGGTAGGCCGCGCCACAAATGCGCAGCGCATCATAGGCAAACGGCACTGCCATCAGCAATGCGGTGATGCCCAGCGCTGAAAACACCATATAAAACAGAAAACCGACCACTACGCCGCCGAGCGAGATAAGCCCCGCTTTCGGGCCCTGACACAGTGAACGCGAGATCAGATAAATCATGTTCGGGCCGGGTGTGAGCACCAGTCCGACGCAAATCAATAAAAAGGGCAGCAAATGGGCGGCATCGGGCATGGCATTCTCCGGTGAAATCAAAAACGTCGAGCATAAAGATATAGTGGTTTTCAGGCTGTTTTGGCAAGCCTTTAGAAAATGATTATCACGCCGGTTGTCATCCTGCCTTCATCGTCACCAGATAAAATCATGTACATTCTATGAGAGGGATTTTCCCTTCAGACTATAAATCAGGATTGATGATGACCAATACCACGATGTCCGTGCGTCTGGCGAAAGCCAGCCAGATTACGGCACAGGCCGCTGAACTGGCGCTGGGATTTTTTAACCGCCGTGACAGCATAGAAGTCAGCAGTAAACGTCCGCAGGATTTCGTGTCAGAGGCCGATGTGGCCGTGGAGCAGTTTATCCGCGCGCAGCTGGCTGAGCATTTTCCGCAGGATGCCATCATTGGCGAGGAGATGGGCGGCGTGCTGACGGACGCGGCCTGTTGGGTGATCGACCCGATTGACGGCACGTCGAATTTTCTGCGCGGTTCGCCGCTGTGGGGCATATCGCTCGGGCTGGTGGAGAACAAGAAGCCGGTGATCGGCGTGGTTGCGCTGCCGGTGTTAAATGAGGTGTTCGCCGCAGAATCCGGTAAAGGCATCTTCCATAACGGCAAACCTTTCCGCCGTGATGACCGTTTTGGCGATGTGCAGATTGTCTCGCTGGGCGACAGTTCTGACGACAAGCTGGATGAAGCCTCGGCGTTTTATCGCGGCCTGCGGGCGGCTGAGTGGTCGGTGCATTGCTATCGCTGTACTACCATCGGCATGGTTTTCGCCGCTAAAGGGATTATTGACGGTCACCTGCAACGCCGCACCACGCTGTGGGATATCGCCGGGGGGGCGGTTTTGTGTCAGGAAGCCGGGTTGCAAACTGTCGTCCGCTTTACCGGCACAGCCGGAAACGAGAATTATCGCCATATGGCGGTCGCCACCGGAACGCCTTCACTGATGGCCACAGCAGAGTCCTTATGGCCGGGTTTCGAGCCACACTAAGACCTCGTTCTATGCCAGACCGTGCTCCCGGACATTGCCGGGGGTACAGCGGAAAAATGCCGTTCTCCTCATAATTTCCCCCGTTAAGTAACATCCTGAATTTGTCCGGCAACCGACTGATTACAGGATAAATAATCCCATTGAACAAAATGAAATGTTGTTTCACTTCACCATGAAGTTCCCCTTCGCCTGGCAGCTAAAGAATAGTAATCAGCAGATTGAAGACTACCGCGCTGGTGGAACAGGCGGCGGAGTAATCACTGACGGAGCAGAGTCTCGAATTGCGCAACGCTGTGCGTTTTTCCGCACAGCGGCGAGTTAATTCAGAGACACTTCAGGGTTACTGCGTGATGGAATTCTGCGGCTCCCATGCAGACTCCGGGTGTCGGGCGATTTGCTCAGGTGTCATCGGACGTCCGAGCAGGTAGCCCTGTAGCGTGTCACAGCCCAGTTGGGTGAGAAAATCCTGTTGCTGGGTGGTTTCCACACCTTCTGCCACCACTTTCAGATTCAGCGTCTGGCCGAGAGCGATAATCGCCGAGACAATGCTGGCGTCTTCGCTTCCGGCAATCAGATCGTTAATAAAGGCGCCGTCTATTTTCAGCTCGCTGGCCGGTAAACGTTTCAGGTACAGCAGGCTGGAATAGCCGGTGCCGAAATCATCAATCGACGCCTTCACGCCGTACTGCGTGAGGCGCTCGAGGATCGCCACGCTGACGTCCGGGTTGCGCATCGCGGTAGTTTCAGTGACTTCCAGCGTCAGCATCTCAGGCGGAATATGGTGACGCTCCACGGTATCGATCACCATCTCCACCAGATTGGCCTGCTCAAATTGCAGGGCGGAAAGATTCACCGCCACCGTCCAGGTAGTGTGCCCGTCGAGGTGCCATTCACGTAGCTGGCGGCAGGCTTCGTTCAGGACCCATTCGCCGATGGGAATAATGAGACCGGTTTTTTCCGCCAGCGGCAGGAACACGTCCGGGCTGAGGGTTTTACCCTCGCGCTCCCAGCGCAGCAGGGCTTCGAAACCGCTTACCGGGCCGTAAGGTGCGATAAATTTCGGCTGATAATGCAGACGCAGTTCATGATGCTCGATTGCCAGACGCAGATCGTTAAGCATCTGTAGCTGATTCTGAGCATTGGCGTTCATCGACGGCTGGAAGAAGCTGTGGCCGTTGCGCCCCGAGTTTTTGGTGTGGTACATCGCCGCATCGGCATTGAGCATCAGCTCGCGTTCGTTCTCGCCGTCGCCCGGATAGACCGCGATACCAATACTGGCTGAGACCAGCAGTTCATAGCGGGAAACGTAGAACGGACGCGCAATCAGATGCACCAGTTTATCTGCCAGTTGCGAGGCATCGTGGGGTTCGGTGATTTCGGTCAGCAGGACAAATTCATCACCGCCCAGACGCGCCAGCGTATCCGACGCGCGGACATGCGACAGCAGGCGTTCTGTTACTGAGACCAGCAACTGATCGCCGATATGATGGCCGAAGGCATCGTTCACTGCTTTAAAACCATCAAGATCGATAAACAGCACGGCAAATTCGGATTCCCCGCGCGTGGCTTTCTGCACCGCCTGACCAAGGCGATCTTCGAGCAGCAAACGGTTTGGCAGTTTGGTCAGATTGTCGTGCAGCGCAAGCTGCGTCAGTTCCCGGTTAGCCTGTGCCAGCGAAGAGGCCAGCACCGAGGTGCGCGCCTGCATACGGCCGTCGAGCACCGAGATAATCAGCGTAATCGCCAGAATTGCCAGCGTCACCACAATCACCAGCAATGCCAGCCAGTTATTATCCACGCCGCTGTACGCCGCCATGCTGTGACTCATTGGCGGGAAATTAGCCGCGGCCATGCCGATGTAGTGCATACCGACAATCGCAGTGCCCATGATCACCGCCGCGCTGATGCGCAACAAACGCACATTCGGCGACTGCTGGCGCAAATGGAATGCCATCCACAGCGCCGCGCCCGAGGCCACCACGGCCACCAGCACAGAAACCATCACCCACGGCATGTTATAGACGATCGCAGGCATCATGCGCATCGCCGCCATGCCGGTGTAATGCATCGCGGCAATGCCACCGCCCATCAGCAATGAACCGGCCAGTAAGCGCATCACCGGCAACTGCGGCAGACATACCAGCCACAGCGCAAAGGCGGAAGAAATAATAGCGATGAGCATAGAGAGTAAAGTGATCAGAGGGTCGTAACCCATTGATACTGTTGAATTGAATGCCAGCATTCCGATGAAGTGCATCGACCAGACACCGATCCCCATGGCAATAGCGCCACCGGTTAACCAGAGACGGGAAGCCTTTCCCTGAGTGGTCGCGACCCGACCGGCCATATCCAGCGCGGTATAAGAGGCAAGCATTGCAACAATGAATGAAAACATCACCAGCACATTGTTGTAATTACTGGAAAACATGTAAGGCTCCACACAAGCAGG
Organism: Enterobacteriaceae bacterium Kacie_13; assembly: GCA_013457415.1. Classification (NCBI taxonomy): domain Bacteria; kingdom Pseudomonadati; phylum Pseudomonadota; class Gammaproteobacteria; order Enterobacterales; family Enterobacteriaceae; species Enterobacteriaceae bacterium Kacie_13. The sequence goes on from CP045665.1 coordinate 425,608, forward strand.
GGTCAAAAACGACGGGCTATTTTTATATTCGGCAATAATCGCAGTAGAGTTATTAAACGCGAATGAAGTCACGAGAGAGTTTTTCGTGTTATTAAGATTAATCTGTAAGTGAATTTAATCAAATAAAAAAATAGAGCCATACAATTACACTTGCGAAAAACAAGGTTTTTAAAGGCGTGATAAACAGAGAATGAAACTGTTGTCTATAGTTAACAAATAATTAAACGTCACGGGATGGAACAGAATTATGATTAAAGTACATCATCTGGATAATTCACGTTCACAGCGAATTCTGTGGATGCTGGAAGAAGTGAACGTCCCTTATGAAATTGAGCGTTATCAGCGGGATAAATCCACTATGCTGGCGCCTGCCTCCCTCAAAAAGGTGCATCCTCTGGGAAAATCACCGGTGCTGGAGGATAACGGGCTAATCCTCGCTGAATCCGGCGCTATCATTGAATACTTGCAGGAAGTTTATGATACCGAAGGGCTGCTCAAACCGGCCGCTTTTGCCGAGCGCCAGCAATACCGTTATTGGATGCATTATGCTGAAGGTTCGCTGATGCCGCTGCTGGTGATGAAACTGATATTTGGGCGTTTAGGTAAACCGCCGATGCCGTGGTTAATCCGTCCGATTGCCGGAGCGATCGGCCAGGGAGTGCAGAAAAAATACATCGACAAGCAGCTGGTCACCCATATGGATTACCTCGAACAGCATCTCGCCACGCATCCTTATTTCGCTGGTTATCAGTTCAGCGCGGCTGACATTCAGATGAGCTTCCCGGTTGAAGCCATTAATGCGCGTGCCGGGTTGGGAAAATACCCTCATCTGAATGCGTGGCTATCAAATGTCACGGCGCGCCCGGCTTATCAAAAGGCCCTGGAAACAGGAGGGCCATTTACGATAATGCGCTAGCTTTTTTAAACACCGCTGAGTTCTGACGCCGGTGTTATTTTATTTCGGGCGTTCATCAGTGAAATATTTTACTTAATGAACGCTTTTAAAAATAACCCTTAAAAACAGTCATGCTATTTTGCTTTTCATTTCTTCGATCACTGTTTTGGTTTTCTCTCTTCTTTTTCAGGGTCTTTTTTAATTCTGACGTCACTTTCCTTTTCTTTTTATACATCCACGATTTCCACGTGGCCGTCATCGTGTGCGCAACCGATACCGTTCAGTAAATCGCCACAGGAGTGAATTTGCAGCAAATTCGCATTTTTATTGACCGGACAAAGGTAAATTGTCGTCAAACGGAGTTGAAAAGAGGGTATAAGAGACCGGATAATCGTTTGCGCCAAATTTTAGTCCCGCCATACGCGATGTGAGTTAAACGTTTGCCCTGAGGTGTTAATGCCGGTTTCGCCGGTGTTCATCGCAGCCGGTAGGGAAGCGAACGTGAAGAAACGGTTTCATAATGACCACGCAGGCTATTTCGTAAAGACATCCAGAGGATTTTCCATGTCGAGTCAACAACCTCAAACGGGCCGCGCGATTGCGCCAAAGGGCCCGCTTGATGCTTATTTCAAAATCAGTGCGCGTGGCAGTAACGTGCGTCAGGAAGTGATCGCCGGGTTAACGACGTTCCTGGCCATGGTGTATTCGGTGATTGTGGTGCCGTCTATGCTCGGTAAAGCGGGCTTCTCGCCGACCGCGGTGTTTGTCGCGACCTGTCTGGTCGCCGGTTTCGGTTCCCTGCTGATGGGGCTATGGGCAAATCTGCCACTGGCGATTGGCTGTGCCATCTCCCTGACGGCGTTTACTGCATTTAGTCTGGTACTCGGTCAGCACATCAGCGTGCCGGTTGCGCTGGGCGCGGTCTTCCTGATGGGCGTGTTGTTCACAATTATCTCGGTCACCGGGATCCGTTCGTGGATATTGCGCAATCTGCCGATGGGTGTTGCGCACGGTACCGGCATCGGTATCGGTTTGTTCCTGCTGCTGATCGCCGCCAACGGTGTCGGGCTGGTGGTCAAAAACCCGTTAGACGGTTTGCCTGTCGCGCTGGGTGCTTTCACCTCTTTCCCTGTGGTCATGACGTTGCTGGGTCTGGCGGTGATTTTCGGCCTTGAAAAACTGCGCGTGCCGGGCGGCATTCTTCTGGTGATCATCGCGATTTCGATTATCGGCCTGATTTTCGATCCGGCAGTGAAATATCAGGGCTTATTCGCGATGCCTTCTCTGGCGGGCGCGGATGGTAAATCAGTGATTTTCGATCTCGACATCATGGGCGCGATGAAAGCGGCAGTCTTGCCAAGCGTTCTGGCGCTGGTGATGACGGCGGTCTTTGACGCCACCGGCACCATCCGTGCGGTGGCCGGGCAGGCTAATCTGCTGGACGAAAAGGGTCAGATCATCAGCGGCGGTAAAGCCCTGACAGCCGACTCCGTCAGCAGCATTTTTGCCTCCCTGGTTGGCGCGTCTCCGGCTGCGGTTTACATCGAGTCAGCCGCAGGCACGGCGGCGGGCGGTAAAACCGGCCTGACCGCCACCGTCGTCGGCGTGTTATTCCTGCTGATGTTGTTCCTCTCTCCGCTCTCCTATCTGGTGCCAGCTTACGCCACCGCCCCAGCGCTGATGTACGTCGGCCTGCTGATGCTGAGCAACGTCAACAAACTGGATTTCACTGATTTTGTCGATGCCATGGCGGGTTTGTTATGCGCGGTATTTATCGTGCTGACCTGTAACATCGTCACCGGCATCATGCTGGGCTTCAGCGCGCTGGTGATTGGCCGTATCTTCTCGGGCGAATGGCGCAAGCTTAACGTTGGGACGGTGATCATCGCGGTAGCGTTGGTGGTGTTTTATGCAGGTGGGTGGGCGATATAAATGCCTGGCCGGGCATTTGGCGGCTTTGGCCGGTTGCACCGGCGGGCTGACTGAGAAAATTTCGGTTTCTTACATGCGGTGATCGCTTAACGCGCTGCGCCCAAACCGCCCAAAGGAGGAAAGTGCTTTTCCTCCTTTGGATTCCTCCTCGCTTTTTTACTTCGCGCTGTCGCTCGCTGGCTATGTTTCAGCAACCGCTGCGACAGGCTGGAAATCTTGCCGCTGCGCGGTTCCCTCTCTCGGTCCTGAAGCCCTGGGTCTTCAGGCCGCTCCGTTCGGCAAGATTTCTGAATCGCCCGCACAATCTTAAATTCAAAACCGATCTGCTTTTCAGAGAGTGAAATGGCGTGATTAAAAATTTTGCTGAACGGAGCGGCTTCGAGACCTGTGGCTCGAAGACCGAGAGAAGGAACCGCGCAGCGGCAATATTTTGCGCCACACACTAATGTACCGAGACATGTCCATCGTACCTGCGATAGCGCGCCGTTTAAAAACGCAGGATTCCAAAGGGTTTCGTTTAAAACCCTTTGGGCCCGTGTGGGCGGCGAGCCCACGGTGTTGACCTTGAACTTGGGTTTAAAAGCGGCTTTAAGCACGCTCTGATTTAAAAGTACGCTTTTTTTGATCTACTATTCCCCCTGTATGTGTCAGACCCTGTCTGATTAAAATCATAAAAACAAGAGTCTAAGGAAAGCATGGAAATATTCTTTACCATTCTGATTTTGATTCTGGTGGTGTCGCTCTCCGGTGTCGTAACCAGAATGTTGCCGTTTCAAATTCCTCTTCCATTAATGCAGATCGCCGTCGGTGCCTTGCTGGCCTGGCCGAATTTTGGTCTGCACGTGGATTTCGACCCGGAACTGTTTTTAGTCCTCTTCATTCCGCCTCTGCTGTTCGCGGATGGCTGGAAAACCCCGACCCGTGAATTCCTCCACCACGGTCGCGAAATACTTGGGCTGGCGCTGGTGCTGGTGCTGCTCACCGTCGTCGGTATCGGCTATCTGATTTATATGATGGTGCCGGATATTCCGCTGGTCGCAGCGTTTGCGCTGGCTGCTGTGCTGTCACCGACCGATGCCGTGGCGTTGGGCGGAATTGTCGGTAAAGGCCGCATTCCGAAGTCGATCATGAGCGTGCTGGAAGGTGAAGCGCTGATGAATGATGCGTCCGGTCTGGTGTCGCTGAAATTCGCCATCGCCGTCGCGATGGGCACGATGATTTTCACCGTCGGCGGCGCGAGCGTCGAGTTCCTGAAAGTCGCCATCGGCGGCCTGATGGCGGGTGTCGCGGTGACGTGGCTGTACAGTAAATCGCTGCGCATCATGAGCCGCTGGAGTGGTGATGATCCGGCGACGCAAATCGTGTTCCTGTTGCTGCTACCGTTCGCGTCTTATCTGATCGCTGAACACATCGGCGTATCGGGCATTCTGGCCGCCGTAGCTGCCGGTATGACCATCAGCCAGTCAGGCATTATCCGCAACGCGCCGCTGGCGATGCGTCTGCGTGCGAACAGCGTCTGGGCGATGCTCGAGTTTGTGTTCAACGGCATGGTGTTCATCATGCTGGGCCTGCAACTGCCGGGCATTTTGGAAAACTCGATCGATCAGGCAACGCATGATCCGTCAATCGTGACCTGGCACCTGTTTGCCGATGTCGGGATTATCTACTTTGCGCTGCTGATCCTGCGTTTCGTCTGGCTGTGGGTGATGAAGAACTTCAGCAACCGCTTCCTGAAAAAGAAACCGCTGCTGTTCGGCAGCTACAGCACGCGTGAGCTGTGGGTGGCGTCGTTTGCTGGTGTGCGCGGGGCAATTACCCTCGCCGGTGTGCTCTCGATTCCGCTATTCCTGGCCGATGGTTCTGCCTTCCCGTCGCGTTATCAGCTGGTCTTTCTGGCGACCGGCGTCATTCTGTTCTCGTTAATTGCCGGTGTGATTGCCTTGCCATTCCTGCTCAAAGGCGTGGTTGTCGCCGATGGCTCGGCGTATCGAGAAGAAGAGCGTATGGCGAAATCTATCGCGGCGGAAGTGGCGATCGAAAGCCTGCACAAGATGGAAGAACGTCTGGCGGCCGATACCGAAGAGAACATCGATGAACAGACGTTGAAGGAAATCAGTTCGCGGGTGATCGGGACGCTGAGGCGAAGGACGGCAAACCGTGATGACATGGAAACCGCACTGAAGCTGGAAAACCTCGAGCGTCGTTTCCGCCTGACCGCGCTGCGCGCTGAACGTGGCGAGCTGTATCACCTGCGCGCCACCCAGAAAATCAGCAACGAGACGCTGCAAAAACTGCTGCATGATCTCGATTTGCTGGAAGCGTTGCTGGTGGAAAAAGAAGTGTAACCCATCCATCCGATGGGTTGAAAAAACCGCGTGCGCTGCAAGGTGTAGGCGGTTTTTTTATATCAGCGTGGCGCCGGTTTCCAGTAATCCCGACAAAGCGTAATCCACGCCTGCGCGCTGTTAGAAAGGTAACTGCCGTCGTGCCAGATAAGGCCGAGCTGCCAAGGCATCAGTGGCTCCAGCGGCAGCCACATCAGCGCGTTTTTATCCAGTCGCTGACAGATAGGTTCGGGCAGTATCGCCACGCCCATACCGGTTTGCACCATCGCGGCTAAAAAGTCCCATTGTCCGCTGCGGGCGGCGATTTTTGGGATGAAACCTTGCGCAGTAAACGCGTCCATCAGTTGCCGGTACAGTGCGAAATCTTCGTTGTAAATCAGGATGCTTTCATCCGCCAGCTCGCTGAGGGCGATGCGGGTACGGTTCTGCCAGTGTGGTGTGCGCGGTACCACCACGCACAGCGGATGACTGAAGAGGAGAAGCGACGCGATAGAAGGCACGGCGTCGGCGGGCAGTGCGGTGAGCGCCAGATCCAGTTCGCCGGAGATGACCGCCTGTTGCACGGTTAGCCCGCCAAATTCAGAGATGACCAGTTCGATACCCGGATATTGTTGACGGAAACTGCCGATCAGCGGCGCAATCTGCGTACCGACCATCGGCGGAATGCCCAGCCGCAGGTGGCCTGATTTCAAAGAATTGATGTCTTCGAGTTCGGCTTCCAGCTGGCGAAACTCTTCGAGGATATTCAGCCCGCGCTGATAGAGCGCCTGGCCGCTGTCAGTCAGCCGTAAGCGCCGTCCTTCGCGGACAATCAGTGTGCATTCGAGCTCCTCTTCCAGATGCCGTAGCATTTTGCTGATGGTCGGCTGGGTGACGAACAGCTTTTCCGCCGCGCGGGTGAAGCTCTGCTGGCGGACTACTTCGACGAAATAACGTAGCGTACGGACGTCCATTTTTAAGTATTCCGTTTGGGAATCATTTTTATGATTTTAATTCATTTCTTTACCGGTTTCCTGCCAGCGTATACTTCATTTCTTCTCTTTTTTCGCCTTCCGAGGTCGTCCCCATGTTGTTGGCGTTGCGCACTAAAGCGCCGTCCCTGTTGATCCGCTGCCAAATCCCCGTTCAGGTGGTTTTATATGCGGTGTTATTCGTGATTGCCGATCGCCTGGTTACCGCGCTGCATCTGCCGCTACCCGCTAACATTGTCGGGATGCTGATGCTTTTGCTGCTGATTATGTTTCGCGTGTTACCACTGAAATGGGTGAAGGCCGGGTCACGGTGGTTGCTGGCTGAAATGCTGCTGTTCTTCGTCCCCGCCGTAGTCGCGGTAGTGAATTACGCGCAGTTGCTGATGATCGAAGGCTGGAAGATTTTTCTGGTGATTGGTATCAGCACTGTGCTGACGCTTGGCGCAACGGCGTTAGTCGTGGAACGGGTTTACCGGTTGGAACAGCGTCTGGCGGCGAGGAAGGCATCCCGTGACTGATTTGCTCATCAGTATTTTGTGTTTTGTCATCACGCTTGGCCTGTATTACGCCAACAAAAAACTTTACCGCCACCGCCGCACATTACTTCTGATGCCGTTGGTATTCACGCCAATTGTGCTGGTGGTGTTGCTGGTGGCGACACGCACGTCCTATCAGGATTATATCGGCGAAACCCACTGGCTGCTGTGGCTGCTTGGGCCGTCAACTATTGCCTTCGCGGTGCCGGTGTATGAAAACATGGCGGTGATCCGCCGCCACTGGATGTCTCTCAGCGCGGGCGTGTTGACGGCTATCGTTGTAGCGGTTAGCAGCTCCGTCTGGCTGGCGAGAATGTTGACGCTGCCGGAAGAAATCCAGCGCAGTCTGGCGGTGCGTTCGATTACCACGCCGTTCGCACTGGCCGCGGCAAAACAAATGGGCGGACAGCCGGATCTGGTGGCGCTGTTTGTGGTGATTACCGGTGTATTCGGCATGGCCGTCGGCGATATGTTATTTCTTCGTCTGGCGGTGAAAAGCGGTCTCGCTAAAGGCGCCGGATTCGGGGCCGCATCGCATGGTGCAGGCACGGCCAGAGCCTATGAACTGGGCGCGGAAGAAGGCGTAGTCTCGAGTCTCGTGATGATGTTGGCGGGGGTTGTGACGGTGGTGATTGCGCCGATGATCGGGGTAGTGATGTGGTGATGATCTTTTGAAAAAGATCTGAAACTTTAAGTTCAAATTCAAATTCAAATTCAAATTCAAGGTCGTGGGCGTCGGCCCACACCGACCAGAGACCCGGTAACGCGCGGGCCTCTGGACTCCGCGCTTTTTTAACTGCGCGCTCCGCTCGCAAGCTATGTTTCAGGTACCGCAACTACAGCCGCAAAATCCCGCCGCTGCGCGGTGCCCTCCGTTCGGGTTACAACCCGCGCAAAAAGACGCGCGGTTTTCCACCTCTCCTCCGGCGTGATTTTTGAACGCGGCTTCAGGCCTATACTTCGCAACCTCACAACCTTCTTTTCTGAGGGCGATTCAGACATCTTGCTGAACGGAGCGGCCTGGAGACCAAAGGCTCCAGGACCGAGAGAAGGAACCGCGCAGCGGCAAGATTTCCAGCCTGTCACTGTGGTGGCTGAAACATGGCCAGCGAGCAATAGCGCGTGTTGAAAAAGCGAGGGGAAATCCAAAAGGGGAAAAGCACTTTCCCCTTTTGGGCGGTTTCGGCGCAGCGCGATAAGTGCTCACCGCTATTGAGAAACCGAAACGTTCACTATGCCGTTTAGATGCCGGTCAAGCTGCGGCCTCAGCTTAATGAATCACCTGTGACAGAAACTCTCTTGTCCTCGCCGATTTAGGATTTGCAAAGAATTCCAGCGGCGGCGCTTCTTCCACGATCTCACCGCGATCCATAAAGATCACCCGGTCGGCCACCGTCCGCGCAAATCCCATCTCATGCGTCACGCATAACATCGTCATGCCTTCTTCTGCTAAACCGATCATGGTGTCTAAGACTTCTTTCACCATTTCCGGATCCAGTGCGGACGTCGGTTCGTCGAACAACATGATCTTCGGCTTCATGCACAGCGAACGAGCGATGGCAACGCGCTGTTGCTGGCCGCCGGAAAGCTGGCCGGGGAATTTGTGGGCGTGTTCGGCGATGCGCACGCGTTTTAGATAGTGCATTGCCAGCTCTTCCGCCTCTTTTTTCGGCATCTTACGCACCCAGCACGGCGCCAGCGTACAGTTCTGCAACACGGTCAGGTGCGGGAACAGATTGAAGTGCTGGAACACCATGCCAACTTCCGTGCGGACGCGTTCGATATTACGCAGGTCGTCGTTCAGTTCGGTGCCATCAACGATAATGCGGCCTTGCTGATGCTCTTCGAGATGGTTGATGCAACGAATGGTCGTTGATTTACCGGAGCCAGACGGACCACACAACACGATGCGCTCGCGCGGTTTGACGCTCAGATTAATGTCTTTCAATACGTGGAACTGTCCGTACCACTTATTCACGTTTTCCAGCGTGATCATCATATTTTGGTTTTCAGTGACTTGATGGTCGCTCATGGTTTACCTCAGTGTGCGGAACGTCCGGTGTGAAAGCGTCTTTCCAAATGCTGGCTATAACGCGACATGCTAAAACAGAAAATCCAGTAAACGGCGGCGGCGAAGACATAGCCTTCGGTCGACATACCGAGCCATTCCGGGTCAACGGTGGCTTGCTGTACGCTGCTGAACAAATCAAACAGGCCGATGATGATCACCAGACTGGTGTCTTTAAACAGCGCGATAATGGTGTTGACCAGGCCCGGTATCACCATTTTCAACGCCTGCGGCAGAATAACTAATCCCTGCGTTCTCCAGTAGCCCAGCGCCAGCGATTCGGCTGCTTCGGTCTGACCTTTCGGCAACGCCTGTAAGCCACCACGCACCACTTCTGCGACATAGGCAGACTGGAACAGCACCACCCCAACCAGCGCACGCACCAGTTTGTCGATGTTGGTTCCTTCGGTCATGAACAGCGGCAGCATCACAGAGGACATGAACAGCACGGTGATGAGCGGAACGCCTCGCCAGAACTCAATGAAAATTACCGACAGTATGCGCACGATAGGCAGACGCGAACGTCGCGCCAACGCCAGTAAAATCCCCAGAGGTAACGCCCCTGCAATACCGACGGCGGCGATGATAAGCGTCAGCGTCAGGCCACCCCACTGGCGGGTTTCCACGCGGCTCAGACCAAAGAATCCGCCGTACAGCATGAACCAGGTGAAGATCGGGAAAAGAACGATCCACACCGCGATATAACGTCCGCGGCGCGGCATCGCTTTAAAGAAGATGGGTGCAAGAGTCAGCAGCCCGACAATCAGCGTGACGTTGATGCGCCAGCGTTGATCAAACGGATATAAGCCATACATAAACTGCCCGAAGCGCGCGTGGATAAACACCCAGCAGGCACCGGCTTTGGTGCAGTCTGCGCGCGTGGTACCCACCCAGTTCGCCTGAAAGACAATCCAGTTGAGCATCGGAGGGATCACCAGCCACATCAGCCACAAACAAAACACCGTCAGCAGACTGTTGAACCAGCTTGAGAACAGGTTCTTGCGCGCCCACAGTACGGCAGTCCCTAGCGGTGTGCCGGGCTTCACGGCTCTGACTCCTGGAGGAAGTGTTGTCATCGTCATGGGTTTCCCTTAACGCTCGACCAGCGCAATGCGCCGGTTATAAATGTTCATCAGGAACGAGATCAGCAGGCTGATGATCAGGTAAACCGACATGGTGATGGCGATGGTTTCAATCGCCTGACCGGTCTGATTCAGCACCGTACCGGCAAACAGCGACACCATATCCGGATAACCAATCGCTGCGGCCAGCGAAGAGTTTTTGACGATGTTCAGGTATTGGCTGGTCAACGGCGGAATGATGACCCGCATCGCCTGCGGTAAAATCACCTGACGCAGCGTGACCGGATTCGGCAAGCCGAGCGATCGCGCGGCTTCATGCTGACCGTGCGAGACCGACTGAATACCGGAGCGGATCACTTCGGCGATAAACGTTGAGGTGTAGACCGACAGCGCCAGCGTTAATGCCGCCAGTTCCGGTATCAGCACCATGCCGCCACGGAAGTTAAATCCTCGCAGGGCAGGAACGTCCCAATGAACCGCTGGCCCGAAGAATACGTGTGCGAGCGCCGGGAACACTACCAGCATCAGAATTGCCCACGGCCAGATACGCCAGACGCGACCGGTGTGGATCTGACGAAAATAGTTGTAACGCCTGAGGGCGAAAATCCCGAACACGGCCAGCAGCAGGGCGATGAAACCGGCCAGACTGCCCGGCGATAACTCCGGTGAGGGCAGGTATAAACCCCGGTTGCTGACGAAGGCCAGATCAAACGCTTTGAGGCTTTGACGCGGGCCTGGCAAGTTACGCAGTACCGCGAAGTACCAGAAGAAGATTTGCAACAGCGGAGGAATGTTACGGAACGTCTCGATATAGACCGTCGAGACTTTACGAATCAGCCAGTTATCGGAAAGGCGTCCTAACCCGATAATGAAACCCAGAATCGATGCGAACACGATGCACAGTGCAGAAACCAACAGGGTATTAAGCAGGCCGATAACAAAGACGCGGGCGTAGGTGTCGCCTTCCTGGTAATCAATCAGATGCTGAACAATGCCGAAACCGGCACCTTTCTCAAGAAACGCAAATCCCGAGGTGATCCCTCGTGTAGTCAGATTGGTAATGGTGTTGTGAAGAAGGTAACCGAGACAGGCTACCAGCAACACCACCGCGAAAATTTGGTAAATCCAGGCGCGGACTGCCGGGTTGGTCAGCGAGAACGAAGCCTTTACGGTTGGGCGTTGCGACATTATTAACCTCGACCTGCGGGTAAAACCGTGGAAGTGATGCACCGGGGAACGACCGGTGCATCAACATCCTTAAACACTTTGCAACTTCAAGAACGAAGGATATTTAGCGAACCGGTGGTGCGTACTGAATTCCGCCTTTATTCCATAGCGCGTTCTGACCACGTTTGATTTTCAGCTCACTGCCCTGACCGACATTGCGCTCAAAGCTTTCGCCGTAGTTACCCACTTGTTTGACGATTTTTACCACCCAGTCGTTAGGCACTTTCAGATCAGAACCGTAAGTCCCTGTTTTGCCAAGCAGGTTGCTCATGTCCGGCGTCGTCGGGTTAGCGGCCAGCTGATCCACGTTGGCAGAGGTCACGCCCATTTCTTCGGCATTCAGCATGGCGTACAGAGACCAGCGTACAACCGCCAGCCAGTCTTCATCGCCACGACGAACGACCGGGCCCAGAGGTTCTTTCGAAATGACTTCCGGCAGAACGATGAAATCATCCGGTTTGCCCAGTTTGATACGCAGCGCGTACAGCTGAGACTGGTCTGAAGCGAGGGTGTCGCAGCGGCCTGAATCCAGCGCTTTAGCACTTTCATCAGAACGGTCGAAGGTCACCGGGGTGTAGGTCATTTTGTTGGCTTTGAAGTAGTCAGCGACGTTCAGCTCGGTATCTGTACCGGCTTGCAGACAGACTGTCGCGCCGTCGAGCTCTTTGGCGCTTTTCAGGCCCGCTTTCTGGTGCGTCAGGAAGCCGATGCCGTCGTAGTAGTTGACGCCCGCGAAGATCATGCCCATGCCCGCGTCGCGTGAGGAAGTCCAGGTGGTGTTACGGGACAGGATGTCTACTTCGCCAGACTGCAGCGCGGTGAAACGTTCTTTGGCGGTCAGCGGAGTGTATTTCACTTTCTCAGCGTCACCGAATACGGCAGCGGCGACTGCGCGGCAAAGATCCACATCAATACCGGTGAATTTGCCTTTGGAGTCAGCGTAGGAGAAGCCCGGCAGACCATCGCTGATACCACACTGTACGAAACCTTTCTTTTTGACTGCATCCAGAGTAGCACCGGCATGCGCCTGGCCAGCCAGTGTCACGAAGCTTGCTGCGGCAATCAGCGTTGAGAGCAATATTTTTTTCATAAAGCGTCCTGTGAGACAAACTGAGAATTATTATTGTGTGAGTGCCGGGGCACCCTGTCTGTTTGGGGCGTCGCCCTCTGCTCCTGTCATTGCAAGGGGAGTGCCAACATCGAAAAACGGCCATCAATCTAGTTACAGTGAGGAATTGCTCAGTAACATTGATGTACGTTATGAAATGTATTGCCCTGATTAGGTGCGCGGTCAATGCGGCTGCCGTAAAACGGTGCGGAGAATTTATTATTTGGAGTGCAGATCTCGTTGCCCCCTAATCATTCGAAAACAGAAGTATTTCGTATGATTAAGGAGCGGGAGGAGGAGTTTATTTATAGCAGTGCGTTGATCAGTGCTGCGCGTTACGGTTAAACAGGCAATAAAAAACCCACGTGATGTGGGCTTTCATAAGTCGTTCCGGATATTATTCCGCCTGACCTTTGCTGCCCTGGATCAGTTTACGGGCGGCGGCAATCTGGTCATTATCCGGCGCTTTAGGTTTAGCTTTGTTGAGCGCGGTACTGAGGCTCGAACGTCCCCAGAGGTCAAAGCTGTCGTCATCTTTAAGGTGATCAAAAATGGAAGGCGCAGCGTCGGATTTTTTAGGCATAAGGGTTACCGGTCTCTTATCAGATGTTGTTCAAATAAAAAGCCCGACGCGTTAGCATCGGGCTTGATGTGTTTATCACGTCTACAGGTAGAGAGAAGGCGTGCCCGCCGGGCGGGTTTTAAAGCGGCGATGGAGCCAGAGATACTGGTCTGGCGCGCGCATAATTTCGGTTTCAATGACGCGGTTCATGTAGGCCGCTGCGGCCAGTTCGTCATCTATTGGGTAATCCTGCAACGCCGGCTGAATCACCAGGTCATAACCTTTACCGGCCGGTTTACGCACCAGTACCACGGTGATCAACGCGGGTTTTGCCAGACGTGCCAGCATGTAGGTACCGCTGGTAGTCGCCGCTTCATCGACGGCAAACAGTGGGGCAAATACGCTTCCGCGCGGACCGTAGTCCTGATCTGGTGCAAACCAGACGGCTTCGCCTTTTTTCAGCGCATGAACCATGCCGCGTAAATCTTTGCGATCCAGCATCGCTTTGTTAGAACGCATCCGACCCCAGGTCTGTACGAATTCCATCGCTTTATTATTGTGCGGACGGTACATCGCCATCATTGGCTGACATAACCCCATCGCACGGCCACCCAGTTCCAGTGACATGAAATGTACGCCAATAACCAATACGCCCTGATTATTTTCCTGCGCCTTTTTCAGGTTGTGCAGGCCGCTGACGTCAAACCAGCGTTTAACACGGGCGTCTGACCAGAACCAGGCCATGCCGGTTTCCAGTAAGCCCATGCCGAGAGATTCAAAATTGCTGACAATTCTGGCTTCAACCTGGTCCGGAGTGAGGTCAGGGAAACATAATTGCAGATTGCGGCGGGTAATCGACACGCGGCGTTTCAGAAAACGCATGGATGTGCGACCCAGCCAGACACCCAGACGGTATAAAACCGGATAAGGAAGCTGAACCAGAAGGAACAAGACGCCGAGACCGAACCAGGTCAGCCAGTAGCGTGGATGTAAAAACGAAGCGCGAAATCGTGGAGATGTCATAAATGCCTAATCATCTGCATAAAGAAACCGGTGTAACGCGGGGGACAAATAGTGCGGCGCGGTACGGATTATCCTGCAAAGAGTGGGACAACACGTGTCTGACAATGTTTTATTAAAGACGCCAATTGACGCAATTTTTACATTAACAGACGGTACATTGAGAAGACGGGATCGCGAAGCTGAAGGGCTGTCCGTAGGCGTTGAGCGGGCGAATACGACTCTTACGGAAAGTATAACATGTTCTATCACCGTTCCGGAGAGGGTAATTTTCTGATAATTACGCGAATTTGTATCCAATTTAGGATGATTTGAATGGCCATTTTAAAACACCTCGGAAAGCAGGGCTTTAACTTTGATAAAGCGCTCGAACCAGGGTGGAAGAGCGACATACTTCAGTGAAAAAGTATGTCGCAAACCGGCTTATCGATATAGCGGATTGCTCATCACCGAATAACGGCCACTGCCGTATAGCGCAATAACAATGGCTGCCATAAAGTAGTACACAATATCCTCAATCGCCCATGCACCGACCGGGGACAACGCGAAGGTATGATGGATCCCAACCATCAGCCAGGCGACGACCATCGTGGCAGCAGCCGAAAGCGCCGCCAGACGGGTGAAAATCCCCAGTATCATCATGATCGGGGCAATCACTTCGCCGATGATCACGCCATATGCCACGAACGCAGGAATGCCATAACCCGCCAGCATCCCCTGGATCCCGCCCAGCCCGTCATGCAGCTTATGCCACCCGTGAAAAATCAGCAGCCCGTAGGTAATACGTAACAGCAGAATTGCCAGATCCGGCTTATTCAGCGCGGCAGTAAACCGTGTATAAAGTTGCTTCATTGATTGCCACTCCCCAGAGATATTTTTTGTTCTTCTAAAGTAATTCCTAATCCTTAAATGCAGGAGAGAATTATTCTCATTGCGGTTGATCTGGGTTAAGTTTTGAGCGGAAATGACAAGCAAAGGTCTTGCGCGGATAGAAACAAAAAAGGCGCTCCCCTTGCGGAAAAGCGCCTTTTCAAGACAACGACTGATTAGTATCAGTTCATGCCGTATTTTTTCAGTTTCTTACGCAGCGTACCGCGGTTGATACCCATCATCAGGGCCGCACGAGTCTGGTTGCCACGGGTATACTGCATCACCATGTCCAACAGTGGCTGTTCAACTTCAGCCAAAACCAACTCATACAGGTCATTCACGTCCTGACCGTTCAGTTGAGCAAAATAGCCCTTAAGTGCTTGTTTTACCGAGTCACGCAGAGGTTTTTGAGTCACCTGGTCTTGTGAGTTTACGGTTGAAACGGTCAGTACGTCAGAATTCACGCGTTGTTCGAACATAGTTCTGTCAGCTCTTTTTTGTTACGCAAGATTTTCGAAATATGCTTCCAACGCCTCCAGCTGTTCGCTGGCATCCTCTATGGCGTTGAAGGAGCGCCGAAACTGATCACTCGGGGCATGTTCCTGGAGATACCATGAAACATGCTTACGGGCGATACGGAATCCCTTGCCTTGACCATAAAAGTCGTGCAATTCCCGTACGTGCCCTATTAACAAGCGCTGTACCTCACCCAAAGGCGGTGGCGGTAACAGTTCCCCAGTGTCCAGATAGTGCTGGATTTCCCGGAAGATCCAGGGTCTCCCCTGAGCGGCACGTCCTATCATCAGAGCATCAGCTCCGGTGTAGTCGAGCACCGCTCTGGCTTTATGCGGGTCAGTTATGTCGCCATTCGCGATAATCGGAATGGAAACACTCTGCTTAACTGTCCGAATACTGTCGTACTCTGCATTTCCATTGAAAAGGCAGGCACGGGTTCGGCCATGAATTGTCAGGGCCTGAATTCCACAGTCTTCAGCCAATTGGGCAATTTGTACACAGTTACGGTGTTCCGGTGCCCAACCAGTACGAATTTTCAACGTGACTGGCACATCTACCGCGTTAACCACGGCAGTGAGGATTTGTTTGACCAAATCCGGATACTGCAACAGCGCAGATCCTGCCAGTTTGCGGTTCACTTTCTTGGCCGGGCAGCCCATATTGATGTCAATGATCTGCGCACCGCTCGCCACATTAATTCGGGCGGCAGCCGCCATATCTTCGGGATCGCAACCGGCAATTTGCACGGCGCGGATTCCCGGTTCATCGTTATGCACCATACGCAATCGGGACTTGTCCGTCCGCCACACTTCCGGATTGGAAGAGAGCATTTCGGATACAGCCATCCCAGCACCCATCGCATGACATAAGGCACGAAACGGTCGGTCTGTTATACCGGCCATTGGGGCCGCAATCAGGCAATTTGTAAGCTGGTGGTGTCCGATGCGCATAGACTTAGAATGACCATACTGATGTCCGCAAGGGCGCGTATATTACGCATTTTTGATGTGAGATGAAAGGCCAAACTTTGAGCAATTTGATAAGAAAATGTCTGGCAGCGGCGAATGTTGAGCGCCATTTTATTTTTTATCTAACATTAACATCGAGTTAAGTGCTATTGGTCAAATTGTGCGCTTGAAGAAATTCCTAATATCTCTCTAAATCACCCTGTTATAACAGGTGATTCTAAGGGCTTGATCGCCGTTTTAAGCATCAACAACCACAAAATTCCGTGATGTAGATCGCTATCTGGTCAGAAAGTAACTTCTTTTAAGGAAATGTAGAAAGGGTATATCCGTGAAAAGAGAGGCAGCAGAGGTGAGCTCTGTGCCTCATTTGGCGGACGTTATTATTCAGCAACGATGACGCGGCCGTGCAGCTCCTGCACAGGGCGATTATTAGCATGATGCATCGCATGCTGGAATTTCTCCAGCTGCGCTTTTGACAGCGTCTGAGGCTGTTTCATCACCAGCCAGCGAACGCCCTCGGTGCACGGTGGCGTGGTCAGCGAACCACTAAAGCGGTAGTGACTTTGTTCGGCAGGCAGCAATTTTGCCAGATTCACCTTTTCGGTGATATTTGCCGGTTTGGCTTGTTCGGACGGCATCTTGTCCCAGATTTTCGCCAGTTCTTTATTCTCATCACCCACGTTAAACATCACCGCGACCACGGCGATTTCACCGGCTGCATTGGTATGCACAAAGTGAGCTTCCATCGGGAAGGATTTTCCATCGATGGTATTTTCGCTTGGCGAATGGAAATGGAACTGTTGCAGCGTGAAGGTTTCACCATCCACAAACAGGGTATCGCCCTTAGGAACGTTGACCTGCACACTGTGGCCGTTGTTCACAACGCTTTCAGGCGCAGTCGGATAGCTGACAGACAATGGCGTGGCGTGAACCGTGAAAGAGTTATGAATATCCACGGGGGACTGGTTCTTGCCGTTGGTACATTCGCTGAATTCCGGACTGATTTTGGACCAGTTTTGCGGAGCGCCGTCGCCTTCATAAGACCAGTGTGTTTGTTCGCTGGCAAAGGCAGAAATACTGCAAGCAGCCAGCACAATGGCCAGTAATTTGAATTTCATGAAACATCCCTTTGCTAAAGTCGGTTAAAACATATGGATAAAAACCATGTGAATTGTAAGGACTTTATGGAAAGGTAAACAGAGCAGAAAGTGGCAGGAATGACTTTTCAGATAAAATCGCGCTTAATGCGCAGAAAATAGCCCGTTCCTGAGGGGAACGGGCATGAAATTGCCGGGATCAGGCTTTTTTAACGCCGGTTATCCGGCACCATTCTTCTTTCTCGGCTATCGCATCCAGCTCGAACTTATCTTTATACGCATCGGCCACGCTTTGCGCCTGACTCGCCAGAATACCGGAAAGCCCCAGACTACCGCCCGCCACCGGTAACACGCCAATCAGCGGCGCCAGTTCACGCAGCGGGCCAGCCAGAATATTGGCCACCACCACGTCTGCTGACAGATTTTCTGGCTGATCTTTTGGCAGATACAGCGACAGACGCTCGGATACGCCGTTGCGTTCGGCATTATCGCGACTGGCCTGGATCGCCTGCGGATCGATGTCGATCCCGACAACGTGTTTCGCGCCCAACTTCAGCGCGGCGATCGCCAAAATGCCGGAGCCACAGCCGAAGTCGATCACGGTTTTGTCGGTCAGATCCAGGCTGTCGAGCCATTGCAGACACATTGCCGTGGTCGGGTGAGTCCCGGTACCGAATGCCAGACCCGGATCCAGCATCACGTTGACGGCGGTTGGGTCCGGTACGTCGCGCCAGCTCGGGCAAATCCACAGACGCTTGCCAAACCGCATCGGGTGGAAGTTGTCCATCCACTCACGTTCCCAGTCTTTGTCTTCCAGTTGCTCAATTTTGTGCACGAAACCTTTGCCCAGCAGCGGTTCGTTCTCCAGCATGGCAACGACTTCGTTCATGTCGGTTTCAGCGTCATACAGGCCGATAGCGTCGGTATCGCCCCACAGCAGGGTTTCGCCCGGCAGCGGTTCAAATACCGGATTATCATGGGTGTCCTGGAAAGTGACGGACACTGCACCACTTTCGATAAGCGCGTCGCTCAGCGTTTCCGCGTCATTACCGGTAGTGTTAATTTTCAGTTGGATCCAAGGCATAGCGATTCTCTTCTTAGCAATCTGTTAAATCAGTGCCGCCCGGTCAGGACGGCTTGAATACGGTTTCGCGCGGCTGTACGCCAAATTTATTGCCGATGTAAAACGCCAGCAACCCCAGCGACAGCGACGGCACAATCGGATGCAGACCGGCAATGTGCAGGTCGATACTGGCGAGCAGGGTATAACAAACTGCGCCAACAATCATTGAGCTCAGCGCACCAGTGGCGTTCGCTCGCTCCCAGTAAAGACCGAGCACCAGCGGCCAAAGGAACACCGCTTCCAGCCCGCCAAAGGCCAAAAGATTAAGCCAGATGATCATTTCAGGCGGCCGCCATGCAGCCAGTACCACCAGCAAACCGAGGATAAATGTCGCCCAGCTGGAGAAGCGTTTTAAACGGCGCTCGTTAGTGATTTGCTCAGGTTTTACGCCAAGGTACAGGTCTTTAACAATTGTGGCGGACGACTGTAAAAGCTGCGCGTTGATAGTCGACATAATCGCCGCCATCGGCGCTGCGAGGAAAATCCCGGCGGCATAAGGCGGCAGCACGGTAATCATCAATGTAGGGATTACCTGATCGGGAATTTTCAGGTCTGGCAGAATAGCGCGACCGAGCGCCCCGGCCAGATGCATCCCAAACATAAGGATAGCGACCACCACGGTGCCGAGCACAATACCGCGATGTACTGCTTTACTGTCTTTGTACGAGATACAGCGCACAGCGGTGTGCGGCAGGCCGATCACTCCAAAGCACACTAAAATCCAGAAGGATGCCATAAACGGCAGCGAAAGGACGTCACCACCACCGTGGACGGATACCAGTTTTGGGTCAATCTGTTGCAGCTTATCGACCGCACTGTGCAGGCCACCCGCTGCATGGATCACCGCCACCAGCAGCAAAATCGTGCCCAGCAGCATCACCAGTCCCTGCATCGCATCGTTAAGCACGCTGGCACGGAAACCGCCAAAAGCAGTGTACAGTGCGATACTCACACCAAAAATTAGCAGACCGGTGTCATAAGGGATCCCGGCCGCCGTTTCCAGCAAACGCGCGCCGCCGATGAACTGCACGGTCATCGCGCCGAGGAACGCCACCAGCAGACTCAGGCTCGCCAGCCAGACCAAAAGACGGCTCTTATAGCGTGCGAACAACATATCGTTGAGGGTAACAGCATTGTAGCGCCGCGCCAGAATAGCGAATTTTTTGCCCAGCACGCCGAGCGACAGCCAGACGGCCGGCAACTGGATCATCGCCAACAGTACCCAACCAAGGCCGAATTTATACGCCGCACCGGGGCCGCCGATAAAGGAGCTGGCGCTGATGTACGTCGCAGTGAGGGTCATCGCCAGTACGAAGCCGCCCATCGAACGATTACCGAGGAAGTACTCGGTGAGGAAGCTGCCTTGCTGACGGCGCGTATAGGCGTACACCGACAATCCGAAAACCAGCAGCAAATAGGCGATCAGCGGCAATAAGACTTCAGTCTGCATGACTGTCCTCCAGCGGAATGTCGCGATAGATGACGCGAACCATCAGCCAGCTCAAAAGAATAAAAATCAGTGGAACCAGAAGGCAGGCCATCTCAAACCAGTGCGGAAGACCGGTAATCCCCTGTTTATCATCAGGAATATAGGCAGCACAACACCACGCCAGCAGATAAGCAATGGTAAGCCCGAATGCCCACCGGGCTTCCCGGTTAGCTTGCAGAAAACGTTTATCCAATGTCATTTTCTTCTCCCCCTAAACGTAAAAAAGGCCGGAATATCCGGCCTTGATAAGAGAGTACGCAACGGTACGGTCTTTTTATTTTTCCTGCAAACCGAGTTTTTTCTCCAGATAGTGGATGTTAGTCCCACCGACCTGGAAGTTCTCGTCATTCATGATGCGTTGTTGCAGTTCAATGTTGGTCTTGATGCCGTCGATGATCAGTTCCGCCAGTGCATTTTTCATGCGGGCGATGGCCACTTCACGGGTTTCGCCGTAAGTGATCAGTTTACCAATCATGGAATCGTAGTACGGAGGCACGGTGTAGCCTGCGTAAATGTGCGATTCCCAACGAACACCGAAACCGCCAGGCGCGTGGAAACGAGTGATTTTGCCCGGGCTTGGCAGGAAGGTATTTGGGTCTTCCGCGTTAATACGGCATTCCACCGCATGGCCTTTGACACGCACTTCGTCTTGTTTGATCGACAGAGGCTGGCCGGATGCGATCCGCAGCTGCTCTTTGATCAAGTCCACACCGGTGATCATCTCGGTAACCGGATGTTCAACCTGAATACGGGTGTTCATTTCGATGAAGAAGAACTCACCGTTCTCGTACAGGAACTCGAAAGTACCCGCACCGCGGTAGCCAATATCCACACAGGCTTTGGAACAACGTTCGCCGATGAAACGACGCAGTTCTTCCGTAATGCCTGGTGCTGGCGCTTCTTCTACGACTTTCTGGTGACGACGCTGCATGGAGCAGTCACGTTCAGCCAGATACACCGCATTGCCCTGACCATCGGCCAGTACCTGAATTTCCACGTGACGTGGATTTTCGAGGTATTTCTCCATGTACACCATGTCGTTGTTGAAAGCCGCTTTGGCTTCAGCACGGGTCATGTTGATGGACTGCTCGAGATCTTTGTCGCTGCGTACAACGCGCATACCACGACCACCGCCGCCGCCAGAGGCTTTGATGATGACCGGATAGCCGATGCGTTTTGCGAAGCCACGGTTAAGATCCATGTCGTCGCCCAGCGGGCCGTCAGAACCCGGTACGCATGGAACGCCAGCGGCTTTCATCGCGTGGATTGCAGACACTTTATCACCCATCAGGCGGATAGTTTCCGCTTTCGGGCCGATGAAGATGAAGCCAGAACGCTCAACCTGCTCTGCGAAATCCGCATTCTCAGACAGGAAACCATAGCCAGGGTGAATAGCCACCGCGCCGGTGATTTCTGCTGCAGCGATAATTGCAGGGATGTTCAGATAGCTTTTGACTGAAGGTGCAGGGCCGATACAGACGGTTTCGTCTGCCAGCAGCACGTGTTTCAGGTCACGGTCAGCGGTGGAGTGCACAGCAACGGTTTTGATGCCCATTTCTTTACAGGCACGCAAAATACGCAGGGCAATTTCGCCGCGGTTCGCGATAACAATTTTATCTACCATGGTACGCCTCGTTTATTCGATGACGACCAGCGGCTCGTCGAATTCAACCGGTTGGCCGCTTTCTACCAGAATTGCTTTAACAACACCGGATTTGTCCGCTTCGATTTGGTTCATCATTTTCATCGCTTCAACGATGCAAAGAGTATCGCCAGCATTCACTTTCTGGCCCACTTCGATAAAGGCTTTCGCGTCCGGGCTTGGCGTGCGGTAGAAAGTACCTACCATCGGGGAGCGAACGATGTGACCACTGATTGCAGCCGGAGCAGCGGCTTCAGCAGGTGCTGCTGGAGCAACCGCAGCAGCCAGACCCGGCTGCTGTTGAACAGGCATGGCGTACGCCTGTTGCATCATAGGATAAGCCTGCGCAGGTGCAGCACGGCTGATACGAACTGACTCTTCACCTTCAGAAATTTCCAGTTCAGAAATACCTGATTCTTCAACCAGTTCGATCAGTTTTTTAATTTTACGAATATCCATGGGTGTGATTCCGTACTCTTTTTGCGTAGAAATTAGTGGGTTTTAGACAAGCGATTAACTGCTGCCTGTAAAGCAAAGTGGTAGCCATCTGCGCCAAGTCCGCAAATGACGCCCACTGCGATGTCGGAAAGATAGGAATGATGCCGGAACGCTTCGCGGGCATGTACATTTGACAGATGGATTTCGATAAACGGAATCGAAACCCCCAGTAATGCATCGCGTAGCGCCACGCTGGTATGGGTAAAGGCCGCGGGATTGATCAGAATAAAATCGACGTTTCCGCGTGCCTGATGAATGCGTTCAATCAGGACATGTTCTGCGTTCGATTGCAGATGGCTCAGTGCCACATCAGCGGCAGCAGCCTGCGTTTCCAAACCTTTAACAATATCGTTGAGCGTGGTGTGTCCGTACGTTTCAGGCTCACGGGTACCTAACAAATTCAGGTTAGGACCGTTCAGTAGCAAAATGTCAAACTTATGCGCCATTGTGAGCCTATCTCCGGCAATTAGACAAAGATTGTAGAAAATACCCTGATGTCACCGATTTGTCACCTGTTTCGGGGCAAATCGTCCTGTCTCCTCAACATGAGGTCGGGCATTATAATGATATCGTGGCAATTAGCAGCTAAATACTGGTCTTATCAGCGAAGATAATCAACCCTCGTCCGGTACAAGAGGGTTGATTTACAGGAATTATGAGGGGCAGAACACAGAAAAGTTCCTTAGCTTATCGCAGCCACTGGCGGAATTTCTTATAACGAAGTGCCAACAAAATGGCGGCGATCGCGGCATAGATCACCGGTTGCGGCGATAACACTTTCACCGACCAAAGATAGTGGATCGGCGCAAGAATGGCGATCAGATAGATAAAATTATGCAACTTCTGCCACGCAGCACCCATTTTACGCTGCGCCCACAGCGTCGAAGTGCAGGCCAGTGCCAGTAGCAGTACCCAGCTGATAATCCCCAGCGTGAGATAGGGGCGCGAAATGAGTTCACTGCCTAACAGTCGCAGGTTACTGACTCCCAGTTCGAGGAAGGAATAACTAAGAAGATGCAGCGTCCCCCACGCAAAACACCACAGTCCCAGCAGGCGGCGGGTACGGATCAGCAGTGGTTGCTTACCATAGCGCGCTACCGGGGTGACCAGCAGCGTCACCAGTAAAAATTTCAGAGTCATCCGACCAGTAAAATGCTGAATATCTTTCGCCGGATCGGCGCTGAACCAGCCCTGATCGACAGAAAGCAGCAGCCACAAAAAGGGCAGGATTGCGGCAAGCCAGATGATTACTTTCAGCCAGGTCATGTTTGCAGGACTCAGACGGCGCATAAGTTTGACTTCCTTTCCTTAATAGAACTTACGAAGATCCATGCCGTGATACATCGACGCCACCTGTTCGGCATAACCGTTGAACAACAGCGTTGGCTGGCGTTTCACGTCGAGTAAACCGCCTGCACCGATAAAGCGTTCTGTTGCCTGCGACCAGCGCGGATGATCCACATGCGGGTTCACGTTGGCATAAAAGCCGTATTCGTTGGTGGCTATCTGGTTCCACGTGGTTGGCGGTTCATCTTTGGTGAATTTGATGTTAACGATCGACTTGATACCTTTGAAGCCGTATTTCCACGGTACCGTCAGGCGGATTGGTGCACCGTTTTGTGGCGGTAATGCTTTGCCGTAAACGCCGACGGTTAGCATGGTCAGCGGATTCATCGCTTCATCTATACGCAATCCTTCCACGTAGGGGTAATCCAGCCCGCCGCCAATAAACCGGTCTTTTTGGCCGGGCATGTGCTCCGGGTCATACAGCGTGGTGAAAGCCACATAACGTGCATTACTGGTGGGTTCGGCGAGTTTGAGAATATTACTCAGCTGGAAACCGACCCACGGTACCACCATCGACCACGCCTCGACGCAGCGCATACGGTAGATGCGTTGCTCGAGCGGAAAGCGCTTCATAATGTCATCCATATCCAGCGTCATCGGTTTACCGACTTCGCCATCAATGGTGATTTTCCACGGCGACGTGATCAGTTGTCCTGCGTTGGCGGCCGGATCGGCCTTATCCAGACCAAATTCATAGAAATTATTGTAACCAGTGACTTTATCTTCCGGCGTCAGCGGCAGGTCATTCTGATAGGCAGCCGGTTTGCTAAAGTCCAGTGGTTTACCGGAAGGTGCCGGTGGGCGGTCGTGGCCTTTAAACCAGGAGAGAATATCCGCCTGGGCAGTCTGCGGCAGCGCCAGCGCAGCTGCGCTAATCCCCAGTGCCTGCAATACTTTACGGCGATCGTAAAAAATGCTTTCGGGCGTGACATCCGCCTCGGTGAGTTTGCGGGGTTTGTACATAGCAGTCTCCAGTTTCGGACATCAATCGCATTCATGATTTTTATAATTATTCAGACAGCATGGCGTGAAATTCAGGCTTTTGCGAGGTATGAAAAGTAAAAACGAATTTCAAAAATGAGCGGGAATATAAGAATTCTGAATTATTGGAATTTTCAATTGCTATGCTATGAATGTATGTCAAATCCAGTTCGTCTTACTAAGGTAATATAACCGCGTTTTTTATGGCAGGCGTACAGAACGGTCCTGTTTTCACTTCACCGTAGCGAGTAAGGCACAGGGATGCGATTTACCACCCGACTATCCGCACTGATTTCGATGTTAGTTGCGCTGGCAATGTTGCTGATGTTGCTGGGCGTGACCTTTAGTTTTATCTATCTTAATAAGCAAAATACAGAGCAGCACCTTCAGGCGCTGACCACCACCTACGATCAGGCATTACTGAGACAATCCCCCGAAGAGGCTCAGCGCTGGCTGCCGCAGGCCATGCGAATGCTGGACGTCACTGATATCGTGGTGAAACTTAATAGCTCTACCGTATACGAATACCACGAGCGTCCGGATTTACACCGCTCATGGGATAGCGCGATGCCAGAATACAACACCGCCGTTTACCCGCTTATGCAGCACCCGGATATGTCGCTGCACGTCTCTTATATTGACCCCGTCAGCAGTTACATCCGATCCATGCGCTCGACGCTGTTCATCAGCGTGGCGATCCTGATTATGCTGGGGATGCTGTTGCTCAGTTTCCGTTGGCTGCGACAGGAAACCGATGGCGTTGAGAAACTGGAAGATCGCGCGGTACGTATTTTACGCGGTGAGCGCGATGGACTGACCGGAAATCTGGGCGAATGGCCGCATTCCGCCAGCAGCGCCATCGATCTCCTGCTGACCGACCTCAATGAAGCCCGCGAACAGCGCAGCCGTGTCGATACACTGATCCGCGCCTACGCCCAGCAGGATTCACAGACCGGCCTCAGCAACAGGCTGTTCTTTGATAATCAGCTGGCGACGCAGCTGGAAGAAGAGGGCACACACGGTGTGATCATGCTGCTGCGCCTGCCTGATTTCGACCTGATGCGCGAAACTCACGGGCAGGCGATGGTCGATGAGTTACGCTCCGCGATGGTTAATCTGCTCTCAACCTTTGTGATGCGCCACGTTGATGCACTCCTGGCGCGTTATTTCCACAGTGATTTTGCGGTGCTCCTGCCGCACCGGACGCTCAAAGAAGCTGAAGTAATGGCGGCACAGCTGGTAAATGCGCTCGGTGTATTACCGACGTCGTCGCTTATTGATCGTGATGCCCTGATGTACATCGGTATCAGCGCCTATCGCTTTGGTCAGACGCCGGATCAGGTAATGGATATGGTGCAGCAGGCCACGCGGCATGCGGCGTTTCAGGGCAGCAACAGCTGGTTTATCTTCGACAATAATGTGCCGGAGAAAGGACGCGGTAGCGTGCGCTGGCGAACCTTGCTGGAGAATACACTGGCGCGTGGCGGGCCGCGTTTGTATCAGAAACCGGCGTTCTCCAGAAACGGCAAACTTGATCACCGCGAACTACAGCGGCGGGTCTTTGATGGCGAACACGAATTGCTGGCCGCCGAGTTTGTACCGCTGGTGGTGCAGTTCGGTCTGTCACAAAGCTACGACCGCATCATGATAAGTCAGATTATTCCTTTACTTAACCACTGGCCGGACGAAACGTTGGCATTTCACCTGACGGTTGATTCATTATTGCAGCGCTCATTTGTTCGCTGGCTGCGCGATACCTTACTTCAGTGTGAGAGAAAACAACGAAATCGGATTTTGATTGAACTTGCAGAGGCAGATCTCTGTCAACATACCGACCGCCTGCGTCCTGCGATTCGATTATTACAGGGTTTAGGCTGTCGTCTGGCCGTTTCTCAGGCCGGTCTGACAGTGGTCAGCACTTCATATCTCAAAACTTTCCCGGTGGAAAGAGTCAAACTTCATCCGGGACTGGTGCGTGATATAGATAAAAGGATAGAGAATCAGCTGTTTGTACAAAGTCTGCTGAGCGCGTGTGAAGGTACTCAGGCTCTGGTCTTTGCCTCCGGCGTGCGAACAAAAGAGGAGTGGGCGATCCTGCTGAGTAAGGGGATCCACGGCGGCCAGGGTGATTTTTTTGCCGGACCGGAGCCAGTTGAACCGGTTGGTAAAAAATATTCACATAACAGCGATGTTTAAGTGACCGTAAACCGATTATTTAACGTAGAATGACCCAGCTTTCGACCGACTCCCTTGCCTGGCATCCGGTGCTTATCATCTGGCCGCAGGTTGACGGAGAATCCTGGTGAAAGTGTAAGAATTTATGTGCGGTGTTGCTACTTCGCCTGGGTGCCTGCCCGAGGTAAATCGAGCCTGCGATACAGAATTTTATCGCAGTGCCATCAGCCTCAAAAGTCACCTCTTGTAAATGGCGACATCGCGGACAATTTTCACGTAAGCAGGACGTTTTTGCGCCTTGTCGCTGCTTCGCGTGGTTGGTAAAGTAGGCGGATTTTATTTTCCGCCCCCAGCTAGCAGGATTATCCTTTCGTTATGTTTAAGAAATTTCGTGGCATGTTTTCCAACGACTTGTCCATCGACCTGGGTACCGCCAATACCCTTATCTATGTAAAAGGACAAGGCATCGTGCTGAATGAGCCATCAGTTGTGGCAATTCGTCAGGATCGTGCTGGTTCACCTAAAAGCGTTGCTGCTGTTGGTCACGACGCAAAACAGATGCTGGGTCGTACCCCCGGCAATATCGCAGCTATTCGTCCAATGAAAGACGGCGTCATCGCTGACTTCTTCGTGACTGAGAAAATGCTGCAACACTTCATTAAGCAAGTTCACAGCAACAGCTTCATGCGCCCAAGTCCGCGCGTGCTGGTTTGTGTGCCGGTCGGCGCAACGCAAGTTGAACGCCGTGCTATCCGTGAATCCGCACAAGGTGCTGGTGCGCGTGAAGTGTTCCTGATTGAAGAACCGATGGCTGCGGCGATCGGTGCAGGTCTGCCAGTCTCAGAAGCTACCGGTTCAATGGTGGTGGATATCGGCGGTGGTACTACTGAAGTTGCTGTGATTTCCCTGAACGGCGTCGTGTATTCCTCTTCTGTACGTATCGGTGGTGACCGCTTCGATGAAGCCATCATTAACTACGTGCGTCGTAATTACGGTTCCCTGATTGGTGAAGCCACGGCAGAACGTATCAAACACAGCATCGGTTCGGCGTATCCGGGCGATGAAGTGCACGAAATTGAAGTGCGCGGCCGTAACCTGGCTGAAGGCGTTCCGCGTGGTTTCACGCTGAACTCCAACGAAATCCTGGAAGCGCTGCAAGAGCCGCTGACCGGTATTGTTAGCGCTGTGATGGTTGCACTGGAACAGTGCCCGCCAGAACTGGCTTCCGATATTTCTGAGCGCGGCATGGTGCTGACCGGCGGTGGCGCGTTACTGCGTAACCTCGATCGTCTGCTGATGGAAGAAACCGGTATTCCGGTGGTTGTCGCAGAAGATCCGCTGACCTGCGTTGCTCGCGGCGGCGGTAAAGCATTAGAAATGATCGACATGCACGGCGGCGACTTATTCAGCGAAGAGTGATCTCAGCAACGATTTGATTGATGATGGAATAAAGGTTTTTCCTTTATTCCTCTCAAAAAATTGTCTGCCCGGGAAGGTGGTTGTCCGTCAGGTAAAACCTGCAACGTGAAGTGTGCAGTGTTCAGTGTGGATCCGCGCAAACACTGTCTAAACTGAGAATGTTTAGGCGGTGTTTTCGGCTATCCCATGAGATTGCCGCCTTTTCTGTCAGGGGGAAGCATTGACTTCGTCTGACTGGAACCTTCTGTTGCTGAGGAACTCGCATATTTTATGAAGCCAATTTTTAGCAGGGGGCCTTCCCTGCAACTGCGACTTTTTTTGGCTATTCTTACGGCCATTGTCCTGATTGTTGCCGACAGTAAAATAGGTACGTTTGTTAAAATCCGCACCTATATGGATACTGCCGTCAGTCCCTTCTATTTTCTTTCAAACGCCCCGCGTGAATTCTTAGATCAGGTTTCCTCGACGTTCGCCACGCGCGGTCAGCTCGAGCTGGAAAACCGTGCTTTGCGCCAGGAACTCTTGCTGAAAAACAGCGACCTGATGTTGCTTGGTCAATACAAACAAGAGAACGCCCGTTTGCGAGAACTGCTTGGGTCGCCGTTGCGTCAGGACGAGCACAAAATGGTGGCGCAGGTTCTGTCAACCAGCGACGATCCGTACAGTGATCAGGTCGTCATTGATAAAGGCAGCAATAGCGGCGTTTACGTCGGCCAGCCGGTGATTAGCGATAAGGGTGTTGTCGGTCAGATTGTTGCTGTCGGTGCACTCACCAGCCGTGTGCTGTTGATTTGCGATGCGTCCCATGCCCTGCCAATCCAGGTGCTGCGTAACGATATTCGTGTCATCGCCGCCGGCAGTGGCTGTGCGGACGATCTGCAACTCGAACATTTGCCAAGCAATACCGATATTCGCGTTGGTGACGTACTTGTCACCTCTGGCCTCGGTGGTCGTTTCCCTGAAGGTTATCCGGTGGGTGTGGTGTCTTCTGTCAAAGTCGACAACCAGCGCGCTTATACGGTGATTCAGGCGCGTCCGACTGCAGGTCTGCAACGTCTGCGTTATCTGCTGCTGCTGTGGGGCTCGGATCGAAACGGTGATCATCCGTTGCCACCTGATGAAGTCCATCGTGTTGCCAATGAACGCCTGATGCAAATGATGCCTCAGGTGCTGCCGCCGCCGGGTGATATGGGGCCTCCGGCACCACTTCCGGCACCGGCAACCGGCACTGTAACCGCACCGGTTAGCACATCCGTGACACCGAGGGCGACACGATGAACAGCTACCGGAGCCACGGACGCTGGATTATTTGGCTATCCTTTATCATAGCCATGTTGTTGCAGGTCATGCCGTGGCCTGAACAGATCTACATGTTCCGGCCCTCCTGGTTGTTGCTGATCTTGATTTACTGGGTGATGGCATTACCGCACCGCGTCAACGTTGGCACCGGTTTTATTGTCGGTTTCATCATGGATTTGATCCTCGGTTCAACGCTGGGTATCCGTGCGCTGGCTTTTGCTATCACCGCTTATCTTGTCGCGTTCAAATTCCAGTTATTCCGCAATCTGGCACTCTGGCAGCAGGCACTTATTGTTATGGTGCTGTCGCTGGCGGTAGACGTGATGGTGTTCTGGGGCCAGTTCATGGTGGTGAACGTGTCGTTTCGCCCTGAGGTTTTCTGGAGCAGCGTGGTTGACGGCATTCTGTGGCCGTGGCTGTTCTTACTGATGCGCAAAATTCGCCGTCAGTTTGCTGTTCAATGAGGATGTTATGACCGAACTTTATCTCGCTTCAGGATCCCCTCGCCGTCGTGAATTGCTGGCGTTACTGGATCTGTCTTTTGAGCGTCTGGTAACTGACGTGGCGGAAGAACGCCAGCAGGATGAAGCACCGGACGCATACGTTTTGCGTCTGGCGAAAGATAAAGCGCGGGCCGGTGTTGCGGTCGCGACGGAGGATCTGCCCGTGCTGGGCGCGGACACCATTGTAGTCCTCGACGGTAAAGTGTTGGAAAAGCCGCGTGATGAATCGCAAGCCGCTGTTATGCTTAATGCATTGTCTGGCAGGCAGCATCAGGTGATGACCGCAGTCGCCTTCGCTGACAGGCGCGATTGTCTCAGTACGCTGGTTGTGACCGATGTCACCTTTCGTTCGCTATCCGCCGATGATATTGCACACTATATTCTGAGCGGTGAGCCCATGGATAAAGCGGGCGCTTATGGTATTCAGGGAAAGGGCGGTTGTTTCGTCCGTGAAATTCGCGGCAGTTACTATGCAGTCGTGGGGCTTCCGCTGGTGGAGACCCAGGAGCTGCTCAATGAATTTGCTGCCTTACGCGAGCTTAGGAGAAAACATGACAGCTGAATTACTGGTCAATGTCACGCCGTCTGAAACCCGCGTGGCCTACATTGACGGTGGCATTCTGCAGGAAATCCATATTGAGCGCGAAACCAAGCGCGGGATTGCCGGCAACATTTATAAAGGACGTATCAGCCGCGTGTTACCTGGAATGCAGGCCGCTTTTGTTGATATCGGACTTGAGAAAGCCGCGTTTTTACACGCGTCTGACATTATGCCGCATACAGAATGTGTCGCGCGTGATGAGCAGAAAAATTTCAACGTGCGCGACATCGCAGAGCTGGTGCATCAGGGCCAGGATCTGATGGTGCAGGTGGTGAAAGACCCGCTCGGTACCAAAGGCGCGCGTCTGACCACCGACATCACGTTGCCTTCACGTTATCTGGTGTTTATGCCGGGTGCGTCGCACGTGGGCGTTTCACAGCGTATTGAAAGTGAAGCCGAGCGCGATCGCCTGAAACGTATCGTTTCTGAATATTGTGACGAGCACGGTGGCTACATTATTCGTACCGCCGCCGAAGGCGTGGGCGAAGAAGAACTTAAGCAGGATGCAGCCTATCTGAAGCGCCTGTGGACTAAGGTGATGGAGCGTAAGCGTCGCAACAAAACCAAGTACAAATTATACGGCGAGCTGGCACTGGCGCATCGCGTGCTGCGTGATTTCGCCGGGGAAGCGCTGGATCGCATTCGAGTTGATTCCCGTCTGACCTATGAACTGCTGGTGGAATTTACCAGCGAGTACATGCCGGAAATGACCAGCAAGCTGGAGCATTACAACGGCAAGCAGCCAATTTTCGATTTGTACGATGTGGAAAATGAAATCCAGCGTGCACTTGAGCGCAAGGTTGAGCTCAAGTCCGGCGGCTATCTGATCATCGATCAGACTGAAGCCATGACCACCGTGGATATCAATACCGGTGCGTTCGTCGGCCATCGTAATTTGGAAGACACCATTTTCAATACCAACACCGAAGCGACGCAGGCCATTGCCCGCCAGCTGCGATTACGTAATCTCGGCGGCATCATCATCATCGACTTCATTGATATGTCGAATGAAGATCATCGCCGTCGCGTATTGCACAGTCTTGAGCAGGCGCTGTCGAAAGACCGCGTGAAAACCGGCATTCACGGTTTCTCTGCGCTCGGTCTGGTGGAAATGACCCGTAAACGTACCCGCGAAAGCGTCGAACATGTCTTGTGCAGTGATTGCCCGACCTGTCATGCGCGTGGCACGGTAAAAACTGTCGAAACGGTATGCTACGAAATTCTGCGTGAAATCGTGCGCGTGCACCATGCGTATGATTCTGACCGCTTCCTGGTTTACGCCTCTGCGGCCGTAGGCGAAGCGCTGAAGGGCGAAGAATCCCATGCACTGGCTGAAGTCGAAATCTTCGTCGGCAAGCAGGTTAAAGTGCAAGTGGAGCCGCTCTACAGTCAGGAGCAGTTTGACGTCGTGATGATGTGATCTGAAGGCAATGTGCCAGATGCATCAGGAAGTAACAGGTTTCCATTGCCGTCTGTACGGGTGAAGACCGGTATGGAATGGGAAACAAGGAGAGAAGTTTGAGGCGACTGCCCGGTATATTATTAACCACCAGCGCAACCCTTGTCGTGATAGTGGCTTTGGTGATCAGTGGCTTACGTCTGGCGTTGCCTCAGTTGAGCCGTTTCCAGAATCAGCTGATCGAAAAAGTCGAATCCGTCACGGGCGTGCCGATCGAACTGTCACAGATCAGTGCCAGCTGGAAAACCTTTGGCCCGATCATGGAGATCCGCGGCCTGCAGGTCACGTTACCGGATGCTAACCTGAAGGTTCAGCGCATCACCATGGCGCTGGATGTCTGGCAGTCGATGCTGCATTTTCGCTGGCAGTTTCGCGATCTCACCTTTTACAACATGCAGTTGGATCTGAACAGCACGTTGGGCGGAGATGATAAAGGCAACGGTCTCAAGCCCAACCGCATCAGCGATATTTTCCTGCGGCAGGTGGACCACTTCGACCTGCGCAACAGTCGTATTTCCTTCATGACCCCATCCGGCCCGCGCGCCGAGTTCGATATCCCGCAGCTGACCTGGCTGAACACGCACAACCGCCACCGCGCCGAGGGGCAACTGAGCCTGTCGAGTTTCACCGGCCAGCATGGCGTGGTGCAGCTGCGTATGGATCTTAACGATTCCAACGGCCTGCTGAATAACGGCAAGATTTATCTTCAGGCCGACGATATCGACATGAAGCCGTGGTTTAGCCGCTGGCTGCGCAGCAACACCGGTCTCGAAACGGCTAACTTCAGTCTGGCGGCATGGCTGACCGTACGCAATGGCGATGTGTATGCCGGTGATGCACTGTTGAAGGCCGGTTCCGCGACGTGGAAAACCGGCGATGATGTCCACCGTCTGGATGTCGATAACCTGACGCTACATGGAAACCGTCAGGGCAATGGCTGGCAGCTCGGTACTCAACAGCTGAATATCAAAACTGACGGCGTCGCCTGGCCGAAAGGCACGCTTCAGGCGCTGTACCTGCCGGAAAATAACGACTTTCTTGGCCCCTCGCAGGGTGAAGAACTGCGCATTCGTGGCACTAATTTACAACTGGAACGTCTTGGGCCGGTCATCCCGACAATTTCATTCCTCACGCCAGCGCTGTTAGAACGCTGGCAGGATCTGAAACCGGCGGGCAATATCGGTCACCTCGCGCTGGACATTCCGCTTAAACAACCTGAGCACACCCGTTTTATCGCCGACTGGCACGACGTCAGCTGGCAACGCTGGGAATTGCTGCCGGGCATTAATCATTTTAACGGCAGTATGAAAGGCAGCGTGGCCAGCGGTCAGCTGGACGTCAAACTGCAAGACAGCCTGCTGCCTTACGCAGACATGTTCCGCGCGCCGCTGGATGTGAGTGCGGCAACCGGGTCATTCAGCTGGACGAACGATCGAGATGGCTGGACGTTGTCCGGTAAAGACGTTGATGTCAAAGCCGATGCGCTGTGGGCGAAGGGCGATTTCCACTACGCCCAGCCGACAAAAGGTGAGCCGTGGCTGAATATTCTGGCCGGTATCCGTCTGTACGACGCCGGGCAGGCGTGGCGTTACTTCCCTGAACATCTGATGGGTAAACATCTGGTGGATTATCTTACCGGCGCCATTAAAGGCGGTCAGGTGGATAACGCTACGCTGACCTTCAACGGCAATCCACATCACTTCCCGTTCAAAAAGAACGAAGGGCAGTTCCAGGTCTGGGTGCCGTTACGTCATTCCACTTTCGAATTCCAGCCGAAATGGCCTGCGCTGACCGATCTGGATATCGATCTCGATTTCCTTAATGACGGCCTGTTCATGAAGGCCGCGCATACCAAACTGGGCAACGTTGATGGCAATAATGTTGTCGCCAATATTCCTGACTATCTGAAAGAAAAGCTGTTTGTCGATGCCGACCTGCGCGGTTCTGGCAAAGATATCGGCGATTACTTCATGGATACGCCGCTGCACGACACGCTGGGCGGCGCGTTACAGGAGTTGCAAATTAGCGGTGAAGTGAATGGCCGCTTACATCTGGATATCCCGCTGGACGGCAAGGAAGTTCGCGCGACCGGGGGGGTGACACTCAAAGACAACAGCCTGCTTATCAAACCGCTGGAAAGTACCATCAGCCATCTCAGCGGACAGTTCAGCTATGACAACGGCAACCTGCAAAGCAATCAGTTAACCGGTAGCTGGTTCGGACAGCCGATCAACGTGATGTTCAGCACGCAGGAACTGGCGGATGACTTCAAAATTCAGGTCGGGCTGGATGCGAACTGGCAACTGTCTAAACTGCCAGGTCTGCCCGCGGCTGCAGCAAGCAAAATTTCCGGCGGAACGCCGTGGAAGGGCGACGTTAATATCTCCCTTCCGCATAAAGGCACACCAAACTACACCGTCGATGTTAACGCAGATCTAAAAGATGTAAGCAGCCACTTACCTGATCCACTGGGTAAGAAAGCCGGGCATGCTATGCCGTTGCAGGTGAAGGTGAAAGGCGATCTGCACAGCTTCAATCTCGAAGGCGTGCTGGCGGGTAAAGACCATTTCAACAGCCGCTGGTTGCTGGGTAAACAGCTGAAACTTGACCGCGCTTCCTGGCAGGCCAATACCAGGAAAACACCGCCGCTGCCTGCCGACAGCAGCCTGACGCTGAACCTGCCGCCGCTCGATGGTGAAAGCTGGCTCGGTCTGCTGTCGCCGGATAAAGCCGCGCAGAGCAGCAGTAATAGTAAAAGCGGTAACGGGAAAATAGCCGGATTCAGCTTCCCGCATGAAATCATCCTGACGACACCGGCGCTGACGCTTGGCGGGCAGGTATGGAATGACCTGACGATAAGCTCCACACAGGGTCGTCAGGGCATGGAGATCAAGGCGAAAGGCAAAGAGATTGACGGCACGCTGAACATGAACGACAACGGTCCGTGGCTGGCGAACCTCAGCTATCTCTATTTCAACCCGCAGTGGACGGTGGCTGATGTCGCTGGCAGCGGTAAACCGGCGTCAAATCCGTTTGCCAGTGAAAAAGTCTCTTTCGCCAGCTGGCCTGCGGTGCAACTGCGTTGCGAAGCCTGTTGGTTCCTCGGTCAGAATTTCCGTAAGGTGAACGCCGATGTGACACCGCAGGGCGATCAGCTGATGCTGCGTAACGGCCTGATCGACACCGGCGTCGCGCGTCTGGACGTGCAGGGTGACTGGAAACAGAATGGTCAGGGCGAAAATACCGGCCTGAAGGGCAAGCTGAGCGGAAAAAATATCGATCAGGCGATGTCTTTCTTTGGCGTCACTACACCACTGAAAGGCGCGCCGTTTGATATCAATTTCGACCTGCACTGGAAATCCGTGCCATGGAAACCGGACGTCAGTACGCTCAACGGCACGCTGAAAAACCAGCTGGGCAAAGGTGAAATCGCCGACGTCGGCGGGGGCCGCGCGGGTCAGTTATTGCGCCTGGTGAGCTTCGACGCCTTGCTGCGTAAGCTGCGTCTCGATTTCAGTGACACCTTTGGCGAGGGCTTCTACTTCGACTCGATCAAATCGACCGCGTGGATTAAAGACGGTACGCTGCACACCGACGACCTGCTGGTCGACGGGCTGGCTGCGGACATCGCCATCACCGGCAAAGTGAACTTCGTGAATCAGCAGTTAGATCTCCAGGCCGTCATCGCACCGGAAATTTCCGCTACCGTTGGTGTGGCCACCGCCTTTGTGATCAATCCGGTAGTCGGCGTAGCGGTGTTTGCCGCCAGTAAAGTGCTCGCCCCGCTGTGGAATAAAATTTCGCTGATCCGGTATCAGATCACCGGAACTATCGCGGAGCCGCACATTAATGAAATTCTGCGTAAACCTGTCGTCGCGCCTAAGGCCGCCGCGCAGTAATGCCATGCGGATGGCGGCAGGCAACCTCGTTCGGGCTGTGTTAGGCTGTTAATAACCTTGTAACAATGGATTGTCCGGTGGGTTGAGGTGATCACGAAATCTCAGCACGCCGGATTTTCGTCTAAAAGAGAGTGAACATCTATGAGTCTGGCCTTAGTCAGTGAGCAGTTACTAACTGCCAATAATCTGAGTCATCAGGATCTGTTTTCCGTTTTGGGCCAGTTGTCAGAACGTCGCCTCGATTACGCCGATCTCTTTTTCCAGTCAAGCTTCCATGAAGCCTGGGTGATCGAAGACAGCATCATTAAAGATGGGTCCTACAATATCGATCAGGGCGTCGGTGTGCGTGCCATCAGCGGTGAGAAAACCGGTTTTGCTTATGCAGATCAGATAACGCTTAATGCGCTGAACCAAAGTGCCACGGCGGCGCGCAGTATTGTCCGCGAGCAGGGCAACGGCAAAACGCGCACGCTGGGCGAAGTAGCCTACAAATCCATGTACTCTGCGCTGGATCCGCTGCAAAGCTTGTCGCGCGAAGCGAAAATTGACCTCCTGCATCGCGTCGATAAAATTGCCCGCGCGGCCGATAAGCGCGTGCAAGAAGTCAGCGCCAGTATTACAGGCGTGTATGAAACCGTGCTGGTCGCAGCGACAGATGGCACGCTGGCGGCGGATATCCGTCCGCTGGTACGTCTGTCCGTCAGCGTACTGGTCGAGCAGGATGGTCGTCGTGAGCGCGGCTCCAGCGGCGGTGGTGCGCGCGTCGGGTACGATTACTTCCTCGAAACTGTGAACGGTGAAGTGCGCGCCGAAGCGTTCGCGCGCGACGCCGTACGTATGGCGCTGCTGAACCTGACGGCGGTTGCGGCTCCGGCTGGCGGTATGCCGGTTGTGCTCGGCGCGGGCTGGCCTGGCGTTTTGCTGCACGAAGCGGTCGGTCACGGGCTGGAAGGCGATTTCAACCGTCGCGGCACGTCGGTATTTAGCGGTCAGATGGGTAAACTGGTGGCATCTGAACTGTGTACCGTAGTCGATGACGGCACGATGCACGGCCTGCGTGGCTCGCTGGCGATTGATGATGAAGGCGTGCCGGGCCAGTACAACGTGCTGATCGAAAACGGTGTGCTGAAAGGCTACATGCAGGACAAACTGAATGCGCGCCTGATGGGTGTTGCACCGACCGGTAATGGCCGTCGCGAGTCTTATGCGCATCTGCCTATGCCGCGCATGACTAACACCTACCTGCTGGGAGGGAAATCCACCCCGGAAGACATTATCAGCAGCGTCGAATACGGTCTGTACGCCCCTAACTTCGGCGGCGGTCAGGTGGATATCACCTCCGGCAAATTCGTGTTCTCCACGTCCGAGGCCTATCTGATCGAAAAAGGTCGCATCACCAAACCGGTGAAAGGCGCGACGCTGATTGGCTCCGGCATCGAAGCAATGCAGCAGATTTCCATGGTCGGTAACGATCTGGCGCTCGATAAAGGCGTTGGCGTATGCGGTAAAGAAGGCCAGAGCCTGCCGGTCGGCGTCGGCCAGCCGACCCTGAAGCTGGATAATCTGACGGTGGGCGGCACGGCTTAACTCATCGCCCTGAGTCTCGAAAGCCCTTTCTGTGAAAGGGCTTTTTTATTGAATCACTCCCACGGCATCCCTTTCTTTCCCTGACGGTAGCCCTGATACACCTTGCCGACTCGTTTGAAGTATTCCGTCAGATAGTTAATGCAGACCTGCACTTTCAGCGGCAGTTTGTCTTTTTCAGTGTACAGCGCGTACACCGGACGCGGATCCGACTGGTAGCTGCGAAACAGAATCTCCACTTCTCCGGCGTTTATCTCTTCAATGATCCACATCAGCGGCACGTAGGCGATACCGACACCCGCTTTCAGCCAGCGGATCATCGTCTGGGAATCGTTGGTGACAAAGCGCCCCTGCGGATTGATGCGGGTAGTGATGCCTTCGGGGGCGATCAGTTCGAATTCACTGTCCGGACGGACGCTGTACTCCAGCCATGAGAAATTCACCATATCCGCTGGTTTTTCCGGCGTGCCGTGCTGCGCCAGATAACTGCGGGCGGCGCAGACCACCATCGGCATCGATCCGAGCCGCGTGGAGAACAGGCTGGAATCCTGCAACGCTCCGACGCGGATGACCACGTCTAAGCCGTCGGCGATAAGATCCGGCGCCGGGATGCCGGTGACCAGATTGACGGTCAGGCCGGGATATTCGCTAAGCATTTCGGCGGTCATTGCAGCAAGAACATTTTGTGCCATTGTTGATGAGCTGCCGATGCGTAACGTCCCGGTAGGTGTGTTGTTAAAGGCGTATAATTGCTCATGCACTTCACGCACGTCATGCAGCATTTTCCGGCAACCCTGATAGTAAATCTTTCCGGCTTCTGTCAGGCCGATACTGCGGGTGCTTCGGTTTAATAATTTGATTTGTAGATCATTTTCAAGCTTTGAAATCGTCTGGCTGATGGCAGAAACGCTCATGTCGAGGCGCCGCGCCGCGGCGGTAAATGAGCCGCTCTCCACAACCTGAGCGAAAATCGACATGCGTTTTAATCGGTCCATTGTTAACTCTGGCTTAAAAGTGATTTAGATCACATAACGTTGATCACTTGATAATAAGCAGGCTAATATACCCCTCCGGGCGATAAACCTCAGGTTCAGTTTTCCCGACTGTTTACCTTCGCACACTTCCCTGGCAACCCCACAGTGTCCATCTTCACCTCTCGTGAATTATTTCACCGGGTTTATGAGCTGTTGCCTAAAATAAAGAATAATGTGCGCGCGGGATTAACCAGCGTTTCTGCCGTCATACTGCCCGTCGTCATAATGTAAGGAATTTTTGATGAGTTTGCTTCCGGTAATGGTGATTTTCGGATTGTCGTTTCCCCCGGTGTTCTTTGAAATACTGCTGGCGCTGGTGGTGTTTTTCCTGCTGCGGCGCGTCTTGCAGCCTACGGGAATTTACGACTTTGTCTGGCACCCGGCGTTGTTCAACACAGCTTTGTATTGCTGTCTTTTCTACCTGATCTCCTGCATGTTCGTCTGAGGGCGTTGTGAAAAATTTCTCCATAAAAATAATACGTTATCTAATTACGCTGATTCTTGTCGTTCTGGCCGTCATCGCAATCTTCAAAGCCTGGGCGTTCTACACCGAATCACCGTGGACCCGTGATGCTAAATTTACCGCTGACGTAGTGTCTATCGCACCCGACGTGACCGGTCTTATCACCGACGTGCCAGTGATCGACAACCAGCTGGTGTCGAAGGGGCAGGTTCTGTTCAAAATCGACCAGCCGCGTTATCAGCAGGCGCTGGACGAGGCAAATGCAGACGTCGCGTACTATCAGGCGCTGGCCGCCGAGAAAAGACGCGAAGCCGGACGTCGCGTGAAGCTGGGCGTGCAGGCGATGTCGCAGGAAGAGATCGACCAGGCCAATAACGTGCTGCAAACCGCGCAACATCAGCTGGCGAAAGCACAGGCCGCGCGTGACCTGGCGGTGCTTGACCTCCAGCGCACCGTAGTTGTCGCCCCTGCCGATGGCTGGGTAACTAACCTCACCGTGCATCCGGGTAACTATATCAACCGCGGCTCGACCGCCGTTGCGCTGGTGAAGAAAAACTCCTTCTATATTCTTGCCTATCTTGAAGAAACTAAACTGTCCGGCCTGAGCAAAGGCGACCGCGTGGAAATCACGCCGCTCGGCAGCAATCGCATCATGCACGGCACGGTCGACAGCGTCGCGGCAGCGGTGACCAATAGTTCTTCTTCTGCGGCAACCAACGGTCTGGCGACCATCGACAGTAACCTCGAATGGGTACGTCTGGCTCAGCGTGTACCGGTCAAAATTGTCCTTGATGATGCCGATCAGCAGCATCCGTATCCGGCAGGCACCACGGCGACCGTCGTTATTACCGGCAGTCACGATCGTCAGCAGACCGACGGTTCTCCGTTCCGTCGTCTGTTACACCGCCTGAGAGAATTTGGCTAAGGCCGGAAGATGAATAACGTACTTATCCCCCGCGTCCGTTTTGCATTTAAGCTGACGTTCGCGATCCTCGGCGCGCTGGTGCTCGGGTTCTATTTGCAACTCGAAACCCCGCGCTGGTCGGCTATGACCGCCGCCATTGTCACCTCCGGCCCTGCGCTGGCGGCCGGTGGCGAGCCGTTTGCCGGTGCCATCCGCCACCGTGGTTTTCTGCGCGTTATCGGCACATTTATCGGCTGTCTGGCCGCGCTGGTGATTGTGATCGCCACGGCGCGTGCGCCGGTGGTGATGCTGCTCCTGTGCTGTATCTGGGCGGGCGTCTGCACCTGGTGGTCTTCACTGGTTCGCATCGAGAACTCCTATGCGCTCGGTCTGGCGGGTTACACGGCGCTGATTATCGTCGTGACCTCCGCCGCCACGCCGCTGCAAACGCCGCAGTTTGCGGTAGAGCGTTGCAGTGAAATCGTCCTCGGGATTTGTTGTGCGATCGTCGCTGACCTGTTGTTTTCTCCCCGTTCTATCAAAAAAGATATCGACCGCGCCGTCAGTCAGCTGATGCTCGATCAGTTCGCGCTGATGCGAATTTGTGTGAATAACGCATCGAAGGAAGACATTGATAAATCGTGGAATAATCTGGTGAAAAGTACCACGGCGCTGAACGGCATGCGCAGCAGCCTGATGATGGAATCGTCACGCTGGCAGCGCTGCAACCGGCGTTTGAAAGCGCTGCACAGCACCTCACTGAGCATGATAACGCAGGCCTGCGAAACCTATCTGATCCTGCAAACCACACCGGAAAGATTGTCTCCTGAACTTAAAGCCATGTTCGATGAACCCGCGGGAACTGTCGCGGACGTTCATCGTCGCCTGAAGTTGCTGCGGCAGACCATTACCGGTTCGCACAGTGATAACGTCCTGATGACGATCAGCGCCTGGGCCGGGGCGGGTACCCGCGCGCTGTTGCTGATCAAAGGCGTACACACCAACAGCAGCATCAGCAGTATTGAAAGCGGTGTACTGGACAGTGAAGTGGTGGTACGTCCGGCCTCGGCGGAACGCCATCATGCGCTGATCAATGGCCTGCGTACCTTTACCGCCACCACCATCGGGTGCCTGATGTGGCTGTGGACTGGCTGGACGTCAGGCAGTGGCTGCGTGGTCATTATCGCCGTCGTGACCTCGCTGGCGATGCGCACACCGAACCCAAAAGGCATGGCGATGGACTTTATCGTCGGTATGTTGCTGGCGATCCCAGTGGGTTCGATGATGTTTATGCTGATCATGCCCGCGACGCAGCAAAGTTTGTTCCTGCTCTGTCTGTCACTGGGGATTTTCACCTTCTTCATTGGAATTGAAGTGACCAAGCGCCGTCTCGGTATGCTTGGACTGCTGGCGGGGACCATCAATATTCTGGTTCTCAGTAACCCGATGAAATTCAACGTGACGTCTTTTCTGGATAACGTCACCGGTCAGGCGATCGGTACGGTGATTGCGATGGTAGTGCTGCTGGTGGTGCGTGATAAATCGCGAGAGAAAACCGGCCGCACGCTGCTTAACCGCTTTATGAGTAGCGCCGTTTCCGCGCTGACCACCAAAGCCTATCGCCGCCGCGAGAACCATCTGCCTGCGTTATACCATCAACTGAATCAGTTGCTGGTGATGTTTCCGAATGACATCGGTAAATACCGTCTGGCGCTGATGCTGATTATCGCGCACCAGCGGATGAAGCTGGCGGAAGTACCGGTGAACGACGAACTGTCGGCGTTTCATAAGAAAATCCGTAATACGGCTGACCACGTGGTGTCAGCCTCGGGCGAAGGAAAACGGACGTATTACTATCAGCGTCTGTTGAGCGAGCTTGAGGAGTACCAGAAAAAACTGGTGGAATACGACGCGCCGCTGAAAGTCACCGAACCGGTGCGCCGTCTGACTGATATGCTGCACCGTTATCAGCATTCCTTTGTGGCGTAAGGGAAGAAAACAGGGCCGATGCTGAAAAGCACCGGCCTTTTTCTTTCTCTTTTACGTCGGGAAAGCTGCGCGGTCTTCCGGCCCTATTGCCCGCATGACGCGGCACGGTACGCCCGCCGCGACCACGTTCGCCGGTATAGATTTTGTGACCACGCTGCCTGCACCAATGACGCTGTTGCGGCCAATGGTCACGCCCGGATTCACAATCACGCCCGCGCCCAGCCAGACGTTATCTTCAATCACGATTGGCAGGGAGAACTGCTGTCCGGTGATGCGGATCCCCGCATCGATCGGGTGTCCGGCGGTGGCGAGGGTCACGTTCGGCGCAATCATCACGTTATCGCCGATGGTTACCGTGGCGTCATCCACCAGAGTGAGATTGAAGTTGGCGTAGAAGTTCTTGCCGATGTGGGTATGCGTGCCATAAGCGACACGCAGCGGCGGTTCAATCCAGCCGTTCTCGCCGATGCTGCCCATCATGTCTTTCAGCATCCGCTGGCGCTTTTCTTCTTCCGAAGGGCGGGTCAGGTTGTAATCGTACACCCGCTCTTTCCCTGCCCGACGCTCTTCCGGCAGCCCTTCGCCCATGTCCGTATACAGTTCGCCGATATTCATTTTTACGCGTGCCGACATCCCTCTTCCTTAATTATTAAGCCAGTGATGGCTCAGTCTACTCACCGGTTATGCGATTGTGAACGTGTGACATTCCACTTTGCGAGCTGTGTCTCTCAGTGCTGTCTGAGAGACGCTTCCCCTCAAGCCGCTATACTTATTCTTAATCACTGCGTTAAACGGCATACGTCAGGAGGATTTACATGTCTGCCCAATTCAAAAAACTGTCCGAACATCCTTTATTTAAAACCGGCTATTTCACCGGCGGAAAATGGCATGAAGCCAAAACCACCTTTGATGTGCTGGATCCGGCCACCGGCGATGTGGTGGCGAAAGTCGCTAAAGCGGGGAAAGCTGAAACCGAGGCGGCGATCAAAGCGGCCAGCGACGCCTTTCCTGCATGGCGCAAAACCACCGCTAAAGCGCGTTCGGAAATTTTGCACCGCTGGTATGAGCTGATGCTGGAGAACAAACAGTTTCTCGGCGAGCTGATGGTGGCGGAGCAGGGCAAGCCGCTGAAAGAAGCGCTGGGTGAAGTCGATTACGCCGCCAGCTATCTGCAATGGTTCAGTGAAGAAGCCAAGCGTGCGAATGGCGAAATTATTCCCCCTGCGAAAGCGGGTTCCCGTATTTTCGCCACCCGTGAACCCGTCGGCGTGGTCGCGGCAATCACACCGTGGAATTTCCCGCTGGCGATGCTGACCCGCAAACTCGGCCCGGCACTGGCTGCCGGCTGCACCGGCCTCATCAAACCCGCCAATAACACGCCGCTTTCAGCTTTCGCGCTGTTGCAACTGGCGAAGGATGCGGGTGTGCCGGATGGTGTGATCAACGGCGTGGCGGGGGATACCCATGCCATCAGCGACGCGATCATGGCAAGCGACAACGTGCGCAAAGTTTCCTTCACGGGTTCGACGGAGGTCGGCAAAACGCTGGTGCGTAACAGTGCCGATACCATGAAAAAAGTGTCAATGGAGCTGGGCGGCAACGCGCCGTATATCGTGTTTGACGATGCCGATCTTGACGCCGCCGTCAAAGGTGCGATCACCTGTAAATTCCGTAACACCGGACAGGTCTGCGTGTGCATCAACCGTATCTACGTGCAGGACGGTGTTTACGATGCGTTCGTTTCCCGTCTGGTGGAGGAAGTGCGCAAGCTGAAAGTCGGTAATGGCATGGACGACGGCGTGATTGTCGGGCCGCTGATCGACATTAAAGGGCTGGAGAAAGTAGAAGATCACGTCAAAGACGCGCTGGAGAAAGGCGGACGACTGATGGAGGGCGGCGAGCGTCACAAGCTCGGCGGCAACTTCTTCCAGCCGACGGTGATTGCCGATGCCACCGACGATATGAAAGTCGCCCACGAAGAAACCTTCGGCCCGCTGGCGGCCTGCTTCCGTTTCAAAACGGAAGAGGAAGTTATTCAGCGCGCCAATAATACTCCGTTCGGGCTGGCGGCCTATTTCTACAGCCAGAATCTGCAACGCGTTTTCCGCGTCGCGGATGCGATTGAAAGCGGCATGATCGGCGTGAACGAATGTGCGATTTCTAACGAAGCTGCGCCGTTTGGCGGGGTGAAAGAGTCCGGTCTGGGACGTGAAGGGTCGGTGCTGGGGCTGGAAGAGTATTTGCAGGTAAAAACGTTACATTTAGGAAATCTATAAGCCGCCTTTTCAGAAAGCGGATTTTAGGAAACAATAAAGAGGAACACATCATTTCCGGCTATGCACAAAGGACGTCAATGAAGGTATTTAACGGGCTGCGTTCGCGCACGCTAATGATGGTCACCGCCGTGGTCCTGGGGCTGTCCGGCGTCGCCGGGCAGGTTGTCGCGAAAACGACATACAACTCTGGCACCATCGTATCGGGCTCGGATGAGAAAACGGTAGTCAGCTATTTGCGCCAGAATCACCGGTTGCCTGATAACTACATCACCAAGAAAAAAGCGCGTGAAGCGGGCTGGGATGCACGTTCCGGCAATCTCTGCGACGTGCTGCCGGGAAAAGCCATTGGCGGCGACCGTTTCTCAAACCGGGAAGGGCGTTTACCGACGGCGTACAAAAGGGTCTGGCGCGAGGCGGATATTAACTACCGCTGCGGACGTCGCGGCGCCGATCGCGTGCTGTTCGCCAGTGACGGGCTGATTTATATCAGCCGTGACCATTATCAGAATTTTGTTCGGGTGGAGTAATGTCGATGAATAAAGTGAGCTTCGATTTTAATCACATCCCGGATTTACCTGCATTCTACGCTGAGTTCGCCCGTCAGTTTTCACTGACCGAAAGCTTCGGCGCAAATCTGGATGCATTGTGGGATGAAGTCACTGGCGGGATTGCACTGCCGGTGGAGATAGATTTTATCAATCTGAATGCCAGCCGTAAGCGGCGTTTCGGCGCGCTGATTTTGCTGTTTGAAGAGGCAGAGGAAGAGCTGGAAGGTGAGTTGCGCCTAAACCTGCTGGAGAAACCTGTCGCGAAAGTGAAAGGCTGAAATAAAAAACCCGCTATTTTCTATTAAGCAAAAGGGCGGGTTTTGTTTTTTATTCCTGGGCCTGCGCCAGTTCACGCAGATACTGGAAGATCTGGCGGTAAGATTTCGGCGGCTTGTTGGTCGCTTTCTCTTTCTGTGCGTTGCGGATTAATGCACGCAGCTGCTGGCGGTCGGCTTCCGGATACAGTTCCAGCACCGTTGGCACCGCTTCATCGCCTTCTTCGACCAGACGGTCGCGCAGCATTTCCAGT
Source organism: Enterobacteriaceae bacterium Kacie_13 (assembly GCA_013457415.1). NCBI lineage: Bacteria > Pseudomonadati > Pseudomonadota > Gammaproteobacteria > Enterobacterales > Enterobacteriaceae > Enterobacteriaceae bacterium Kacie_13. Next base: position 470,567 of record CP045665.1, read on the forward strand.
TTATGGAAAAGCGAAACCTGCTGGTTGTGGCGGTTTTTCAGCTTGTCGAGCGCGGTTTCAATCGGCTCTACGTCACGTGAACGCAGCATTTTACCGATCAGCTGTAATTGGCGGCGACGGCCTTCTTTTTTGATTTTCTGAGCCAAATCGATGGCCGCACGCAGATCTTCATCCAGCGGCAGTTTATCGAGTGAGTTCTTACCCAGATCCACCATTTCTGCACCGAGATCTTTCAGCGCCTCGGCGTCACGTTTGATTTCACTTTTACTGACCCAGATGATCTCATCATCTTCTTCGTTCTCATTATTCTCGGGAACGTCATCGAGCCAGTCGTCAATTTTCTTTGTCATGGGCGCTTCCTCTTATCGAGGTAATCCTGTCAGTTTGATTGTGCTTTATTGCTTCGGCGGCATTATGCCACAGAGATGGCTATTCTGTTGCAACTTCGGTCTTAACAACGCCGCACGCGATGCGAAATTATGGCGAGTCTCTGTTAGACTCAAAAGGATAAGTATCTGTGTTTCAGTGTAGAACAATCCCTTTTATCTCATAAGCGATGGCATGCCGATGAACGTAGTGAATCAAGTTGCGCAGCAGCGTAAAACCCTCGAACAGGCCGTATCTCAGGCATTAGAACTGGCGAAAGTCGGTTCAGACGCCGCGGAAGTGGCGGTCAGCAAAACCACCGGTATCGGCGTCAGTACACGTTTTGGTGAAGTCGAGAACGTTGAATTCAACAGCGACGGCGCACTGGGCATCACCGTTTACTATCAAAACCGCAAAGGCAGCGCGTCTTCCACCGATTTAAGCCCGGACGCGATCTCCCGCACCGTACAGGCCGCGCTGGACATCGCCCGTTACACCTCGCCGGATCCGTTTGCAGGTGTAGCGGATAAAGAGATGCTGGCATTCGACGCGCCGGATCTGGATTTATTCCATCCGGAAGAGCTGGATCCGGATCGCAGTATTGAGCTGGCGGCACGTGCTGAACAGGCCGCGCTGAAAGCCGATAAACGCATTACCAACACTGAAGGCGGAAGCTTCAACAGCCATTACGGCATCCGGGTCTTCGGCAACAGCCACGGCATGCTGCAAAGCTACTGCTCGACGCGCCACTCGATTTCCGCGTCAGTTATCGCCGAGCACGAAGGCGATATGGAACGTGATTACGCCTATTCTATCGCCCGTAAAATGAGCGATCTGAAAGACCCGGAATGGGTCGGTGCGGAGTGCGCACGCCGCACATTGTCGCGTCTGGCACCGCGTAAATTGCCAACCATGCACGCACCCGTGCTGTTCGCTGCTGAAGTGGCGACCGGCCTGTTCGGGCATCTGGTCGGGGCTATTAGCGGCGGCAGCATCTACCGTAAATCGTCCTTCCTGCTCGACAGCTTAGGTGAGCAGATCCTGCCTGAGTGGCTGACGATTGAAGAGCATCCGCATCTGTTGCAGGGCTTGGCATCCACGCCGTTCGACAGTGAAGGTGTACGTACTCAACGTCGTGACATCGTCAAAGCGGGTGTGCTGCAAACCTGGCTGATGACCTGCTATTCCGCGCGTAAGCTCGGTCTGCAAACCACCGGGCACGCAGGCGGCATCCACAACTGGCGCATCGCCGGTCAGGGTGACGACTTCGCCGGTATGCTGCGTAAGCTGGACAAAGGTCTGGTGGTGACGGAACTGATGGGGCAGGGCGTCAGCGGCGTTACCGGCGACTACTCCCGCGGTGCGGCCGGTTTCTGGGTCGAGAACGGTGAAATTCAGTATCCGGTGAGTGAAATCACCATCGCTGGCAACCTGAAGGATATGTGGCGCGATATGGTCGCCATCGGCAGTGATATTGAAACCCGCAGTAACATCCAGTGCGGCTCGGTACTGTTGCCTTCGATGAAAATCGCCGGAGAGTAATCCCCTCAGGCAGCGATCTTCCGATCGCTGCTTTCTTATTCCTCAACTCCCACTCCACTATTCTTTACAAAAAAAGTCGTTCCACTTTGCCCTCTCTCGGCCTATTTTTATAAAGCCTTACAAGCAATGTCGTTTTAAATAACAAACCTATAACAATAGAGAGAATCCCTCATGCGTAAACATCTGATGGCGTTAGCGGTCGTAGCCTTATTAGGAAGCAGTACGGTCGCACTGGCGGCGGATTTAGAAACAGACATGGACACGATTGCCGATAACTACGGCAAAGTATTGAAAACCAACGATCAGGCGGAACTGACTACCGGTCTGGCGAACATGAAAGCCGCAGCGGAAGATGCTAAGAAAGCGACCCCACCGAAGCTGAAAGGCAAAGCGCCGGACAGCCCCGAGATGAAGGACTACCACAAAGGGCTGGATACGCTAATCGGACAGATTGATTCTGCTGCCGCTTTAGCTAAAGCAGGCAAAGTGGATGAAGCGAAGAAAGAAGCTGAAGGGTTTAAGGCAACAAGGAATGAGAACCATAAGAAGTTTAAGTAAGCAGAGGGCCGGTGTTTGAGCGGCATTCTCAATGCTGAGGGCGTTGAAAATTTCGGTTTCTCAATCGCGGTGATCACACGGCCTCTCGCGCCTAAACCGACCAAAGAGGGCTAAGACGAGCCCTCTTTGGAATCTCCACGTCTTAAACTGCGCGCTCCGCTTGCTGGCTATGTTTCAGATACCACCGCGACAGGCTGGAAATCTTGCCGCTGCGCGGTGCCTTCCTTTCGGGATTGCAGCCTAAGGTCTGCAACCTCTCACTCAGCAAGATTTCTGAATCGCCCGTGGGATCTTAAATTCAAAACCGGTTTGTTATGTCAGATACCGGCTTGGCCAGATCACTTCTGCTTTCACCAAGGGGCGTTCAGAGACCAGCGCAACTTTTCAATTCGTTCCCATAAGATAAACGCGAGGATATCTTTGATCTTCTCATCATGCAGCGTCAGTAAGGCGAAGTTCAGCGCGATGCACTGATCACAAAGTTCATCTGACTCCAGTTCGGCGAAATCAAATAAATCGTCGTTGGCGGGTTTGTTCAAATCCTTCCAATTTTCTGGAACAGGCTGCAATAAAGTGCGCTCCAGACTTGCGAGCTGATTTTTCATAATCAGGGAAAGCCGATACTGAGAATCTTTATTCTTCGGATTCACCAATGCATTCGCCATCAGACGGCAACTGTCTGTCAGCAAATATGAATCAGGGATAACGTTGGCATTGTGGCAGGTAGTCATTATGCAAGCCTTCTTGAAGTAAGGTTTTGCTACCACAAGAGGTGCGAACTCATTGGTGGCAGCCCAGGCTGGGTTCGCACTACCGGTCTTCAAGATTACCGGCCAACCAAAAGGTTGCCCTGCCTGAGCCACCATTGACTATAAGCGAGGCATATTAGCCACATTTACAGCAGATGTGCAAAGACTGCGGCACGAATAACGAGTACCGACTTGAAGATTACGGGGTGCGAAACCCGGTTGCGGATTTTGCCGCAACAACAAAATGATAGTGGAAATATCCCGGTCATTTAAATGGGCAAATGCCATTGTTGAGATACTGCTTCCAGAGAGTTTCGAGATTTGCAAAGCGTTGCATTTCCCTGAGCCGAATCAGAAAAAACAGATAAATTTTGAATTTAAAATGCCACGGGCGATTCAGAAACGCATTTGAATTTTAGAAGTTGCGGGCGATTCAGAAATCTTGCTGAACGGAGCGGCTTCGAGACCTATGGCTCGAAGACCGAGAGAAGGCACCGCAAAGCGGCAAGATTTCCAGCCTGTCTCCGCGTTACCTGAAACATAGCCGCCAGCGGCAGCGCGTAGTAAAAAATCGACTGGCGAGCAGAGGGAAAAGCTTTTCCCCTCTGCTCGGTTTAGACGCCAGCGGCTGAGTGACTACGCCACGTAAGAAACCGAAACTTGCACCATTACGAATTAGATAGCCGCCTATGCAGCGGCCATCTGCATCACAAACGTTTAGCGCCGCAGGTCTCCCGCTGCCTCTGGCTGAAACAACAACTCCAGCACCTCGATCCGGCTGTCTTCTCCGTTTGGCATTTTCCATGTGATGCTTCCACCCACACGTAAACCCAGCAATGCGGCCCCAAGCGGCGCCATCACTGATAACTGCTCGTTGCTGTCTTTGAGCGCCGCCGGATACACCAGCGTGCGGATATGTTCTTCGCCCTCTTTACCTTCTGTAAAGCGAACCTTGCTGTTCATCGTGACCACGTCGGCAGGCATCTCTTCCGGCGGCAAAATCTCTGCGCGATCCAACTCTTCATTCAGGGCATCGGCGACCGGGCTGTTGGCATAGGCCGGCTGCGCCAGCAGGGTATCCAGGCGTTCTGCGTCAAGTTCGCTGATGGTCAGTGTCGGTTTGCTCATAACATTCTCCAGGGTTCCTTTTGCATCACCCGCTTCGTGCGGATGGGTTGCCAGTAGGCAAAAAATAACACCCCCGCGGATAAGCGCAGGGGTGTCAGTAATTTGCGGGTGTTCTTTGATACTAGGCACTCTTACGCGGAAATGAAAGGGATGTGATGCAATTATTCCGCATTGCTAAAATTCCGATAACCAGTGAAATACGCTGCTACAGACGGTAATACTCAGTGATATGACGGCTTAACTTTTCGTTTTGCGAATTGGATCTGCTCAGCTCATCGTATTTCCACTTCGAACTGGAAAAAGACCGTCTACACAGGAAATCTCCTTAGGGTTAGGGTAAAGACAGACGAAATAAACGGCTGAAATTAGTGAGTCAGGCAAGGAGAGAGGTAACCGCGAGTGAATAACGCAAGCGCATCTGTGAATGGGGCCGGGCAAATTGAATTGAAAGACGCCGCATCGACCACAGAGCAAGTTTTAAAAGATATTCAGGCCATGCAAAGCACCAAAAATATCTACACCACAGATGTTCAGTTGCAGATGTTAACGTCACACGTTAAAGCCATGGTATTGCGATCTATTACCGGTGAGCCGTTGCCTGAAGTCGAGAAAGAATTATTTGATGAAATCTCTGACGACTCTATGAATATGGCGAAAGAAGTGATCGGCTGGTTCGGAAATTTACCGATCGAAGAAGCGTATTTGCTCTCGGTGCATTTCGAAGTCGCACGCGACAACGAGCCAAAATAAATTTTATCAGCAGTACAGTGAATTCATTAATGGGAGAGATAAATCATGGGACAAGTATTAGTAGTGATCGGCGACCGTTTAGGTAAAGGTCAGAAAGTTGCGGCAGGCGTTGAAGCGGCTGGCGGAAAAGCCATTGTTGTCCCAGGTATGGCAGCAGATATGAAACTCGGCGACGTGATGAAAGCAGAAGGCGCGACCTTTGGGATTTCTTTCTGCGGCAGTGGCGGCGCGGGTGCGATTACCGCACAAAACAAATACGGATATAAAGCCAAATACGGGATGCGCTCAGTGGATGAAGGTGTTACCGCAATTAACGAAGGCTGTTTGGTATTAGGGTTTGGATTTATGGATAAAGAAGAACTGGGTCAGCGTCTGGTGGAAGCTTATAACAAAAAGTATGGTCAGGCGTAATGAAACAACAATCAACCACGACAGTTCGGGTTGAGGGAAAAGGCGAAAATAAGGCTGCCGCCTTTTCTTCCGCACTGAGTCAGGTTCAGCGAACCGTTCTCAAAGCTTCGGCGAATAATGTCTTGCTGCGCATTGAACCGCAGGACGTCAAGGTAATAAAAGCCGAAGAGTCCATTAAAAGAGAAAAGTTTCTGTTCTTTTTTCTGGCCAGGGAAAAAAAGAGTTATTACGTGGCGTTAGACATTACCGTCAACCTGACTGTTATTGATACGGAACAGGTAGTTTTTGTCACGAAATAAAAACGTTAGCTATAAATGACAAGGATATACTGATGTTTTTAATTATTTTATTTAAGTCACTTATTATCGGCGGATTGGTCGGGGTAGGCGTAGGTGCGGGTGCCGCACGTATGTTTCACGCGCCTACCGTGCAAGGAATGGGGGCTTTTCGTACTCTTGGGGAATTAAATTCCTGTGAAGGCGATCCGGCTTCGCATTTCTCATTCGGCCTGGGCTTCTTCTTTAACGCCTGGGCATCTTCCGTTGCGGCGGGGTCTTTCACACAGGACGTCGACCACCGCATCATCCCTCACTGGGCGACAGCGGCATTGATGTTCAAAAACCGCAACGTCGCTGAAACCATGCATGACCCGCGCAAGATGGCGATTGCGGGCGGCATCATCGGCATGATTGTCGTGGCTTTCCTCAACACCACGGCCTCGGCGGTACCGGCTGCATTGCAGGTCACGGCGATCAAGGTGCTGGTGCCTGCGGCAAACTTGCTGGTGAATACCGTCATGCCTGTGATTTTCTGGCTGGCCGCAATTGATGCCGGACGTCGTTCAGGCTTCTGGGCCACCATTTTTGGCGGTCTGGCGCAGATGATCATGGGTAACGCCGTACCGGGTCTGGTGCTGGGTATCCTGATCGGTAAAGGCGTCGAAGAAAGCGGCTGGAACCACGTCACCAAAGTGATGATGGCGGCGATTATCGCGCTGTTTGTCCTCAGCGGCTTCTTCCGTGGTTTCGACGTCAAACTGTTGCAGTCATTCATGCTGGACGTTCCGACATGGCTGAACGGCATTCACAACTCCATCAGCGGCAAGTAAGAGGAAATGACAATGGAAGAACAAGCCAAACGTGGTTTCTGGTACGCCGAATGGTCGTTCCCGATCTTTGTTGGATTGCTGTCCTCCGGCGTATTCGCCGGGACGCACATGTATTACTTGTATGGCATCGGGGCGTTTAACGAAGTGGCATTTGTGTCAATGCTGCGTTCAGGCATGGATACCGGCGTATATGGCGCAGTGGCAGCCTTCGGCGCCAGCTTCTTGTTCGCCCGCATTATTGAAGGCTCCCTGGTCGGGATTTTAGATATCGGCGGTGCTATCCAGACCGGTATCGGCCTTGGCGTTCCGGCGATGCTGTTGGGTGCCGGGATCATCTTCCCGGTGGCGAACTTCGCCGCCTCGCTGGTGACCGGCCTGATCCTCGGCTTAGCCGTGGGTTACATCATCATTCTGGCGCGTAAATTCACCATCAATCAGAGCAATTCGACCTACGGGGCGGATGTGATGATGGGCGCGGGTAATGCCTCGGGCCGCTTCCTCGGGCCGTTGATCATCCTGTCTGCGATGGCTGCCTCGATTCCTATCGGTCTGGGCTCACTGCTGGGTGCGTTAGGTTTTTACCTGTGGCAGAAGCCTATTACCGGCGGCGCTATTCTTGGTGCGATGGTACTGGGCGCGATTTTCCCGGTATCCCTGTAGGAGCGGCAGTAAGAAAGCCGTAACCGGGCGTCAGGACGCATTTCTGACACCCGGTTTTACGGAGAAATAGACGGAGAAGAAAGTATGTATGATCTGATTATCCGGCAGGCAAAGAGCACCGACGGCAGCCTGATGGACATCGCCATCCGCGACGGAAAAATCGCCGCCCTTGGCGTCCCGGCGGATGCATCCGCCCGCCACGTTCTCGATCTGCACGGCAAGGTTTACGCCAGCGCGGGCTGGATCGACTCCCATGTTCACTGTTACCCCAAATCACCGATTTATCATGATGAAGCTGATCTGATTGGCGTCGCCAGCGGCGTCACCACCGTGGCCGATGCCGGAAGTACCGGCGCGAATGATGTCGATGATTTCTATCAAATCACCCGTGCGGCGAAAACCAACGTCTACGCGTTTGTGAATATCGCCCGTACCGGCATTGTTACGCAGAACGAACTGGCCGATATGGCGCAGATTGATAAAGCCGCTGTACGTACGGCTATCGAAAAAAATCCCGGTTTTATCATCGGTATTAAAGCCCGCATGAGCAGCAGCGTGGTCGGCCAGAATGGCATTCAGCCACTGGTGCGCGCCAAAGAAATTCAGCAAGAAAATGATGATTTGCCGCTGATGGTTCATATCGGCAATAACCCGCCGAACCTCGATGAGATTGCTGATTTGCTGACTTCCGGCGACATCATCACTCACTGCTATAACGGCAAGCCAAACCGTATTTTGTCGCCGGAAGGTGTGTTGCGCGACTCGGTGAAACGCGCGCTGAGCCGAGGCGTGCGACTGGATGTCGGCCACGGTAGCGCGAGTTTCAGCTTTGAGGTGGCGGAACTGGCCATTCAACAGGGCATTTTGCCGCACACCATCAGCTCCGATATTTACTGCCGCAACCGCATCAGCGGGCCGGTTCACAGCCTGGCGACGGTGATGTCCAAATTCTTTAGCGTCGGCATGACGTTGCCGCAGGTGATTGATTGCGTCACCTTGCACGCCGCCGATGCGCTTCGTCTGCCTGCCAAAGGGCGTCTGGAAGCAGGGGCAGACGCCGATCTGACTCTGTTTGAGCTGCGCCACGCACCGCAGGTATTCGTCGATTCCGAAGGTCAGTCCGTGAAGGGCGAAAGTTTGCTGGTGCCTCTGGCCGCCGTGGTCGCGGGCGTCACTCTGTTAACCGAAGAAGGGAAATCTGCTCATGTCTTCTGAACAATCATTATATGAAAAGTATCAGTTAAAACAGGTCATTAACGCCTCTGGCCGCATGACCATTCTCGGCGTGTCGACGCCGCGTGAAGAAGTGGCGGCCGTGGTGAATACCGGCCTGAACCATTTCTTCGAGATGAAAGATCTGGTCAATAAAACCGGTGCGTATATCGCCAGACTGCTGAATGTCGAAAGCGCGGTCGTGGTGTCCTGTGCGTCTGCCGGGATCGCGCAGTCGGTCGCGGCGGTGATCGTCAAAGATAACGCGTGGCTGCTGGAAAACCTGCACGCCGCGCCGCTGGACGTTCCGCACGATATCGTGTTGCCCAAAGGCCACAACGTCAATTTCGGTGCGCCGGTTGCCACCATGGTGACAATGGGCGGCGGGAAAGTTGTTGAAGCCGGTTACGCCAACGAATGCTCGGCGGCACAGCTGGCGGCCTGCATCACGCCGCGTACGGCGGCCATCATGTACATCAAATCGCATCACTCCGTTCAGAAAAGTATTCTCTCCGTGGAAGAGGCGGCTGAAGTAGCGCAGGAACATAACCTGCCACTGATCGTCGATGCGGCCGCAGAAGAAGACCTGACCTGTTACTACGAAATGGGCGCAGATCTGGTGATTTACAGCGGGGCGAAAGCCATCGAGGGGCCAACCAGCGGTCTGGTACTGGGCAAAAAACAGTATGTCGAATGGGTGAAACTGCAATCCGGCGGCATTGGGCGTGCGATGAAAGTCGGTAAAGAGGGCATTCTCGGCCTGACGCAGGCGATTGAAAGCTACATCACCTTGCCGAAAACCACCGGGCAGGAAATGGTTGATAAAATGACGCCATTTATTGCCAGCCTGAATGAAATCAACGGCGTCACAGGCCGTGTGGTCTGGGACAGCGCAGGGCGCGACATCGCCCGCACCGAAATTACCTTCGATGAAGCGGTGCTGGGCTGGAAAACCAAAGCCATTGTGGAGGCGATGAAAAACGGTGATATCGCCATTTATTTCCGTGGCTACCGCGCCAACGAAGGCAAGATTGAGGTGGACGTGCGCAGCGTGACGCCGCCGCAGCTTGCCATCGTCGCCGACCGTTTTAAACACCTTTTCAGTGGAGAGAAAGCATGAAGCTGACCCCTAATTTCTACCGTGACCGCGTCTGCCTGAACGTGCTGGCAGGCTCGAAAGACAATGCCCGCGATATCTATGAGGCGGCGGAAGGTCATGTGCTGGTTGGTGTGCTTTCCAAAAATTATCCGGATGTGACGAGTGCCGTGGCGGACATGAAGGAATACGCGGCGCTGATTGAAAACGCATTGTCTGTCGGACTCGGCGCGGGTGATCCGCGTCAGTCGCTGATGGTAAGCGAGATTTCAGCGCAGGTGCAGCCGCAGCATGTCAATCAGGTCTTTACCGGCGTCGGCACCAGCCGCGCGCTGCTCGGCCAGAACGATAGCGTAGTTAACGGTCTGATTTCACCGACCGGCAAAGCAGGCTTTGTGAAGATCAGCACCGGGCCATTAAGCTCAGCCGCCAGCGACGCGATTGTGCCGGTGGAAACAGCGATTGCGCTGCTCAAAGACATGGGCGGCAGTTCGGTGAAATATTTCCCGATGGGCGGCCTGAAAACCCGTGACGAATTCGCAGCCGTCGCGCGTGCCTGTGCGGAACAGGATTTCTGGCTTGAGCCGACGGGCGGTATCGATCTGGAGAACTTCGAGGCGATTATGGAAATCGCGCTGGCGGCGGGTGTCACAAAAATCATTCCGCACATTTACAGCTCAATCATCGACAGCGCGACCGGTAATACCCGTCCTGAAGATGTGAAAACCCTGCTGGCCAGCGTCAAAAAGCTGGTGGGTTAAAGATTCTGACCTTTCCTGCGCGGTAAGCCGTCTGCGCGGTTAAACACTCTGCGTTCTCCCGGTTACGGGCGGGCGCAGAGTCTCTCGTTTGTCTGACAACCCCGTTCGAGGAAATGTATGAGAAACTGGTTTCTGATTTCAGGTTTAACCTCCGCGATGCTGGCCGTATCCGCTATGCCGCTTTACGCAGCCGAAAAAACCATGACGCCACACTTTGCTTATGTCGGCACCTATAACCCGAACGGGGAAGGTGTCTATCGCTTTAAATTCGATCCTAAAACCGGTGCGCTCAGCGAGAAGACCCTCGCCAGCCAGCTGCCTAATCAGGCGCAGATGGTGCTCAGTCACGACGGCAAAACGCTGTTCGTCGGCAGCGAAACGGATAATTACAACGGCGGGAAACACGGCGCCATTGCCGCGTACCGCATCGCGCCGGAAGACGGCAGCCTGACGCTGATTAATCAGGTGGATTCCGCAGGCGCGGGGCCGGTGTATCTGTCGCTCACGCCAAAAGGCGATCATCTGCTGGTTGCCAATTACATCAGCGGTATCGTGGCTGTATTCCCGGTGGCGGCTGACGGTAAACTCAGCGACGCCAGTAACAGCCAGCAGGATACCGGACCGGCGGGCGCAGGCAAACCGGCGGCAGCGGCCGAGGGCAGCTTCGCGATAAGCGACCACAACGGGCCGCACGCGCATATGATCGCCACCGATCCTTCCGGCAAATTTGCGTTCTCCACCGATCTCGGGCTGGACCGGATTTATCAGTGGAAGCTTAACGCCGACACCGGCGTACTGGAAGCTAACGAGCCGCCGTTCATCAAGGCCTCTTCCGAAGGTGCCGGGCCGCGCCATTTTGTATTCCATCCCAACGGGAAAGTGGTTTTCCTGATCAACGAAGAAGCCTCGACGCTGACCAGCTACCGCTTTGACGCCACTAAAGGCACGCTGACTGAACTGCACAGCCTGTCGTCGCTGCCTGCCGGTTTCAAAGGCACCAACTTTGCAGCAGGTATTGTGCTGAGCAAGGACGGCAAAAGTCTGTACGTTGCGAACCGTCTGCACAACAGCATCGCGCAGCTCGCGGTGACTGGCGACGGCGCAATGCAGTGGCGCGAGGAAACCTGGACGCGTGGTGATTACCCGCGCACGCTGACCTTGTCACCGGACGGAAAATATATTTACGCAATGAATCAACGAAGCGATAACATCACTACATTCAAGGTATCGCCCGACAGCGGCAAACTGACTTTCGTCGACAGCTACGTGGCGGTGGGTAGTCCGTCGCAAATGGTCATCGCACCCTGACTGACACAACCTGAGAACCAAACCCCATTCGTGTAAGCGGATGGGGTATAGCGGCAACAATATGGAACAACAATGGTGAGATTTCCGAATCAACGGCTGGCGCAACTGTTTGATGCGTTGCAGACCGAAACTTTGCCTCAGGATGAGCTGGCCAGGCGTCTGGAGGTGTCAACGCGCACCGTGCGTGCGGACATCACATCGCTGAATGAAATTATTGCCGGCTACGGCGCGACCTTTGTTCACAGCCGTGGCAGCGGTTATCAGCTACGTATCGACGATCAGGCACTGTTTTCGTCGTTGCAGCACTCGACACAACGTAAGCCGAATCCAACGCCGCGCACCGCCGCCGAGCGGGTGAAGACGTTGCTGATCCGCTTTTTGACCTCAGCTTTTTCACTGAAGCTGGAAGATCTGGCTGATGAATGGTTTGTCAGCCGGGGAACCCTGCAAAATGATATGGCTGAGGTGAGGGAGCATCTGACGCGCTACCACCTGAATATCGAAACCAAACCGCGTTATGGCATGAAGCTTTTTGGTGCAGAGCTGGCGATCCGCGCCTGCCTGACCGACCTGCTGTTCCAGCTCGATGCCGAAGAGCAGGCCAATCCGCTGCTGAAGGCTGAGAGTCTGGAGCCCGAAGCGCTGGTGCCGCTGACGCGGTTTATGCATCAGTTGCTGACGCAGTCGTCTATTCAGCTGACCGATGCGGGTGAGCAGTATCTGATTCTTTACTGCGCGGTGGCGATTAAGCGCATTACCGGCGGTTATCCGCTGACGGATTTCGATGCGGAAGAGGGCGATCCGGCAGTGAAGCAGGTCTCTCTGCGGCTGGCGGAAGAACTGAAACGTCTGGTAGGTAAGGAAATCCCCGCGTCAGAAGAAGCGTATCTGCGGGTGAATATCGCGGCGCGGCGCGTGCAGAGCATTCTGCCGACCGACATTAATGCCGACGACGATGAATCGCTGGTTGATTACATTCTTTCGTACATCAACGCACACTATAACTATGATTTGCAGGGTGATAAGCAGCTGCGTGCTGACCTGCTAACGCATATCAAGACCATGATTACGCGGGTGAAATATCAGATCAATATTCCAAACCCGCTGCTGAGCAACATTAAACAGCATTATCCGATGGCGTATGACGTCACGCTGGCGGCGGTCTCCAGCTGGGGCAAGTACACGCCGTACACGCTGAGCGAAAATGAGATAGGCTTTCTGGTGCTGCACATCGGCGTCGGGCTGGAGCGGCATTACGACATCGGTTATCAGCGCCATCCGCAGGTGATGATGGTGTGTGATACCGGTAACTCCACCATCCGTATGATTCAGGCGCAAATTAGTCGTAAGTATCCCCAACTGGTGATGAAGCAGATCGTGTCGCTGCGTGATTACGAGAAGCTGGAGCATATCGACGAAGATTTTATTATTTCGAATGCTCGTATTAGCGAGAAGAATAAGCCGGTGGTGGTGCTGTCACCGTTCCCGACGGAATACCAGATGGAGCAGCTCGGCAAACTGGTGCTGGTGGACCGCACCCGGCCTTATATGCTGGAGAAATTCTTCGACGAAAAACACTTCATGATCATCAATGAACCGATGACGCAGGCGGAGCTGTTCCATCATGTGTGTTCGCAACTGGAAGAAGAAGGGTACGTCGATCAGGCATTTTACCCGTCGGTGGTGGAGCGCGAGGAGATTGTTTCGACCATGCTGGGCGAAGGCATTGCACTACCGCATTCGTTAGGCTTGCTGGCGAAGAAAACCGTGGTGATCACCTTACTGTCGCCGCAGGGCATTGCGTGGGGCGAAGGGGAGACGGCGCATGTGATCTTCCTGCTGGCGATCAGCAAGGCGGATTACGAAGAGGCGATGGCGATTTACGATTTGTTCGTGACATTCGTGCGGGAGCGCTCGATGAGCCGTTTACTGAGCAGTGAGAATTTTGAAAGCTTTAAGGCCATTGCTATCGACTGTTTAAGCCGCATTTAATACGGCTTAAACAGTCCGTTAATTCTCAGTCTTCGTCAAAACCCGAATTAATCAGATTCACCACGGCGCTCAGCGCTTCGGCTTCATCGGGGCCAGTGGCTTCGATTTCTATTTGCTGACCTTTTGGGGAATCGAGCATCAGCAGGGCTATCACGCTGCTGGCTTCCGCTTCAATGCCAGTGCCGTTACGCAGCATGACTTCTGATTCAAAGCTTTGCACCAGTTCAAACAACTTCATCGCCGGACGGGCGTGCATCCCTAACCGGTTTTTGATTTCTACCGTTTGTTTCACCGTCATGATTTGCGTTTTTCCAGCGTGCGATGGCGGGACTGAACATTCTTCCCACGGGAACGGAAATAGTCGGCCAGTTGTTCCGCGATATACACCGAACGGTGTTTACCGCCAGTACAGCCAATGGCGACGGTCAGATAGCTGCGGTTGTTGGTCTCCAGCGCGGGCAACCATTGTTCGAGATAGCTGCGGGTCTGGTAGATAAAGTTGTGTACTTCGGTATGACGATCGAGGAACGCAGCCACAGGTTTATCGAGGCCGGTCATCGGGCGCAGTTTTGGATCCCAGTGCGGGTTCGGCAGGAAACGCACGTCAAAGACGTAATCGGCATCAATCGGCAGGCCGTGTTTGAAACCAAAGGATTCGAAGACCATCGTCAGTTCGCGTTCACGTTTGCCTAAAAGGCGGGTACGCAGCATTTCTGCCAGCTCATGAACCGACATCTCGGAAGTATCGATGATCAGATCAGCGGCGGAACGCAGCGGTTCGAGCAGATCGGCTTCTTCATCGATGGCACTTTCGAGGGACAGATTTTTGCTGGAAAGCGGGTGAAGACGACGGGTATCGCTGTAACGGCGGATCAGGGTATTGCGGTCGGCGTCGAGGAACAGCAGCTGCGGCGAGAAACTCTCGGGCAGTTGTGCCATCGCATGCTCATAAACTTCCGGTGTTTCTGGCATGTTGCGCACGTCAATGCTGACGGCGGCAGATGTATTGCGTTCGACAAGCGTCTGGGCGAGCTGCGGTAGTAACACCACCGGCAGATTGTCCACACAGTAAAATCCCATGTCTTCTAATGCCCTTAGGGCAACCGACTTCCCGGAACCGGAACGGCCGCTGACTATCATCAGCACCATGGTGTCACTCCCCTGGCATTCAGTGTTCAGAATTCACTTTCCCGGCGTACTGCCGGGAATCTTAAAATTATTCGTTTTCTGTCATTATCTTGAACAGTTCTTCGTCGCTTTGCGCTCCGCGCAGACGGCGACACACTGTTTTATCTGCCAATTTCTTGGCCACTAAAGACAAGGTATGTAAGTGGGTTTTACATTGATCTGCAGGAACCAGCAAGGCAAAAAGCAGATCCACCGGCTGATTGTCGATAGCGTCAAACGCGATCGGTTGTTCAAGCTGAATGAACACGCCCACGGCGCGTAACGTGTCTTCTTCCAGCTTGCCGTGCGGGATGGCGATCCCGGCACCGATCCCGGTGCTGCCCATCCGCTCACGGGTCAAAATGGCGTCAAAAATCACCTGTGGCGACAAATTCAGTTGTTTGGCCGCCAGCTCACTGATGATTTCCAGGGCGCGTTTTTTACTGGCGCAATGAACGCCGCTTTTGGTGCATTCGGCATTGAGCACCGACGTTAATTGCATTGCTATATCGTTGATCATGTCATCTTCACTTTTGCGCTGATTCACCCTTAAAGCTATATCGGCTCGTTCCCCGAAGGTCACAAGCCGATGCCCGAAGGTTTGTAGCACAGGGTTGGCTACATGAATGTCAGTGCTGTTTCAGTTTGTCTTTATGTTTGTTCAACTGACGGGCCAGT
The DNA here is from genome assembly GCA_013457415.1 of Enterobacteriaceae bacterium Kacie_13. Lineage (NCBI taxonomy): Bacteria > Pseudomonadati > Pseudomonadota > Gammaproteobacteria > Enterobacterales > Enterobacteriaceae > Enterobacteriaceae bacterium Kacie_13. Next base: position 486,053 of record CP045665.1, read on the forward strand.
TTATCAACCAGGCCGTCAATCGCTGCGTACATATCCTGATGTTCCGAGGTGGCATGCAACTCGCCTCCGTTCACATGCAGCGTCGCTTCCGCGACTTTTTGCACTTTTTCAACGCTTAATACCACATACACCTGATTAATTCTGTCGAAATACTGTTCTAATTTCGCCAGTTTCAACGAGATGAATTCTCTCAGGGGATCGGTGATCTCAATGTGATGTCCGGTAATGTTGAGCTGCATAATGTCTTCCTTCTCTGTTGAGGTCAAACTAACTGTTTACGCTGGTTTGAGGGCGGGATGGACAAAGACTCTCGGTATTTTGCAACGGTACGTCGTGCAACCATGATGCCCTGATCGGAAAGCAGGGTTGCTAACTTACTGTCGCTCAGCGGTTTTACAGGATTCTCCGCTGCAATTAATTTCTTCACCAGCGCCCGGATCGCAGTGGACGATGCCTCGCCGCCGCTGTCAGTACTGACATGGCTGGAGAAGAAATACTTCAGTTCGAAAATGCCGCGCGGGCTGTGCAGGAACTTTTGCGTCGTCACGCGCGAAATCGTCGATTCGTGCATTTCAACGGCGCTGGCGATATCGGCCAGCACCATCGGTTTCATGTATTCGTCACCCATCTCAAAGAACGCCTGCTGCTGTTCGACAATACAGCGCGTCACCTTCAGAAGTGTATCGTTACGGCTTTCCAGACTTTTGATCAGCCACTTGGCTTCCTGCAGATTGCTGCGGATAAACTGCCCGTCGCTGTCGCTGCGGGTGGAATTGCCCATCGCGGCGTACTGCTGGTTTATCTTCAATCGCGGAATGCTGTCTGAGTTCAGTTCGACGGTCCAGACACCGGACACTTTGCGTACCAAAACGTCCGGAATTACGTATTCGGATTCGCCGGTATTGATCGACTGGCCCGGACGCGGATCAAGAGACTGGATCAGGAGCATCGCTCCTTTCAGTGTATCTTCTTTTAGACGGGTTGATCGCATAAGTGCGCGGAAATCATGGTTCGCCAGCAGATCCAGATGTTCGCTGATGATAAGTCTGGCTTCTGCAATGAAAGGCGTTTCCGGGACGAACTGGGAAAGCTGAATCAGCAGACAGTCGCGCAGATCGCGCGCCGCCACACCCACCGGGTCAAAACGCTGAACGCGCTTTAAGACGGCTTCAACTTCATCCATCGATACATTTTCATCGCCGATACTTTCGAGAATGTCCTCGAGGGAAATCGTCAGATAACCGGTGTCATCCACGGCATCGACAATGGAGGTCGCTATGGCGGCGTCGGTATCAGAAAACGGCGTCAGCTCAACCTGCCACATCAGGTAATCCTGAAGGGTCTGGGTGGTTTCCCCCTGATACACCGGCAGTTCATCGTCGCTGTAATCATTGCCTGTCCCGGACGGTGTGCCTGCGGTGTAAATCTCATCCCAGGTGGCGTCGAGCGGCAACTCTTCGGGCATGTCTTTCTGCTCGAGGGCTTCGCGGGTATCCAGACCTTCACTGTCAGGGGTTTCGACTGCATCGATTTCATCGTGCAGATCAGTTTGTTCCAGCAGAGGGTTGCTCTCCAGCGCGAGTTGGATCTCCTGTTGGAGCTCAAGCGTGGACAATTGCAACAGACGGATCGCCTGTTGTAATTGAGGAGTCATGGCCAGTTGTTGGCTGAATCTGAGTTGCAAACCTTGCTTCATATCTTGGCTTTATATCCGTAGATGAGTTCAAACGGCAACACGTCGATCAGAACCGGGCCCGTTTCATTGTAAAGCGAAACAGGCCCGGTTCAGGCGGCGCAGATCACAGACGGAATTCTTCACCCAGATAAACACGTTTTACTTGTTCATCAGCAAGAATGTCGGCTGGCGTGCCGTGGGCGATCAGTTTGCCCTGACTGACGATATAGGCGCGTTCACACACGTCGAGTGTTTCACGAACGTTATGGTCGGTAATCAGCACGCCGAGGCCGCTGTCACGTAAATGCTCAATGATTTTTTTGATGTCGATAACGGAAATCGGGTCAACACCAGCGAAAGGTTCATCCAGCAAGATAAACTTAGGATTCGCCGCCAGCGCACGGGCAATTTCCACACGACGGCGTTCACCACCGGACAGTGACTGGCCGAGGTTATCGCGCAAATGGGAAATATGGAACTCTTCCATCAGCTCGTTGGCGCGATCGTTTCGCTGATCTTTGTTCAGGTCGTCACGAATCTGCAAAACTGCCATCAGATTATCAAACACGCTGAGGCGACGGAAAATGGACGCTTCCTGAGGCAGGTAACCAATGCCGCGACGTGCGCGGGTGTGCAATGGCAGAAGACTGATATCTTCGTCGTCGACGATAATACGTCCCGCATCACGCTGCACGATACCGACAACCATGTAGAACGTAGTGGTTTTACCGGCACCATTCGGGCCGAGTAATCCGACGATTTCGCCCGAATTAACGTTCAGGCTGACATCTTCAACGACCTTGCGGCCTTTGTATGCCTTCGCCAGATTTTCTGCGATTAATTTTGCCATAAATTATCAGTTACTCTTTTTGGTCTGGCCACCGGCTGCTGCCGGGGTCTTTTCCTGCAACTGCGTCGGGACCAGGACGGTCGTGACACGTTTGCCTTTATCACTGAAAGCTTCCATCTGCTGCTTCTGCACCAGATAAGTAATGCGATCGCCTTTCACGTTACTGTCGAGCTGTTCCAGGTACGCGTTGCCGGTGAGGGTCACCAGATCGGTTTCCACTTCATAACGGACTTTCTGCGCGTGGCCTTTGATCGGCTTGCCGTTGTCCTGCAACTGGTAGAAAGTCACCGGATTGCCGTAGCCTTCGACCACTTCTTTGCCGGACACGCCTTGCGGACGGATCACGACCACTTTATCGGCTTTGACCTGAATCGACCCCTGATTCACCACTACGTTACCGGTAAAGGTCGCCGTGTTGGTGTTCACATCCAGTGCCTGATTGGCGGAATCAATGGTGATCGGTTTCGTCGTGTCATCTTTGAGCGCGAACGCCGGAATGCTGACGGCCAGCAAGGAGCCTGTGATCAGAAGATTACGGATTTTATTTTTTACTTTGAATTTCATAAGAGGTCGTTACCTTTTCGATCAGCTCTGCTGTTTTATCACGCAGATTACCACGCATTTTCATGCCGTTAGATGTAAAACCTGTACCGTAAAGCGTCACTTCATCGTCTGAGGCAACGTCTTGTGTCGTCAGGTTAACCTGTGCATTGTCCGTTTTGATTCTTTGCAGCTGTGATGTTTCCGGCGTCAGGCTATCTGCCTGAACATGCCCATAAAGATAGAGCATTTTATCCTGAGTCATCTTGGCTTTATCAGAACGCAGCACCCAGGTTGGAACTTTATTTTTGTCATACATGGTCGCCACCGGGTTGGTAAACCAGGTTACCTGATCGGTGGTGTAGTATTTGACCTGATCGGAGACCAGTTTGTACGTCAGACTACCCAGCGGGTCATACACCATTGTAACCGTGTGGGAGCTTTGATAGGTCGGATCCTGATCGTTAACCGCCTGCGGTGCGTCATCGGAGTTGTCCGACAGTGACCAGCCAATCAGCACCAGAACAATGGCTGTCAGAACCAGAATGATCCAAAGTCTTGTTTTATTCATATCGACAGCCCTTTGGCGTCCTCCAGCTTGCCCTGCGCCAGCAGAATCAAATCACATAATTCGCGAACTGCGCCACGACCCCCGGCAATGCGGGTCACGTAATGTGCCTTTGGCAACAGGATAGGATGTGCGTCCTGAACCGCGACGGACAGACCCACTTCGGCCATCACCGGCCAGTCAATCAGGTCATCACCGATGTAGGCGACTTCCTCTGCCCGAAGCGACAGTGTATCTAACAGTTCGCGGAAGGCCAAAAGCTTATCTGACTGCCCCTGATACAAGTGACGGATCCCGAGGGTTTTAGCGCGATCTTCCAATAATTTTGCATTGCGGCCTGTAATAATGGCGACCTCAATGTCAGAAGTTAGCAGGCAACGGATACCATAGCCGTCGCGAACGTTGAAACTTTTCAGCTCTTCTCCCTGATTTCCCATGTAGATCAGGCCATCAGACATGACGCCGTCCACATCGCAAATCAGCAGGCGAACCGCTTTCGCCCGTTCAAGCACGTCGGTGCTGACCGGACCGTAGCAGGTATCCACCAGGGCTGCGTGATTACTCATTCAGGGCATTCCTCAATTAAACTACGCCAGCGCGTAGCATGTCGTGCATATGTAACACACCCAACAACTGGTCACCATCAGCAACCATCACACAGGTAATGTGTTTTTCCTGCATTAAATTCAGCGCATCGACAGCCAGCAGGGAAGGACGCACGCGAACGCCGCCGGTGGTCATCACATCCGCAATGGACGCCGTGTTGATATTGACGCCCATGTCGAAAATCCGGCGTAAATCACCGTCGGTGAAGATACCCTGAATTTTCATCAGGTCGTCACAGATGACAGTCATTCCCAGATTCTTACGGGTGATTTCCAGCAGGGCATCACGTAAAGACGCATCGCGGCTGACGTGCGGAATTTCATCACCTGAGTGCATGATATCGCTGACGCGCAGCAGGAGTTTGCGACCCAGTGCTCCGCCGGGATGCGACAGGGCGAAATCTTCCGGCGTAAAACCGCGTGCTTCAAGCAGCGCAACGGCAAGGGCATCGCCCATCACCAATACTGCCGTGGTGCTGCTGGTTGGCGCTAAGCCGAGCGGGCAGGCCTCTTTAGGCACCCGCACGCAAAGATGCACGTCGGCTGCTTTCCCCATGGTACTTTCGGGGTTCGCGGTCATGCAGATAAGCGTAATAGCTAAACGCTTTAATACCGGGATTAGCGAGAGAATTTCATTCGCTTCGCCGGAGTTGGAAATCAGGATCACGACGTCCTGTTTGGACACCATACCGAGATCGCCGTGGCTGGCTTCCCCCGGATGGACAAAGAATGCCGGGGTACCCGTACTGGCGAAGGTGGCAGCCATCTTACGTCCGATATGGCCTGATTTACCCATTCCCATCACCACGACTTTACCGGTGCAGGCGAAAATCTTCTCACAGGCACGGGTGAAATCCCCGTTGATGTATTGATCTAACTGCTCAAGTCCTTCACGTTCTGTTTTCAGCACTTCACGTCCGACAGCCTGGAAATCAAAGTCGGAGGCGAGGATATCGTTAGCCATAGTCAATTCCTGACAGAGTTCAGAGGCCAATGCCGTCCGGTTGAAGGAACAGCACTGCCATATAGGCGATAAATCCACAGAGTAACAGTGCACCGGCTAAATGACCGATACGGTGTTTTCGCATCAGGCACAGCCCGGTAAGTACTATACTGACCGCCAGCATGACCCAGTAATCGCGATGAAACGCATCCGGGTTGAACGAGCCTGGTGCCACCAGCGCGGGTAATCCCAGCACCAGACAGGTATTAAAGATATTCGCGCCGATAATGTTACCCAGCGCAATGTCGTCTTCACCTTTGAGAGCACCGGCAATAAACGTCGCCAGTTCCGGCAGGCTGGTTCCGATGGCAATCACCGTCAGGCCAATCACCAGCTCGCTGACGCCAAAATAACGGGCAATTACGGTACTGTTATCGACAATCATTCCTGATGCCAGCGGCATAATGATAAAGCCCAGTGCCAGCCACAAAAACGCCACGGTGTTACTGCTGTCGGAGGGCAGTTCGGACATCTGCTCATAGGTCAGCGTATCGAGCCCTTCTTTTTCGGCCGCGCGGGCGATTTTAATCACCAGCATCATAAAGGCTGCGGCGCTGGCCAGCAGCAAAACACCATCAACGCGGCTGAGTTCTCCGTCACTGAGCAGAAAACCGCAGAGCCCTGTGACCAGTAACAATAGAGGGAGTTCGCGGCGTAATATATCAGAACGCACGGAAAGTGGATGAATCAGGGCCGCACCGCCCAAAATCAGAAGAATATTAATGATATTGGAACCAATTGCGTTTCCGACCGCCAAATCCATTTGATCATTCATGGCGGCAGTAGTGGAAACGACCAGTTCAGGAAGGGAAATCCCGACGCCGACGACGGTCATCCCGATGATAAGCGGTGGCATACCCATCGAACGTGCTAATACTGCGGCTCCGTACACCAGACGATCGGCGGCATACACAAGAAGTAAGAGGCCGACAATCATCAGTACGATAGCGAGAAGCATGAAACATCCTTTCTTGGGTATAATGCGAGGTTCGTTGCCCAAACGGGCAGGCGATTCCTTCGTCAACATAAGCAGGTGCAATATTTTGTCTGAAAAGTGCGCCAGCAGTTCCCGGTATGTTAGACGATGAAGGCTTTTATCTTAAACTGGTAATTGGTTGATTTTGACCGTCTGTGGCGGAAAAGTAAATCGATGGCAACTTTGGTAACGAAACTGGGGTAAGTTTTTGTAAAAATACCAACGTTATACAACACGGCTTGCGGGCCAGACGTATTCTTAGCGAAAGTAATTTAAGCGGAAGTCGTCTTTAGCAAAGGCATTCCGAAGGGATAAACGAATGAGTCAAAGCGAGTCGAATCTGGTTGAGATCAAGGGCATGAGCTTCGTGCGCGGCGATCGTCCCATTTTCGAAGAGATAAACATGACGGTGCCGCGAGGCAAAATCACCGCCATTATGGGGCCTTCAGGGATCGGTAAAACGACGTTGCTGCGCCTGATTGGCGGTCAGCTGACGCCGGACAGCGGTGAAATCTGGTTCGACGGGGACAACATTCCGACTCTTTCGCGCCGCAAGCTGTATGAGTCCCGTAAGAAAATGAGCATGTTGTTTCAGTCCGGTGCATTGTTTACTGACCTCAATGTGTTCGAGAATGTGGCGTTTCCGCTGCGCGAACACAGTAAATTGCCCGAAGCCTTACTGCGCAGCACGGTGACCATGAAGCTGGAAGCGGTGGGTTTGCGCGGTGCTGGTGAACTGATGCCTGCTGAATTATCCGGCGGAATGGCCAGACGCGTCGCACTGGCGCGTGCTATTGCGCTTGACCCGGAACTTATCATGTTCGATGAGCCGTTCGTCGGGCAAGATCCCATCACTATGGGCGTGCTGGTTAAACTGATTGATGAGCTGAACCATGCGCTTGGCGTCACCTGTATCGTGGTGTCTCACGACGTGCCCGAAGTACTGAGCATTGCGGATTACGCCTATATCGTGGCTGCACAACATGTCATTGCTGAAGGAACGCCTGAGGAGCTACAAAACAATCCTGATCCGCGCGTTCGTCAGTTCCTTGACGGCATTGCCGATGGACCGGTGCCTTTCCGTTTCCCGGCCGGTGATTACAAAGCCGAGTTGCTCGGATAATGGAGTTTCCTATTTATGTTTACTAAGGCGCTAGCCTCAGTTGGGCGTCGCGGGATACAAACCTGCGTCTCTTTTGGCCGTGCGGGTCTGATGCTCTTTCGGGCACTGGTCGGTAAGCCACAATTCGCCAAGCAGTGGCCGTTGCTCATCAAGCAACTCTACAGCGTTGGCGTACTTTCCCTGTTGATCATCCTGGTGTCCGGCCTGTTTATTGGCATGGTGCTAGGGCTACAGGGCTATCTGATTTTAACCACCTACAGTGCTGAAGCCAGCCTGGGCATGATGGTCGCGCTTTCTTTGCTGCGCGAGCTTGGCCCTGTGGTGACCGCCTTACTGTTTGCCGGTCGTGCCGGTTCTGCCTTAACCGCAGAGCTGGGCCTGATGAAAGCGACGGAGCAAATCTCCAGTCTGGAAATGATGGCGATCGATCCGCTGCGCCGCGTTGTGGCACCGCGTTTCTGGGCCGGTCTGATTTCCATGCCTTTGCTGACGGCAATATTTGTCGCTGTTGGGATCTGGGGCGGATCGCTGGTCGGCGTGGACTGGAAAGGTATCGACAGCGGTTTCTTCTGGTCAGCGATGCAAACCGCGGTAGACTGGCGGACTGACTTGCTTAACTGCCTGATTAAAAGCCTTGTTTTCGCGATCACTGTGACCTGGATTGCGCTGTTCAATGGCTATGATGCGATCCCGACGTCCGAAGGGATCAGCCGGGCAACGACACGTACTGTGGTGCATTCGTCACTGGCGGTGCTGGGATTAGATTTTGTGCTGACAGCACTGATGTTTGGAAATTAAAACCATGCAAACGAAAAAGAGTGAAATCTGGGTTGGCGCATTTATGATTATCGCATTGATTGCGGTGGTCTTCCTGTGTCTGAAAGTCGCTGATATCCGCTCCATCGGTTCGGAACCCACTTACCGTATTTCTGCGGACTTCGACAATATCGGTGGCCTTAAAAGCGGTTCACCGGTGAAAGTGGGCGGCGTAGTGATCGGTCGTGTCAGTAGCATCACGTTGGATAAAAATTATTCTCCGCGTGTCGAAATGAATATTGACCAGAAGTACAACCAGATCCCAAGCACCAGTACGCTGGCGATCCGTACCTCCGGTTTACTGGGCGAACAATTCCTGGCACTGAACATTGGTTTTGAAGATCCTGAGATGGGAACGACTATCCTTAAAGAGGGAGGCGTCATTCAGGACACCAAATCAGCGCTGGTTCTTGAAGACCTGATAGGTCAGTTCCTTTACAAGAGCGGTGATGGAAAGGCCGACCCTGATGTGGGCGAGGCACCTGCTGCAAATGCCACACCTGCACCTGATGCTAATACCGCGCCACAACCGGCTGCGCAGTAAGCATTTGGCATCGTGGATTCTCCAATAAAGAGGAAGTTAGAATGTTTAAACGTTTAGTAATTGCTGCGCTGCTGGTGGTGATGGCTCCGATAGCCAATGCCGCTGTGGATAAAACCAATCCCTACAGCGTGATGAATGAAGCAGCGAACAGGACTTTCACCCGTCTTAAAAACGAGCAGCCGAAAATTAAGCAGGATCCCAACTATCTGCGTCAGGTCGTGCGCGACGAGCTTCTGCCGTATGTGCAAATCAAATATGCCGGTGCGCTGGTGTTAGGTCGTTATTACCAGCAGGCTACTCCTGCGCAGCGTGAAGCCTACTTCGCGGCGTTCAGCGATTACCTGCAGCAGGCTTATGGCCAGGCGCTGGCGCTGTACAACGGTCAGAGCTATCAGGTTCAGCCTGAACAGTCTTACGCCGACAAAGACATCATAGCTATCCGCGTGACCATCACCGATCCAAACGGCCGTCCTCCGGTTCGTCTGGACTTCCAGTGGCGTAAAAACAGCCGTACCGGTGAGTGGCAGGCATATGACATGATTGCCGAAGGCGTCAGCATGATTTCCACCAAGCAAAATGAATGGGCGGATATCCTGCGTCAGAAAGGGATTGATGGTCTGACTGCACGTTTGAAACAGGCTGCTGCACAACCGATTACTCTGGATCAAAAATGAGTGATGCCCTGCGCTGGGAATGCCAGCCGCCGCTGCTGACGTTGCAGGGCTGCCTGGATCGCGAAACGCTGTTGCCGGTCTGGGATGCGCGTAAATCGCTGCTGGCCGGCGTCACGCGTCTGGATGTCTCCGGGCTGGTTCGTGTGGATTCTTCCGGTCTGGCGTTGCTGGTTCATTTGCGTCAGGAAGCCAGTCAGCAAGGAGGGTCCCTGACCCTTGAAGGTGTTACCGACCGGTTGAGTACGCTGATTGCGCTGTATAACCTTCAGGACATTATTCCTGCTGGTTCCTTCGCTCACGCGGCCGGTCAGTGAATAAAGAATAGTGAGTGGTTACGGTAAGTTAGCCAATTTGCCGTGAACTGCGAACGTAAAGACCTCAAAGCCCCTGTGCGAAACTCTTCCTCAGGGGCTTTTTCGTGGTTTAAGATTTGCCCCGATCCCTATAAGATACCGGGCTGTTATGATCCTTCAGAAGAATAGATCCCTATGGAAACGAATGAAATTAAAGAAGTGCTGATGAACGCTTTGGCACTGGATGAAGCCCACATTACTGGCGATGGCAGTCATTTTCAGGCCATTGTCGTTGGTGCGATGTTTGATGGCATGAGCCGCGTGAAAAAACAGCAGACCGTTTACGCCCCGCTGATGGAATACATCGCCGACAATCGAATTCACGCACTGTCTATCAAGGCGTATACCCCAGAAGAATGGGCGCGTGACCGTAAACTGAGTGGGTTATAAGACTGTCGGGCTTCCGGCAGCTTCCTCGTCTTTGACTCGTATTTGAACCTCATACAAGAGAGCAGTCATAATGGATAAATTCCGTGTACAGGGTGGGACGCGCTTAAACGGCGAAGTCATCATCTCTGGTGCAAAAAATGCCGCACTTCCTATTTTGTTTGCCGCACTGCTCGCAGAGGAGCCGGTTGAACTTCAGAACGTTCCTCACCTGAAAGATATTGATACCACCATCAAGCTGCTCGGTCAGCTTGGCACCAAAATTGAACGCAACGGTTCTGTGTTCGTGGATGCCAGCGGTGTGAACGAATTTTGCGCGCCATACGATCTGGTGAAAACCATGCGTGCCTCGATCTGGGCACTCGGTCCTCTGGTCGCGCGTTTTGGGCGTGGTCAGGTTTCCCTGCCGGGCGGCTGTGCGATTGGCGCGCGTCCTGTGGACCTGCACATTACCGGGCTGGAGCAGTTGGGCGCGACGATCGTGTTGGAAGAAGGCTACGTGAAAGCCTCTGTCGATGGCCGCCTGAAAGGCGCGCACATCGTGATGGATAAAGTCAGCGTGGGCGCGACCGTTACCATCATGAGTGCTGCCACACTGGCTGAAGGTACTACCATCATTGAAAACGCCGCACGTGAGCCGGAAATTGTTGATACCGCCAATTTCCTCAACACGCTGGGCGCAAAAATTACCGGCGCGGGTACGGATAAAATCACCATCGAAGGCGTTGCACGTCTGGGTGGCGGTGTGTACCGCGTGGTCCCTGACCGCATCGAAACAGGGACTTTCCTGGTGGCGGCGGCGATTTCCGGTGGCAAAGTGACCTGCCGCGAAGCGCGCCCTGACACGCTGGATGCCGTGTTGGCTAAACTGCGTGAAGCCGGCGGCGACGTGGAAGTCGGCGAGGACTGGGTCAGCCTGGATATGCACGGCAAACGGGCTAAAGCGGTCACCTTCCGCACTGCGCCTCATCCGGGTTTCCCGACCGATATGCAGGCGCAGTTCAGCCTGCTGAATCTGGTGGCAGAAGGCACCGGTGTTATCACCGAAACTATCTTCGAAAACCGCTTCATGCATATTCCTGAGCTTATTCGTATGGGTGCTCACGCGGAAATCGAAGGCAGCACGCTGATTTGTCATGGCGTTGAAAAGCTGTCTGGCGCGCAGGTGATGGCGACCGATTTACGCGCATCAGCCAGCCTGGTTCTGGCGGGTTGTATCGCAGAAGGCGTCACCGTGGTTGACCGTATTTATCATATCGATCGTGGCTATGAGCGTATCGAAGATAAACTGCGTCAGCTGGGTGCGAAAATTGAGCGTTTCAAAGGCGAGTAATTCTTAAGCCTGACGCAATAAAAAAGCCGGAAGGGGAAACCTTTCCGGCTTTTTCGTTTGTGCGGTTTAGAATCAGTGGTCGGGATATTCCTGCACGGTGACCTGCAATGTCAGTTTGTCACCGTTGCGCATGATTTCCACCGGGATGACGGTGCCGGGGCGCACTTCAGCGACCTGATCCATTGTTTCGATAGCGGAAACTGCTGGTTTGTTATTCACGTTAACAATGACGTCGCTGACCCGCATACCGGCATTGGCGGCCGGACCGTTGGCTGTCACTTCGTTCACGACGATACCCTGAATGCGATCCAACCCGCTGTTCGGCCCGTGCAGTGGTGACACTTCGCGGCCGCTGATCCCGATATAACCACGAATAACGCGCCCGTCGCGGATCAGTTTACCCATCACTTTTGTCGCCAGTGCGGTAGGGATGGCAAAGCCGATCCCCTCCGGCGTCGCGCCGTCGTTGCTCTGGTCAAAGGACAACGTATTGATGCCTACCAACTCGCCGAGCGAATTGACCAGCGCGCCGCCGGAGTTACCCTGGTTGATCGAGGCATCGGTTTGCAGGAAGTTCTGACGACCGGACGGGCTGAGGCCGATACGGCCTGTGGCGCTGATAATACCTTGTGTCACCGTCTGCCCGAGATTGTACGGGTTGCCGATCGCCATCACGATGTCGCCGACGTGCGGATTGCGGTTCGGGTTAATCGGGATGACTGGCAAATTCCCGGCGTTGATTTTCAGCACGGCCAGATCGGTCAGGCTATCGGAGCCGACCAGCAGCGCTTCGAATACCCGGCCATCCTGCAACGCGACAATAATCTGGTCAGCATTGTTGATCACGTGCTTGTTGGTGAGGATATAGCCGTTGTCATTCATGATCACGCCGGAACCCAGCGTGCGGATCTGTAATTCGTTTTGCGAGCTGTTACCCATGTTGCGGTTATATACGTTAACTACCGCCGGCGCGGCGTGGCGTACGCCTGAGTTATAGCTGACCGGTTCTTCGCTGGTTTGGGTAAAATCACGTGTAAACAGCGGTTCTGTGATGTTTTTACGCAGCATAGGCACCGCCGCCAGCAAAATACCGGCAACAATCAGACCAATAACAGCGGATCTCAATAGCTTAACAAACATGAGTGTATGGGGTACGAGAGGAAAAGTGATTGAAGAATAGCACGAGTTAATCGGACGCAGCAGCACCTGCGTCCGATTTTCAACGCTTTACGGCATCAGCAGGTACATATTTTGCCCTTTGCGCATAATGCTCAGAGCGATCAGGTCCGGTTTGGTTTCAAGGATTTTGCGGAACGCCGCCAGATTGTCGGTGGATTCACGGTTTATGCCGATGATCACATCGTCTTTCTCCAGACCCACCTGTTCAGCCGGTGTGCCTTTTTTGACGTCTTCCACCTTCACACCTTTACCGGTTTTTGCATCCACATCGCTGAGCGTCACGCCTTGCAGTGCCGGATTGATCTTCTCAAGGCTGACTTCCACCGCCGGGCTTTGGGCCAGCGTGACATTGATGGTTATCGGCTTTCCTTCGCGCAGTAAACCAATTTGCATTACCACGCCAGGTCCGGCAGTACCGACTTTGGCGCGCAGCTCTGCGAAGCTGCTGAGAGTTTTGCCCTGCAACGTAATTAATACGTCGCCGGATTTTATTCCCGCTTTGGCCGCCGCTGAGTCGGGCAGCACTTCATTGACGAATGCGCCGCGCTGACTGTCCAGTTTAAACGCCTGTGCCAGTTCGGGGGTCATTTCGCTTCCGCGGATCCCGAGCAGGCCACGTTTAACTTCGCCGAACTCAATCAACTGGTGGCTCAGGTTTTTCGCCATGTTTACGGGGATAGCAAAACCAATCCCGATGCTGCCACCCTGAGACGAGAGGATCGCGGTGTTGATCCCGATGAGCTCGCCTCTCAGATTCAGCAGTGCGCCACCGGAGTTGCCACGGTTGATGGAAGCATCCGTCTGAATAAAGTTTTCCAGCCCTTCGAGATTCAGCCCGCTGCGTCCGAGTGCGGAAATAATCCCCGACGTGACGGTCTGCCCCAGTCCGAAGGGATTTCCGACCGCGACGGCGAAATCACCCACCTGCAAGGCATCTGAATCAGCCATCGCGATTTGCGTCAGGTTTTTCGCGTCAATCAGCTGGATCACAGCAATGTCTGACTGGTCGTCTTTGCCAATCAGTTTGGCTTTATATTCACGACCATCGTTGAGCTGGACGGTAATTTTGTCGGCATTGTTCACCACATGGTTGTTGGTGAGGACATAGCCTTTGGCGGCATCAATGATGACGCCTGAGCCCAGCCCTTCGAACGGCTGCGCACCCTGATTAGGTTCCGGGTCTTGCTGACCAAAGAAAAATTTGAATTCGGGAGGTACGTCCGTACTTGGCGGCTGTGTGCCTGAAACCTGAACGCTAACCACGGCGGGCAATACTTTTTCAAGCATTGGCGCCAGACTAGGCAGAGGTTGCCCTTGAACGGCCATCGGCAAAGCAGCACTTGCCATTGGCGTAGAAGCGAAGGTTAATCCAAGACTAACAGCTAAGACACTGAGCAAAAAAGACTTTTTCTTCATCAGGATAACTCTCTCGCTTTCTGTAATGGGTGTCTTTTATCGACAATCGAACGATGATTCACAGCACGGGAAGGGGCAGGCCTGGAGACGGTGCATGCGCAGGGCATGCCCCGTAGTTGTCCCGGCGCCAATGAACACCGATGCCGGGCAATGTCGCGTCTGTTATTTACGGACAGGACGTTCGCCGCGCAGCAGACCCGATGCACCATCAGAGTAATCGCGTGGCATCTGAACCGGTGCCTGATCATTGTCGGCTTCAGAACCGGTCAGACGGTAGTTAAACGGATTATCCTGTGCAGGCATGTCCGGCAACAGGTTGTTGGAGCTCTTCGCCATGTGCTGATAAAGCTGGCGGTAATCCGTCGCCATGTTATCGAGCAGTTCGGCGCTGCGCGCAAAGTGGCCGGTCAGTTCTTGACGGTATTCGTCGAGTTCTGCTTTGCTTTTCTCCAGCTCATTTTTCATCACTTGCTGATCGCGTAATTGACGATTGCCAAAGCGCATCGCCACCGCACCAATTGCGATACCGACCACTAATCCAATGAGTGCATACTCCCAGGTCATAATGACTCCTATTTTGACTTCGTTGTCCCGCAGGGCTTTTTCACGTAACTTTTATGACTTAACTTTTTTACACAATGGTTTTAACGTTATTGTCACACGCATTCGTCATGCAATAGCTCCACTATAACCGTTAACCTTGTCTGAGTGGAATCCTGCCGTCACAATCACCGCAGTCCAGCGCTTTTTTCGCGTGCAGACTGAGGGTAAAAGCAGCGAACCGACGGCAAAAAAGCGGCTAAACGACGTGAAAAACATTAAAATTTTTTCTCAGGGACGTTAACTAACATGCAACCCAAATCACCCCTTATCCTTTATCAGAACGCTGTTGATGCCGGAGAGTTCCAGCCGGACGCCGTTCAGAAGCAGGCTGTGGCCCAGCTTGATGCCATTTATCAGGCGCTGAGTGCCAGCACAGCACCCCCTGTTCAACCCGCCAGCCGCGGCGGCCTGTTCGGACGCCTGTTCAGTAAAGCACCGGTAAAAACCTCGCAGCGTCCGGTTCAGGGATTATATATGTGGGGCGGAGTAGGGCGAGGCAAGACCTGGCTGATGGATTTGTTTTTCCACAGTCTGCCGGGTGAACGTAAGCTGCGCCTGCATTTTCACCGTTTTATGCTGCGTGTGCATGAAGAGCTGACGCAGTTACAGGGGCAGGAAGATCCGCTGGAGGTGATCGCCGATCGCTTCAAGGCCGAAACCGACGTCCTGTGTTTCGACGAGTTCTTTGTTTCTGATATCACTGATGCCATGCTGCTGGCGACATTGTTACAGGCGCTGTTTGCCCGTGGTATCACGCTTATCGCTACGTCTAACATTCCGCCGGATCTGCTGTACCGCAACGGGCTGCAACGCGCGCGCTTCCTGCCGGCAATCGATCTGATTAAAGAATACTGCGACGTGCTGAATGTTGATGCGGGTATTGACTATCGACTGCGCACACTCACACAGGCCAATCTGTGGCTTTCACCGTCGGGTGCGGAAACGACCGATGCCATGTATTCAATGCTAGGCAAGTTGACCGGCAATCACAGCGGCTCAGCCGATACAAAACCGGTGCTGGAAGTTAATCATCGCCCGATGCAGGCAATTGCCGCTGTTGACGGCGTGCTGGCGGTAGAATTTCATACCCTTTGCGAAGAAGCGCGCAGCCAGCTCGACTACATCGCGCTGTCGAAAATCTATCACAGTGTGTTGCTGCATAATGTGCCGGTAATGGGCGCGGACAGCGAGAATGCAGCACGGCGTTTTCTGGCGCTGGTGGATGAGTTCTATGAACGTCACGTGAAGCTGGTGATCTCTGCCGCGGTGCCCATGTTTGAAATATATCAGGGCGAGCGGCTGAAATTCGAATATCAGCGCTGCCTCTCGCGCCTGCAGGAGATGCAGAGCGAGGAATATCTGAAACGACCGCATCTTCCTTGATCCTGTTGATTAAAAGACAGGCGATAAATCGCATAAAAAAGAAACGGTGCATCCTGTTAAGGTGGCTGGCAGACTGACTTCAGGGAATTATGATTTTTCGTCAAAAAGGGTTCGCTCTTTGCGGGAGACTTCTCTATAATCTTGCGACCCCACGTTACTACAAAGTTTTTTTCCCGAAACTTTATAAGTGCCAGCATTGGCTATTCGAAGGGGTAGGTTTGCTGGACGATGGTCGTGTGAACCTCAAATACTTATTTTATAAACAAGTAAGCGTTCGGGTGTTCGCCAACGTGTAACTTTAATTGGGTAAGCTTTTAATGAAAACTTTTACAGCTAAACCGGAAACCGTACAACGTGACTGGTTCGTAGTTGACGCTACCGGCAAGACCTTAGGTCGCCTGGCCACTGAACTGGCCCGCCGTCTGCGTGGCAAACATAAAGCGGAATACACTCCGCACGTTGATACTGGTGATTACATCATCGTTCTGAACGCAGAAAAAGTTGCTGTTACCGGCAACAAGCGTAACGACAAGATCTATTACCATCACACCGGCCACATCGGTGGTATCAAGCAAGCGACCTTTGAAGAGATGATCGCTCGCCGTCCTGAACGCGTGATCGAGCTCGCGGTTAAAGGCATGTTGCCAAAGGGCCCGTTGGGTCGTGCAATGTACCGTAAAATGAAAGTTTACGCGGGTAACGAGCACACTCATGCGGCGCAACAACCGCAAGTTCTTGACATTTAATTCGGGATTATAGGCAATGGCTGAAAATCAATACTACGGCACTGGTCGCCGCAAAAGCTCCGCCGCTCGTGTTTTCATCAAACCGGGTAGTGGTAACATCGTAATCAACCAGCGTAGCCTGGAACAGTACTTTGGTCGTGAAACTGCCCGCATGGTAGTTCGTCAACCTCTGGAACTGGTCGACATGGTTACTAAATTTGACCTGTACATCACTGTTAAAGGTGGTGGTATCTCTGGTCAGGCTGGCGCTATCCGTCACGGTATCACCCGTGCACTGATGGAATATGACGAAAATCTGCGTGGCGAACTGCGTAAAGCAGGCTTCGTTACTCGCGATGCTCGTCAGGTTGAACGTAAGAAAGTCGGTCTGCGTAAAGCACGTCGTCGTCCTCAGTTCTCCAAGCGTTAATTTTCTGCTGCTTATGCAGCACAGTGCTACGGCACGAAAATCAACGTCAAAAACCCGGTGCTATACCGGGTTTTTTTATGCCTGTCATTCCGCTATGGCTTGCAAAAACAGGCTTAAATGATTTTCAGATACACAATTCACCACGAATTCATCTCGCCGTTCCCACAGCACGCGTAAAATCTGGTAAACTATCACACACTTTTGTGCCTATTCGCCGAGCAGTTGACGTTGCCGCGCTTCCTGGCTAGGTTCGCCTTGCCAACGGTTGTCTATGAAACTACGGAACAAAAACTGCAGGCTGGCGATAAAATGATTGTTCAGGATAGCAGCCTGACAGTTGGCTATTCGCTGTATAATTCTAGATAACTTGGAGGTTTTCATGGCTGTCGCTGCCAACAAACGTTCGGTAATGACGCTGTTTTCCGGCCCGACCGACATTTTTAGCCATCAGGTACGTATCGTACTGGCCGAAAAAGGTGTCAGTGTCGAGATTGAGCAGGTTGAGATGGATCACCTGCCCCAGGATCTTATTGACCTCAACCCTTATCGCACCGTCCCAACGCTGGTCGATCGTGAGCTGACGCTGTTCGAATCCCGTATCATCATGGAATATCTTGATGAGCGTTTCCCGCATCCACCATTGATGCCGGTCTATCCGGTAGCGCGTGGCGAGAGCCGTCTGATGATGCACCGCATCGAAAACGACTGGTATTCTCTGATGCGTCAGATTGAGAACGGTACCGCCGCCGAAGCCGACGCAGCGCGTAAGCAATTGCGCGAAGAGTTGCTGGCCATCGCACCGATCTTCTCTTACATGCCTTACTTCAAGAGTGAAGAATTCAGCCTGGTCGATTGTTATCTAGCTCCGCTGTTATGGCGTTTGCCAGAGATGGGCATTGAGCTGTCTGGCACCGGCTCTAAAGAGCTGAAAGGCTATATGACACGCGTCTTTGAACGTGATGCATTCCTGGCTTCCCTGACCGAACCCGAGCGCGAAATGCGTTTGCACACACGGGGTTAAGGTATGGAGATGAACGACATGTCTCCGCGCCGGCCTTACCTGTTGCGGGCTTTTTATGAGTGGTTACTCGATAACCAGCTCACCCCGCACCTGGTGGTTGATGTGACGATGCCCGGCGTCATGGTTCCGATGGAGTTTGCACGTGATGGACAAATTGTCCTGAACGTGGCACCTCGCGCCGTCGGTAATCTTGAACTGGGTAATGACGATGTACGTTTCAACGCCCGTTTTGGCGGTGTGCCGCGTAACGTATTCGTGCCGATCGCTGCCGTACTGGCGATTTACGCCCGTGAGAACGGTGCCGGTACCATGTTCGAGCCTGAGCCTGCTTACGAAGCTGAAGGTGCCTTTGCGGGTAACCTGAGCAACGATGAGACTTCTGAGCCGACCATGTCAGTCATTGACGGTGATTTGCCTGATGTGAGTGAAGAAGGCCCGGATGACGAGCCGCCAACGCCGCCACGCGGTGGCCGCCCGGCATTACGCGTCGTGAAGTAATCGTTCGTCAGATTGATTCTGGTTTGCACTACTGCCTGACTGAAACCCTGCGTTGTTCGCGGGGTTTTTTATTGCCCAGACCCCACGGGGCTCTCCTTTCGCCAGTGCAGATTTGCTGTGTTATCATTCAAAAAGTCATTCGCAAACGTTCCATTAATAATGGTCTGATCCCGACGCTATGAGCACATTCGACGAACAACCGCCAGAAACCAGTGACACCTTCGGGCATGCAATGCGCCGCCGTCCGCTCGCGCGCAAGAAGCTTTCAGAGATGGTGGAAGAAGAACTGGAGCAAATGATCCGCAGGCGCGAATTTGCTGAAGGTGAACAACTGCCGTCAGAACGTGAGCTGATGACCTTTTTCAATGTTGGACGTCCCTCCGTGCGTGAAGCACTGGCTGCACTTAAACGCAAAGGGTTGGTGCAGATTAGTAACGGTGAACGCGCCCGCGTTTCACGTCCTTCGGCTGAAACCATCATCAGCGAGCTCTCAGGTGTGGCGACAGACTTTCTGGCGCGTCCTGAAGGGATTGCCCATTTCGAACAGCTGCGGATGTTTTTCGAATCCAGCCTTGTGCGGTACGCCGCTGAATGCGCTACCGACGAGCAGATTGAACGTCTGGGCAAAGCGCTGGAAATGAATAGCCAGTCGCTTGATGACAACGAGCTTTTCATTCGCTCAGATATTGAATTCCACCGTGAACTGGCTGAAATCCCGGCGAACCCGATCTTCATGGTCGTGCATGTAGCCTTGCTGGACTGGCTGATTGCAGCGCGTCCTGCTGTAGCGCAGGAAGAATTGCATGCGCATAATAATGTCAGCTATCAGCAGCACATCGAAATCTTCAACGCTATCCGTTCGCGTGATCCTGATGCTGCGGATGCTGCGCTTAAAGCGCATCTTAAAAGCGTATTTGCGGCCTATTACGCAGCACCGCGTAAGCACGGCTTGAAGACAAAACTGGTCTGAACTGAGATCTTCCCCGCATTCTTCTTGATCACCGCTGATCAACCATAATTATTTCATATGGCAGAGATCACATTCTGAGCCTTCAGTTGTATTGTGTTTGTTTTTTGGTCTGGTATAACAGGTATAAAGGTATATCGATGTGCCTGTAAACCAACAACCATGAGGCGTTTATGAAACAGAATCTGCGGGGCGTGATGCCGGCATTACTCACTCCTTTTAATCAGCAACAGCAAGTAGATACCGACAGCCTGCGCCGTCTGGTGCGTTTCAATATCGAACAGGGGATCGATGGCCTGTATGTCGGCGGCTCCACGGGCGAAGCTTTCCTTCAAAGCTCACAAGAGCGCGAACAGGTGCTGGAAATCGTAGCGGAAGAAGCAAAAGGGAAGGTGACATTAATCGCGCATGTCGGTGCAATCAGCACCCGTGAAAGTCAGACTCTGGCTGCCGCCGCCTGCCGTTACGGCTTTGATGCTGTCTCCGCAGTCACGCCTTTTTACTACCCTTTTAGCTTCAATGAACATTGTGATCACTACCGTGCCGTGACGGATTCTGCCGAAGGCCTGCCTATGGTGGTCTATAACATTCCCGCACTCAGCGGCGTGAAACTGACACTGGAGCAAATTAATACGCTGATCACACTGCCCGGCGTTGGTGCGCTCAAACAAACTTCCGGTGACCTGTACGAAATGGAGAAAATCCGCCGTGCGCATCCAGATCTGGTCCTCTATAACGGTTATGACGAAATCTTTGCCTCCGGCCTGCTGGCGGGGGCGGATGGCGGAATTGGCAGCACATACAACGTGATGGGCTGGCGATACATGGCTATCAAACAAGCCGTGCAGGAAGGGGATGTGCGACGCGCAATGCATCTGCAAAGTGAGTGCAACAAGGTCATCGATCTGCTGATTAAAGCGGGTGTCTTCCGCGGGCTGAAAACGATTTTGCATTATATGGATATCGTTGCCGAGCCGCTGTGTCGCAAACCTTTTGGGCCGGTGGATGAACATTATCTGCCCGCGCTTAAGGCACTGGCTGCGCAGCTTCAGGCAGAACGTACCTCGTTCTGATCCCTGCTCCCTGCTCCCTGATGCCGGTTTGTCCGGAATCAACAATACTCTATCAGTCCTAACCAAAGGGCGGGTTAATACTAATCCGTCCCGGGGGTGATTTATGCGTAACAATGCCCGACAGATCTCATGGTTTCGCCTTTTGACTAAACCGCAATGGAAAGCATTTTCGGCCGCATGGATTGGCTACCTTTTGGATGGTTTTGATTTTGTCCTTATCGCATTAGTGCTGACAGAAATTAAAAGCGAGTTCGACCTGACGGGCGTGCAGGCGGCGAGTCTGATTTCTGCGGCGTTTATATCCCGCTGGTTTGGTGGATTACTGCTCGGTGCAATGGGCGATCGTTACGGTAGAAAGCTGGCGATGATCACCAGTATCGTGCTGTTTTCTATCGGGACATTGGCCTGCGGCTTCGCTTCTGGTTTCACGATGATGTTTTTCGCCCGTCTGATTATCGGTATAGGCATGGCAGGCGAATACGGTTCGAGTGCCACATATGTCATTGAAAGCTGGCCGAGACATTTGCGCAACAAAGCGAGCGGGTTTCTGATATCCGGGTTCTCGGTGGGCGCGGTGGTTGCCGCGCAGGTTTACAGCGTGGTGGTCCCGGTCTGTGGGTGGCGCGCGTTATTTTTCATCGGCATCTTACCGATTATTTTCGCCCTCTGGCTGCGTAAGAATATACCGGAAGCAGAAGACTGGAAGGTGAGATTCGCTCATAAGAAACCGGCCAAAACCATGGTGGATATTCTCTATCGCGGCAAGTATCGGGTCACCAACGTGGGTATGACGGTCGTCGCCGCTATCGCGTTGTATTTTTGTTTCGCGGGAAACGTGGGCAGTGCGGTAGTGATTACGATACTGGGACTCCTGTGTGCGGCGATTTTCGTTAGCTTTATGGTACAAGGCAGCGGCAAACGCTGGCCGACGGGTGTATCGCTGATGGTCGTCGTCTTCTTTGCCTTTCTGTACTCATGGCCGATTCAGGCGCTATTACCGACATACTTAAAAACCGAACTGGCTTATTCACCCACGCTGGTGGCTCATGTGCTGTTCTTCAGTGGCTTTGGTGCCGCGGTAGGTTGCTGCGTGGGCGGCTTCCTTGGCGACTGGCTGGGAACGCGTAAAGCCTATGTGTACAGCCTGCTGGCCTCTCAGTTATTGATCATTCCGGTATTTGCCATTGGCGGCGGAAATATATGGGTATTGGGATTACTGTTGTTCCTGCAACAAATGCTGGGGCAGGGCATCTCGGGCATTCTGCCTAAACTGATCGGGGGGTATTTCGATACCGAACAGCGCGCAGCAGGCCTGGGCTTTACCTATAACGTCGGCGCGCTGGGTGGCGCTCTGGCACCGGTGATTGGGGTGACAATTGCACAGCGTTTGGATCTTGGTACTGCACTCGCATCGTTGTCCTTCGGGCTGACTTTTGTGGTGATCCTGCTGATCGGGCTGGATATGCCCTCACGCATTCAGCGCTGGATCCATCCTGAAGCATTACGTACGCATGATGCGATTGATGGCAAACCTTTCAGCGGCGCAGTGAAAGTGAAGCCGGAAAGTACAAAAACCGGGTTGATCAGAAACTGAATTTTTGAGGGTTTCCAAATGACGACACTGGTGATTGATATCGGTGGCACTAAACTTGCGGCTGCGTTAGCAGACAGCGGCTTGCATCTCACCCGGCGCCGGGAAATCCCGACACCCGCCAGCAGGACAGCAGATGCTTTGCATACTGCACTGGCTGAACTGATTGCACCGCTGGTTTCACAGGCACAGCGGGTCGCGATCGCTTCTACCGGCATCATTAAGCAGGGTGTTCTGACGGCGCTGAATCCGGATAATCTCGGCGGTCTCAGCCATTTTCCGCTGGTGGAGGCGATTTCCCGGCTAACCCAACTTCCCTGTATAGCGATAAATGACGCTCAGGCTGCCACCTGGGCCGAGTATCATTCACTTACAACGGATATCCGGGATATGGTGTTTCTCACTGTCTCGACCGGCGTAGGCGGCGGAATTATCAGTAATGGAAAGTTACTCACAGGCGCCGAAGGACTGGCGGGACATTTTGGCCATACGCTGGCGGATCCTCTGGGGCCACGCTGTGGTTGCGGCCGGATAGGGTGCGTGGAGGTAATGGCCTCAGGGCGTGGAATGGCCAACGCTGCACGAGGCGATTTAGCCGGCAGTACGGCAAAACAGATTTTTGCCCATGCAGCTGCGGGAAATTTGCACGCGCAAGCACTGATCTTGCGTTCGGCCCGAGTGCTGGCACGTCTGATTGCAGATATCAAAGTGGTGACGGATTGCCAGTGTGTCATTATTGGCGGAAGTATTGGTCTGGCCGAAGGCTATTTAGGGCAGGTGAAAACCTGTCTTGATGAAGAGCCTGAGGTGTGTCGCGTGCCACTATCCCGAGCGAAACATCAGCATGACGCCGGTTTGCGGGGGGCCGCTTTACTGGCGCGGGAAATGACGTGTTGATTGATTCCGCTTGAAAAAAAAGGGGCTGTCATCGCTGGCAGCCCCTTTTTAATGACCTGATGGATCAGACTTCGAGGAAATTCATAATGCCTTCAGCGGCTTTACGCCCTTCGGCAATTGCCGTGACCACCAAATCGGAACCGCGAACCGCATCGCCACCGGCGAAGATTTTCGGGTTGCTGGTCTGGAAAGCGTTATCACTGCCTTCCGGTGCCACGATGCGACCCTGAGTATCCAGTTCGACATCGTGTGCAGCCAGCCATTCCATTTTGTGAGGGCGGAAACCGAAGGCCATCACCACGGCGTCTGCTTCCATCACATGCTCGGAACCGGCAACAATCTCAGCGCGGCGGCGGCCATGCGCATCCGGTGCACCCAGTTCGGTACGCGCCATACGCACGCCGCAGACACGACCAGAGTCATTGAGTTCAATGCTAAGAGGTTGCAGGTTGAACTTGAACTCTACGCCTTCTTCACGCGCGTTCTTCACTTCGCGGCGTGAGCCCGGCATGTTCTCTTCGTCACGACGGTACGCACAGGTCACGTGAGTCGCTCCCTGACGGATCGAGGTACGTACGCAGTCCATCGCGGTGTCACCGCCGCCCAGCACCACCACGCGTTTCTTGTCCATGGTGACGTAAGGTTCTTCCTGACTGTCATCGTAGCCCATCAGCTGCTTGGTGTTGGCGATGAGGAACGGCAGGGCATCGTACACGCCCGGTGCATCCTCGTTCGCCAGACCACCGCGCATGGACTGATAAGTCCCGACGCCGAGGAACACAGAATCGTATTCTGCCAGCAGGGCGTCGATGGTGATGTCTTTGCCGACTTCAGTATTGAGCTGAAATTCGATCCCCATCTCCGTGAAGATTTCACGACGCTTGGTCATCACCGATTTTTCCAGCTTAAAGGCCGGAATACCGAAGGTCAGCAGGCCGCCGATTTCCGGATGACGGTCATATACCACTGCTTTGACGCCGTTACGGGTCAGTACGTCGGCACACGCCAGCCCGGCAGGACCCGCGCCGATAATCGCCACACGTTTGCCTGTCGGATGAACGTGAGACATATCCGGACGCCAGCCCATCTCGATGGCTTTGTCGCTGATGTAGCGTTCGATGTTACCAATGGTCACCGCGCCGAACTCATCGTTCAATGTGCAGGAACCTTCGCAAAGACGATCCTGCGGGCAGACGCGCCCGCAGACTTCCGGCAGGCTGTTGGTCTGGTGTGCGAGGTCGGCGGCTTCCATGATGCGACCTTCGTTTGCCAGCTTCAGCCAGTTCGGAATGTAGTTGTGTACCGGACATTTCCATTCGCAATAAGGGTTACCACAGGACAGACAGCGGTCTGCCTGCGATGCAGCCTGAGTTGCTGAGAAAGGCTCGTAAATTTCCACAAACTCAATTTTACGGATCTTCAGCGCTTTCTTAGGCGGATCAACACGCTGTAAGTCGACAAATTGATAAACGTTTTGACTCATCTTAACCTCTTACTGCGCTTGTACCCGCAGCTCAGCTGCGGAACGGCTACGGTGACCCAACAATGCTTTGACATCACTGGACTTAGGTTTAACCAGGGCAAATTTCGATGCCCATTCAGGCCAGTTCGCTAAAATCTCTTCACCACGGGCTGATGCGGTCAACTGGACGTGTTCGATAATCAAACCGCGCAGATGCTCTTCATGGATGGCCAGATCGGCCACTTCCAGCACTTCCACCAGTTCAGGGTTGACGCGTTTACGGAATTCGCCATCTTCATCAAGCACATAAGCGAAGCCGCCGGTCATGCCTGCGCCGAAGTTGACCCCGGTACGGCCAAGCACACAGACAATACCGCCGGT
This sequence comes from Enterobacteriaceae bacterium Kacie_13, assembly GCA_013457415.1. Lineage (NCBI taxonomy): Bacteria > Pseudomonadati > Pseudomonadota > Gammaproteobacteria > Enterobacterales > Enterobacteriaceae > Enterobacteriaceae bacterium Kacie_13. Next base: position 511,126 of record CP045665.1, read on the forward strand.
CATGTATTCACAGCCGTTGTCGCCGATGCCTTCTACCACGGTAATTGCCCCGGAGTTACGCACGGCGAAACGTTCACCCGCACGGCCCGCTGCAAACATTTTGCCGCCGGTAGCGCCATACAGACAGGTGTTACCGATGATGCTGGCTTCGTGGCTGCGGAACGCTGAACCGATTGGTGGACGGATGGCAATGCGGCCACCGGCCATGCCCTTGCCCACGTAGTCGTTCGCGTCGCCGGTCAGCATCAAATCGACGCCGCCTGCGTTCCAGACGCCGAAGCTCTGGCCTGCGGTACCGTTGAAGTTAATGCGCACCGGGTCGGCCGCCATGCCCTGATCGCCATGTTTCTCGGCAATCGCACCTGACAACATCGCGCCGACGGAGCGGTCAGTGTTACGGATATCGAAGTAGAACGCTTTGCTCTGTTTGGAATCGATATGCGGCGACGCCTGCTCCAGAATATCTTTGTTCAACTGACCTTTGTCGAAGGCCGGGTTGCCTTCGGTACAGTAGACCGCTTTGCCTTCGTGCGGCGTGGCAGTCGCCAGCATTGCAGAAAGATCCAGACTGTTTTGCTTAGCGGTGAAGCCGTCCAGCTCGGTCAGCAGATCGGTACGCCCGATCAGATCCACCAGCTGGCTCACGCCAAGCTCGGCCATAATTTCACGGGTTTCCTGCGTGATGAACTTGAAGTAGTTCACTACACGCTCTGGAAGGCCGTGGTAATGGTTGCGACGCAGTTTGTCATCCTGCGTTGCCACGCCGGTGGCACAGTTGTTCAGGTGACAGATACGCAGGTATTTACAACCCAGCGCGACCATCGGGCCGGTACCGAAACCGAAGCTTTCCGCGCCAAGAATGGCCGCTTTGATGATATCTAGGCCGGTTTTCAGGCCGCCATCCACTTGCAGACGAATTTTGTGACGCAGGCCGTTGGCGACCAGAGCCTGCTGTGTTTCCACCAGACCCAGTTCCCACGGACAGCCTGCGTATTTCACCGAAGACAGCGGGCTTGCGCCGGTGCCGCCGTCGTAGCCTGCGATGGTGATCAAATCGGCATAGGCTTTTGCCACACCGACTGCGATGGTGCCGACGCCCGGTTCAGAAACCAGTTTCACCGAAATCATGGCTTTCGGGTTGACCTGTTTCAGGTCGAAAATCAGCTGTGCCAGATCTTCGATGGAATAGATGTCGTGGTGCGGCGGTGGAGAAATCAGGGTAACGCCTGGCACGGAATAACGCAGTTTCGCGATGTACGGCGTCACTTTGTCACCCGGCAGCTGACCGCCTTCGCCCGGTTTTGCACCCTGCGCCACTTTGATCTGTATAACGTCTGCGTTCACCAGATATGCTGGTGTTACGCCGAAGCGGCCGGAAGCCACCTGCTTGATACGGGACACTTTATTGGTGCCGTAGCGCGCCGGATCTTCGCCGCCTTCGCCGGAGTTAGAACGTCCGCCAATGCTGTTCATCGCTTCGGCCAGAGACTCATGTGCTTCCGGGCTTAACGCACCGATAGACATCGCTGCGGTATCGAAACGGGTGAACAGACCTTCCGCCGGTTCCACCTGATCCACCGGGATCGGCTGGCCTTTTGGTGTCACTTTCAGCAAGTCGCGCAATGTGGCGACCGGACGCTCGTTAACCAGTTTGGCGTATTTTTTATAGTCGTCGTAATCACCGCTGTTTACTGCGGCTTGCAGCGTGGTGACCACATCCGGGTTGTAAGAATGATATTCACCGCCGTGGACGAATTTCAGTAATCCGCCCTGATCCAGCGTTTTACGTTTCAGCCACGCGCGTTTGGACAGGTTCAGCAGATCCTGTTCAAAGTCAGTGTAACCGGCACCGCCGATACGGCTGACCACACCGTTGAAGCAGGTGTTACACAGATCTTTCGCCAGACCGACCGCTTCAAACAGTTTGGAACAACGGTAAGAGGCGACGGTAGAGATGCCCATTTTGGACATGATCTTGTACAGACCTTTGTTGATGCCGTTACGGTAGTTCAGCATCACTTCACGGTATTTCTTCTCGATAACCTGCGAATCCACCAGTCTGGCCAGCGTTTCATAGGCGAGGTATGGATAAACGGCGGTCGCACCGAAGCCTATCAGCACGGCGAAATGATGCGGGTCACGGGCGCTGGCGGTTTCAACAATAATGTTAGCGTCGCAGCGCAGGCTTTTCTCAACCAGACGCAGCTGCAGCGCACCGACGGCCATTGGCGCAGGCAGCGGCAGGCGATTTGCGGAGATGTTACGATCCGACAGCACCAGCAGCACCGCGCCGTTACGCACTTTCTCTTCGCCTTCGTCACAGAGTTTCTGGACGAACTGCTCCATATTTTGCTCGCTCGGATCGTAGGTCAGATCCAGCGTCTCTGCGCGGTAGTGCTTGCTGTCGAGCGTGGTGAGCTGTTTAAAGTCAGACCACAACAGGATTGGCGATTTGAAACTCAGGCGATGTGCCTGACCTTCGGCTTCGCAGAACACGTTCATCTCACGGCCAATACTGGTCGCCAGAGACATGACGTGCGCTTCACGCAGCGGATCGATTGGCGGGTTAGTCACCTGCGCAAACTGCTGGCGGAAGTAATCATAAATAATACGCGGACGGCTGGAGAGCACGGCAAACGGCGTGTCATCGCCCATCGAGCCGACGGCTTCCTGACCGTTCTCACCGAGCACGCGGATGATTTGATCTAATTCTTCGCTGCTGTAGCCGAATTGCTTCTGGAACGTCTCCAGCGTTGTGTCGTCAAGCTCGCGGCTGCCGACCTGATCTTCCGGAAGGTCTTCAAACGGCACCAGACGCTGAACGTTTTTCTCCATCCACTCTTTATACGGATGGCGACCTTTCAGATCGTTATCGGTTTCAGCTGAGTGGTGGATCTTCCCGCTGCGGGTGTCGATCACCATCAGCTCACCCGGACCGACGCGGCCTTTTTCGACCACTTCATCCGGCTGGTAATCCCAGATTCCCACTTCAGACGCACAAGTGATTAGCTTGTCTTTAGTGATGACGTAGCGCGCGGGGCGCAGGCCGTTTCGGTCAAGGTTACAGGCGGCGTAGCGGCCATCTGACATCACGATACCGGCCGGGCCGTCCCACGGCTCCATGTGCATGGAGTTAAAGTCGAAGAACGCGCGCAAATCGTCGTCCATATCCGGGTTCTGCTGCCAGGCTGGCGGTACCAGTAAACGCATGGCGCGTAACAGGTCCATACCGCCCGCGAGGAACAATTCCAGCATGTTATCCAGCGAGCTGGAGTCCGAACCGGTTTCATTAACAAAAGGTGCAGCATCTTGCAGATCAGGGATCAGCGGCGTTTTGAATTTGTACGCACGGGCGCGTGCCCACTGGCGGTTACCGGTGATGGTGTTGATTTCGCCGTTGTGCGCCAGATAGCGGAAAGGCTGAGCCAGCTGCCAGCGTGGCACGGTGTTGGTCGAGAAGCGCTGGTGAAACAGGCAGATAGCCGATTCAAGACGCAGGTCGGCCAGATCTAAATAAAAGCGTGGCAGATCCGCAGGCATGCACAGGCCTTTATAGATTGTGACCACGTTGGAGAAACTGCACACGTAGAAGTCTTTATCCTGAACGCGTTTCTCGATGCGGCGACGCGCCATATACAGGCGACGCTCCATATCACGCGGACGCCAGCCGGCAGGCGCGTTGACAAAAATTTGTTCGATGCGGGGCAGGGAGGAAAGCGCGATTTCACCGAGAACGTCCGGATTGGTCGGAACGTCACGCCAGCCCACCACGGACAGCGTCTCATTTTGCAGCTCTTCTTCAACAATGCGACGGCTTTCAGCCGCTTCTGTTTCGTCTTTGCTGAGGAATAGCATACCGACGGCATAATTCTTCGCCAGACGCCAGCTGCGCTCTTCGGCGATCATCCTGAAGAAACGATCAGGCTTCTGTAAATGCAGGCCACAGCCGTCGCCGGTCTTGCCGTCAGCAAGGATCGCGCCACGGTGCTGCATACGGGCCAGTGCGTGAATTGCCGTACGCACGACCTTATGGCTAGGTTCGCCTTCAATATGGGCGATCAGGCCGAAACCACAGTTGTCCCTCTCTTGGGATTTATCGTACAACATATCGTGAACCCCCCAGGCTCTGCGAGACTCTCACACCAACCGCGAGGGCACTATAGACAGAGATTGCTCGCATTTTCGCGCACTCTTGCGGTGCGTTGAATGCCCGGGCATCTCCGTCAAAGGCCTCTCGTGATGGTGCTCACAAGTGGTGGTTGACTTGTTTTAATGAGGGAGTCTTCAATTACTGCATAAATATGACGAGTTGCTCACCCGTCGAGATTGCTTCCAGCGGACTCCCAACTTAGCGAGAAAGCACTGACAGGTCAAATGGCGAATTAAGTTATATTAAAAGTGATATAAAGAGATTTAATTGATTGAAATATATATAAATTATGGCATTTTGAATGACGTATTTTCGGTGGGGTCATGCCTGCAAAGTGTGAGCTGACTCACTATGGGGAAAGCTTCAGATCTCCGCACCATGCTGGCACGGACGTAATTACCAGTATTTTATACTGCAAAACACTGTGGTGATGCGGTTTGTCACTGTTTTTAACCGGGTCGTAATAATGTACTAATGCGACGGTAGTAATAAAAATTATTCATACTACCATGAATGACTTTATTTGCAGTAATAATGAATAGTTATGCCTGCGCGGGCAGCGCCTTCAGAGAAAGGTTTAGAGGGATAAACGAGAAAAACGTTAGCCGGAGGGCATTTGGCCGGGCAACGGGCAGAATGTGGCCGGCCAATATTAATAATATCGCGGCAAAAATTAGTCAATAACTCTGCACTTATTTCCCGCATTGCACCACAGCAAGCCCCTGCAAGGTGCAGCTCACAAACTTCTGCTCAATATCCGCCCTCAGACTCACCCCGGTGAGGTTTTGCGGTATGATTCACGCGACTTCGTTTTAAGGGAACCGTTATGAAGCAAATCCGGGTTTTAGCGCAGTATTATGTCGATCTGATGGTCAAACTGGGGCTGGTGAGATTCTCACTGCTGTTGGCCTCTGCGCTGGTGGTACTGGCGATGATTGTCCAGATGGCGGTGACCATGCTTCTGCGTGGCCAGGTGGAAAGTATCGATGTTGTTCGGTCCATCTTCTTTGGTTTGCTGATCACGCCCTGGGCCGTGTATTTCCTCTCCGTGGTGGTCGAGCAGCTTGAAGAATCGCGCCAGCGGTTAACGCGTCTGGTTGATAAGCTTGAAGAGATGCGCCATCGCGATCTCGAGCTGAACCAGCAACTGAAAGACAATATCACCCAACTGAATCAGGAAATTGCTGACCGCGTGAAAGCGGAAGAAGCGCGTCTGGCAGTTGTTGATAAGCTAAAGCTCGAAATGCATCATCGCGAGCAGGCGCAAATAGAACTGAGCCAGCAATCGGCGTTATTACGCTCATTCCTCGATGCATCCCCGGATTTGGTGTATTACCGCAACGAAGACAAAGAATTCTCCGGCTGTAACCGCGCGATGGAATTGCTGACAGGCAAAAGCGAAAAACAGCTGATAGGCCTGACGCCGGACGATGTGTATACCCCGGATATCGCCGAGAAAGTGGTGGAAACCGATGAGAAAGTGTTCCGTCACAACGTTTCCCTGACTTATGAACAATGGCTGGTGTATCCGGATGGCCGCAAAGCCTGCTTCGAGCTGCGCAAAGTACCGTTCTACGACCGAATCGGCAAACGCCATGGCCTGATGGGCTTCGGACGCGATATTACCGAGCGTAAGCGCTATCAGGACGCACTGGAGAACGCCAGCCGCGAAAAGACCACCTTTATCTCCACCATCAGCCATGAGCTGCGTACACCGCTCAACGGCATTGTCGGGCTTAGCCGCATTCTGCTCGATACCGAACTCGACAAAGAACAGCACAGCTACCTGAAAACTATTCACGTCAGCGCCATCACTCTTGGCAACATTTTCAACGACATTATCGAAATGGACAAAATTGAGCGCCGCAAAGTGCAGCTCGATAACCAACCGGTGGATTTCACTGAGTTCCTGTCCGATCTCGAAAACCTCTCCGGCCTGCTGGTGCAGCCGAAAGGGCTGAAGTTCATCATGGATCCGGATTTACCTTTGCCGCGCAGCATCACCACTGACGGCACGCGTTTACGCCAGATCCTGTGGAACCTGATTGGTAACGCCGTGAAATTCACCCGTGAAGGGGAAATTGTGCTGAGCGTGCATTACGAAGCTAACGACATGCTGCGTTTCGTGGTGCGTGATTCGGGAATGGGGATCCCGCAGGACGAGCAGGACAAAATCTTCGCCATGTATTATCAGGTGAAAGATCGCAACGGCGGCAAACCGGCGACCGGCACCGGGATCGGTCTTGCCGTGTCGAAGCGTCTGGCGCAGGCGATGGGGGGCGATATCACCGTCAGCAGCGTGCCGGGGCAGGGATCAAGCTTCACCTTAACCGTACGCGCGCCGACGCTGGATGCACCGGTCGCACAGACTGATGAAGAAGAAGATATGCCGCTACCGGCATTGCACGTGCTGCTGGTGGAAGATATCGAGCTGAACGTCATTGTAGCGCGCTCGGTGCTGGAGAAACTCGGTAACAGCGTGGAAGTGGCGATGAACGGCCATGATGCGCTGGAGATGTTCGATCCCCAGGAGTTTGATCTGGTGCTTCTGGATATTCAGCTGCCGGACATGACCGGGCTGGATATCGCCCGCAAATTGCGCACTGATTACGCCGGTCAGCATTTACCGCCGCTGATCGCGCTGACGGCCAACGTACTGAAAGACAAAAAAGAGTATCTCGACGCCGGAATGGACGATGTGCTGAGCAAGCCGCTGTCCGTTCCTGCGCTGACCGCGATGATCCAGCAGTTCTGGGATCATCAGCCCGATGTTTCCCTTGTGCAGAAGGAGCCCGTAGTGATGAAAGACAGCGAAACTTTACTCGATACCGCCATGCTGGAGCAGTACATCGATCTGGTTGGCCCGCAGTTGATTTATCAGAGCGCAGACATGTTTGAAAAAATGATGCCGGGTTATCTCGCGGTATTGGATTCCAATATGACAGCGCGTGACCAGAAAGGGATTGCAGAAGAAGGGCACAAAATTAAAGGCGCGGCAGGTTCGGTCGGTCTCAAGCATTTGCAACAACTGGCACAGCAGATTCAGACGCCGACGTTACCGGCATGGTGGGATAACGTGCAGGAATGGATTGATGAACTGAAGGCCGAGTGGCGAAATGATATACAGGTACTGCGCGAATGGACGGCAAACGCTGAAAAAAAATAACCCCAGCCGAGGCCGGGGTGCGCGAATACTGCGCCAACACCAGGGAAAGAGGTAACCCACGATAGTTGTTAGGGTTTGGATTTCGCAGGTCTTGGAATTCAGCGTTAAGTCTAATACATCCTGTAGCAATCAACATAACAAATATAAGCCGAACTGTTACAACATTCATTAAAAACTGTGATGTAGATTAGTCTTTGTCTATACAAAACATCAAGTCTTTATCGCAGGATTTTTGAGAGATTACAAATGAAGGTTGCTGATGTCTTCACAAAGGCATGCAGTTTTACTTATGTTCATGAAAATAAAGACACTGATTTGCTGATTTTTCCAACAGAATTTTAGTGTCTTTAATCACCGTGAAATTGTACGGCATAGTGATAACTCTCTGTAATTGATGGTTTATAGTTATTAAGTGATCATATATTGATCAAAATGGCCAGCGGTTTTCTCTATCGTAAGTGTAATGAAAAAATTTCACTTAGGTTGGAAAGTATAATGCCGGGTAAAAGCATAAATTTGCCCCTGAATTTTAGGTTATTCGCGTTACAGATTTGACTTAGTGGCAAGAAATTTCAGAGATGAATTGATGAGGGTTCGTTCAGTTTAGATAATCCAATTCATTAGTAGTGTTAATTAATATTTTTTGAATTTGTTGCTGGTTGCAACCAGAAAGCACGCGAGAGAAAAATGGCGCAAAAGGCATGGGAACCGGTTCCCATGATGCGGAACTCATTGATGATATGGATCAAAAATATTTTTATTTGTTCGGTTTATAGGTAAAAATCTTAACAACATAAACAGATTGTTAGCAATTTGAGTCGTTATTTCGCTAGCCTGAACCGGCAGGTTCTTATGGAGATTGATTAGATGGTCAGATGTGTTGTGGAAAGTGCTGAATGAATAAACCTTCTAAAAGAGGTCTGTTACGTAAGCCACTGTTATGGCTCAAACGTGTGCTGATATTGATACCCTGCTTATGGATAGCAGGTATCGTTATTTTCGCGTTTTTACCGGTGCCATTTTCAGCTGTCATGGTGGAAAGGCAGGTCTCGGCGTGGGTGACTGGCGACTTTGGTTACGTCGCACATTCCGACTGGGTGTCTATGGACGAAATTGCCTCGCCGATGGCGCTGGCGGTCATGGCGGCAGAAGACCAAAAATTCCCGGAACATTGGGGATTTGATGTAGATGCCATCCAGTCGGTGCTTGATCGTGATAAAGAGGGCGGTAAGATGCGTGGCGCATCGACCCTGTCGCAGCAAACCGCCAAAAATCTCTTCTTGTGGGACGGGCGCAGCTGGATCCGCAAAGGGCTGGAGGCCGGACTGACCGTTGGCATTGAAACGGTCTGGACCAAGCGACGCATTCTGACGGTTTATCTGAACATCGTGGAATTTGGCGACGGTGTCTTCGGCGTCGAACAGGCCGCTCAGCACTTCTTCCATAAACCTGCAAGCAAACTGACCGCCTCACAGGCGGCATTACTGGCGGCGGTGCTGCCTAATCCGCATCTGTTTAAGGTCAACGCGCCATCGGCGTATGTCATGCGCCGACAGCAGTGGATCCTGCGCCAGATGAGCCAGCTCGGCGGCGAGTCTTTCCTGGTGGAACATAAACTCCACTAGGTCTGGCTGAGTTGAACCATAAAAAAAGGACAGCCTGAGTGCTGTCCTTTTTCGTTACTAAGGTCTGATGACCGTCGAATTACTTCACGTAAGTAAACGCCGTGGTGACGTGTTTCACGCCACTCACGCCCGCTGCGATACCCGCCGCAGATTTACCTTCTTCTTGTGTCACCAGACCCAGCAGGAAGACTTCGCCGTTTTCGGTGGTCACTTTCACGTTAGAAGATTTGACTGAATCGCTGGTCAGCAACTGTGAGCGGACTTTAGTGGTGATCCAGGTATCCGTCGACGCAGTACCCATGCTGACGGGTTTGCCGGTACGGATTTCATTGTACACTTCGGTCGCACCCTCCACGCCAACCGCTATCTGTTTGGCACGTGCGGCCATGTCCGGCGTCGGTGTCTGACCGGTCAGCAGGACTTTGCCCTGATAGGCGGTCGCCACGATTCGGGCTTCATCTTTCAGCTGTTTATCTTTGCTGATGGCATTGGAAACACGCGCTTCCAGCGTGCTGTCATCTACCTGAGTGCCGACGGTGCGCGGGTCAGTGGTCGTTTTGGTGGCCACGCCAGCTACGCCAACAACGGCGGCTGCGACGCAACCTTGTAAAAGAAGGGCGCTAAACACTACTGCAAAGAGGGAACTTGCCTTCATGGGATCTCCTTAATCGTCCTGGTGAGGGAACAGCGTGCTATCAATCAGGTCACAGAGGCAATTCACTGTGAGCATATGCATTTCCTGAATACGGGCGCTGCGATGTGACGGGATACGGATCTCAACGTCGTGAGGACCCAGCAAACCCGCCAGTTCGCCGCCGTCATAACCCGTCAGTGCCACAATGGTCATATCACGGGTTACCGCTGCTTCAACGGCTTTAACAATATCACGGCTGTTGCCGCGCGTAGATATAGCCAACAGGACGTCGCCCGCCTGGCCTAAAGCCCGCACCTGTTTGGCGTAGATTTCGTCATGCAGACGATCGTTGGCGATCGCGGTCAGCACAATGTTATCTGCACAGAGTGAGATTGCAGGAAGGCTCGGACGTTCAGTTTCAAAACGATTAATCAGACTGGCGGAAAAATGCTGCGCATTGGCCGCGGAAGTGCCGTTACCGCAGCACAGAATTTTATTGCCGTTGAGCAGCGATTGAACCAGCGTCATCGCGGCGCGGGAAATCGCGTCAGGCAAGGCTTCTGCCGCTGCAATCTGGGTTTGGATACTTTCGGTAAAGCAGACTTTGATTCTATCCAGCACGGGTTTTCGTCCAGTCAGTCGTCATAATATTTATTCCGCATTGAAGGCATCACGCAGCCATTCTATCTGGCTGCCAGTGATGGCAAAAACATCAAAACGGCAAGATGATGTGTCAAAGCTTGCATGGCGTCCGGCAAGCCAGAAAGATGCAGCGCGGAGTAAACGCTGCTGTTTTTGACGCGTTACGCTTTCCGCTGCGCCGCCAAATTTCGCATTGCGCCGGTAGCGAACTTCAACAAACACCCAGGTTTGCTGGTCGCGCATGATCAGGTCTATCTCTCCTGTGCGACATGCCACATTGGCGGCCACAAAGGTTAACCCTTCGCGTTCAAGATAGCGTCGTGCGAAAGCTTCATACTGATCCCCACACGATCTTGCGCGCAACTTTGACACATTTCCAAACATCAGTACGTCCTTGTACCTGTAAAGTTCTGAATTCCCTCTCGCTCTCGCTATTTCAGGGGGCTCTTAGAATCGAGTCTTAAGAGGAAACAGGCACCAGCGAACCCTGACGGTATTGCAGCCACGGTAGTTTACGATGGATCACACAGTTAGCGTTGGCGCTCAGATCCCCAGTGCTGCCGGAAACTTCAAAGCCCGGCAACGTGCGCATTTGGGAGAAGTGATTGGCCAGACTCCAGGCATCAATCCCCATTGCGTAGAGACGCACCAGCGAATAATCGTTGCCGAATTTAGCGGAAGCCTGTTGCATCAGCGCCGGGTTAGAACCTGCCAGCAATGGAATATCGCTAAACTGCACGCCTTCCATTTCAAGACGATAATCCGGACCTGCGCCGGCCTGATAGCTGCGGGAGCTGGCATAGACGGACGGACGCGAACGGCCGCTGCCGCTCATGTCGAGCATCGGTTTGATTAGCGTCAGTTCGTTTTGAGTGGCGACAACGTAGACAGAATCTACTGCGCCACCTGAGCTGCCCTGAACAATCTGAGCGTCAGTCGGCGGTGCCGGGATGGTAATCCCGCCGATGGTCACGCCCTGAGCCTGCGCAGGTGCGGCACTATTGCTGGTCATCACCGGCGTACCGGTCAGGCGAATACCGCTGCCGATAGAGGAGCGTAATTCACCCGCAGAACCCAGACCTTGTTTCAGGACGGTCTGACCGCCCAGCTTCTGCCATTCATTAGCAAACGCCTGTGCGATTCGATCGCCAAAGTTACCACGCGGAACCAGCAGTAACGGCATACGTTTTTGCTGAGACCACATGTGGCGGGCGGCATCCTGTGCCTCGTCTTCCGGCGAGAGCGCAAAGTAACAGATATTCGGGCTGTTTTTCTCAGTTTCTGGCTGATTAAGCGCTAAAACGTTTAACGGCGTTTGATCCGAAGACAGTTCGTTCACCTGATCTTTCAGCAACGGACCGACGACAAGCGTTGCGCCATCCTGCTGAGCCTGTGTCAGCAACACGCTGAGCGGCTGGCCATTAGTGTCGTAGATTTTGACCTGTGCATTGCTGCTGGCAACCGGTGCGGTGGCAGGAGCAGACGTTTGCGGCTGTTCTGCCGGCGTTACTGTACTGGCGTTCGCATCGGGTGCGGAGGTGCTGACTGCGGCATCAGGAGCAGTAGCGGGCTGAGCCTGCGTATTTTGATCTCCCTGCGTATTTTGTGGTGCAGCTTGTGAAGCCTGGCCGGTCATCGCGGCGTTGAAACCCTGCTGGATGGCGTTACCGTAAACCTGCGCCGGTCCGCTCATCGGCAGGAACAGGGCGATTTTACCGGTGGATGCTGGCTGGAATGTCAGCACATTATTAAGCTGTGTTGGCAGATTTTTGGCAGCCGGATTGACCGGATAACGGCGCTGCCAGTCTTTAATACCGGCTTTCAGCAGATCAGGATCCTGCTTATTGCTCTGCCAGACGCTGAGTAAATCCAGCCAGCCCTGCAACGTATTCTCATCCGCGTTGATCACGATACCCGCTGCGTCTTGTGCAGAAAGTTGCGTCAGCGACATCCAGGTGCGGTCGATGTTGTCCTGATGCGGCTGGCCCTGCAACAGTGGCTCCTGCGCAATATAGGCGCGGATCACGCCGAGGCTGGTGCGTCCCTGACTGGCGTCGATCTGCGCCTGATAGTAACGTGCCATCTGATCGTTGTTCAGCGAGGTCGGGTCGATGGTGCTTAACGTGGTGGCTGCTGGCGCAAAATCTTTGAGGGCAAGCTGTACTTCGGCCGTCGTCAATTTTTGTTCCAACTGTTGCTCTGCACTCAGTTGCTGGGTCATCGCGTTCAACTGGTTATAGGCCTGCGGCGCTTTGCCTTCGCGCACAAGGGCACGCACTGCAAGCAATTGCCAGTCAGCCTTGTTATCATCACCGCTTTGCTGTGCCTGTTGCAGATAATAATCAGAGCTGCCGGACGCTGCACCCTGGACACTTTCAGTCGGTGCCTGTGGCGCCTGACCGGTACAGCTGGCGAGAAGCATCGCCACGATAATGGCAGGGAGTAAACGTCCCGAACGGGTACGAAAAGTCATTGAGGAAGGCATTCAGTTTCCAGTGATGTTTTTTCAAGATGCTCAATATTAAATCGGCAATCCGGATGAAACAATGAATCAACACGATCAAGCAGATATTTCTGCATCAACGCTGTACATCGTACCCACGCCAATCGGCAATTTAGGGGATATTACCCAACGTGCATTGGCCGTGCTGAGCAGCGTGGATTTGATTGCGGCGGAGGATACCCGCCATACCGGATTATTGCTGCATCATTTTGGTATCAGCGCCAAAATGTATCCCCTTCATGACCATAATGAACAGCAAAAAGCCGAGCATTTATTATCAAAACTTCAGGAAGGTCAAAGCATTGCGCTAGTTTCCGATGCCGGAACGCCGCTGATTAATGACCCTGGCTACCATTTGGTGCGTCGCTGTCGTGAAGCAGGTGTGCGCGTGGTGCCATTGCCCGGTGCCTGTGCGGCGATCGCTGCATTATCCGCTGCCGGTTTGCCTTCCGATCGCTTCTGTTATGAAGGTTTTCTGCCTGCGAAAACAAAATCGCGAAAAGATACTCTTCAGGCGCTGATTGAAGAGCCACGCACGCTTATCTTCTACGAATCCACCCATCGCCTGCTAGACAGTCTGCAAGATATGGTGGAAGTCTGGGGGCCAGATCGCTACGTTGTCCTTGCCCGCGAGCTGACCAAAACCTGGGAAAATATTCGCGGCGACGGCGTCGGCGCCTTGCTGGCCTGGGTGCGTGAAGATGAAACCCGCAAGCGCGGCGAAATGGTGCTGATCGTCGAAGGCCATAAAGCCGATACCGAGGCTTTACCGGCAGAAGCATTACGGACCCTGACGCTGCTGCAAAAAGAACTTCCGTTGAAAAAAGCCGCCGCGCTGGCCGCCGAAATCCACGGTGTGAAAAAGAATGCGTTGTATAAATACGCGCTTGATGAGCAAGAGGGTGACAAATAGGGCGTAATACCCTATCATCCGCCGCGGAGTTGACCAGACAGTCGCCGCTTCGTTGCCGTCCCTTTCGGGGGAGACAGATGGAGGGGAGGAAAGTCCGGGCTCCATAGGGCAGGGTGCCAGGTAACGCCTGGGAAGCGCGAGCTTACGACAAGTGCAACAGAGAGCAAACCGCCGATGGCCCACGCAAGTGGGATCAGGTAAGGGTGAAAGGGTGCGGTAAGAGCGCACCGCGCGGCTGGCAACAGTTCGTGGCATGGTAAACTCCACCCGGAGCAAGGCCAAATAGGGGTTCACATGGTACGGCCCGTACTGAACCCGGGTAGGCTGCTTGAGCCAGTGAGCGATTGCTGGCCTAGACGAATGACTGTCCACGACAGAACCCGGCTTAACGGTCAACTCCCTCGTCAAAAGAAAGCCCGCGCAGATAACTCTGTGCGGGCTTTCGCCTTTCTGTAATTCGGAAAATGGTTTAGACCGGTAAATCGATCAGTAATGCTCGCAGCGGCGTGCTAGCGGAGACGGTCAGGCTATTTTCCTGATGAATGAATGCACCATCGCCGCAGGTCAGTTTTTGAGATTCGCGGCTGGCAGATCCCTGCGCATCCGCTTGTCCATGAATCGACTGCAAATAGGCACGCGGTCCGCGGATCGGAATCGAAATATGTTCGCCCGCGGCTAAATCCAGATGATGGATCCACACACTTTGCCGCAGTTGCAGGCTGCCCGCTTCGCCATCCGGAGAGGCGAGCAGGAAACTCTTCGTATTTGGCAGCGCTATTTTTTGCGTCACCGGATTTTCATGCTCCGGGCAGGCATCGAGCCACAGCTGCATTCGCGTCAGCGGCTGTTTTTCGCTGGTGTTTAGTTCGCTGTAGCTAACGTTGGCCTGTGTCGAGAGCAATGCAGCTTCACCCGCACTCACCCGAACGCTGTGCCCCTCGCTGTCACGGTATTCAGCCTCACCCTGCAACACCAGATTCAGCACATCAACCCGCGGATAGGTTCGTGGCTGAAAACTGGCACCCGGTGCCAGCACTTCCTGATTTAGCACGCGCAGTGAGGCGTAGCCCATCAGTTTAGGATCGAAGTAGTGACCAAAGGAAAACGTGTAGCGGGCTTGCAGCCAGCCAAAGTCAGCGGTGCCGCACTCTTTTGCCGTTCTGCTGGTAATCATGGCGGTCGCCTCAGTTAAAAATTTCAATGGATAAATGGTAAGCGTCTGGACGTGTGATTGTTAGCCAGTTAATCTGGTCGCTATATTCAAATTTCCTGAAAGAGAAAAGAATGGCTAAGGATCGCGCACTCACACTGGAAGCCTTAAGGGTTATGGATGCCATAGACCGGCGCGGCAGTTTTGCCGCCGCTGCCGATGAGCTGGGCCGCGTCCCGTCAGCCCTGAGCTATACCATGCAGAAGCTGGAAGAAGAGCTGGATGTGGTATTGTTCGACCGTTCAGGTCATCGGACAAAATTCACCAATGTGGGCCGTATGCTGCTTGAACGTGGCCGCGTACTACTTGAAGCGGCGGATAAACTGACCGTCGATGCCGAAGCGCTGGCGCGTGGCTGGGAAACGCAGATCACTATCGTCTGTGAAGCGTTGTCACCGGCGACGAAACTCTTTCCGCTGGTCGAAAAGCTGGCGCTGAAAGCCAATACACAAGTGTCACTGATCACTGAAGTGCTGGCCGGTGCCTGGGAACGTCTTGAGCAGGGTCGCGCTGACATCGTCATCGCCCCCGATATGCACTTCCGCTCATCAACGGAAATCAACAGTCGCAAGCTGTACAAACTGGTCAGCGTGTACGTTGCCGCACCGGATCATCCGATCCATCTGGAAGCTGAACCGCTCTCAGACGTCAGCCGCGTGAAATATCGCGGGATTGCCGTTGCCGATACTGCCCGAGAGCGCCCAGTGCTGACTGTGCAGCTGCTGGATAAACAACAGCGTCTGACGGTGAGTACGCTGGAAGAAAAGCGTCAGGCTTTGCTGGCAGGCTTAGGTGTGGCGACGATGCCTTATCCGATGGTGGAAAAAGACATCGCCGAAGGGCGTTTGCGGGTAGTGAGTGCGGAATACAATCACGAAACCGACATCATTATGGCGTGGCGTCGCGACAGCATGGGCGAAGCTAAAGCCTGGTTCCTGCGTGAAATCGTCAAACTGCTGGGCACACGGGAAGTGAAGTGATTTTATCTTCGCTCATTAACACGCCCATCCCTCATCCCGACCTTCCCCTTATTAAAGGGGAAGGTACAGGTTAAAAGCGGGTATCACGACCGTGTTCCGACTCCAAATCTTGCGCCGGGCCGGTGGAGATAATGCCATAAGGATTGATCGTCGCGTGGCTGCGGTAATAGTGGTTGCGGATGTGCGCGAAGTCGGTGGTGTCACGGATGCCCGGAATCTGATAGATATCGCGCAGGAAGCCGTACAGATTCGGGTAATCGCTGATGCGGTGACGGTCGCATTTGAAATGCGTAACATACACCGGATCAAATCGCACCAGCGTGGTCCATAGGCGCAGATCGGCCTCGGTCAGCTGATTGCCAGTCAGATAGCGATGTTTACCCAGTAAATCCTCCGCGCGTTCCAGCGCAGCAAACACGCCTTCGACAGCTTCATCGTAAGCAGCCTGAGACGTTGCAAAACCGGCTTTGTACACGCCGTTGTTAATCTGAGGATATACCCACTCATTAATCTCATCGATCGCCGCACGTAAAGAAAGCGGATAATAATCGCCAGCCTGCGCGCCCACAGCGTCAAACGCGCTGTTGAACATACGTATAATGTCGGCAGACTCGTTGCTGACGATGGTCTGCTGTTTTTTATCCCACAGGATAGGCACGGTGACGCGACCGGTGTAATCCTTCTGCGCGCGCAGATAAACTTCATAGGCAAAATTCAGGTGATACAAATCGTCGCCGGTGGCAGCCGGAAAATCGGTTCCGAAAGTCCAGCCATTCTCCAGCATCAGCGGATGCACCACGGAAACCGGAATAATGTCTTCGAGGCCTTTTAGCGTGCGCATCAGTAAAGTCCGGTGCGCCCACGGGCAGGCGAGAGAAACATACAGATGATAGCGATCGCGTTCTGCCGCAAAACCGCCTACGCCATGCTCACCGGGAGTGCCATCTGCAGTGATCCAGTTACGGAATTGCGATACGGAACGTTTGAAGTGTCCGCCGGTAGATTTAGTGTCGTACCAGGTGTCTTGCCAGATACCGTCTACTAATTGTCCCATGGTCTTCTACCTTGTTTTCAGATGTTTTTTCAGAAATAAAAAAGGGCGAGGTGATAAATCACATCGCCCTGCAGGTCTTACATATTATCTAATTATTCAAGTATAGCGGGGTATTGCCGGAGCGATGTCCGTCGTTATCCCTGGTGTCGGGCAATTACCAGTTTTTCTTGATCAGACGGTCGATGCTGAATGCACCAGGGCCCGAAGCAAACAGGACGAAGAAACCACCGGCGATGGACAAGTTTTTCATGAACATCATCTGGTTTACGCCCTGAGCGAAATCAGTGTGGAAGATAAGCGCGGTCAGGATGGTGAAGACTGCGGTAATCAACGCCGTGGTACGGGTGAAGAAACCGAACAGAATCGCCAGACCGCCGCCGAATTCCAGCAGGATGGTGAGGGGCAGGAAGAAGCTTGGCACGCCCATGGAAGTCATGTAACCAGCGGTGGCGGCATAACCATTGATTTTGCCCCAGCCTGCAACGATAAACAGAATTGGCATCAGAATACGAGCAACCAGCAGGGCAGTGTCTTGTAACTTGGTCATCTTATTTCTCTCCGAACGTCATATGCTCAAATTGAGCTTTAAATGTTACCGGTCCGGTCGGAAAATGTTTCCTGCCGTTACCGCATCAGTTGATGACGAGATAATAGGGGGAATGAAGACGCTTTGTTAGCAAGTAAATCTGTCTGAAAGCTTCAAAAAAATTGAACGGGATTAGGATTGTTATTCAAAAAGAAAAGGGCCAGATGAATATTCATCCGGCCCTCAGACATGAAAGCATTGACGCGAAGAGCAGAGCGCTTATTTCTGAGCGAAAGTTTTACGGAATAAACGTACCGTTCCCCAGATCCCGAAAGCGCGTCGTGACCAGCGGACAATCACACTGGGATGGCGGATACCATAGACGGCGACCAGACTGGAGCCGACCACCAGATATTTGCGCATATCCACGAGTTTCACCCAGCCGCGGTCGATCTTTGCGGTGGCATCCAGCCAGTCAGCACCGGCATGAGATAACTCATTCCGCTGGCGCTGTATCTTGCGCAAAATTCTGACTTTCTCGATAGCGCGGTCCGGGGTACTCATTGCTCGTCATCCTTCTCAAGCAGGGCGCGATCGACATCAAGTTGCTTACGCGTGAGGCTGAGCAGCGTGGAGCGCTTGGCTTTCGCCAGCGTCATTGCCCCCAGAATCACCGCCAGCAGCAACAGTACGCCGGTCGTAGTGCCCATGGCCAACAGGCGATAAGCCGGATCGATTGCCCAAAAGAGGACAACCAGCAGGCTCATCAGGCCGAAGGCGGTAAAGATCAGGGTAATACCGGCCATGAGCAGCAATTGGAAAATATTGGCCTTTTCCTCTTCCAGCTCAATAACGGCCAGTCTGACACGCGTTTCGACAATGCCGACCACCACGGTGGCGACACGTTGAATAATGTCGAAAAGCCCTTTACCCGGTCCTTGTGGCGCAGGTTTTAACGGTTCAGCCATAATTATCGGCGAGCTAGCAGAACGCCGATGACTACGCCGACCGCGGCACCAATACCGACGCCCGTCCAGGGTTTTTCATGAACGTAATCGTCGGCTTTGCCGGCAATTTCTTTGGTCTGATAGGCAATTTTGTCGCCCGTATCGCTCAGACGTGCGCGGGTATCTTTGAGCAGGGATTCTGCTTTACCACGCAGTTTATCGAGTTCAGCTTTCGGCTTATCGGTAGAGGTCTGGAGCACTTCTTCCAGTGTATCTGCCAATGACTTTAATTCAGCCCGCAGTTGTTCTGATGTATTACTCGCCATGTGTAAGTCACTCCATACGTTAACTGATTCGAACTTTTAACATAGCGGATATTCAGGTGATCGCAAATGCGAATTGTCTGTTTCAAAAAGCAAGATCACCCAAAAATCCACCGTGGCCGGGTGCAAATTACATCTGATGCAACGAAATCAGTGGCCCTGAGCCTGCTTCAGTTCCGCTTGCGCTTCCTGCAACTTCTGCTGTTTTTTAACGATCTTATCGTGATCGCCTTTGGTCTGCGCTTCTTTCAATTCCTGCTCGCGCTCGCGGACTTTTTCACGTTTCTCTTCAACACGTTTTTCATTTTCAGCTTTCAAGCCGGCGTCAGTGCAATGCGCTTTATTTTCACGCAGCGCTTTTTCCAGACCGTCTACGCGGTTCTGGTTTTTGTGCGCACTGGCTTCATCGATTTGTTTCTGAATTTCGTGTTGTTTGGTCACGCAGCTTTCAGGCTGTGGTGCAGCAAAGCTGGTCGTAGTGAAAAGTAACGCGGGGGTTAATACCAGTGCAGATAAGGTCAGTTTCATCGTATAGCTTCCTTTTGATGGTTAAGTGAGTGTGGCACTTAATTCCTTGAACAGAGAACGTCGAACAATAGATTTTGTGAATAACTAGCTTATAAATAATACTACCGCCAAATGGACGGTGGTATCAGACTATTTGACCAAAACAGCTGAGTGCTTATCCAAACTTCAACCGGTCGCGGTTAATCTTATCCAGCCACACCCTCGCATGGGGCGGCTCACAGTTCTGAATGAGAAATCCTGGCGGCAGAATGTCCTGCAAAACGCTTTGCGCCATCTGACGTTGTTCAGCGGAATCGAGCTGAACAACCAGGCCGTCATCGAGCGGCGTAATACTTTTGATGTGGATCCCTCGCTGGCTAAGCCCCTGATAAACAAAAAATCCATCAGGCAGCGAAATACCCGCTTTGGCCGGGCGGATTTGCAGCGCATTACCATTCGTGGGTATTCGCGAGACAGCCAGCCCTATCATGGCGGCGGCTGCCAGCAACATGATCATCACCGGCAAGAGAAGAGAACGTTTCAGAAACCTGCGGCTCATTATGCGCTTTTGCCTTTGTTCTGTCGGTCAGCGTGTTTTTTACGCCACAGCACGACAATCGAACCGACCAGCCCGCCGATCAGCAATAGCACCGGCAATAACATCAGACAGTTCATCACCTGATCTTCGTATTTCAGGAACAGCGGCGTTTTACCGAGGAAATAGCCCAGTGAGGTGAGGATTATGATCCACAGGAATCCGCTGACCCAGTTGAAGAACTGAAAGCGGCTGTTGCTTAGGCCAGATAAACCGGCGATGGTTGGCAATAGAGTGCGAACGAAGGCCAGAAAGCGGCCGACCAGCAGCGCCGACAGACCATGCTTATGGAACAGCGCGTGGGCTCGTTCGTGATAATGCACCGGCAGATGCCCCAGCCAGCTTTGGACTATTCGCGTATTTCCCAGCCATTTCCCCTGCACATAACTGAGCCAGCAACCGAGGCTGGCGGCGCTGGTCAGCAGGAAAATGGTGAGCGGGAAATTCATCGCGTCTTTGGCGATCAGCACGCCGACCAAAATTAACAGGCTGTCACCGGGCAAAAACGCGGCAGGCAGCAGGCCGTTTTCAAGAAAAATGATCATGAATAAAATCAGGTACAGCGCCCAGACCAGCGAAGGGTCAGCCAGGGTTTTATAATCTTGTTGCCAGAGTGCATCGATGAGAGAACTGATAATTTCCATCTGTTTCCTAAAACTCCATCATGTTCAGTGAGTCAGCTAATACATCAGCGGAGAAACTGTCTCGACGCTGCCTGTACGGCTGATATTGGTCGCCTGTCCCTGGCGTGCGGTCTGGTTGCGTGAATTGCATGTTCCTACACGTCGTTTTGCCGTGTTTCACCTGGCGCAAACGGGTAAGAAAAGTCGTCTAACTGTAACAAAATAACAATAGCTCAGACAGGTAAATATAGCGCGTCGGGGCCGATCATTTAAGCGTGAAGCTCGTTATGGAAAAGGGTTTTACATTGGCTGACACTACTCGACACTGGCTGACAGGGAAGGGATGTTTCATACAGAGGCAGGAAAATGGCAGGTTGGGTGAATGAACCTGCCGTAATGCGGCTTTATTTATTATTCACTACAGGCTGATCGAGATGTACCACCGGATTTTCTGAATACAGATAACGGTCTACGTTGAATTCAAAATCATCACTGGTGGCGCGGAAAAGCATTTGTTTAGTGTTTTCCAGATGCTGCCACATTGCCAGTTTTGCCGCATGCGGATCCCGGCGGATCAGCGCTTTGAGGATCAGGTCATGATCTTCACACCAGCTTTCAATCGACTTTTCATCAATATGTTCATGCAGCTTGCGCCAGTAGGGGTTGTGTAAGCGCTGGCTCCACATCTTTTCCACGATGGTCGAGAGCGCGCTGTTTTGCGTCGCCTGCGCCACTTGCACGTGAAATTTAAGATCCCATTCTGAATCGCGGAACCGGTCTTCCTGACGTGCATGTTCCTGAATTTCCATCAGACGCATGATGTCCTGCTTGGTGACCTGCGTGGCGGCAAACTCCGCGATGTTACTTTCAATCAACTGGCGGGCCTGCAACAGCTCAAACGGACCTGCAGTGCCAAATTCAATACCGGAGTCCGGTACGACCAGATGGCGCTGCTGGTTGGACATCACATGAATGCCCGATCCTTTACGGACTTCCACGTAACCTTCCACTTCCAGCATGATAATCGCTTCACGCACCACGGTACGGCTGACATTCATTTCTTCGGAAATCAGACGTTCGGCGGGAAGTTTCTCGCCAACCGGATAGACTCCGGTTTCAACGCGCTCCTTGAGTGTGGCAGCCAGTTGTTGATATAGGCGTCTGGTGTCTGTGGATTCCATGTGAGTGCTCTTTAAAGTAGTGAACCTGCAACGAATGAGTCTGACAGATCCCGGGACCTGTTATACAAGTACCAGTATACGGTTTAAGAAGAGGGGATGCACCGTGCATTGGTCAGAAAGGCAGGGGGGATATCGCAGAAAAAGCAAAGCCCGGCAAAGGATCATACCGGGCTTAATCAGCGGATCAGGCTTTCGCGGTTTTTAGCGGAGCCGGTACCGGTTCTACTGCAGAACGGTTTTGCAATACTGTCCAGATGATGATTGCACCCAACAAGTCAAAGACGGCGAGCGCCGCAAACAGCGGGCTGAAACCGATGGTATCGGCCAGCGCACCGACGACCAGTGCAAACAGGGTACTTGCTGTCCAGGCGGCCATTCCGGTCAGTCCGTTGGCTGTCGCCACTTCGTTACGACCAAACACGTCAGAAGAGAGCGTAATAAGCGCGCCGGACAGTGACTGGTGAGCAAAGCCACCAACACACAATAAAGCGATAGCAGCGTACGGGCTGGTGAACAAGCCGATCATGCCTGGGCCAATCATCAGGACAGCACCCATGGTCACGACCATTTTGCGGGAAACAATCAGGTTCACTTTAAAATGCTTCTGGAAGAACGGCGGCAGATAACCACCCAGGATACAGCCGAGGTCAGCAAACAGCATCGGCATCCAGGCGAACATCGCGATTTCTTTCAGGTTAAAGCCATACACCTTGAACATAAACAGCGGGATCCAGGCGTTGAATGTGCCCCAGGCTGGTTCAGCCAGAAAACGTGGCAGCGCGATACCCCAGAACTGACGGTTACGCAGAATTTCCCAGGCAGACATTTTCTTGCCGTTAGTGGTTTGGTGCTGTGCTTCCTGACCTTCCAGAATGTAGTCGCGTTCACCGTCACTGAGTTTTTTCTGATCTTTCGGGTGTTTGTACAGAACCAACCAGCTGATCGCCCAAATCATGCTAAGCGCACCGGTGATAACGAATGCGAGCTGCCAGCTGTGCATGATGATGCACCAGACAACCAGCGGTGGTGCAATCATGCCGCCGATAGAAGAACCGACGTTAAAGTAGCCGACGGCAATAGAACGTTCTTTTGCCGGGAACCATTCGCTGCTGGCTTTAAGACCGGCAGGGATCATCGCGGCTTCTGCCATACCGACAGCGCCACGAGCGATGGCGAGGCCACCCCAGCTGCTGGCCAGTGCGGTTGCCATACAGAAGATGGCCCACATGATGGCAAACATGGCGTAACCGACTTTGGTGCCCATTACGTCAAGCACATAACCGGCAACTGGCTGCATCAGGGTATAGCAGGCGGAGTAGGCGGCGATAATATAAGAATATTGTTGTGTACTGATGTTGAGCTGGCTCATCAGCGTTGGTGCTGCAGCGGCTATGGCGTTACGTGTTAAATAACCTAATACAGTACCGACTGTGACCAGCCCGATCATGTACCAGCGTAACCCTTTGATCTTACCCATTTAACTCACTCCCAGTAAATAATCCGGCGATGGCGCCTATGGCTGTCATCGCGCATTTCGCGCCATCTGACTCAGCATGGGCTTCTGGCTTTTCCTTAAAGTGTTTTCCGGGAACATCGCCGCCAGAGGATTTCGCTGGGGGGAGCTGCCCGATGACTCACGCACTGCTTTATTCTTATCTGTGCGTAAGGGTCCGATGAACTTCCTGCACACCAGAACAACTTCTTCACCTTCCGGCTGACTGCACCTGAGAAGTGTTGTCCGGCAACAGCGAAAGGACGTGGCAGGTAATCTCTGACGCTCTTGTCCGGACGCAGCAAAGATAACTTGTCATACAGATTTAAAATTTGAATGACATCACAAAACCACATTTAAACTGTGTGCTTACTTAACTTTTTTAACTTCACGGTTATTTACTTGATTTTACAGAGTTAATTGATTTTTTATCGATTGCCGTCACACTTTTCGTTGGTTGAGTAACAACCAGTGCCCGAAAAATCAAACCAAAGTGGTGTAACAACTTTACGATTTGTTCACAATCGCGGAAAGGAGAGCAAAAGCCCCTCTGTGCAAGCCAATTGCGGGCGGCTAAGGTTGCTGGCTGATAAATAACTTGTCATACCGATTTAAAGTTTGAGTGACATCACAAAATCACACTCGGAATGTGAGGATAATAGCGGCCAGTGCTTCAAGACTCTAAAGTTTTTGTTTTACAGAGAATTAGTGTGTGTTTTACAACGGAAATCGCCCACTTTCGCACAAGAGTACCCCTAAAAAGAGCTGGACGATAAACTGAATTGGTGTGATAACTTCGCACCATTGAGAGACAACTCTACAGAATTCATGATGAGGAACCTAAGATGGCGCAGTTTTTAACGGAAGACTTCCTTCTCGACACTGAATTCGCACGTCGCCTGTATCACGACTATGCGAAAGATGAGCCTATTTTCGACTACCACTGCCATTTGCCACCTGAGCTGATTGCGCAGGATTATCAATTTAAAAACATGTATGACATTTGGTTGAAAGGCGATCACTACAAATGGCGTGCGATGCGTGCCAATGGTGTGCCTGAGCGTATGTGTACCGGCGATGCCAGTGACCGCGAGAAGTTTGACGCCTGGGCGGCAACGGTTCCGCACACTATCGGTAACCCGCTGTACCACTGGACCCACCTCGAGCTGCGCCGTCCGTTTGGTATCACCGGTAAATTGCTTTCTCCGTCTACCGCTGGCGAAATCTGGGAACGCGGTAATGCTTTGCTGGCGCAGGATAACTTCACAGCCCGTGGCATCATGAAACAGATGAACGTGAAAATGGTCGGTACCACCGATGACCCGATCGATTCTCTGGAACATCACAAAGCCGTGGCGCAGGACAGCAGCTTTGACATCAAAGTGCTGCCAAGCTGGCGTCCGGATAAAGCCTTCAACATTGAAGCAGCGACCTTCGTGGATTACATGAAGAAACTGGAAACGGCCTCTGATGTGTCGATCACTCGTTTCAGCGATCTGCGTGATGCCCTGAAAAAACGAATGGATCACTTCGCGGCGCACGGCTGCAAAGTGTCCGACCACGCGCTGGACGTTGTGGTATACGGCGAAGCGGACGACGCGACGCTGGACGGCATTCTGGCACGTCGTCTGAGCGGTGAAACGCCAACTCCGGCAGAAATCGCGCAGTTCAAAACCGGCGTTTTGCTGTATCTGGCTTCTGAATATCAGCGTCGCGAATGGGTACAGCAGTACCACATTGGCGCGCTACGTAATAACAATACCCGTATGTTCCAGCTGATCGGCGCAGACGTCGGCTTCGACTCTATTAATGACCAGCCGCTGGCCGAACCGCTGTCCAAATTACTGGGTGCACAAGGTATGGCCAGTGGCCTGCCGAAAACTATTCTGTACTGCCTGAACCCGCGTGATAACGAAGTGATCGGCACTATGGTGGGTAACTTCCAGGGCGAAGGGATGCCGGGCAAGATGCAGTTCGGCTCTGGCTGGTGGTTCAACGACCAGAAAGACGGCATGCAGCGCCAGATGACTCAGCTCGCTAACCTCGGCTTGCTCAGCCGTTTCGTCGGCATGCTGACCGACAGCCGCAGCTTCCTGTCTTATACCCGTCACGAATACTTCCGCCGCGTTCTGTGCCAGATGATCGGTCGCTGGGTGGAAGATGGCGAAGCGCCGGCAGACATCGAACTGCTGGGTACTATGGTGAAAAATATCTGCTTCGACAACGCCAAACAGTATTTTCAGATCGAACTGAACTAGAAGTGCATGTCGGAGCACAGGTTCCTGTGCTCCGATAATAAACAGCGCAATAACAACTCATTATCCCCTTTAGTACGGCGGCCACAGGATACATTCTTTGTCCTCAAAGACCGGCGTCTGAGCAAATTAAGGTAAATGTAAGATGCAAAGGTTAAATCGCCGTGACTTTCCAGGCCGTCATCATCCCGACAAAATTATTCAGTTCGGTGAAGGTAACTTTTTGCGGGCGTTCGTTGACTGGCAAATCGACCTGCTAAATGAACATACCGATCTGAACGCCGGTATCGTGATCGTTCGCCCGATTGACACCGATTTCCCGCCTTCGCTCAGCACGCAAGATGGCTTGTACACCACTATCATCAGCGGTCTGAACGAGCAGGGTGAAACGGTGCGTGACACCCGTATCATTCGTTCCGTGAACCGTGAAATCAATATCTACCATCAGTTCGATGAATATCTGGCGCTGGCGCGCGATCCGAATATTCGCTTTGTGTTTTCCAATACCACCGAAGCAGGTATCAGCTACGTCGAGAGCGATCGTCTGGAAGATGCGCCACCTGTCAGCTTCCCGGCCAAACTGACCCGTTTACTGTTCGAGCGTTTCACTCACTTCTCCGGTGCCGCCGATAAAGGCTGGGTTTTACTGCCGTGTGAACTGATCGACTACAACGGCGAAGCCTTACAGGAACTGGTGCTGCGTTATGCCCAACAGTGGGCGTTACCAGCGGCCTTTACCCAATGGCTGCAAACCAGCAATACTTTCTGCTCAACGCTGGTTGACCGCATCGTAACCGGTTATCCGCGCAGCGAAGTGGACAGCCTGCAGCAGGAACTGGGCTATCAGGACAGCTTCTTCGACAGCGCCGAACACTTCTATCTGTTCGTGATCCAGGGGCCGAAAAGTCTTGCTCAGGAACTCCGTCTGGACAAACTGCCGTTGAACATTCGTCTGGTTGACGACATCAAACCATACAAAGAACGCAAAGTAGCGATCCTCAACGGTGCGCACACCGCGCTGGTGCCGGTGGCATTTCTCTGTGGTCTGAACACCGTCGGCGAGTCCATGAATGATGCGCAGTTAAGCCGCTTTGTGGAGCTGGCTATCTCTGAAGAAATCTCGCCGGTGCTGGATCTGCCGCAGGATGAACTGACCTCCTTCGCGCAGGCGGTGCTGAGCCGTTTCCGCAACCCGTTCATTCAGCATCAGCTGTTGTCGATTGCGCTGAACGGTATGACCAAATACCGCACCCGCATTCTGCCGCAGCTGCTGGCAAGTCAGGAAAAACATCAGATCCTGCCGCCGCGCCTGACCTTCGCGCTGGCCGCCTTGCTGGCGTTTTATCGTGGTGAACGCAATGGTGAAATCTATCCGTTGCAGGATGACGCGCACTGGCTGAGCCGTTTTTCAGAACTGTGGAGCGGCGTGCGTACTGGCGAATTACCGCTGGCCGGACTGGTGGAAACCGTACTGGCCGATGAAGAACACTGGGGACGGGATCTCAATACCGTGCCTGGCCTGACCGCCAAAGTGACCGAACAGTTACAGGCGATCGAAGACCGTGGCATGCGCGATGCGCTGGCGGCTTACAGCTAAGAGGGCGACTATGCAAAGTATTATTCAAATTCATCCTGCTGATAACGTCGCCGTGGCACTGCGCGACATTGACGCCGGTGAGCGCGTCGAAGCGGGCGACTATCAGGTTGTGTTACCTCAAGCGGTGGCGCGTGGTCACAAATTTGCCCTGCGCCCGATTGCTGCCGGGGAAAACATTGTCAAATACGGCCTGCCGATTGGCCATGCGCTGTCGGCGATCGAACCGGGTGTGCATATTCATTCACAAAATGGCAAAACCAATTTAAGCGATTTGGATCAGTACGAGTATCAACCGGAGTTTGTGACCGTGCCTGAGCAGATGGCCGATCGCGACGTTCAGATCTACCGTCGTAAAGACGGTCAGGTGGGGATCCGCAACGAGCTGTGGCTTATCCCGACGGTGGGCTGTGTGAACGGCATCGCCCGTCAGATCCAGACGCGTTTTCTGAAAGAGACCAACGACGCAGAAGGCACTGACGGCGTTTACCTGTTTACGCATCCATTTGGCTGTTCGCAGCTGGGCGACGATCACGTCAACACCCGTACCATGCTGCAAAACATGGTTCGCCATCCCAACGCCGGTGCGGTGCTGGTGATTGGCCTGGGTTGTGAAAATAATCAGGTGGACGTTTTCCGCGAAACGCTGGGTGACGTCGACGAAGACCGCGTGCGTTTCATGACGCTGCAAAAATTCGATGACGAAGTCGAGGCCGGTCTTGAGCGTCTGCGTGAGCTGTATGCCGTCATGCGTGACGACAAACGCGAGAGCGGCAAACTCAGCGAGCTGAAGTTTGGTCTCGAATGCGGTGGTTCCGACGGACTGTCAGGCATCACCGCCAACCCGCTGCTGGGGCGATTCTCCGACTATGTGATTGCCAACGGCGGTACCTCCGTGCTGACCGAAGTGCCGGAAATGTTTGGCGCAGAGCGTATCCTGATGAGCCGTTGCCGCGACGAATCGACGTTTGAAAAAACCGTCCACATGGTGAACGACTTCAAACAGTACTTCATCGAACATAATCAGCCGATTTACGAAAACCCGTCTCCGGGCAACAAAGCCGGGGGGATCACCACGCTGGAAGAGAAGTCACTGGGCTGTACGCAGAAAGCCGGTCAAAGCCCGGTCATGGACGTACTGAAATACGGTGAACGCCTGACCACGCCGGGGCTAAACTTGCTCAGCGCGCCGGGTAACGATGCTGTCGCCACCAGCGCATTAGCCGGCGCCGGCTGCCACATGGTGCTGTTCAGTACCGGGCGCGGTACGCCATATGGCGGTTTCGTTCCGACGGTTAAACTGGCAACCAACAGCGAGCTGGCGGCGAAAAAAACCCACTGGATTGATTTCGACGCTGGTCAGCTCATCCACGATGTCTCCATGGATCAACTGCTGGGTGAATTCGTGGATCTGATCGTGGCAATCGCGGATGGCCGTAAAGCTAAAAACGAATTGAATGATTTCCGTGAACTGGCGATTTTTAAAAGCGGCGTCACATTGTAACCCTGCGGCTTTATCGTTAGGATGAAACGGCGTTTCAATTATGAAGCGCCGTTTTTACGTGACAGCTTTGCGTAGCAGCGATACGTAAAAAATCGACGAAGTCTTCTACGCAGAGAGCCTGATAAATGACGTATTACTGGTTTGCCCAGTCGATTGGCGTGGTGGCCTTTATTGTCGGCATCACCATGTTTTTCAACCGCAGCGATCGCCGTTTCAAACAGCAACTTTCCGCCTACAGCGCCATTATCGGCGTGCACTTCCTGCTGATGGGCGCCGCACCCGCAGGCATGAGCGCCTTGCTCAACTCCATCCGTACCCTGATTTCCCTGCGCACCCGCAACCAGTGGATTATGGTGATTTTCATCGTCCTGACGCTGGTCTTAGGCCTGAGCCGCGCGCATCACTGGATGGAATTATTGCCGGTCGGCGCCACCGTCGTCAGTACCTGGGCGCTGTTTCGCACCAGCGGGCTGACCACGCGCTGTATCATGTGGTGTTCAACTTGCTGCTGGGTGGCGCATAACGTCTGGCTTGGATCGATTGGAGGCTCGCTGATCGAGGGCAGTTTTCTCATCATGAACGGTTTTAACATCATCCGCTTCCGCCGCCTGCAACTGCGGGGTATCGATCCTTTCGAGGTGGAAAAGAAGATTGTGAAGAAGATGGATGAAAACAAATCGACGGAGTGAGAGTTCACTCCGTCTCAGGAGAATTACTCTTCCAGCTTAAGCGGCGGCAGTTGCGCGAAGATACTTAACAGGCCTTCGCCCCAGCCTTTGCGGATCATGTCGAAATACGGGTGTGTTTCGGTGATCCGGTATTGCTGCGCGGTGCTGTAACTGTCGGTCGGATAGGTCAGAACGTCCAGCGGCAGGCCGACGGACAGATTACTGCGCAGCGTCGAATCCATCGAAATCAGCGCGCACTGCATCGCCTGATCGAGCGGGGTGTCGAAGCTCAGCACGCGATCGATAATCGGTTTGCCGTACTTGCTTTCACCCACCTGAAAATAGGGTGTGTCGTGCGTGGCTTCGATGAAGTTACCCTGTGGATAAATGTGGAACAACCGCAGCCCTTCGCCCCTTATCTGGCCGCCGAGCAGCAGGTTGCAGCTGAAATCCGTGGTGCCGCCCTGATTCGCGCCGCTGTCACGGGCAATCACTTCGCGCACCGTTTCCCCGAGCAGGCTGGCGGCGTCATACATCGACTTCACGTTGAGCAGATTTTCTCGCTCATCATCCTGACAGCGGCGATGCAGCAGACTGATAATGCTCTGTGTGGTTGCCAGATTTCCGGCACTTTGGAGCACCAGCACGCGTTCATCGCTTTGATGAAAAACATGCAGTTTTCGGAAAGTGGAAATATGATCCACTCCGGCGTTGGTGCGCGAGTCTGATACAAACACCAGGCCAGAGGACAAGCGCATGGCCACACAGTAAGTCATAGAAAAATCTTCCTATTTAAATCAGTCAGGTTTATTGCGGAATGTCGAACATCTCGACCGCCGCGACAGTGCGCATGTCTTCGCATCCCCCACCTAACCGGATACCGCGGACCGGGCATGCATCAAGATAATCTATGCCGATAGCCAGTTTCAAATGCTGATTGGGCTGGCAGGTATTATTCGTGACATCGAAGCTTTGCCAACGGTCATCCAGCCAGGCTTCTGCCCACGCGTGCATCGCCACATGGGCAGAGTCTTGAGTGTAGAGATAACCGCTGACGTAACGTGCCGGAATGCCCAGGCTGCGGCAACAGGCGAGAAAAACGTGCGTATGATCCTGACACACGCCTTGCTGAGCGGAAAATGCCTGCGAGGCGCTGTCTTTCACCGTGGTGGTGCCGGGGCTGTAGGGCATTTTCAGCAACAGCTCACCCATCAGGCTGCATAAACTTTCGTGTTGTGCCTGCGGCCGGTAATAGCGGTTGGCAAAATCGCGGATCGCACCATCGGCCAGCGTCAGCGGACTGGTGCGTAAAAACACCAGCGGCGAGAGATGCCCGCAGTTATCGTCCTCGGTATTGTCTTCAATTTCGACCACGCCATTCGCTTCAATGGTGATCGCCTGATGCGGCTGATCCAGTGTCAGCACATGCAGTACGTTGCCGTAGGCATCAAAGGTGCGGGTGGCGTATTCCGGCAGTGTTAGATCCCATGACAGGATTTTCTGATGGCTGGAATTCTGCGGCGTAAGACGCAGATATTGTGTGCTGTGTTTGACCTGTTGCGCATAGGTGTAATGCGTCTGATGACTGACATTCAGTTTCATTATTGTGCCTCCAGATAGGTCTGATGGATGCTCTCTGCGATAGCGCCGGTCTGGTCGAGGAACTGCATCAACCAGGGGCTGAGGCCCATTTCGACAATTTCTTCCATTTCGGTGAAGCGTAGCTGCGCATGCAGGGTGTGCACGCGTCGACGTGGCAGATTACCCGCCGTACCGCCTATTTCTTCCAGCTGTTCGGCCATGATTTCTACGCATGACAACAGGGAGCGCGGCAACTCACGGCGCAGTATCAGCAGCTCGGCGATGCGCTTCTGGCTGAGTTGCTGCTTGTAAAGTGTATGGAACGCTTCGCGGGCGCTGACGGCGCGCAGCAGCGTGTCCATCCGGTAATATTCGCGCACCGGATCTTCATCCGCGTTAAGGAGTTGATTTTTAGCGTCCAGCAGGCGCGCCGTACTGTCTGCGCGTTCAAGCATGGTGCCGAGCCGGATGAAGTTTTGGGCGTCGCTGCGCAGCAACGTGCCGAACATCGCGCCGCGAAACAGATGTGAGCGCTCCTTAACCCAGTCGAAGAAGGAGTCCGCACCGGCGGAACCGACGCCCTGACGGCGGATCAGTTTCATCTCAATCCAGGTGGCGTTGATGCTTTCCCAGACTTCAGAGGACAGGCTGCCGCGCACCGCGTGGGCGTTGTTCCACGCCATTTGCAGACAGCTATAAATACTGCCGTGATTGATGTTATCCAGCGCGAAAAAGTTGAGCAGATTGCTCATGGTCAGCTGCGAATAATGTTCATTAAACAGCGTGCGGGTGCCGGTCATGGTCAGTGGCACCAGCAGATCGTTATTTTCATCGCGCGCCATGACGTCACGGATAGACATCATCGACAGCTTGTTGGTGACGTCCAGCAGACGGGCGATATTCTCGGCGCGTTCCAGATAACGCGCCATCCAGTACAGCTCACTGGCGGTTCTGCTTAGCATGCGTCATCCTCCGTCGAATCTTCTTCTTCCAGCACCCAGGTATCTTTCGTGCCGCCGCCCTGCGATGAGTTGACCACCAGAGAACCTTCCGCCAGCGCCACACGGGTTAAACCGCCGGGCACCAGACGGATCTCCGCGCCGGTGAGCGCGAAAGGTCGCAAATCGATATGGCGCGGTGCCAGGCCATTTTCGACAAACGTCGGGCAGGTGGAGAGCGCAAGTGTTTCCTGCGCGATATAATTCTCGGGGCGGGTTTTCAGTAAATCGCGAAAACGTGCCAGTTCCTCAAGGCTGGCCGTCGGACCAATCAGCATGCCGTAACCGCCCGCGCCGTGAACCTCTTTCACCACCATTTTGTCCAGATTCGCCAGCACAAAAGACAGGTCAGATTCCTTGCGGCATTGCCACGTCGGCACGTTATTGAGGATAGGATCTTCGCCCAGGTAGTAGCGGATCATCTCCGGTACATACGGGTAGATCGATTTGTCATCCGCCACGCCGGTACCGATGGCATTCGCCAGCACCACGCCACCGGCGCGATAGACCGACAGCAGGCCGGGCACGCCGAGCATGGAATCAGCGCGAAACGCCAGCGGATCCAAAAACGCATCGTCGATACGCCGGTAGATAACGTCGATCTTGCACGGACCCGCAGTGGTGCGCATCAATACTGCACCGTCTTTAACGAACAAATCGGCGCTTTCCACCAGCTCGACGCCCATTTGCTGTGCAAGGAAACTGTGCTCGAAATAGGCGCTGTTAAAGCGTCCCGGCGTCAGTACGACGACGGTAGGATCGTTGACCGGTGTGCTTTCACGCAGAGTTTGCAGCAGATGAGAAGGGTAGCGCGAAACCGGCGCGATGCGCTGTTCGGCAAACAGCTCCGGATATAACCGCATCATCATTTTGCGGTTTTCCATCATGTAGGAAACGCCGGAGGGTGTGCGCAGGTTGTCCTCAAGCACGTAATATTCACCATCGCCGCCGCGCACCATATCGGTTCCGGCAATGTGCGCGTAAGTATCGCGATGAAGATCGATACCCTGCATGCAGGGCTGATACTGATCGTTGGCCAGCACCTGTTCAGCAGGCACCAGCCCGGCTTTGAGTATTTTCTGGTCGTGGTAAATATCATGCAGAAATGCGTTCAGCGCCTGTACTCGCTGGCGGATACCGCGATCGAGCATTTGCCATTCCCCGGCGGGAATAATGCGCGGCACGCTGTCAAACGGGATCAGCCGCTCTGCGCCATCATCTTCGCCGTAAACATTAAAGGTTATCCCCACCCGGTGGAACAGCAGCGCAGCTTCCTCCTTCTTGCGCTGAACGGCCTGTTGATCGGCCTGCTGCAACCACTGCCAGTAAGCCTGATAATGGCTGCGGTGTTTCCCTTCAGCCATTAACATCTCATCAAAAAAGGGTGAATCGGAAAGGTCAATCTTAATCATCATCACCTCACAAACTGGACCGGCTGCAATTGAATCGTTCAATAACGATGAAGATCAGGCATAAAGTGTGCCATCGTGCAAAACGGGCATAAAATCAGTAAAAAAGAGGGGAGTCTGCTTAATTATAGGGCGTGCTGAGGTTTCTTTGCCTGAAAAAGGGGCAAAAAAAACCAGCCCGCAGGCTGGTCTGGTGCATCACGGGCGCGAGTTAACGACGAACAGCGATGGCTTCGATTTCGATTTTCACGTCTTTTGGCAGACGGGCAACTTCCACGCATGAACGCGCAGGGAAAGGCGCTTTATGCTCGGTGAAAAATGCTTCATAAGTGGCGTTAACGGTGGCGAAGTCATTCAGATCTTTTACAAAAACGGTCGTTTTCACGATGTCTGAAACTTTCAGGCCAGCGGCTTCGACGATAGCCTGCACGTTTTCCAGTGACTGACGCGCCTGAGCGGCGATGTCTTCGGCTACGGCACCGGTTTTAGGATCCACGGGGATCTGACCGGAAGTGATGATCATGCTGCCCAGATCTACGCCCTGAACATAAGGACCGATGGCGGCTGGTGCGTTTTCAGTGCTGATTTCGCGGGACATAATGTCTCCTGATTATTGAGTAGTTGGAACGAGATTCGAGCCAGTATAATCGGTCAGTCGTTGTTGAGCACGACCTGATGCTCAAACTCTTTCTCGCAATACTTACATTTCAGGTGCACGCCGTCAGCACGCTGTTTCACGGCAAAGCTCGAATCCACTGGCTCGAAGCGGCTGATGCAGTTGCCGTTCGGACAGCGCAAAACGCCCACAATCCGGTCTGGCAGTGTCGGCATCAGCTTCTTCACTACTTCATAATCATCAATGCGGTTCACCGTGGCGCGCGGAGCATAGACCGCCAGCTGATTGACCTGTTCATCGGTCAGGAAGGTATTCTCGATTTTGATGATGTCTTTGCGGCCAAGTTCACCGGAAGGCAGGTTCAGGCCGACGGTCACGCGTTGTTCAGTCTGGGTAAATTTGAACAGCGACAGCAATTTGAACCCGACCTGTGCCGGAATATGGTCGATGACCGTGCCGCATTTGATCGCTTCAACCTGAAGTTTATTGTCGTGAGTCATTGTCGTTTTCTCCTCAAGTTTACTGTGCAGTGTCTGCGTTCAGAACCAGCGCCAGCAAAGCCTGACGCGCAAAAATTCCGTTGCCGGCCTGCTGGAAATACCAGGCGTAAGGGGTTTTATCTACGTCCGGAGTAATTTCGTCGATGCGTGGCAGCGGGTGCAGGACTTTCAGATGCGGCTGTGCGTCTGCCAGATCGGCGGCACGCAGAACAAACTGGGCTTTGACGTTGGCGTACTCGGACGGATCCAGACGCTCTTTCTGCACACGGGTCATGTACAGAATGTCGATTTCCGGCACCACTTCGTCGATGCTGCTATGCAGACTGTATTCAATTCCTTTCTCTTCAAGCAGCGCCAGAATGTAGCCCGGCATCGCCAGCGCGTCGGGCGCGATAAAGTAGAAACGGTTGCCGTTGAATTTCGCCAGCGCCTGCGCCAGAGAGTGGACAGTACGACCATATTTCAAATCGCCGACCATCGCGATTTTGATGTTATCCAGACGTCCCTGGGTTTCCTGAATGGTGAACAAATCCAGCAGCGTCTGCGTCGGATGCTGGTTTGCACCATCACCGGCGTTAAGGACAGGAATGCCACCGGAGAATTCTGTCGCCAGACGCGCCGCGCCTTCCTGCGGATGGCGCATCACGATGGCATCGACGTAGGTACTGATCACCGAAATGGTATCGGCCAGCGTTTCGCCTTTTTTGCCGAGCGAGGTATTGCTGCCGTCGGAGAACCCGACTACCGACGCGCCGAGGCGATGCATGGACGTCTCAAATGACAGACGCGTGCGCGTTGAGGCTTCGAAGAAACAGCTGGCGATCACTTTGTGTTTCAGGAGCTCAGGCTGCGGCGTGGCTTTCAGGCTGGCGGCGGTGTCGAGCACCAGCTCCAGCTCCTCGCGGCTGAGATCGTTGATTGAAATGATGTCTTTTTGATACAGCGGATTCGCCATCGTCATTCTCCTGTTTCTTTGTTCTTAAAAGATGTGCTCTCAACAAATGTGCACTCAAATTTCGGACAAAAAAAAGCCCCTGCAATGAGGGGCCTTTCTTTTTGATCAACTGAACGCTGACCGGCAATGCAACGGAAGAACAACGGCAGCGGGCTGCCTGATGGCACGGCGTTTGGTCGATCGTCTGAGCACAAAACCTGGCAATTGTTCATGGGTTCTCCCGGCAAATTGTGGCGCATTATACGCGCGTAACCGACGACATCAAGCGGAAAAATCACTCACAGGCAAACGGTTGGCTGCGTGCCACTTCACAGGCAAAAACTGTTAACTGGATCAAGTGGCGGACAGCCGGAGTGCTTTATTATAAGACGACTTTGAAACAACATTTCATTTTTACTTTAACGAAGGGAAACTCATGATCACCGGGAACATTCATCAGCTGCACTTAGTGCCTTATCTGCCCGCCGCACTGCGCGAAGCCATCGAGTTCGTTAAACAGCACATCACCGCCGATACTTCGCTGGGTAAACACGATATTTGCGGCGACGACGTATTTGTGCTGATTTCTAATGATTCCACTGCGCCTCAGGCGGAACGCCGCGCCGAGTTCCATGCGCGTTATCTGGATATCCAGATTGTCCTGAACGGCACCGAAGGGATGACGTTCAGTAACTTACCGGCGGGATATGTCGATACTGACTGGCTGGCGGACAAAGACATTGCGTTTCTCGCCGCCGGCGAACAGGAAAAAACCATGGTCATGCATGCCGGTGACTTCGTGGTCTTCTATCCGGGTGAAGTCCATAAACCGCTGTGCGCCGTCGGCGAACCGGCCAACGTGCGCAAAGCCGTGATCAAAATGGACGTCAGCGTTTTACCCGTTTAAGTTTTTGTGGGTTATCGCTTACTTCGCTTAAACAACTTCATCCGCCAGCGACGCAGCCTGCCAAGGCGTTCTGGCGCTTTCAGTTTGTGTTTGATCCACACCACCTGCCATGGCTGGAGCCGCGTCTGGCCGGTAAATACCTCTCCGCTGATCAGATCCTTACCCTCCACTGCCAGTTTTAACATCTGGGAATGGCTGCTGATGTTAAACACGCAGGTAATGCGATCCTCGGTTTTTGGGTCATAACGCTCCATCGCAAACAACGATTTCCCCAGATCAAAAACCCGCTGACCGGCCTGTGGTGAGAACGCAGGATGGGCGCGCCGGTGCTTAATCAGATCCTGTAATCCGTTGAACACGCGGGCGCGCAGGCCGTCTTTTTTCTCCAGCTCGGCTTCCAGTTTATCCAGATCCAACTTTTTACGGTTGATGCGCCGGTTGATGCCCGACTGGTGCATCCCCTCAAGATCATTTTCGCTGCCCAGCAGGCTGTGAATATAAATTGCCGGCACGCCGATGAATGACAGCAACAGCGCCTGCGCCGCCAGGAATTTCTGCGCCTTTATCTCGATGTCATCGTCCTGTTCGGTCAGCGCGCTCAGGTAATTGATATTTAGCTCGTAAGGCGAATGGGTGCCGTCACCGTTATCTTTGTAAGAGACGCGACCTTCTTTGCGCAGCGTTTCCTGCGCCATATATTTGCGTTCCTCATCGCTGAGGAAAGTTTCCGTCGGGCGTAACCCGATACCGTCATGGCTGGCGAGAAAGTTAAAATATGTCGTCTCGGGATAGCGCGCTTCGGCATTCAGACTTTGCGCCCACTTTGTCAGCGTAGTGGTGTCTTCGCGTAAAAAGGCGTGCAACGTCAGGGGCGGCAGAGGGAACTGATACACCATGTGCGCTTCATCACCTTCGCCGAAATAACTGATGTTTTCGTGGTGTGGCACGTTGGTCTCGGTAATCAGCCGGGTGCCGGGGATCACTTCATCCAGAATGGTGCGCCATACTTTGATGATGTTGTGCGCCTGCGGCATGTGAATGCACGATGTGCCCACTTCCTTCCAGATATAACCAATGGCATCGAGTCGGATAGACTGCCCGCCGCTGGCCGCGTATTGCAGCAGTACGTCGATGCTTTCCAGCAGCACTTGCGGATTTTTAAAATTGATATCCACCTGATCTTCGCTGAACGTCGTCCACAAATAGGGCTCAGTGCCGTCGGCTTTGATAAACGGCGTCAGCAGCGGTGACGCGCGCGGGCGGACGACACGGCTGTAATCAAGCTCAGGGTTGGAAGCGATAAAATAATTTTGGTAGTACGGATCGTCGTGCAAATAACCTTTCATCCAGTCGCTCGAGCGCGAGATGTGGTTGATCACGCAGTCAAACATCAGGTTAAAGTTTTCAGAAAGGTGGTGAATATCCGACCATCCACCGAGATTCTCGTCGATCCGCCGGTAGTCGATCACGCTAAATCCATCGTCGGAGCTGTACGGGTACATCGGCAAAATGTGAATATCGCTGATGATTTCACGCAGATACGTATTGGCAAAATGATTGAGCGTCGCCAGCGGTGGCTGCTCGCCGTGGCGCAGGTTGTCGCCGTAGGTGATCAGATAAATATGGGTGCCATCGACCCACTGCGTGGTGCGATGTTTGCCATAGTTCCATTTGTCGGCGAGATGCAGGATTTTTTTCAACAGATCGGCGATGTGTTCCCTGGGGTAAATCCTGCTTAACAGGCTTTCCAGCCGCAGGACATACTCAAGATTAACTGAGCTCATATCGGTTCCTTCTTACTGCGTTTGTGTTTTTTTGACGGAGTTATAAAACCAACGCACTGTAAAAAGGTTAGCTGAAAATGAAGGTCTGTGACGGCAAAAGGGGGAGATAGCAGAGCATTCTGGTGGAAAAATGCGGCATCATCCGGGAAAAGCGCGAATGATGCCGGGATAAATTACTCCTCGCCGAGGGTGGCGACCATCACGGCTTTGATGGTGTGCAGACGGTTTTCTGCCTGATCAAACACCACGCTTTGCGCCGATTCAAATACCTCATCCGTCACTTCCATACCGCCGTGCAGGCCATACTCTTGTGCCATCTGTTTGCCGAGCGACGTCTGATCGTCGTGGAAAGCGGGCAGGCAGTGCAGGAACTTGACGTTCGGGTTGCCGGTCAGCGCCAGCATCGCGCTGTTGACCTGATAAGGGCGCAACAGGGTAATACGTTCCTTCCAGGCTTCTTTTGGTTCGCCCATCGACACCCAGACGTCGGTATACAGGAAATCCGCATCTTTCACGCCGGTAGCAATGTCTTCGGTGAGCGTGATAGTGCCGCCATTTTCATTTGCGAGATGTTGACAGGTCGCGACCAGTTCGGCATCGGGCCAGCATACTGACGGTGCCACAAGGCGTAAATCCAGCCCGCACAGCGCGGCAGCTTCCAGCAGTGAGTTACCCATATTGTTGCGGGTATCACCCAGATAGGCGAGACGCATCCCTTTCAGCGGCTGATCGGGCAGGTGTTCCTGCATGGTCAGCAGGTCAGCGAGCAGCTGCGTCGGGTGGAATTCGTTGGTTAAGCCATTCCATACCGGTACACCGGCGAATTCCGCCAGGGTTTCTACGTTATCCTGACCAAAACCGCGATACTGAATACCGTCATACATTCTGCCAAGCACGCGGGCGGTATCTTTCATCGATTCCTTGTGGCCAATTTGGCTGCCGCTTGGGCCGAGATAAGTGACTTTCGCCCCCTGATCGTATGCGGCAACTTCGAAAGAGCATCGTGTACGGGTTGAGTCTTTTTCGAAGATGAGCGCGATGTTTTTGCCTTGCAGGCGGGCTTTTTCGGTGCCGTTTTTCTTTGCTGCTTTTAGTTCAGCGGAGAGTTTCAGCAGGGACGAAATCTCTGACGGGGTAAAATCCAGTAACCTGAGAAAATGACGTTTACTCAACAAACTCATGATGTCGCTCCATAGCGCGTAAGCATTTCGGATTGAATTAAAATTCAATTTATATGTATGAATATGCAATTACAACCCCACAGAGAAAACTTTCTCTTTAATAGTGGAGGCGCGCTCTATGGTGTGTGAAAATAGCGTACAAACGTCAAATTGATTGAGGACTGAGAAATGGCAAACCGTGAATTGCTGGAAGAACAACGTGAAGAAACTCGCTTAATCATCGAAGAGCTGCTGGACGATGGCAGCGATCCTGACGCGCTTTACACCATTGAACACCACTTATCCTCAGAAAAGTTCGAAGTTCTGGAGAAAGCGGTCGTAGAAGCTTTCAAACTGGGTTATGAAGTTTCCGACCCGGAAGAGCTGGAAGCTGAAGACGGTACTGTCATGATGTGCTGTGACGTAATTAGCGAAGTGGCGCTGAATGCAGAGCTTATCGACGCACAGGTTGAGCAACTGATGAATCTGGCCGAAACCAACGGCGTAAACTACGACGGCTGGGGCACTTACTTCGAAGGCGATGACGACGAAGAAGGTGAAGAAGGCGAAGACGAAGATTTCATCGACGAAGATGATGACGGCAAACGTCATTGATTCTTTCTGAGTCTGAAACAAAAAGGCTGCTGAATTAAGCAGCCTTTTTTTATGCAGAAATCAGCAGAGTAATTAATGCTCCAGCTGAAAAATGATTGTCATGAGGAGTGAGAGTTGTTTATCCAACCCGCAGCTTTTTTATTTTACGGGGAGTCTTATACGTTTTGATTAATAATTTAAGGTATGCTTTTCTCGCCCTCTCATTGATAGTCCATACCAGTGCTGATCCAATTAACCGCGTATTTAATATCAGGCGAGTAAGATAGAGAGGTACGATTATGAGTACGAAAAATACGACATCTGAGATATTTGTTTTGCCAGTAAAAATGAAAGTATATAAATAATAGAATGAAAACAAAATCGCCATTGCTAAAATAAAATTGAAAGTATAATAGACCATCTTCAGGCCAATGGTTATCCCTCTGGCCAGCAGAAATACAGAAAAAATGTTTATGAGTCCACACGTCATGGCAGATATCATGTACAGACCAAAGTAAAGGCCTGGTGATTCTTTTGTGCTTATACCTTGCAACGCAGTAAAGATAATGAATAGCCAGGAAAACATCATAAGAAAGAGGGCGAGCGAAAGAAGCATGAAGTTTTTTTGAAAAAACAAGACTGTCACATACTCTTTAAGCTGTGTTTCCACTTTACATTCTATTGAAGCCATATCATTTTTTTTAATGTATGACTCAATTTCATTGCCGTACTGAAGTAGATTATAAAAAGATGTTCCTATTAATTTATTCATTTTCCCTGATGCCTCATGGTATTTATTTAAATTTAGGTATTTACATTAAGTGAGGTTTCTGATGCATTCATTTTTATTATTTCAACCAACCCGCAGCTTTCTTATTTTACGCGGGCTCTTATAATCTTTCATAAATATTTTCCAGTAAGCCTTTCTGGCGCGCTCGTTAATAGTCCACATAATGGCTGTTCTGATTAAAGTGGTGTTTAATATCAGGCGTGAAAAGTAAAGCGGGAGTAATAGCATTGCTATGTGAAAAATATTTTCAGTGTATGAGCCTTCGACCCAATAAATTCTTACCAGATAATATAAAGAAAATATACATGCCACACACACAATAAAAACGAAAGTGAAGTAAATCATTTTCACTCCGGTAGTAAGACCCTTAGCAATTAAATACACTGAAACTGCATAAATAAACCCGTATATCATAAACATTGACATAAACAAACTAAAATGGATTGATGGTGATTTTTTTATATCCAAAACTTGAAGTGTGGAAAATATTATAAAAACCCAGGAGATCATTAATAAAAATAATGCAGCGGAAAGTCCCATGAAGTTTTTTTGGAAAAATAGAACTGTTGCATGTTCAGTTATTTTTGTTTCTATTTTACATTCTATTGATGCCATATCATTTTTTTTAATGTATGACTCAATTTCATTGCCGTACTGAAGTAGATTATAAAAAGATGTTCCTATTAATTTATTCATTTTCCCTGATGCCTCATGGTAATTATTTAAATTTAGGTATATACACTAAGTGAGGTTTCTGATGCATTCATTTTTATTATTTCAACCAACCCGCAGCTTTCTTATTTTACGCGGGCTCTTATAATCTTTCATAAATATTTTCCAGTAAGCCTTTCTGGCGCGCTCGTTAATAGTCCACATAATGGCTGTTCTGATTAAAGTGGTGTTTAATATCAGGCGTGAAAAGTAAAGCGGGAGTAATAGCATTGCTATGTGAAAAATATTTTCAGTGTATGAGCCTTCGACCCAATAAATTCTTACCAGATAATATAAAGAAAATATACATGCCACACAAACAATAAAAACGAAAGTGAAGTAAATCATTTTCACTCCGGTTGTGATCCCTCTTGCTATCAAAAAAACAGCACCTATATATATAAATATGTAAATCATGGTCAGTGCCATATATAAGCTAAAGTGTAGTGCAGGTGAGTGTTTTATATTTAGAATTCTAAGTATTGTGAAAGTAATAAAAACCCAGGAAATCATAATGAGAAATAAAGCCGTTGAAAGTGCCATGAAGTTTTTTTGAAAAAATAGCACAGTTACATATTCAGTTGTTTTTGTTTCTACTTTACGCTCTATTGATTTAATGTCATTTTTTTTGATATCTTTATCAATGTTTTCACCATATTTCATTAATTCATAAAGAGACGAGCCTATGATTATTTTCATTCGAATACCTCAATGGATTGTAGCATTCCCACAACATACTCTCCTGAATCTAAAATGCTTGCTGGGGAATTTAAAACTCCGCCAATCGCACTTCCTGAAAAAGCTGCCATGCTGTTTAAACTATTCAATAACTGAACTTGCAGCGTCTTCTGAAGCCCTTCAGTAGGAAAGCGTTTAGGGTACTTACCAATAGCAATGAAAGATTTAATTGCTTTGTTAGATATTCCTGGGTTCTGAATTCGCATTATTTCTTTAGTAATTCTGGCACGATCCTGCCTTGGCAAGCTTCTCAACCATTGACTTACTTTTAGCGAAGAAGATGCTCTCATGGCTCGATAGGTGATGAGAACATCCTTCAGTGCCGCGCCGGCGGAGGCAACTGACATGATATCTAATATACAGGATGTTGTCAGATACCATTGTTGAGAGTCCAGCCAGGTAGTTATTTCACCTTCATTTGTAGTCATATCGACCACCCTTACTATACCGTTGACGCATTGTGCTGTTGTTGCAATTGTGCCTGCAACCGCGAGGGCAACCATTCCAGAGCTGGCTCCTAAAGTAAAAGGAACAGCGCCTGTGCCGACTATGGCCGCACCAATAGTTAACAACAAACCCCCGCAGGATAAAACGGTAGATGTTATTTCTTTACTTAATGAAGGGGTGGATATAGCGTCTTTAAGACTTGCCGCAGCCACATCTTTATTAATATGCGGGACTTTTGTAACTATGACATATTTTACTGATACTGCATTCCTTGGTTGCCTTACCACATACTCTTTTTGATCTTCAGAATATATGATGCCTACACCATAGAAATCACGCTGACAGTCCAGCGCCTGGCCCAGTGCTTCAAAATCAAAGTCTACATCAGATATTGTATGTAAAAGGCTGGCATATTTATAATCACCACGAGTTTGTCTAAAATATTGTAGAGTCGGCATGTTGTTAATTCCATTTCAACAGGGCTGTAAAAAGGGTATGTAGTTACAGTCATCAGGTCAAGCAGTCATTGAGTATGATTGTTGGATAGTAGGTTTAATTGGTTGTATTATATAAATCATGAATCATTTTGTATAAATAATTCATGATTTTGATGGCTGAAGTTATCAACGTATCTCCACGTCATTCTGGACATTAGATGCTTGCAGATAATGCTTTAAAAAACTCTATCTTCCCAAAAGCTATATGCACTCGTCCCCGCTTCCGGATGCTCCCATGTTATTGATTTATAGTCTATAGAGATGGACTCTGTTGGTTGTGCGCCACTTTCT
Source organism: Enterobacteriaceae bacterium Kacie_13 (assembly GCA_013457415.1). Classification (NCBI taxonomy): domain Bacteria; kingdom Pseudomonadati; phylum Pseudomonadota; class Gammaproteobacteria; order Enterobacterales; family Enterobacteriaceae; species Enterobacteriaceae bacterium Kacie_13. Next base: position 554,175 of record CP045665.1, read on the forward strand.
CTTAATGAGTTAGGGCTATGCAATCGAATGTTTTTTATGGTGGCCTCAGTTAACTTTATCCTGTAATAAATCTCTTGTGAACCAAAGCGATTTATACGGTAAAAGTCAAGGGTGCAGGTTAATAATTCATTCTCAGAAATAGCTTTACCTAGCAAAGGAGAGGATTTATCAATTGGTTTTTGTATGATTATAGGTTGATGGCTTGCATTTTGATTCCGGGAAATCGCATGCGACAACTCATAAACCATTATCTGGTCCAAATGTGCGATCTGCGCTTTGTTCCCAATCGAATCCAGCGATGAGCATCCTGCTGAAATCAGTCCCTGGGTCTGTCCGGTGAGAGTTAAATAAATGAGATTGGCCATGATGTTATTCCTTTATCTTAGTCATAGTATTAAGTGATAGAGTTAAATATCAATTATCGGTTTTTCTGATATTTTTAATTAAAAAATAGCGACTGGATAATGAATCCATTCTTTCGTTAAGTGTTTTTTCCAGCGTCTGGGTATTTTTATTTTGCCTTTTGGCATCTTCCAGCTGGGTTAATAACGCCTCAATGGGCGTGGCCTGATTCAGCAAGGTTTCGGCCTGATAGGCGACGGTTTTCAGATAAGAAAGCGTGACGCCTTCTTTGCTTTTTTCCCGTTGAACTAATAAGTCGGAAAACGCGTGCATATCTTGTCGGATTTGTAAGTATCCGCGTAAGTCAGGGCTGTTATCGGCGCGCAGTTTGAGTGCGCTGTTCCAGCGGGAGGTAGCTTGTAGTTGTTGTTCATTTTCAGGCCAGATGGCACTGGCTGTTTTTGTCAGACGCTCGCCGCTGTCCAGTGCCTGCAACGGTGTTGCGTTAAGCAGGCGGTTCAGCTGCTGCGGATAGGTTCTCAGTTCAGGTGACGTCAGCCAAAGTGACGCGCCGCCTTGCGAGGTGTCTTTGATCAATGTGATTTGCTGTTGAAAAGGCGTAACTTTCCACCACCACAAACCGCCGAAGACAACCGCCGAGCAAAGGATCCCAGCCAAAAAACCACTAACGACGGATTTACGGGAAGGGCGCTTTTTGTTTTCGGAACCGGCGAAATGCACTTCGACTTTCGGCGCCTGTTGCGCAGGCTCCATGCTGGGTAGTAGTGAAAAAACAGGGTCTGGATGAGATATCTGATCCGGCATATAGACCAGTGTTGGCGAGACGTAATGGTGAGCCTGTGAACTTTGCGTCTGATGTTCAGCTTCGGTTCGTTTACGGATGTTCTGCACAAAGTAGAGCAGATTTTCTACCCGCGGGACGCGCTTCAGTTCGACCTGCTGAAGTTTGTCGCAGATGAGTTGCAGGGTGTGTTCTGTGCGGTAAAGCAATTGGACGTCGCCGAGCGCCAGAGACGGATTTTTACGCAGAATATTGCCAATGCGGGTGTTGAACCACTCCAGCATATCGCTGCGCGCCTGATCGTTTTGCGGCCAGAAGCGCTCCCATTCGGCGGTGATCAATCCCGCCAGCAGCTCGCACCCTTCGCAAAATCCCGAGAGCCCGTTAATTTTGGTGCGCGCCAGCGTGTAGTACGTTGCGGTGTGCAAATCGACGCCATTGCTTTTAAACAGCGTCAGCGCCAGTGATTCCACCAGCCGCCAGTTCACTTCTGGTTGTGAAGGATGGTTGGATTTGTTGATCTCTTCGCGGATCGCGCTGAACTCGGGCAAAAAGCGGGGATCGTCACCCAGTTTGATGATGTGTGTTTCGTCACTCATGGTTTTTCCTTAATACCCCGGCATCGCTGCCGGGGTGCATCCTTTAATACAGTGTGTCAGGCAGGGTGAATTCGCTGAAAAGTCCGCCAGTGAACGGGTTGTCCTGCGTATCGAAATGAACGCGGTAGCTCATATAGCCCCCGTCAACGTTAAAGCGAACGTCAAACGATCCGTCATCTACGTTGGTCAGGCTACCGGCGTCAATCAGGCGGAACTGTGCCCAGGGTCCTTTGAAACTGATGCTGCGTGGAGAGCCGCTGTCGTTGCCGACCAGCGTCAGTTTGCTTTCGGTGCCGTCACGCATGGTGTTTGGCCAGACGAGATGTGCGGTGTAGTTGCGGCCGTGACTGTAATCCAGCAACTGTCCGTCCATATTCAGAACGCTGCGGCGTTTGTTGGAAGACAATTCGGTGGCCTCGACAGCAAACTGGGTGCCGAGTGCGCTTTGCTGCGTAAAGAAGGTTTCACGGATTTTTTGCGCGGTTTCCAGCTGTTGTTGTACGTCAGGGCGGATCAGCACCTCGCCGTCTTCTCCCCAGGTAAGTTTGTTCTCGATAAACAGTTTCAGGTTCTGCTGATAGAAGCTGTCGAGCACGCCATCGGGTTTGAAGAAGCGGTTGAACGCATCGAGGGAGGTATCCTGCGTGGCGTTCGGGTTAAACGGGTATCGGTCTGCCAGCTGGTCATTAAACGTTTTGACCACTTTGTCATTCCACTCAACTTCCATGTAGTGAACGGCTTCGATCATCACCACGTGCCACGCCTGATCGGCGAGCTTTCCGACCCAGCGGTTAAGCGGGGCTGGCAGGGTTTTGGCCATCTGGCGGGTGGCGAAGATCGGATCGCTGTTGTTCTGATCCAGCCGCATCTGTACGGCCTTCAGGGCTGATTTACCCGGTACTGGTGAGTTCTGGATAGCCAGCAGGTAACGGTGCAGTTCAGTCAGTTGCTGATAAACTGCCTGCAAGGTACTTTCCTTCTCTTTTGTCTCGGTCAGTACACTATTTTCAGGCGCAAATTCACGGCCCAGGCGGGTCAGTAGCTGGAAGTCTAGTGAGGACATCAGCTCTTCCCGCGCTTTATCCGGCAGACTGGCCGGCGGTGGTGGAAGCTGGGTGTTATCTCTCAGTGTTTGCAGTGCACGGTAGAATGGTTGATCACCGCTGATGATCTGTTCCAACGCATCAGTGACTTCCTGCATATCTTCGTATTCGCGGATATCCAGATTATTCATCCCTGCCTGCCATGTGGCAGTGTAGTCACTGACATACTGCCCGGTGATGTGTCGCTGGATCTCTTCGCGGTCGGTATCACTGAAGGTGACGTTTTTGGTTATATTGAGCACCCAGCTGTCAAGGGCTGTGAGCTCGACCAAACTGTCCCGTTGCTTCACAAAATAGCTTTGCAGCCCATATCGGGTCAGGAACTGTGGGATCGCCAGATCTTCTTCTTTATTTGCCACAAACACTTTATCGAAGCTCGGCCCGATTTGATCCCGCAGGTTGAGATCTGCCGGGAGTACGCCCTGCGCTTTCGATCTCAGGCTTTGATAAACACGCTGATAAATGGAGAGTTTGCTCAGTTCGCGCTGAGCGGCGGCAATTGGCTTGTCATAAGGAACGAAGCGGTTCACCGCATCGCTATCTCCGTTTGCGCGTCGCGCATGCCAGTCGGTGTGATCCAGTGCGTAATCTAAATGCGACATGAGTTGTGTCTGAAGTTCGCGCTGACCGTGGAAGTTTTCGCTCCAGCGTTGCGACATATATTGTTTGACGACTTTATTATCACGCCCGCTTTTGTCTTCCAGCATGCGGATGACGCGCAGGACGGCGAGCTTCTTCTCGCTCCCCGGCGGTGCGGCGTTCAGGTCTTTTATCAGCCCGTTCAGCAGTGACGGTAAGAAGCGTTGTTCGAGCAACTGCAGATAAGTTTTCTCAACATAAGGCCCGATTTTGATGCCCTGATACAGCGCCATATCGGTGAGGACGCTGTGTTCACGATAATCACCATAGGCCAGCGTGGCGTCGCGCATCGGATTAAGCAGGGGAAGCTGAAGATTACCCAGCTCATCAATGCCTTGAGGCGGTGGGATATCCATAAAGGATTTTGCCTGAGCCAGCACGGTGACACCCGCGTGATAGTTGGAATTGTAGTAATGATGCCAGCCCGCGATACAGGCTACGGCGCCAGCGGCGCCGATGATAGAAAACAGCGCCCGGCGGCGACGCGTTTTACTCAGCCAGACGCGGTTTTCCCCTGCCAGATTGGGTTCTGCCAGCAACACTTGTGGGAACAAATCGCGGGTAAAATAAGGTTGGGTAACGACCATCGGCCACGAAGAGCGTGCAGTCTGGCCCAGACGATACTGAGCGGCGGCTGACTGAATGAACATATCGTCGACCTGACCGCGCTGAAGCGAAGAGGTGAGATAAACCCCGCGCAGCATGACTGACATATTATCGCCTGCGAGCAGGCTGCTAAGTAATGCTTCCAGATGTTCGATAATCCCGTTCATCTGACGATTAAAACTGAACAACATACTGCGCTGACTGGCTTCCACGTGGCTTAGCAAGAGATCGGGCAGTGCCTGATTAAAACGCCGTATCCATTCCCGCCAGAAGGTCTGTAGCTCATCGCGCCAGCGATCGTTATCGTGAGAACCTTCAGTAAAAGTGACGCCGAGAATAGCCTCCCGCTGTTGCTTTTCCAGCGGCTGGAATAGCGGGGCGAAGCCGTACAATAAGTCCAGTTTGGTGAGGACTATATAGACCGGCAGCTCACAGTGCAGCTGCTGGCGGATATCCTGCAGTCGCTGACGTAATACTGTCAGCTGACGCTCGCGCTGATGTTTGGTTGCGGTCAGCAGTTCGGGTAAATCCAGTGTAAGAATAATACCGTTAAGTGGCTGACGGGGGCGGTTCTGACTCAGCCAGCCGAGCCAGTGATTCCACAAGCGACTGTGAACGTTAGCGTCCTTCTGACCGCTGACCGGTTGCTCAATCAGAGCACCGTTAATGTCAAAAATGACGGCATGTTCACCGACATGCGGCGCGATATGCCAGACGCCGTTATTTTCGCCACGTACTTTCTCCGGCACATAAATCGTGTCGGAAGAATAACCTTCGCGCAGCAGCGTACTTTTACCACTTTCTGCCGTACCAATGACGATGTACCACGGAAGATGATAAATGTAATTACGCCGTGCCAGATGCCGTTGCAAACGTAACAGCCAATGATCGAGATGGCGTTGTTGCTGGTGAACTTCCAGACTCTGCGGATCTTTCTCATGCTGACGCTGTTGTCGCTGAAACGTCTCCAGATGCTGAAGACGTTTTATAACCCGCCATGTCAGCCATGCAAGAGCGATGAGAATCCAGACAGACGTGGCCAGCCAGCGGTTAGCCTGCGGAGCCAGGGGATGTTGTTGTCCGGGCGTCCATGACGGGCCTTTCCACCAGATCCAGACCAGGGATAATACCCAGACGATGATCACTACGATCAGAACAGAGATTTTTAACCGCGGCATGGCGGGTTTGAGCGTAGGTTTTAATGCCCGGAGAAAGCCAGGCTTTGATATTTTGAACACAATAAAACTCCTGTTTTACTTCACTGATCCGTCGTGATTTTTTCTTCTAATTGTTCAAGCAAGGTCGGTTCCCAACCGGACAACGTTATCTGGCGTGCCGTCTGGTGCAGAGTTTTGTATTGCGCAAACGCAGATGCAGTCATACCGGCTTTTTCCAAAAGCTGCGCGCCGAGGTATTGGTGGTAAAACTGCTGACGTGGTTCGGGAGATTGTTGCGCAAGTTGGTCAAGAAGGTGTAGAGCCGGTGCCAGCCCCTCGTCGCAGAAGCACTGCCAGATATTATTGGTTTCATCATCATGCGCTGCTGACACACCCGAAACGGCTTTCGAGGCACGGTCTTCGTCCAGCCATTCCTGGGTTTGTTCACCCAGAAATGGTGTGAGATCGGTAAAGTGCAAGTTCCTTAATACAGGGATGCGATTGATGAAAAGATGGAGTTCGTCGCGGATCGCAGCGGCTGTGTCGAAATAACCCAGCTGGCTGGCGATACGGGATGAAAGGCGATGCCCGTCAAACCAATAGGGCGCCAGTAACAGGCTGTTTTCGACTTGCTCCCATAACTCATGATTTGCCGTCAGGAGTCTGGCCTGATAATCCGCCATCATATCCGCGGGAAAGGCCGCCAGTAAGGTTCGCCCGCCGTTTTCACCCTGCGGTGCAGAAGTGATGTTTTGCCAGAGCGCATGACGGCGCAGCCGATAACCTGTTGAACTTTGGGGATGGCGTTCGCAAAGCACATCTGCGACCTTCAGCAGCGTCTGGCGCCATGATTTATCGTCATGAGTTTCGACGTTAACTGCAGCGACGGAGCGCGCACTTTGGGGCTGGCTGATGTCGCCTATATCACTTTCTGTCTGCGACTGCGCAGACGCTGCCTGTCGGGCGGCGGCATTTGCGGCCTGCTCCTGAATGCGGCGTTGATAGAGCGAAAAGAGTTCGTCTGCCGCTCCGGCCAATGATTCATTTTCCGCTTTTCTCCAAAGCTGCGACAGATGGGCAAATTCCCGCAGCATCGTATCCTGCTGTGCCTGATCTGCATCGCTGGCAAAGCTGAAGGCCATTTTCTCGAAGCGTTTAATCACCTGTTGTGCAAAACGATTTTTATGAGCAATGTTTTGCGGCCATGCGGGTAGCCAAAATTGTTCAATATATTGGGTGAGCAGTTGCAGAGCCAAAAGAAGCTCAGAGGCTTTGCCGCCATGTTGCAGCGTGCGCAGCAGGTGAACCATCAGGCGAAAATCTTTACTTTCCGTCGCCAGTAATTTCAATGCCTTCTGTTGGATTTTTGCGATGTCTAACTGGCCGTGTGCCAGAGATCCCAGCTTGACCATTTCGCCGTCAATGTACTCCCAGTCTGGATCGGTTTCGCTCATTGCAGAGCGGATCTTCTCTTCCGGTAGCGAAGCAATAATATGCCCGTGCCATGTGCCTGATGTCTGTATATCCATAACAATTCCCTTTTAAAATCGGTAGCACTAGTCGGCCCAGTGGCAGGCAACTCTCATTGGTGCGAGGTTTTTTTCCAGTTCACTGATGTTGAACGTCAGTGAGGGAAAAACCGTCTTTCTGTTGGCTGATGTCCCCTGAGCGGAGGGCGGAAATGCCACCGTCAACGTTTTTGCACCGAATAGCTGTTTAATCTCATCAATACCCGGAAGACCCCGGCTGGATTCCAGCAGCGAGTCGTTTTCGCGCAGGAACCAATGGGCATTAATGTGGATTTTTTCCGTGGTCAGCACCAGTTCCGGTTGGCCATTGAGCGGGGTCGGTAAGGCGATTTGCATACGGGTGATGTTGTCGATACAGCTGAACATCAATACCGGCCTGGGAGGAAGGATCCCCAGCGCGGGCGTGGTGATCACCATTGAGGGGGGTTCACTTTCGGTTTGCCGGGTTAGAAATTGAGTCGAATGGTCCTCCCGCTGCGCCTCCTGTGCGAACGCCCGCCGCCAGGCTTCTCCCTGAACCTGCGCCTTGACCAGCGCACCGGAAAAATCTGGATACGTGGGGGTAAGCAGACGGTCATAGCAATCGAGGCGTTCAAGCGACGCCGGCTCAATCCGGCAGGCATTCATTGCCTGAAGCGTTGATTCTGCCGGGCTCAGTTCCGGCTTAGCGATTTCGCAGAGTGCCTGACCTGAGACAAGTGGCAGCAACAGGCTGGCCAATATCACTCCACGCATAACTCGCCTTTATTCCCAGGGACAGCTTCCTGAATATCTGCAGTAAACCGATGGTCAGCGACGGCGATATTCACGCGGCTGATGGAGGAACCGGCAGCGAGTTTTTGCAGAAGCAGTAAGGAAAGAGGGGGTAACACTTCGCCGTCGATAATAGATTCGAGCATGCGGGCTCCGTTTTCCGTGCGGGTTACCCGCAGGATGATTTCGTCGCTGACCTCAGCATCAATGACGACTTCAGCACCAAAGCGCTGATTGAGCAGCGTCTCCAGTCTTTTAAGTTTCGACGCAATAATAGTGATCAACGTTTCGCCCGATAACGGCAGGAATGGGATGGTTTCCATACGCGCCAGCAGGGCTGGTTTGAAGAAATCGACCAAAACCGGATAGAGTGCTTCGTGCATCTGTTCCGGATGATCGGCATAGTCAACAATCACCTGATAACCCAGATTCGACGTGAGGAAAAACACTACGTTTTTACAGTCGATCAGCCGTCCTTCACCGTCTGCCATTTCGCCTTTATCAAAGGCCTGATAGAACAGGTTCAGTACATCGGGATGCGCTTTCTCTACTTCATCGAGCAGAACAACCGAGTAAGGTTTTTGGCGAATCGCCTCGGTCAGCACGCCCCCTTCGCCGTATCCGACATAGCCCGGAGGCGAGCCAATCAGACGAGAAACCGTGTGTTTTTCCTGGAACTCAGACATGTTGATGGTCGTGAGGTACTGGCGGCCGCCGAACAATAATTCGGCCAATTGCAGCACGGTTTCAGTTTTGCCGACGCCGCTTGGACCGGCCAGTAAAAATGCGCCCAGCGGACGGCCGGGACGACGCAAGTCAGCTCTGGCTGTCAGCAAATGTTTATGCAAATGGGCAATGGCCAGCGACTGGCCTTTGATTCTTTCACCCAGCCAGACGGGAAGTTCGGTGAGTAGCGCCATTTCGCTTTGCGATAAACGGTTCAGCGGTACACCTGTCCACTCCGCGATCACGGCGGCGATCTGCCCTTTATCAACATGGGGTGATACCAGCGTACGTGCCTGATGCAGGCCGTCGAGTTCGTTCATCAGGGACGTCAGTTTTTCACGTTTCCCTGGCATCTCGTCGTTCACTGTTTCAGCGTCAGTCATGCTTAAAAATTCGTGGCGCAACGAGATGATCCGATGCACCAGACTGCACTGATGTTTCCAGCCCACATCCAGTTCATCCAGCTGAAGTTTTGTTTCTTCATGAAGCTGATGTAATTCATTCAGACGCGTATTGTTTTGATGTAAACCGATACGATGTTCGCGTTCCAGCTGAAGAATTTCTGCCTCATATTGTTGAATAGCCGTCGTCAGCGCACACATCTGTCTTGGTGGAGAAGAAAGATTGATCGCCACCCGCGCACAGGCGGTGTCTAGCACATCAATGGCTTTGTCAGGAAGCTGGCGGCCTGACAGATAACGCTCGCTGAGTGTTGCTGCGGCCTGCAAGGCTTCATCATCAATCAGTACGCCGTGTGATTGCTCATAGACGCTGGCCAGACCGCGTAAAATGATCGTCGCTTCGCTAGCGGTGGGTTCGGTCACTTTTACTGGCTGAAAACGGCGTGAAAGCGCAGCGTCTTTCTCAAAGTACTTCTTGTATTCGCTCCACGTCGTCGCTGCGATAGTTTTCAGTTCGCCACGGGCCAGTGCGGGTTTGAGCAGATTCGAGATATCGAGACCGCCCTGCTGATTACCTGCGCCGATCAGCGTATGGGCTTCATCGATAAATAAGATCACAGGCGTCGCCGACAGCCTGATTTCCGTCATGATGCCTTTGAAGCGTTTTTCGAATTCTCCTTTCACGGACGCGCCTGCCTGAAGTGCGCCTAAATCCAGCGTCACCAGTTCCGTATTTTGCAGCTTTTCAGGGACCTGACCGGCCACAATCCGCAAAGCCAGGCCTTCAATCAGTGCGCTTTTACCCACTCCGGCCTCGCCGACCACGATCGGGTTGTTTTTACGACGGCGACATAGAATGTCGATCATCAGGTCGATTTCGTTATCACGACAAAGAACGGGATCGAGCTTGCCGTGGCGGGCATCTTCCGTCACGTTGCTTGAGTACTTCGCCAGCAGGCTTTCTTCACCGGAGCTCAGTGAGCGGTTTGCGGTGCCGTCGTTGTGTGTTACGGACTCTGCGGAATCTACCGTCCAGCGGGAAAATTCCAGACGCAGAAGATCACGATTTATCCGGGCGAGCTGCTGCGCGGCTTCCGGTGGGACATACCGTAACGGAGAGTGAAGCAACGCCAGCAGCAAAACACCGCTTCGCAGCTGTGAAAGTTGCATGTCAGCCGAGGCCAGCATCCACGCATCCTTGAGCCATTCGACCAGCATGGGTGAAAAGCTCGGGTAACTCTCTGACAGCTGAGGAGGGTGGCTACCGGTGAGCGCATCGCGTAACGCATCGGTATCGATATCAGTTTGTTCGATAATGACGCGAACATCGCTGCGTGACGTCATCAACATTTGTGTCAGAACATGCGCCACCGTGATTTCGCTTGCCCGTTGATTGATGCATTCAGCGGCGGCCAATTCCAGCGACTGTTTAGATAATGTATTCAGCCGGTTAACCAAAGTTGGTAAATCAATCTGGATCATAGAAATATCCTTTTTCTTATCTCAGTAAATTATTCAGTTGAAGCAAAATGTCCTGAGTCTGGGCATTAAGGCGCAATAAATAGAACAGGTAGACAACGACAAGAATCGCGATGCCTCCTGTCAGCAGATGTTTGATACCCAGCCTTTGAGCTAAATGGTAAAAACCCTGTTCACCTTTCTTATTCTGATGCAGCAGCGGGAACGCGCTGTCCCCACGTAGCTGATGCAAAACGTGGTGAAGACGGCGGAAAATCTGTTCAAATTCATCATTGTTTTGAGTGCTGACTTTGTAGCGTCCACGAAAGCCGAGCGAAAAACACAGATATAAAAACTCCAGAAGGTCCTGATAACGTTTGGGTTCCCCCATCAGCCTTTCAAGCAAAATAAAGACCTTCTCACCCTCCCATGTTTCATTGTGGAAATGCACCAGTAACGACTGTTTTATCCACTCATTCTGTGTAGACCAGCCCTGTCCCAGCGCCGTTTCGTCGATGAACGTACAAAGTATGTAACGAAACGAAATGATGGTGCCCGGTTCATAACCGTGGTTCTGTAGCAATTGTTCGATGGCGCGGATGTCCGTGACTACCTGACCAAACAGGTGCTCCGGCAAGCCGCGATTGCTCATGCTTTTCAGCCGTAGCACCATGCCCAGCAATGGCGTCGCAGCATCGGTCATGTTATTCAGGCTGTTGCCGCGCAAGGTCAGTCGGTACTGGCGATGCACATCATCACGGGTTTCATCCGGCATCAGCGGCGTCACGGATTGCATATCGCTCATGCTTTATCCTCTTATTGCCCAAAGCTGCAGATCCAGCTCCGGGAAGGAACCTGAGACGTGCATCGCAAGGCTGTTTTGCTTGATGATTTCTGCCCAGCCCGGCGCGCCCTTATCCAGTGAGAAATAGACATAGTTGGCGTGATAGGGGAGCTGGCGAGGTGCGGTATGCAGCACGACCAAAGGCACGCCCGGAACCTGAACACTGACTACGTTGCGAATTTTTTCTACAGAGCTGATTTTCGATTGCTGAACGAACTGGCGCTGAAGAATTTCGTGCGGGAGCAAGGATTTGACTGCCAGCACAAAGGTGGCTGATTGGAGTAGGGAAACTTCATTGATAAGGGCAACATAAATCCCATCCGTATGACTAAACGGCAGATTCACCGCGCGTGGAGCAATCAGGGTACCCAGCGCTTTTCGCAGGCGCTGCATTGCCAGACCGAAAGTGTCCGTCAGGTTCTCGTGCTGATAGAGGGCAAGTTTTTCTGGCAATCGTGATTCGTCGGTAAACGTTACCAGCTCACCGTAGAATTCAATCAGGTCCCGGTAGAAATCTTCCGGGTGAAGGTGGGACAGCGTTGTCCGGTGAGCAAATTTAATCTGGTTGCGGTTGAACATTTGCAACATCATAAACTCAGCCACATCCGCAATCCCTTGCTGAGAAGGCGAGCCGATACGCATGGCCAGCTCTGCACATCGGCTCGCCAGGGCGGAAGTGATTTCATCCTGATATCTTCTCAATGTCGCGCTGGCGCGGACGGTCTGGCAGCCAGGAATAAAATCAGGATCCAGATCCAGTCTTCCATCAGGGTATCGGTTTTTAATGCGGCAAACTGGAATTGCGACCCATGAACTCAAATCTTCTGAGCCATTCATCAGACGGGGGAGCAGTTGACCCAAACCTAACTGCGTGGCGTCGCCTTCATTGGTATGCAGATCGCGCACGTCGCTGAAGTTTATTCTGTAACGACCTGAGCTCTGACCCGCGCTGTGCATCCCTTCAACTTCATTGATAACGTCGCTGATAATTGGCAGAGCCAGAAAAATATCCCGGCCATTCGCCGAGTTTGAGTTATCCACCAGTAAGGGGGCTGGAACGACATCCTGATCTGGCACGCTGAACACCGTACCGTCCGACAGGCACCCGACGGCTTTATTAATGCTAATTTTGCCGTGTTGCAGCTGTGTCTCATCAATATCGAGTTCGGTAAAGCCCCACAGAATATTACTGATAGCTGACAGGCGATTGTGAATCACATAGTCGTTATAGCGCTGAAGCTGTTGAAAATGCTGAGGTCTCACAAACAGCCCTTCCTGCCAGATCACTTTATTTTTCATGGTTGCCACGATCATTCATCCTCTTTTTTTAATTCGATACGGTTGTCGCGAACATGTACCAGCAGGTGGTAGTGATGGCCTATGTCTGTAACACGCTCGATTGCTTTCCATTCGGTTACCTGATCGTCGGAAAAATAGGCCACCACGCCGACATAGCGCGTGGTGGGCTCTAATTTCGTGAGCGGTAATGTTTTCATTGTGTCGGGTAGTAAATTGAAGTCCTGATGGTCGATATAGTTTTTACCCAGAGCCTCATCCAGCTTTTGGGTCGTAATCTGGTCGAAGTCAGCCTCGCGGAGCTTCGAGTCCTCACTCATATAAATAAGCTGGAAACTCACCGGTGAAGCCTCACCGCTGTCGTTAGGGTTGATGTCCGGTTCAGTTAAAAGCGTGACCGTTATCTCTGAGGGCTGGGTCGCGTTTTCACCGACTTTAATGTCCGGATTGGCGATCACTTTGCCAATTTTCTTCACGGTTTCGCATCCGCTCAGAGACACGGTCATCAGACATACCAGTGATAATGACAGGATAAAACGCCATTTCATGATGCATCCGACTCCCGGTTTGACTGGCGTAGTACCCGGTCATAAACCTGGTCGTAAACTTCGTTGAAAAGCTTCTCAAAACCCTGCTGGCGGCAGGAGGCCAATTCTTCGTAGTAGTTGCAATACATACGCCACGCCCATGCTTCATCCATTTCCTGACGTTGCTCATGACTACGGCGGTATTGTGAAAAGCGGTTCATCAGCTGGGCGGGAGAAAAGGCATCAAGCATCATTCTTAATGCCTCGACGATGGCAATCTGATTGGCCTGATTGTGCAGCTTCATATTGCGCAGACTTTCTGAAACGGCGGCAGGCGCGGAAAGATGCACCGGGCTTTTTTGATCGGCAAACAGAACGCTTAGTGCGGTTTCGTAATTCAGATTCAGACGCAGTGGATTGTCTTCCAGCGGACGAAGGTGCTTATCAGAAAGGCTGTTTTGTTGGCATTGCAGATCCAGTAAGCCTTTAACAGCCGCCTGTAAAGTTCGCCCGATTTCCTCAAGAAAATCATCCGCATCCTGTGAATTGTGCAACGGAACCGCATGGCCCAATCCGCGTATAAGCGGGGTCATCGCCACATGCTGATAGGTCAGGTCCTTTTCTTTCGAATTAAAAAGGTCTTCTTCGGCGTAATCGCGATGAGTATGAATAGTGGGCAGGTCCATAAAATTATTATCTATCCCACTCTTGGGGGCGATATCGGAGTCAGGAGCAATCGGCGAGACACGATGGGAATACTGTAAATGGGAGGGCTCATCAAAGGCAGAAAACTCCGCGTGCAGAGTCGTCAGACTTTCTCTTTGCAAAGCCGCCAGCGGGTCTTGAGAAAAGCTATTCACCAGCGTCGGTGCGGTTTCACGGTAGGTTTGATGTCCCTGATAGGTGGGCTGCCCTTCAGTCGTTAACAGGGTCTCAGTGAGCTTGTCCCGGTTCATGACGATCGTTTCCGGCGTGGCATTCTGCAGGTCATAATCGATGGCTTCATCGAGATAAAACTGGGCTTTGATGCGAAGCGAGCCAATGTGGATTTCGTCGCCCTGACTCAGGCGAATTGGCCCTGAATTGAGGGAAACCGACGCCTGATTGATCTGCAGGTTTCGGCTGTAACTTTGCAGACAAAAGGTCCCGTCTTGCCAGCTGACAGAACAGCTTTTCTCTTCAATACCCTGTTGTCTGTCCTGGACGGACCAAAAACACGTTTGTGCGTGACCAATATCACCGCCCTCAGCAGTGAACAGGCATTTTGCCGCCCGGCCACTTTCCAGTTCATTACCATTTAAAATCTGTAATGAGAGTGATGGCTGTTGTTGCTTATCCTTTGCCATACTGCGCTCCATTTTTGTTCTGATTACGATCTCACGGCGATTGTCACGTGAGGATGCTGGCCGGGTTGCCCGATAAAACTGGTCCATCCCAGCAGAGAGTTTTGCTCATTGCCCAGGGTCATACCGCCGACCTGATTAGGCGCGATCCCCAACCGCAGGTCCCAGGCGAACTGATCACGCAAAATAAAAGCGACGAAAAGCGTAAACGGCAGGAAGTTATCGCCATTTGGCAGGAATGAAAGGAAACGCTCACGGGATAAGTTATCAATGCACAACAGAAACTTACCGCCGCGATCGGGTACTTTACTGCCTATCGAAAAATTCTGACCCAGAACGGATTTTTCAATGATTTTGCAGCCGCTCAGACCTTTTCCACCCAGACGGTTTTGCTGACTGCGGGCGATAATCATTTGCCGCAGTTGCCAGCCATGAAGAGTGACTTCATCAAGATCAAAGCAGTGCGAAACCAGGCTGCAAATAACCTCTGGTGAGCGGCCCGGGTTGGCCAGTGCACCGGCATAGGCCAGCATTTTGCTGTGATTGATCGCCATGCGACCACGTATACTCTGGCTACCTAACCCGACCAGCGAATACATCCGCTGTGAAAACTCATCCGTTCCGCCATTGCGAAAACAAACGTAATAGCGATATTTCCGCCACGTGTGATAAATAAACTGTGTCCAGCGATGCGAAAACAGGTCGAGAAAATCAGTTAGTTTCCGTTCACCCTGTGCCACCTCCCAGGCGAGTTTATCCAGGTAATAGCCCGGCAAAGGTGACTGGCTGCCGTTCAGCCCTGTGAAAGCAATCGTCATGATGAACTGGTGGGATTTATTGATCTCAAGTGCCTGAACATCACTTAACGGGAAAGCAATGCTGGCATCTGCTTCAAAACGTAATACTTCCTCATGAGGCTCAGTCTGCAGAGAAATATGCTCGTAGGCTCCCGTATGCTTATAAATGGCCTCCACCAGCGCATAGAAGTTATAACGACGTACATCGCTGAACGGAATATTTGTCATTAAATCAGCGCGTGCTGACCTATTCTTTCCGGCTATTCGTAGCACTCCTGATTATCTAAATTGACCACTTTTAAAATGTGGAAGCTATTCACGCTGGCATAGAGTGAAAAGAAATGAGAAAGCACCGTGCCCAGTAAATATAAATCGCCCTCGCAAACAAAAGGTGCCTGACGAATAGAAATCGTTGAAGAAAGGCCGCGGACCGGTACACCTTTAAATAAGCGGTCGACGGGATGCGTTTCGATTTGTTCAATGGCATCCAGCTTTTGCTGAGATAAACGGGCTGCCTGAGGGTGATGAATTCCGGGTAAATCGTAGGTGCGTAAAACCTGCTTTAATGTTTCGATATCCAATAATGATAGATAATTAAGGCTCATGTTAGAGAGCAGAGACCAGTGTAAACTGCCATCAAGAACAGGGTAGAGGGGTAAAGTTGGTCTGGTGACATTACTGAATGAACTAATGGCCGGATCTTTTCCATCGGCCAGATTAATATCGCCCGTCATTAACGTTGCCGGGAGATCCCGGTTTGTACAGGTTAAAACGACAGAAACGATCTCTTCAATACCGGCTGTGAAATTGTGCTTTTTTGAAACGCCGTCACCATGGATAAAAGAAATAAGATGTTCAAACCCTTGATGAACGTGCGATCTTTGGGTTTTGACACGGTAATATACGGCCTCACGTTGCTGAGAATATTCAACCTGATGTTGAAAACTTTCGAACGAGACATAACTTCGAGAAAATGTTTCTATAATACGACCATCAGCACTTTTGAGTGCCCATCCACTCTCAACATGGTCTACGGAAAAAATATCGTAGCATTCCATGAGTTTGTGATTTGCTTCCAGAATATATTCTGTAGAAGTCTCATCGAAAACAATAGTTTCCGAATGTGCCTGGAACAGGTTCACGGCAGGTGTGCAAAATAACCGCAGGGAATCTTTGCGTAATTTCAAATCCGGTGGCAACGGGCGCGAGAAGTTTAAGCGCAGAGTGAAGTGGTCTGCCACCAAATCGGCGGGCAGTTTTTGTACTCCGATGATGTCGAAGAAGAAGAAACTGTCCAGAAAACAGAGATACTCTTGCAATACACGATAACCGCTGTATACATTTTTGGGATACGGCAGCAGGGCATCTTTTTTCTCAAATCCAACCGGATATAACCTGAAGTCAGGCAGGCGTATTATTTTGTCGCCAACGATTAATTCAACGTCAGTTAAGTATTCGCAAAACCACAAATAGAGTTGATAGCGGGTGTAATTATCATCGTTGCCCAGCCATAAGCGAATTTTACTAAAATCTATGGCGCCGATGTTTTGCTGTCCGGTAAGGAAATTGATATCAATCATGCCATGTTTATGGCTGCTGCTTGATGACAAGCTCTCCAGGGTGAGCGGTAACAACCAGAGGTCACGACCCAGCGTGAATTTACAGGCAGGGACGGGATCGGCTGAGCCATTGTCTAACTTTCTGCCGGTGATCTCTCCCGATGGGCTCATGACCTGTCCCCCGGCTGTCACTCGAAATGCCGTCGTGACTGTTTTAGGGTCAGGGACGTATTCCATGATTGTCATGCTGGGTGTCGGGCGAAGATAATTGGGCCACAGCATATTTAGCAAGCTGTGAGTTAGCTCGGGAAATTCGTCTTCGATTCTTGAACGCATATTGCCTGATAAGAATGCAAAACCTTCCAGCAGGCGCTCAACGTCAGGATCGGCTTCTTTCTCCGCTAAAAAAGGAGCCAGATGAGGTTTTTCTTTAGCCAGCAATTTTCCCAACTGACGCAAATAATCGAGCTCTTCCCGGAAATACTTTTCCTCAAATGACATGGCGCTTAATCCAGCTGATAATGGTGGTGATTATCGAGTTGCATATTGAATTCCACGACTTCCTGCAAACCGTTTAAGTTCACATGGGCAACAATATGAAAGTTGAGATCTATCGGGTTATATCCGTCGTTATTGACCGCCTGAACTTCTGCTTTTCTTACCCGTGGTTCATAATGTTCAATGCATTCTTGAATAGCGTCTTCAACCGTTTTTCGGAAATCAGCAGACGTTGCTGTCGCATCATTAAGGTCGATAACCCCTAACTCTGACGTGCTCTGACAGCTACCAGGCCGGGTGTTCAGAATGTTGCGCAGATTGCGTTTAATCGATTTTTGTAAACGTTCAATCTGGACCAAATGAGAAAAACCTGACGTTTCTCCTCCGATACGTTCAAACAGACTGGCAGAGACATCCCTTTTCCGACCCGGCATCATCGTGATTATTCCTTATCCAGCCTGCCCACTAAGGACAGTTCGAAGTTGGCTCCCATGTATTTAAAATGCGGGCGAACGGAGATTGCGACCTGATACCAGCCTGGATCACCCTCAACATCCAGCACATCGATTTTGGCGGCGCGAAGCGGTTTACGGCTGCGAACGTCAGCGGGTGGATTTTCCTGATCGGCGATGTATTGCTTGATCCAGTTGTTCAGCTCACGTTCCAGATCGTTACGGACTTTCCAGGAACCAATTTGCTCTCGTTGCAGGACTTTTATGTAGTGAGCCAGGCGGTTAATGATGAACATATAAGGTAGTTGGGTACCCAGCTTATAGTTGGTTTCAGCGACCTTACCTTCTGGTGTGCCAGGGAATTTTCGTGGTTTTTGAACGGAATTTGCGGAGAAGAACGCAGCATTATTACTGCCTTTACGCATGGTCAGCGTGATGAAGCCTTCTTCTGCCAGTTCAAATTCACGACGGTCGGTGATCAGGATTTCAGTCGGGATTTTTGCCTGTGTTTGACCCATTGCTTCAAACATATGCACCGGCAGATCGTTCACTGCACCACCGCTTTGTGGGCCAATGATATTCGGACACCAGCGGTATTTTGCAAAGCTGTCGGTCAGGCTACTGGCCAGCAGATAGGCCGTGTTACCCCACAAATAATCTTCGTGATGGCTGCTGACATCTTCCTGATAGTTGAATTTCTTCACCGGATTTTCTACCGGAGAATAGGGCAGGCGTAACAGGAATCGTGGCGCAGTCAGACCGAGATAACGGGCATCTTCTGTTTCACGCAACATACGCCATTTGGTGTAGGCCGGGCCTTCAAAAATAGAGGAAATATCCTTAATGGTTGGCAACTCCGTAAAGGAGTTAAGGCCAAAGAAATGAGGTGAGACTGAGGTCAGAAATGGCGCATGAGCCATTGCCCCGACGGCGCTGACATAATTCAATAGTTTCATGTCTTGCGCGGTGTTGTTAAACGCGTAGCTGCCGATAATGGACGCGATCGGTTCGCCGCCAAACTGGCCATATCCGGAGGAGTAAACGTGTTTGTAAAAACCGGATTGCATAATTTCAGGGGCAAACTCAAAATCTTCCAGCAGCTCTTCTTTCGTTGCATGCAGGATATTGATTTTAATGTTTTCTTTAAAATCAGTACGATCTACCAGCAATTTCATCGAGCGCCAGAATGACTCTACATGCTGAAAAGCTTCCGCATGCAGGATGTTATTCATCTGCTGGCTGAGTTTTTTATCCAGTTCAGCAATCATGCGGTCAACGGCAAGCTTGTTGACAGGTTCTGCATGGCTGCCGGTTTCCAGAATACTGGCCACAAATGCAGCCACACCCTGACGGGCGACATCATAGCCATCGGATTCAGGCTGGATACGGGTTTGCGCCATGATCTCATCCAAAAGTGACTTTTGTGGCGCGGCAGTTCCAGCAACGGATGAGGACAGTTCTTCCTGTAATGACATAGTAAAAATCCCTTTTTGAATTACGCTTTGTTGACGATGTCGAGCTCTTTAAGGAGCTGCATGCGAGACTCTTCCTGGTCCAGCAGAGCCTGCAATTGAGTCCGGAAAGCGGGCACGTTGCCCATTGGCCCTTTGAGAGCGACCAGCGCTTCGCGTAGCTCCAGAAGTTTTTTCAATTCAGGCACTTGTTTAACGATGTTGTCCGGGGAAAAATCTTCCATTGCTTTGATATCCAGTTCGATCTGTATATCTTCGCCTTTCTTAGGGCTCAGCGAGTTTTCAACGCTAAAGTTCAGGCTGATACCTGTTTCACCCATCACTGAGTTGAAATTATTTTTATTAACCGAGACCGCTGAACGTTCATCAATTGGCATATCTTCCGGGCGGCCTTTCATGTCACCGACAATCAAAAGATTTAGTGGTAATTCTACTTCAGAGCTTAATCCATCCGCTTTGGGTACATAACGAATATTAATTCTCTCTTTAGGCGCGACACTGCCGTCTTTGGTATTGCTCATGTTTGGTCATCCTTAATGTTACATGCCTGTCAGTGATGTGATTGGTTTGTTTGATAAAAAACCAGTCTTTATATCAAGGTCGTGGATTTTTTAATGTTTGGTTTGATTCTGGATAAATTACCACTATCAAAATTTGTTTGTATATAGAATTCATTAAAAAAATCATTGCAGAAAAATTAAAAAATTTTCACACGCCTGTGTTTTATTGATTAATGTGTTGTTTTTAAAGGGTTATTTTAATTACAGCTCTTGTTTTTGATTGTTTTTAAATATGCAAAATGTTGGATTCATTCATGTGTTGTATTTAAATTCATGCGTGATAGATATACGATTTTATTATTTTGAAAGTTTTAAAAATGGTGCTATTTTACTGCCGTCCTCACCCCGTCAACATTAACCTTTTCAGAAAGTTGTTTTGGAAAAATACTTTCCAAAAAGTTAATTAAATAACTGCGTGTAATTTCTTTTTTTCTGTTTTCTTCCATTATAACGAGCGCTGAGTGGTTAACGAATAGATGGGTAAGGGGCATTCTTAATAACCACTGGTATGTTCTATTTACAAGGAGTTTTACGATGCCTACCCCATGTTATATCTCTATGAATGGTCAGACCCAGGGCAATATCACTGCAGGTGCTTTTTCAGCAGAATCTGTGGGAAATATTTATGTCCAGGGCCATGAAAACGAGATGTTAGTGCAAGAATTTCAGCACATCGTTACCGTTCCGACCGACCCGCAATCAGGTCAGCCAGCCGGTCAGCGAGCACACAAACCGTTTATCTTCACCGTGGCGCTGAATAAAGCCGTCCCGTTGCTTTATAACGCATTAGCCTCTGGCGAAATGTTGCCGGTCACTGAGCTCAAATGGTTCCGTACCTCCGTTGAAGGTAAGCAGGAGCATTTTTTCACGACTCGTCTGACTGACTCAACCATTGTGGATATCAACTGCCACATGCCCCACTGTCAGGACCCTGCAAAACGTGAGTTCACCCAATTGATCGAAGTCTCATTGGCTTACCGTAAAATTGAGTGGGAACACGTCTCTGCCGGTACCTCGGGCGCGGACGACTGGCGCGCGCCGCTGGAAGCCTGATCCCTCGGGTGATAAGTCAACGCCCTGCATCTCGTTTGCAGGGCGTTATCCCCAGTGAATCGAAGGAATGAGATCATGCCACTCAATGGAACCCGTTTTACCTTCACCGCAGGCACCGCGACGCGCGACACCTTCGCCGTCGTCAGTTTTCATCTTTCCCAATGTTACTCCGAACTTTTCACTCTGAACGTAGTGCTGGTGAGCAGCGACCCGGCCGTCGGCGTCGATAAAGTTTTAGACGAAATGGCGACCCTCACTATCTGGCAGGGCGAGGAGGTAAAACGGCGGGTGCGCGGCATCGTGACCTTTTTCGAGCAGGGAGACACCGGCAAACACCAGACGCAGTACCGCCTGACCATCCGCCCTTATTTCTGGCGCAGCTCCCAGCGACAAAACTGCCGCAGTTTTCAAAATCTGAACATCGTCGCCATCCTCGACCCGCTGCTCAGAGAGATGGGCGTTCTTAAACACGACACGCTGTTTCGCTCCAGCCATAACTGGCGGGAGTTTTGCGTCCAGTTTATGGAAAGCGATTACGATTTTATTTCGCGGCTGGCTGCTGAAGAGGGGATTTTCTTTTACGAGGAAGAGTTCCTCAAGGCCAACGATCAGAAGCTCACCTTTGCGGATAACTGTAGCGCTCTGATCAGCATCGGCGCGTTCCCGTATAACCCGAACGCCGCCTCCGAAGCGGCCACTTACTGCATCAGCAACTTCCGCCGCACCGCGCGGGTGCGCCCTTCAAAAGTGATCACGCAGGACTACACCTTTACCGCGCCGAACTGGCCGGCGCAGTACCAGGAAAAAGCCACAAAGATGGTGCATCAGCACACGGTGTACGACATTTTTGACTACCCGGGGCGGTTCAAAGACGAGCAACACGGCGCCGATTTTGCCCAATATCAGATGGAAGGCTGGCGCAATAACGCCGACGTGGTGATTGGCAGCACCAATTCGCCGCAGTTTTATCCCGGCGTACGCTTTGCCCTGACCGGCCATCCGCGCGAAGACCTGAACGCCAACTGGCAGGTGGTCGCCATTGAAATGCACGGCGAGCAGCCGCAGGCCCGCATCGGCAACGAAGGTCAGGGCACCACGCTGCATACCGAGTTTGAAGTCATCCCTTCCACCCAAACCTGGCGACCTGTGCCAAAGCCCAAGCCGCGCATCGACGGTCCGCAAATCGCCATCGTCACCGGCCCACCGGGAGAGGAAATCTTCTGCGACGAACACGGCCGCGTACGGGTGAAGTTCGCATGGGATCGTTATAACAAAGCCGACAACTACAGCTCCTGCTGGATCCGCGTTTCACAAGCGTGGGCGGGCACCGGTTTCGGCAACATCGCTATCCCACGGGTCGGACAGGAAGTGATTGTCGATTTTCTCAACGGTGACCCCGATCAGCCCATCATCATCGGCCGCACCTATCACGCCAGCAACCGCGCACCCGGCAGTCTTCCGGGGACCAAAACCCAAATGGCCATCCGCTCGCAGACCTACAAAGGCAGCGGCTACAACGAGCTGATGTTCGAGGACGCAACCGGACAGGAACGTCTGTCGATGCATGCGCAGAAGGATATGCAGACTAAGGTACTGAACAACCGGACGACCGACGTGGCGGTTGACCATACGGAAACGGTGGGGAAAGGGCAGACAATCACCGTGGGTAAAGAGAAGACGGGCGGGCATGATCAGAAAACTACCGTGACGAACGATCGTGAGATTAGGGTCGGCAATGACCAAACGCTCAACGTTACGCACGATCACAGTACCACCGTGGGTAATGACCAGCATCTGGAAGTGACAAATGAACGGTATACCAAAATCGGTAATAACCAAAGTAGTGAAGTCGCAGGAGCTGACACTGAAAAAGTCACAAAATCTCAGAACATTACTATTGGTGAAAATTACACACTGACGGTGACCGAAAGTCTGACCATTAAAGTAGGAGCGTGCTTGCTGAAAATGAATAAGGACGGGACGATTACGTTGAATGGCGCAAGTGTTCAGATCACAGGGAAAAATAAAATCAATATTTTGGGTGCTGATATTGATATGGACTAATTCAGGGAAATGATGAATGAACATTATTAATAATACTGAGTTTCCACATTTCCAGTTCGAAAAGGTAGGGTATTTCGGTGAGCTTTTTAGCGTAATAGCGGTTAGCCAGACATTTGATCTTTTACATGACCGGGGAGCTTGCCTGCTTTCTGACGTTCAGCGTCCGTTGGTCCTTGCAGATAGCTGGTTCGGTGCGCCAGAACTAAGCAGTCTGAAGACGGCGACAGACCTTATTTGTAAAAAGAAATGCTCAGAGATTCTTTTTTCCGGACATGCCTGGAGTGCCGCAGGAAGTAAGCGTGAATGGCTGGCTGAATTTCAGCTCGGGGATTTACACCGGATTCTTTCGGTTAGTGGTTCACGTGAGTGGAAACATGAAAAGGGTAAATGGCAATTGAGCCGTCCTGCGCTCACCGATCGTGTGCCATTGCAGTTTGAACTGGCCGCTTTCAGTGAGATCAACCCGATCGGAATACCTCAACCTGAAGGTCAGGATATTGGGCAAGTTTTTCCTGCTCCCCAGTTATCGTTTTCACCTGGTGCGGTTTGCCGCAGTTGGCCATCGAGAATTCTTTACGCAAAAGGTTTTAATTCACATTGGAAAAAGCATACCCGCCCTTTTTATCCCGATGAATTTGATTTTGCTTTCCTGAGCTGCGCGCCACCCGAGCAACAGTATGTTGGTTTCCTGAAAGGTAACGAAAAAATTGTTCTCAATGGATTGCTTCCGTCCACGGAAAAATTCACGGGTTACTTACCGGGGATCCGGGTATTGGCGCAAATGTACAAGGGCGGTCGGGCGCTGGGACAGCAGCTCTTACTGGCAGATACGCTGACCTGCTATACCGATGAGCAACAACTGACTCTGGTGTGGCGACTTACGTTGCCGTCAGCTTCACTTCCCGACAACCTGATTTTAATAACGGATCAGGAGGTTGCTCATGGCTGAGAAACATATCGGAAGTCAGGAATCACAGTACAGGGTGATCAGTACTGCGCCGGATGTCTGCATGGTGGGAGATGTTCCTGTGCCGTTCGACAGTTTTCAGGACTTATCGCACATTAAAAGCTATGTCACCAATGTCAGAGCGCGGGGCAAGCCCATTTTAACTGTGGGAAGTGTGATCGCCGGAACGCAAAGCAATGCTGGTAAAGGCATCAGTTCTGGCACCAGTCTTAACAGTGGCGACTGCACAATAATGACTGGCGTGCCGCATATTAAGTGCAAAGGAATGCCTGTTGCGCGGCAGGATTCGCTGGTAGCAATGAACAATGGCAATACCGTCGGTAAGCTTTACACCCAAGTTAACCCTGCCAACGGCGAAATACCGGTTACTGACAATCTATCTCTGTGGGAAATGGTGGGGCAGACGCAGCTGCAGCAGGCGGAAGCAGAGTTGGAAGCCAGCAGACAGACGCCGGATATTTGGGAAGGGATGGGTAAAGGGTTTGTAAACGGCTGGTACATGCTCGGGCATATGTTGGGAAAGGCCGGAATGCTGAATGGCACAATAGAAGCCGACCAGCAGATGGCGTTCATAAATACGATGGGAATAAATACTAGCAGCATGGAGGCTGCCAGTGAATTGAACAAAGCAGTATTGCAGCAGACAGACACCAACGAACGGCTTCTGGAACTGGATAACGAAGCACAGGAGGTTGGGGCTGATGTCGAAGCAGCCTTGGAATTGCTGTTTTTGGTTAAAGGATTGGTTCAGTTTGGAATAAAGGGGAGTGTGGGGGCAGAAAGAAATGGTGTTAAGGTAGTTGAAGTTCTCGATAGAATTCCAATATCTCGTAATTCGGCGAGGAAATTGTTAAAAAGTCGAGGGTTAAACAAAAATATACAACATGAAACGATCAATAGCTTTAATGGCCAGATATATGCTTCAAAGGGGCGTCAGGGTGACATTTTTACCATAACTGAACACATTCCCGGGAGTGCTTCTCAAGTTTATCTTACCAGAGGTTCTGCAGGGTTGACATCTGCTGAAAGACGTTCAAAACTGGCATTGCCGCCTGGTAATTCTGCGACATATGAAGGAAAAGTTAGTTTAACTAGAAATCAAGTTTTACTTGAAGGGAAAGTATCACCTCAGCCTCAATGGGGGGAGGATAAAACAGGTGACGGCTGGCAGGTAGTTACTGCAGGTGGGAAATATTCTGGAGCGACAAAAAGACTATGAATATAAAAGAATGTAGTGAAAAATTATGTTTTTTATTAACTCAGTCCGCTTATGTTGATGAGGCGAATGAGATCGATAACCTTGTCAGTAAAATATTATCGTCTAACACAGAGAGTAATGATAGGGAATTAGCAATTAATAGCTTAATTTCACGTTGCCACCCGAAATGGTTAGGGGATTATTACATTGAAGGGATAACTTACAAAGAGTGGACAGATCTGATTTCATTATTTAAAACTAAACTGGCGAGTTTAAATTAAAATCATAGAGATAAATTTTATGAGACTCAATTATTATATAAGACGGGAAATAAAGATGAAGATAAACCTCAGTCGACGCCTTGTATAGTTATTCCCATCCATGGTGTAAACGATGTGAGTTAAATCTATCCCCGTGTATCCCGTATACATTGGAAGACGGGGCTGTTCAAATTCTTGAATCCCGCTATCCAGGCGAAGCATGGGGAATGGTCTAAATGACCAAAAGAGGGCTTGAAAATTTAATAACGGCTCAGGAGGTTGCTTATCACAAACTGGGGGGCATACTTTAAAAAAATACAGCTAATATATTGGATGATCAATTTGGAGTTAACTTAACTGGCCGAGAGTGGGGCGAGCTCTTGAAGCATTGAAAAAAGATAATGGATTGAGGGACGATTTCCACGGCCGGATTTCAGATAATGGCAATTACATCGACGATACCGTTAATAATATTGGAAGTATAGAGGACTATTTGCCATGAGTATGAAAAACTCCAGGCTCAATCCTATTGGATCTGAAAATTTAAATTGTTACGAGTGTTATGCTCAGCTGTTTTTTTCGGAAAAAATAGGGAAAATATTTCATTTGAATCAGATAAATTTTACCCCTCGCGGTAAGCGGCACTCCCCTTTGTGAGACCCCTCTCATTAAGCAAATTTCATAACCCCTATGTGAAATATGGTTAAATTCAACACAACGGTCAAAAGTTAATATACCAATTCTGAAAGCTATTCTACCTCATGGTGTGGAGTCAGATTATGGTAGCCGTAAAGAAATTGTCTGTTATAGAAAAACTCGGTTTTGGTATGGGAGATGCCGCTTGCGGGATCGTTTATTCCTCCGTCACGATGTTTCTGACGTACTTTTATACCGATATCTACGGTCTTTCTGCCGCAGCTGTCGGGGTGATGTTTCTGGTTACGCGTATTCTCGATGCCGTCAGCGATCCGCTTACCGGCATTGTCGCCGACCGCGTAAAAACACGATGGGGACATTTTCGCCCCTGGCTGATTTGGTTTGCGATCCCTTACGCGGTACTGGCGGTCATGACCTTCACCACGCCTGATTTCGGGCATTCCGGTAAACTGCTTTATGCATACATCACGTATTCGTTGCTGATGCTTTGCTACACCTTTATCAATATTCCCTATTGCGCGCTGGGCGGCGTGATCACCACGGATGATAAGGACCGGCTTTCCGCGCAATCCTATCGTTTTACGATTTCATCGCTGGCCGGTTTGCTGGTTTCGGTCGGTACGCTATGGCTGGTGGATTATTTTGGAAAAGAGGATCTGCAGGCCGGATATCAGGCGACGATGGCGGTGATGGGTGCTATTGCCATTTGTATGCTGGTGTTTTGTTTTTGTTTTACCAAAGAGCGCATCACTGCTGAGGACACCCGTCAGGTTTCCGTGCGCAGTGATTTGAAAAATCTGCTGTCAAACGACCAGTGGCGGATAGTTGCCATTATCACCTTTTTCTCCAGCATGGCGGGCGTCATGCGCAGTTCGGCGACGCTGTATTACGCAACCTACCTGATGCTGGATAAAGGCCAAAGTCTGGTGAGCGGCACGGCGATGAAAAGTACGTTTATCACCACCAGTGTGGTGGGGACGATATTCGGGGCGATGGCGGCGGGATATTTTGCTAAACGTTTTAGTACGCTGACTATGTTTAAAAATATCAATTTGCTGTTAGTTCTGGCCGGTGTGGTGATGTTCTTTGTTCCGCCAAAGTTCCTGCCGGTTATTTTCCCGTTGTATTTCATTATTGGCTTTTTACACCAGATGTATCAGCCATTTAAATGGAACATGATGGCCAACGCTGCCGATTACGGTGAATGGAAAACAGGACGGCGGATCACCGGATTATCCTTCTCCGGTAACTTATTCGCCCTAAAACTTGGGATGGCGTTTGCCGGTGCGTTCGTCGGTTTCTCTCTCGGCTGGTTCGGTTACCATGCAGGCGCGGAAACCCAAACCGCGCTTGCCACGGCTGGCATTATTGGCCTGTTGACGGTCGGGCCCTCGGTGTCCTATCTGATCCTCTATTTCCTTGCCCGTTTCTACAAACTTGATGATGCCACGATGAGAAATATTCAGCGCGATCTGGCGAAACGCAGCGGTGATATTGCTCGCGAGCAGGAAAGTAAAGACGGTGATCTGACTCCCGTGATGGCTGTTAAATAAAGGGATGGCGATGACAATCAAATCTGAAGGAAGCGCGGATTTAGGTAACGGGCGCTATCAGAATCCGATACTGCATGCCGACTATTCGGATCCGGATATCGTCTGCGTACGCGACGATATTTATATGGTCGCCTCGAGCTTTAACCATATTCCTGGTCTGCCGGTTCTGCATTCAAGGGATCTGGTTAACTGGACTCTGGTTAATCACGTCGTGCCGCGGATTAATTACCCGGCTTACGACAGCGTGCAGCCAGGCAAAGGAGTCTGGGCACCGAGTATTCGTTATCACAACGGGTTGTTCTGGGTGTTTTACAGCATGCCGGATGAAGGCATTTTTATGTCTTATACCAAAGATCCGCTGCAAGCCTGGAGCGAACCGCATTGTATTAAAGCGGTGAAAGGCTGGATCGATCCCTGTCCGTTCTGGGATGGTGATGGCCGCGCGTGGCTGGTGCATGCGTTTGCCCACAGCCGTTCCGGCATCAAGCATCAGTTACAGCTGTGCGAAATGTCCCCTGATGCGACATCACTGCTCGATGAAGGTCGGATCATATTTGATGGCACGGTCTCCCATCCGACAATTGAAGGACCAAAGTTGTATCAGCGTCACGGGTGGTATTACATCTTTGCGCCTGCCGGTGGCGTCGAGCGTGGCTGGCAGACGGTCTTACGCGCGCGTCAGATTACCGGTCCGTATGAGGCTCGCGACGTTTTGCATCAGGGATCATCCAAAGTAAATGGCCCGCATCAGGGCGGTTGGGTGGAGCTGAAGAACGGCGAATGCTGGTTTGTGCATTTTCAGGATGCCGCGCACGCTGGCCGCATTGTGCATCTGCAACCGATGCGCTGGAATCAGGATGACTGGCCGGAAATCGGTGAGGACGTGGATGCTGATGGGCTCGGTCAGCCGGTTTCGGTTCATACAAAACCGGCCGGTTGCTTGTCTGTTTTACCCTGTATTCCGCAAACGTCCGACGATTTTTCACAAGGCCGCTATGGCCTGCAATGGCAGTGGCAGGCGAACCCGCAAAGTGACTGGGTGAAACCGTCTGCGGCTGGCCTGAGGCTGGCGTGTCTGCCCTGCGGGCCGCGAGCATTGTACGACACGCCGCAGCTGTTGCTGCAGAAGTTCTCTGCACCGCAGTTTACGGTCACTACGCGTCTGAACCCTCAATTTAGCCACGACGGGGAGCAGAGCGGGGTGATCGTCTACGGCGAAAGGTATGGCGCGTTATCCGTGGGTCAGCAGGATGGCGAAAATGTGCTGGTGTTTGATTTTGGCTGGATGAGCGATAAGGGCGAACTGAGCCAGCAAAGAACGGTGCTGACTGCTTTGCGGCACGGGCCAGAGGTGTTTGTCAGGACGAAAGTCTTGCCGCGAGGCGTCTGTCATTTCTTTTACAAACAGGAAGAGCACGAAGACTGGAAAGCCATCGGCCCGCAGTTTGCTGCGTCAGCAGGAAAATGGGTCGGTGCGAAAATCGGTATTTATTCGGCATCGTCTGCGATGAATGCCGATGAGGGATACAGCGAGTTTGCGTATTTCGAGATGAAGGCTGAATAATCCAAAGAGAAGCCAGCCCCGTGCAGGGCTGGCTGTCATTTTCTTAAAGTACTTCTCCGTTACTGCCAATCACTTTCTGATACCAGCCGAAGCTCTCTTTTTTTGAGCGCGCCATGGTGCCGGTGCCGTCGTCGTTTTTGTCGACGTGGATGAAGCCGTAGCGTTTGCTGTACTGGCCGGTGGTGAAAGATACACAGTCGATGCAGCCCCACGGTGTATAGCCCATCAGGTCAACGCCGTCTTCCAGCACGGCCTTCTTCATTTGCTCAATGTGAGCTTTCAGATAAGCGATGCGGTAATCATCGTGAACCATGCCGTCGTCAGCCACTTTGTCGATCGCGCCAAAACCGTTTTCAACGATGAACAGCGGCTTCTGGTAACGTTCATACAGAATATTCAGCGTATAGCGCAGGCCAACCGGGTCAATCTGCCATCCCCAGTCGGAGGCTTTGACATGCGGGTTTGGTACGCTGCCTGCGAAGCCGGACAAGCCGTTATCATCACTCGGGTTGTGCGCGGAAATCGCGTTGCTCATGTAATAGCTCAGGCCGATGTAATCTGCGCAACCCTCGCGCAGCGCCTGCAAATCGCCGTCTTCCATTTTGATGTTGAACCCGCGACGTTCCCACTCTTTAAGTGCATACGCCGGATAGTAGCCGCGCATGTGGACGTCGCTGAACAGGAAGCGTTCGTGCATCGCTTCCACGGAGTACATCACATCGTCCGGGTGGCAGGAGAACGGGTACAGCGGCACCATGGCGATCATGCAGCCGATCTGGAACCCCGGGTTGATCTCGTGGCCGAGTTTGACCACTTTGGCGCTGGCAACGAACTGGTGATGCAGCACCTGATACATGGTTTCTTCTGGGTTTTCCTGCTCGGTGAAGACCACGCCGGAGCAGCAGTAGCCGAACAGAGGATATTTCCAGTTACGCTGATTGTTGATCTCGTTAAAGGTCATCCAGTATTTCACTTTGCTTTTGTAGCGTTCCATCACTACCTGACTAAAGCGCACGAAGAAATCCACTACCTGACGATTTTTCCAGCCGCCGTACTCTTTCACCAGATGCCACGGCATCTCGAAGTGGGACAGGGTGATCACTGGCTGGATGTTGTGTTTGAGCAGCTCATCAAACATGTCGTCGTAGAATTGCAGACCGGCTTCGTTTGGCTGTAATTCATCACCATTGGGAAAGATGTGCGTCCAGGCAATCGATGTGCGGAAGCATTTGAAGCCCATTTCGGCGAACAGCGCGATGTCTTCTTTGTAATGGGAATAGAAATCCACGGCTTCGTGATTCGGATAGCTGTAGCCTTCCAGCACGCCGTCGGTCATCACGCGGTCAACGCCATGTGCGCCACCGGAAAGCACGTCACAGATGCTGACGCCTTTGCCGCCTTTATTCCAGCCGCCTTCAACCTGATGCGCCGCAACAGCGCCGCCCCATAAAAAATCTTTTGGTAACTGATGGCTCATTTCGTTCTCCCTTAATGTTTAATGCGGGCGGAGACCTCCACCCTTTACACGGGTATTTCAGCGTTAATTCATTTCTGCCTGCGTGGCACGTCGGGCTTCTGCCTGAACTTTTTTGGTGGCGACGACGTCTGGCTCATCTTTGAAGCCAACCAGCCAGGTGAACAGGGCACCGAGGACAAAGGCGACGCTTATCGACAGCAGGAAGCCGAGGAACTGCGGCATGTGGCCTTCTTTGAAGAATACCGGCAGCACGGCGATGCCGGGCAGGCAGTAGCTCCAGGACACAGCGTTGAAGGAACCGGCTATCGCGCCACCAATGCCGCCCGCGACGCAGCTGCACAGGAATGGTTTTTTCAGACGCAGCGCAACGCCGTAAATGGCCGGTTCGGTGATGCCGAACAACCCGGTGACGCCAGCGGAAAGAGAAATCCCTTTCATCTCGCGGCTGCGGGTTTTCAGGTATACACCAAACATACTGCCGGTCATTGCGAAGACCGCGGAGGCCTGCAGCCCGGTGAAGGTGTCGTAGCCCAGTGTCGCGTAGTTGCCAACGGTGACCGGCGTAATGCCCCAGTGGACGCCCAGCGTAACCAGCGGTTGCCAGAATGCACCGACGAAGAATCCGGCGACGGTCGGGCTGAGGTGGTAAAGATAGTTATAAACGCCGCCAATTGCGCCGCCAATAAGATTGCCTACCGGTCCGAAGACCAGCAGCGTCATCGGTACCATAATTGCGATACAAAACATCGGGGTAAACAGATTCCGGATAACAATCGGCAGCACTTTATTGAAGAAACGTTCAACGTAAGACATCGCCCAGACCATCAGAATGACAGGGATAACCGAGGCGGTATAGCTCAGGTATTTCACCGGAATACCAAGAAAATCAAGCGTTGGTGAGGCTATCGGAATGCCGACCACGTCCGTCAGGATGCGGGCAATTTCCGGATTATTCACCGCTTCACGCATTAATTGCTGCATGGCCGGATCGGCGGAGTTGATCGACGTAATCTTAAACGCCGTCAGCATGTTCATGTAATCGGGGCTTATCAGCGCACAGGCGGTAATCACCGCAGTGAATGGATTGACGTTGAATTTTTTCGCCGCGGTGAAGGCGATCATGACTGGCAGGAAGGTAAACGCCGTCCATGAAACAAAGTTAAGAATACGGTAGGTGCCGCTGTTGGCGTCCATAATGCCGACCGCGGCGAGGAAAGAGATAATCCCCTGTAAAATACCGCAGGCGGCAAGCTGATAAAGGAATGGCGTGAAAATGCTGGAGATGACATCCATGACGCGGCTGACAATACCGACATTCGGCGCAGAAACCGGCGCGTTTTCATCTATATGGATAAGCTTCAGCACCTGTTTGTAAGCATCGCTGACGTGATTGCCGATCACCACCTGCATCTGGCCTCCGGCCTCGATAACGGTAATCACGCCTTTTACGCGTTTTAATTCTTCTTTCTCGACGGCGCTATTATCTTTCAGAACAAAGCGTAAGCGTGTGGCACAATGTGTGATGCTAATCACATTATTTTCGCCGCCGATATATTTAACAATATCCTGAGCTGTCTGAGCGTAATCAATAGCCATTATTATTATTCTCCTGCCGGGGTATACAGAGATGATGTTTTATTTTTTTAATTGCTGGCAGGAGTGTAGCAAAAGAAAGGGTGATGTCACGATATAACAAAAAACAGGGTTAGGAATATGTCACAAGTTTAAAACACCTTGTTTTTTCATTGCGCTGCGTCACGTTTTATTAAAGGTAATTTCTTTCCGATGGTCTCGATAATATAAAGTACCGGGATCTGCGTAGTAATATTATATTGCCCTTCAAGCACGATTTGCGGCATGTGATAAGAGATGTTCAGATCGGCCATCCGCGCCAGCGTTGAGTTTTCGCTGTTAGTCAGGCTGATGATCTTGCAGTTATGCTGACTAAACTGGGTGGCAAAGCGCAATACTTCTTCTGTTTCACCGGAGACCGAAAGAATAATGGCAATAGCGTCTTTATACATATCGCTGTTGATTGGAAAATAAGGATCATCAATAAAGGTACTGAATTTCCCGACATTCGAGAAGAAACGCGCGCTGTATTTTCCAAGTGAACCGGAGGTTCCCACACCGACAAATATAATGCGCTGTGCATCAGCAATTTGTTGTGCGGCCTGATCTAATAACTCATCAAACTCACTGTTATTAATACTTTTGAAATAACTGATGATTTCGCTGATGCCGAATGACACGGGCGGTTTTTCTTCATGTTCTAAAAACAGTTTAAAACGGATGCGAAATTCCGAGTAGCCGTCGCAATCCATTTTTTTGCAGAACCGTAGCACCGTGGTAGTGGATACACCCGCGGCGTCCGCCAGTTCACGGATAGTCATGTACATCACTTTGTCGCCATTTTTGACGATGTAGTTATAAACCGTCAGTTCCAGTTCGTTTAACGCGGAAATGGCTTTGTGAGTAAACATGTTGCTGCCTGTCAGGTAATGGAAAGCGGAAACGCGATTACAGGTATTTTATCATCGTCACTTCGCAATCGACATGACCTGTATTCCCCATTGCGCCATCAATGTGCTGGAAACCGAGGCGCTCATACAGCGCGATAGCCTGGGTCAGGCTGGCAGTGGTTTCCAGATAGCAGCGGGAAAACCCCTGCTGGCGTGCATGGTCAATAGCCTGTAGCGCCAGACGTTTCGCCAGTCCCTGACCGCGCAGTGAAGGCATGAAGTACATCTTCTGCAGTTCGCACAAATCGTCCTCTGCGCCTGACAGCGGTGCCATACCGCCACCCCCGGCGACTACGCCGTCCAACTCCACCACCCAGTACGCACAGCGCGGCTGGCTGTAACTTTCATAAAGATGGTCCAGGTTCGGATCAGCGACGGTATAACCTTTATCTGCTGTCAGGCCAAATTCGGCCGACACGTGACGGATCACACTGGCGATCGCAGCATTATCTTCAGGGCGGATCGGGCGCACCAGGACGCTGACAGGGAGGGAGGTCGTCATGTTACTCACTCAGTTTCCACTATAGGCAATCAAACAGACCGTTTTAATACCATTTTAGGGCGGTCGGATGCAACGCCGCCGTCCCTTCATCGTCCTGACACTTATCCCAAATGAGAATTTTTTTCATCTGAATTGTAAAGATTTTATTGCCTGATTGTATACGTGCGTGATTAAATCTTCAGCGTTACACCAAGCACTACGCCTCTTTCTTCATTATAAGAGAGACGGTTTCTCATTCCTTTCAGGACGAAAGATAAAAATGTCTGATAATAATCAACACAACGATAACCTGCATCAGGTACGTTTTCATGGTAAAGGCGGGGAATATTTCGCAATCTGGCTGGTGAATGCTTTATTAACCATCGTCACATTGGGGATTTATTCTGCATGGGCGACAGTACGCCGTCGTCGTTATTTTCTGGGTAATACTGAAATAAATGGTGATCGTTTTGATTATCACGCAAAGCCGATTCAAATATTGAAAGGCCGTTTGCTGGTGATCGCCGGCATTATTGTGTTTTATATTTCAGCAAAGCTAATGCCACAACTGGCGTTGCTGTTCGTACTGGCATTTTTTGCTTTGCTGCCGTGGGTGATTGTCCGCAGCTGGCGCTATAACGCGATCATGACCAGTTTCCGTGGCGTGCGTTTTAACTATCACTGCAAAGTGGGGCGTGCTTACTGGACCATGTACCTGTGCCCGATCCTGCTGATGCTGGCGCTGTATATACCCATAATGTTCGTGGTATTGATGGCCGTTCAGACTGCCAGTATCAGCGCGATATTGCTGAGCATGGTGCTGGTCGCCGTAGCATTAGTGCCAGGCGTGGCTGCGGTGCAGGGTATTATCAGCGCCATGACGCACGATTTATACGTTAATAATATGTTCTTTGGAAAGACGGCATTTCGCGCTGAATTGAAGAAAGCGGCCTTTATTAAATACAGCCTGCTGGGCATTTTATTATTCCTGCCGTTCCTGATTTTTGCCTTCTGGCTGATGGGCTCGTTCTTCACGATGATATATCAGATGGTCTTAATGGGCGGCATGTCTGATGAAATGGCCGCTGCGATGCTGATGAGCAATATGTTCGACTTCTTCTTTGCCATCGTCATTCTTCTGATCGGCTCGCTGGTGGTTGCCAGCTATCAGGTGGTCGCGGTTCGCAATTACGTGTTCAATCAGACGCGTATCGGCGACGGCGTCAAACTGCATTCTTCAATGAAAACGCTTTCCTATCTGGGGCTACTGTTCACCAATGCGCTGATCGTGGTGTTCTCACTGGGTCTGGCAACGCCGGTGGCACATGTGCGTACTGCGCGCTACGTAGCGGCATCGACGGCTGTTTCTGGCGACCTGTCATTGCTGGATGTGCAGGCACACGGTGACTCTGCCAATTCGGCCGTTGCAGAAGAAATCGCGCAGGCATTTGATGTTGGTGTCAGTCTGTAACGCATGACGATTGAAGGCTTTATCAGCCTTCGGGACGGGCAGCGCGTGAGGCTGCCCGTTTCTTTCCGGACGATGAATAACTACTGATACCAGTCCCCTTCATTTTTTCTCAATTCCCCCACACCCTATATTATAAATACCCAAAACCATTCGCATTACGAATATAATAAAAATCTTGATAACGATAAACTGTGAATATATAAAGTTACGACGCATATATTTTCTTGATTGATGTAACCGGAGTTGTTGATATTCTCCACATATTCGTAATTAATATATTTTGTTTCTTGAGGGATAAGGTGAAGTGCTATAACTTCCTGTTATTGCAATTCGCTAATGCATAAATTATCAGGCTCAACAACTCATGAGTAAATTAACAATATTCTGAGTTGTGTTATAGCGATCAATAAAAACTGTTATTAACTCTGGAAACTCTATGAAACAGCCAGTCAAAGTCAGTTGCTTAACAAGCTTATTATTTATAGTAAGTACCTTCTCTGCGATGGCATCCGATGTTGCGGTGCCCGCTGCGCAGACAACGTCTCCGACAGGGAAAAATGAGTCAGTAAAGCCTGAAGTGCAAACTGATTCAGCAACCAACCAGGATGTCGTTCCAGAACACCCTATTAGCGCACAACAATTTATGGTTAGAGTTGAAAAACCTGATGATTACGGTATTAGTATTATGATAGATAGTAAGATTATAATGAAGTCTAAAAAAGGTGACATCATAACAGGCTATGTAAATATATATAACTATGAGACGGGGGAGCTATTTAAGAAAATAGAACTGGATTCTGCAAAAGCACTAAATTCAGGGTATGAGTTGGATAATCATTTGTCCGGGCCTCTCTTACTTGTTAATATCCCTGTGAAAGGGAGGTATGTCATCATTCCCTATATACAATCAAAAAATAAAAAAATAAATGCATATAGCCTTCACTTTGCACGTGCAGTTCCTACCAAATCACTTTGGAATTAAAATAAAATGGAGTTATTATGAGTTATATTATAACGGTAATGAATGGTACTAATGTCGATCTTGATAAAAACGAATATATGCACACATAGTTGAAATTCGAGGATACTAGCCTGAATCAGCCTGTCTATTTTAGTTTCGGTCCAACGGACGAATGGTCATGGTTTGGATTTGACTCAACAGGGAAATTTGACTACGAGCATGTCACTACGAGAGTTCCAACGGAACAGATACAGTTTATCGTAACAAAAGAACAGTATGATATTGCTGTGGCAATGAAAGTTTTTTATGAAACGAAAGGTAATGTCCCCACATATGATTTACTCCCAGACGGCGCAGGAGATAATGATTATAACTGCACAAGGTTAAGCAATGAGGTGCTAAAGAACATCGGTATTAACTTCCTTGATAACACGCAAACACCTTTCGGCGTTGCTAATAAAATAAATAATACTGATAAAATACCCAATTCTGATTTCGTAGATTTAACCACTTAAGATGAAAATCCATCGGCGGGTTTTATCGATATGACTATGGATTTTAAAGATCTATATGATCAGGCAAATGCTGCAAATAAGAACAATCAGCAAGGTTTTTTCGACTTGATAGGAAATAATATACCTTTCTTAAATGCTTTCGTTGACGAATTAAATAAAAACCAAGCCGCCAAAGATGCTTATGCATCCTTCTTAGATCAAAGTGATTTATCTCCTGAAGAGAAAAATAAATACTATGCCGAACTTGCCGAGTACACCAAAAGGAAAGGCAGTGAATTTAAACAATCAACTGATAATTTTAATAATATTCTGGCTAATAATCCATGGCTGGCATATCACCCGGCTTTGTTCATTCCGATAGCCTTAGGGACTTATTTTGGCCCTTCCATACTTGAGGCTCTCAGAGCTTCGTCACCTGTCATTCTTGATCTGGATAGTGACGGTGTTGAGACTATCAGTCTTTCTGACGGTGTGTATTTTGATCACGACGGGAATGCTTTCGCAGAAAAATCAGGCTGGGTAGGGAAAGATGACGGTTTACTGGTTCTTGATATTAACCAGGATGGCAATATAGATTCAGGTCGTGAGCTTTTTGGCAACAATACTTATCTTAAAGATGGAACCCTGGCGAAAAATGGTTATCTGGCATTACAAGAACTGGATGACGACCACAATGGCAAAATCGACAGTGCAGACGCAATATGGCAGCAGCTGAATGTCTGGCAGGATAAAAACAGTAACGGTAAAGTCGATAGCGGAGAATTGCTTTCGCTAGATTCACTGAAGATCAGTTCCATTGCCACGGGCTATACCAATTCTACACTTATTGACGATAACGGTAATACTCACCAGCAGAACAGTAGTTTTACGTTCAATGATGGAACACGGGGAGCCTCTAGCGATGTCTGGTTTGATGTGAACAAAGGTGATACCCGTTCGAATCACTCACAACCTTTACCGGATGATATTTTAGCCATGCGTTATATCCGAGGTTTCGGCAATATGACTGATTTACAGACGGCGATGGCGGATAACAGTGAACTTGAAGCATTAGTCAGGCAGGCTATTGCCAGTCAGAATGATATTGATGTTCTGACGGACCAGATTATATATGCATGGGCGGGGGTGAGTAATACCGTTTCAGGATCGCGTGGAGCGTATATTGATGCCAGACAATTAGCCGTCCTGGAAGTGGCCACCGGTGAAGATTATCGAAGCACTGTAAATGGCACCGTTAATCCTCTGGTTAATGCAGGTAAGATCCTTAGTGAAGAATATCAGATATTCCATGATTATGTTTCATCAATGATTTTGGCTCAGACTATTTATAAGGAGGAACTATCCTTAATCACGCCGACATTTAAAAATGATCTGAGTGGCTTTACGCTGAATTTTTCAGCATTTAATATTTATCTGGAAGGCCTGAAAGAAAGTGATGTTTCTCGTTTTCTAAATTTAGTGAACGTCGGTTCAGGATTATTGGCTTATACGCCACAATTTTCTGATGAGTCAGGTTTATTAAGCTCGTGCTCTCAACATTACATCGTGAGTCATTCGGCTGATGAAAAACTTATTGGGCATAATAATATTTCTGACCATTACATTTTCGCCGCAGGGCACGGGAAAGATACCGTCAATGAATCCGCCAGCAAAGAGGAGCAGTCCGATACGCTTCACTTTACCGGTGTGAATGCGACGGCAGCCCGGTTTAGCAAGCAGGGGAGTAATTTGGTCATTCAGGCTTATGGTGCCGATGATGCCGTGACCGTCAGCGGGTATTTTAGTAGCAGCAGCGATCGCTTTCTGCATTTTGCCTTTGACGATAAGACTCTCAGCCTTGCCGACATTGAGGCGATGAAAATAGGAGTCAGCGGCGCCGAAGGGAATAACGTATTAACCAGCAGTCATGGCAATGGCACACTTTCCGACAGTGCAGATCCTGACACTTATCAGTTTGCCCGAAGCCAAAATCAGGATGCTGTTTATGATTCGGCAGTCCAGACCGGAAGCGTTGATACACTCAAATTCACCGATGCCGAAGTTCAGGATCTCTGGTTCTCCCGCAAAAATAGCCATTTAATGACCAGCCAAACAGAATCGAATGATTCAATAATGCTTAACAACGTGTTCTCAGGTTCTGCCTGGCAAAATAAAGTGATCAGCCTTGACGACGATCAGTCGCAGGTAAGCGAGCAGGTACAAATGCTGATCGATGCTATGGCGACTTTTGGAAATCGGCAAAGTGATTCGCTGACACAAAATCCGCAGATGAAAGAGTCTGTCCAGGGGATCACCAGCTCTTCGCTATGGGCACAGTCGGAGTGAATGGGCGTGAGATATCGAGTTGGCAGCACAATAAAAAGGCCGCTTTCGCGGCCTTCGTCATTTCATGCGTTCATCAACATTACAGTGCAGCGATGGTCGCTTTCTGTTCTGCAATTTTGATTTTGGCTTCGCCGCAGGCTGCCAGACGGTCGCGCTCTTTAGCGACAACGGCTTCTGGCGCACGCGCCACAAAACCTTCGTTCGACAGTTTGCCTTCGATAGACGCAATCTCACCGTCCAGTTTCGCCATCTCTTTGTCCAGACGCGCCAGTTCGGCGTCTTTATCAATCAGACCGGCCATTGGGATCAGCAGCTCAGCGCCTTCCACCAGTTTGGTGACAGACACCGGGCCTTTGTCGCCTGCAGGCAAAATGGTGATGGACTCCAGACGCGCCAGAGACTGGATGAAGCTCAGGTTCTGTTCCACACGACGCTGTGCATCAGCACTTGCGCCACGCAGCAACAGTTCCAGCGGCTTGGCCGGAGACAGGTTCATCTCGGCACGGACGTTACGGATAGCGATGATTGCCTGCTTGATCCACTCGAGATCGGCCAGCGCCAGTTCATCCGTTTTGGCCGCATCATATTCCGGGAAAGGTTGCAGCATGATGGTTTCAGCTGTGATGCCTTTGAGCGTTTTGACGCGCTGCCAGATGGTTTCTGTGATGAACGGAATGATCGGATGCGCAAGACGCAGCAGACCTTCCAGCACTTCCACCAGCGTATGACGGGTACCGCGCAGTTGTGCTTCACTGCCGCCGTTCATCACCGGTTTGGTGAGCTCCAGATACCAGTCGCAGAACTGGTTCCAGGTGAATTCATACAGAATGCTGGCAGCCAGATCGAAACGATAGGTATCCATTGCGTCGCGGTAGGCTTTCACCGTGCGGTTATATTCCGCGAGGATCCAGCGGTCTGCCAGTGACAGCTCGAGTTCGCCGCCGTTCAGGCCGCAATCCTGATCTTCTGTGTTCATCAGCACGAAGCGGCTGGCGTTCCACAGTTTGTTACAGAAGTTGCGGTAACCCTCAAGGCGCTTCATATCCCAGTTGATGTCACGGCCGGTAGAAGCCAGCGCCGCCAGCGTGAAGCGCAGGGCGTCGGTACCGTGCGGTTCGATGCCGTTCGGGAACTGCTTCTCGGTGCGCTTGCGGATTTTCTCGGCCAGCTGGGGCTGCATCATGTTGCCGGTACGTTTTTCCAGCAAGTCTTCCAGCGAGATACCATCGATCATATCCAGCGGATCGATCACGTTACCTTTTGACTTGGACATTTTCTGCCCTTCGTCATCGCGAATAAGACCGGTCATGTAAACGGTGTTGAACGGAACCTGTGGTTTACCGTTTTCATCTTTCACAAAGTGCATGGTCATCATGATCATGCGCGCGATCCAGAAGAAGATGATGTCGAAGCCGCTCACGACCACGCTTGAAGGGTGGAAGGCTTTGAGATCAGGCGTCTGCTCTGGCCAGCCCAGCGTGGAGAAGGTCCACAGACCGGAAGAGAACCAGGTATCGAGCACGTCTTCGTCTTGCGTCAGGACCACGTCTGCGCCCAGATTATTTTCGCTGCGCACTTCTGCTTCGTCACGGCCAACGAACACATTGCCTTCGGCGTCATACCACGCCGGGATGCGGTGACCCCACCACAGCTGACGGGAAATACACCAGTCCTGAATGTCACGCATCCAGCTGAAGTACATGTTCTCGTACTGTTTCGGGACAAACTGAATTTCGCCCGTTTCCACAGCTTCCACCGCGACTTTCGCCAGCGGCGCAGTGCGCACATACCACTGGTCGGTCAGCATTGGCTCGATCACCACGCCGCCACGGTCACCGTAAGGCACGGTCAGATCGTGAGGTTTGATTTCTTCCAGCAGGCCGGCTTCTTCAAACGCTGCTACCACGGCTTTACGTGCGGCAAAGCGCTCAAGGCCACGGAATTGTTCTGGAATGTCGTTGCTGCACGCGTCGCTTTCTTCACCGTTGGTGTCGAATACTTCAGCTGTCTGGCGGATATCGCCATCGAACGTCAGGATGTTGATCATCGGCAGGCCGTGACGTTTACCGACTTCATAGTCGTTAAAGTCGTGAGCAGGGGTGATCTTCACGCAGCCGGTGCCTTTTTCCATATCGGCGTGTTCATCGCCCAGAATTGGAATGCGACGACCAACCAGCGGCAGAATGATCTCTTTGCCGATCAGGTCTTTGTAACGCGGATCTTCCGGGTTCACTGCCACGCCGGTATCACCGAGTACGGTTTCCGGACGGGTGGTGGCGACCACCAGATAGTCTTTGCCTTCAGCGGTTTTTGCGCTGTCAGCCAGCGGATAACGCAGGTGCCACATGGATCCTTTGGACTCACGGTTTTCGACTTCAAGGTCAGAAATCGCGGTGCGCAGTTTCGGATCCCAGTTCACCAGGCGTTTGCCACGGTAAATCAGGTCTTCTTTGTACAGACGAACAAACACTTCGCGCACGGCGTTGGATAAACCTTCATCCATGGTAAAGCGCTCACGCTCCCAGTCCACGGAGTCGCCGAGACGGCGCATCTGGCGGGTGATCGTGCCGCCTGATTCTGCTTTCCAGTCCCAGATTTTGTCGATGAACGCTTCACGCCCATAGTCGTGACGAGTTTTACCTTCTTCAGCGGCGATCTTACGCTCAACCACCATTTGCGTTGCGATACCCGCATGGTCAGTTCCCGCCTGCCACAGGGTATTTTTACCCTGCATGCGCTGATAGCGGATCATGGCGTCCATGATGGTTTGCTGGAAAGCATGACCCATGTGCAAGCTGCCGGTTACGTTCGGCGGCGGGATCATGATGGCAAAGCTTTCTTTACTGGTATCACCATGTGGCTTGAAATAGCCCTGTTGTTCCCAGTGCTCGTAAAGCGGCTGCTCGATGTCTTGCGGGTTATATGTCTTATCCATTTCGCTTCGTATTTTCGTCGGTCGATGTGGTGACTGAGGGCGGCGTGGCCGTCGTCAAAGAGAAACCCACGCTGCGATAGGCTTTATAGCGTTCGCGCGCAAGTTGTTTAAGGGAATCTTCGTAAGGAACGAAGTCTACCACTTCATGGAAAGCAGTAGCAAAATCTGCAAACTCAGGTAAAAGGCTGATCAGCAGGTCGCGCGGCGCATTGCCACGCTTGCCCGGCCAGCAGAGCTCCACCGGTGCGCCAAAACGCGGGCCTTCACCCGCCAGATTGTGCGGCACGAAGTGGGTCGGATCGCGCTTCCAGAGTGCTTCATCCAGACGCTCGGCCTGTGCCTGACTTTCACAGGCCAGCAGGACACGTTTGCCCATCCGGTAACGTTCAGCGGCGACCTGACAGGCCAGCGCTTCGTGCGAGCTGAGCTCGCCACTGGCATCCGGCGCATCGAGAAGAAAGAAGGTTGCCTGTTTCATGATGAGTTCACTGTGCTGCTGAGAAAAAACAGGGGCGCAACTGGGTGCGCCCGCCTGTGAAGGGTTTGGCGAACCAAACCCTGATTGTCAAAATTATACCTTATTTGACGGGTGAATCAGATCATTCATCGCCGTCAAGACCGGCCCGGTTCAGCAGGAACTGCGCCAGCAGCGCGACAGGACGACCGGTTGCGCCTTTATTTTTCCCTGAACGCCACGCCGTACCGGCGATGTCCAGATGCGCCCAGCTGTATTTGCGGGTGAAGCGGGACAGGAAGCAACCGGCGGTGATAGCACCACCTGCACGTCCGCCGATGTTCGCCATATCTGCAAAGTTGGAATCCAGCTGCTCCTGATATTCATCAGCCAGCGGCAGACGCCAGGCGCGGTCACCCGCCTGTTCGGACGCACCAATCAGCTCATGTGCCAGCGGATTGTGGTTCGACAGCAAACCGGTGATGTGATGACCAAGGGCGATCACACAGGCGCCGGTCAGCGTGGCGACGTCAATCACCAGTTCAGGATCGAAACGTTCGACGTAGGTCAGCGCATCGCACAGCACCAGCCGGCCTTCTGCATCGGTGTTCAGCACTTCGACAGTCTGACCTGACATCGAGGTCAGCACATCGCCCGGACGGAACGCCTGACCGCCAGGCATGTTTTCACAGCCTGCCAGAACGCCCACGACGTTCAGCGGCAGATTCAGTTCAGCCACCACGCGCATTGCGCCATAGACCGCAGCTGCGCCGCACATGTCGTACTTCATTTCATCCATATCAGCCGCAGGCTTAATGGAAATACCGCCGGAATCGAAGGTCAGGCCTTTACCGACGAGCACGATAGGCTTAGCGTCCGGATTAGGATTACCCTTATATTCCATCACCGACATCAGCGATTCGTTTTTCGAACCCTGACCGACGGCCAGGTAGGCATTCATCCCCAACTCTTTCATCTGCTGTTCGCCGATGACGCGCGTGGTGATGTTGGTGCTGAACGCGTCGGCAAGCTGACGCGCCTGTGATGCCAGATACGCGGCGTTACAGATGTTAGGTGGCATGTTGCCGAGGTCTTTCGCCGCTTTAATACCGGCAGACACTGCCAGACCATGCTGGATAGCGCGCTCACCGCTGGTCAGCTCACGGCGCGTTGGCACGTTGAAGACCATTTTACGCAGCGGACGGCGTGGTTCGACTTTATTGCTTTTCAGCTGGTCAAAGGTATAAAGCGATTCTTTGGAGGTTTCGACCGCCTGACGCACTTTCCAATAAGTATTACGCCCTTTAACGTGCAGCTCGGTGAGGAAGCAAACGGCTTCCATAGAACCGGTGTCGTTGAGGGTGTTGATCGTTTTCTGGATAACTTGTTTGTACTGGCGCTCATCCAGTTCGCGTTCTTTGCCACAGCCAATCAGCAAAATGCGCTCTGAAAGAATATTCGGTACATGATGCAGCAACAGGGTCTGACCCACTTTGCCTTCAAGTTCGCCACGGCGAAGCAGGGCGCTGATGTAGCCATCACTGATTTTATCGAGTTGTTCGGCAATCGGTGACAGACGGCGAGGTTCGAAAACGCCGACTACAATACAGGCACTGCGTTGTTTTTCCGGGCTACCGCTTTTTACGCTGAACTCCATGCACTCTCCTGAATCTTAAAGACAAGGGCGGGAGGTACGGCTAGAATGGTCGCCGGAGACACTCTCCCGTCATTGTGTTAACGACCTGTGTTAACCTTAAACGGCGTTAGTTTTTATTTTGGCGGCTATAAGCATGTTCCTATAGGACACCCCAATTCTCGGTGTTGTAATACTATTTTAGCTGTGAAGGTTGCCATATGATGAGAATAAATGACGGATTAGCGATGAAACTAGCGATTTTCCTTCAAAAAGACAAGTTTTCACAGGCGTATTAAGCGTGATCATCATTAGATATCTGGTTAGGGAAACCTTCAAGAGCCAATTTGCCATTCTCTTCATTCTGCTTCTCATCTTCTTCTGTCAGAAGCTGGTCAGAGTGCTTGGAGCGGCAGTCGATGGCGATATCCCAACAAATTTAGTTCTGTCACTTCTGGGTTTAGGTATTCCGGAAATGGCGCAGCTTATTCTTCCTCTCAGCCTTTTCCTCGGCTTGCTGATGACGCTCGGGAAATTGTATACCGACAGTGAAATCACGGTCATGCACGCCTGTGGCCTCGGAAAACGGTCACTGGTTATCGCTGCGCTGGTTTTGGCGTTATTTACCTCAGTTTTCGCTGGCGTCAACGCTATCTGGCTTAGCCCCTGGTCATCCAAGCATCAGGATGCAGTGCTGGCGGAAGCTAAAGCCAACCCAAGCATGGCAGCCATGGTCGAAGGCCAGTTCCAGCAGGCGCAGAACGGCAATGCCGTGCTGTTCGTCGGCAACGTGAAAGGCAAAGAGTTCCATAACGTTTTTCTGGCGCAACTGCGTCCGAGTGGTAACCAGCGTCCTTCCGTCGTGGTGGCTGATAAAGGCCATATGGTTCAGCGTCCGGATGGTTCTCAGGTTGTCACGCTGGATCAGGGCACCCGCTACGAAGGCACCGCGCTGCTGCGAGATTTCCGCATTACTGACTTCACCGACTATCTCGCCGTGATCGGCCATCAGACCGTGCAGCTTGATCCGAATGAATCCGATCAGATGACCATGGCACAACTCTGGCACTCCGATGAACCGGAAGCGCGTGCAGAGCTGA
The DNA here is from genome assembly GCA_013457415.1 of Enterobacteriaceae bacterium Kacie_13. NCBI lineage: Bacteria > Pseudomonadati > Pseudomonadota > Gammaproteobacteria > Enterobacterales > Enterobacteriaceae > Enterobacteriaceae bacterium Kacie_13. The sequence goes on from CP045665.1 coordinate 598,828, forward strand.
ACTGGCGCTTAACGCTGATCGTGTCAGTTTTCATCATGGCGCTGTTAGTGGTTCCGCTGAGTGTGGTTAACCCGCGTCAGGGGCGCGTTCTCAGCATGTTACCGGCGATTCTGCTCTATCTGATTTTTTTCCTGCTGCAAACCTCACTGCGCTCCAACGGCGCGAAAGGCAAGCTGGATCCGATGATCTGGATGTGGGGAACGAACCTGGTCTACTTCGGGCTGGCATTGATTCTGAATGCATGGGATACCTTGCCGGTTCGTAAGATCCGCGCACGCTTGAGAGGAGCTGCCTGATGTTTGGCGTATTAGACCGGTACATCGGTCGCACTATCTTCAACACCATCATGATGACGTTGTTCATGCTGGTGTCACTCTCTGGCATCATCAAGTTTGTCGACCAGCTGCGTAAAGTCGGGCAGGGTGGATATTCAGCGGCGGGCGCAGGGCTTTACACCTTACTCAGCGTGCCAAAAGATATCGAAATCTTCTTCCCGATGGCAGCACTTCTCGGCGCACTGCTCGGTCTGGGTACGCTGGCAACGCGCAGTGAGTTGGTGGTGATGCAGGCGTCTGGATTCACCCGCATGCAGATTGCTGCGTCGGTGATGAAAACGGCGATCCCGCTGGTGCTGTTGACCATGGCGATCGGCGAATGGGTCGCGCCACAGGGCGAACAGATGGCGCGTAACTACCGTGCGCAGCAGATGTACGGCGGTTCGCTGCTTTCCACTCAGAATGGATTGTGGGCGAAAGATGGCCATGACTTTATCTATATCGAACGCGTGGCGGGCGAGAAAGAGCTGACCGGCGTGAACATCTATCACTTCGATAACGCGAACAAGCTGCAGTCGGTGCGTTATGCGTCTTCCGCGACCTTCGATAATGGCGAGTGGAAACTGTCGCAAGTAGATGAGTCCGATCTGACCGATAAACTACAAATCACCGGCTCCCAGACGCTGACTGGTGTGTGGAAAACCAACCTGACTCCCGACAAGCTGGGCGTTGTGGCGCTCGACCCGGATGCGCTGTCGATAAGCGGCCTCTACAACTACGTGAAATACCTCAAGCAGAGCGGGCAGGAGTCCAAACGTTATCAGCTCAACATGTGGAGTAAAATCTTCTCGCCACTGTCTGTTGCGGTGATGATGCTGATGGCGCTGTCGTTCATCTTCGGGCCGCTGCGTAGCGTGCCGATGGGTGTGCGCGTGGTGACGGGGATTTGCTTCGGCTTCCTGTTCTACGTACTTGACCAGATTTTCGGCCCGCTGAGCCTGGTTTACAGTATTCCGCCGATATTAGGCGCGCTGTTGCCAAGCGGACTATTCCTCGTCATCAGCATGTATTTACTGTTGAAGAAGAAGTAAAACCGCCAATACAGATAAACAAAAAGCAGGCTGAGCCTGCTTTTTTTACGTCTGTATATTGGTCTCTGAGCTGTCAGATTTCGTTATTTCGCACCAGTTCAGCGACCAGATCGTTAACGCCATCACTCATGTTTTTGAACTTAGTCAGCTCGCTGCGGGTGACCACCACGAACACGCCAATACCGCGCTGAGGCACCATCGCGACATAAGTAATGAAGCCACCGCCGCCACCGGTTTTCTGGATGATGCGCGGCAGCAACGGCGTAGGTGCCATCGTTACCCATCCCATGCCCAGTGAATCCGCCATACCCGGCACGTCCATGCCTTTCAGCGATACTAAATCGGAACGTTTGTAATACATCTTTTGCGCCATTTCGGCGGTAGTGGTGCGCTGCCCAAGGAACTGGCGCATCCAGCGACCCATGTCGGCTGGCGTGGAATACAGGCCGCCGCTGCCCGCTGCGGCAATGGTATTGATGCAAGGGCTTGGACGCAGCCCGACCATCAGCCGCGAACACTGGCTGGCGTTAGGCGTCAGCGTGGTATCGGTCATACCCAGCGGCTGGGTAATCTGCTCGCGCAGCAGCTGCGGATAAGGTTTATTAGCCGCTTTCGATAACGCATCTGACAGCAGGTCAAACGCCAGATTTGAGTAAGACGCTCGGGCACCTGGTGGTACGGTCAGCTTAGCAACGCTCAGCCAGTTCCAGCGATCGCTTTTGGTCGGCCAGGTAAAGACATCACGATGTGCCACGCCGCCCGGTTGTTCACGCGGCAGGCCGCTGGTGTGCGTCGCCAGATTTAACAACGTGATTGGATTGGTACCGCTGTAACTCGGCACGCGGGCACCGGCTGGCGCGTACTTGCGCAGCGGATCGTTAATACTGACTTTGCCCTGCTGCGCCATTTTGACCAGCACTTCACTGGTGATGAGCTTGGTCAGCGAGGCGATGCGTACCACGGAATCTTCACGCGGGCGTACGTCGGAACCGGGACGGGTCTCGCCAAAGCTGCGGAATACCTGCTGGTTATTATCCACCACCACCAGCGCCATTCCCATCGCGCCGCTGCCGTAAAAAATGTGTTCTGCATGATCATCTACGACCTGCGACGCCAGACGCGCATTCTGCTGCGCATAGCCCCATAAAGGCGTACTGGCAAAGGCCAGCGCGAGGAGCGAAAGAGAGATTTTTTTCAACAAGCGGATATCCATCAACAGGCCATTAAGAATTTGTGGTTTGTATACTAATGCGAAGTTTCTAAAACGGCATGGGAAAAAAGCGCTCAATCCAAAGATATTTGTCAGCAAAACCTACTAGCAATGCGGCCAATGCCTGTTTTTTCAACACTTAAACCGAACAAGGTAGGATAAGTATTGCGTGACCTGCTGGGCTGGGTATAATGCCCACGTTTTCCGCATACTACTTTCTGTGCCGAAGTGGCGAAATCGGTAGACGCAGTTGACTCAAAATCAACCGCCGCAAGGCGTGCCGGTTCGATTCCGGCCTTCGGCACCATTAGTATGTAAATAGACCTCAACTGAGGTCTTTTTTTATGTCTAAAATCCAGTCCCCGCAAGGCTTTCCTCGCTTTTTCAGTCAACATAAGTCAACCTGATTCAATCTACATCAACTTACTGATGCGGGTACAAATGCGGGTATATCCCGGTTCGATAATGTTTGTACCCACACAGAACCCTTGAAAGGATACTCAACATGGCTCTGAGTGATGTGAAGGTTCGTACGGCCAAGCCTGAAGAAAAAGCCTATAAGCTTACCGATGGTGACGGCATGGTTTTGCTGGTTCATCCTAACGGCTCAAAATACTGGCGGCTACGTTATCGCTTCGGCGGCAAAGAGAAGATGCTGGCATTGGGGAAATACCCTGAAGTTTCCTTAGCGGATGCCAGGGCACGGCGAGACGAAGCCCGTAAGCAGTTAGCTAACGGTGTAGATCCTAGTGAGAACAAGAAAGTCGTTCAGATGGAGCAGGAGCAAGAAGCGATAACGTTTGAAGTAGTTGCCAGGGACTGGCATGCCAGTAATCAGAAGTGGTCCACACCGCATAGTGCTCGTGTATTGAAAAGCCTAGAGGATAATCTCTTTGCTGCCATTGGTAAGCGGAACATTGCAGAACTGAAAACGCGAGACCTACTTGTACCCATCAAAGCAGTTGAGTCATCCGGACGGCTCGAAGTCGCCGCTCGCTTACAGCAACGAACTACCGCGATTATGCGATTTGCCGTTCAGAGCGGCTTAATCGATTATAACCCCGCGCAAGAGATTGCCGGTGCAGTTGCTACGGCTAAAAGACAGCATCGCGCAGCGCTAGAACTCAATCGCATTCCTGAATTACTTCATCGCATTGATCACTACTCCGGCAGGCCGTTAACCAGGTTGGCCGTGGAACTCACTTTATTAGTTTTCATCCGTTCAAGCGAGCTACGTTTTGCCCGCTGGACAGAAGTGGATTTTGAAACCGCTATGTGGACGATTCCTGGTGAGCGCGAGCCGTTGGAAGGTGTTAAACACTCTCAGCGCGGTTCAAAGATGCGAACACCTCATCTTGTTCCTTTGTCGCGCCAAGCCTTAGCTATTCTGGAAAAGATCAAAAGCATGAATGGGAACCGTGACCTTATCTTCGTGGGCGATCACGATCCGCGTAAGCCGATGAGTGAGAATACGGTGAACAAGGCTTTGCGAGTGATGGGCTATGATACGAAAATGGAAGTGTGTGGCCATGGTTTCCGGACGATGGCTTGTAGTTCTCTGATTGAATCTGGATTATGGTCGAGGGATGCAGTAGAGCGTCAGATGAGTCACCAGGAACGTAACTCAGTGCGTGCAGCTTACATTCATAAGGCCGAGCATCTGGGGGAGCGCAGACTGATGCTGCAGTGGTGGGCTAATTATCTTGATGCGAATCGGGAGAAAGGAGTAAGTCCGTTTGATTTTGGAAAGTAATACCAAAATATTTTTCCATCATGGATTTGCAAGATAAATGATAATAATCATGAGCTTAATGATCCCATGATGCATAGAGACAATCATATCTTGAAAAAGTAGTACGACGCTACTGTTGCGTAAATTCTCTAAAACCTGTTAAAGTCTTCTCACTGACCTAGTACGACGCTACTACCTAGGTAAGAGAGGGAGTAAATAGCAGTTGCCGCTGCTTTTTACCCGAAACATTCTGACCAAACCCGCTATGAGAGGCTCTAACAAAATGAACGAGAAAAAATATCAATCCCTGCGTAAAAAGTCAATAAGTAAGGGAGGGAATATGGCTTGTATCGTCATGCTGATACACGCGCTCTCCTTTTCCTCATTGCAGATGGATTTAGATGTACGTGTGGGGGATGTGAATTGGAAACACTCGATTGTACTTAAAACAACTGGAGGAAAGGGAGAGTAATCTCCCTAACTTACTTATGCATAAAATTGTTACATTAGAGAGTGTTGCTGAGATCCGCTTAGGGATGCCCTTTAAATCGGCGATACAAGATGCTGGTGAGCAAGGCTCATGTTATCTTATCCAGACGAAAGATATTGGACTTGACGGCATTTTAGATCTTGGTGCTTTAACCTCTGTTATCCCAGAAGGTAATCCTGAGAAACATTATCTTTTCCCTAATGATATTTTATTACGTCTGCGGGGGCCTGTGTTTTCAGCTGGGATTATCGAAGAGAATCTAGGCAAACCAATCATTACGTCCAATCAGTTAGCAGTGATAAGATGTAATGAAAATCTAATACTACCACATTATTTACATTGGTATATAAACTCTACTTCCGGAAGTAAATATATTCGCAGTTTGAGTGAAGGTACTAGTATTAGTAAAATTAATTCAAAAGCGGTTTCTAAAGTGATTGTTAAACTCCCAAATTTGGGAGTTCAAGAAAAAATTGGTTTTATTAATAGAAACTGGATTAAACAAAAAGTAATTTATAATTCACTAATACAAAATGGCGATGTGCTCTTTGATGGTATATGTGAAAATATCATTAATAGCGAGGAGTTAGAAAATGAGTGAAATGAAGGCACTTCACAAATCACTTTTACTTGCTTGTGATTTATTTAGAGGGAAAGTTGACTCATCTTCTTATAAAGATTATATATTTTCAATGTTATTGCTGAAATATATTTCTGATGTAAAGACTGACTATGCAGATGATTTAATTAATGAAGACTATTCTGAGTTGTTAGAAATTGTTTCTCGAGTACCACGGAATGCGAGTTTTTATAAGATATATCATGAGGCTAAGAATCATGGTGATTATATTGGAGAGAGGATTGACGACTCGCTGAGATTAATTGATCAGGCTATTGATTCGGTCTGTCAAATTAGAGGTGGTTATTTATTCGAGTCTATACAATTTGCGACGGTTAATTTTGGCGCAAGATCAGAAAGAGATCGGATGCTTAATGATTTACTCGCTATATTTGCACGTCCTGAAATGAATTTTGGTTATACCCAGGATGGTAATGACAAGATTAAAGTGGCATGTAGATATCTTTTTGAAAAGATTGCATCTGACTCGGCGATGAGGGGGGCAGAGTTTTATACCCCAGAAGGTATTTCATTACTATTTGCAGAGTTATTGCAGCCTAAGGATGGAGATAGTATTTGTGATCCTACTTGTGGGTCTGGTTCTCTTTTAATTACCCTAGGGGAAAAAATAAAAAAATCCTTTATAAGCAATAATTATACCTTATTTGGTCAAGAGGTTAATAGATCCAGTTGGGCCTTGGCTAAAATGAATATGATTATGCATAACGAGATTAATAGCCGGATAGAATGGGGGGATGTAATATCTAACCCTCTGCTTCTGGATACAGATAATAGATTGATGAAGTTTGATGTAGTTGCTTCTAACCCACCGTTAAACATTATCGGTTGGAATCATGATGATTTAGTACATAATGATTATGGTCGTTTTAATTTAGGTTTTCCACCTCAGGCTAAGGGTGATTATGCCTTTATTTTGCACATGGTTTCAACACTTAAAAGAGCAACTGGTAGAATGGCTATACTGGTATCTCACGGGGTATTGTTCCGTGGAGGTCAAGAGGAGAACATAAGGAAAAATTTAGTTAGTGAAGGGTTGTTAGATGCGGTAATAGGTCTACCAGATAGGTTGCTTCCTGGGACAGGGATACCAACCGCCATTTTGATCTTCAGGAGAGATAAAAAGAATTCTAATGTCCTGTTTATCGACGCATCTGATTTGGCTAAACCCGTAAAGGGGCGCAATTTAATAACAGATGAAATCATTGGAAAGGTATCAGAATGCTACTTTGAAAGAAGTAGTGTCGGCAATTTTTCACATGTGGCTTCTTTTGATGAAATACAAGAAAATGATTTTAATTTAAATATATCTCGGTATGTTAAGAAGCATGAAGAGCAGGTTTTTATTGATCTTGACAGCTTACGTCAACAGCGTGAAGAACTACTATCAACATTGCATGAATTAGAAAGAGAAATGAAAGGTTTTATTGATAATTGATGGAGATGGTTGATGCAATAGTATCAACCATTTTCTGATTAAATTTCAATATCCCCAATGATTATAAGCCAAGGGCATTTTATTCAACTTAGCTCTGTGTTCGCGCCAATTTGGTAAGTGCATGTTCATTAGAGCGGTAAAACGCTCGTTGTGCTTGCGTTCGTGTAGATGAACTAGCTCGTGGACCACAATGAATTCAAGGCATTCAGGAGGTTTTTTCACCAGCTCGAGATTTATCCAGATACGTGCGGTCTGAGGATTACAGCTACCCCATTTAGTCTTCATTCGCTTGATGCCAACATAACTGGCTTCAGCCTTCATTTCCGGCTGCCATTTTGCCATTAACTTTGGCAGTCTTTGTTTTAAAATACTGCGATACCATTGGTTGAGAAGGGCTTCCCGCTGGGCCGTATCATAATGTGGAGGTACTTTCATTCGTATCCAACCACCTTGGAGTTTCACTTCAGCGGGCTTATCCACTAAAACTACATCCAGCCGATATCCTCTTCCCCAAAGGTAGTGTGTTTCGCCACTACACATTTCTCGTTCACTCTGGCGCGGCTGAGCCTGAAATTGTGCTTGCTGCTGTCGAATCCAAACCAGCCTTCTGACTACAGCCATCCTGATCGCTGTGTCTGACAGTGAGACGGGGGCTGATACTCTTACTCGGCCATCCGGAGGTAGAACGCTGATATGCAGGTTTTTAATTTTTTTTCGCTGTAAATCCAAAGTGAGTTCACCAAAGGTAACCAAAGGCATCAGCGATACTCCTTCTGGGCCTTCACCAAGGCCATCACATCCGCGACCGTCACTGCATAACCTTTAATTTCTTCTGCAATAGCGAAGCTGATCTCGCGCTCTTTAAAACGATCTCCATACCAGTCGGCCTTTTTAGTGTGACGTACTGCAGTATCTATCTTTATAGCTAACACTTCATCCTGCCCGAGGTTGTCATACAACGCTTTCTTGGCGAGAGTATCAATGCTTGCTGGATAAGTACTTTTACTACCTGACTGTGGATGTTTCACCTGCTTCGCTAGTTCACGTACGTGCTCCAGATACTCTTGATAGGAGATAGCCTGTTGACGACGAAGTGCAATCAGTTCATCAAGCAACACCGACATTTTTTCGTAGTATTTCGGGTTGACCGGATTTTCATCAACAATGGTTCTGCGAACGTTATTTTCAATCGCCTCAGCCATGGCCTCCTGGTTGCCACGCATGTCGGCTGGAAGTCCATCCAGTGCGCCTTCTCCGCGTTCAATAATCAGCTCAAGTAGCCCTAGCTGCTCAAAGTCCATCAGCGTTTCACTTGGATCGGCATCCACCCAAAGATCTAGCATCTGCCGCATACCTGGCTCGAACTGCTTCATATCCACGAGATCGCCACTGGCTATTTTGATTTCATCGCGAACTTTCGAGTAAAACTCAACTTCGAGGCGGATTTTCTCTGCCTGCTGCTCACTATAGCCAGCATCTGTCAGTTCACCTGCCAGACCAGTAAAAGTGCGGATAAGCCTCGCCACAGATTGATAAAGTGTTAGTCGTAGCGCTTCTTTCTCGGATAATTGTTCGGCTACTGCACCGGGTTCACCACAGAAATAGTGCTGATAATCTAGCTGATGTCGTGGCATGCGAACTGGTTCGCAAAGAGTGCGAACTACATCAAGCGCGCCATCCAAATCAATTTTGGCCTGTTGCAAACGATCTTTCAGTAACCCGGCTACATCTTCTTTGTCGTAGCCATCAAAAGCTTCTGCAGTGTAGTCCTGAACTGTTTTTTCCAGCGAGCGGAAAAGATCTTTATAGTCGACAATATAACCGTATTCTTTGTCCTCCCCATCGAGTCGATTAACCCGGCAGATCGCCTGGAAGAGGTTATGGTCAGCCATTTTTTTGTCGATATAAAGGTAAGTTGCAGAGGGGGCATCAAACCCAGTCAATAACTTATCAACGACTATCAATAGGCGCATCTGGCCAGGTTCTTTGATAAAGCGTTGTTTGACCTCTTTTTCAAAATCACTCACGCGTTTGGCTGCCTCAGCCTCCGGCTGCTCAAAATACTCCGCAAGCATTTTGCGATAGATGTTGTACTTGGCTAGTTTCTCAGTCAGCCCTTCGCCACTTTCCTCACCTTTAATCTCACTGGCATTCGGCTGATAGCTAGTGACGATGGCACATCTACCGGCGAAACCTGCCTCACTGAACATCTCATAGCACTTGCAGGCCTGATAAACACTAGAACAGACCAACATGGCATTACCGCGACCGTTGGCGAGTCGTGGTTTTTGTTCGAAATCGAGAAGGATGTCAGCCACAATTTGCTCTAGTCGCGAGCGACTCGACAATAGCTTCTGCATTGAAGCCCATTTCTGTTTGAGTTGCTGCTGACCAAGGCGAGAGAGTTTAGAGGTTTTGGCATCAAACCACTGGTCGACTTTTTTCTGAGATTTCACTCGTTGATCGATGTCACGAGCCTCGTAGCGCAAATCCAGCACAACTCCATCATTCACTGCTTCGTCGAATTTATAAGTGTGAATATAGGGCCCGAAGATTTCGACTGACTTTTTCTTATCTTTCTTCATCAGTGGGGTGCCAGTGAAGCCGATAAACTGCGCATCTGGGAGTATGCTTTTCATTGCCGAATGCAATTTGCCGGACTGGGTTCGGTGGCACTCATCCACAAATACGAACAATTTTCCCTTCGGGCTAAAATCGGCATGAATACTTCGTTTCATTTGTTCGATGAAATCGTCAGTGTCGGCCTCTATGTCATCCTCTTCGTGACGGCCAAATTTATGTACTAGCGAACATATAAGCCAGGGTTTGGTTTGATTAAGGCGAGTTACCAAATCTGCTCCGCTTCGGGTGCGAAGGATTTCCTCTTCCACGCCGTTGAAGACTTTTTCGATTTGTTCATCTAGCTCTGTGCGGTCGGTTATGATCAGCACTCTACTATCAGTGATATTTTCTCTGATCCATTTTGCCAGCCAAACCATAGTCAGACTTTTACCGCTGCCCTGGGTATGCCAGATGATTCCGCCTTCGTTACGTTGAATATAAGGTTTCGTTGCAGCGACGCCAAAATATTGGTTATGGCGACAGGTTTTTTTCACCCCAGCATCAAAGACGATAAAGTCGTGGATCAATTCCAGCAGGCGCTGTTTATTACAAATCTGGGCCAGATGACGATCGAGCATGTTGGAATGGGGGGACTCAGCCGCTTCTTTCCATTGGAGATAATATTTCTCCGGCGTTTCGATTACGCCATAGCGAAGCCCTTCTAAATTATTACCGGCCATCACCAATTGGATAGTGGTGAAGAAGTTACGGATAAATGCTTTTTGCTGGTTATCGAGGTTTTGGCGTATACCTTCTGAAACTGACACTGTAGAACGTTTAAGCTCAATCACACCAAGTGCAATGCCGTTAACATACAGAACCAGATCCGGGCGTTTCTTATTTTCGCCGTTGTGTGTCACTTCTTCAGCAATAGCAAAATCATTCGCTTCTGGATTTTTCCAGTCCACCAGCCAGATGGTCTGATTCTGCTCGCCTGCACCTTCCTTGTCCTTTACGCCGTAGCGCAACAGGCGATAGACCTCTTTGTTGGCATCGTAGAGGATACGGCCTTCGCCGAGACTTGCGGCTCGGTCAAGTTGTCGCAATACTCGGTCGATAAGCACTTCTGAAACGCCACATTTTGTTAGCCAGGCAGAAACTAAGCCGGGTTCGATGTTGCTGTTGTCTTCGCGTTTATGCCAGTTTCCCAGATAGCGATAACCTAAGTGCTCGGTGAATAGTTGGATAACACGTTTTTGTGTTATGCGTTCACGCTGGCCGACATTATTCATAATCTATCCATAAATTAGATGGCAGCGATAATTGCACTTTCAAATCGTTGAGCCTGAATACTTAGTGCTTTAACCGTTTGCCAATTGTTAACAATATTAGGTGCTTTAGCTTGATAATCTCGTTTAGTTTTCTTTATTTTTGTCGCTTTATTCAGATGACTTAAGCCATCTTCAAGACCAATATTGCATTCCGCATTTAGTAACAATGGATGCCCTGCGTTCAACGTTGCTGCTGCAAGCCACATACCTGACGACTGAGCTGGAAAACATAATGCTGAATGATTCCCCAAAGTTACACCACCGAGCCATGAACTTAGAACATTCTCCAGGGCATCGGCTGAATCACTGGCTGGAGGACATTGCCGGGCACAAGGGAGTCCCAGCCAACCATAATGCTGTGATAGTGCAACAATGTCTGCTCCACAGTCAGCGTACCGAAAGGTTGATACATCAACATCCAAATGAATAATGAGGAGGTCGAAGCTACTTAGCGTCGGATCGTCATCTAAAGAACCGATATGTCGCCTGCTCGTTTCATAGCACCATTTTAAGACACCACCCCAACCACTGCCCATTGCTGGCTGAGTAGGTTCTGGCTGCAATTGTGTCAAGATAAAGGATCTTGGGGCTAAGATTGCCTTTAGTGCTGCTTCTATAACCACATAATCTGTTGGCCCTTCAGCCACGAGAGCTATACGAATATCAGACATTGGGAACTGCCCCCAAATGACCCATCAGCCATAATCGTGATAATGGGTACTCCTGATTCAACTTAATCAATGCAGATGTCAACTCAATGCGACGAAAGCAAGTTAGCCCATTGCTATTTCGCTCTACAGCAAATAATCGAGTTTCGGGATCAGTTAAATCCAGTCCATCCAATACAGCGGGGTTATGTGCAGTAAACAGCAATTGACGTTGCGGATCGAAATGTTGCAACCATTTAGACAAATGTTTAGTCAGACTCGCAAGTAGTCGAGGGTTGAGAGCTTGGTCGAGATTATCGACTGCAAATATTTTCGGTGATTGTGGTAAGAGGCACAATACCGCTGTAAACAGAACGTATAGAGCTCCTTCACTTGCATCATAAGCTGTCAATTCATTGCGGCTTTTTTGCATGAAGCGGTCAGTAAACTTGAGCAAATGCTTACTCCTGGGCACTTTGGGAGAAAGTAAATTTCCGGCCTGTGTAGTAATACGAACATCAGCCACCCAGTCGATCAATGTCAGCACTTCATCAAGTATTTCTTCTCCTTCATCTCCCATTGATTCAAGATAGATGCGTAAAAGCTCAAATGCTTCAGCTAATTGGCCTCCATTTAGCCCAACGGGACGGCGAGATTGAAGATCAGGGGTTATTCCACGCAAAGTTGGGGTGTTAGGACAATAAATTGCATATTCCTGTAAGGATCTCATCAACTGTGCCGCAGGATTGGATTCTTCTAGTTCCACCATCTTAAGTGCTGCTAGACCTGCCAATGGATTGAGATTTTTCTTGTTACGGACTCCATCGGCAATTACCTCGTTTTCCCCATCATAGAGATATTCTGTCTTATAAGACCAGGCTGGTTCCGGGGAATCTAACGGATTGAGCAGGGATGCCCTATAGCACTCGCTCATATCACCCGTAGCAGTAATTCTGATATGGGAAGGTGTACGTTCACTGGCAAATGAACTCTTATAAAGTCGTGGTACACCAGCCCGTACACCCCGACGTAGGAGGCTTTCATCATCCACTACTCCATTGGCAGCAGCACCGAGTACGCCTAATGCTTCTAGAAGGTTGCTTTTACCTACTCCATTCGCACCAATAAAACAGTTCACTCTTCCTAACTCAATAGGTTGTTCCTGCATGATCGATTTGAAACCATGGATTGTCAGTTTTCTAATCAAGATGGAGTCCTCCTAGTACCAATCAGTAAGCACAACAGTATAAGGATCCTACCGTAATGTCCCATATTCTGTGTAATATGTTTATATTCAAGCATATTGTTCCAGAGGTAGTCGAATACGTCCGGTCAGTAGTTGTTGCATCATCCCTTGTTTTATATCGCGAACCTTGGCTAGTTTTTGTTCCATTGTAGTAAGCTCGGCATCCATATCTGAGAGGATGGTAGCAATTGCGGCTTGCTCTTGTTTAGAGGGAACCGGTACTGGTACAGACAAAAGATTATTTTTTGAAATACCAAAAACTTTCATTCCGGTTGCTAATTGATCAATTATTTTTTTTACATTTAAATTGCTATGCAAATAACCTCTATATCCATCAGATAGCTGTTTGTATTTATCTCTTAGTAGATATGTATGCAAGCCAGCCACTATTTTTTTGTTGCCAATACTGCATACTTCAATACTTTTACCGATGCCACTGTAATCTTCTGAAGCGTCAGCCATAATTACATCACCATTTTCTAAAAACGAAGAGGATACTAATTTTTTTGATATCTTTGGCAATTCTACGGCACTAGCGTCAAGCTTATTATTCCATTTTGTATGGATGTCACCGTAGTGTATATATCCATATTCACCATTATGGCTGAGGTCAGCGCGGGGATTGGTGGATGTAGATAAAAAATCAAATATTTCACCATAGGTTAATACGGTCCAATCCTCTGGTAGTTTACCTAATTCACAGATTTTGTATCCCTTAAGAGTTCCATCAGGATGTTTAGCAAATTGCGGTAGACGAGTACGACCCGTCAGCAGTTGTTGCATGGTAGCGGTTTTGATGGCCTGTTTTTTAGCGATTAACTTCTCAAACTCGGTAATTAGGACATCGATATCGGATAGCACATTACCAATGGCGATCTGTTCTTTGAGCGAACTTGGTAGGGCAAGAGAAAAATTTCTTAGTGTTGCTATTGTTATTTCTTGGAGAGCCGATCCGTTCATAGATGCGAGGAATCGGTCTGCTGAATCCTTACAGGATAAATATTGTTTTACATATCTTGAATCATACGTACTCTTTAGTGCAATTAACGCCACACCTCTCGTGAGATTTGCACCTTGAGTATATTTATCAACAATAGCTATCTCGCCGACCTTACCTCTAAGGGGAATTAAAATATCATCTTTCTGAAGTATTGTTCTACGATAAGATTCACTAATTTTTTCTGATGTTGTTATTAGGTTATCAGTTTGGATTTTTCCGTTTGATATATCGACAACTCTAATGCAGGGGATACCATTAACTACAGAAGGACCAGTTTGTACGATTCCATAGGAGATTGGCCTTTTAGGTTCAGTAATCATTGATAACGGCTCAACAGCCCAATCCTCGGGAATTACACCCACTTCCGTAAGTTTAAATCCTGCAGGAATTGGTTTGTCGGTATGCATTTCACTCTGATTCTCCATCATACCCACTCCAGCCCCATCATCTTCAGATGAGCTGCAACTCTTGACTCTAGTTCAGTAACATTTTGAGTAAGAACGGGCAAAGATACGCTATAGCGCTCCTCCAGTTCTTTGACTCGTTTGGCCAGCCGCTGTGTGACACGTTCAATCTCCGCTTCCAGAGCACTAGTCAGACTTGCTTTCCATTTATCCTGTACCACCAGAATTTTTATTTCGTTATCAGTGAGCTTTGGATAATAAGCGAATACAGCAAGATCCAGTTTTTCCTCTGCTTCTTTATGCGCTTTTTTGGCTTTGGTTTCAGAATCAAACAATTCCTGAGCAGATTTCAGTACTGTCTTTTCTTCTTTATCTGTGGCAACTTTAAGTCGTGCCTTAACGCTGGCAGCAGTCACTTTCTCTTTGTCGTTCATTGCATCAGCAAGTAACCCATCCTCACCGCTGTTTTCTTCAAGGAAGCGTTCAAGTGCTTGGGCGGCTTCATCATATGCGACTTGAAGTTGATCGATCTGTTTCTGCTCAAAAGCAAAATAGCGAACTACTAAAAGTGCTGGCGGCAACAGTTCAGCCTTATACTTCTTCTTACCAATTACAAGATCCGGCGTCTCTTTGAGTTTTTCGCCTTTTTCCACAACCAGCTCACGTAGTACTTTGCCGGCTTGCCAGCCATCTTGGCTCAGGACATAAACATCGTCCTGCATCACATCCATCCAGTAGTCCATTAATAACTGATAGATAGCGTAGTTCTCGAGCAACGGAGTGTCAGCAGTGGCTTCAGACGCATATGCAGAGAGAAGTCGCTCGCCAATTTCTTCAATTAGCTGTTTAGGTGAGTCACCGCGAGCAATTTCTTCAAGCTGACAACCTGCAAACCACCTTTCAAAGGGGATTAGTGCTCCTGCTTTGAATGCGGTAAATTCCGAGTGCGCCAGAATAGTACTTTTCACTTTAACTGCTTCTACTCGAGCATTGCTGTAGCCTGGGCGGGCAGGTTCGAACAGATCCTGACGTAAAGTCGGGAAAATTTTCCAGTAAGCACTGAGAGCATCAATATCGCGATCAGGAATGCCACCAGCCAAATGGCCTGAAAGGTCGTGTAGATCTTCAGGATAACTGCTGTCGATATAGCGAGGGATATTGAGGTTGAAGTCGTTGGCTGCAATTTCTGACAGCGGTACCATGCGACTGAAGCGAGAGATTTCCTGTTCCCGATTAAATGCATCGACAATTTTGTGAATGTCTTGGGCGCGTAGGCGATTTTTATTGCCGTCCTTAATAAAACCCTTACTGGCATCGATCATAAAGATGCCTTGCTGGCTATTGTCACTGGCACTGAACGCTCTAGCCTGTGCGCCTTCTTTATCGATGACGATGATGCATGCCGGGATGCCCGTGCCGTAGAACAAGTTAGCAGGCAGGCCAATAATGCCTTTGATATAACCTTGTTTGAGCAGATTCTCACGAATACGCGCTTCAGCATTGCCCCGGAACAGAACGCCGTGAGGTAAGATTACAGCGCCTTTGCCGGTACTCTTGAGGCTTTTGATGATGTGCAGCAGGAAAGCATAATCGCCATTCTTTTCTGGCGGTGTCCCCCAGACAAAACGGTCAAAAGTATCGTTCGCAGCATCCAGGCCGCTGGTCCAGTTTTTGTTGGAGAAAGGGGGGTTGGCTACAGCAAAGTCGAAGGTTCTCAGATTATCGTTGCCATCCTTCCAATGTGGATCGGCCAAGGTGTTGCCTTTCCAGATTTTAGCGGTAGCGTTGTCGTGCAAAATCATGTTCATACGCGCCAGTGCGCTGGTCGCATAATCCATCTCTTGCCCATAGATGGTTAACCCCTTGGAACCTGCTTCGTCACTGGCTTTCAACAACAGTGAGCCTGAACCACAGGTAGGGTCATAAACGGTAGCATCCTGTGGTGTTTGCTTGCTGATGCCAATTACTTTCGCCAGAATGCGCGACACCTCTGCAGGGGTATAAAACTGCCCCTTGGATTTACCTGACTCTGTAGCAAAGTGGCGCATCAGGTATTCATACGCATCACCCAGCAGATCGTCTCCTTCAACGCGGTTGGCAGAGAGATCCAACCCTTCGAAGATTGCCACCAGCTTGGAAAGGCGGTCTATCATCTCCTTACCTTTACCCAGCTTGTCTTCGTCATTGAAGTCAGCGATATCAATAACGCCCTTCAGGTCATTAGCTTCGGCCAGTAATCCGATAGTTTTGTTAATCTTCTCGCCAATTTCTTTATTGCCCTTGAGGGCCACCATATCGTCAAAACTTGCCCCTTCCGGAACTTCAATCATCGCGTAAGGGTTGCCCTTAGCTTTGTCAGAGACGTACTTCATAAACAGTAGGGTCAACACGTAGTCTTTGTACTGTGAAGCATCCATTCCGCCACGCAACTCGTCGCAGCTCGCCCAAAGGGAGGAGTAAAGTTCGTTCTTCTTGATAGCCATATGGTGTCCGGTGAAAACAATACTGAGAACGCGACAGGGGGGGGGGTAACAAGCATCAGTGCTGAAACGCTGCCTGTCGCGTGAGAAATTGGGTGAGAGTTTACCAAGTTGGAAGCGTTGAGACTATGCCGCTGAGGGTAAAGTACGATGTAACCAGTGTATTTTAACTTGGTCAAAACCAATGTTTATCGTGTTGTAATATCGAGCCTATTAACTTTGGCTGCATCCAAAAGACCGTTCCTCCCTGTTGTAATCTTTAGTGCGTTCTTTCGCAAAATAACTTAACCGAAACGTCAGTTGATCATAAATATCTCTGTAACAAGCTGAATTAACATCCAGGTAATAAAGCGGATTATCGGGAAAGCGGGCTAGCGTCCAGTGCTCTGGGCGGTGACTAAGCTTTAAAGCACTTAACCAGGCCTCTCGTATCAGAGACGCCAGGCCCGTCCCATCTTCTTTGTAACTCCCCAGCCCATTGAACGTATCGTTATTCACGAACAACACCATGTGGTAATGCGATTTCTGATTAATCTCACCCACTTCCCGAACCCAGGCATCGCGCAGGTGGCATGGATATGTTCGTTTACCCTGCTTCAACTTACTTCTGTAGCGCGCTGTAATCTTTGCATCAAGGGATTCAATGAAATGAGATATCAGACCCTGTCGGTTAATGAGCACATTGTCAGGAAGACGCAGGTCTACCCGAACTGCCATCGTCCGTGCGTACTCTGCAGTCGCGTTATTGATAACGCGTAGAATACGTTGTAGGTAAGTTGTGTTGAATGGTGCATGCCGTCTATCGAGACAGATATTGTCAAACATATAATTCTCCTTGGGTAATGAATTACGGGCAGGACAAAGCCTTACCCGCAATGGGCAGTTAAAGGGATTAAGGATTTAAAGGGTGGTAATACCAGCCATTAAGGCTGTCGTGTATGCGTGACCGTATATGGCGTGGTATTGAGATGATATTGTTTATATATCAGTTGGTTAATTAATATTACCAACCCGTCGTGGGCTACTAATGACCAATCCACCAGCACCAGGGGCCGGATGATGGAAAGTGATTGATTTTTACTCCGAAGTTATATGCCCCCATATAATAACTTTCTGGTGTACCAATCAATCCCATGATTGCCTGGTACGTATCACTAAATTCGTATCTCCCGACTATATATCCCTTTTCTGCATTGAGGGCAGCGTTTCTCACCACCATACGACAGGCCACACATCGTGCATTGCCACCCCGTGGTCGTAATAATCGAGGGCAGTTGTGTCACGAGTTGCTGGAGTTTCTCTACGGCAGAAGGTTTTCCACTTGTTTGTACCAGCCAGGGGCACTGTAACAAGGCTTCCGGTTGTCCCCGTGGGATATCATGTTCAAACCAGGGCGGCGAAGTTCTGGTGGGGAGGTGGAATATCAATGGGCACTGACAATGATGGCAGTACCACTCTTCACCTTCGATCACATTCACTTGGCGGGCAGGCACAATTTCGCCAGTGCTGCGCTGTGCGATATAACATTTTTGTACTCGCATTTTCCAGACCTCACATTGGCCTGGTGGCACGAATATAATTTTCAGTCAGTGTCTTCAGCCCTCGATATGATTTCTGTTTTTCTGACATCCATTGCTTCAGCGTATCAGGAAGCGGTAAGTGCAGCGTATACCATTCATCCAGATCCTTGCCTGTAATCAGTTCACACCAGCACAGCAGCGTCAGCGTCTGCCGAAATCCCGGTTGCGTATGCAGCCGGAATAACATCTGTAATTGTTCCGCCAGTCTGCTTTTTCCAAGGCGGTAACATTCACTGAGCAGCACACCGGGTAACAGAGAATAGTCAGTACGTTTGTTCAGTCGGGGGATAACAGCACACTCTTCCTCCTGGGATGTTTGAGTGACCTGTAACAGACACTGTGGGACGACAATTTCCGATGTCATACCACCCGATGACTGGCACGATGTAATCGCAAGCTTGTGCCAGTGCTCTATTTCCTGCTGACACAAACCATGGAACAAATTGATTCGAGTAAAATCATTGAGCCAGGTTTGGTAATGGTTAAGCAATGGGATGTTTTTCATCGGTAATTTTCCTTGATTATTAAATTTCATGCAGCCGTAAGCCTCCGCAGAGAGCGGATAGTGCAAGCACGGTCTGGATGAATGTTATTTGGTGAAGTAAGGCTTACTGCTGCTTATGGGATTCTTCGATACGGACCTGAAGCCAGGCTTCCACTTCACTTTTCCGCCAGCGGGAACTGCGTCCAAATTTGGTGGGCTTTGGAAACTCACCATCTTTGATGAGTTTGTAAAACCACTTATCCGTTAACCCGGTGAGTTGGGTGATAAAAGCCATATTGATAAACTGGTCTTCGAGCAGGGTAGGTTTAATGGTCATGATTGAATTCTCCGGTAGCTAAGTGGGAACCGGAGATGGGTTAAGAATTACTGCTGCCCTCTCCGGCATAGCAACCGGTGGTGCTGTAAAAAAGTCGTTATATTATTTGCCCTTTCTGGGGCGGCCTTGTCTGGCTGGTTCAGGAACCTCATTACATCCCCAAATCAGATTTCCGTTCTTCTGGGATTCTTTCGTCAGATAGCTGGCAATACGTCTCAGGCTATTAACGCCTTCGTCGTTGTCATAACCAACGACGTTATTGATATCGTCCTGGTAGTAGTCCTTCGGTTTGCAACGTTCGTATTTCCCTTCGCCGTTCGTTATCTTCAGCCACAATTCACCAGTCTGTTGAATAAACGGAAATGACTTCTGATGCTTCTGTCCTTTAAGATAAAAAATGGCATGAGCATGGATAGCATTTGTCTTTGTCCATTCCAGTACCCAGAAGCAGCCACAGAATTGAGGCATTTGCATTACAGCCAGGGTTAACTCCCGGAGGTCATCCTGTATCTCAAATGAAGAATTACGAATGAATCGGTTGGTACCTCGCTGATAATCAAAATCCATTCGGAACGCCAGTATTTTGGAGTGACATGCCAGGATCTGATTAAGATGGTGATTGATCATATTCAGCAGAAAATCATTCGGAGTGAATTTTTTAAAGTGTGGGTAATGTCTTTGCATTGTTTTATTCCTTTGGGTGAGCTCAAAGGAACAGCAGGAACTGTTTTTTTGTAATGCAACCAGAAGTGTTACCTGCCTGGCAGGCCTGTTTATTACTATCAGTAATGTGCCATCCCCTGGTGGGATAGTTGTTATATGCTGAGATCTACTTCCCTATAATACCAATTAACCTTAATTATCAAATTACGGACAAAGCCCCCCTCTCAAACAGCCAACGTACTTACGCCCGATAACGAGCTTTTTATCGAAATCCTGGATGCCTGGGATTGATAATTTTAGGTAGATATCGAGAGGTGTTTATCATGATTTCTGTATCGATATAGCAATCAGTAATGACGTAAAAATAATTCATCAGATACTTCTTCTGTCGGCTTAGGGGGGTGGTGAACAAGGTTATACCATCTCCATTTTACGAGAAAATGTGACTTTTATCGCGATAAAATGAGGTTATCATGCTATTGTTATGCATATTTTAGAATTTGCATAACGGATAGTCATTATGAGAATAACATTTAATTCAGATAAAGAAGTGACAATTAATACAATTGATAGATATGCAAAAAGCTATGGAGTATCAAGGTCGAAAGTAATTTCTGATTTGCTTAATTCAATATCACCTGCTCTCGATTATTTGGTGTTTCAAAACAATTTAAAAAATGAAATGGAATCCAAGTTATTAAACCTGTTTGCATTTGAACTTAAGGAAGTAGAAGCTAAGCTAGCTAAAGATGAGATTTTCTTTAGACACTTTAATCAAAGCATAAAAAATATTTCTTATGTTGTTATAAGCAACGATGCCATTCAGTTTTCATTGCCTGACAGAGAGCGATGGTCTGATCTGAGAGAACAATTCCACGCTAAAGTAAACAAAATGCTCGACATATACAGGCCCTGTGATAATGGTTATTATGCTTGTGTTCTGTACCCTGATTACCTGAAAGAAGGGATGTACACATCAGTTATAATTAACTTCAGGTCGTTAATTGTCGATGACTATTACTTTGATATTAATTCGCTGTGCTTTGTCAGAGAGGAAGATTTCTTTTATTGCGGCATTAACGATTACATGAAGAGAAATCTTAAAAACAAAAATCGTTTGCACCTCGCATGGGCTCCGCTAAAAAAAATTGCTGACGGGTATCTGTTTATGGCTGCAATACGCAAAGAACACTCAAACTATGCAGTCAGACAAGAAGGAGATTTTACAGTGAATTTTCCTTACGATGTATGGAAGCAATAATCCAAATAATTTCAGACAGATATTATACATGCGGACCACCCCCATTCCTTCACTGGAATGGGGATTTTCTTTTTCTGTCTGAGAAAATGCGATGCAAAAATCTGAAGACCTCCAGGCTCTGGAGAAACCACTGGAGTTACTGCCAGAAGCTGTCCGCAGCTATATTTTGAACTACCTTAATAAGCTGATTCACTACGAACCAGTGATTGGGATTATGGGCAAAACCGGGGCTGGTAAATCCAGCCTGTGCAATGCCTTGTTTGCCGGAGAAGTGTCTCCGGTTAGTGATGTATCAGCCTGTACCCGCGAGCCACTGCGCTGTCGGTTACGTATCGGGCGTCACAGCATGGTGCTGGTGGACCTGCCGGGTGTCGGTGAAAGTGAACGCCGTGACCGGGAATATCGGGCGCTGTACCGGCGTCAGTTACCACAGCTGGACCTCGTGCTATGGGTGATTAAAGCCGATGACCGAGCGTTGTCGGTGGATGAACGTTTTTATCGTGAAGTGATTGGTACTCACCGGCACAAAGTGATGTTTGTGGTGAACCAGGTAGACAAACTGGAGCCCTGCCATCAGTGGGATGCCACCTGCGGCTCTCCGTCATCCCTCCAGAAAATCAATCTCAGCCGCAAGCTCAGTGATATCCGACAGTTGTTTACACCATCAAATCCGATGTGCGCGGTGTCAGCACGAACGGGATGGGGGCTCGGGTCACTGGTGGAAACGATGATGCGCAGCCTGCCAGCCCGTGCCAGCAGTCCGCTCAATGCACAGCTGCATGAAACATTACGGAGCGAGCCCGTAAAATCGCAAGCCCGGGACCGTTTTGGTGAAGCTGCAGGTGAGGTTGTTGATGCTGTTGCTTCGCTGCCTTTTGTGCCGGAGCCAGTGAAATCGCTCATTCGCAGTGTGCGGGATATGGTGGTGAGCACGGTTCGCGCCGTTTGGGATTTCTTCTTCTGAGAGCTTAACCCTTTCTGTTCCAGTATTTCTAGAGCCCTGTCCACTGTGCGACAGGGCTTTCTTTTATCGGTTTTCTGAATCAATAAGGAGTCTGCTTATGACCCGTCTGGCTTCGCGCTTTGGCGCAGCAAATGTTATCCGTCGTGACCGTCCGTTAACCCGTGAAGAGTTATTTCGGGTAGTGCCCAGTGTATTCAGCGAGGACAAACACGCGTCGCGTAGCGAACGGTATACCTACATTCCCACAATTTCCCTGCTGGACAGCCTGCAACGCGAAGGTTTTCAGCCGTTCTTTGCCTGTCAGACCCGAGTGCGTGACCCGGAGCGTCGCGAGCATACAAAGCACATGTTGCGCCTGCGCCGTGAGGGGCAAATTACCGGTAAACAGGTTCCGGAAATAATCCTACTCAACTCCCATGACGGCACTAGTTCGTATCAGATGTTGCCGGGGTTATTCAGGGCGGTATGCCAGAACGGGCTCGTCTGCGGTGAGTCTTTTGGCGAGGTGCGGGTGCCGCACAAAGGAGATGTGGTGAGTCAGGTGATTGAAGGGGCGTATGAGGTGCTGGGGATTTTTGACCGTGTGGAAGAAAAGCGGGATGCCATGCAGTCGCTGATGTTGCCACCACCTGCACAACAGGCTCTGGCACAGGCTGCACTAACGTACCGTTTCGGTGAGGACCACCGGCCGGTGACAGCACCTCAGGTGCTTTCACCTCGGCGCTGGCAGGATGAGAGCAATGACCTGTGGACCACATACCAGCGTATTCAGGAGAACCTGATTAAAGGTGGGCTTAGCGGACGTAGTGCAAAAGGCGGGCGAACTCATACCCGTGCAGTACGAGGTATCGATGGCGACGTGAAGCTTAACCGTGCGCTGTGGGTGATGGCAGAAACGATGCTCAGCGGGTTTCAGACAAACAAATACTAGCTCCGGATTAATGCGGACATCACCTGTCCGTTCACTGCTCAATTTACAGGCAACTTTTCCTCTGACTGGACACGAAGCCGCATTCTGATTGTATTCGGCCTGCTAAAAAAATACAGCTTCTGCTGTCCATATCCTGTCCGGCCCTCTCGTTACACTAATCACTTAATTTTCAGTCCATTAACAGGATGCAGAATGCCTCTCATGTCTCAGACTGAGCGCCGCCATGAGCGCCTTGCGGTCCGCTTGTCGCTGATTATCAGCCGCCTTGTGGCGGGGGAAACGCTGATCATGCAGAAGCTGGCTGCCGAGTTCGGCGTGTCAGTACGCACGCTGCGTCGGGATTTTCGTGAGCGGCTGACCTATCTCGACCTGGAGTTCCGGGACGGACAGTGCAGCCTGCTATCCGGTAGTCGCCAGCGGGAACTGGCGGTGCAGACCTTCGTCCGTCACTCTGGCGTGGAGGCGCTCTTTCCGGATATCGACAACCAGATGGTTACCTCTCTCCTGAGTGCCAGCGAATCTCCCTGCCTTATCTGGCACAGCGCTACCTCCCGGGCACTGGCACGGCCTGAAGTGTTTACGCGACTGGTTCGCGCTATCACTGAACACCGTCGGGTGACGCTGCTGGCAGAGGGTAGTCGCTGCACCGGCCTGGCTCCTTACCGCCTGGTGTGCAGCGACGGCTGCTGGTATCTGACCGGTGAGCTCGGGGGGCATATCACGGTTTTCCCGCTGGGCGATATTCACACGGTAACCTTCCACCCGGCACTGTTCGTGCCGGATGCACGGGTGCGTAACTTGCTGTCACATCCCGATTTTCTTCGGGTATTACCTCACTTTCAAACCTTCCACTCACTGCTCGTTGTCAGTGACGACGGGTTTTCACCCCAAAAGGAACAGATATGAAATTACTTACTACCACGGCGCTGGCGCTCAGTCTGTGCGCGGGTACCATTTTGCCAGTAGCCGCTGAAAATGTCGTAGGGACTGTTAAGGCCTGGCAATACATGCAAGCTGACGGCTGGAAATCAGCCGATGGTCTGGACAATAACACCCTCAGCAATGCGCTCTACGGTGCCAGAGTCATTGATAATTACCCCTGGACCCGGCAGTTTCTGCTGCGGATGGGATACAACGGAGGTTATTTTCTCGCGGACAAAAACACCAAAACGGTACGCAAACTTGCACTCAAAACGGCCAGTGGCTCTTCCTCTGATTTGACCTCTGTTTATAAGGGTGAGGGTAAGGCGTGTGGGTTCACTCTGATTGATACCCAAGCCTCGCTGCTGGACGAGGCGCAACAGAGATCGGGTGGAACAGATAATCCGACAGAAGCGTTGAATCATGCCCGGTCTACCTACGTACCGAAAGCCCTGCTGGTCGTGCCTGATAATTGCGTCAATCCAAAACAACAGGCCGCGCTGGCGGCTAAGCGTTCTCAAAAAGACCGCGAACTGCAGCAGTGGGTGGCAAAGCAAAGCATGGCTGAACTGTGCCGCCGTACCGGTAACTGCTGAGAATCTGGTTACAGGCGTTTTAAATCACAACAGATGCCTGGCAATCTATCGGGTGTATAGAACACCCATTAATTCAGGAAGAATGCCATGTTAAGAATTATCACCTCAGCCATACCCGCTCTCATTCTATCACTAACCACCTTCAGTACCGGTGCCGCACAGCTTCCAGTAAGCCTGATGGATAAAGACAATCCCGGTCAGGAATACTGGTGCCAGGGAAACGACATCAACACTACCGTCTGCTCATTGGCCGATGTCAGTGATGACCGTAAGTTTGCCCTGATTCAGGATCTGCCCGGTCCAGCCTGTGAAGATCGAAGCTTCGGGGTTATTGACCTGGTATTTAACACCGGACTTAACATCCCTTATGACGGCGGCGACTGCAAAGGGGATGTAAAGGCCGGGTTTGTGCGTGGCACAAAAGATAATGCCCTGTATGTGAAGATTGTCAGGGGCAGCAAAACTCTGCGCCTGTATAAGGTGCAGACGGGTTTCTGACTGAATCCGCACAACTACACTCTCTTAAAGCCCCTGACGCACATGCGTCAGGGGCTTTGTCTTTAAATATTATCAGAATGTCTGAACGTCAATTACTGCCGTCAGGACCTTTTACCCGACAGCAGGCCGACGCTATTACCAGCCGGTATCAAAACATCGCCATTGAAGATGTCCGGCCCAGTCACTTCCGCCTGGTGGTTCGTGACTCTGAAGGTCGAATGGTCTGGCGGGCGTGGAGCTTCGAACCTGATGCCGGTGAAGGACTTAACTGTTATATCCGACAGTTAAGTCCTCAGGGCATCCTCCTCCGACTAACCATAGCTATTCATCATCCCTGCATATCGTTTATCCCCCATACGCCAGCCATCGTCGCTGGCGTTTTTATTGACGGAGAATATCCATGACGACACAAACGCAATGCGAATTGATGTCCGCTAATGAACCTCAATTTGACCTTACCGCAACAACAGTACCTGACGAACAGCGTCTCGATTTCTGGCCGCTGTACTTTGGCGCAATCCCGCAGTGGATAACACTGGAACCCCGTATTTTCGCCTGGATGGATCGCTTCTGTGATGAGTACAGCGGTGGTATCTGGTCCTTTTACACGCTCAGCAATGGCGGAGCGTTTATGGCTCCTGATGCTGACGGTGACGATAAATGGCATCTTTTCAATGGCATGAACGGCAATGGTGCGGAAATGAGCGCGGAAGCCGCAGGCGTTGCTGTCTGCCTGATCGAATACAGCCATCACGCCTGTCGCACCGAATGCGATGCCATGACGGAGCACTATTACCGCCTGCGGGATTACGCCCTGCAGCACCCTGAATCCAGCGCCATTTTGCGCATTATTGATTAAGGATACTCATGATGGAACAGTCACTTATCCCACTGGCTCCGGTACTTCCACTAACCGCACAACGCACGGTAAAACGCGCCTTAACGCTGCTTGACCGACACTTGCGAGAAACAGGCGTGGCATTCACGTCTACCCAGGTTGCCCGTGACTGGCTGACACTGAAAATGGCGGGACTGGAACGCGAAGAGTTCATGGTGCTGTATCTGAACCAGCAAAATCAGTTGATTGCCCATGAAACTCTGTTCGCCGGGTCCATCAACAGCACCGAGGTACATCCCCGGGAGGTGGTCAAACGCGCTCTGTATTTCAATGCAGCAGCAGTGATTCTGGCGCATAACCACCCCTCCGGCAACACCACGCCCAGCCCAGCAGATAAGACCATAACCCAGCGTCTGGTGCAGGCGCTTCAGCTCATTGATATCCGTGTGCCTGACCATCTGATTGTCGGTGGCAAGCAAATCTATTCGTTCGCTGAACACGGTCTGCTGTGAGGTATGACATGAAAATTATCAGTAAACGCCGGGCAATGACGATATACCGTCAGTATCCGGCCTCCCGCATTTTTCGATACTGCACCGGCAGATACCAGTGGCACGGCAGTGTCTGTCATTACACCGGTAAGGTAGTTCCTGACATTCCCGGAGTGCTGGCGGTATACGCCGAACGCCGCCAGGACCGCAACGGACCTTATGCCTGTCTGATGAGTATCACCCTGAACTGACGATAAAGGAGAAGCCTGATGAGAAGTAACGACACATGGGGCCTGCAGCGGGATATCACGCCGCGCCTGGGAGCCCGTCTGGTGCAGGAGGGCAATCGGCTGCACTATCTGGCTGACCGGGCCAGTATTACCGGTAAGTTCAGTGACCCCGAGTGTCTCAAGCTGAATGTAGCATTTCCACATTTTATCAGCCAGTTGGAGTCGATGCTGACCACTGGTGAAATGAATCCTCGCCACGCCCACTGCGTCACCCTGTACCACAACGGCTTTACCTGTGAAGCCGATACCCTTGGCAGTTGCGGCTACATATACATCGCCGTTTATCCCACTCAACGCTAACTAATTTCACGAGAGCAAACATGAAAACTCTACCTGCAACGACTCCGCAGGCGGCGAAGCTATGTCTGTCGCCCGTGTCTGTCTGGCAAATGTTACTGACACGCCTGCTGGAACAGCACTATGGCCTGACACTGAACGACACACCATTCTGTGATGAAACTGTTATTCAGGAACATATCACTGCTGGTATTACACTGGCTGATGCCGTTAACTTTCTGGTGGATAAGTACGAACTGGTTCGTATTGATCGCAGGGGATTCAACTGGCAAGAACAGTCCCCATACCTGCGGGCTGTCGATATTCTGCGGGCGCGACAGGCAACTGGTTTATTGAAAAGAAATCGTATTAACGCAACACCTTGAATATTGGGAATAGCCTCCCTGATTCATATTCCAGACATATTTATTTACTTATTACAAAAGCACCAGCTGATGCGGGCCGGTGCTTTTGCTTATATGGACGAAATATCATGCAAATTGAAGCTGCAATTTTAACTGGGCACATCATCGCAAACACAATCCGGGAATGCTGGTCCGTCGTTATTGATGGTTTTGACGCATACGGCGAACAAGCTTATGATCCAGCTTAATTTCTTTTCCTCATGAAGGGACGGGTATGGGCAACAGAATGTGGATGATTCGCGGTGACGGCGGCAAACTCTATGACGATTTCCGCGATAAACAAATTGTGGGAATCGGTTGGCCTCAGCTGGCTCCTTTGGTCAAACCCGGTCTGTCCCGATCCCA
The DNA here is from genome assembly GCA_013457415.1 of Enterobacteriaceae bacterium Kacie_13. NCBI lineage: Bacteria > Pseudomonadati > Pseudomonadota > Gammaproteobacteria > Enterobacterales > Enterobacteriaceae > Enterobacteriaceae bacterium Kacie_13. Next base: position 626,271 of record CP045665.1, read on the forward strand.
GTTGCTCGCTTTATACCAGGAAGCAGACCCCTTAACGAAGCTAGGAACAGCCCGTTCTGGAGCATCGCAGGTCTGGCGTTTTGTGAACGAAATCCAAAAGGGTGATTGGGTTATTACCTATTCTCCAGCCAACCGTACTTATCTGCTAGGCAAAGTTACATCAGACTTCCAATATCATCCTGAATGGGTGGAAGAGGGGATGGGGATCGCTCGGCAGGTTAAATGGAATACTCAAGAAATCGATCGCGATCGATTGTCTGTTGCTACCAAAAACACATTGGGTTCCACGTTGACGGTTTTCCAGCTTCCAGAATATGCGTTAGAGGAGCTTTTGCAGGATAAGAAACCCACTGCAGATGTTATTACTCAGAATCCAATTGTGATAGATGAAGATGAGGTCGTTTCTGATCCGCTTCGCGATATGGAAATGCTGGCGTTTGAGGGTATCAAAGATCGCATCAACTCTCTTGATTGGGATGAGATGCAAAATCTGGTTGCCGGAGTTTTACGCAGTATGGGCTATAAAACGCAGGTTTCACCTGCGGGTGCCGATCGGGGTAAAGACATCATTGCTTCACCTGATGGATTCGGTTTTGAAAATCCACGAATTATCGTTGAGGTAAAACATCGTAGGGAGCAAATGGGGAGCCAGCAGATTCGCAGCTTTATCGGCGGTCGCCATAAAGACGATCGCGGGCTTTATGTCAGTACGGGAGGCTTTACGAAAGATGCTCGCTATGAAGCCGACCGTTCGACGATACCTCTGACGCTCTGGACGCTTGACGATCTCGTCCGTGCGCTTATTGAGAACTACGAGCAAGTCGATATTGAGACCAAACTTTTGGTGCCTCTGAAGAAAACTTTCCTTCCTGCTTGAATCTTTCTTTGATAGCCATATTGGTGTTCCACTAGCATGGCTTTATACCCACTATTGATGTCTGTTTTTTGTACGGATTTTAACTTGTGGGTACAAGTGCGGGTATAACTATTTGTGTCTTTTTGTAAACTACATTGATATCAGTCTGTTGAGTGAAAAATTCGAGTCCGGCCTTCGCACCATTAGTATGTAAAAAAAGACACCCTTTGAGGTGTCTTTTTTTATGTCTGGAATTCGGTGATTCTTACTCTTGTCCCCATTCGACAATTTTGGTTTTTATTCACGCCTTTTACAGCCTGGCGGCGCGCCATCTTATGCAAGATCTTGCCTGGCGCATTAATACATTGGGTAAGCTGTAATCTTCTTTGTTTTTGCCAGACCATTATTGGCCTTCTCACACAATTCAAACAGCGCGGGGATGAGGTGGGCGGAGGCCTTCAGATACCCGCTAACCTGCGCAATGCCTTCCGGCGGCAGCATCTCGCAGTTCTCCAGCCCTTCGCTCAGGCAGAGCAATCCCTGACATAGTCCTTCGGCGGATTCAGTGGCAAGCGCACCGAGATCGTAAAGCTGCGCTTCGGCGAAGCTACCCAAATCCATCTCGGCTATGAGCGAGCGGAACACGGTGATGGAGTTGGCGGTAAAGGCGGCGTTGTCGGTATCAGTCATGATGTTCATTCCATTGTCAGTGAGTTGAAATCCCATTTCCGGCAGGGATGTTGCCGCTGCGAAGTGACTCTATCCCTGTTGATGCATCAAAGAAATAACCTGTATTTATTTACAGTGTTTTGTTGCGGGAAGTGGAAGGTATCTCGCAAAATCGGCGCAGCTGTATGCGTGATCCAATTTATAGTTTGAAGGGTCAACACTAGGGGAAATGAATGGATGCTATTACGATGTTGAGATTGTCATAAAGCCAGCGCATACGCACTGGCTTTTCATAACTGGTTATCTTGCCTTAATGCGCAAGCGCTTGTTCCTGCTCCATGCAAACCGCAATGCCATCATCATCGTCAATCGGCAGTTCCAGCGCCTTATTTAGCACTTCCAGCCGTTCACACAGAATGTAGCTCAGCAGGTCTTTCGCCTGTGGATTCTCCAGCGTCACAATCGCATAAGATAGCGCACGGCAGTGATCGACGATCTCTTCCAGTTCCAGCGGGGTATTGTCGTAGAGGGTTGGCATTTTGAGTACTCCAGAAAATAGTGAGTTTGCTACCACTGGAGACGCTAACCTCGGGGTGGTAGCTCAAACAGCGTTAGCGTTACCGGTTTTCTGGATCCGGTGCTTCGTGAGAAGCCACTGTCTGAGCCACCATAATTGGGGTGAGAACAGACCGTACCACATTTCCCAATTCTTCATAGGGTTGTAGGTACCAGAAAATGACAGAACGCTAATTCTGACCACGGATTTTGCCGCAGCGAGGAGAGTCTACTACTGGGAAAATGAGCACTGTAAGCAGTTTTTTAGGCTGTTTTAATTCTTGCGAGATGTCTTGGAAATGCATGTAAATGAGATGAAATCACCAAGGCAGAGGCTAGCCTATCCCGGACGAAATCTTGGGGGCGAGTTGCGTAAATGCTCGCAAAAATCACTATGACGATAAACCCAACATCCCTCTATAAGTTCATCATCTTATGGGTTAATTTTACAGCCAGTGTGATCTAATCATCCAAACTCTAAATGCATTAGTTGTGTGAACCCACGATCGTCATATACTTCCAACCTATTGATTCAAGTAACGGGTATCGATAGATGATGGAAGAAGAGATGTGCGTTGTTCTTGCGGAGAATGATGTTTCGAAGTGGGATGATGAAACTGGGGTTCGATATCATTTTCCCAAAATGTACAGAAGACATATCAAGCCAGGAATGCGCTTTGTGTACTACAAAGGAAAGTTAAAGTCTGAGAATCGGCAATATTCTGCACAGCGTTTATCCGATTCGCCACATTACTTTGGTATTGGGCGAATTAAAGAAATTATACCGGATCAAGATGGTCATCTCTATGCCACTTTGACCGATTTCCAAAAGTTCGAGCATGCTGTCATCGCCAAGAAGGATGATGGATATTATGAAAATATCCCGGAACAGCAAAAATCAAACTATTGGCGGCCGAGCGTTCGTCCTATTTCAAAAGAGGTATTCGCAGATATCGCCGTGGCTGCGGCAATATCAGAACCATTTCTGATCATTAGTGATATCAAAAATGAAGATGTTCATATTGAAAAGGAAGATGACGAAGAATCCTTGGTCTCTTATGAGGAAGGGAAGAAAACCTCTAAGTTTGTCACGATATATGAAAGAGATCAGAAGCTAAAAAAACTGGCCAAAAGTCTGCATGGGACCACCTGTTTTGCCTGCGGTTTTAATTTTGGTGATTTCTACGGTGAATATGCGAAAGACTTTATCCATATTCATCACGTTGTACCGGTATCTGAGTTTGGCGGTTCGAAGAATGTTGATCCTAAAACCGATCTCGTTCCCGTATGTGCTAACTGTCACGGAGTCATTCATCGTAAAAAAGACCGGACGCTGACGATTAAAGAATTAAAAATCATGATTGCTACCAATAAACAAACGCTCTAATTAGATCGCTTCAAGTGACTATAAAGTTTCGATGATCCAATCTCCGATGGTAAAAACAGGCAGAAGAGTAAAGCGTCCGCGCCATGGATGGCGCGGTTCGAGCCATCAGGGATGATTTTACGGCGTCTTTACGATCTGTCTGTTTTCACTGCGGCTGACATTTCTACGGTTTATTCCCCCTAAAACATCTCCCCCAAATTCAACTGTCCCATCAGCAGTGCATTATCACTGTAGTCCACCGGCACGGCGACGACGGCGGGGCCTTGTACGTCCATGGCGGCGCGCAGGGTGCTTTCCAGCGTGTCGGCGGAGGTGACGGCAAAACCTTTCGCGCCGAAGGCGTCGGCGTAGGCTTTGAAATCTATCGGGCCGAACTGGATGCCGGAGGTGCGCTGGTATTTTTTCTGTTCCTGAATCGCCACCATGTTGTAGGCCTCATCGACCCAGATGATGTGCAGCAAGTTTACGCCGAGGCGGACGGCGGTTTCCAGTTCCATGCTCGATTGCATAAAGCCGCCGTCGCCGGAAACTGACACCACTTTGCGGCCGGGATCGACCAGCGCTGCGCCAATCGCCCACGGCAGGGCGACGCCCATGGTCTGCTGGCCGTTGGAAATCAGAACCTGTCGTGCGCGGAAGCTGTAAAGGTAGCGGGCGATCCAGATGTGGAAACTGCCCATATCGACGCACAACGTGACGTCGCTGTTGACGATGTCCTGCATCGCGCGAACCAAACGTAACGGGTGTATCGCAAACTGGTTCAGGCTGCGGCCTTTCTGGTCCAATAGTGCGCGCTGCTGGCGGCGGTCTTCCAGAATATCGATCGAGGCCGGGCTGAGATCGATGCGATGATGAATCTGTTCGGTCAGCAAATCCAGCGTGTCGGCGATGTCGCCCACCAGCTCGACGTCCGGCAGGTAGTCGCTGTCGGTCTCGGCAGGCACCACGTCGATGTGCACCAGCTCGGCGTTGTCGTTGCTCCACTGCGCCGGTTCGTACTCGACCGGGCTGTAACCGATGGTGATCACCAGATCGGCGTTGCGCAGCAGCCGGTCACCGGCCTGATTGTTGAACAAACCGACGCGGCCTGCGAAACGATGGAATGACGCCTGGTCAATAACCCCGGCTGCCTGATAGGTGCTGGTGACCGGCAGATCGCTTTTATGCAGTAACCGGCGGATGGCTTCGGCGTTACGCGGCTGGCTGGCCATCAGGCCGAGCAACAGCACCGGATTTTTGGCCTGCCGCAAAAGGCGTGAGACCTGCATGATTGCATCGTGCGGCGCGCTGCCCAGTACCGGTGCCTGCGAGGTCAGGAGTTTGCCGCTGGCCGGTTCGTTGACGATGTCCATTGGCAGGCTGATGAAAGCCGCGCCGGGGCGACCAAACTCGGCGGCGCGAAAGCCGTTCGCCAGCACTTCAGCCAGCGCGGAAGGGGCGGTGACTTCGGCGGAATACTTGGTGACCGGGCGGAACATCGCCACGGTGTCCATGGTCTGGTGAACCTGTTTCACATGATCAGCGCGTTTAACCGCGCCGCCAAGCGCCACCAGCGGATCGCCTTCAGAAGTTGCGGTTGCGACGCCGGTGATCAGGTTCGAACAGCCGGGGCCGGAGGTGACCAGCGCGACGCCTGCTTTACCGGTCAGGCGGCCAACGGCACCGGCCATAAAGGCGGCGTTGGCTTCGTGCCGCACCGGGATCAACGTGATGTTGGAGTCGAGCAGGGAATCGAAAACGCGGTCGATTTTGGCGCCGGGAATGCCGAAGACGTGTTTGACGCCCTGCGCTTCAAGCTGTGCGACCACCAGATCCGCACCGCAGTTCCACTCGGTTTTACTGTCTGAATTTTTCATGGTGTCACTCCTTCGCGAAATGCGGTGATTAACTCTCTACAGACTGGATGGCGTCGTTCAAATCGTCCGGGCATAAATTGGCGTGCAGAAAATCGCTGTCCTGCGGGAAGTCGATCAGCAATTTTTCGACGGTGCCGAAAGTGAGCGTGCCGCTCTCGACCTGATAATCCAGCACGTGGCCACCGCTGCTGCGTTCCTGATTAATAAAGTGTTCGTGATATCCCGCGACGTTGATGCCCTGCATGTATGCCGGAGTCAGAAAACCGATCAGCACGCCCTGAGTGTGTTCGATGTGGTAGGTCGGCTGGGCTTCAATGGCTTCCAGCATCGGTTTATATGGGCGATGCTGTTCTGGCACGGTGCGTGTATCGACGCGGCTGAAGGTCCCGTCGATGCGCAGCGCGCAGAAGGAATTCTGGCTGGCAACCACGTCGTCGATTACCTTGTGGATCTGCTCGCGGCTGTGTGGGCGCTCGATGCGGTATTCATTCGTGGGATTGAAGAATGTCATCACGGCGAACGGTGTTTTTTGACAGGGGCTGGCACGTCGTGCGCTGCCGTCGCCGCGCAGCTGGAAAATATTGTTGTTGAATGCAATCAGCTCGCCGTCGAGATGGTTAAAGGTACCGAGGCCAAAATCGCCATGTTTGAGGAGATCGGCCATCGTGGTCTCGCCTTCGTACACGCCGCTCAGCAGGGCGCTCATCAGCGAGGACTGATAGAGCACACGGTCAGGATGCTGTTGCGTAAACGCCCTGGCAGTACGGGCAATGTCGGCGACGCAGGAACAGGAATCAGAATGGTTTTTCATGCAGAGCTCCGCAGTGGAATGGTTAACTTAGCTAACTAAAGGTTGACGCCATTCCGCCCTGAGTTCCAATATGAGGAGGTGTTCTCTTTGAGACGTTTTTGATATGGAACTTCGTCATCTGCGCTATTTTGTTGCGGTGGCAGAGACGGGACACTTCACCCGTGCTGCCGAACAGCTGGGCATCTCCCAGCCTCCTCTTAGCCAGCAAATACAGCGGCTTGAACATGAAATTGGTACCCCTTTACTCAAACGTCTGACCCGCGGCGTCGAACTGACCGAAGCCGGAAAAGTGCTGTACGACGAAGCCCTGAACATCATCAAACTGACCGATGCCGCCCTCGAGAGTACCCGTGCGGTGGCGCGCGGCATGAACGGCACGCTGCGCATCGGCTTTGCGAACTCGACCGCATTTAACCCGCAAGTTTTTGCACTGCTGCACCGTTTTCGGGACAAATATCCGGGCATGGTGATGGAGCCGCAGGAAAAGGACATGGCCGGGCTGATGACGGCGCTGGGCGAAGGCGTGCTCGATGTGGCGTTCATCCGCCTGCCATGCGAGCGCAGCAAAGCGTTCAGCTTTAAAGTGATGGATATCGAAGAGATGATGGTGGCGCTGCCGAAAACGCATCCGCTGGGTCAGGGGAAAGATGTGCGGCTGGCGGCGCTGCGGCATGACAATCTGATTACCTTCCCGCGCGACCTGTCGCCTGGGCTCTACGATGCCGTCACTCATGCCTGCGAAGAGGCCGGGTTCTCACCGCGATACGGTCAGCAGTGTCCGCAAATTACGTCATCGTTGAGTATGGTGGCGACGGGATTTGGGTACGCGCTGGTACCTGCGTCTTTGGGAAAAATTGATGAGAATAATGTGCGCTGTCTGCCCATTGCCGGGCAGACGTTGACGACGCAAATTGCGCTGGCCTGGCGCCGGACGGATAACTGCAAGGCCGCGCTGCATCTGGTGGGATTATTATAAAAGGGGGTGATAAACGTGTTATCACCCCATCTTCATCACACGACGCGATTTATACGACAATAATCACCGACACGCGGCGGTTTTGCGCGCGGCCTTCCTGCGTTTTATTGCTGGCGACCGGCTGGCTCTGGCCTAATCCACGAGTGTGAATATTGGCGCGTGGCATACCTGCCTTTGCAAAAGCGTCGGCCACGGTATTGGCGCGGCGCAGCGAGAGATCGTTGTTATAGCTGGCGTCGCCGTAGTTATCGGTGTGGCCGTCGAGGTTCACTTTGGTCAGGCCAACGTGCATGAGCTCGTTCGCCAGTTTCTCCACTGTCTGTTCACTTTCAGGAGACAGTTTGGCCTGATTGTTCCCGAACAGCACTTTCGCATCCAGACCCAGTTCCCAGCCGGAGGCGGTCTGGGTGAAGCCATTTTTTTGCAGCACGGCGATCTGTTCCGGGGTCAGTCCGGCGGGTTTGGTCTGACAGGCGGCCAGCAGCAAAATGCACAGTCCCATCGCGGCGAACTGGGACCAGGTTTTAAACGTTTTATACGGATGCATGGGGAAAACTCCTTTTAATCTTTCGTCACGACGGTCAGCGGCATACCGGTTGAGACATGCCAGCAACTGCCGGATATTTTTTTCGAGCGGTACATAGCCTCATCGGCCTTTTCCAGTAACTCTTTAGCGCTGTTTGCCTGCGAAGGCGACAGCGCGATACCAATACTCAGTGAAACATCCAGCGTCTTGTTGTTAAGCAATATCACCGGCGTTTTCATGATTTCGACAATGCGTTCGGCAAAGGCCACCGACTCCGCGGTTGAGATCATCGGGTCGAGCAGAATAGCAAACTCATCGCCGCCCAGGCGCGCCAGCACGTCGCCTTCACGCAGGGTTTTCGACAGCCGCTCGCCAATCACCATCAGCACCCTGTCGCCCGCTGCATGGCCCAGTGAGTCGTTGATCTCTTTAAAGTTATCGACATCAATAAACAGCAGCGCCAGTGACAGCGGCGGACGCATCGGATTGAAGCACTGATTCAGGGTATCAATAAAGAACGCGCGATTATGCAGACCCGTCAGGCCGTCGTGCAACGCCTTTTTGGTCAGCGACACATTCTCGTTTTTTAAGTGATTTTCCCAGGCTTCCAGCTCGGTCAGCAGGCTGTTGAAGTCCTGACTGAGCGTGTGCAGCTCGGCAATCGGCGCGGAAGGCACGCGCAGGCTGAACGAACGGTTAGCGCTCACTTCGTGGGTCACGCGTGTGATATGGCCTAGCGCGTCGACGATGCCTTTCTGCATCCGCCGGGAGAAATAGAGCGCGACCAGCGCCGTCAGCACAAGACAGCCAAGCAGGCTGAGCACCGTTTCCAGCAGGAAGCCGAGCAGGCTGGTGCCGTTACCTGTAAGCCAGACGGTGCCTATCACCGAACCGGAGTGGATCACCGGCAGCGTGACCGGATCGGGGAAGGCGAGATGGCCGACGAATTGCCCGAGTTTGTCCCAGTTGCCTGCTACCGGACGCTGCCATTCGGCGAAGGTGTTACCCGCCGGGCTCAGAATCTTAGCCTGAGCGAAATCGCCACGGTCGGCGATAAAGACCAGAGAGTCGTGCGCGGCAGGGGCGTCATTGAACACCAATGCGGCTTCGGTGGTATAGCTGATCGCCCGCGCAGTAAGCTGTAAATTACTCTCTGCGTGTGAGCGCAGCGCCAGCAGTGCCAGCATCGTCAGCAAAAATCCCGCCAGCCCGATTGCCGTCAAAATGACAATCAGATGAATGCGGTTCAGCGCTGCGCCTAACGTCTTACGCTGGCGTGGCTGTTCAACGTCAGGAACAGGAATATTATTTTCCATGGTCACTCCTTTTCCCTGGCAAGTTGTAATACGGCAGGATTTACCCGCACGCCGCTGCGTGACAGCGTATCCAGATTTAATTTGAATCCGGTGTGTTGGGCGGTGATCACCAGACAAAATGCATTGAGCAATGCGCAGGCGTCATCCTGTTCTCCAATAGTCAGCACCGCATGGCCGTCCAGCCGCTGATGTAAATCGGCCTGCTGCTCCGGCGTGGTGTAACCGGAATAAATGGCATCACACTGCGTCGCCAGCATCGGGCTGTCGAAAGGGTAAGTCATCACGTTGAGCGGTCTGCCCGAGAAAGCACTACCATCGGGCGTGAGCTGCGCAGCATATTTCACTGGCGGGATGATACACAGCCGTAGCGCGGTGGAAGTGGCTTCACCGGTCGGCCAGCGGGAATAGCTGAGGATGCCGTTGACGGTCTGAGCAACGCTTGCACTCAGCGACGCATCATCGTTAGTTTGCGCGGCACTTTGGGTCAGAGGTGCTACCAGCAAAAGCGCAAGCATGGCAAAGCCGTACGCAGCCCGGAATAATGAGCGGGTGTGCGTCTTCACTGACAGGCAAAAAGAATGTCGGGCTTTTCCCATTGGCACGCTCTGCGTTTCATCCGTTTGAAATTGTTTCACCGGTGTAAGAATAACTTTATCGGCAATAGTTCTGAAAGCGTCAGTAAAAAATTTTTCCCCTTGCCGCAGTACAGGATTGTGGCGTTTTGTTGACACGGATTCAGGCTGTGTGCGGGACACTGAAGAAGTATTAATGTAATAAGAGCCCATGCTGTTGGTTTATTGAGCAATAAATGTGGGTGCGGAAGTGGATAAAAAAACCAACCTGTTTGTATTTCAACCGTTAATTAAATAATAATCACGGGGATAACAATTTATTACGAAAGAATAATGTTACCGGTCTCTCTTTTTCATGAAATTAAATTAGTGAAAATGTTAATGGATTGGAATTTAAAGGAATATTAAGCGGCTATTTTAGGATATTCGTGACCATGATCTCAATCTCAGGCGGTTACCCAGATTTTTATGCTGCGGATAGGTATCATGCCCGCATTAATGGTATGTTTTATCCGTCAGGATGGTTTTTATGATGACGGGTGCAGTGAAAAAAACATCAACCATTCTGGGGAAACGAAATATTTTATAATTAAGTAATGAGGGATTATGGATAACACAACAATCGGAACGCTGTCTAAACAGTCAGTAAGTTCCTGGCGTAAAACTGATACCATGTGGATGTTAGGCCTGTACGGAACAGCAATTGGTGCTGGTGTTCTTTTCTTACCTATTAATGCCGGTATTGGCGGGTTGATTCCGTTAATTATTATGTCAATCCTCGCATTCCCAATGACGTTTTTTGCTCACCGTGGATTAACCCGATTTGTTTTATCAGGTAAAAATGCCGGTGAAGATATTACTGAAGTCGTAGAAGAGCATTTTGGTATTTCCGCCGGTAAGTTAATTACGCTGCTTTATTTTTTCGCCATTTATCCGATTCTTCTGGTGTATAGCGTCGCAATTACTAACACCGTTGAGAGCTTTATTACTCACCAGATGCATATGACTGCGCCACCTCGCGCCATTCTTTCTCTGGTGCTGTTGTTAGGCTTAATGACGCTGGTGCATTTCGGTCAGGATCTGATCGTCAAAGCGATGAGTATTTTGGTCTTCCCGTTCGTTGCCGTATTAATGGCGCTGGCGCTGTACCTGATCCCAAACTGGAACACAACGGTCTTCGAAAATGTCTCCCTGTCCGGTAACGGCGTCGGGCACGGCATGCTGATGACCCTGTGGCTGGTTATTCCGGTGATGGTTTTCTCCTTCAACCACTCGCCAATTATCTCTTCTTTCGCGGTCGCGAAACGCAAAGAGTACGGCGAAGACGCTGAGAAAAAATGCTCACGCATTCTGGCATTTAGCCACATCATGATGGTGCTGACGGTGATGTTCTTCGTCTTCAGCTGCGTCCTGAGCCTGTCTCCGGCGGACCTGATGGAAGCCAAAGCGCAGAACGTTTCTATTCTGTCTTATTTAGCTAACCATTTCTCTAACCCGGTAATTGAATATATCGCACCGTTTATTGCTTTCATTGCGATTACGAAATCTTTCCTCGGTCATTATCTTGGCGCGCGTGAAGGTTTCAACGGCATGGTGATTAAATCACTGCGCAGCAAAGGGAAAACTATTCCATTACCTAAGCTGAACCGTTATACCGGTATCTTCATGTTAGTAACGGCCTGGGCGGTTGCTACTCTGAATCCAAGTATTCTGGGTATGATTGAAACCCTCGGTGGTCCGATTATTGCGATGTTATTATTCCTGATGCCTATGTATGCCATTCGCAAAGTACCGGCGATGAAAAAATACAGCGGCCACATCAGTAATGTCTTCGTGGTAATTATGGGTCTGATTGCTATGTCAGCGATTGTATTCAGCCTGATCGGTTAATTAATAAAGTATATTAATACAGTGAGCGAAAATAATTCGCTCACTGCTTTCTGCTACCTGTTTCTTATTCTTTCCCGTCATCCTATTCAGACATGGAGTCCACCGTGATCAGCGTCTTCGATATTTTCAAAATTGGTATTGGTCCTTCCAGTTCGCATACTGTTGGCCCGATGAAAGCCGGGAAAATATTTACTGATGAACTTATTTCTTTAGGTCATCTCGCTCAGACCACCCGCGTGGTGGTAGACGTTTACGGGTCTTTATCGTTGACCGGTAAAGGTCACCATACCGATCTGGCCATCATCATGGGGCTGGCCGGCAATATGCCGGATGACGTTGATATCGATGCGATCCCGGCGTTTATCCGTCAGGTAGAAACTACCGGGCGTCTGATGCTTGGCAAGGGCGCAAAAGAGGTGGATTTCCCGGCCGGTTCAGGCATGAATTTCCATAGCAGCAATCTGCCGCTGCACGAAAACGGCATGTCTATCAGCGCTTTTAACGGCGAAGAACTGCTGTACACGCAAACCTATTATTCCATTGGCGGCGGCTTTATCGTCGAAGCCAGTAAATTCGGCCTTCAGGATGAAAATCCGGTAGTTCGCCCGTACCCGTTCCAGTCTGCCAGTGATTTGCAAAAACATTGCATTGATACCGGCCTCTCGCTCTCGGCGCTGATGCTGCAAAACGAACTGGCGAGCCATTCCCGTGCAGAAATCAGCGATCACTTTGCGGCAATCTGGAACGTGATGAGCGAAGGCATTACGCGCGGCATTCACACCGAAGGGTTGCTGCCCGGACCGATGAAAATCAACCGCCGCGCCGCCGCGCTGCGCCGCATTCTGGTGACGCAGGATAAAAACAACGTCGATCCGATGGGCGTCGTGGACTGGATCAACATGTACGCGATGGCAGTGAACGAAGAAAATGCCGCGGGTGGCCGCGTGGTTACCGCACCCACCAACGGCGCATGCGGGATTATTCCTGCGGTGCTGACCTACTACGATCAGTTTATCCGCCCGATAAGCCCTGATTCATACAGCCGCTTCTTCCTCGCCTCCGGCGCGGTCGGCATTTTGTTTAAAATGAACGCCTCGATTTCCGGCGCAGAAGTCGGTTGTCAGGGCGAAGTCGGCGTCGCCTGTTCGATGGCGGCGGCGGGCCTGACCGAACTGCTGGGCGGCAGCACCGCGCAGGTGTTTATGGCAGCAGAAATCGCCATGGAACATCACCTCGGGCTGACCTGTGATCCGCTGGCCGGACAGGTTCAGGTGCCGTGCATCGAACGCAATGCTATCTCTGCCGTGAAAGCGGTGAACGCCTCGCGCATGGCACTGCGCCGCACCAGCGAACCGCGCGTGTGCCTCGATAAAGTCATCGAAACCATGTATGAAACCGGCAAGGATATGAACTCCAAGTATCGCGAAACCTCTACAGGTGGCCTGGCAATTAAAGTCCTCGCCTGTAACTGATTCTTTCCTCTTCATTTCCGAAAAGGCGGGAAACCGCCTTTCTCGTCTCCTTCCCGATTTTTCTCCTGTGCTATGTTTTGGTTATCAAAAAATTTATGTAGTCCCTCAAAACACCTGGAAAACAGTTAAAAGGAAACGTCCGGCATGTCTAAATTTTTCATGAATGACCGCAAGACTCTGATTAACGATGTTATCGAAGGGGTGATCCTGACCTCTCCTTACAAAAATCTGGCGAAGCTGGACGTCGATCCTGCTATCCGTGTTGTGGTGCGCCGCGACTGGGATAAGAAAAAGGTCGCGTTGATCTCCGGCGGCGGTTCGGGCCATGAACCAGCGCACGTTGGATTCGTCGGCAAAGGAATGCTCACCGCCGCGGTCTGCGGCGAAGTGTTTGCCTCGCCGAGCGTCGATGCGGTGCTGAACGCGATTGTGGCGGTGACTGGCAAAGCTGGCTGTCTGCTAATCGTCAAAAACTACACCGGTGACCGTCTGAACTTCGGGCTGGCGGCGGAGAAAGCCAAAGGTATGGGGTACGACGTCGAACTGGTGATGGTTTCCGACGACATCTCCCTGCCGGACAACAAACAGCCGCGCGGTATCGCTGGTACGGTGCTGGTGCACAAAATTGCCGGCTATGCCGCCGAGCAGGGGAAATCCCTGAAAGATGTCACCAAAATCGCGCAGCAGGCGATTGATGCCACGGCCAGCATGGGCGTAGCGATGGCCGGTTGCAGCCTGCCGGGCGGCGGTGAAGATGAAGAAGAACAGCGTATCGAATCAGGCCACGTCGAGCTGGGTCTGGGTATTCACGGCGAGCCGGGCGTCTCGAAGATGAAAACCCAGAACAGCAAAAAAGTGGTGGATACGCTGGTTGAAAAGCTTCAGGCACATGTGAAGAAATCCGATAAACTGGCGGTGCTGATCAACAACCTCGGGGGCGTATCTCCGCTGGAGATGAGCCAACTGACCAAAGAAGTGGTGCATTCGGCGCTGGGCGGTTCGATTCGTTATCTGATAGGTCCCGCATCGCTGGTCAGTGCGCTGGATATGAAAGGTTTCTCGCTGTCGGTGATTGCGCTCAAAGGCGGTATTGAAGAAGCGTTGCTGGCAGAGGTCGAAGTGTCCGGCTGGCAGCCGCTGGTCAAACTGGAAAAACTGGCGACGAAGAAAGGCAAGAAAATCAGCGAGAAGAAAACTGCCAAAGCCTCTTCTAATGCGCAAGTGAGTAAAATTGTCGAGACCATTACCCAGACACTTTCCGATCTGGAAGATGAGCTGAACAAACTCGATGCTAAAGTCGGCGACGGCGACACCGGTTCGACCTTTGCCACCGGCGCGCGCGATATTCAGAAACAGAACAAAGCCAAAAAACTGCCGCTGAACAACGTTGCGGATCTTCTGGGCGTGGTCGGCGATCGTCTTGCGGTAGTGATGGGAGGATCGAGCGGCGTGCTGATGTCGATCTTCTTTACCGCCGCCGGTAAGAAATTCGAAGAAGGTGAAAAACTGCCGAAAGCGTTGCTGTTTGGCCTTGAGCGCATGAAACATTACGGTGGTGCAGTTCTCGGCGATCGCACGATGATCGACGCGCTGCAACCGGCTCTGGAAGCGCTGGGCAAAAAAGATGCCCTGAAAAGTGCGGCCAAAGCAGCGGCCAAAGGCGCGAAAGACACGGCCAGCATGAAGAAAGCCAATGCCGGACGTTCGTCATACCTCAGCAGTGACAGTCTGAAAGGCGTGAAAGATCCGGGCGCCGTGGCGGTCGAAAAAGTCTTCGAGGCACTGGCGAAAAAATAGTGTCCGCGTGACAGTGCTTTGGTAATAAAACAAAAGGCCTGCGGGGAAACCGGCAGGCCTTTTTTGTACATGTCGCAGAATTGATCTAAAACAGTTTTAGGTCATTTGCTCGCCCACCACTGAGGCCATACCCGTATAATTTGCGGCCAATTATTTGCCGCCGAACGAAGACCTTTTATGCCAATCAGCCTGATCCAACCCGATCGCACCCTGTTTTCTTACCCGCGTTACTGGGCCGAATGCTTCGGTACTGCGCCGTTTTTCCCGATGAGTCGGGAGGAGATGGATCAGCTCGGCTGGGACAGTTGTGACGTGATCGTGGTGACCGGCGATGCGTACGTCGATCATCCGAGTTTCGGGATGGCGATCGTTGGCCGCATGCTGGAAGCACAGGGTTTTCGCGTGGGGATCATCGCGCAGCCGGACTGGAGCAGCAAAGACGATTTCATGCGTCTGGGGAAACCGAATTTGTTCTACGGCGTGACCGCAGGAAACATGGATTCGATGATCAACCGCTACACTGCTGACCGCAAATTGCGCCACGACGATGCCTATACGCCAGACAACGTCGGCGGTAAGCGGCCGGATCGCGCCACGCTGGTTTATACGCAGCGCTGCAAAGAGGCGTTCAGCGATGTGCCGGTGCTGCTTGGCGGTATCGAAGCCAGTCTGCGCCGCATAGCACATTACGATTACTGGTCAGATACCGTCCGCCGCTCGGTGTTAGTGGATTCCAAAGCCGACATGCTGATTTACGGCAACGGCGAGCGCCCGCTGGTGGAAGTCGCGCACCGTCTGGCGGCAGGCGAAGCCATTACCGATATTCACGACGTGCGTAATACCGCCGTGATGCGTAAAACGGCGCTGGTTGGCTGGAGCGGGGTGGATTCCACGCGGCTGGATAAACCGGGCCGCATCGAACCTATCATGAATCCTTACGGTGAAGATTTGCCGTGTTCGGAGGGTGAATTGCCCGCACCGGACGCGCCTCAGCCGGTGACCGTGCGTGCGCCGAAACCGAAGCCATGGGAGAAAACTTACGTACTGCTGCCGTCATTTGAAAAAGTGAAGGCCGACAAAGTGCTCTACGCGCACACCTCGCGCATTCTGCATCACGAAACTAATCCGGGCTGTGCACGGGCATTGATGCAAAAACACGGCGATCGTTATGTGTGGATCAACCCGCCGGCGATCCCTTTATCCACCGAAGAGATGGACGATGTGTTTGCGCTGCCGTTTCAGCGCGTGCCACATCCGTCTTACGGCAAGGCGACCATTCCGGCTTATGACATGATCCGTTTTTCGATCAATATCATGCGCGGCTGCTACGGCGGTTGTTCGTTCTGCTCGATCACCGAGCACGAAGGGCGGATCATTCAGAGCCGGTCCGAAGAGTCGATCGTCCGTGAAATTGAAGAGATCCGCGACAATGTGCCGGGATTTACCGGTGTGATTTCCGATCTCGGCGGGCCGACCGCCAACATGTATATGCTGCGCTGCCAGTCGCCGAAAGCCGAGCAAAGCTGCCGCCGCGCCTCCTGTGTGTATCCTGAAATTTGTACGCACATGGACACCAACCATGAGCCGACCATCAATCTTTATCGCCGTACCCGCAGCCTGAAAGGCATCAAGAAAATCCTGATCGCATCGGGCGTACGTTACGATCTGGCGGTGGAGGATCCGCGATATATCA
This sequence comes from Enterobacteriaceae bacterium Kacie_13, assembly GCA_013457415.1. NCBI lineage: Bacteria > Pseudomonadati > Pseudomonadota > Gammaproteobacteria > Enterobacterales > Enterobacteriaceae > Enterobacteriaceae bacterium Kacie_13. The sequence goes on from CP045665.1 coordinate 642,647, forward strand.
AAGAGCTGGCTGAACATCACGTAGGCGGATATCTGAAGATCGCGCCGGAGCATACTGAAACCGGGCCGCTGTCGAAGATGATGAAACCGGGCATGGGCAGCTACTACCGCTTCAAAGAGCTGTTCGACAGCTATTCGAAACAGGCGGGTAAAGAGCAGTACCTGATCCCGTATTTTATTTCGGCGCATCCGGGCACGCGCACCGAAGATATGATCAATCTGGCGCTGTGGCTGAAACAGAACCGCTTCCGTCTGGATCAGGTACAGAACTTCTATCCGTCTCCGCTCGCCAGCGCGACCACCATGTATTACAGCGGCAAAAATCCGCTCAATAAAGTGGATTACAAAAGCGAAGATGTGGTGGTGCCGAAGGGCGATCGTCAGCGCCGGTTGCACAAGGCGCTGCTGCGTTATCACGATCCGGTGAACTGGCCGGTGATCCGCGAAGCGCTGACGGCGATGGGAATGCGCCGTCTGATCGGCGTTCGCCCGGATTGTCTGGTGCCGCCGGACGGTTTTGATCCGCGCTTTGCCCCGCCGCGTTCGGGGATCGCACGGCCTGCGGCCACGCGCTTTACGGCGTCCAAAGCGCAGAATCCGGGAACGGGAAAAGGTAAAGCTGGGGAGTCACGCACGGGAAAAAAACCGGCCGCGCAGGGAAAAGGGGCCAATCGCAGCGTTAATCGAGGTAAAAGACCGGTTTAAGATCGCTGCTTATTGGGCTGTTATCGGCATTGGCAGGCATCACGTCTGCCATATGCTTCCACCACTGCTGGCAGATATCCGTTTTCGCCACTGCATCCCATCTTTCTTCTGATTCTATTTCGACATAACCAAACAGCAGATTACGTTTTTCATCGAGAAAAATACTGTAATGATGCGCGCCGTGGGCTTTCAGGGTTTCCGCCAGTTCAGGCCAGATAGGCGAATGCCGACGCTGGTATTCAGCATGCGCATTCGGGTTGATCTGCATAACAAAGGATTTACGGATCATATTTGCTCCTGGTTGGACAACTCCTCCCCCTGGCAGGGGGAGGAGCTAAATAAATCACATCGCTTTCAAATATAGCTCACGTACTTCTTCCCGCGTTGGTGTTCTCGGATTGCACGGCAGACACGGGTCGGCCAGCGCTTTATCGAGCCAGTTTTCGATATCCGCTTCCACAATGCCCAGCTCCCTGAAACCACAAGGGATCCCCACGCGTTTCGATAATGCACGGATAGCCTCGAGCGCCGCGATGCTGGCCTGCGTTTCGCTGATACTTTGCGTATGCACGCCCATTACGCGGGCAATATCGGCAAAACGATGCGGTGCAGAGGCGCGGTTAAACTCTTCCACAACCGGCAGCAAAATGGCATTACAGACGCCGTGCGGTAAATTGTGCGTCGCGCCTGGCTGATGCGCCATCGCGTGAACTAATCCCAGACCGGCGCTGTTGAATGCCATGCCCGCCAGATATTGACCCTGCGCCATTTTTTCGCGTGCTTCGATGTCATCACCGTGATCAACCGCTTTCGGTAGCCATTGCGTAATGGTCGAAATCGCCGCCAGCGCCGTCGGATCGGTCAGCGGATGGGCGCCGACAGAGACATACGCTTCGATGGCATGCGTTAACGCATCCATACCTGTTGCGGCTGTCACGTCAGCCGGGATCTTGAGCATAATCGACGGATCGTCCACCGCGATATCCGGGATCAGACTGGCGTCGATGATGACTTCTTTCACCTGACGCTGGGTGTCGATAATCACCGCATTGCTGGTGAGCTCGGCGGCTGTCCCAGCGGTGGTATTGATCGCCACCAGAAAGACGCCCGGTTTGCTGACTTTGCCGACGCCGGAATAGCGCGTGACCGGCCCAGGATTAGCGGTAAGAATTTTGATGCCTTTCGCGGTATCAATTGGGCTGCCGCCGCCAAAGGCGATCAGGTAATCACAGTGATTTTCGCGAAACAGGCGGAAGCCTTCATCGACAATTTCTGAGGTTGGGTTGGGAACGACGCCGCCGTAGAGCGCGTAAGGTAATCCGGCATTTTTGAGTGCAGAGAATAAGCCATCGAGCAAACCGAGTTCGACTAACTGACCGTCAGTGACGATCAGCGCTTTGCCGTGATCTTGGGTCGCCAGCATCGCCACCGTATCGTCGATTGCGCCCTGGCCGTGAAGGCTGATTTTAGGAAGTGCCAACATAAAACTCATAAAAATCCCTCTGTGAGTAAATAGAACGGATGTTCTGTGTGGCGCTGCTCGCGGGTCTTTGCCCGTTCTTGCGACGGGGAACATCCTCTGTTCCCCGTGCAGGATTTATATTTTCCGAAGCAGCATCCGCCGGATCAGGCTTTTAATGCCGCCTCGAAAGGCGTGACCTCAAAACGTTTGCCGAGGGCAATCAGTTCGTCGGTCTGGATGGTTTGTTTCATGCCGCCCATAGAAATCACCTTCACCAGAATCTCCGCAGATTTTTCGGCGGTATCGATCAGGCCAAAGGCATCGTCAAGCGTCGGGCCGCAGCCGAAGATGCCGTGGAACGCCCACAGCACCAGACTGTGATGCTGCATCTGATCAGAGGTCGCCGCGCCGATGCCGTCGGTGCCCGGCACCATCCACGGTACGATACCGACGCCGTCCGGGAACACCACCAGACATTCGGTGCTGCATTCCCACAGCTTGCGGGTGATTTTGGCGCTGTCGAGTTCCAGCACGTAGGTTAGCGCGATCAGGTTGGTAGCGTGGCAGTGCATGATGACGCGATCCTGGCCCTGAGTGACACGTTTACGCACCGCGTGAGATTGCAGGTGCGACGCCAGTTCCGACGTCGGTAAACCGCCTGCGGTCAGCCCCCACAGGATGTTGTAGCTGGCGCCTTTATCATCGAGCTGGATCACGGTCAGGGCTTCGGAAGGGGCGAGCTGCACGTTGCGGAAGAACTTACCGGAGCCGGTGACGATAAAATATTCGTTTGCCAGATCCGGCGCGTGCTGCGTCAGTTCAACGCGGCGCGGCTGGGCAGAAAAATCATTTTTGTAAGGCGCCACGTCTTCCGGCAACAGACGCATGCTGACGTTTCCGCCGTTGCGTTCATCCCAGCCTTTGAGCCACATATCGGTGGTCGCTTTGACCATGCCTTGTACAAACCACGAGCTAAATAATGTTTTCATCTGAACTTTCCTGCAAATAAGGTGAATGCTTTCGGCGGTGCGATAAGGCATGGATCAGCGTTTTGACAGCACGCTGGTTTCATAATGGCGGACGGCATCCAGCCATTGACTGCCGACCGGCACGTCGTGGCGCTGGCAGTACATGTCCCAGACCGCCTGCCACGGCAGCGATTTTTGTTCTTCCAGAAGTGCCAGACGCGCGGTGTAATCGCCTTCCACTTCCAGTTTTTTCAGTAAATCGGTCGGTTCCAGCAGAGCTTTGAGCAGTGCTTTTTTCATGTTGCGCGTGCCGATCACCCAGGCGGCGATGCGGTTGATCGAGGCATCGAAGAAATCCAGCCCGATGTGAACACGGTCGAACAGGTTATGACGCACGATTTCGCTGGCGATGGCTTGCGTTTCGTCGTCGAGCAGCACCACATGATCGCTGTCCCAGCGCACCGGACGGCTGACGTGCAGCAGCAGACGCGGCACATACAGCATCGCGGCAGAAATTTTGTCGGAGATGACTTCGGTCGGATGGAAATGGCCTGCATCGAGGCACAGCGCGGTGCCACGGCTGGCAGCATAGCCAAGATAGAATTCGTTGGAGCCAACGGTGTAGCTTTCCGAACCGATGCCGAACAGCTTACTTTCGACGGCGTCGATGTGTTCGCTGAGATCAAACTTCTCGGCAATCACTTCATCCAGCGCACTCATCAGGCGCTGGCGTGGAGCCAGACGGTCGACGGTGACGTCTTTCATACCGTCCGGCACCCAGATGTTCATCACCGAGGGCGTGCCCAGCGCGCGGCCAAACGAGGCGGAGACGCGGCGGCTGGCCTGACAATGTTCAATCCAGAACTGACGGACTTGCGGATTGGCGCTCGACAGCGTAAAGCCGTCTGCGCTCATCGGGTGAGAGAAGCAGGAAGGATTGAAGTCCAGTCCAAGTTTGTTCTTCTTCGCCCAGTCGACCCAACCGGTAAAATGCTTTGGTTCGATTTCATTGCGCGCAATGGGTTTGTCTGATTCGAGATAAATAGCGTGGAGGTTCAGTCGGTTAGGACCAGGGATCATGGAGATCGCCAGTTCTAAATCGGCGCGCAGCTGCTGCGCGTTTCGCGCTTTGCCGGGATAATTGCCGGTAGCCTGGATCCCACCGGTCAGACCACCTTCAGGGTTCTCAAATCCCGCGACGTCATCCCCCTGCCAGCAATGAATGGAAACCGGCAGAGTATCGAGTTGTTTGATTGCGGCTTCGGCATCAATGCCCAGCTGCGCAAAGCGTTCTTTAGCAAGCGTCCATGCGTTATCGATTGATGAAGTCATACGGCGAGCTCCTCATTGACGTGACAAAGCGCCTCAAAACGGCGCCAGTGAATAGCGAAATCCGCGTGAATACGGGGAAGATAATGGTGTTGCTCGAAGTTTGTGGCGACGATGCGGCGAAATTCAGCAGTGTCTTTGACCGCGCTAAGCGCCATCAGCTGGCAGCCGATATTGCCGAGTGTGGAGGCTTCCACCGGCCCGGCGCTGACATTGACCTGACAGACATCGGCGCACAGCTGATTAAGAAACTGGTTCTGGCTGCCGCCGCCGACAATGTGGATGTCTTCCAGCGGCGCGCCCTGCAAATCCGCCAGCTGCAGCGCAATTTTGCGATACAGCATGGCGAGGCTGTCGAAAATACAGCGCGCCAGTTCGGCGGGTGATTCTGGTACCGCTTCACCCGCCTGCTGACAGGCTTCGCGAATGGCGCTGACCATCGACGGCGGATTAATAAAGCGGTTTTCGTTTGGATTAATGAGATAGGTAAAGGGCGGGACGTTTTTTGCCAGCGTGATGAGCGAAGGTAAATCCTGAATATTCAGTTCGCGGCAGATGCGCTGAAAAAGCCACAGTCCCATGATGTTACGCAGCACGCGAAAACTGTCGTTGATGCCGCCTTCATTGGTGATGTTGTCATGTAGCGCATCTTCGTGATTGAACGCTTTCGGGCTTTCGATACCCATCAGTGACCAGGTGCCGGAGCTGAGATAGGCGCTGTGCGAACTGGTGAGCGGTGCCGCGACAACGGCGCTGGCAGTGTCATGTGTGGCGACACTGAAAACTGGCACGCTGCGCCCGCGCGGGCTGTGCCAGAGGCCGGGAGAATTGCCAGGCTGAGTAGGTTTTTGCAGCCAGCGGCGTGGTACGCCCGCCAGTTTCAACAGGTCTTCATCCCAGTCGCCGGTGGTAATATTGAGCATTTGCGTGGTGCTGGCGTTGGTGTATTCCCAGTTGAGCTGGCCGGTGAGACGGAAGAGAAAATAGTCCGGGATCATCAGCAGATGTGCGGCTTTGCTCGTGATTTCAGGCTGTTGTTCGGTCAGCGCCCGCAGCTGATACAGTGTATTAAACGGCATAAACTGGATGCCGGTTTTCTGGTAAATCGCGTGGCGGCCAATTTGCTTTTCCATCCGCGCCATTACGCCTTCAGTGCGGTTGTCGCGATACGCTACGGCCGGACCTACCCGCTGACCCTGTTTATCGATCAACACGAAATCCACGCCCCAGGTATCGATGCCGATGCCGTCGAGCTGAATGCCGGAAGCGTCGAGACGGTTTAATCCCTCCAGAATATGCTTCTCGAGATCATCCAGATCCCACGTATCCTTACCGTCAGTGCGCGTCAGGTTATTCGGGAAACGGTGAATTTCTTTCAGCGTCAGCGTTGCCGCTGAGTCAGGGGCCTGGCGGGTAAACGTGGCCAGCATGACGCGGCCACTGGAAGCGCCGAGATCAATAGCGGCAAGATGGTGGGTTCTCATAGCAGCCATTCCTTATTGAATATGCTGCTCAGTCTAGGGGAGGCGTTTCGGGCTCACCTTCCGGTGATTGCCACGGGTTTTGGCGGGATGGCAGCATTAAAAAGGTAGATGCGAGGCAGATCACACTTCAGCTCAAAGCCTTGCCGGACAAGGCGATGAAAACGTCGGGTAACGCGCAGGCGGCCTTTGTGATCGTTGCCGCAGATCCGCATCACAGTAGAGGGAATCTTGAAAAAATGACCGTTTATGACGTTTTTAACGCCGTGGTTTGAAGGTAAGAACGCCGGGCGCAGGGTAGGGTTATTTCCTAACGTATGATGAATTTCCCTAACCGGAGGCTATAAATGACATTACTGAAGGGTGATGATTATTTTGCGGCACCTGAGCTGACCGTCACGGTCGAGCGACGTCTCCCGCAAAGCGTATTCCCGGAGCACTACCATGATTTCCACGAGATTATGCTGGTGGAAAGTGGCTCAGGCGTGCACATCTTTAATGACAATCCCTATACCCTGACCGCCGGCACCGTCTGCTTTGTGCGTGCCAGCGATCACCACTTGTTTGAAAACGTGGAGAATCTGCGCCTTACCAACGTGTTGTTCCGCTCACCTAAAGCTTTCCGGTTTATCCAGGATATCGGCCATTTTCTGCCACAGGAGCACCATTATCAGTCGCAAATTCACTGGCAGCTCAGCCCGCATGTTATGGCGCAGGTGCTTGAGTGCATCGCGCAACTGGAAGCACTACCAGACAGCATTGAGGTGGAGCATATCGCCACGCGCGAAAGTCTGTTTTTACAGCTGCTGATCCTGCTGTATCAGGACTGTTTCCAGCCACAATTGCGAGACACCTCTGAAAACAAGGTCAATCAACTGTTGCAATGGCTCCAGTCACATTACAGTGAAGAAGTTAACTGGACTGAGGCCGCCGACCGTTTTTCTCTGGCGCTGCGCACCCTGCACCGGCAGATGAAGCATTATACCGGCCTGACACCGCAGCGGTACCTGAACCGTCTTCGCCTGCTTGAAGCGCGCCGCCGTTTACACCACAGCGATCAAAGTATTACCGATATCGCCTATGCCTGCGGATTCAGTGACAGTAACCACTTTTCGACGCAGTTCCGTCGGGAGTTCTCGGTGTCGCCAAAACTCATGCGTGACCAGTTACGTTAAGCGGCACCTCTCGCGGCTCACGTTAATGCGTGCCTGAGCCGTCTCGTTTATTTTGTTGTCAAACGGGTTTGAGATTGCTGCTATGCCGCTGAAATTGAATAAAAATGACTTCTTTCTGACTGAGATGAACTCTGTGGTGGTGGCAGAACGCCATCCGCAGGCGGATTTCCCCCGTCACGACCATGATTTCGACGAACTGGTGATCGTCTGGCGCGGTAACGGTGTACATATCTGGAATGACATCCCTTATCCCATTACCTGCGGCGACCTGTTTTATATCAACGCCAAAGACCGTCACAGCTATGAATCCGTCAATATGCTGGCGCTGGATAACGTACTGTATTGCCGCGAACGCTTCCGGCTGGCAGCGGATTGGGCGCAACTGCTGCCCGGCGAAAATACTCCGCAGGGTCAGCGCTACTGGCGACTGAGTACGCTCGGGATGTCGGTGTTGCGGGATAAAGTTGATGAGCTGGCGAAAGAGTGCATGAAATCGGAGCCGCTGTCGGTGCTGCTGAGCGAAGCCCTGCTGATGCAGCTTTCACTTTTGCTACTGCGCTTTCGCCATCAGCCTGACAGCGGCGTACTGCCTGATGCCCATCAGCTGGATTTATTGCTGATGGCACTGCGGGCGGGGATCGCCGAGCCTTTTCATCTGGAGACGTTCTGTCGCCAGCATCAGCTTAACCCTCGTGCTTTAAGGGCGTTGTTCAAGCAGCATACCGGCATGAGCGTGACGCACTACCTGCGGCAGTTGCGGATTTGCCGGGCGATGAGTTTACTTCGATACGGCAATATGACGATCAGTGATGTTGCGGCGCAGTGTGGCTTCGATGACAGTAATTACTTCTCGGTGGTATTTAACCGCGCCTGTGGCGTGTCGCCGCGCGATTACCGACAGCGTTTTAGTCGTCAGCAGCATTTTTAATGTAATAGGAATATCTTTATAAGACGTTATTTGTGGCGGGTTATGGGGGATGAAAAAAGTGACTTCTGCCAGTGACATTAAACGGGATGCTTATCTCAAAGCTTCCCATTTCCACTGTGGTTTGAATGGTTATGCATGAAATGTGAATATCTTCCCGGCGATCATAAATATGAATTAGAAAAATTTCAAAGAAATAACATTAATAACAACGAATGCATTGTTATCAATGTTAATGTTTAGGCCAATTTTTCTTCGCTCAATGTTTGTGGTTTTTCCGTTGTTTCCCACGCATAGAATATTTTATTACGGCCACTGTTTTTGGCGTTATACAGCGAGACATCGGCCTGACCTAATGCATGAATAAAGTTACCGTCCTCAAGCGCGGCCAGCCCGGCACTTACCGTGACATGCGTGGAAACTTCGGCATTAAAAAGATGCGGGATATTCAGCCCCAGCACTTTATTCTGAATACGTTCGGCCATTCGCACGGCGTGTTCCTGTTTTACGTTGGACATCAGCACCAGAAACTCCTCACCGCCGTAGCGCACGACGACATCCCGTGACCGAACGGCGTCGCGGATAGCCGTTGACACCCGCACCAGCGCCTGATCGCCCATACTGTGGCCGTAGTTGTCGTTATAGGCTTTGAAGTGGTCGATATCGAGCAGCATCACGTAATGACCTGAGGCCTGACTGAACAGCGTCTCCAGCTTGTTTTGCAGACCGCGCCGGTTGTACAGTCCGGTGAGCGGATCCAGCATGCTAAGATCGCTAAATTTTTCCCGTTCACTGTAGAGATTCGCCAGCATCCTGCGGGTAAATTCATCACTGCGGCGCAGCATCAGGTGGTGCAACCACAGGCCAATCAGCGGCAGCGATACAGTGAATAAAATGCGGCCAACGTGCTGAAAATCATCCAAAAATACAACGCACAGTGTCGCTGGTATTGCATGGAGGCAAAAAGCGAGGAAATTATCTGACAGGGCAATCGCGCTGATAAAGAAAATACTGAGCAAACTGACCAGGAGATAGTTTTTATCGACTTCGCCAATTTCCTGAAACCGTAATGCGATGAGCCATGCCCAAAATAATCCGACAATTATCGAGCACACATTCAGATGAGCCGAGTAATTTTTCTTTGAGAAAAAAGAGAATACTAATCCGGCACAACAAAGAACAAAAATAATCACCAGCGGAGCAGGAATAGACGTCGCTTTCTCCGGAGGATAAACCATAGAAAATAGCGCTGTGGCACTATTTAAAAAAAAGAATAACAACATAGCCAGTCGATGTTTGCTTTTTAGCAACTCATCATAGGAATGAGATATCATCAAATTTACTCTATTTTTCGTGTGTCATTGGTCTGAAAAGATAAAAAATCTAATCGTCCTATGCCGCTATTAATTTCCTGCTGGCAGGCTAATGGTTTTTATGCGTAATTATTAGATTTGTATAAATATTGTATGCAACAAATATTTTTATGACGGTCTTAAAATTAGCACTTTTATCTGTAAGTGTCACCTCAACGAGGTAGCAGGCCGCAAATAGGTGGTAAATGAGAAAAAATCCTATATGATATTGGTTCTCATTATCATTGTTTGGAGCAGGGTTATGATACCGGCGATTGTCATGGCGTGTGGGATCTGGGCGGTTGTGTGGGTGCTGGGTAAGCGTCTGACCAGCGGCTGGGGCGTGCTGTTGCCTTGTGCACTGATGCCGTTACTGGCGATGGCGCACATGACGCTCGATCAGCTGCGCGTGCTGGTGGTGATAGCGATGCTGGTCACGCTGGGTATGCTTTTCCACCGTACGTTGCGCCACTACATGCTTTTGCCTTCTTTTATGGCGCTGGCAGGCGGTCTGGCCGCTGTGACTTTGAATTTTAGTCTATAGTGAAGTGAGAAAAACAATAAGTGATTGTTATTGAAAAGGAACGAGCGCAATGAAAAACAGAAAACACAGTAAAGCAGCAGGGATTTTTTACTTTTTGAAAACGAGAGAGTTGATGCAGGAAGGGAAAGCGGAAGAACAGATTCATGTGGTGCGAAGAGAGGGACTTGAACCCTCACGTCCGTAAGAACACTAACACCTGAAGCTAGCGCGTCTACCAATTCCGCCACCTTCGCACAGATGAATTCTGCTTACTGCTGATTTATATCACCGGTTTGGTGCGAAGGGAGGGACTCGAACCCTCACATCCAAAGGACACTAACACCTGAAGCTAGCGCGTCTACCAATTCCGCCACCATCGCTTACCGTGCCGTGCAATATAAATCTCGTGATTGTATTGGTGCGAAGGGAGGGACTCGAACCCTCACATCCAAAGGACACTAACACCTGAAGCTAGCGCGTCTACCAATTCCGCCACCATCGCGTTCCAATTGATTACTGTGTTGATCCATTCATCGGAATGTCATCAGCAAGTAACACAACCACGGGGGCGAATTCTAGAGATTTTCCTACAGGCGTCAACAGTTATTTCCCCCATTCCGGACGTTTGACGTAAAAAACATCATATCCATGGTCAATGGGTCTGCGGGTGATATTATCGCCAGGTTAATTGATGATTTATTCAACAATTTTTCCATTAAGCTTCTTTTGCTCCCCTGCACAATCCTGCGCCGAGAATAGTGCGATCAGCCAGTCCAGCAGCACGCGGATTCGGGGTGCCAGAAAGCGACCCGGCGGATACATGACGTACAGCGGCATCGGCGGCTGCAGGATCTCCGGCAGCACTTCAATCAGCGTGCCCTGTACCAGTTCCTGCGCAATCGCCATCTTTGACACCTGAATCAGCCCAAAGCCTGCTTTCGCGGCCGCAACGTAGGCATCGGCACCGCTGACGGTCAGGGGGCTGTGGAGATGAATTTTTTCTGTTCCGCTGTCCGTGACAAATTCCAGATGCGTTTCTGGGCGCTGGTGGGCGAAAAAGTAGCCGACAGCATGATGCGAGTCGAGATCGGCAAGCGTAAGCGGTATGCCGAACTGCGTCAGATACGCCGGAGACGCGCAGGTAATCTGCACTAAGTCGGTCAGATGGCGGGACTGCAAATTATCGTCTTCCGATGGCCAGGCGCGCACTACGCAGTCTACACCCTGATCCAGCAGATTGATGGCGTTGTCGTTGGCACTGAGGATAAGGTTTATCTGCGGGTAGCGGTGATAAAACCCTTTCAGAGCCGGGATCACTCGTTCGCGCGCCACCGAGTGCGGCATATCAATGCGCACGGTGCCTGCGGGCTGATTTTTATGGTGGGCGAACAGCGTATCGGTTTCTTCCAGCGCCGCCAGTAATTGCAGGCAGCGCTGATAATAAATTTTTCCTTCGTCGGTAATTTTCACCTGACGGGTGGTGCGCAAAAACAGGCGTACCCCCAGTCTCTGCTCCAGCCGCTTCAGTGTGGTACTGACCGTGGCGCGAGGCAGAACCAGATCTTCAGCCGCGCGGCTAAAACTTTCCAGCTCGGCGATGCGCACAAAGATTTTCATTGCCAGAACCTGATCCATGTCGTCTCCGGGATTGTTCGCTAATAATGAATAGTCTTGCACGTTTTCGCTTATTTATCTTTCCCGGCACAACAACCACACTTCATTGCGTTACTTCCCCTATTCATGTCAGAAGGAAAGTCAGATGAAACAACGTCAGCTTGGAAAGAATGGTCCGATGGTTTCTGCACTCGGTTTAGGCTGCATGGGCATGAGCGATTTTTACACCACCGGTCTGGATGAGAATGAGTCGCTGGCGACGCTGGAACGCGCGCTGGAGCTGGGTGTAACGATGCTCGATACCGCCGACGTGTATGGCCCGCACACCAACGAGGAGTTGCTTGGACGTTTTCTCAAAGGGCGTCGCGATAAAGTCTTCTTAGCCACCAAATTCGGTATTGTGCGCGATCCGGCAAATCCTCACGCTCGCGGCACAAACGGCCACCCGGATTATGTCCGCCAGTCCGTCGAAGGCAGCCTGAAGCGTCTGGGCACTGACGTTATCGATCTTTATTATCAGCATCGGCCGGATCCGACTGTGCCGGTGGAAGACACGGTCGGCGCGCTGGCGGATCTGGTGCGAGAAGGCAAGATCCGTTACATCGGGCTGAGTGAAGTGTCAGTGAGCACGCTGGAGCGGGCGAATAAAGTTCATCCGATCACGGCGCTGCAAACCGAATATTCACTGTGGTCGCGCGATGTGGAAGCTGAGATCCTTCCTGCATGCGAACGTCTCGGCATTGGTTTTGTGCCTTACAGCCCGCTTGGCCGCGGTTTCCTGACCGGACAAATCCGTTCGATTGATGATCTTGATGCGGATGATTACCGACTCGCGAGCCCGCGTTTTCAGGGGGATAACTTTGCGAAAAATTTGCAACTGGCAGAGAAAATCGGAGAGCTGGCGCAGGAAAAAGGGGTGAAACCGTCGCAGCTGGCGCTGGCGTGGGTGTTGTCGCGCAGTGAGAACATGGTGCCGATCCCTGGCACCAAACGTCGTCATTATCTTGAGGAAAACATCGCCGCGCTTGATGTCTCCCTGAGTGAAGCCGAAATCGCGGCGATCGAAGCAGTCTTTCCTTTCCGCGTGGCAGCAGGGGATCGCTACAACACAGAAATGATGCGCATCCTCAGTGTCTGATCAACGTGCCCGTTTCATCACTACAGGCACGTGAACGGCTGATTAACGTCTTTTCTTTTTCGTATCACGCGGCGCGCGACCACGAACGGCTTTGTACACTTTAAAGCGGCCATTCTGTGCCAGCACTTCGTGGCTGCCAAACGCGTCATCGAGTAGTGCAGCGTATGGCAGGAAGGCGTTAGCCACAATGCGCAGTTCGCCGCCGATGTTCAGATGGCTGATTGCGCCACGGATCAGCTGTTCGGACGCATGCAGGCTGGTTTGCAGGCCTTCATGGAACGGCGGATTAGAGATGATCATATCGAAACGGCCATCAATGTCGGAATAGACGTTACTGGCAATCACTTCGCCGACCAGCTCATTGGCGGCAAGCGTGGCGCGGCTGGCTTCGATAGCGGCTGCGCTCACATCACTGAGCGTAATTTTCATCTTCGGTGAGTACGTCGCCAGCACCGATGCCAGAACGCCGGAACCGCAGGCGATATCTAGCACTTTGCCTTTGACTGGCTCTTCAAACGTATTGATCAGCAACAGGCTGCCGCTGTCCAGACCTTCACGGCTGAATACGCCAGGCAGGGTTTTGATGGTCACTTCCTCGACCATGTATTCATCCCACCAGCCATCAGCATTAAACTCAGGCTGCTTTTCCAGACGGCCATGATACAAACCGCAGCGACGTGCGCTGTCGATTTTGCTGACTTCACAAATGCCTTCCAGCGTGGTTTCCGCACTGCGGACGCCGCTGCGGTTTTCGCCGATAACAAAAACGTCGATCCCAACCGGCATCTGCGAGAGCAGATTGAACAGCTGGAATTTGGCTTCAAGCTTGCTCTTCGGCCAGTAATAAATCAGTACATCGCAAGGAGCGATAAGCTCAGCGTCGGCAAGTAAACCGAACTGCACGTTGTCGCCCAGGGTTTTGCTGAGCATTTGCCAGTGGTGATACATGTTGGTGTGGACGCGGACTTCTTCGGCGTCAATTTCAGCAGGCAGGCTGTCTTGCAGGTCGCCGGCGAACAGGACGCGGCGGCCTTCGAATTCTTCGCTATGGCGCAGTATGACTTCACTGGCCGGAGTTAATGCAGACATCAGGATAAGGCTCCTCAGGGTTTGGCTGGCGATTATAGAGGTTTATTGGCGCATGTTCGATGTGTTTGCTAGCATAGCCGGGCTTTTTAGCTATTCAACGGGCAGGGATCGGGCATGGCATCCAGAAGAGATACGCTGTTACAACAGCTGGGCATTACCCAGTGGACGCTGCGCCGGCCTGCGGTTTTGCAAGGCGAAGTCGCCGTCAGCCTGCCTGCGGACACTAAGTTACTGATCGTTGCAGACGTGCCTCCCGCTGAAGATGATCCGCTGGTGCGCGACGTGTTGCTGAGTCTGGCGCTTAGCGGCGAGCAGGTTTACCGCCTGACGCCGGAACAGGTGACGATGTTGCCTGAAGATACCCGCTGCAATGTCTGGCGACTGGGGTTAAGCGAACCGCTGACACTCGCCGGAACGCAGTTATCCAGCCCGGCTCTGGCCGAGCTTTATCAAGATGCCGGCGCCAAACGTGCGCTCTGGCAGCAGATTTGTGAAAATGAACCCGATTTCTATCCTGACGCCCGCTGATCTTCCCCGCGCATTCCAGATTGAACAGGCCAGCCACGCGTTCCCGTGGACGGAAAACACGCTTGCCAGCAATCAGGGCGAGCGCTATCTGAATCTCAAAATCATGCAGGGCGATGAGATGGCCGGTTTTGCGATCACGCAAATTGTCCTCGACGAAGCCACGCTGTTTAATATCGCCATTGATCCGGCGTTCCAGCGGCAGGGGTTGGGCCGTACGTTGCTGGAAGAAGTTATCCAACAGCTTGAGCAGAAAGACGTTTTCACTCTCTGGCTTGAAGTTCGCGCCTCGAACACCAAAGCCATCGCGCTGTATGAAAGTCTCGGCTTTAACGAACTTTCTATACGCCGCAACTACTATCCCGCCGCTCAAGGTCGCGAAGACGCCATTATGATGGCGCTGCCGCTGGGGTAGGCACAAAAAAACCATTGATTGCCCATCCCGTCTAAATCAGTGAAAATAGCTGGCTATAACTTTTATTACCGCTTTGCCTGACGTCCTTCTGACGTGATGTGAAATCCTATGCAGGGCGGACCAACCGCAGAAACGTGAAAAACATGTCTCCAAGTGAATACGCCCTTGAAGTGGCTAAGCGCCGCACATTTGCCATCATCTCTCACCCCGATGCCGGTAAAACCACTATTACTGAAAAAGTCCTGTTATTCGGACACGCAATCCAGACCGCGGGGACGGTAAAAGGCCGTGGCTCCAGCCATCACGCCAAATCCGACTGGATGGAAATGGAAAAACAACGTGGTATCTCCATCACCACGTCTGTGATGCAATTCCCGTACAAAGAGTGTCTGGTTAACCTGCTCGATACCCCAGGGCACGAAGACTTCTCCGAAGATACCTACCGCACGCTGACCGCTGTCGACTGCTGTCTGATGGTAATCGATGCCGCGAAAGGGGTCGAAGATCGTACCCGTAAGCTGATGGAAGTGACCCGTCTGCGCGATACGCCGATCCTGACCTTCATGAACAAACTCGACCGTGATATTCGCGATCCGATGGAAGTCATGGATGAAGTCGAACGCGAACTGAAAATCGCCTGTTCGCCAATTACCTGGCCGATCGGCTGCGGTAAGTTATTCAAAGGGGTTTATCACCTCTATAAAGACGAAGTGTATCTGTACCAGACCGGTAAAGGTCACACCATTCAGGAAGTGCGCACGGTGAAAGGGTTGAACAATCCTGAGCTGGACGCCGCCGTGGGTGAAGATCTGGCCAAACAGCTGCGTGAAGAGCTGGAGCTGGTGCAGGGCGCGTCGCATGAATTTGAACATGAAGCGTTCCTCGCGGGCGAACTGACGCCGGTCTTCTTCGGTACCGCGCTGGGTAACTTTGGCGTTGATCACATGCTTGACGGTCTGGTGGACTGGGCGCCTGCGCCGATGCCGCGTAAAACCGACGTGCGCGAAGTAAAAGCCGACGACGAGAAATTCACCGGCTTCGTGTTTAAGATCCAGGCCAACATGGATCCGAAGCACCGTGACCGCGTGGCGTTTATGCGCGTGGTGTCCGGTAAATACGAAAAAGGCATGAAGCTACGTCAGGTGCGTACAGGCAAAGACGTGGTGATTTCCGATGCGCTGACCTTTATGGCCGGTGACCGTTCACACGTGGAAGAAGCATTCCCCGGCGACATCATTGGTCTGCATAACCACGGTACGATTCAGATAGGCGACACCTTTACTCAGGGTGAGAACATGAAGTTCACCGGCATCCCTAACTTTGCCCCTGAAATGTTCCGCCGTATCCGTCTGCGTGATCCGCTGAAACAGAAACAGCTGCTGAAAGGGCTGGTTCAGCTGTCAGAAGAAGGCGCGGTTCAGGTCTTCCGCCCTATTGCTAACAACGATCTGATTGTCGGCGCGGTGGGTGTTCTGCAGTTCGAAGTGGTCGTGGCACGCCTGAAAAGCGAATACAACGTGGAAGCGATTTACGAATCCGTCAACGTGACCACCGCCCGTTGGGTTGAATGTGAGGACGTGAAGAAATTCGAAGAATTCAAACGTAAGAACGAAACCAACCTCGCGCTGGATGGCGGCGATAACTTAGCGTATATCGCCCCTACGATGGTGAATCTGAATCTGGCTTCTGAGCGTTATCCTGAAGTGAAATTCCGTAAAACCCGCGAGCATTAATTTTTGTAAGCGTCGGTTTTTTTTCCTGAAGACGGCCACTGCGCCGTCTTTTTTATGCACTTTATCTTATATTCTGTTACCTCCCTCACATTTCCTGCTGTGCGTTTTTTCATCTTTTCGACCGGAATTCGGCCATATTTCCCGCGAAATCTTAAGACTTGTCTGCATTCGGGTCTGTATTCGGCGATCGCTCTACTCTTTTGGACATTCTTGACTATATTAAATGTGTGTTCACGAAACAGTGGCGTAAAGCACTGCTTAGATGTGACGACGCAGAGTGTTATATCGAAAGGCGATGAAAAGCCCGAATAAAACGACGTACTCTGCTACAAAGGAAGTAAATACAGCAGCAATACAATTTGTTAGAAGGCGTCACCACAAATGTGGCGTACCGGGTCCAAGATTAGGGCTCATAAACTGAAAGGAAGAAATCGATGAAAAATTCTAAATTTGCCTATTCAATGATGGCCGTCGTTCTGGGTACTGCACTGATGAGTGGTAGCGCTCTGGCCGCAACCACAACTGATAGCGCAGGTGCAAAAATCGATAGTTCCATGAAGAAAGTTGATAACTACATGGGCGACAGCGCCATCACAGCAAAAGTGAAAAGTGCACTGGTAGATGATAAAGCCATTAAAAGCACCGACATCTCTGTGACCACGACTTCAGGTGTTGTCACCCTGAGCGGCTTTGTATCCTCACAGGCTGAAGCTGAGCAGGCAGTTGCCGCAGCGACTAAAGTTGAAGGCGTGAAATCTGTCAGTGACAAATTGCATACCAAAGACAAAAGCGAACAAAGCGTGAAAGGCTACGCCGGTGATTCCGCCACAACGGCTTCTGTAAAAGCCAAACTGCTGGCTGACGACATCGTGCCTTCACGTAACGTGAAAGTAGAAACCACGGCAGGCGTTGTACAGCTTTCCGGTGATGTGAAAGATAAGGCACAGTCCGACCGTGCTGAAAGCGTTGCGAAGACCGTTGATGGCGTGAAAAGCGTTAAAAACGACCTGAAAGTTGCACCGTAATTTCGCAGAACGACAGCAGTAAACGGCGCCCCCTACGGGCAGGGCGCCGGAAGTGAACGACATATTTTGAACAACATATAACGATATACCGTACCTCCTGCACATTGTTCGGTACTGAAGACTTACGTAATACCTGAGTGAACATTTATTTGGAAAATAAGCGTTGGTTTTCACTAACACTTTCATTTTTCCGACTATCTTTATTAGGTAAGTGATGATTTTTATCTCCGGTATTTGCCGGCTAATAAAGTGTCACCAAGAGAATGTACACCGAGACTTCAGACCGGAAGTAGGAGTGTCACCTTTTTAAACTGGCAAAGTGAATATATAGGGTAAAGGAGAAGCTTATGTTTCGTTGGGGCATTATTTTTCTAATCATCGCGTTGATCGCGGCGGCACTGGGTTTTGGTGGTTTGGCTGGTACAGCTGCCTGGGCTGCAAAAATCGTATTCGTAGTGGGTATCATTCTGTTCCTGGTCAGCCTGTTTACCGGTCGTAAACGGCTCTGACAATAACGTTATGAAGTCATAACGTTAGCAGATATACCGCAGTAAAAATCGCATCGCCCTCTTGTCTGAAGATATGGCTTAACCGCCGTGTGTTCTGAGAAGGGGGCGTTGCTTTTTTGTGGAATGATGTGTTTGATTGATGAGTTCCGTTAACAAGAAGTAACGATTTTATCCTCACATTTTGGCAAGAAACTCACTCAAACCCGGCAGACAAGGTATGCTCAGAAAAGAGGCCTGCCTGCTGAGGCTAAATGTGTGAGGACGATGCGTTGGGATACAGAATACCTGTCACGCTGGGGAATATAGAACCGCTGGCGTATAAACCTTACCGGCCGGGCAAGATTGCTCTGGTGTGCGAGGGGGGAGGGCAGAGAGGCATTTTTACCGCGGGTGTGCTGGATGAATTTCAGCGTGCCCATTTTAATCCCTTCGATTTATATCTGGGGACCTCCGCCGGTGCACAAAACCTTTCGGCCTTTGTGTGCGGACAACCCGGCTACGCCCGCAGAGTGATTACCCGCTACACTACCAGCCCTGATTTTTTCAATCCTCTGCGCTTTGTGCGTGGAGGTCATCTTATCGATCTCGACTGGCTGGTGGATGAAACTGCTAAAAACATGCCACTGGCGATGGAAAGTGCGGAGAAGCTGTTGATCGATGGCCGCGAGTTTCTGATGTGTGCCTGCCGTAGTGATGACTACACAGCCAATTATTTTGCGCCAACGCGCGAGAACTGGCTGCCGGTGATTAAAGCCTCGAGTGCCATTCCAGGCTTTTACCGCATGGGCGTGGATCTTGACGGCATCAGTTATCAGGACGGCGGCATCAGTGATGCGATTCCGGTGGAAGAAGCCTACCGTCGCGGCGCAGATACTATCGTGGTGATCCGCACCGTCCCGTCGGCGATGTTCTATACGCCGCAGTGGATGAAACGCATGGAGCAGTGGCTGAGCGAAAGCAGTCTTCAGCAACTGGTGCGCATGATGCAGCATCACGAAAACAGCTATCACCGCATTCAGCAGTTTATTGAGAATCCACCGGGCGACGTGCGGATTTTTGAAATATTCCCGCCGAAGCCCCTGGCCAGCCACGCGCTTGGCAGCCGTTTGCCAGCGCTCAATCAGGATTATCATCTGGGACGCCGCTGTGGCCGGTATTTCTTATCTGCCGCCGCGCACTGGTTATTGCCGCGTGAAAACGAGCGCCCTTATCCGCAGGTGACGCCGCGCCCGGCGCGTCCTCAGCGCGTGGTCGTGCCCGCGAACGAACCGGAACATGAAACGCCGCTGGCCGCCGCGGTCAGCACCGTCGAACAGATTGTGCTCGATCCGGCCGTGCTCACGGATATGGTGGCTGACGGCGGCGTTGTACGTCCGGCCGCATTTCAGGACAACACGATGGGAGAACATCGTTCGCAAAACCTCTCTTCCGACGTGGATCCTGTGGAACATTACTCCGCCAGCGAAGGCGATAAGCTGTGAGTTTTCACTTTGTGGATACCCACTGCCATTTCGATTTCCCGCCGTTTACCGGCGCGGAAGCCGAAAGCCTGCGTCTGGCCGAACAGGCCGGAGTGCAGGAAATCATCGTCCCCGCGGTGACCGCCGATCGTTTTGACGGTATTCTCGCACTGGCAAAAAACTTCCCGCCGCTGTACGCCGCGCTGGGCCTGCATCCTTTGTATATCGCGCAGCATAAAGATAACGATCTGGAGCAGCTGGATGCACTGCTCAGCCGGCACTGTCCGCACGTGGTGGCGGTCGGTGAAATCGGGCTGGATTTGTTTATGGAAACACCGATGTTTGAGCAACAACAAGCGCTGCTCAAAGCGCAGTTCGCGCTGGCAAAACGAGAGATGCTTCCGGTGATCCTGCATTCGCGCCGCAGCCACGATCATCTGGCAGCTATGCTGCGTCAGGCGAAACTTCCGGCTACCGGCGTGGTTCACGGGTTTGCAGGCAGCCTTTCTCAGGCGCAGGCATTTATCAAAATGGGTTTTGCCATTGGCGTCGGCGGGACCATCAGCTACGAACGCGCACAGAAAACCCGTCAGGTGATGGCGCAATTGCCGCTTTCTTCTTTGCTGCTGGAAACGGATGCGCCGGATATGCCGCTTCAGGGTTTTCAGGGGCAGCCCAATCGCCCGGAACGAGCCGCCACGGTGTTTGAGGTGTTGTGTCAGTTACGCAGTGAAACGCCGCAAGAGATTGCCGATGCGCTGCTCGCCAATACTCGTCGGGTGTTCAATCTTCCTCCTGCGCTGTAAACTTCCTCTTGGTTTTGTGATTTAAATAACATTTATCCATATCCATCATTCCTTTATAACGCGAGTTAAACCGTAAGTTGAGAATTAGGTTCTCTTTGAAATGTTATTATTATAACATTGACCGCAAGATTACCGGTCGGTGATCCCCGCGAGTCCGCCCGAACTCCTTTTGTCACGAATCGGGTATACACTCTTATATGGGCCGAATACTGAGCATAATGCCGGGTAAATGTGATTTAGATCTCATTTCATCAAGCAACGTTGCAAACGGTTTTCATTTTGTGTGAAATACTGCACACAGGAACCTGACGTGACGTGTTCAAATAGTCACAACGAATTGGCGTCAGCCAATGAAAGCGCGGTGAGAAGGATCTCAGTTGCCGCGTAAGCCATCCAAAGCGCTTACGCATGCTATCTTCAAGGAACCAAGTCCGCTCGCCAACCGTGCAGAATTCTTCTTCGACGTTAACCGCCGAAAGGAATTCATGACTGTATGCTCAGTTCTGGCTGGTCGCTGGAATTGAAAATTGTTGGAGAGTTATATGACCGATTTAACCGCCGCAGCACAACGTGCGCTGAACCTGATGGATTTAACCACCCTGAACGAAGACGACACCGATGCAAAAGTGATCGCGCTTTGTCATCAGGCAAAAAGCCCGGCAGGTAACACCGCTGCTGTGTGCATTTATCCTCGTTTTATCCCGATTGCCCGTAAAACCCTGCGCGAGCAAGGTACGCCGGACATCCGCATTGCTACCGTGACCAACTTCCCGCACGGGAACGACGATCTTGAGATTGCGCTGGCTGAAACCCGTGCCGCTATCGCTTACGGCGCAGATGAAGTTGACGTGGTCTTCCCGTACCGCGCGCTGATGGCCGGTAATGAGCAGGTTGGTTTTGAAATGGTGAAACAGTGCAAAGAAGCCTGTGCCGCTGCCAATGTCCTGCTGAAAGTGATCATCGAAACCGGTGAACTCAAGCAAGACGCGCTGATCCGTAAAGCGTCTGAAATCGCTATCAAAGCAGGCGCTGACTTCATCAAAACCTCCACCGGTAAAGTGCCGGAAAACGCGACATTGCACAGCGCTGAGCTGATGATGAGCGTGATCGCTGAAATGGGCGTGGGCAAAGACGTCGGTTTCAAACCTGCCGGTGGCGTGAAAACCGCTGAAGATGCTGCGCAATATCTGGCGCTGGCTGACCGACTGCTGGGCCGCGAATGGGCTGACTCTCGTCATTTCCGTTTCGGTGCTTCCAGCCTGCTGGCAAGCCTGCTGACCACGCTGGGTCATGCTGGCCAGAAAGCTACCAGCAGCTATTGATCACCACGGCACCGCGTCTGCGGTGCGCATCTGTCAGGGCGTTGCTATGCAGCGCCCGCACATTCAGCGTCCAGATTTTGGCGTTCAGCTCAGGCAGGGGGATACCTTGTTTCTCGCACAAGAAATTATTCGTAAAAAACGTGATGGCCACCCTTTAAGTGACGAAGAGATTCGTTTCTTTGTTAATGGTATTCGCGACAGCCAGGTTTCAGAAGGTCAGATCGCCGCACTGGCAATGACTATTTATTTCAACGATATGACCATGAATGAGCGCGTTTCGCTGACCATGGCCATGCGCGATTCCGGTACTGTTCTGAACTGGAAAAGTCTGAACCTGAACGGCCCGATTGTGGATAAACATTCCACCGGCGGCGTGGGTGACGTGACGTCTCTGATGTTAGGCCCGATGGTTGCCGCCTGTGGCGGTTACGTGCCGATGATCTCTGGCCGTGGCCTCGGTCATACCGGTGGTACGCTGGATAAACTCGAAGCCATTCCGGGCTTTGATATCTTCCCGGACGACAGCCGTTTCCGCAGCATTATTCAGGATGTCGGCGTGGCGATTATCGGCCAGACCAGTTCGCTGGCACCGGCGGATAAACGCTTCTACGCGACCCGCGATATTACCGCGACCGTCGATTCCATTCCGCTGATCACCGCATCAATCCTCGCCAAAAAGCTGGCTGAGGGTCTGGATGCGCTGGTCATGGATGTCAAAGTGGGTTCCGGCGCATTTATGCCAACCTACCAGCTGTCCGAAGATCTGGCCCAGTCGATTGCCGATGTGGCCAATGGCGCAGGTTGCAAAACCACCGCACTGCTCACTGACATGAATCAGGTACTGGCGTCGAGTGCCGGTAACGCGGTTGAAGTACGCGAAGCCGTACGCTTCCTGACCGGCGAATATCGCAATCCACGCCTGTTCGAAGTGACCATGGCGCTTTGCGTGGAAATGCTGCTCTCCGGCGGTCTGGCAACAGACGACGCCGACGCCCGCAGCAAATTGCAGACGGTGCTGGATAACGGCAAAGCGGCTGAAATCTTTGGTCGCATGATTGCGGCACAGAAAGGTCCGGTGGACTTTATCGAGAATTACGATCGCTATCTGCCGCAGGCGACGCTAAGCAAACCGGTGTACGCCGAAGCCAACGGCATCGTCAGTGCGATGGATACCCGTGCGCTGGGCATGGCGGTCGTGTCACTGGGCGGTGGCCGTCGTCGTGCCAGCGATCCTATCGATTACAGCGTCGGTCTGACTCACATGGCGCAGCTCGGCCAGCAGGTCGATACGCGTCAGCCGCTGGCGATGATCCACGCCAACAGTGAAAACGCGTGGCAGCAGGCCGCTGCAGAAGTGCGCGCTGCCATTGTCCTGAGCGATAAAGCCCCTGAAAGCACACCGGTGGTGTATCGCCGGATCGGCGGCAACGCTTGATTTCAGGCGGTCCCGCCCCCATTTAAGACTGATCAGGTACGCGGCAGTTCCGCGTGACCCAATGCGTAACCATTCGCAGGAGAGCAAAATGAAACGTACATTTATCATGGTGTTAGACTCATTCGGTATCGGTGCCAGTGAAGATGCCGAACGCTTTGGCGATACAGGCTCCGACACGCTGGGTCATATCGCGGCTGCCTGTGCGCGTGGCGAAGCCGACAAAGGTCGCAAAGGGCCGCTGAATCTGCCGAACCTGACCCGTCTGGGCCTGGCGAAAGCCGCGGAAGAATCTACCGGTAAAATTCCTGACGGCATGGACGGTGATTCTGAAATCACCGGTGCGTATGCCTACGCCAGCGAATTGTCTTCCGGTAAAGACACCCCGTCAGGCCACTGGGAAATTGCCGGTGTGCCTGTGCTGTTTGAGTGGGGTTATTTCAGCGATACCACCAACAGCTTCCCGCAGGAGCTGCTGGATAAACTGGTTGAGCGCGCCAATCTGCCTGGCTACCTTGGCAACTGCCATTCCTCAGGTACCGTGGTGCTGGATGATTTAGGCGAAGAACATATGAAAACCGGCAAGCCGATTTTCTATACCTCGGCGGATTCCGTTTTCCAGATTGCCTGCCACGAAGAAACCTTCGGGCTGGATCGTCTGTATGAACTGTGTGAAATCGCCCGTGAAGAGCTGACAGAAGGTGGCTACAACATTGGCCGCGTGATCGCCCGTCCATTCATCGGCGACAAAGCAGGTAACTTCGAGCGTACCGGTAACCGCCACGACTTAGCGGTGGAACCACCGGCACCGACCATCCTGAAAAAGCTGGTCGATGAGAAAAATGGTCACGTGGTGTCCGTTGGTAAAATCGCCGATATCTATGCACAGGTGGGCATCACCAAAAAAGTGAAAGCTACCGGTCTGGACGCGCTGTTTGACGCGACCATCAAAGAAATGAAAGAAGCGGGTGATAAGACGATCGTCTTCACCAACTTCGTTGATTTTGATTCCTCTTACGGCCACCGTCGTGATGTTCCAGGCTACGCTGCTGCGCTGGAGCTATTCGACCGCCGCATGCCTGAACTGCTGGAACTGGTGAAAGAAGATGACATCATCATCTTCACCGCCGACCACGGTTGCGACCCGACATGGCGTGGCACAGATCATACCCGTGAGCACATTCCGGTGTTAATCTACGGCCCGAAAGTGAAACCGGGCTCGCTGGGCCACCGCGAAACCTTCGCAGATATTGGTCAGACGGTCGCAAAATACTTCGATCTGACACCAATGGATTACGGTAAATCCATGCTGTAAGACTTTGCATACGCGGCCAGTACATTGAATACTGGCCGCGTTTTTATGATGAATGTGATACCTCGCTGATTAAGGAATAAAAAGATGGCAACTCCACACATTAATGCTGAAATGGGCGACTTTGCTGACGTAGTGCTGATGCCAGGAGATCCGCTGCGCGCCAAGCACATCGCGGAAACTTTCCTGCAAGACGTTAAGCAGGTGAACGACGTGCGTGGCATGTTAGGATTCACCGGCACATACAAAGGCCGCAAAATTTCTGTCATGGGCCACGGCATGGGCATTCCTTCCTGCTCAATTTATGCTAAAGAGCTGATCACCGAATTCGGCGTGAAAAAAATCATCCGCGTGGGTTCTTGTGGCGCTGTGCGTGAAGACATCAAACTGCGCGACATCGTGATCGGCATGGGTGCCTGCACCGATTCCAAAGTGAACCGTATGCGTTTCAAAGATCACGACTATGCCGCTATTGCTGATTACGACATGGTGCGTAACGCCGCTGATGCTGCGAAAGCGAAAGGCATTCACGCCCGCGTGGGTAACATCTTCTCCGCAGATCTGTTCTATACACCAGACCCGCAAATGTTCGACGTGATGGAAAAGTACGGCATTCTGGGTGTGGAAATGGAAGCCGCCGGTATCTACGGCGTGGCAGCAGAATTCGGCGCAAAAGCGCTGACCATCTGTACCGTTTCCGACCATATCCGTACCCATGAGCAAACCACCGCGGCTGAACGTCAGACGACCTTCAACGACATGGTTGAAATCGCGCTGGAATCCGTTCTGCTGGGCGATAAAGAATAAGTTCTGCCGCCGTATAGCAGAGTTAAAAACGGGTGCCGAAAGGCGCCCGTTTTGCTATGCAATGAGATATGCATTCTATGAAGTAACGCGGTTTCCGATTAGCTGAATCACTTCGGCTTGCTGCGTTTCAGGCTGCGGTAGGCGGCCTGAGCCGCTTCTTTCGTCTGTGCTTCAGTGGCGGGTTTGGCCGGGGCGACTTCGGCGTCGGGTTCGGTCAGGTTCAGCGTCGGCGGCGGACCAAAATCATCAGGCGCTTCTTCTTCCTCGGGCTCATCATCCTCTTTCACCGGTTTGCTGGCCGTCAGCAGGAACGGCGACTGCTGCCAGCGTGAACGGCGGCCCTGCAACAGCGTGCGGGCGAGTATAATGCCGACACCCAGCGCGGCTAGCATCATCAGGCGCAGCAGATTGGTGGTGTTATCCACCTGTTTGGATTCGGTCGCCAGCACGTGCGTATCCAGCGTGATGCGCAAGAAACCACTCGGTCCGCTCTTATCTTCAATCGGCACCACAATCTGATGGTTGAAATAGCTGCCCGCGCGTTTGCCGTCGAGAGAAAGACGATCGCGCACTGGCACCTGTTCACCTGCATGAGCGACCAGCGAGCCGTCCGACTGATAAACGCTGGCGTCGAGAATGCGACTGCCGTCGGTAAGCTGACTCAAAATAGTGGAAATCTGTGCAATATCGGCGCCATCATTGTCGCTGTCCATTAATGGCGCGAGTGAAAAGGCCACCTGTTTGGCGAGCGTTTGGGCGAGTTGCTCGACCTGCGTGGATCGGGCGAGCTGATGCCCCAGGCTGAAGTAGGAGGCGCCTTGCATAAGAATGACTAATAACGCCAGGCTAATCAATACGATAGCAGCGCGGTGCAGGCGAAATTTGAGTTTGGCCTTTGCCATTCCGTTTCCTTGCGTTTTTCGATGACTTTAATGTTGCCAGAAGCGGCAGCGATAAGGTAGCTTGATGCCTTCTTTTATCGGCGACGCCCTGCCTTTTCTACCGTCTTTAATTGTCGTTTTAACAAACCAATCTACCGGAGTAATCATGCCAAACAGTCTGACCTATTGCGATCTTCCCGCGGAGATCCACCAATGGCCGGGACTTCCCCTTTCATTGAGCGGTGATGAAGTCATGCCGCTGGATTACCGGGCAGGACATACCGGGTGGCTTCTCTACGGTAGAAAACTCGATAAACTCAGCATCACGCAGTTCCAGCGCCAGTTAGGGCGCGCTCTGGTGATTGTCAGCGCATGGGCGGTGGAAGGTTATCAGGTGGTGCGTCTGGCCGGTTCACTGACGGCGGATGCGCAGAAACTGGCGGAATCCTTTGAGTTTGACGTCACGCAGCTCGGTAAAGTGCCTTACCTTCGCGCACCGGGCCTTCTGGTTATGGACATGGATTCTACCGCGATTGAGATTGAATGCATCGATGAAATCGCCAAACTGGCGGGCGTCGGTGAACAGGTGTCGGAAGTGACTGAACGCGCCATGCGCGGCGAGCTGGATTTCTCTGCCAGCCTGCGTCAGCGTGTCGCCACGCTCAAAGATGCCGATGCCAGCATTCTGCAACAGGTGCGTGAAACTTTACCGCTGATGCCGGGCCTGACGGTCATGGTGCAGCGGTTACAGGAAGCGGGCTGGCATGTGGCGATAGCCTCAGGCGGCTTTACCTATTACGCCGAATATCTGCGCGATCGGCTGAACCTGGTGGATGTGGCGGCCAACGAGCTGGAAATCCGTGAAGGCAAACTGACTGGCCGCGTGATCGGTCCGATTGTCGATGCGCAATACAAAGCCGACACGCTGCTGAAACTGGCCGAAAAACTGGAAATTCCGCATGAACAAACCGTAGCAATTGGCGATGGTGCCAACGATCTGAAAATGATGGCCGTGGCGGGCATGGGGATTGCGTATCACGCCAAACCGAAAGTCTATGAACAGGCTGAAGTGTGTATCCGTCATGCAGATTTGTTGGGAGTTTTGTGTATTCTCAGCGGCAGTCAGTCCTAGTCGGCAAATAAAGAACGTTAATAAACAAAGAGGTAAGTTGTGGCTAAAGCACCAAAACGTGCATTTGTGTGTAATGAATGTGGCGCAGACTACCCGCGCTGGCAAGGGCAGTGTAGTGCCTGTCAGGGCTGGAACAGCATTACTGAAATCCGTTTGGCGGCTTCTCCGACCGTGGCGCGTAATGAGCGCCTGACCGGTTATGCGGGCGATGCAGGCGTCAGCCGCGTGCAGAAGCTCTCGGACATCAGCCTCGATGAACTTCCACGTTTCAGCACCGGTTTCAAAGAGTTTGACCGTGTGCTCGGCGGCGGCGTGGTGCCCGGCAGTGCGATTCTCATCGGTGGGAATCCGGGTGCCGGTAAAAGTACCTTGCTGCTGCAAATTCTGTGTCATCTCAGCGAAAATATGAAAACCCTGTACGTCACCGGGGAAGAATCACTGCAGCAGGTCGCGATGCGCGCCCACCGCCTCGGGTTGCCGACGGCCAACATGAACATGCTTTCGGAAACCAGCATCGAGCAGATTTGTGAAATTGCCGATGTTGAAAAGCCGAAGCTGATGGTGATCGACTCCATTCAGGTGATGCATATGGCGGATATCCAGTCGTCACCTGGCACTGTGGCGCAGGTGCGTGAAACTGCTGCCTACCTCACCCGCTTCGCCAAAACGCGCGGCGTGGCGATCGTGATGGTTGGTCACGTCACCAAGGACGGTTCACTGGCCGGCCCGAAAGTGCTCGAACACTGTATCGACTGTTCGGTGTTGCTCGACGGCGATGCCGATTCCCGCTTTCGTACGCTGCGCAGCCATAAAAACCGTTTTGGCGCAGTGAATGAGCTGGGCGTCTTTGCCATGACCGAACAGGGTCTGCGTGAAGTGAGTAATCCTTCAGCCATTTTCCTCAGCCGTGGCGATGAAATCACCTCGGGCAGTTCGGTGATGGTGTTGTGGGAAGGCACGCGGCCTTTGCTGGTGGAAGTGCAGGCGCTGGTTGATCAGTCGATGATGGGGAATCCGCGCCGTGTCGCTGTGGGTCTGGAGCAAAACCGTCTGGCGATCCTGCTGGCCGTTCTGCACCGTCACGGCGGTTTGCAGATGGCGGATCAGGATGTCTTTGTCAACGTGGTGGGTGGTGTGAAAGTGACGGAAACCAGTGCCGATCTGGCGCTGCTGCTCTCGCTGGTGTCGAGCCTGCGCGATCGTCCGTTGCCGCATGATCTGGTGGTCTTTGGCGAAGTCGGGCTGTCCGGGGAAATTCGTCCGGTGCCAAGCGGTCAGGAGCGAATTACCGAAGCGGCGAAGCATGGTTTCAAACGCGCCATCGTGCCTCACGCCAACGTACCAAAGAAAGTGCCTGCCGGTATGCAGGTGTTTGGCGTCAAGAAACTGGCCGATGCGCTGGCGATACTCGACGATTTGTAACGGTTATCCGTGTTCTTTCGCCCCGAGTTTATGCTATTTTTTGTTTAGTAAAGCAAACTTGGGGACAAGGCATGTCACAGTTCGATTATCTTAAAACCGCGATTAAGCAGCAGGGAAGAACATTACAGCAGGTGGCAGAGGCCAGCGGGATGACCAAGGGTTATCTGAGCCAGCTGTTGAATGCAAAGATAAAAAGCCCCAGCGCGCAAAAGCTGGAGGCGCTGCATCGCTTCCTCGACCTTGAGTTTCCCCGCCGCGAAAAAAATATCGGCGTGGTGTTCGGCAAGTTTTATCCGCTGCACACCGGCCATATCTATCTGATCCAGCGCGCCTGTAGCCAGGTCGATGAGCTGCACATCATCATGGGCTATGACGAGCCGCGCGACCGCGAATTATTCGAGAACAGTTCGATGTCCCAGCAGCCAACCGTCAGCGATCGGCTGCGGTGGTTGCTGCAAACCTTCAAATACCAGAAAAACATTCGCATCCATGCCTTTAACGAAGAGGGCATGGAGCCGTATCCGCATGGCTGGGACGTCTGGGGGCGCGGTATCAAAGAGTTTATGGGCCAGAAAGGTATCGAGCCGAATACCATTTACTCCAGCGAAGAGGCCGATGCGCCGCAGTACCGTGAGCATCTGGGTATTGAAACCGTGCTGATCGACCCGAAACGCTCTTTCATGAATATCAGTGGCCGCCAGATACGTCACGATCCGTTCCGTTACTGGGATTACATTCCGACCGAAGTGAAGCCCTTTTTCGTGCGTACCGTGGCGGTGCTGGGTGGCGAATCAAGCGGAAAATCGACGCTGGTCAATAAGTTAGCCAACATCTTCAATACCACCAGCGCCTGGGAATACGGCCGCGATTATGTGTTCTCGCACCTCGGAGGGGATGAGATGGCGCTGCAATATTCCGACTACGATAAAATCGCGCTCGGTCAGGCTCAGTACATTGATTTCGCGGTGAAATACGCCAACAAGGTCGCGTTCATTGATACTGATTTCCTGACCACACAGGCGTTCTGTAAAAAGTACGAAGGTCGCGAGCATCCGTTCGTGCAGGCGTTGATTGATGAATACAAATTCGATCTGGTGATCCTGCTGGAAAACAATACGCCGTGGGTTGCGGATGGTCTGCGCAGTCTGGGCAGTACCACGGACCGCATGTCTTTCCAGAACCTGTTAATCGATATGCTGAAACAAAACAATGTCGATTACGTTCACGTTGAATCATCGGATTACGACCAGCGTTTTCTGGAATGTATCGAGCTGGTGCAGAATATGCTGGCCGCCGATACCAGCCGGCTGAATTCACCGCCACTGTCCTGATTCATCTCTGCGAGACAGACACAGGCGCGTATTCTGCGGAGTACGCGCCTTTTTTATCCGTCTCATTTATGTTTTGATAATCATTCATATCATGAATGATTTGGTGGTAATGTATTTTTTATCATTATTAATGAATTCATCTGATTATGCCGGGGTGAAATTTTAGTAATTCAGTTTGTAACGCGGGTAAATAAAAAACCTGCTATTTCATGTAGTTGATTAATTTTCATGTTAGCCCTCATTAATTAAGCATTTTATGCGTAAATCCCATTTGTGAAATAAAAATACAGTGACCGCCGTTGAGTTTACTTTGTCAGATTATACTCATTCATTGTGCCTCGCATTCCGGCGGAGGCTTTCTAAGGTGATCCGAATGAATTTATCATTCAAGCCCTGGGGTATTGCAGTGCTGTGCGGCGTGGGCGCTTTTGCGCTGGCGAGTGTGATGTTTATGCAGGGCTGGCTTCCGGTCAGTTCACAGGCAGAAACCACGACTCAGACTCCGCCCCCAGCGCCTGCTGCCGCACCTGTTTCAGTGCCCGCAACGACCAACACGCCTTCCGCTTTTACGCAGGCACAGCTCGATCAATGGGTTGCGCCCGTTGCGCTCTATCCTGACAGCCTGCTTTCGCAAGTGCTAATGGCCTCGACCTATCCGACCAACGTGATTCAGGCGGTCCAGTGGTCGCGTGACCATCCGCAAAGCCAGGGCGATGCAGCGGTGAGCGCCGTGGCGAATGAGCCGTGGGATCCGAGCGTGAAATCGCTGGTGGCGTTCCCGCAACTGCTGGCGCTGATGGGTGAAGATCCGGCCTGGGTACAAAACCTCGGTGACGCCTTTCTGGCGCAGCCTGCCGACGTGATGGATACCGTGCAAAAATTCCGTCAGGTGGCACAAAAGAGCGGAGCGCTGAAAACCACGCCGCAGCAGAAAGTGACGGTTAAACCTGCGGCGCAAGGCAGCAGTACCACCGTGGTGAAGAGCGCACCCGCGCAGCAAACCATCATTATCGAATCCGCCGATCCGCAGGTGGTTTACGTCCCGAGCTATAACCCGAATGTGGTGTATGGCGCCTGGCCGACTCCGGCTTATCCGCCGGTCTATTTGCCGCCGCCTCCGGGGCAGCAGTTTGTGAATGGCGTGGTCTCGGGTATCGGTTTTGGTGTGGGCGTCGCCGCAACCTATGCCATTTTCGGCAGCATCGACTGGGATGACGACCATCATCACGACGACTATGATCATCATGACGATCATCACGACGATGGCCATCATGGCGGGGGACAAAATAATTACGTCAACGTTAACGTCAATAATTACAACCGTATCTCCGGCAATAACAATGCAGTGAATCATGCAGGTTCCGCGAATACCGCGGGCTGGCAGCACAATGCCGCGTTCAACGCCGGTACGCCAACGCGTACCGCAAACGTCGGCGGCGCCACGCAAAACCGTGCGCTGAACAATGCCGCGCAGCGTAATAATTATCGCGGTTTTGACGGCAGCGCCGTCGGGCGTAACAGCGGAGGGGTGCAGAATCAGAACCTCGATCAGCGCCGTCAGCAGGCGGCGTCGGTGATGAACAGCCATCCGGGTTTCACGCCGGGGCAATCTCATTCATCACCACGGTCGGTACCAGCCAGTCGGCCTGTATCGTCGTCGGACAGCCATCATGTCTCCGGCCGTCAGTTGCCGCAGCACGATGCGCTATCACATCAGGGTCAGCTGTCGCCGCATCAACCGTTTTCTCAGCAGAATAACGGCAATATGATGCCTCAGCGCAGTGGGAATCATCCGCAGATGGAGAATTTCCGTCAGGGTGGAAACATGACACGCAGCACGGCGTTCAGCGGAAATTCCAGCCGTTCACCGTCGTGGCAACAGCAGCAGGCGCGGGGGGATCAGAGCCGTCGTCAGATGCGTGACTTCCAGCCTGCGCGAAACGCCGGTGCGGAAGGTCATCATTTTCAGCGGCGCTAATTTTGTGAGGAAAGGTAATGAATACGTTTAGCCGTCTTCTGATTTCTGCCGGTGCGCTGGTACTCCCATTGTGCGCTTTTGCTCAGCAGTCGTTCCCGCAACCGGAGCTGGCCGCTCAGGCGCTGGTAAACGCGGTGAGCGGGCATGACGATGCCGCACTGAAACAATTACTGGGCGACGACTGGCAGGTATATCTGCCGCAAAAAGATGTCGATCCTGAAGAGGTCGCCCGCTTCCTGCGTGACTGGAACGTCAGTCACAGTATCGTGAAACAGGGCGATGTAGCGCATCTGAATGTCGGTGCGGAAAACTGGCAGTTGCCGATCCCGATGAAGCAAACTGCTCAGGGGTGGTCATTCGATATGGCTGCGGGGGCGGCGGAGATAGCCACGCGAACCATCGGGCGCAACGAGCTTTCTACCATTCAGGCAGTTGCAGCGTATGCGGATGCGCAACACCAATATCAGCAGGGCGCGGGGCAGTACGCGCAAAAGTTCATCAGTACTGACGGGCAGCACGACGGGTTGTACTGGCCGGTGAAAGAGGGGGAAGTACCCAGCCCACTTGGTCCGGCTTTTGGTAATGATCAGCCGGATTCTGCTTATCACGGCTATTACTTCCGCATTCTGACCGCGCAGGGCGCGAACGCCAGTGGCGGGGCTTACAGCTATATCGACAACGGTAAGATGACTAAGGGTTTTGCGCTGATCGCCTGGCCAGTGAATTACGGTCATACGGGCATCACCAGCTTTATGATTAATCAGCAGGGCGAGGTGTATCAGCAGGATTTAGGGGCGGACACCGATGCCACGGCGCGGGCGATCAACATGTTTGAGCCGGATGCGAAATGGCAGAAGGTCGACGACGGAGAATAGCCGTCTGATGCGCAGAAAAAAGAAAGCCGCCACGCAAGTGACGGCTTTTTTACTCACAGCGGTGTCAGCTTAGAACGCGACGACCACTTTGCCCTGCATATGACCGTCGAGCACTTTGGCGTGCGCGACTTCAATGCTTTCGACGCTCAGACCCTGAAGGGTATCGCTCAGTGTGGTCTGCACTTTGCCTTCATCCACCAGCGCGGCGACCTGTTTAAGGATCTCGCCCTGCTGCGCGATGTCCGGGGTGTTGAACATGCTGCGGGTGTACATCAGCTCCCAGTGCAGCGCGGCGCTTTTCAGCTTCAGTGTGTTCATATCCAGCGGACGTTCGTTCTCAACGATAGTACAGATGTGTCCCATCGGCGCGATCAGATCGGAAATCGCCGCCCAGTGTCCGTCGGTATCGTTCAGGCACAGAATGAAATCGACCTGTTTGATGTCGTGCTTCGCCAGTTCGCCTTTCAAATCTTTGTAGTTCACGGTCAGATCCGCACCACGATCCAGGCACCACTGCGCGGATTCGGGGCGGGATGCCGTCGCAATGACTTTCACTTTGCTGCGCAATGATGCGAACGGGATCGCAAGCGATCCGACGCCGCCGGCACCGCCGATAATCAGCAGGGTTTTATCTTCGGAGGCGTTCTGGATATTCAGATGCTCGAACAGTGCTTCCCACGCGGTGAGCGCTGTCAGCGGCATCGCGGCGGCTTCTGCCCAGTTCAGGCTTTTCGGTTTGACCGAAACAATGCGCGAGTCAATCAGTTGTTCGGTGGCGTTGCTGCCTGAACGGGTAATATCACCGGCGTACCAGACTTCATCACCCGCTTTGAAATTTTTCACTGCGCTGCCGACGGCTTTGACGATACCGCTTGCATCCCAGCCGAGCACTTTCGGTGCGTCGAGGCCGCTTTTCTGCACGCCTTTATGCACTTTGGTATCGACCGGATTAACCGATACGGCTTTCACTTCCACCAGCAGATCGTGTTCACCAGCGGCAGGTTGGGGTAATTCGACCGCGATGAAATGCGCCGGGTCTTTCGGGTTTACTGCGATTGCTTTAACAGACATCAGAATCTCTCCGTTTGCTTCTTAGGGTATACAGACAGTCTAGCCCTCCTGCGGCAAGCTGATAAGATGGACAATATCTAACAAAGTGTTCGGCTGAGGTGAACAATCGTGTTTAAACAATTGCAGGATATGGCGCTGTTCGCGCTGGTGGCAGAATGCGGCAGTTTCACGCAGGCGGCGAAACGTGCCGGATTGCCGAAATCCAGCGTCAGTCAGCGCATCAGCCAGCTGGAAAAATCCCTCGGCCTGCGGCTGCTAAACCGAACCAC
The DNA here is from genome assembly GCA_013457415.1 of Enterobacteriaceae bacterium Kacie_13. Lineage (NCBI taxonomy): Bacteria > Pseudomonadati > Pseudomonadota > Gammaproteobacteria > Enterobacterales > Enterobacteriaceae > Enterobacteriaceae bacterium Kacie_13. Next base: position 676,712 of record CP045665.1, read on the forward strand.
GCGCCAGCTGAATCTGACCTTCGCCGGTGAGCGCTATCTGATTCATTGTCAGGAAATGATGCAGGCCAGTGAACGGGCGGAGCTGGCGATCCGCCGTCTGCGCGACAACCCGAGCGGGCGTTTACGTATCACCAGCCCGGCGGGACTGGGCGCGACGCTGCTCGCACGGGTGAACGTCGAGTTTCAAAAGCGATATCCCGACGTTTCGCTGGAGGTGTCAGTCTCCGATGCGATGGTCGATCTGGTGCAGGAAGGGTTTGATATCGCGCTGCGCACCGGCAAACCGCAGGACTCCTCACTGATTGGCCGGGAGCTCGGCCACAGCCCGCGTTATCTGCTGGCATCTCCGGCGTATCTGGCGCAGCATCCGGTGCTGGAGTCGCCGCCGCAACTGGCGTCACATCACTGTATTGCGCACCGCGCCTGGTCGGAATGGGTGCTGCATCGCGGCGAGACCTATCACCGCTGGCTGCTGCCTTCGACGCATACCACTGACAATCTGCTGTATGCGCGGGAATGTGCGCTGGCGGGTGCCGGTATCACGCTGTTACCGGCGTTTTTGTGTCATGACGAAGTAGCAAAAGGCACGCTGGTGCGGGTACTGCCGGAGTGGGAAGCGGAGGGCAACGATCTCTATCTGGTCTATCCGGGGCGGAAGCTGAATTCTCCGGCGCTGGCCTGTTTTATCGATTTTATGCTGGAGGAATATGGTTTTGCGAAGAGCTACAGCGAGGCGCTGGCGAGGTAAACGGCGGGCATAAAAAAGGCCCGTTTCCGGGCCTTTTCAAAAAAGCATGAGTAAGATGATTACTTGATGATTTTCTTATACTTGATGCGCTTCGGCTCTAACGCTTCGGCACCCAAAGTACGTTTTTTGTATTCTTCATATTCGGTAAAGTTACCTTCGAAGAATTCTACTTTGCCTTCATCCTGATAATCAAGGATGTGCGTCGCGATGCGGTCAAGGAACCAGCGGTCATGGGAAATGACCATGGCGCAGCCTGGGAATTCCAGCAAGGCGTTTTCCAGTGCGCGCAGGGTTTCGATGTCGAGGTCGTTGGTCGGTTCATCGAGCAGTAACATGTTACCGCCAACCTGCAGCAGTTTAGCCAGATGCAGACGACCACGCTCACCACCGGACAGCTCGCCGACGCGCTTGCCTTGATCAACACCTTTGAAGTTAAAGCGGCCAACGTAGGCGCGGCTTGGCATTTCAGTGGTGCCGATGCGCATGATGTCCTGACCCCCGGACACTTCTTCCCACACGGTTTTGCTGTTGTCCATGGAATCACGGAACTGATCGACGGACGCCAGTTTCACCGTGTCGCCGAGTTCGATGGTGCCGGCGTTAGGTGCTTCCTGACCTGACATCATGCGGAATAACGTGGATTTACCCGCGCCGTTCGGACCGATGATCCCGACAATCGCGCCTTTTGGCACGCTGAAGGACAAATCGTCGATCAGCACACGGTCGCCGTAAGACTTGCTCAGGTTTTTTACTTCAACGACTTTGTCGCCAAGGCGTGGACCCGGTGGAATGAACAGTTCGTTGGTTTCGTTACGTTTCTGGTATTCGGTACTGTTCAGCTCTTCAAAGCGGGCCAGACGGGCCTTGCCTTTAGACTGACGGCCTTTCGCGCCCTGACGTACCCATTCCAGCTCTTTCTCGATAGATTTACGACGAGCCGCTTCAGAAGACGCTTCCTGCGCCAGACGTTCATCTTTCTGTTCCAGCCAGCTGGAATAGTTTCCTTCCCACGGAATACCTTCACCGCGGTCAAGCTCAAGGATCCATCCAGCCACGTTATCGAGGAAGTAACGGTCATGGGTGATCGCCACAACGGTGCCTACGAAATCGTGCAGGAAACGTTCCAGCCATGCCACGGATTCAGCATCCAGGTGGTTGGTGGGTTCGTCGAGCAGCAGCATGTCTGGTTTTTCCAGCAGCAGGCGGCACAGTGCCACACGGCGGCGTTCACCACCGGAGAGGGTCGCGACTTTCGCGTCCCAGTCAGCCAGACGCAGCGCATCGGCGGCGCGTTCCAGTTGGTTGTTCAGGTTGTGGCCATCATGCGCCTGAATAATCTCTTCCAGACGGCCCTGTTCGGCGGCCAGTTTGTCGAAATCAGCGTCAGGATCGGCGTACAGCGTATAAACCTCATCGAGACGTTTTAATGCGCCAACGACTTCGGAAACGGCTTCTTCCACGGACTCACGCACGGTGTGTTCCATGTTCAGTTGCGGTTCCTGGGGCAGATAGCCGATTTTCAGATCGGGTTGTGGACGCGCTTCACCTTCGATATCGGTATCAATACCCGCCATGATGCGCAGCAGCGTGGATTTACCTGAACCGTTCAGACCCAGAACACCGATTTTGGCGCCGGGGAAGAAACTCAGGGAGATGTTCTTGAGAATATGACGCTTCGGCGGAACAACTTTGCCGAGGCGGTGCATGGAATATACGTATTGAGCCACGTTGTTTTGAGCCTCTTTCTCTGCGGACCGCGCGCGTGTGCCGGACCAGAGTTTCTGATCCAACGGGCGCTGCGGCGAAATAAGCCAGCCCCGCCTGACTGCGGCATGACTGATAAGGGTTCCGACCGGCAAGTTTAGCGTGTTTCAGTCGTGTTCCCAACCATCAGCTTCACAGTAAGGCGAGAATGTTACCGGAGAAGTGGCAGACTTCACGTCTTTAACCGACAGGAACCGCGATTTCCCCGGATCCGCTGGCAGGGCGCAGCGGGCGAGGGCGGCCGACAAACATGCCGGAAGTCAGAATGTCGGTGAGTTTAACAACATGATAAATCGCCTGTTTATTCTGGGTTTTGACTTTGCGTTTGATATTGCCTTTGTGCGAGGCCACGGTTTTTTGCTTAATATTCAGATGCTGCGAAATGTTCTGCGTATCCAGACCCGACATCCACATTTTCAGAATGCTGAACTCGGTGCGGCTTAGGCTGACCGGTGTGAGATCCAACGGTACGCCGATTTCTATGGCACGCGAAAGTTGCAGATTATGGGCGATCAGCTGGTAAATCGTGGTGGTACGGATCGATTTCGACACAATGATCACGTTGCGTCGGATCGGCACATAGTTCTGATAGTTGAGGTTATCTTTGGAAATGAACACAAAAAACAGCGTATCGGGATGGGTGTTGATGACGGCTTTCAGCGCCTGTCCCGATAGCACATCAGACATAAAACAGTCTTCATTTACAAAGATGATTTCAGGCTTCAGTGACTTGCACGCGGTTTGCAGCTCGGTAATGTCCTTAAGCGAAAGAATATCTTTCTGGTGTTGTCCGTTCAGTTGCAGGAGCGACTGCAATGCCAGCTGCGTGTAATAGCACTTATCTACAATGAGCGATGACATCATGCGTTACCTATTTTTTGGCTCCCTGTGGGGCTGCTTTCGCAGAAAGAGCTCGTTGTTATGTGACCGGCTGTGAATCTGTGGGGCGTACCCTGAAAATTGCCGATAGGCGGCAATGCTGAAATAGCTGTGTGCGGGAATACCCTTGGGCAGAGTAATAAGTCGGGGGCGAGTTGATGTAAATCAGTTGTACTGACTTTGGGATGTTTTGTGAGAAATTTGAGACAAAATGAGCCTGTGTGACTCTAAAGTTTCAGGATTTGTCATATTTTTGATGATAAAACCGGGCTAAAAATATAGCCCGGCAGTTTGCATAAAAGTCAGATTTTCTTGCGGATAAAGCGGTTCACCAGCCATTTTTCGATTTCGACGATAACGAAAATCATCGCCCCGACCACCAGCGTAATGCCCCAGAATTTCAGTGGCATCGGCACGGTGCCGAACAGGCTGTTCATCACCGGCAGGTAGATAATCGCCAGCTGCAACACCAACAGCACGGCGGAGACCACCCACAGGCCTTTGTTGACGAACACTTCGCGAGTCAGCGGGAAGCGATCCATTACACGGCAGTTAAACATGTACACCCACTGCGCGGTGACCAGTGTTTGCAACAGCACGGTGCGGATAAGGTCGCTGCTGTAGCCGCGCGGCTGCATCCAGGCTTCAAGGACAAAGGCGCTGCAGGCAATCAGAATACCGACGAACGCGATACGCCAGACCGAGTACAGGTCGAGAACGTGCTGACCTGGTGCGCGCGGACGGCGACGCATCATACCTTTTTCTGCCGGCTCGAAGGCCAGACCGAAGGAAAGCGTGGTTGAGGTGGCCATGTTCATCCAGAGGATCTGCACCGGCGTCAGTGGGATCACCGCACCGGCCAGAATCGCCAGAATAATCAGCAAACCCTGCGTGAGGTTGGTCGGCAGAATAAACAGAATAGTTTTCTTCAGGTTGTCATAAACGCGGCGCCCTTCTTTCACCGCGCTGGCGATGGTCGCGAAGTTATCATCGGTCAGTACCATGTCAGCCGCTTCTTTGGTGACTTCGGTACCTTTAATGCCCATCGCGATACCGACGTCGGCCTGTTTCAGCGCAGGCGCATCGTTCACGCCATCGCCGGTCATGCCGACGACTTCGCCGGTGTCCTGTAAGGCTTTCACCAGACGCAGTTTATGTTCAGGGCTGGTGCGGGCGAAGATGTCGTACTGGCTGGCAGCGACCACCAGCTCGGCGTCGTCCATGTGTTCCAGCTGGTAGCCGGTGATGGAATCGCCGCTGTTGCCGATGCCTAACATTTTGCCGATAGCCATCGCGGTTTCCTGATGGTCGCCGGTGATCATTTTGACGCGGATCCCTGCCTGCTGGCACTGGGCAATCGCATCAATCGCTTCCGGACGCGGGGGATCCATCATCCCGGCGATACCGGCGAAAATCAGACCGTCCTGCAAATCATCGTGGTTTAAATCGCCACTGATGACGGGCTCATCTTTGAACGCGGCGGCGACCATGCGCAGACCCTGACGGGCATAGCGCGCCATTTCTTCTTCCCAGTACTCGTGGCGGAAAGGTTTGATGCCGTCTTCGGTTAGCTCAAATTTCGCCAGCGAGAACAATACGTCCGGTGCGCCGGTCAGGAACAGCTGCGTTTTGCCGTTAATACGCTGCAGCGTGGACATGTATTTGTGTTTGGAGTCGAACGGGATTTTGTCCAGCGGCTCAATTTTACCGGTATTCAGATTTGATTTCGCCGCCAGCACTTTCAGCGCGCCGGAGGTTGGCCCGCCGGTGATGCCCCAGTGGCCTTTGTTGTCCTGCATCAGCTGGCTGTCGTTACAAATATCGACGGCGGTGATAAAGGTGTTGAGCACCGGCGTATTGATGACATCAATCTGCTGCTGCGTCTGCGCATCAATAATGCGCCCTTTTGGCTGGTAGCTTTCGCCTTCCACGTTGTATACCCGGTCGGCCAGAATCACAGCCTTGACGGTCATTTCATTCATCGTCAGGGTGCCGGTTTTATCCGAGCAGATGACGGTCATGGAACCGAGGGTTTCGACGGTTGGCAGCTTGCGGATGATGGCGTGATTACGAGCCATCGACTGGACGCCTAGGGACAAAATAATCGAAATAATCGCCGGTAAGCCTTCCGGTACGGAAGCGACCGCGAGGCTTATCAGTGAGAGCAGCAGTTCGCCGAGTGGCATATCACGCAGGATGAAGGCGAAGACAAAAAGGAACGCCATCATCAGTAGAATCAGGGCGAAAATGCCTTTGCCCAGTTTGTCTATTTGCTGTAACAGCGGGGTCCGCTGCGGCTTAATTTCGGACATCATCTGGTTGATGTGGCCGAGTTCAGTTTTTTTACCGGTGGCGTAAACCACACCGGACGCGGTACCGCCGCTGATCATCGTGCCGGAGAACAGAAGATTGTGGCGGTCGCCAATCATTACTTCGCTGTCAATGACGTAGGCGTTTTTGGTGACGACGGTGGATTCACCGGTCAGGATCGCTTCTTCGACCTGCAGGTTATGGGCGCTGATGATGCGCAGGTCAGCCGGGATTTTATCACCGGGGCGCAGTTGTACAATATCACCGGGAACCAGCTGGTCGGCATTGATGGTTTGTACTTGTCCGTCGCGCAGGACGACGGCCTGGCTGGAGAGCATATTCTGGATACTTTTCAGCGATTTTTCTGCGCTGTTTTCTTGCAAAAAGCCGATTAGCGCGTTAATGACCGCCACGCCGAGGATCACAAAGGTATCAACCCAGTGGCCCATCGCGCCGGTCACTACCGCCGCGGCCAGCAGGATATAAATCAGGACATCATTAAAATGCGCCAGAAAACGCATCAGCGCACTTTTGGTTTGTTTTTCTGGCAGGGCATTTGGGCCATATTCATTCAGACGCTGAGTGGCGTCCTGAGGGCTCAGACCATTTTCGTCTGTGTCCAGACGCAGCATGGCTTCCTGACTGCTCAGTTGATACCAGGTTTTGTTTTCTGGCGAAGCTGAAGAGGAAGGACTGGCATTGGTTTTCACAACAGGTGATGAAGGATTCATAACGTTTTCCATAAGCGATTAAAAGAGTGTCGCAGATTTATTAATTCATTAGAGTAATTACGGGAAATATCAAGCCGCTTTTACAATATGGGGGAGATGATAATTTAATACGGGAAAGCGGTTTTGATCTGAGTTAAGAAATACTTTGTTGCGTGGGTTTTTAATATTTTTGTTTTTTAAAAACAATAAATTATAGAAATTAGGATTATCTGTATTTTTAACTTTTCATTTAACCTTTGTTTAGGAAGCAATTAATTAAGTAAATTAGCGTAAACAAAAATCAGGTTTGTCAGTGCATCTATTATAATTGTGATAGTAAGGTTGCTATCTTTTATCGCGAATAATCCTAAGAATAATTTAATTCACCTGTTAATAATAAGGTCATTATGCAGCCAATGTAAAAACGTCCCGGGACGTCTGGTAAGCACTCACCGCATGCACCACACTGTGTAAAGTTTGTGATGTCACGGCGGCATTACTTCAATTTTAAAAATGAATCGATTAGCGTAGACGGGGTCTACAGCATGCAGAATAGTTTCGACATGAAAATCAGAGTGTCTGTAGCGCCATCTCTGTGCAGTCTGCGCAGTAAGAAAGACAACCCGCGAGGATAAAGGTAAGTATGGTCAAGGTGGACAAGTGGTACTCGCTGGCAATGAGTGTGTTGCTGGTCACGGCGTCGGGTGCGGCGAGAGCAGATTCCCTCGATGCGCAGCGTCAGCACTATATGCAGATTAAACAGGCGTGGGACAGCAACCAGATGGACGTCGTCAGTCAGCTGATGCCGACGCTGGAAGACTATCCTCTTTATCCGTATTTGGAATACCGGCAGCTGACGCAGGATCTTAGCGAAGCGACGCCGGCTCAGGTCAACGCTTTCGTGAAAGCTAACCCAACATTACCGCCTGCGCGCTCTTTACCTGCACGTTTCGTCAATGAGCTGGCGAATCGTCAGGACTGGAACAGTTTACTCTCCTTCAGCCCGCAGCCACCGAAACCGGTTGCTGCACGCTGTAACTTCTATTACGCAAAATGGGCGACCGGCGATCAGAAAACCGCCTTCGAGGGCGCAAAAGACATCTGGCTCACCGGTACATCGCTGCCGAACGCCTGTGATAAGTTGTTCAGCGTCTGGCAGGGGGCCGGTAACCAAACTGCACTGACCACGTTGCAGCGCATCGGTCTGGCGATGAAAGCCGGGAATACCAACCTGGTGAATTTCCTCGCCAAACAGCTGCCGCCGGATTACCAAACCATGCGCGATGCGCTGTTGGATCTGCAAAACAACCCGAACACTATTGAAAGCTTTGCGCGCAGCGTCGGGCCGACCGATTTTACCCGCAATGCCACCAGCATCACTTTCGCCCGCATTGCCCGCGATGATTCGGAAAATGCACGCTCGATGATCCCGGTGCTGGCGCGCTTGCAGAAGATGAGCGACAGCGACCGTCTGGAACTGGAAGAAGCTGTGGCCTGGCGCTACATGGGCAGCGATGTGACAGCGGAACAGGCAGCCTGGCGCGATAACGTTATTCTGCGCAGCCGTTCCACTCCGCTGGTCGAACGTCGCATCCGCATGGCGCTGGCCGCAGGCGATCGTCAGGGATTAAGCCAATGGCTGGATCGTTTGCCATCGGACGCCTTGCAGGAAGACGAATGGCAGTACTGGCGTGCGTCGGTGATGATCGACAAAGGTCAGAAATCGCAGGGTGAAGCGATGCTGCGCACGTTAATGAAAGGCCGGGGTTTCTATCCAATGGCCGCCGCACAAAAGCTAAATATCGCCTATCCGATGCAGATTTCTGTGGCGGCTAAACCGGATGCCAGTATTGGCAAACTGCCGGAAGTGGCGCGTGTTCGCGAGCTGATGTACTGGCAGATGGATAATCTGGCACGCACTGAGTGGAGCTATCTGGTGAGCAGCCGCAATGAAACGCAGCAGTCGGCGCTGGCGCGTTATGCTTTCGAGCAGAAATGGCCGGATCTGAGCGTGCAGGCGACCATCACCGGCAAACTGTGGGATTATCTGGAAGAGCGTTTCCCGCTGGCGTGGCCGGATGAATTCCGTCGTGCAACCAATGACAAAGGCATCACCCAAAGCTATGCGATGGCGATTGCCCGTCAGGAAAGTGCGTGGAATCCGAAAGCCCGATCGCCGGTGGGCGCAGCCGGTCTGATGCAGGTTATGCCTGCTACCGCGCAGCATACGGTGGATATGTTCAGCCTGCAGGGCTATAGCAATCCGGCGCAGCTGCTGGATCCGCAGATGAACATCACCATCGGCACCAGTTATCTGGAATATGTCTATCAGATGTTTGGCCGCAACCGTATTTTGGCCAGTGCTGCCTATAATGCTGGTCCGTCACGCGTGAACACCTGGCTGGGTAACAGCGCGGGCAGAGTGGATTGCGTGGCCTTCATCGAAAGTATCCCTTTCTCTGAAACGCGTCGATATGTTAAAAATGTGTTGGCATATGATGCATTTTATCGTTACTTTTTACATCAACCCGCCAAGATTTTGACGGATGCCGAATGGCAGAGGCGTTACTGATCTCCGGTTGTCTATGTTAAGCTGCTGTACTAGTTCAATAGTATGGCAGCCCAACATGACTCAACGACCGCTCAATGACCCTGCTCTTTCCCAACAAGGCAATGAGGACTGGCAGTGCTTTCTGGCACTGCTACAGCAATCTTTTGCTGAAAATTTGCATCAGGATCTGCTGCAACTGCTTCTGACGCCCGACGAACGTGCGGCGCTGGGCACACGGGTGCGGATTATTCAGGAGCTGATGCGCGGAGAGATGAGTCAACGGGAGCTGAAAAGCCAGTTAGGTGCGGGGATCGCTACGATCACACGTGGTTCCAACGGTCTGAAGAACGCACCGGCACTGCTGAAAGCCTGGCTGGGTGAGCAACTGTTGACAGACACGTCATCGGCAGACAAAACGGACGACTGATGCGTCCGTTTTAGGCTTAAATTTAGTGAGTTTGCGCCCGGATCTGATACACCGAATTATGGAAGGGCGCTAACGCCAGTACCAGTGCCTGATGATAAACACTGGTGCGGGTAAGTTTTCCTGCTGTAAACACGCCAATGGCTCCGCCTTTGCGTTTCACTTCTGCGATACCCGTCAGCTTTTCCATCTCATCACCCAGTTCACTGCCCTGGTTAATTCCCTGTAAAATGATTTCAGGTAACATCAGGCTGGCTGAACGGGATTCTCCGCGCTGGTGCATATTTTCAATCACCATCCACGCGAACGTCATATTGTCTTCGATACCGGCTTCCACGCCGACCCAGAAGTCCGCTTCCGGGCGGACCTGACGAGCGCCGATCACGCGATGACGTGCTCCGGTGCGGGTCTCGTTGCTGCCGATAGGCTGATTGGGGACACCACTGTCGACGTCAACGCCTTCGATGCGGAATGCCTCAGCGCCGAAAATATCTTCAAAAGCCATGGCGATAGCTTTGATCTTTGCCGGGTTAGTGGTTGCAGCGACAACATGGTACATAGAGTTTTAGCATCCTTTAGCAAATTTCACGCAGTATAACGGAAAACACACATGTTACAGGTATATCTCGTCCGTCATGGCGAAACAGAATGGAACGCAGCGCGCCGTATTCAGGGGCAGTCAGACAGCCCTTTGACGGCAAAAGGTCTTTTTCAGGCTCGTCAGGTCGCGGAGCGTGTGCGCAAAGAAGGGATCACGCATGTCATCACCAGTGATTTGGGGCGTACCCGTCACACTGCGCAGATTATTGCTGATGCCTGCGGCTGTGAAGTGATCGAGGAACCGCGTCTGCGGGAACTGCATATGGGCGTACTCGAAGAGCGTATTCTGGATGGACTGACGGAGCAGGAGGAGAGCTGGCGTAAGCAGATGGTAGACGGTTCGCCAAAAGGACGCATTCCTGAAGGTGAAACCATGACTGAGCTGGCCACGCGCATGCGCGCCGCGCTTGACAGTTGTCTGGATCTGCCTGCGGGAAGCAAACCTCTGCTGGTGAGCCACGGGATTGCGCTGGGCAGTCTTATCAGTACGATTTTGGGGTTACCTGCGTATGCTGAGCGTCGTTTGCGCCTGCGCAACTGCTCACTGTCGCGGGTCGATCATCAGGAAAGCGCCTGGCTGGCCAGTGGCTGGATAGTTGAAACAGCGGGCGATATCTCACATCTGGATCAGCCCGCACTGGACGAGTTACAGCGCTAACACCCGAAGGTATTAGCGGCGGATTGGGATCAGGTAATCACACTCGACTTCGGTCGGCGTCGTGCCCGGTGCGCGGCCGTTTGTGTAGAAGCGTTCGATGTCCTGTCCCTTTCTGCGTGTCAGTTTCAGCGTCGGTAAACAGGTGCTGTACAAGGTCAGAATGAATTCCTGCAAATGCTCAGGCGTGCCATGGTAGTGGAACATGGCATATTCACCTTCCTGCAACACAATCGGCTGGCCTTCGACGTTTTCCGGCAAATGATTCGGTTCCAGCGCCGTGGTATACATCACCTCTTGCTCATCATCCTTTTCCTGGCTTGGACGCGAATGGTGCAGGCCGTAAAGGATCGGCGGCAGTGTTTTCGCTTCACCAATGTATTGACGCCAGAAGTGACGGCGCATCTCGTTACGGTACGTGGTAATTTGCTCCAGCGTACAGGCATAACTCTGCGTCATCCCAATCAGATGTTGTTCCGGCAGTGAGATATACTCAGGCTGCGGCAGAATAAACGCACCGAGGCGGATCGGCGGACAAATGCCGAACGAATGCCAGTCTTCAGCACGACGATACAATGCGGGAGTCTGTGCAAACTGCTTTTTGAAAGCCCGGGTAAACGTTTGTTGCGAGTCAAATCGGTACTGAAGGGCAATATCTAAAATCGGGCGGCTGGTAAGACGCAGTGCAACGGCCGCTTTAGAGAGACGACGGGCACGGATATACGCCCCGATGGCATTATTAGTGACATCTTTAAACATTCGCTGCAGGTGCCACTTGGAATAGCCGGCCTTGGCGGCGACATTGTCGAGTGACAAAGGCTGGTCTAAATGGGTTTCTAACCAGCTAAGAAGGTCACGAATGATTCCTGCTTGATCCATAGATCGTCCTCGTTGAGCTAAGATAAATGCACAGAATGATGGCCAGCATAATAGCAACTTTTTACTGATAAGACTTCTTAAGAATTTTTTGGCTATCTGTGCTATTTACAGGTGTTACAGAGTATTTCATTCCAAAAGTGTGAATACACACTTTCTGAGTGGGGTTTCTTTAAAAAACAACGTCATGTTCATGACGTGGAGTAACTTAATGAATAAGTGTTGTATTTTTGTTTTTGGGATGTTTGTTTTTTGTTCTGGAGCAGCCCATGCTGAGCAAGTGGGATCGGTAGATACGGTCTTCAAACTCTTCGGTCCAGATCACAAAATCGTGGTTGAGGCCTTTGATGATCCTGATATTAAAAATGTAACCTGTTATATCAGTCGCGCTAAAACCGGCGGTATTAAGGGGGGACTGGGTCTGGCGGAAGATACATCAGATGCGGCGATTTCCTGCCAGCAGGTTGGGCCTATCGAGTTAAGCGACAAGATCAAGCAAGGCAAGGATAAAGGGACGGTCGTGTTTCAGAAACGTACGTCTCTGGTGTTTAAAAAGCTCCAGGTGGTGCGTTTTTATGATGAGAAACGTAACGCGCTTATTTACCTGAGCTATTCCGACAAAGTCGTGGATGGCTCACCGAAAAACGCGCTGAGCGCCGTGCCGATCATTCCGTGGGGTCATCCGACACCGTAAGTCAGTGTATTTTCCTGCACGATAACGCATAAAAGAAAAGGCCAGCTTTAGCTGGCCTTCCGCGTTGACTCACTCTGCAACAGAACGGTTGGCAACCCTCTGTGTGCGTCGGCGGGATCAGTCTTCCAGATCGCCGCAGAAACGGTAGCCTTCGCCGTGAATGGTGGCGATGATTTCCGGTGTATCCGGCGTCGCTTCGAAGTGTTTACGAATGCGGCGGATAGTGACATCCACGGTACGGTCATGTGGTTTCAGTTCGCGGCCGGTCATTTTCTTCAGCAGATCGCCACGGGTTTGGATCTTGCCCGGGTTTTCGCAAAAGTGCAGCATGGCACGGAATTCACTGCGTGGTAACTTGTACTGCTCGCCCTGCGGGCTGACCAGTGAACGGCTGTTGATGTCTAATTCCCAGCCATTGAATTTGTAGCTTTCAACCAGACGACGTTCTTCACCGGTAGTACCCAGGTTCATCGTGCGGGAAAGCAGATTGCGAGCGCGGATAGTCAGCTCACGTGGGTTGAATGGCTTGGTGATGTAATCATCAGCACCGATTTCAAGACCCAAAATTTTATCGACTTCGTTGTCGCGGCCAGTCAGGAACATCAGTGCAACGCTGGCTTGTTCACGCAATTCGCGCGCCAGCAGCAGGCCGTTTTTGCCTGGCAGGTTGATGTCCATGATCACCAGATTGATGTCATTCTCGGACAGGATGTGGTGCATTTCTGCGCCGTCATTGGCTTCATGTACCATGTAGCCTTCGGCTTCGAAAATGCTCTTTAACGTATTACGTGTCACTAACTCGTCTTCGACGATCAGAATATGTGGGGTCTGCATGATTGCTACCTAAGATTGCCAACAAATAGAAAATAGGAGTACAGAAGTCCTTGTTATCCCGATGAATTTCGACAGCGTACAAGCTATCTCACTCGTTACATGACTAAAGTACGTAAACGCGTTCTCGATGCAATTTCCATTAACGGCAACAACATCGCAAGCTTGGTCAGGGATTCCACTTTCTGCAGTTCCACGTGGTCCTAAAGCGGCGCACATCCTAACCTTATTAACAGCAATATAACAGCGAGTGCCGAAATTACCACCCAACAAAACTACGATTTGTTGACATATATCAAGTTCAATTGTAGCACGGTAACAGAAACGTGAAAAACACTTATAAGAATGCACGCTTGAGTCACATTTCGGCCTTTATTGTACACGATTCAGCAAATCCTGAAGTAAGCGCAGATAAATGAGAAAATGGCCTGAGGTGATATTATATATCCCTATGAAAAATATTGATTTAAATTTACATGAACTTTGCTTAACCGCCCCAGCCGCTTTTTTACCTGTCAGCTAAGGTTTTCCGATAAAATGGATGAATATATTACGTTGGCTGTTAAGTTCTTGTGAATAATATAAGCGTTGAATAGGTTCTGGCGCAGGGTAAAATTCATCGCTGAACAATACACGACAATTTCTTTCTCACTCTTTGCGAAGGTACGACATGCAACTTCATATTATTTTGGTTTCCCCTGCGCGCCCTGAAAATGTTGGGGCGGCGGCGCGTGCCATGAAAACCATGGGCTTCGCATCTTTGCGTATTGTCGACAGTGAAGCACATCTTAAACCGGAAGCTGGCTGGGTCGCGCACGGTTCGCAGGAAATCCTGCAAAATGCCCTGCATTTCGCGACGTTGGCCGATGCTCTGGCCGATATCGACTTCACCGTCGCGACCACCGCCCGCAGCCGCGCACGTTTCCATTACTACTGCACGCCACCTGAATTGCTGACGCAACTTGAGGAGAAAAGCCACTGGGTGAATCATGCGGCGCTGGTGTTCGGGCGTGAGGATTCCGGGCTGACCAACGAAGAGCTGGAGCTTGCCGATATTCTGACCGGCGTGCCGATGGTGGCGGATTACCCTTCACTGAATCTGGGGCAGGCGGTGATGGTATTCTGCTATCAGCTGTCTTCACTGAATCAGGTTACCTCCGCGCGTCCTGAAAATGCCGAGGCAGGGCAGTTAGCTGCGTTGCGTGCCAGAGTGGGCAAATTATTGCAAAATGTTGGCGCAGAGGATGACCAAAAACTGGCCGACTGGCTGCAGCAGCGCCTCGGACTTTTACAGCAACGCGATGCCGCAATGCTGCACACTTTGCTGCATGACATCGAAAAAAAGCTGAACTCATGATGTGAGGGGTTTCTTCTCTCAGGTAGCGTAATCTTCTGCATGAGACGATTCTCCCTGTGAATTGCGCTGGAATTATTTTTAAACGCAGCGAATTGTTCATTTTGTTCCGTGCGTGACTGACGGTGCAAAATCAGAAAAAATTTGACTTGTTGTGCCTTATGCTTTAGCTAATAGAGGCAGACAGCGTAAAAACTCTAAGACAGACAGAAAATAAAAATGCGAATCATCAGCCTGAACACAACAATTATTACCACCACCGATACCACAGGTAACGGGGCGGGCTGACGCGTACAGGAAAAAAGAAAAAAAGCCCGCACCTAACCAGTGCGGGCTTTTTTTTTAACACTTTAAACGACGAGCTTCAGGAGAGAATCAGAAATGCGAGTGTTGAAATTTGGCGGGACCTCGGTAGCAAACGCAGAACGCTTTTTGCGGGTTGCGGACATTATGGAAAGCAATGCGCGTCAGGGACAGGTCGCAACGGTATTATCTGCACCTGCCAAAATTACCAACTCTCTGGTCGCCATGATTGAGCGAACTGTCGCCGGACAGGAAATTCATACCATCATGAGTGATGCAGAAAGCATTTTTGGACAGTTGATCACCGGCCTGGCGGATGCGCAGCCGGGTTTTGATCTGCCAAAAGTGAAAGCCTTTGTCGATCACGAATTCGCGCAACTCAAGCAGCTGTTACACGGTATCGCCCTGCTTGGGCAGTGCCCCGACAGCGTTAACGCGTCTATCATCTGTCGCGGCGAAAAGCTTTCCATCGCCATCATGGAAGCGGTATTTATTGCTAAAGGTTTTGGCGTTACCGTCATCAATCCTGTAGAGAAGCTGCTGGCACAAGGTCATTACCTTGAATCCACTGTCGACATCAATGAGTCTACCCGCCGCATTGCGGCAAGTGCCATTCCGGCTGACCACATCGTGCTGATGGCCGGTTTCACTGCGGGTAATGAGAAAGGTGAACTGGTGGTTCTCGGGCGTAACGGTTCCGACTATTCCGCCGCCGTGCTGGCCGCCTGTTTACGCGCAGATTGTTGCGAAATCTGGACCGACGTTGATGGCGTGTATACCTGCGACCCGCGCATCGTTCCTGATGCGCGTCTGCTGAAATCGATGTCATATCAGGAGGCGATGGAGCTGTCGTACTTTGGTGCGAAAGTGCTTCACCCACGGACTATCCTGCCGATTGCTCAGTTCCAGATCCCCTGTCTTATCAAAAACACCACTAATCCACAGGCTCCTGGCACCCTGATCGGCAGCGAAAGTCTGGGCGATAATACCCCGGTCAAAGGCATCACTAACCTGAACAATATGGCGATGATTAACGTCTCAGGGCCGGGGATGAAAGGGATGATCGGCATGGCGGCACGCGTTTTCGCCGTGATGTCCCGCTCAGGGATTTCAGTGGTCCTGATCACGCAGTCTTCTTCTGAGTACAGTATCAGCTTCTGCGTACCGCAAAACGAACTGGAACGCGCACGTAAGGCGCTGGAAGACGAATTCTATCTTGAGCTGAAAGACGGCCTGCTGGAGCCGCTGGACGTCATGGAGAAACTGGCGGTGATTTCTGTCGTCGGTGACGGCATGCGCACCCTGCGTGGCATCTCGGCCAAATTCTTCTCCGCACTGGCTCGCGCCAATATCAACATCGTGGCAATTGCCCAGGGCTCTTCCGAGCGTTCGATTTCCGTCGTCGTTAATAATGAAGACGCGACTACGGGCGTACGCGTCAGCCATCAGATGTTGTTCAACACCGATCAGGTCATCGAAGTCTTCCTGATTGGTGTCGGCGGCGTCGGCGGTGCGTTGATCGAACAGATCCGCCGCCAGCAGGCATGGCTGAAAACCAAACATATCGATCTGCGCGTGTGCGGCATTGCTAATTCCCGCGCATTGCTGACCAATGTGCATGGTATCGCGCTCGACAGCTGGCAGGATGAGCTGTCGGCGGCGAAAGAGCCGCTGAACCTGGGCCGCCTGATCCGTCTGGTGAAGGAATATCATCTGCTGAATCCGGTGATCGTTGACTGTACTTCTAGCCAGGAAGTGGCCGATCAGTATGCGGATTTCCTGACCGACGGTTTCCACGTTGTCACGCCGAACAAAAAAGCCAATACCTCGTCGATGAATTACTACTATCAGCTGCGTAAGGCGGCGGACGGATCGCGCCGTAAGTTCCTGTACGACACCAACGTCGGTGCCGGTTTGCCGGTGATCGAGAACTTGCAAAATCTGCTTAACGCCGGTGACGAGTTGCTGCGTTTCTCCGGTATCCTTTCCGGCTCGTTGTCGTTCATCTTCGGTAAGCTGGACGAAGGGATGTCACTGTCCGCCGCTACCCTGCAGGCACGCGATATGGGCTACACCGAACCTGATCCGCGCGATGATCTTTCAGGTATGGACGTGGCGCGTAAGCTGCTAATTTTGGCGCGTGAGGCCGGGTATAAACTTGAACTGAGCGACATCGACGTAGAATCCGTGTTACCGCCTTCCTTCAATGCCGAAGGGGATGTGAATACCTTCATCGCGCGTCTGCCGGAACTGGATGCGGAATTCGCGAAACGCGTTGCGCAGGCCACCGCTGAAGGCAAAGTGTTACGTTACGTCGGTGCCATCGAAGAAGGGCGCTGCAAAGTAAAAATCGACGCCGTCGATGGTAATGACCCGCTTTATAAAGTAAAAAATGGTGAGAATGCGCTGGCGTTTTATAGTCGCTATTATCAGCCGTTGCCGCTGGTTCTGCGTGGTTACGGTGCCGGTAATGATGTGACGGCGGCAGGTGTGTTTGCCGATCTTTTGCGAACGCTGTCATGGAAGTTAGGAGTTTAATATGGTTAAGGTATATGCCCCGGCTTCAATTGGGAACGTCAGCGTAGGTTTCGACGTTCTGGGCGCAGCGGTTTCTCCGGTGGACGGAACGTTGCTTGGCGACTGTGTGTCGGTCGAAGCAGCGACAGAATTCAGCCTGAAAAGCGAAGGCCGGTTTGTCTCTAAACTGCCGGATCGTATGGAAGACAATATCGTTTATCAGTGCTGGCAGCGATTCTGTCAGGAGATTGGCAAAGACGTGCCGGTTGCGATGACGCTGGAAAAAAACATGCCGATTGGTTCAGGTCTGGGTTCCAGCGCTTGTTCGGTGGTGGCCGGTCTGATGGCGATGAACGAATTCTGCGGTAAGCCGCTGAGTGAAAATCAGATGCTGGCTCTGATGGGCGAGCTGGAAGGGCGTATTTCCGGCAGTGTGCATTTTGATAACGTCGCGCCGTGCTATCTCGGCGGCATCCAGCTGATGCTCGAGGAGCTGGATATTATCAGCCAGAACGTCCCCAGTTTTGACGACTGGCTGTGGGTGATGGCGTATCCGGGAATTAAAGTCTCGACGGCGGAAGCGCGCGCGATTTTACCGGCGCAGTATCGCCGTCAGGATTGCATCAGCCACGGGCGTTATCTGGCTGGCTTTATTCATGCCTGCCACACGCAGCAACCCTTACTTGCCGCGAAGCTGATGAAGGACGTGATTGCCGAACCGTACCGTACCCGTCTGCTGCCGGGCTTTGCACAAGCGCGCAGCGCCGCCGAAGAAATTGGCGCGCTGGCGTGCGGGATTTCCGGTTCCGGCCCTACGCTGTTTGCGGTCTGTAATGACAGCGCAACAGCGACACGCATGGCTGACTGGTTGCAGACGCACTATCTGCAAAATGATGAAGGCTTTGTTCATATTTGTCGTCTTGATACCGCCGGTGCGCGGGTATTGGGATAACTCGAAAATTTACTGGGATAACAAATGAAACTGTACAACCTGAAGGATCACAACGAGCAGGTCAGCTTTGCTCAGGCCGTTAAACAAGGTTTGGGTAAACAGCAGGGCTTATTCTTCCCGCTGGACTTGCCGGAGTTTGAACTGACCGAAATCGACCGTCTGCTGGCGCTGGATTTCGTGACCCGCAGCAGCCGCATCCTTTCTGCGTTCATCGGCGATGAAATTCCTGAAGACGAGTTACATCAGCGCGTCAAAAACGCGTTTGCTTTCCCGGCACCGGTCGCCAAAGTGGAAGAAGACATCGCCTGTCTGGAGCTGTTCCATGGTCCGACGCTGGCGTTTAAAGATTTCGGTGGCCGCTTCATGGCGCAGATCCTGACGCAGGTATCAGGCGACCAGCCGGTGACCATTCTGACCGCGACTTCTGGCGATACCGGCGCGGCTGTCGCACATGCGTTCCACGGCATGAAAAATGTGCGGGTGGTGATATTGTATCCGCGCGGCAAAATCAGCCCGTTACAGGAGAAACTGTTCTGTACCCTCGGTGGCAACATTCATACCGTGGCGATCGACGGCGATTTCGATGCCTGTCAGGCGCTGGTGAAACAGGCGTTTGATGATGAAGAACTGAAACACGCGCTGAAGCTGAATTCGGCAAACTCGATCAACATCAGCCGTTTGCTGGCGCAGATTTGCTACTACTTTGAAGCGGTTGCTCAACTGCCTCAGGAAGCGCGCAATCAGCTGGTGGTGTCGGTGCCAAGCGGTAACTTTGGTGACCTGACAGCCGGTCTGCTGGCGAAATCCCTCGGTCTGCCGATTAAACGTTTTATCGCTGCCACTAACGCCAACGACACCGTGCCGCGTTTCCTGTCTAACGGTGAATGGGAACCAAAGAAAACCGTCGCAACGCTATCGAACGCGATGGACGTCAGCCAGCCAAACAACTGGCCGCGGGTAGAAGAACTGTATCGTCGTAAAATCTGGCAACTGAAAGATCTCGGGTTTGGTGCGGTCAGCGATGACACCACCGAAGACGCGATGCGCGAACTGGCAGACATCGGTTATATCTCTGAACCGCACGCAGCAATCGCTTACCGCGTGCTGCGCGACCAGCTGCAACCTGGCGAATTTGGTCTGTTCATCGGCACCGCGCATCCGGCGAAATTCAAAGAAAGCGTCGAATCGATTCTGGGTCAGGATATTGGCCTGCCGAAAGAGCTGGCTGAGCGTGCTGACCTGCCGCTGCTGTCGCATAACCTGCCAGCCGATTTTAGCGAAATGCGTGCATTCCTGATGGCGCTGCCTGAATAAGAACGCGGGCCTCTGAAATGCAAAAACCCTCTTCACGAGGGTTTTTTTATGTCTTTTACATCTTTAGCATTAACGCTCCGGGCGCGTAAATACCAGCTCGTTTTTCTGCGAACGCGATTCATCAAACGAATAACCTTCCAGATTGAAATCCTGCAATTGCTTTGGTTTATCCAGCCGCTCTTTGATGATGAAGCGACTCATCAGGCCACGCGCTTTTTTAGCGTAGAAGCTGATGACTTTGTATTTGCCATTTTTCTCGTCGAGGAATACCGGCTTAATGATTTCACCCTCCAGCAGTTTGGGTTTTACCGCTTTGAAGTATTCATCGGAGGCCAGATTCACCAGTACTTTGCTCTTCTGCTCGCTCAGCAGCAGGTTCAGTTTCTCCGTCAACAATTCGCCCCAGAACGCGTAAAGATTCGCGCCTTCTGGATTTTCCAGGCGGATACCCATCTCCAGACGGTACGGCATCATCAAATCCAGCGGGCGCAGTAGGCCGTATAATCCGGACAACATGCGCAGATGTTTCTGGGCAAAATCGAAATCTTTCTCGCTGAAATCTTCCGCCTGCAAACCGGTATAAACATCACCTTTGAAGGCCAGCAACGCCTGACGAGCATTATCTGGCGTGAAATCCGGCTGCCAGTCGTTGAAGCGCTCAGCGTTAAGATGTGCGAGTTTATCGCTGATCCCCATCAGAGAAGAGATCTGCGCAGGCGACATTTTGCGCGCCACAGTGATCAGTTCACTGGATTTATCCAGCAGTTCAGGCTGGGTATAGCGCGTTGTCGCAAGCGGGCTTTCGTAATCGAGCGTTTTGGCAGGAGAAATAATGGTCAGCATAGTGCGTCCGTTTGGTCAGTGACGGTTCAGATTCGGGAAATTTTCGTTGCTCTACTGTAGCAAAAAAGTCACTGAAATGGCGCTCGGGCGAAAATATCAGCGATAGGCATAATCATTTTTGATGCGGATGTTTGCCCCAGATCCCCGGCTCAAGCTGGTCGCGTAACTCAGGAAAATGGTTCGGGTTGAAAACAGGGATTTTCCCCATACGCTGCTGACGTTCGTAGTCTTTCACGACTTTAACCGCGACGCCGGACAGCAACAGCAGGGCGGTCAGATTAAGCAGTGCCATCAGCGCCATAACGATATCTGCCAGTTTCCACAGAACCTGCAATTCCATCAGGCAACCGATGAAGACCATCGCGATGACTAACAGGCGGAAAATCAGCAGCTTGCCCACAGAGTTACTGTGCACAAAGCCCAGATTATTTTCCGCATAGGCGTAATTACCGAAGATAGAGGTAAAAGCAAAACTAAACACCAGCAGCGCGAGCACGATGTTGCTCCACCCCGGCATCGCCGGGGAAATGGCCTGATGTAACAGCGCAATGCCGGAACGCGAGCCGGGATTATCGAGCACGCCGGAGGTCAGAATGATCAGCGCCGTCGCCGTGCAAATCACCACGGTGTCGATGAATACCGCCAGCATCTGATTAAAACCGAGTACCGCCGGATGGCTGACTGAGGCCATTGCAGCGGCATTAGGCGAGGAGCCGACACCCGCTTCGCTGGCAAATACGCCGCGCTGCATGCCTTGCGTAATGGCTTGCGTAACCCCAAACGCCAGCACCCCGGAGGCCGCTTCCTGCAAGCCGAACGCGCTTTTGAATACCAGCGCCAGCACCTGCGGCAGTTTTTCCACGTTGTGACCAATCACCCAGACAGCCAGCAGCAAATATCCCACCGCAATAAGCGGGATTAAGCCGCGCGCCACCCGCGTAACAGAACGGACGCCGCCAAAAATCAGCCAGGCGGTCAGCGCGGCGAGTACAAAGGCGGTGGTCAGCGTCGGGGTGTGTAACAGATGGAAAGAGGCTTGCGCGATGGCGTTGGCCTGTAGGGCAATGAAAATAAATCCGCAGGAAATCACGATCAGGAAAGAAAACAGAATGCCCATCCAGCGCATTCCCAGCCCTTTTTCCATGTAGTCAGCCGGTCCGCCGCGGAATTTACCGTTGAGGCCGGTACTCTTATAAATCTGCGCCAGCGTATTTTCGATCATCGCCGTCGCCATGCTGAACATCGCGATCACCCACATCCAGAATATTGCGCCGGGGCCACCCAGTGTCACGGCAATCGCAACACCGGTCAGATTCCCCGTACCAATACGTGAAGAAAGGCTCAGGCAGAGCGCGCTCCAGACGGTGGAACCTCTGTGATCGGGATGACGTTTGAAAAGCGTGCGGGAAAACATATGGCGGAAGCGGCGAAACTGAATGAAGCCGAGGCGAATACTGAGATAAATGCCGGTGCCCAGCAACAGATAAATCAGGATAGAGCTCCAGAGAACGGTATCGAAAAATTCCAGTAACTCGTTCATGACTTATCCTTGTTTGATTTACTGTTCGTCGTTTTATGTCGGGCCCGGGCATACACCTCGCGCCGGAGGGCTAACATACCTTTTTTAACTGACAGGGAACATATTCATTTTGGCTAAATTTGTGTGTTTTAGAAGGTGGAAAAATCCATGATGTTCGTAGCCGAGCATGCCGTGATATGCGCCTTGCACGTGGCTTTTTGCATGTTATCATCAGCCAAAGGCAAGGCATGAAAATGCCTCTACGAAAACGTCCAAACGATGAGATATGCCAAAATGACCGATAAACTGACTTCCCTACGCCAAATGACTCAGGTTGTTGCTGACACCGGAGATATCGCGGCAATGAAGTTGTACCAGCCGCAGGATGCGACCACCAACCCGTCACTGATCCTGAGCGCTGCACAAATTCCTGAATACCGTAAACTGATCGACGAAGCAATCGCCTGGGCACGTGACCAGAGCAGCGATCACGCTCAGCAGATCACTGATGCCGCCGACAAGCTGGCAGTGAACATCGGTCTGGAAATTCTGAAACTGATCCCTGGCCGCATTTCGACTGAAGTCGA
This sequence comes from Enterobacteriaceae bacterium Kacie_13, assembly GCA_013457415.1. Classification (NCBI taxonomy): domain Bacteria; kingdom Pseudomonadati; phylum Pseudomonadota; class Gammaproteobacteria; order Enterobacterales; family Enterobacteriaceae; species Enterobacteriaceae bacterium Kacie_13. The sequence goes on from CP045665.1 coordinate 699,143, forward strand.
TGCGCGCCTGTCTTACGACACCGATGCCAGCATTGCTAAAGCTAAACGCCTGATCAAACTCTACAACGAAGCGGGCATCAGCAACGACCGTATCCTGATCAAACTGGCTTCCACCTGGCAGGGTATCCGCGCGGCGGAGAAACTGGAAAAAGAAGGCATCAACTGTAACCTGACACTGCTGTTCTCCTTCGCACAGGCTCGTGCATGTGCTGAAGCGGGTGTCTTCCTGATCTCTCCATTCGTTGGCCGTATTCTTGACTGGTACAAAGCCAATGGCGATAAAAAAGAGTTCGCGCCAAATGAAGATCCAGGCGTTGTGTCTGTGACCGAAATCTACGAATACTACAAACAACACGGCTATGAAACTGTCGTGATGGGCGCAAGCTTCCGTAACATCGGCGAAATCATCGAACTGGCTGGCTGTGACCGTCTGACCATCGCCCCTGCACTGCTGAAAGAACTGGCAGAAAGCGAAGGCCCGCTGGAGCGTAAACTGTCCTTCTCCGGCGAAACCAAAGCGCGTCCTGCGCCACTGACTGAATCTCAGTTCTACTGGGATCACAATCAGGATCCAATGGCTGTCGACAAGCTGGCTGACGGCATCCGTAAATTTGCTGTAGACCAGGGCAAACTGGAAAAAATGATTTCTGACCTGCTGTAATTAGCATTCAGTTTTCAGTGAAAGCGGCCTCTGAGCCGCTTTTTTTGTGCCTGAAATCCGGGGCAGCGGTAAAAATTTGTCTGAGTGATAAAACCCGCGTGCCGTTACCGATATACTGAGGGCTGATGGCGGTAGCTTTTGCCGGGAATAATTCAGGGGAAACAGGGCATGGATAAATTGCGAATTGGTCTGGTATCAGTGTCGGATCGCGCGTCGAACGGTATTTATCAGGATAAGGGGATCCCGGCGCTGGAAGCGTGGCTGGAAAAAGCGCTGATCACGTCGTTTACGCTGGAAAAGAAATTAATTCCCGATGAGCAGCCTTTGATCGAACAGGCCATCAGCGAGCTGGTGGACGAAAGCGGTTGTCATCTGGTGCTGACCACCGGCGGAACCGGCCCCGCACGGCGTGATGTCACGCCGGACGCCACGCTGGCCATCGCTGACCGCGAGATGCCGGGTTTTGGCGAGCAGATGCGTCAGATCAGCCTGCACTTTGTGCCGACGGCGATTTTGTCCCGTCAGGTGGGCGTGATCCGCAAACAGGCATTGATTCTGAATCTGCCGGGCCAGCCGAAATCTATTCAAGAAACACTCGAAGGCCTGAAAGATGCCGACGGTAAAGTGATTGTGTCCGGTATTTTTGCCAGTGTGCCGTACTGTATTCAACTGCTGGACGGGCCGTATATAGAAACGCATGACGACGTCGTAGCAGCATTTCGCCCGAAGAGTGCCCGTCGCGATACAAAAAACTGAATAGCGACGGTTTTTGAAAATATGCTGACATAAGATTCAGACTGGCTGGTGTGAAAATTATTTGCCGCTATAGTAATGATTACTTTACATGGGGCGGCAAAACCTTTTTTCCATTCACACTTGGTGTTACACGGACTCTTATGCAACACGCACAATCGCGCCGGCTGAACCGGCAGGATTTCAAAACGCTGTCTCTGGCTGCGCTGGGCGGTGCCCTCGAATTCTACGACTTCATTATTTTCGTCTTCTTCGCTGCGGTTATCGGCGATCTCTTTTTCCCCACGGATATGCCTGACTGGTTACGTCAGGTTCAGACGTTTGGGATCTTCGCGGCGGGTTATCTGGCGCGTCCGCTCGGCGGCATTATTATGGCGCACTTTGGCGATTTAGTTGGCCGTAAGCGCATGTTCAGCCTGAGCATCTTACTGATGGCGTTACCGACGCTGGCGATGGGCCTGTTGCCAACTTATGCGTCGATCGGCATTGCTGCTCCGTTGCTCTTATTGCTGATGCGCGTATTACAGGGGGCGGCGATTGGTGGGGAAGTTCCGGGTGCATGGGTATTCGTGGCCGAACATGTGCCGCGCAACCGCATTGGTTTTGCCTGTGGCACGCTAACCGCCGGACTGACGGCTGGCATTCTGCTCGGTTCTCTGGTGGCAACCGTGCTGAACAGCGTGATGACGCCTGCGGCAATCAGCGATTTTGGCTGGCGTATTCCGTTCTTTCTTGGCGGTATTTTTGGTCTGTTCGCGATGTATTTACGCCGCTGGTTGCAGGAGACGCCAATCTTCCTTGAGATGAAAGCACATAAAACGCTGGCCGAAGAACTCCCGCTTAAATCAGTGGTGGTCAATCATAAGAAAGAAATTGTGGTGTCGATGCTGATGACCTGGCTTTTGTCGGCGGGCATCGTAGTCGTCATTCTGATGACGCCGACTTATCTGCAAAAGCAATTTGGCATTCCTGCCGCGCAGGCGTTACAGGCCAACAGTCTTGCGACCATTGCGCTGACCTTTGGGTGTATCGCGGCGGGCTGGATTGTTGACCGTCTGGGTGCAAGCAAGACTTTCATCATCGGCAGTCTGTTCCTCGGTATCTGCAGCTGGTCGTTCTATCATTCTGTGGCTGCTGATCCTTCCATGCTGATGGGCATGTACGCGCTGGTCGGCTTCAGCGTTGGGATCGTCGGTGCGGTGCCTTACGTGCTGGTTCGCGCCTTCCCGGCTGAAGTGCGTTTTACTGGAATTTCATTCTCTTACAACGTCGCCTACGCCATCTTCGGTGGGCTGACGCCGATCTTCGTGACGTTGATCATGCGTGTGACGCCGATGGCGCCAGCGTATTACGTTCTGGCGCTATCTGCGATTGGTTTGCTGACCGGCCTCTATTTAACCCGCGATCTCAACAGCGAAATCACTAAGCCGGCAAAGTTTGACGAGCGGGTAACGTCAGAAAGCTGATGTCATTGCAGCTTGCACAAAAAACAAAAGGCCCCGCATTCACGAGGCCTTTTTTGATCGGGCAGATTTTAATTACGCAGCAGCAACCGCTGCGTTGACTGCGTGATTTTTCGGTTCGCCGATCGGCAATACGGTCCGGCCATACTGTTCGTTCAACACTTCTGCCATTGCCAGATAAATAGCGCTGGCGCCACAGAAGATGCCTTCGAAGCCGGCAAAATGTAGCACTGCGGTATTACCGGTCATGTTACCAAAGCAGAGCAGGGCGAACAAAATGGTCAGGCTGCCGAAAACAACCTGCAAGCCGCGGTTGGCTTTCAGAGTGCCGAAAAACATGAATAAGGTGAAAACGCCCCACAGACCGAGGTATGCACCGAGGAAACTTTCGCTACTGGCATCTGCCACACCCATGCGCGGTAACATCAGGATGCCAACCAGGCTCAGCCAGAAGGCGCCGTAAGAGGTAAAGGCTGTGGTGCCGAAGGTATTCCCTTTTTTGAATTCCATCATGCCAGCCAGAATCTGGATCAGGCCGCCATAGAAAATACCCATGCTGACGATAACAGCGGTCAACGGGAAGAAACCGGCGTTGTGTAAATTCAACAAGATAGTGGTCATACCGAAGCCCATTAACCCGAGCGGGCCTGGATTTGCCAACGTTTTACTCTGCATAAATCCTCTGAATTAAAATGTGACGAATAGATAACTGGGGGATATCCGCTTGCGAAATGGGTAAAAATCCCACATATCTTCAGAAGCGCGCGGCATCATAATGAGGTGGCGTCGGGTAAACATTGATCTGGCGTAACAGCAATTGAAGATTTTTTTTCATCTGGCCCCTTGATGCTGCGTTGCATGGCCCCATCTTATTCCCAACCGCAGTTGTTACCGTCGGTAAAGCCGCGATATCGGGCAGTTGAAATCGAACTATTGAAATCGAAAACATTGCCCGCATATACAGTGACAACATGATCGAATATGAATTTTAAGTGGAGACGTTTAAATGGGTAAAATTATTGGGATCGACCTGGGTACTACCAACTCTTGTGTAGCTATTATGGATGGCACTACTGCACGTGTGCTGGAGAATGCTGAAGGCGACCGCACCACTCCTTCCATCATCGCTTATGCGGCAGATGGCGAGACTCTGGTAGGTTCTCCGGCTAAACGTCAGGCTGTGACTAACCCACAGAACACCCTGTTTGCGATTAAGCGCCTGATTGGCCGTCGCTTCCAGGATGAAGAAGTACAGCGTGACAAAGGCATCATGCCTTACCAGATCGTAGGCTCCGACAACGGCGACGCCTGGATCGACATTAAAGGTCAGAAAATCGCACCTCCGCAGATCTCTGCTGAAGTGTTGAAGAAAATGAAGAAAACCGCAGAAGATTACCTGGGCGAACCGGTAACTGAAGCTGTTATCACCGTACCTGCATACTTCAACGATGCTCAGCGTCAGGCAACGAAAGATGCTGGCCGCATCGCAGGTCTGGAAGTAAAACGTATTATTAACGAACCTACCGCAGCGGCACTGGCTTATGGCCTGGATCGCGAAGTCGGTAACCGCACTATCGCGGTATACGACCTGGGTGGTGGTACTTTCGATATCTCTATCATCGAAATTGATGAAGTTGATGGCGAAAAAACCTTCGAAGTTCTGGCAACCAACGGTGATACTCACCTCGGTGGTGAAGACTTCGACAGCCGTCTGATCAACTACCTGGTTGAAGAGTTCAAGAAAGAACAAGGTATGGATCTGCGTAACGATCCGCTGGCGATGCAACGTCTGAAAGAAGCTGCTGAAAAAGCGAAGATCGAACTGTCTTCTGCTCAGCAAACTGACGTGAATCTGCCGTACATCACTGCGGATGCGACCGGTCCTAAGCACATGAACATCAAAGTGACCCGTGCAAAACTGGAATCTTTGGTTGAAGACCTGGTTAACCGTTGTATTGATCCGCTGAAAGTCGCGCTGAAAGACGCAGGTCTGTCAGTGTCCGATATTCAGGACGTGATCCTGGTCGGTGGTCAGACGCGTATGCCAATGGTTCAGAAGAAAGTGGCTGAATTCTTTGGTAAAGAACCACGTAAAGACGTGAACCCGGACGAAGCTGTGGCTATCGGCGCAGCGGTTCAGGGCGGTGTGTTGGCAGGTGACGTGAAAGACGTTCTGCTGCTGGACGTTACCCCGTTGTCACTGGGTATCGAAACCATGGGCAGCGTAATGACTCCGCTGATCACCAAAAACACCACTATCCCGACCAAACACAGCCAGGTGTTCTCAACTGCAGAAGACAATCAGTCTGCGGTTACCATCCATGTGTTGCAGGGTGAGCGTAAACGTTCGAGCGATAACAAATCTCTGGGTCAGTTCAACCTGGACGGTATTCAGGCAGCACCGCGCGGTCAGGCACAGATCGAAGTTACCTTCGACCTTGACGCCGACGGTATCCTGCACGTGTCTGCGAAAGACAAGACTACCGGCCGTGAGCAGAAGATCACCATTAAGGCATCTTCTGGTCTGACGGAAGAAGAAATCCAGAAAATGGTTAACGATGCCGAAGCGAATGCTGAGTCTGACCGCAAGTTCGAAGAACTGGTCCAGACCCGCAATCAGGCAGACCACCTGATCCACGGTACCCGTAAGCAACTGGAGGAAGCCGGCGACAAACTGCCAGCGGAAGACAAAACCGCCGTTGAAGAAGCCCTGCAAGCACTGGAAGTTTCTGCTAAAGGTGAAGACAAGGCTGATATCGAAGCGAAAATCCAGGCGCTGGTGCAGGTTTCCGGTAAGCTGATGGAAATGGCCCAGCAGCAGGGTCAGGCTGAAGGCGGCGATAACAGCGCTCAGAAAGATGATGACGTTGTTGACGCTGAATTCGAAGAAGTCAAAGACAAGAAATAATCGCCCTTAAGCGGGCACAGTAAGAGTTTATTACTGAAAACCAGCACGGGCGTCGAGGAAACTCTGCGCCCGTGCACGCATGTTGAGGGTAGGTTAAAGCATGGCGAAGCAAGATTTTTATGAGATTTTAGGCGTATCCAAAACAGCGGATGAGCGTGAAATCAAAAAGGCCTATAAGCGCCTGGCTATGAAGCATCACCCTGACCGTAATCAGGGCGACAAAGCTTCCGAAAGCAAATTCAAAGAAATTAAAGAAGCGTATGAAATCCTGACCGATGCGCAAAAGCGTGCGGCCTACGACCAGTACGGTCATGCAGCCTTTGAACAAGGTGGCATGGGCGGTGGCGGTGGATACGGCGGTGGCGGCGGTGCAGACTTCAGCGACATCTTTGGTGACGTCTTTGGCGACATCTTTGGCGGCGGTCGCCGTCAGCGTGCGAGCCGGGGGTCAGATCTGCGTTATAACATGGATCTGACGCTGGAAGAGGCCGTTCGTGGTGTCACCAAAGAAATCCGCATCCCTACGCTGGATGAATGTGACGTCTGCCACGGCAGCGGTGCGAAAGCAGGCAGCTCTCCGACCACCTGTCCTACCTGCCACGGTGCGGGTCAGGTTCAGATGCGTCAGGGCTTCTTCACCGTTCAACAAGCGTGTCCGACTTGTCAGGGGCGCGGTAAGGTCATCAAAGATCCTTGCAGCAAATGTCACGGTCATGGCCGCGTAGAGCGTTCCAAAACCCTGTCCGTGAAAATCCCGGCGGGTGTAGATACCGGTGACCGTATCCGTCTTGAAGGTGAAGGCGAAGCGGGTGAGCATGGCGCACCGTCAGGTGATCTGTACGTTCAGGTTCAAGTTAAAGCGCATAAAATCTTTGAGCGTGAAGGCAATAACCTGTACTGCGAAGTGCCAATCAACTTCGCTATGGCTGCATTGGGTGGTGAAATCGAAGTTCCAACGCTCGATGGTCGCGTGAGCCTGAAAATTCCTGCGGAAACGCAGACCGGCAAAATGTTCCGTATGCGCGGGCGCGGTGTTAAATCCGTTCGTGGCGGTGCTCAGGGCGATTTAATGTGCCGCGTTGTCGTCGAAACACCGGTCAGTCTGAGCGAGAAACAGAAGCAGTTGCTGCGTGACCTGGAAGAAAGCTTTGGTGGCGTATCTGGTGAGAAAAACAGCCCGCGCTCCAAAAGCTTCCTGGACGGCGTTAAAAAGTTCTTTGATGATTTGACGCGCTAATCAGTTCCTGACTACAGGCACTGGCAGTCCAGTAAAATCCCCGGCAGCGGTTCGCTCCGGGGATTTTTTTATGGCTGTTACAGGCAAAGCTGTAGCGAGTTGAAAAACGACTCGTAAAAACCGAGTTATACTCCAGATATAATCGACTTTTTACGAGTTAATGGGTTGTGTACAATTCGCGCATTCCATTGTGGCAATCCTTTTATCGCCACTGTTTTTCTACAGGAGAGTCAGAATGTCGAATTTAATTCGTCAGTTTTTACGCTTGGAAGCCGCAGGGGGGATTGTATTGATCCTGGCTGCCATCGTGGCATTAATCATGGCCAACAGTCCGTTGCAGGGCGCTTATCAGGCATTTCTGGATATTCCGGTCACGCTGCGTTTTTCAGAGTTACTGATCGATAAACCACTTTTACTCTGGATTAACGACGGTCTGATGGCGGTATTTTTCCTGATGATCGGTCTCGAAGTGAAGCGTGAACTGTGCGAAGGCGCGCTGGCGAACCGCGATCAGGCATTATTCCCAGCCATTGCTGCGGTGGGCGGCATGATTGTTCCAGCCCTGATTTACTTACTGTTTAACGGCAGCGATGAGATTGCCCGTCAGGGCTGGGCTATTCCGGCGGCCACCGACATTGCATTTGCACTGGGCGTGATGGCGCTGCTGGGTTCCCGCGTGCCAACCGGCCTGAAAGTTTTCCTGCTGGCACTGGCGATCATTGATGATCTCGGTGCGATTGTGATTATTGCGCTGTTCTATAGCCACGATGTTTCCATGATGGCGTTAGGGCTGTCTGCGGTTTGCATCGCGGCGCTGGCTTTCATGAACTGGCGGGGAGTGACAAAACTGACGCCATATCTGGTTGTTGGCGCGGTGTTCTGGGTCTGCGTGCTGAAGTCTGGCGTTCATGCCACGCTCGCCGGAGTGATCCTCGGATTCCTGATCCCGCTGAATACCAAAGAAAAAAAACCATCACCGGCGCGTCGTCTGGAACACGGTATTCATCCTTACGTCGCATGGTTTATTTTGCCGGTGTTTGCGTTTGCTAACGCCGGGATCTCTTTAGATGGCGTTTCTACTGCCGGGGCTTTCTCTCTGCTACCGATGGGCATCGCTGCCGGATTGCTGTTAGGTAAACCGCTGGGCATTATTCTGTTCAGCGGCGTAGCGCTGAAATTGGGAGTAACCCGTATGCCATCGGGCATTACTTTTAGCCAGATAGCCGCCGTGTCAGTGTTGTGCGGTATCGGATTTACGATGTCGATTTTTATCGGCTCACTGGCCTTTGCTACGCATGATCCTGCGCTGCTGACTTACGCAAAAATGGGCATCCTGATGGGCTCTGTGGCTTCTGCCGTATTGGGTTACATCATGCTTAGTCGTGCTTTGCCTAAAAAAGCCCTCAAATAGTGATGAACAGGCTGCAGCCAGGAGGTATGCAGCCTGTTGCAGACTTCATATTTAGGAGCGGATGAAAACATGCCTCATATTAACTACAACCATTTGTATTATTTTTGGCACGTCTGTAAATCAGGTTCTGTCGTAGGCGCCGCCGAAGCGCTCTATCTGACGCCACAGACCATCACCGGGCAAATTAAATCCCTCGAGCAACGGTTAGGTGGCAAGCTTTTCAAACGTCAGGGGCGCGGTCTGGTGCCTTCTGAGCTTGGGCAGTTGGTTTATCGTTATGCCGATAAAATGTTCACCCTTAGCCAGGAAATGCTGGATATCGTCAACTATCGCAAAGAGTCGAGTCTCCTGTTTGACGTCGGCGTGGCTGATGCTCTGTCGAAACGATTGGTCAGCCGTGTGCTGAAAGCCGCCGTGCCGGACAATGCACAAATTCATTTGCGATGTTTTGAATCGACTCATGAAATGCTGCTGGAACAGCTGAGCTTGCATAAGCTTGATATGATTCTGTCGGACTGTCCGGTGGATTCTACGCAGCAGGAGGGGTTGTTCTCGGTCAAACTCGGTGAGAGTCCGATCAGTTTCTATTGCTGTAACCCGCCAGCGGGTGTCGATTTTCCTGCCTGTCTGGAGCAGCGTCCGCTACTGATCCCCGGACGGCGTTCGATGCTGGGGCGTAAATTGCTGAACTGGTTTAATACGCAAGGATTGAAGGTGAACATTCTCGGTGAGTTCGATGATGCGGCACTGATGAAAGCGTTCGGGATGAACAACGATGCGATATTTGTCGCGCCAGCGATTTACTCTTCTACAGAGTTTCAGGATGAAAAAATTGTTGAAGTGGGGCGAGTGGAGGGAATTCTGGAAGAGTACTACGTGATTTTTGCCGAACGTATGATTCAGCATCCTTCGGTTCAGCGGATTTGTCACACTGATTTTTCGGCGCTGTTTGAGTTGTAGCGAAAGCAGAGGCTTAAATTTTAGGTATAAAAAAACCGGCGTGAGCCGGTTTTTTTATCAAGCATATCAGCGTAATGCAATTATTGCATTGCGTTGATTTGCGCAGTCAGGTTTGACTTATGACGCGCTGCTTTGTTCTTGTGGATCAGGCCTTTACAAGACTGACGATCCACAATTGGTTGCATTTCGTTAAATGCATTTTGTGCAGCAGCTTTGTCGCCTGCTGCAATAGCCGTGTATACCTTCTTGATAAAGGTACGCATCATTGAACGGCGGCTCGCGTTATGCTTACGACGTTTTTCTGACTGTACGGCGCGTTTCTTAGCTGATTTGATATTAGCCAAGGCCAACTCCCAAATATTTTTCTATTGATGAACAATTCAAAGGCCGAGGAATATGCCTTTTCGGTCTTCTGTTGTCAACGGATTTGTGCAAATAAGCGGCGTTTTAAAGCGTGAACTTTATACGTCGCTTGTTACGTTGTGATGGCGCAGGATTTTAACAGCTTCCGGCATCGGAATACAGTCTTTCGCGAGAAAAATCGACAGGAGAGTGTACAAACTGCCCACGGCGGCCATTAACGCTTTGTTTATGCGAAAAGTCACGCATTCCCTGCTCGAAAGGAAAGATTTTCATCGCCACGCCGCCATTTGAACCGCAATATCTGCCGTATGCAAGAGAGAATGGTGTGATCCTGCGAATCGCTGGTTAACCTTGCGGGCTGTACAAGGTATAATCCGCCGATTTCCATCTTTATGAGTCAGCATTGGATTTGAGCCAGCTATGGAGCTAATTCGCGGAATACACAATATTCGAGCACGCCATCATGGATGTGTGCTGACTATTGGCAATTTTGATGGTGTACATCGGGGCCATCAGGGGCTGATCGAACAGCTGAAGCTGGAAGGTCAACGTTTGGGGCTGCCGGTAATGGTGATGATTTTTGAACCACAGCCGCTGGAACTGTTTGCGGGCGATAAAGCCCCTGCGCGGTTAACCAGCCTGCGCGACAAAGCCAAGTATCTGGCCGAGTGCGGTGTAGATTATCTTTTATGCGTGCATTTTGACCCGCGCTTCGCGGCACACATGGCGCAGGCATTTGTTTCACAGTTGCTGGTCGAAAAACTGGGCGTCAAATTCCTGACCGTAGGAGATGATTTCCGCTTTGGGGCCGGTCGTCTGGGTGATTTTGAGCTGCTGCAGAAAGCCGGGAAAGAGTATGGCTTTGAAGTCATCAGTACTCAGACCTTCCGTGAAGGCGGAAATCGCATCAGCAGCACTGCGATCCGTGATGCACTGCGTGACGATGATTTAGCGCTGGCTGAAAATTTACTGGGCCATCCGTTCAGTATCTCAGGGCGCGTCGTCCACGGTGATAAGCTGGGACGTACTATTGGTTTCCCGACGGCCAATGTGCCGTTAAAGCGCGTGGTTTCACCGGTTCGCGGCGTGTATGCCGTAGAAGTTCTCGGCCTTGGCCCCGAACCTTTACCGGGCGTTGCCAATATTGGTATTCGTCCGACGGTCGGTGGCGTGCGCAAGCAGTTGGAAGTTCATCTGCTCGACACCACATTAGATTTATACGGGCGCCACATTGACGTGGTGCTTCGCGCAAAATTGCGCAACGAACAGCGTTTTTCCTCGCTTGATGCTTTAAAGCAACAAATTGCGAACGATGAGGTGACGGCCCGGGAATTCTTCGGGTTAAAGACACCACGCTAAACTTGTACTGACAGGCGTGTCATAACGCCTGGAATCCAGCCGAAAAACGGAACCGAGAATCTATGAGTGACTACAAGAACACCCTGAATTTGCCGGAAACAGGGTTCCCGATGCGTGGCGATCTGGCCAAGCGTGAACCTGACATGCTGAAGAATTGGTATGACCAGGATCTGTACGGGATTATTCGTGCTGCCAAGAAAGGCAAAAAAACCTTTATTTTGCATGACGGCCCTCCGTATGCGAACGGCAGCATTCATATTGGTCACTCAGTAAACAAAATTCTTAAAGACATGATTATCAAGTCCAAAGGGCTTGCGGGCTTCGACGCGCCGTATGTTCCGGGCTGGGATTGTCATGGTCTGCCGATCGAACTTAAAGTTGAGCAGTTGATCGGTAAGCCGGGTGAGAAAGTCACGGCCGCAGAATTCCGTGAAGCCTGCCGCAAGTACGCCGCTGAACAGGTTGAAGGTCAGAAGAAAGACTTTATCCGTCTGGGCGTGCTCGGTGACTGGGACCACCCGTACCTGACCATGGACTTCAAAACTGAAGCCAACATCATTCGTGCGCTGGGTAAAATCATCGGGAACGGTCACCTGCATAAAGGTGCGAAACCTGTTCACTGGTGTACTGATTGCGGCTCTTCACTGGCTGAAGCCGAAGTCGAATATTACGACAAAGTGTCTCCGTCTATCGACGTGACGTTTAATGCGACTGATGCCGCCGCTGTTGCGGCGAAATTTGGTGCCACTGCTTTCAATGGCCCGATTTCTTTGGTCATCTGGACCACCACCCCGTGGACCATGCCAGCTAACCGCGCGATTTCACTCAACGCTGAGTTCTCTTATCAGCTGGTACAGATTGAAGGCCAGTGCCTGATCCTCGCCACCGATCTGGTTGAAAGCGTGATGAAGCGCGCCGGTGTTTCTGAGTGGACTGTGCTGGGCGAATGCAAAGGTGCGGATCTTGAACTTCTGCGCTTCCAGCATCCGTTCCTCGGTTTTGATGTGCCAGCGATCCTTGGTGATCACGTCACCCTCGATGCCGGTACTGGTGCTGTGCATACCGCACCCGGTCATGGCCCGGACGACTTTGTTATCGGCCAGAAATACGGTCTGGAAGTGGCTAACCCGGTGGGGCCGAACGGCTGCTACCTGCCAGGCACTTACCCGACGCTGGACGGCAAATTTGTCTTTAAAGCTAATGATCTGATCGTAGAACTGCTGCGTGAGAAAGGCGCACTGCTGCACGTTGAGAAACTCAACCACAGCTACCCGTGCTGCTGGCGTCACAAAACGCCAATCATCTTCCGCGCTACGCCACAGTGGTTCATCAGCATGGATCAGAAAGGCTTACGTCAGAAGTCTTTGGAAGAGATCAAGGGCGTGCAATGGATCCCTGACTGGGGTCAGGCACGTATCGAAAACATGGTTGCTAACCGTCCTGACTGGTGTATCTCCCGTCAGCGTACGTGGGGCGTGCCGATGTCTCTGTTCGTTCATAAAGATACCGAGCAGCTTCATCCGCGCAGCCTTGAGCTGATGGAAGAAGTCGCAAAACGCGTTGAAGCTGATGGCATCCAGGCGTGGTGGGATCTCAACCCAGAAGACATTCTGGGCGCAGACGCTGCCGATTATGTCAAAGTGCCAGATACGCTGGACGTCTGGTTTGACTCCGGTTCTACACACTCCTCCGTTGTGGATGTGCGCCCTGAGTTCAACGGTCATTCTCCGGATCTGTATCTGGAAGGCTCAGACCAGCATCGCGGCTGGTTCATGTCTTCTCTGATGATTTCGACGGCGATGAAAGGCAAAGCGCCTTACAAACAAGTGCTGACCCACGGCTTCACCGTGGATGGTCAGGGCCGTAAAATGTCTAAATCCATCGGTAACACCATTGCGCCGCAAGACGTAATGAACAAGTTGGGTGGCGACATTCTGCGTCTGTGGGTGGCGTCAACGGATTACACCGGCGAAATCGCCGTGTCCGACGAAATCCTGAAACGTGCTGCTGATTCTTATCGCCGTATCCGTAACACCGCGCGCTTCCTGCTGGCGAACCTTAACGGTTTCGATCCGGCGTTGCACAGCGTGGCACCGGAAGAGATGGTTGTGTTGGATCGCTGGGCCGTTGGCCGCGCGAAAGCCGCACAGGACGAGATCATTGCCGCGTACGAAGCCTATGATTTCCATGGCGTTGTTCAGCGTCTGATGCAGTTCTGCTCGATCGAAATGGGCTCTTTCTATCTGGATATTATTAAAGATCGCCAGTACACCGCGAAGAGCGACAGCGTTGCGCGCCGCAGCTGCCAGACCGCGCTGTATCACATCTGCGAAGCACTGGTACGCTGGATGGCGCCAATCATGTCCTTCACTGCTGATGAAATCTGGGCTGAACTGCCGGGTAGCCGCGAGAAGTTCGTCTTTACCGAAGAATGGTACGACGGTCTGTTTGGCCTGATCGGTAACGAATCCATGAACGATGCGTTCTGGGATGAATTGCTGAAAGTGCGTGGCGAAGTGAACAAAGTGATTGAACAGGCGCGTGCTGATAAACGTCTGGGCGGTTCTCTGGAAGCGGCTGTGACCTTGTATGCCGATGACGCGCTGGCAACCGACCTGCGTTCTTTGGGTAACGAACTGCGCTTTGTGCTCCTGACTTCCGGCGCGAAAGTCGCCGCGTTGTCTGAAGCTGATGATTCAGCGCAGGCCAGCGAATTGCTGAAAGGCTTGAAAATCGGACTGGCGAAAGCGGAAGGTGAGAAGTGCCCGCGCTGCTGGCATTTCACCACCGATATTGGCCAGAACGCGGAACACAGCGACATCTGTGGCCGTTGTGTGACTAACATTGCCGGTGACGGCGAAGAGCGTAAGTTTGCATAATGACTAAACCTTTCTGTTCTACCGGACTCCGCTGGCTATGGCTGGCGGTTCTCGTCGTTATCGTCGATCTCGGCAGTAAGTTTCTGGTCATGGGGCATTTTCAGCTCGGTGAATCCATGCCGCTGATCCCGTTCTTTAATCTGACCTACGCTCACAACCCAGGCGCGGCGTTCAGTTTCCTGGCGGATAAAGGTGGCTGGCAGCGCTGGTTCTTCACCGCGATTGCGCTGGTAATCGTGGTGGTTCTGCTGGTGCTGATGTACCGCAGCAGTGCAAAGCAGCGTCTGAATAACATCGCATTTGCGATGATTATTGGTGGCGCGCTGGGCAACATGTTTGACCGCATGGTGCACGGCTTCGTGATCGACTTTATCGATTTCTACGTGAACGACTGGCACTACCCGATCTTTAATCTGGCCGACAGCTTTATCTGCGTCGGCGCAGTGCTGGTCGTGCTGGAAGGTTTCCTTGCGAAACCGAACGAAGCAGCGAAGAGCAAAGGATAAGAAATATGTCTCAACAGGTGAAACATGACAGCGCTGTGCTGGTGCATTTTACGTTGAAGCTGGAAGATGGTTCGACGGCAGAATCTACCCGCGCCAATGGAAAACCTGCGCTGTTTCGCCTCGGCGACGGCAGCCTGTCTGACGCGCTGGAAAATCAGCTGACCGGGTTGAGCGTCGGGGATAAACATGCCTTCACGCTGTCCCCTGAATCGGCTTTCGGTACCAAAAGCCCGGATCTGGTGCAGTTCTTTTCGCGTCGTGATTTCCAGGAAACCGGGGTGCCGGATGTCGGCACCATCATGCTGTTCAGTGGTCGTGACGGCAATGAAATGCCGGGCGTAGTGCGTGAAGTGACAGAGGATTCTATCACTGTCGATTTCAATCATCCGCTGGCGGGACAGCACATCGATTTCGATATCGAAGTGCTGGAAATTGACCCGCAACTGGAGGAGAAACATGCAGATATTGCTGGCTAACCCACGCGGTTTTTGTGCGGGTGTTGATCGCGCCATCAGCATTGTTGAACGTGCGCTTGAGCTTTATGGCGCACCGATTTATGTGCGTCACGAAGTGGTGCATAACCGTTATGTGGTCGATAGCCTGCGTCAGCGCGGTGCGATTTTCATCGAGCAAATCAGCGAAGTGCCGGACGGTTCGATCCTGATTTTCTCTGCGCACGGTGTTTCTCAGGCGGTACGTGCCCAAGCGAAAGAACGCGACCTGACGATGCTGTTTGACGCCACCTGTCCTCTGGTGACCAAAGTGCATATGGAAGTGGCGCGCGCCAGCCGAAAAGGCACAGAAGCGATTCTGATTGGTCACGCCGGTCATCCGGAAGTGGAAGGCACCATGGGGCAGTACAGCAATCCGAAAGGCGGCATGTATCTGGTCGAGGCGCCGGAAGACGTCTATAAATTGCAGGTGAAAGACGAAAACAACCTGTGTTTTATGACGCAAACTACGCTCTCGGTGGATGACACTTCGGCCATCATTGATGCGTTGCGCGATCGCTTCCCGAAAATCATCGGGCCGCGTAAAGATGACATTTGCTACGCCACCACTAACCGTCAGGAAGCCGTCCGAACGCTGGCCGATGGCGCGGATGTGGTGCTGGTTGTTGGGTCAAAAAACTCCTCTAACTCCAACCGTCTGGCGGAGCTGGCTCAGCGCGTCGGCGTGCCTTCTTATCTGATCGATTCTGCGGCGGATATTCAGGAAAGCTGGCTGAAAGATGCCAAAAGCATCGGTGTCACGGCGGGTGCTTCCGCACCGGATATCCTGGTGCAGGATGTGATAAGCAAGCTGAAAACCTTTGGCGGAATGGATGTGATTAACATCGAAGGGCGCGAAGAGAATATCGTGTTCGAAGTGCCAAAAGAACTGCGTGTGGACGTGAAACAGATCGACTGATTTGTCTCAGGCAACATGCAAAAAATGAAAAACCGGCTCAATTGTGGCCGGTTTTTTTTATGCGCGTTCTGACCGCATTATGCCTTTTGCAGTTTGAATAGGTTCTGCGGTACACCCACCGTTGACGTTTGTACATGCAGCAATGCGCCTTCAAGCGCATGCGGTGTATCGAGATTTTTGCGTGCTGACGTGATGTACAAATCGGTCATGTCCGGGCCTCCAAAGGTACAACAGCTAGGCTGCGTCACCGGTACCGGCACGGTATCGAGAGTAAGCAATTCACCCTGATTGATTTGCTGGCGTAACAGACATTTCGATCCCCAGCAGGCGGTGAGCAGCCACCCATTTTGCGCCAGCGCCGAACCATCCGGAGATTTATCCCCGGAAGAGAAACAGGAGATTTTCTGGGGATTTATACGGCGTGCATTAGCGGAGTAGAAGCGGTTTTTCTTGGTGTCCGCAAACCAGACTTTTCCTTCAAACCAGACGAGAGTGTTGGTGATCCCGACGTTATCGAGCATCATTTCTGGTGCCTCGGTTCCGGATTCATAGCGAAACCACGCGCCGTTATTTTTTTCCTCTTTGATATCAAGCGTGCCAAACCACAGTGAACCATCCGGCGCGATAGCGGCTTCGTTCGGACGTGTGCCTTCTGCACCGGGATAGCCGCACAGCGTCTGACGGCTTTTACTTTCGTAATCGTACAGATGGATCCCATCCTGAGAGACGAGTAAAAACTGATTTCGTTTTTCCGTCATCAGAACGGCGCTGGTTACGCTGGGTAAATCGTGGATTTCAGTTTTCTTTGTCTCGGGCCAGTAACGCAAAACGCGCTGGGCAAGAATATCGACCCACAATAATGATTGAGTGCGCTGGCACCAGACGGGTGTTTCACCCAATTCGGCTCGATAATCGCCAATGGCGGTCACGTCGGACCGGAATAATGCGGACATCGTAAAGCTCTCCTTGAAGGATGAGATGTGGATGTATTCAGTCTAGTCCGGCTTTGCCCGCGTGGGATAGGAGAAAAGGTGTAAAAAGAAAGGGCCAGCCCGTCAATAAGACGTAAAGCTGGCCCTCTGATATTCAGTTGTTAAGGCTTAGAAGTCGTAACGCAGACGGATCAGGTTCATATCACCGAGGTTATCGGTGG
This sequence comes from Enterobacteriaceae bacterium Kacie_13, assembly GCA_013457415.1. Lineage (NCBI taxonomy): Bacteria > Pseudomonadati > Pseudomonadota > Gammaproteobacteria > Enterobacterales > Enterobacteriaceae > Enterobacteriaceae bacterium Kacie_13. The sequence continues at coordinate 716,206 of CP045665.1, forward strand.
AAGACGTGAACACGTGCTCGTAATCAACACGGAAACCGTAATCGAGCTGGAAAGACACACCGAGGCCGTTATCAATACGCTGGTAATTGCGGCCAGTCACATAGGTCAGACGGTCACCCATGAAGTATGGCTGAATGGTTTTGACCGCCAGCTGATTGACTGGGAAAGCGTAGCCCAGGAAGTATTCCAGACCGTACGCGTCGCCCGCGAAGAAGTGATCTTCATTTTTCAGGCCAGTCTGCAGGAAGTCATGGTAGTAACCGCCGCCGAAGGAGGCTGTCCAGTTGCCTGGTTTCCAGCTTAGCGCAGTACCCACAATGCTTTGGTTGTAGTCTTTGGACGTATTGTCGCCCGGGTTTCTCATCTCTGCGTCGGTGTAGTTGTACGCAGTACCCCAGGTCAGATCTTTAGTGATGTGATAATCAACGCCGACAGAACCGCCGCCGTTACGTTTGTAACGCAGGCCATTTTTGCCGGTCAGCAATTCGCTGTCTTCAAAAAGGTAAGAGGCATACACATCTGCATCGCCGAAGGTGTTTTTATATTTCAGCATTTTACGTGAACGGTAAGAACCGTCGTAGTCGCCGTTCACACCATTGCCCGGTGCCTGGGCGAGCATGTCGTAGTCCCAGATATCGGTTTTCGCACCAACCACGTCGTAGTAAACGCTGTTTTGCTGACCAAACGTCAGCTGACCGTAGGTTTTACTTTTAAGACCGGTATACAGCATACGGCGGGAGGTGTTATGCGCGCCTGCTGCATAGTGGTTATCCCAGCCAGTCAGGGCAGGGATATTGACACCCAGCTCGTAGTAGTTAATCCAGCTGATATCATCAAACAGATAATAATCAGTAGAGAAACGAAAACGTGTACCGCCATCAAAACCGTTGGTTTTATAGTTTTTCACGCCATTCTGGAACTGGAACTGGGGACGAATGCTCCCGCCTACCTGGAATTGCAGGCGGCTCAGCGGATCGTTAGGTTGTGGATCTTGCTTGATCAGCGTGATTTCTGCGTGTGAAGCGAAAGACGCCAGACCGAATAACAGGCCAGCCGTTGCCACTTGCGTGACTTTGTTTAATTTGAAGTTCATATAAGTCCCTGCGCCAATACTCTGTTTTGAAATGACTATCTGTTTCTAAATAACTCACAGAGAAATTGGCCGTGTGTGTTTTTGTATTTTCCCCTCACTCATAACAATCTGGTAAGGGTGAAGACGCGCCTCATACGTTCAGGCTACTTAATTTTTGACCGGTCAGAAATCAAATTTCGCCAGTTAAAATTAGCTGGCTATTTATTATCATATTTATTGATTTAATCAATACGATTTGATGCCATATAATAAAAAATTAATGATTTAGATCCGAAAATCTGCGCGATTGCTGGATTTGTCTGCGATGGGAGCTGTGCGAGGGAATGGGGGAATCTCCCCTGAGCAAGGCTCTCAGGAGAGCTTCAAGTGCTATGAGCGTGACCAGTAATCGGAACTGTTGATCATCTGCATACTTTCTCTCATCTGGTCGGGTTGCATTGCCGTTACGCTTTGCCCGGCCGCAAATATCGCCATCGCGTCCACCAGCTGTTCTAACTGGGTTGCTTCCAGAGATTGCCCGTCAGCGACGCTGATGACTTTATTTTGATAGGCGGATCCAGAGAACCAGTCATTCAGTGTCACAGAATCATTGGTTCCTATTTCGCTGATCAGTAAATGGCTATTTTCACGCGAAAACCAAAGATCCTGAACGTTGGCATCAGTAAATTGGATCGAATCAATATCATCTGCATTTTGCATTATGTCAGTCACAACATCCTGATTATGGCCTTTGGCAAAAAGATAGGTATCCGAGCCAGCACCGCCGGAAAGTGTGTCGTTACCGGCACCTCCGTTGAGAATATCATTGTCGTCAAGACCAAAGATTGCGTCGTTGCCCGCACCGCCATCCAGCGTATCGTTGCTATCGTTGCCAAGGAGGGTGTCATTACCTTCGCCGCCGCTTATTGCATTGGAAGCATACCAGCCCACAAGGTAGTCATTTAGGAAGCTACCCTTTATTGGGATACTTATCGTTTCTAGATCGGCGAGAGTAAGGGTTTTATCGTCAAAGGCGAAACTAAAACCCCGGCAATATGCCGGACCAAAATATCCTTTAAGTCTGACGCTATCGTCATTCCCATAGGCTCGAATGATCAGGTCCCCGTCTTTATTTTCGAAGCGGGCATCGGCAAAACGGGCTCCTGTAAAGCGCAGAGTGTCATTCTCGCTCACATTATTTGCACCATCAGCGAGCGTGTCCTGCCCATGTCCGGCAGAGAAGAGGTAGGTATTAGGATTATAGTAATGTGCTGTGAGTGCTTCATTTGCCGCACTGCTCACAATATAGGTTTCAGTGTATTGGTTTAAAACTGCCATTTCTCCCGCGAAGTCAGGTGAGTTGACGAGTAAAGACGAGGCAGTTTTGACCATATCAAGGAATCGATAGGTATCCTTTTCTTTCAGATTTTCCAGATAAGTGTTAAACGCAGAAAAATTCAATGTGAATCCACTAAAATCGTCTTTTATATCAGGAGTGATAAGAGAGAAAGCCTCACGGTAAACCGTTTGGATCACCAGCATGGATGAAACGTAATCATGGAATTTTTGATATTCTTTATTAACTTCTCTGGCCGCATTAATCTGTGGGTCGGTAGAACCGTTTATTTTATGGTTTATTCCCGCAGTAATTAAATACCGAAAGATTTTGTTAGAAGTTCTGGCTGCCTCCGCTGTTATTCAATTCTTTGCCCTGATAACTCCGCTTTTTTTTCAGGTAGTGATGGATAAAGTCCTGGTGCACCGTTGTTTCAGTACGCTGGATGTAGTCGCCGTAGCGCTTTTAGTCATCATAATATTTGAGGTCACGCTGGGTGGCCTGCGAACGTATATTTTTGCCCATACTACCAGCCGGATAGACGTCGAGCTGGGAGCCCGGCTATTTCGTCATCTCTTTTCCCTGCCGCTGGCCTGGTTCGAAAAGCGTCGTGTGGGCGATACCGTTGCCCGCGTGCGGGAGCTGGAACAAATACGTAATTTCCTCACCGGTCAGGCGCTGACTTCAGTAATGGATCTCTGTTTTTCATTCATTTTTCTTATCGTGATGTGGTTCTACAGTGGCTGGCTGACGCTGGTTGTACTCATCTCACTGCCTTGTTATGCCATCTGGTCCGCCACCATCAGCCCGGTGTTGCGGGCTCGTTTAAACGAAAAGTTTGCGCGCAATGCGGACAGCCAGTCATTTTTGGTGGAGTCGGTGACGTCTGTTGGCACAATTAAAGCGATGGCGGTTGAGCCTCAGATGACGCGTAACTGGGACCTGCTGTTGGCGTCATATGTTCATGCGGGTCTGAGGGTGACCCGGCTGGCGACCATCGGACAGCAGGGTGTTCAGCTTATTCAAAAACTGGTCATGGTATCAACGCTGTGGCTGGGCGCTCGGTTGGTGATTGATGGCGATTTAACGGTCGGGCAACTGATCGCCTTTAATATGCTCGCCGGGCAGGTGGCTGCGCCGGTTATTCGTCTTGCTCAACTGTGGCAGGATTTCCAGCAAGTCGGTATTTCAGTGGCACGGCTTGGGGATATTTTGAATACGCCTACGGAACAAACGGCCAGCCGCTTAGCCTTACCCGAAATCACAGGAAAGATAGATTTTGAGCAGGTAAATTTCCGCTATCGGCCGGAAGGTTATGAAGTATTAAAGGATCTGACGCTGACCATTAATGCGAATGAAGTCATCGGCATCGTAGGCCGTTCAGGTTCCGGGAAAAGTACGCTGACAAAACTCGTGCAACGCTTATATGTCCCCGGGCGCGGAAGGGTGCTGGTTGATGGGAACGATTTAGCCCTGGCTGATCCGACGTGGTTACGACGGCAGATCGGTGTGGTTTTGCAGGAAAATGTTCTGTTAAACCGTACGGTGCGGGAAAATATTGCGTTATCCGAACCCGGTATGCCTCTGGAGAGAATAATCAATGCAGCAAAGCTGGCGGGTGCCCATGAATTTATTATGGAACTTGCGCAAGGGTATGACACCGTGGTTGGAGAGCAAGGCGCGGGGCTTTCCGGTGGACAGCGGCAGAGGGTGGCGATTGCCAGAGCGCTGGTCGGAGAGCCAAAAATCTTAATACTGGACGAAGCGACCAGTGCTTTAGACTATGAATCTGAACGGGCGATTATGCAGAATATGCAGGCGATTTGTCGGCAGCGTACAGTCCTTATTATTGCCCACCGTCTTTCGACCGTCCGTTTCGCACAAAGAATTATCGCCATGGATAAAGGTGAAATTGTCGAACAGGGAACTCACGAGGATCTTTTGAAAATAGAAAATGGTTATTATCGTTTTCTGCATGATCTTCAATCGGCGTAATTTATTTTAAAAAACACACTCTATTTATCATAAAATATGAAACTTTTTATTCATGCATCAAAAGAACTGTGCGGTAAATATTATCTGGTGTGGCGGGAAATCTGGAAATTGCGAAGCCGGTTAGACCCGCCGAAGCGTGATGGAGATGAACGGGTATTTCTCCCGGCGAATCTGGAAATCACAGAGACGCCTATATCTGTCGCGCCTAAATATGTCGCACGAACAATTATATTCTTTACGCTTATTGCTTTCCTATGGGCACTGATTGGGAAGATAGATATTGTTGCGGTGACTCAGGGAAAAACCATTGTTACAGGGCATAGTAAACAAATTCAATCGCTGGAAACCTCAGTGGTTAAAAATATTTATGTCAAGAACGGGGATTATGTCCACGCAGGACAAAAAATTATTGAGCTGAGTGGAATTGGCTCTGACAGTGACTCTGAGCAATCCCGGCGGGCTTTGGAAGCGGCACAGCTGACAAAACTGCGTAACGACGCCCTGATGAACGTTATAGAGAAAGGCGGATTGATAGAAATTAATAAATCTGAGGCGATACAGGACGGATTAAAGCAACCCGAGGTGGTAGACGCAGAGGAATTAGCGAGAAATCAATTCGGGGCATGGTCGGCAGAGAATGACAAGTTACAGGCAATTCTCAGCCAGCATTTAGCTGAACTTCGCTCTAATCGGGATCAAATACACAAACTTGAGCAAATACGAAAAATAGAACTACAACGCTCCAAAGATTATCAGGCGCTTCTCGAAAAAAAATATCTTTCTCAACATGAATATTATGAACAAGACAGTAAGACCATCCAGAATGAACATGATCTCAAGAGCCTGCGTAATCAGGCGCAGCAAATCGAAGAAAGCATCCATCAGGCCGAACAGGAAAAACGCCTGAATATTCAAACGTTCCAACGTGATACGCTGGACGCACTTCGTGAGGCGAACGAACAAATCCCACAGTTGCGCGGGCAACTGGAAAGGACCGAACAGCGGCAATCGCTGATGAACCTGAGGGCGCCGGTAGACGGAACCGTGCAGCAAATGGCTTTTCATACGCTAGGTGGCGTCGTTATGGAAGGGCAGGCAATCATGACGATTGTCCCTCTCGACGATAAAATTGAAGTTGAAACGATGATCGCCAATAAAGATATTGGTTTTGTGAATGTGGGGCAGGATGTCGTCGTCAAAATTGAATCTTTCCCTTATACCCGTTACGGTTACATCACGGGTAAAGTCACCAGCGTCAGTTTTGATGCGATCGAAAATGAGAAGCTGGGATTGGTTTTCAGCGCAATCGTCTCGCTCGATAAAAATTACCTGCTGGTTGAAGGCAAGCGAATTAATCTGGTCGCGGGCATGAATGTCAGCGCTGAAATCAAAACGGGTAAACGCAAAGTCATCGACTATCTTCTTAGTCCGCTGCAGACAAAAGTGGATGAGAGTTTTAAAGAACGCTAGTACATGATGATATTTATTCACAAAAGTGAATCGTTATGCGAAGTGACTTTTTGCGGATTATTACAGCCTTTTTCGCTCTCAGTTCCAGGATGGCTGTTTGATTAACACAAATCATTCAAGTTGGTAACCTTAAATCAGATGCTTTTTACTGATATTAACCAGCCTGTATCATAATTTTCTAATTATGAGGCAATTTTGCTGGCTACCCGATTACAGGGTGGATAACCTGATTCTGTTTTACGGCAGAACCCCTATATAAAGAGAGTATTTATGAGTAACGCTGATATTCGCATGGCCATCGTTGGCGCAGGTGGTCGTATGGGCCGACAGCTGATCCAGGCCGTTTCTGAAGCCGAAGGTGTGGTGCTGGGCGCTGCGCTGGAACGTCCAGGTTCAACGCTTGTCGGTACTGACGCCGGTGAACTGGCGGGGATCGCAAGTGCAGGCGTCAAAGTGAATGAAGATCTGAATGCCGTAGTAAATGACTTCGATGTGCTGATCGATTTCACCCGGCCTGAAGGCACGCTGGTGCATCTGGAATTCTGTCAGAAACACCATAAAGGCATGATTATCGGCACTACAGGCTTCGATGATGCCGGTAAGGCCGCGATTAAGCAGGCTTCAGAGGTTATTCCTGTCGTTTTCGCCGCCAACTTCAGCGTGGGCGTAAACGTCGTCCTCAAACTTTTAGAGAAAGCCGCCAAAGTGATGGGCGATTATACCGACATTGAAATTGTTGAAGCACACCATCGCTATAAAGTGGATGCGCCATCAGGTACTGCGCTGGCGATGGGCGAAGCAATTGCCGGTGCACTGGGGCGTGACCTCAAGGAGTGCGCGGTGTACGCCCGTGAAGGTCATACCGGCGAGCGCTGTCCAAAAAGTATTGGTTTTGCCACCATCCGTGCTGGCGATATTGTCGGTGAACACACCGCGATGTTTGCAGATATCGGAGAACGGGTTGAGATTACTCACAAGGCTTCCAGCCGTATGACCTTCGCAAATGGTGCTGTTCGTGCAGGAAAGTGGATTTCTTCGCATAAGTCAGGTCTTTATGACATGCGTGACGTGCTTGGGTTAGATGATTTGTAGTGGCTAATTTTGATGTGATGTGGTTGTTTTGGTCATAATGTTTTGATAAAAGGGCAGTTCCTTGATTGCCCTTCTCTTTTTTGTTTGAAAATACGAACTTAACCATAAATAGCGCACATAGCTTGCATTTGTTATTGTTAACTCCATTTTTAACCTGCGCGTTGTACGTTTTTTAAACTCACCCGTTCTCCCTTACTGGTCCACATCTACTTTCATCACTGATTTTCATACATCGTCTTCCGCAAACGGTTACTATACTTACTTAGGCTATGCTTTTATGGCTGTGATGAAGCCTTTTCACTGAGTTGTGCGAAAAATAGAGAAATAGTGGTGCTTTTGGTAGACAAACCGAACTGCCCTCATTAGAATGCGCCCAATTTGCCGAAAATTGGCTTCCGGAGCGATTTTTGCATTGATTTAGATCGGGTTATCTGAATTAATATGCAAATATTGTGATTTATTATTCTTGGAGGATGCTTTGATAAAGTCAGCGCTATTGGTTCTGGAAGACGGAACCCAATTCCACGGTCGGGCCATCGGGGCAGAAGGTTCGGCAGTGGGGGAAGTGGTCTTCAATACGTCGATGACCGGTTATCAAGAAATCCTCACTGATCCTTCCTATTCCCGCCAGATTGTCACTCTCACTTATCCCCATATCGGTAATGTCGGCACCAATACCGCAGACGCAGAATCTTCCGCAGTACACGCTCAGGGCCTGGTCATTCGCGACTTACCTCTTATTGCCAGCAACTACCGCAGTGAAGAAAACCTTTCTGATTACCTCAAGCGCAACAACATCGTAGCCATCGCCGACATTGATACTCGCAAGCTGACCCGTCTGTTACGTGAAAAAGGCGCACAGAATGGCTGCATCATCGCGGGCGATTCTCCGGATGCGGAACTGGCGATGCAAAAAGCCAAAGCGTTCCCCGGCCTGAAAGGGATGGATTTGGCGAAAGAAGTGACCACCGCAGAATCTTACAGCTGGCAGCAAGGAAGCTGGACGCTCGAAGGTGAACTGCCGGAAGCGAAGAAAGAAGAGGATCTGCCCTTGCATGTGGTGGCTTACGACTACGGTGCAAAACGCAACATCCTGCGCATGCTGGTGGATCGCGGCTGTCGCCTGACGGTGGTTCCGGCGCAAACGCCTGCCGCTGACGTGCTGAAACTCAATCCGGATGGCATCTTCCTGTCTAACGGCCCGGGCGATCCGGAGCCTTGCGACTACGCCATCGCCGCCATCAAAACGTTCCTCGAAACGGATATCCCGGTCTTCGGGATCTGCCTCGGTCATCAGTTACTGGCATTAGCCAGCGGCGCAAAAACGCTGAAAATGAAACTGGGCCACCACGGCGGTAACCATCCGGTTAAAGATATCGACAACAATGTGGTGATGATTACCGCGCAAAACCACGGTTTCGCCGTAGATGAAAACAATCTCCCCGCGAACCTGCGCGTGACCCACAAATCGTTGTTCGACCACACGGTCCAGGGCATCCACCGCACGGACAAACCGGCATTCAGTTTCCAGGGTCACCCTGAAGCCAGCCCGGGCCCGCACGATGCCGCGCCGCTGTTCGATCACTTCATTGAACTGATTAACGCTTTCCGCGCTTCTCGCAACAACGCCGTTCTTACAGGCAAATAAATCAGGAGCAATAAAAAATGCCAAAACGTACAGACATAAAAAGCATCCTGATCCTCGGCGCAGGCCCGATTGTCATCGGCCAGGCTTGTGAATTTGACTACTCGGGTGCGCAGGCGTGTAAAGCGCTGCGTGAAGAAGGTTACCGCGTCATTCTGGTGAACTCGAACCCGGCGACCATCATGACTGACCCGGATATGGCCGATGCGACTTACATCGAGCCAATCACCTGGGAAGTGGTACGTAAAATCATCGAAAAAGAGCGTCCGGACGCTGTGCTGCCAACCATGGGTGGCCAGACCGCACTGAACTGCGCGCTGGAACTGGAACGTCAGGGCGTGCTGGAAGAATTCGGCGTGACCATGATTGGCGCAACCGCAGATGCCATTGATAAAGCCGAAGACCGCCGCCGTTTCGACGTGGCGATGAAGAAAATCGGACTGGATACTGCGCGTTCGGGCATCGCCCACACCATGGAAGAAGCGCTGGCAGTTGCTGCTGACGTCGGTTTCCCTTGCATCATTCGCCCATCATTTACCATGGGTGGTACCGGTGGCGGTATCGCGTATAACCGCGAAGAGTTTGAAGAGATTTGCGAGCGCGGTCTGGATCTGTCTCCTACCAAAGAGCTGCTGATTGATGAGTCGCTGATTGGCTGGAAAGAGTACGAGATGGAAGTGGTGCGTGATAAAAACGATAACTGCATCATCGTCTGCTCTATCGAAAACTTCGATGCGATGGGTATCCATACGGGTGACTCCATCACTGTGGCACCGGCGCAGACCCTGACCGACAAAGAATACCAAATCATGCGTAACGCCTCGATGGCGGTACTGCGTGAAATCGGCGTGGAAACCGGTGGCTCCAACGTCCAGTTCTCGGTGAACCCGAAAAATGGCCGTCTGATTGTTATCGAAATGAACCCACGCGTTTCCCGTTCGTCCGCACTGGCATCAAAAGCGACCGGTTTCCCGATTGCGAAAGTGGCGGCCAAACTGGCGGTAGGTTATACCCTCGATGAACTGATGAACGACATCACCGGCGGCAAAACGCCTGCATCGTTCGAACCCTCCATCGACTACGTTGTGACGAAGATTCCTCGCTTCAACTTCGAAAAATTTGCCGGTGCTAACGACCGTCTGACCACGCAGATGAAATCTGTCGGCGAAGTGATGGCGATCGGCCGCACGCAGCAGGAATCCCTGCAAAAAGCGTTGCGCGGTCTGGAAGTGGGTGCGAGCGGCTTTGACCCGAAAGTGAATCTGGATGACCCGGAAGCGCTGACCAAAATCCGTCGCGAACTGAAAGAAGCCGGTGCCGAACGTATCTGGTACATCGCCGACGCCTTCCGTGCCGGGATGTCCGTGGACGGTATCTTCAACCTGACCAACGTTGACCGCTGGTTCCTGGTGCAGATTGAAGAGCTGGTGAAACTGGAAAATGAAGTGGCCGAAGGCGGCTTCAACATCCTGACCCACGACTACCTGCGCATGCTTAAACGCAAAGGCTTTGCTGACCTGCGTCTGGCCACTCTGGTCGGCGTTTCAGAAAGCGAAGTGCGCAAACTGCGCCATAAATACAATCTGCACCCAGTCTACAAACGTGTTGATACCTGTGCGGCGGAATTTTCTACCGATACCGCTTACATGTACTCCACGTATGAAGAAGAGTGCGAATCCAACCCGACCAACGACAAGCCAAAAATCATGGTGTTGGGCGGTGGTCCGAACCGTATCGGTCAGGGCATCGAGTTCGATTACTGCTGCGTACATGCCTCACTGGCGCTGCGTGAAGACGGTTACGAAACCATCATGGTGAACTGTAACCCGGAAACCGTATCCACCGATTACGACACCTCAGACCGTTTGTACTTCGAATCCGTCACGCTGGAAGACGTGCTGGAAATCGTGCGCATTGAGAAGCCAAAAGGCGTCATCGTGCAGTACGGCGGCCAGACTCCGCTGAAGCTGGCGCGTGAACTGGAGGCTGCTGGCGTGCCGATTATTGGCACCAGCCCGGACGCTATTGACCGTGCCGAAGACCGCGAACGTTTCCAGCAGGCGGTTCATCGCCTGGGCCTGAAACAGCCGGCGAACGCCACCGTGGCAACCATCGAACAAGCGGTTGAGAAAGCCAGCGGTATCGGTTATCCGCTGGTGGTGCGCCCGTCTTATGTTCTGGGTGGTCGCGCGATGGAAATCGTGTATGACGAAATCGACCTGCGCCGTTACTTCCAGAATGCTGTCAGCGTCTCCAACGACGCGCCGGTTCTGCTGGATCGCTTCCTGGATGATGCGGTAGAAGTAGACGTTGATGCTATCTGCGACGGTGAACGCGTACTGATTGGCGGCATCATGGAACACATCGAGCAGGCTGGTGTGCACTCCGGTGACTCTGCATGTTCTCTGCCGTGCTACACGCTGAGCAAAGAAATTCAGGACGTGATGCGTCATCAGGTAGAGAAACTGGCCTTCGAGCTGAGCGTTCGTGGTCTGATGAACGTCCAGTTCGCGGTGAAGAATAACGAAGTTTATCTGATTGAAGTCAACCCGCGTGCCGCACGTACCGTGCCGTTCGTCTCCAAAGCGACCGGCGTACCGCTGGCGAAAGTTGCTGCCCGCGTGATGGCAGGCCAGACGCTGGCACAGCAGGGCATCACAGAAGAAGTTATCCCGCCTTACTACTCCGTGAAAGAAGTGGTGCTGCCGTTCAACAAATTCCCTGGCGTTGACCCGATACTGGGGCCGGAAATGCGTTCTACCGGTGAAGTTATGGGCGTCGGACGCACCTTCGCTGAAGCCTTTGCCAAAGCGCAACTCGGCAGCAACTCAGGTATGAAGAAAGCGGGGCGCGCACTGTTGTCTGTGCGTGAAGGCGATAAAGGTCGCGTAGTCGATTTGGCGGCGAAACTGCTGAAACGTGGCTTCGAACTGGACGCGACGCACGGTACTGCAGTGGTGCTGGGCGAAGCCGGGATAAACCCTCGTCTGGTCAACAAGGTGCATGAAGGCCGTCCACACATTCAGGACCGTATTAAAAACGGTGAGTATGTGTATATCGTCAATACCACGGCTGGCCGTCAGGCGATTGAAGACTCCAAGCTGATCCGTCGCAGCGCACTGCAATACAAAGTGCATTACGACACCACGCTGAACGGCGGTTTCGCCACGGCGATGGCGCTGTCTTCTGACCCGACCGAGCAGGTGATTTCAGTGCAGGAAATGCACGCGAAAATCAAAGGCTAATGGCATAATTGGTTAGCAAAAGGCGCGGCGAAAGCTGCGCCTTTTTCATTTTATGCATCCGACTTTTACCAGAATGCCGAAAGTTGCGTATGCTGAAGTAAATAAAATAAGACAAGAGACTTGCATGATTTTAATCATTTACGCCCACCCTTATCCGCGCCATTCGCGGGCCAATCAGGGATTACTCGCGGCGGTAAAAGACCTGCCGAACGTAGAAATCCGTTCGCTGTACGATCTTTACCCCGACTTCAACATCGATGTGAATGCCGAACAGAAAGCCGTTGAACGCGCCGATATGGTGGTGTTTCAACATCCGATTCAATGGTACAGCCTCCCCCCGCTGCTAAAACTGTGGATCGATAAAGTGCTGGAGCACGGCTGGGCTTATGGCCACGAAGGCAACGCATTGAACGGCAAACATTGTTTGTGGGCCGTAACCACCGGCGGCAATGAGCATCATTTTGAGCTCGGCGATCACCCGAACTTCGACGTGCTGGCGCAGCCTTTACAGGCGACGGCGGTCTACTGCGGCATGCACTGGCAGCCGTACTTTGCGGTGCACAATACGTTTATCTGCGATGAAGTCGCGCTGAAAGCGGCGGGCGAAGAATACCGCAGGCGTTTAACCGCCTGTCTGAGCCTGAAAGAAGGCTGTGCGCCGGAGGTCGAAAATGGACAACCATAATCTGATGATTGAAGGGCTGATTTATCTCGGTTCGGCGGCGTTATTTGTACCGATCGCGGTACGCCTTGGATTAGGTTCCGTTCTGGGGTATCTCATCGCCGGTTGTATCATTGGCCCGTGGGGACTTAAGCTGGTCTCGGACGCCGAATCAATTCTGACCTTTGCGGAAATCGGCGTAGTGCTGATGTTATTTGTCATCGGCCTCGAACTGGATCCTAAACGTTTATGGACCATGCGCGCCTCGGTCTTTGGCGGTGGCAGTATTCAGATGGTCGGCTGCGGCATAGTGCTCAGTGCCTTTTGCTACTTCCTTGGCCTGGACTGGAAAATCGCGATGCTGATCGGCCTGACGCTGGCGCTGTCTTCCACCGCCATTGCCATGCAGGCGATGAGTGAACGAAGCCTGACTGCCGCGCCAATCGGGCGCAGCGCCTTTGCCGTTCTGCTGTTCCAGGACATTGCGGCGATCCCTTTGGTCGCCATGATCCCGCTGCTGGCGAGTACCGGCGAAGCCACCACGCTGATGAGCTTCGGGTTGTCCGCCGCGAAAGTCGCCGGTGCGCTGGTGCTGGTGGTTCTGCTCGGGCGCTATGTCACGCGTCCGCTGCTGCATTTTGTAGCGCGCTCCGGGATGCGCGAAGTGTTCAGCGCCGTGGCACTTTTTCTGGTGTTCGGCTTCGGCATTCTGCTGGAAATGGCGGGCATGTCGATGGCAATGGGCGCGTTTCTGGCGGGGGTGCTACTGGCGAGCTCTGAATACCGTCACGCGCTGGAAAGCGATATTCAGCCGTTTAAAGGTTTGTTGCTCGGACTGTTCTTTATCGGTGTGGGTATGTCTATCGACTTTGGCACGCTGGTCCATCAGCCGTTGTTGATTGCCACATTGCTGGTCGGCTTTATGGCGCTAAAAGCTGCCCTGCTGTGGCTGGTCGCACCGTGGCTGGGCGTACCGAAAAAACAGCGTGGACTGTTTGCCATTCTCATCGGGCAGGGGAGTGAGTTTGCCTTCGTGATTTTCAGCACTGCGCAAATGGCCGGTGTATTGCCGGTCGAATGGGCGAAAGCGCTGACGCTGGCCGTCGCGCTATCGATGGCGGTTACCCCACTGCTGCTGGTTCTCGCCGCACGTATGGAACGTAATGCGCCGCAAGACGATCGCCCGCAGGACACTATCGATGATGAAAACGCGCAGGTGATTATCGCCGGTTTTGGCCGCTTCGGGCAGATTGCCGGTCGTTTGCTGCTGGCGAATAACGTGCATACCGTCGTGTTGGATCACGACCCTGATCACATCGAAACGCTGCGTAAGTTTGGTACCAAGGTGTTTTACGGTGACGCGACGCGTGTGGATTTGCTGGAATCCGCAGGTGCTGCGCAAGCCAGGGTGCTTATCAACGCCATCGATGATGTTGAAGCTAACCTGCAACTGACCGCGCTGGCGAAAGAGCATTTCCCGAATCTGAAGATTATCGCCCGTGCGCGAGATGTCGATCACTGGTATCAGTTGCGTCAGTTAGGCGTGGAAGCGCCGGAGCGTGAATTGTTCGAAGGTTCTTTGCGTGTTGGCCGCGAAGTGTTGGAAACGCTGGGGCTGGATGCCTATGAAGCCCGTGAAAAAGCCGATCTGTTCCGTCGTTATAACCTGAAGATGCTGGAGGCGACGGTTGCAAATTACGAAGATACCGAGTTCCGTATCGCCAGTATGCAGCGTGCGAAGGATATGCTGAGTGCGGCGATCGAGCAGGATCAGGAACGTCTGGCCTCAGAGCAACAACAGGGCTGGCGGGGCAGTATCGACGGCAAAGCGCCGGAGAATGAAGTGATTGAAGCGAAGAGTTAACGAAGGATGAAACCAGAAGCCGGTGCCCGAAATGCACCGGCTTTTTGGGGAGTTTTTTATCAGCTCAGTGCCACTTTGATGCCTAAACCAATCAACACACCGCCCAACAGTTTATCGATAATCTTCTGCGCTTTCGCCAGACCACGACGCACCGGCGCGCTTTGAATGAGCAGAGCCAGTGAAGGCCACCAGACAGTAGAAAGACCGACGATAATCGAGGCGTACCAGAGTTTTTCGCCGATGCTGGAGTCGATCTGCAAGACCTGGGTAAACATCGCCAGGAAAAACAGCGTCGCCTTTGGATTTAGCAAGTTGCACAGATAACCCTGCACAAACGCCGTGCGCAGTTTCACCTGTTGCGGCTCCAGCCCATCCAGATTCATTTTGCTGTTGCTGCGTGAAAACAGTGCCTGAATACCCACCCAAATCAGATAAGCCGCCCCGACGTATTTTAATAAATCAAACAGCCACGGCGTGGTGGTAATAACGACAGCCAGACCCGCGACGCAGTAAGACATATGCGTGATCACGCCACAAATCACCCCAAACGATGTCATCAGTGCCGCAACGCGAGGATAACGGGCCGCATTTTTGATCACCAGAAAGAAATCAGGACCGGGAGAGAGCATGCCGAGGAAGGCGATACTGGCAACAAAAAGGGAGGTTTCAAGCATGAAAGTAACCGTCGTCAATGTTCAGAACAAAATAAGGCCGCATGATACGTCAATCTTCACTTCGGCGTATCACACTTATTGGCTTTTTTTACGGGCGGTAACGGTATGCAAGACTCTGTCGTTGAATATCAGGAACGTGAAAGTCCGCAGGCACATTATCAGCGTGAGATTACCCGGCTGTGTATCGAGTGTGCGCTGCTGCTGTTACAGCACGGTGCCGAAAGTATGCTGGTTGAACAACTGCCAGCGCGACTGGGTATTGCGCTGGGCATGGATCGGGTGGAAAGCTCGATTTCAGCCAACGCCGTGGTGCTCAGCACGCTGTGCGGCGGCTATTGCCTCACATCGACGCGCAAAAATGTTGATCGCGGGATCAACATGCAGGTGGTGACCGAAGTGCAGCATACGGTGATCCTGGCTGAGCATAAACTGCTCGACGCTTCGCTGGTGGCGAAGCGTCTGAGCCACATTAAGCCGCTACGCTATCCCCGCTGGATGATGATCCTGATGGTGGCGCTGTCCTGCGGTTGTTTCAGTAAACTTAACGGCGGCGGCTGGGATGCGTTCAGCGTGACATTTTTAGCCAGCGGCGTGGCGATGGCGGTACGCCAGACGATGACTATTCGCCACATGAATCCGCTGATCAACTTTTGCTGCACTGCTTTTGTCGCGACGTCGATTTCCGGTTTACTCATGCGTCTCGATTTTTTCCAACAGACTTCGAACGTGGCGATGGCCGCCAGCGTGTTGTTACTAGTGCCCGGTTTTCCGCTGATTAATGCGGTAGCCGATATGTTCAAAGGCCACGTAAATACCGGGCTGGCACGCTGGGCGATGGCCAGTCTGCTGACGCTGGCGACTTGCATCGGTGTGGTAATAGCTATGGCGGTGTGGGGATTGCGGGGATGGTCATGAGTCTCTTATGGGCACTGATTCAGGATATGTTGCTGGCCGCAGTACCGGCGCTGGGTTTTGCGATGGTGTTCAATGTCCCGCCACGGGCGTTGCGCTATTGTGCGCTGCTCGGTGCGCTGGGACACGGCTCCCGTATGCTGATGATGCACGGTGGGATAAACATTGAGTGGGCTTCTCTGCTGGCGGCTATACTGATTGGCATCATAGGGATCCGCTGGTCGCGATGGCTGCTGGCGCACCCTAAAGTTTTCACGGTGGCGGCCGTTATCCCCATGTTCCCCGGCATTTCTGCATACACGGCGATGATCTCAATGGTGGAGATTTCGCACCTCGGCTATAGCGAAGTGCTGATGTCTACCATGGTCACCAATTTCCTGAAGGCCAGCTTTATCGTCGGGGCATTATCGATTGGATTATCTTTACCGGGGCTCTGGCTGTATCGCAAACGTCCCGGTGTGTAAGTCTGTTAAGAGTACGCTTATATCTTTGTAAAGCGTGAGTCTCCCTATCGACGGCTGATAGGGGTTTCCGTATAGTGGCAGCTCTTTTTTCGGGTCACGGTTTTATTCCTTATCTACACAGGGTTTCATAATGATTATTAGCCTGATCGCCGCACTGGCGACCGATCGCGTTATTGGCATGGAAAACGCTATGCCTTGGCATTTACCCGGTGATCTGGCCTGGTTTAAGCGTAATACGCTCAATAAACCCGTCATCATGGGTCGCAAAACGTTTGAGTCGATAGGGCGCCCTTTACCTGGCCGACTGAATATTGTCATCAGCTCTAAACCCGGTGAGCACGAAGGCGTGACCTGGGTGACCTCTGTTGATGCAGCACTTGCCGCGGCCGGTGGTGTGGAAGAAGTCATGGTGATGGGAGGAGGCCGGGTCTATGAGCAGTTCCTGCCGAAAGCGAACCGTTTATATCTGACCCACATCGATGCCGAAGTCGAAGGGGATACGCATTTCCCTGACTACGAGCCGGATGACTGGGAAAGCACCTTCAGTGAATTCCACGACGCTGACGAGCAGAACTCTCACGGCTACTGCTTCGAGATCCTTGACCGCCGCGCCTGATGTCATAATAGCATTCAGCAAAAAGGCACCTCTTTGAAGGTGCCTTTTGTTTTTCAGCGTGCGGTAAAAGCCTGTTCAGATAGCTTTCGGTATGACCGCCTTCTCTTTTTCAGGCCGGCGGTGGGAAGGTTCGGTGAAATAGGTTTTATCTTCCCAGCGCAGCATCGTCATGTCACCACCCCAGCAACAGCCTGTATCCAGCGCATAAATGCCTTCCGGTGCGCCTTTGCCTTCAAGTGAGGCCCAGTGACCGAACGCAATACTGTATCCTGCTTCCTGCAACGGCCCGGGAATATCAAACCACGGTTTAAGCGGCTTCGGCGCATTTTCAGGCGTGTCTTTGCAGATCATATCCAGCTGCCCGTTCGGGAAGCAGTAACGCATACGGGTAAATGCATTGGTGCTAAAACGCAGGCGTGCCAGACCCGTGAGTTCCGGATGCCAGTTGTTTGGCATATCGCCGTACATCGCGTCGAGGAAAAGTGGATAGGTATCGCTTCGCAGCACGGCTTCCACTTCACGCGCGCACATCTGCGCGGTCTCCAGATCCCATTGCGGTGTGATCCCTGCGTGGGCCATCACCAGCTTCAGCTCTTCATCCACCTGCAGAACGGGCTGGCGCCGCAGCCAGTTGATCAGCTCATCCGCATCTTCTGCTTCAAGCAGCGGTGTAATACGATCTTTCGGTTTGTTAAAGCTGATCCCTGCGAACACTGCCAGCAGATGCAGATCGTGGTTACCAAGCACCATGCGTACAGAATCGCCCAGACCGCTGACAAAACGCAGAACCTCGAGGGATGACGGGCCACGGGCGACTAAATCGCCTGTCAGCCAGAGACAATCATTTTGCGGATTAAAATCCACCTGCGCCAATAGCGCCTTGAGTTCATCGATGCAGCCGTGAACATCACCAATAAGGTATGTCGACATAGAGGATTAATTTATCAGTGTAGGGATGGCGAGGCGGAAGACCGGAACCGGCACACGGAAGATTTCACCGTCTTGTGCGACCATTTCATAATGGCCTTCCATGGTACCGAGCGGCGTTTCGAGAACAGCACCACTGGTGTAGTGAAACTCACTGCCGGGTAGGATCAATGGCTGTTCGCCGATGACACCTTCACCCTGTACTTCCGTTTGCTGACCGTTACTGTTGGTGATGAGCCAGTAACGGCGCAGGAGTTGCACGTTAAAACGCCCCAGATTGCGAATGGTAATGGTGTAGGCGAAGACGAAACGCTCTTCTTCAGGTATCGACTGAGACTCAATGTAGACACTTTGCACCTGAACACAAACGCGGGGCGAATTAAGCATATCGCTACTCCTGGGGTTCTGTCGTTTTCGGTCGGGTAGATAACCAGTTAGCCAGTTTACAGAATTGCTCAACAGAAATATTTTCAGCACGCATCGACAGATCCAGACCCAAATCGCTCATCTGTTCTGGTGTGAACAAGTGACCGAGGCTGTTTCGGATTGTCTTGCGACGCTGGTTAAACGCATCGGTCGTCAGACGGCTCAGAATTCGGATATCGGAAACCGGATAAGGGATCACGTCGTGTGGAATCAAACGCACCACGGCGGAATCCACTTTTGGCGCCGGCGTGAAGGATTCTGGTGGAACCTCCAGAACCGGGATCACGTTACAGTAATACTGCGCCATGACGGTTAAACGACCATACGCTTTGCTGTTCGGCCCTGCAACCAGACGGTTAACCACTTCCTTCTGCAACATGAAGTGCATGTCTTTGATGGCGTTGGTGTAGGTGAACAGATGGAACATCAGTGGGGTAGAGATGTTATACGGCAGGTTACCGAAGACGCGCAGCGGCTGGCCGAGCTCTTCTGACAGTTCCGCGAAATTGATTTTCATCGCATCAGACTGAATGACGCGTAATTTGCCCTGAAACTTAGGATTGCTCTCCAAACGTGCAGCCAAATCACGGTCAATTTCGATAACCGTCATGCTGTCCAGACGTGAAGCGACCGGTGCCGTCAACGCTGCCAGACCGGGTCCGATTTCGACCACCGCTTGCCCTGGCATAGGGTGAATGGCCGACACGATGCTATCAATCACAAATTGATCGGTTAAAAAGTTCTGGCCGAAACGTTTACGGGCAAAGTGCCCCTGGTGGACTCTACTATTCATTGTTTTTATTTATCAGTTTGTTGTGGATCAAAAGTATTGATTGCCATACGAATGGCGAGATTTATTGCTGTCCTGAAACTGCCCGCATCGGCGGTGCCGGTGGCGGCAAGTTCAAGTGCGGTACCGTGATCAACGGAAGTCCGGATAAAGGGCAGGCCAAGCGTGATATTCACTGCGCGACCGAATCCCTGATATTTTAGCACCGGAAGGCCCTGATCGTGATACATCGATAAAACAGCATCGGCGTGTTGCAGATATTTCGGCTGGAAAAGAGTATCCGCGGGCAGCGGGCCGATCAGATTCATTCCCTGCTGGCGCAGTTCCTCTAATGCAGGAATGATCGTGTCGATCTCTTCGTGTCCCATATGACCGCCTTCTCCGGCATGCGGATTCAAGCCGCACACGTAAATCTGCGGTTCTGCAATGCCGAATTTGGTTTTCAGATCATGATGAAGAATGGTGATCACTTCATGCAGACTTTGACGGGTAATGGCACCTGGCACGGCCAGCAAGGGTAAATGCGTGGTCGCCAGCGCGACGCGCAGTTCTTCCGTCGCCAGCATCATAACCACGCGATCGCAGTGGCTGCGGTCAGCAAAGAATTCGGTATGGCCGATAAACGGAATGCCAGCATCATTAATGATGCTCTTTTGCACCGGACCGGTAATCAGTGCAGCAAATTCACCGCTGATTGCGCCGTCACAGGCTCTGGCGAGGGTTTCTACCACGTACGGGCTGTTCGCTACGTCAAGCCTGCCCGCTGTGACTGGCGCTGCAGTTTTCACCGGCAGTACCGTCAGCGTCCCTGCGGCCTGGGGTTGTGCAGGACGGCCTTGTTGATAGTCGCGTAACTGAATACTCAGACCCAGTTTCTCTGCTCGTTCAAGCAGCAGGGCCGGATCGGCACATACCACCAACTCAACAGGCCATGCCTGCTGAGCCAGCGCCAGTACCAAATCCGGCCCAACCCCGGCAGGCTCGCCGGGGGTGATGACCACAGATTTTGTCACGGAAGTATTATTTACCATTACCATCCATAATTTTCACATACGCTTCAGCACGTTGTTCCTGCATCCACGTCTGCGCTTCTTCCGCAAACTTACGGTTGAACAGCATGCGGTAAGCGCGCTCTTTCTGTGCTGCATCGGTTTTATCGACCTGACGGGTATCGAGCAGTTCGATCAGATGCCAGCCGAAGGAAGAGTGCACCGGTGCGCTCATCTGGCCTTTTTTCAGGTTCATCAGCGCATCGCGGAACGCCGGATCGTACATGTCAGGAGACGCCCAGCCTAAGTCACCACCCTGAAGGGCAGAACCCGGATCCTGAGAAATTTGTTTGGCTTCGTCAGCAAACGTCGCTTTACCGCTCTTGATATCAGCAGCAACCTGTTCCAGTTTGGCCTTCGCCTGCGCGTCTGTCATTACCACAGAAGGTTTCAAAAGGATGTGACGTGCATGGACTTCGGTGACGGACACCGTTTTGTTATCGCCACGGATATCGTTCACTTTCAGAATATGGAAACCGACACCTGAACGGATTGGGCCGATGATCTGGCCTTTCTGTGCGGTGCTCAGCGCCTGTGCAAACAGGGAAGGAAGTTCCTGCAATTTGCCCCAGCCCATATTACCGCCTTTCAGTGCCTGCGAGTCAGCTGAATAAGTGATTGCCAGTTTGCCGAAGTCGGCACCGTTATTCAGATCAGCGACAATTTTCTTCGCCTGTTCTTCAGCAGCATCAACCTGATCCTGCGACGGATTTTCCGGCAGTGGCAACAGGATGTGGCTGAGATTGAACTCAGCGCTGCCGCCGTTTTGTGCTGCCACCTGTTTGGACAACTGTTCCACTTCCTGAGGCAAGATAGTGACGCGACGACGGACTTCGCCGTTACGCACTTCGCTGATCAGCATTTCTTTACGGATCTGGGCGCGGTAGGTGCTGAAGTTCAGACCGTCGTAAGCCAGACGGCTGCGCAGCTGATCTACGGTGATGTTATTTTGCTGAGCAATCCCGGCAATGGCTTTATCCACGTCCTGATCGGTCAGTGTGATACCCATCTTCGATGCCATCTGAAGCTGAATCTGGTCCATGATCAAACGATCAAGGATCTGGTGGCGTAAGGTCGCATCATCAGGCAGCTGTTGTTTAGCCTGGCCTGCTTGCTGTTTAACCGACTGCATTAAGCCATCGACATCACTTTGTAACACGACGCCGTTGTTCACAACCGCGGCGACTTTATCAACTTCCTGAGGGGCTGCAAACGCAGTGCTGGCACAAAGCGTCACGCCGAGGAGAAGTGTTCTCCAGTTCTTCATACTTTTTCCATTTGTCTAATCCGCAAAGCGGGTTTCAAGTTCACTGAGTTAAACGTGTCGTCTGGCTTAGAAAGCGCGTTGATAAGGCAGTATGCCGGTGGCCAACATTTCTTTCGTTCCGAGGGTTTGATTACTTCCAAGGCCTCTAAGTTCAATGTTGAAACCAATCTTATTATCATACTTACTTTCGGAATTTTCATAGCTGGTGATCTTACGTTCGTAACCGACGTTGACAGCCCAGCAACAGGTGTTGTATTGCAGGCCGATTAACTGGTCCGCAGGCTGCTGTGCTTTGGTGTCGTAATAGTAAGCACCGACAATCGCCCAGCGATCGGCGATTGGCCAGCTGGCGATACCACCAACCTGAGAAATGCCGTCCTGATAGCCTGCATTTTTCACATTAGGCAATGTTGCCTGAATATATTCCGGGCTGGCATAACGGTAGCTCAACTGAATCATTCTTTCTGAGTCAGCTTTGTACTCAAGGACCGCATCACCAACGGCCAGCGAATCCAGACGGGTGTCATACTGCACACCGCCACGAACACCCCAGAAATTGTTGATTTTGTAGTAGGTATCACCGGCCCAGACCAGGCTGCCGGTATCATCATTTTTATCCAGTGCGCTGTTCTGATCGCCGGTGCGCGGTGGCTGGAAGTAGTAAATCTGACCCGCAGACGCATTGAAGCGTTCTACCAGGCCTTCATCATAAATACGTGTTGTTAAACCACTTGCCACCTGATTAGCAGAGGCAATACGGTCGAGTCCACTGTAGCTCTTATCACGGAACAGGCCGGTATAGTCGGACTGTAACAGCGTGGAGTCATAGACGTTAATTGAGCTTTGATTACGATAAGGGATGTACAGGTACTGTACACGCGGCTCCAGCGTTTGCGTGTAATCACTGTTCCAGTCCATGTTACGGTCAAAGACCATTTTACCGTCGCTTTTAAACTCAGGCATAACACGGTTAACCGATGAACGTAGTTCGGTATTGGTACTATCATCAGGAATATCTTGCTGATAATGAGTGGCCATCAGCTTAACTTCGTTATCCAAACTTCCCCAACCATTACTGAGCGGCAGGCTGATGGTTGGTTCAATATGCATACGTACAGCTTCCGGGTTATCCGGATTTACGCTGGTGAATTTGGCCGCTTGCCCCCACACGTGCAGATCGAAAGGCCCAACATCATTTTTATAGTAGTTAACGTCTAGCTGTGGTTGGGCACGATAAGCGTTTTGATTACCAGAGTTCGTGAATACCTGAAACTGTTTACTGGCCAGTGTGGCATCCCAGTTCTCATTGGCATAGCCGACGCTGAATTTTTGCGTCGCATAGCCGTCGGTACTAGAACCGTATTTCGAATCAAAATCGTTGAAGTAATATGGATCGCTGACTTTGGTGTAATCGACGTTAAAACGCCATACCTTGTCATACACGCCTGAGTGTATCCAGTAGTACATCCATCGTTTGGTTGCATCATCGGCAACATTCGTACGAGAGGTATCTTTATCGTTACCGAGGTAGTCAAACTCCATCAAGCCTGTACCGGCTACGGTCAGGTAACGGAATTCGTTCTGCAATTGCAGACCACGGTTACTCATATAGTTTGGCGTAATGGTGGCATCGTAGTTAGGCGCGATGTTCCAGTAGAAAGGAACGGTTGCACCGAAGCCGTTGTTGCTGCTGTATTTCGCGTTCGGGATAAGGAAACCGGAACGGCGGCGGTCACCGATAGGCAACTGCATATACGGGCTGTAGAACACCGGCACCGGGCCGATGTGGAAGCGCGCATTCCAGATTTCTGCCACTTCTTCCTGGCGATCCTGAATCACTTCAGACCCTACAACGCTCCAGCTATTGTCGCCGGGCAAACAAGTGGTGAATGTGCCGTTGTCCATGATGGTGTAGCGGTTGTTATCACGCTGCTTCATCTTGTCGGCGTCACCCCGGCCCTGGCGGCCAACCATCTGATAATTGCCGTCCTGAACATCGGTATCTTTCGTGGTCAGGTTCGCAAAACCCTTTGGTCCGTTCAGCTTGATTTGGTTATCGTTATAACGCACGTTGCCGGTCGCCGTGGCGGTCCGGGTCGGTGTGGGCTGATTAGGATTAGCGATTTGATTGAGCTGAACCTGATCGGCATCCAGCGTACTGTTGCCCTGTACGACGTTAACGTTTCCGCTAAACAGTGCGTTATCAGGGTAGTTGCCGGTGGCCTTATCGGCATTGATGGTCACAGGCAGTGAGTTAGGATCACCCTGCACCAGAGGTTTGTCATAGGTCGGAACGCCGAGCATACATTGTGCAGCAAGGTCGGCCATTGCGCCGTGACTGTACAATGCCGACCAGATTGTGGCGGCCAGCATTGTGGGTAAGCGTGTTTTCAGACGTCTGTTTTTCATACGTAAAATGGTGTTCCGTCATCAGAGGCATCATGCCGGCAAACGGTCAGAGACTATCTCACTCATCATGGTTGCGCTAGTGTTAAATCCCACCTGTTACGTTGCCGCCGTTAGGCACAACGATAAATGCCGGTTATGATAAAGCAATTTTTAAGCGACGGCATGGCGAATTGAGGAGTATATGCAGTATTGGGGAAAACTGCTCGGACTTATCCTTGGCTATATGTCAGGGACAGGCTTCTGGGGGATTGTATCAGGGTTGTTGATTGGGCATATGTTTGACACAGCGCGTGCAGCAAAACGCCGCAGTTATTTCACCGATCAACAGACACGTCAAACCATCTTCTTCCGCACCACGTTTGAGGTGATGGGGAATCTGACTAAATCGAAAGGCAGGGTTACCGAGGCCGATATCCAGATAGCCAGCCTCTATATGGAACGTATGCAGTTACACGGCGAGCAGCGCAATGCCGCGCAGCGCGCCTTTCGCGACGGTAAAGAACTGAATTATCCGTTGCGGGAAAAAATGCGGGAATTGCGCAGTGCGTGTTTTGGTCGTTTCGACCTGATACGGACTTTTCTGGAAATTCAAATCCAGGCCGCATATGCCGATGGTTCGTTGCATCCCAATGAACGGGAAGTGCTGTATGTGATCTCCGAAGAGCTCGGCATTTCGCGCATGCAGTTCGATCAGTTCCTGCGCATGATGGAAGGCGGTCAGCAGTTCGGCGGCAGTCAGCAGGGCGGCCGGTCTTATGGTGGCGGCTATCATCAGGCGCAACAGGGCCCGACGCTGGCCGATGCCTGCAAAGTGCTGGGCGTGAAGGCCACAGACGATGCGACCACCATCAAGCGTGCGTACCGTAAGCTGATGAGCGAACACCATCCGGATAAACTGGTGGCGAAGGGTTTACCGCCAGAAATGATGGAAATGGCGAAGGAAAAAGCGCAGTCGATTCAGGCGGCGTATGACCTTATCAAGCGTGAGAAAGGGTTTAAGTAAGACTTTCTGACCGGAACGTAAAGCAAAAGGCGCTGAATTAAGCGCCTTTTTTACATTCAGCCTTTTTTACATTTACGGACTGAATACTTCACTTAAAAATCCGGTTCGCAGTTAAACACCAGTGGTGCATCGGTAATCGGATGATAAAAAGACAGCTCCTGTGCGTGTAGTTGCAGACGGGAGGAGGCGGCCAGTGCGTCGGGATGTGCATAGAATTTATCACCGAGGATAGGATGCCCGAGTGCCAGCAGATGAACGCGCAACTGATGCGAACGTCCGGTGATAGGCCGCAGTTTGACGCGCGTTGTACCATCATCATCCCACGACATCACTTCGTACTGTGTTAGCGCCTTCTTACCGGTCTCGTGACACACTTTCTGCTTCGGCCGATTCGGATAATCACAAATCAGCGGCAAATCAATGATGCCGTAATCCTCTTCCATGCGTCCCCAGACCCGCGCGATATACACTTTCTTGGTTTCGCGTTCGCGGAACTGGCGCTTGAGCTCACGCTCGGCGTCTTTGGTCAATGCAACGACAATCACGCCGCTGGTCGACATATCCAGCCGATGTACCGATTCCGCGACCGGAAATTCCTGCTGAATGCGGGTCATCAGGCTGTCCTGATGCTCCGCTAATTTCCCCGGTACCGACAGCAGACCGCTTGGCTTATTAACCACCATGATGTGCTCATCCTGAAAAATCACCTGCAACCAGGGATCGGTCGGTGGATTGTAATTCTCCAGCGGCCGGGTGTTCGAAGGGACAGGGATGTTCGGTTGATGTTCGCTCATAGCGTTTTCAGTCTGTGTCAGCGTTAAAAAGAGGAAAAGGGATGCAGACCGGCTGCATCCCGTCAGGCTTACTGGTGGCTGACCACCACCAGGCGGATCGCATCCAGACGCCAGCTGGCATCGTTCAGGTTCGCCAGGACTTGCTTACGGTTAGAGTCTACCGCGTCCAGCTCGTCATCACGAATGTTCGGGTTCACTTCTTTGAGCGCTTTCAGTCGGGCAAGCTCCTGTGTCAGTTGCTCGTCGGCTTCAACTTTAGCCGCTTCAATCAGCCCCCGCGCCTGCTCGGCAATTTGCGGTTCAGCCTGTTGCAGCATGGTATGCACATCCTGCTGTACAGCGTTCACCAGCTTGCTGGAGTTGTGACGGTTGATGGCGTTCAACTGGCGGTTAAAGCTTTCAAACTCGACCTGAGCGGCCAGATTGGTGCCTTTACTGTCTATCAGCATACGCACCGGCGTTGGCGGCAGGAAGCGGGTTAGCTGCAGATGTTTCGGTGCCTGACATTCCACCACGTAAATCAGTTCCGCCAGCATAGTGCCCACAGGCAGCGCTTTGTTTTTCAGGATCGAGACCGCACAACTGCCCGTATCACCGGAGAGGATCAGATCCAGACCGTTACGCACGATCGGGTGTTCCCAGCTGATGAACTGCGCATCTTCGCGCGACAATGCCTGCTCGCGATCGAACGTCACGGTGCAACCATCTTCCGGCAGACCAGGGAAATCCGGCACCAGCATGTGATCAGAAGGTGTCAGCACGATCAGATTATCGCTGCGATCTTCCTGATTGATCCCGACGATATCGAACAGGTTCAGCGCAAAGTTCACCAGATTGACGTCGTTATCCTGCTCACCGATTTCCTTCGCCAGCTGCTGCGCACGTTCGCCGCCGTTGGAATGCATCTCCAGCAGACGGTCACGGCCATTTTCCAGCTTCTCTTTCAGCGCATCGTGCTCAGCACGGCATTTCAGGATAAATGTATCCAGACCTTCCTGCTCGGCAGGCGTGGCGAGGAAAGCAATCAGCTGTTCATAAGCGCTGTCATAAATGGTGCGGCCGGTCGGACAGGTATGCTCGAACGCGTCCAGACCTTCGTGGAACCAGCGAACCAGCACCGACTGCGCGGTTTGCTCGAGGTACGGCACCATAATGTCGATGTTGTTTTGCTGACCGATACGATCCAGACGGCCAATACGCTGCTCGAGCAGGTCCGGGTTGAACGGCAGATCGAACATCACCATTTTACTGGCGAACTGGAAGTTACGGCCTTCAGATCCGATTTCAGAACACAGCAGAACCTGTGCACCCTCTTCCTGTGACGCAAAGTAGGCAGCGGCGCGATCACGCTCAATGATCGACAAACCTTCATGGAACACTGCGGCGCGGATGGCTTCACGCTCACGCAGAACCTGCTCCAGTTGCAGCGCGGTGGCGGCTTTCGCACAGATAACCAGCACTTTCTCGTCGCGGTTGGCGGTCAGATAGCCGAGCAGCCATTCCACGCGCGGGTCGAAGTTCCACCACGTCGCGTTCTCGCCTTCGAATTCCTGATAAATCTGCTCCGGATACAGCATGTCGTGCGCACGCGCTTCGGCGGATTTTTTCGCGCCCATGATGCCCGAGACTTTAATCGCGGTCTGATACTGGGTCGGCAGCGGCAGTTTCACGGCATGCAGATGACGATCCGGGAAGCCTTTCACACCGTTACGGGTATTACGGAACAACACGCGGCTGGTACCGTGGCGGTCCATCAGCATGGAGACCAGCTGTTTAGCCGCTGCCTCGTCGCCCTGATTGGCGGCGGTCAGCAGGGCATCGGTATCGGCATTGCCGACGCTTTCACCCAGCAATGCCAGCGCTTGCGGCGTCAGCGGTTCTTTATTGAGAAGCAGCGTGACCGCATCGGCGACCGGCTGATACTGCTGCTGTTCTTCGATAAATTCTTCGTAATCGTGGAAACGATCCGGATCAAGTAAACGCAGGCGTGCAAAGTGGCTTTCCTGCCCGAGCTGTTCCGGTGTTGCGGTCAGCAACAGCACGCTTGGGATTTGTTGTGAAAGCTGTTCAATCACCTGATATTCGCGGCTCGGCGCGTCTTCGCTCCACACCAGATGGTGCGCTTCATCGACCACCAGCATGTCCCAGGATGCATCGGACAGCTGCTCAAGACGGGATTTATTGCGGCGTACGAAGTCCAGTGAACAGATCACCAGTTGCTCGGTTTCAAACGGGTTCGTCGCTTCGTGCACGGATTCCGCGTAGCGATCGTCATCAAACAGGGAGAAGCGCAGGTTGAAGCGGCGCAGCATTTCGACCAGCCACTGGTGTTGCAGCGTTTCCGGTACCACGATCAGCACGCGTTCGGCGCGGCCTGACAGCAGTTGCTGATGGATTATCATCCCCGCTTCGATGGTTTTACCCAGACCCACTTCATCGGCCAGTAAAACGCGCGGCGCATGACGCTGACCGACTTCATAAGCAATGTGTAACTGATGCGGAATCAGGCTGGCGCGCATGCCGCGCAGGCCGCCAAATTCCAGACGGAACTGTTCACGCTGATATTTGCGGGCACGAAAGCGCAGGGCGAAACGATCCATGCGGTCGATCTGGCCAGCGAAGAGGCGATCCTGCGGCTTGCTGAAGGTCAGCTTGCTGTCGAGCAGCACTTCGCGCATGGCGACGCCGGTTTCTTCGGTATCAAGACGGGTGCCGATGTAGGTCAACAGACCTTTATCTTCAATGACTTCTTCGACTTGCAGCTGCCACCCTTCGTGGCAACTGATGGTATCACCGGTATTGAACATCACGCGGGTGATCGGGGAATCATTTCGGGCATACAAACGGTTTTCACCGGTGGCGGGGAAAAGCAAAGTCACCATGCGCACATCTATTGCAACCACGGTGCCTAATCCTAATTCGCTTTCCGTATCGCTTATCCAGCGTTGACCCAATGTAAACGGCATAATCTCTCTCTGTGTTGTGTGTTCCAGATGTGGCAACTGCGACGTCAACTGCGCAATGCGTGCTATGCCTCGGATGACGCGCGGGCAATAGTCTTCTTTCCCCGCCCGAAGGCGCGGAGTGTTTCACTGTGTGAGGATGATTCAGAAATGGGAAAGGGCGCTATGGTAATGGAAGGTAAACGATTCGTCACCTGCGAATCACCGGACCCGCGCCAACTTTTGTTTAAAACAGCCCCATCTGACCTGTAATAAGTGTAGCAAAATCGTCATGCAGGAAAGGCAAAATGCCGTCGGCCACCGGTTCCAGCTGGCGTTCAATGTAATGATCGTAGTCGATAGGGGACAGGCGGTTCTCCAACGGTTCCGGCCCGGACGTGGTCATCACGTAGCTAATCCAGCCGCCGTTCTGGTACTGCTTCGCCCGTCCGTGCAGCGCGTTATACTCATCGGCTAACCGCGCTGCGCGAACATGCGGCGGCACGTTTTTCTCATAGTCGCTGAGCTTACGGCGCAGGCGTTTTCGATAGACCAGTTTATCATCAAACTCACCATTGAGCGTGCTGGCTACGTAGTCACGGACATAATCCTGATAAGGCTGACGGTGGAAAATTCGCTGATACAGTTCCTGCTGAAAGACCTGCGCGAGCGGTGTCCAGTCCGTGCGCACGGTTTCCAGACCTTTATAGACGATATGTTCACCGTCGGCGTCTTTTACCAGCCCGGCATAGCGTTTTTTACTGCCGGTTTCCGACCCGCGAATGGTCGGCATCAAAAAGCGCTGATAATGCGTTTCAAACTCCAGCTCCAGCGCGCTTTCCAGCCCGTACTCCTGCTGTAAATGCGCCTTCCACCACGTATTCACCTGTTCCACCAGATGGCGCCCAATCACGTCTGCGTCTTCCTGACTGTGCGCTTTGTTCAGCCAGACGAAGGTGGAATCGGTATCGCCATAAATCACCTGATAGCCTTCGGCCTCAATCAGTTCACGGGTCTGACGCATGATGTCGTGTCCGCGCAGGGTAATCGACGAGGCGAGACGCGGATCAAAGAACCGGCAGCCGCTTGACCCCAGCACGCCGTAAAAGGCGTTCATGATGATTTTCAGCGCCTGAGACAGCGGTTTGTTTTTCTGCTTTTTGGCTTCTTCCCGGCCCATCCAGATTTGACGGACGATCTCCGGCAGGCAATGTTTTTCCCGCGAGAAACGCGCATTGCGATAGCCGGGCACCGAGTGTTCGTCGTCTGGCTGTTGAAGTCCGGCAACCAGCCCGACCGGATCAATCAGAAAGGTGCGGATAATCGACGGGTACAGACTTTTGTAATCGAGCACCAACACGGAGTCGTACAAACCGGGGCGCGAATCCATCACAAATCCGCCGGGGCTCATTTCGCCTTCCAGCTCGCCCAGATTGGGCGCGACATAACCGGCGCGGTGCATACGGGGAAGATAAAGATGGGTAAATGCCGCCACCGAACCGCCGCTGCGATCGACCGCCAGACCGGTGACCGACGCGCGCTCGAGCAGGAATGGCATCAGCTCCGTTTTGGCGAAAATACGCGTAACCAGTTCGCAGTCTTTGAGGTTGTAGCGAGCCAGCGCTGGTTTGTCTTCACGAAAACGCTGTTCGATTTCCGCCAGCCGCTGATAAGGGCTGTCGCTGGATTTCCCTTCGCCCAGCAAACTTTGCGAAACGAATTCGAGGCTAAATGAATTGAAATTCCAGAATGCGGATTTCAGGGCTTCGATGCCATCAATGATCAGGCGTCCGGCAGCGGCGGCAAAAAAATGGCCCTGCTTGAAACCGTGCTCGCGCCATTCCAGTTCACCGCCGTCGCGACCAAAACGCAGCGGAGTCTTGTAACGTTCTGCGTGTTTTTGCAGCACGCGCAGATCAAACTGCACCACGTTCCACCCGATGATGGCGTCCGGGTCGTACCGTTCCAGCCATTCATTTAGCTTTTGCAGCAGCTGCGGGCGGCTGTCGACGTATTCCAGATGGAAATCAAACTTACTTTCAGGGTCACCGTTTGGCGGCCCGAGCATATAGACGTGGCGTTGCCCGCAGCCTTCCAGCCCGATGCAATACAGCTCGCCGTTACCGCTGGTTTCGATATCCAGTGAACAGAGTTTCATCGGTGGCCGGTAGCCTTCGGCAGGCTTCATTTTGGTGTCGAGCAGCAGATTGCCCGGCCCCGGTTTACCGCTAAACCAGACCGGCGCGGTGATATAACGCTCCATCAGAAAACGTTCCGGCGGGCGAATATCCGCCTCATACACCTGAACGCCGCCTTCTTTTAGCAGCTTTTCGATGCGCATCAACTGGCGATGCTGTGGGCAATACAGGCCGAGAACCGGCCGCGAATGGAAATCCTGCATCGGCAATGCGCGTAAACTGACATTTTTTTCATCGGCCAGAATACGTTCCGCCTGAGCCTTATGAACGGCAGGGATAAACGCCACGGACTCCTGTAACGGCAGACGGATTTTTTGCGCGCCCTCGTCCGTCGCCAGCCACAATTCCACCTCGGTACCCCGCTGTGTGTCGCGCCAGTGGCGGGTTAGTACAAAACCCTGACGTGGTGTGGCGTCAGCGATGGCAGAAGAGGGACGTACGTTTGGGGAGTTGATAAGCGCCTCGGAACGACAGAGATGGATAAGAGATCGTCAAAGACAGAGTATGGTTATTTATACAGTCTTTGTCTATTACTAAGGTCTCAGCCAAATACGCATACAATTACACGGTTGACTGTGAAAGTTCGTGCGCTGACAATTCAGCCGCTTAATGTTTTGACTACAATGAGAATGCAGAAAACTCACATTTGTCTCATTTATCTGCGCAATTCGCGTAACTGAATACTGGGAATTTATGGAAGCCTATCTACAACATCTGGTCGCTCAGTCGGTGGGCTTTGCTTTAATTATTGTCGCTGTCGTCGCATTTTTCGAATCATTGGCGCTGGTCGGGCTAATCCTGCCGGGCACGGTGATGATGGCCACGCTGGGGACGCTGATCGGCAGTGGTCAGGTCGGCCTGTACGAAGCCTGGCTGGCAGCCGGACTGGGTTGCTTCCTCGGCGACTGGGCGTCCTACTTTATCGGGCGTGGGTTCAAAGAACCGCTGCACCGCTGGCGCTTCCTTCAGCGCTATCAGTCTTTGCTCGATAAAACAGGATATGCCCTCGACCGCCACAGTTTTGCCACGGTGATTCTGGGACGTTTTATCGGCCCGACGCGTCCTCTGGTGCCGCTGGTTGCCGGTATGCTTAATCTGCCACCGTATAAATTTGCGCCGCCGAATATTGTCGGTTGTATCACCTGGCCGCCGGTCTATTTCCTGCCGGGGATCCTGGCAGGTGTCGCCATCGACATTCCGGCCAGTCACAACAGCGGCGTATTCAAATGGATGCTGTTTATCAGCGTAATGCTGATCTGGCTCAGTGCCTGGCTGGCGTGGCGCTGGTTCCGCGCCGGAAAAGGCTCGCCGGACATGATGACCAAATGGCTGCCGCTGTCGCGATTACGGGTGGTGTGCGTGCTGAGCGTGGTGGCGACGGTGGTGAGCATGGTGATGCTCAGTAAGCAGCCGATGATGCCGGTTTACGGCCATCTTTTGTGGAAGGTGATCACCCGCTGACGGGACTGATGCCTAGCACTTTAGCTTCCGGCGCGGTGCCGTCCACCAGCGCCTGCGTCGGGCCATCGTAGAAAATCCGGCCGTCGACTACCAGCAGGGTGCGCGGGGCAATCCGCGCCGCATCATCGAGATTATGTGACACCATCAGCAGCGTCAGATTGCGCTGCCCGCAGACTTTATCCAGCAAGCTCAGCATTTCACTGCGCAGCGCCGGATCGAGCGCTGAGAAAGGCTCGTCGAGCAGCAAAATCGGCTGGCTGCGTAACAGACAGCGCGCCAGCGCCACCCGCTGCCGCTGGCCACCGGAAAGCTGTGACGGCAGGCGATCCAGACAATCACTCAGCCCGACCTGTCGGGCGATCTCTTCCAAATCCTGCTTTTGCTTCGTGCTGAGTTTCAGCCCCGGATGTAACCCCAGCCCCATGTTCTGACGCACGTTCAGATGTGAGAACAAATTGTTCTCCTGAAACAGCATCGCCACCGGACGTTTCGCCGGTGGCGTGGTGCTGTGATCGTCGCCATTGAGCAGGATCTGCCCGCTCACCGGCGCGAGAAAACCAGCGACCAGGCTCAGCAGCGTACTTTTGCCCGCGCCGCTCGGGCCGAGGATCGCCACGCGTTCGCCCGCGTTGATGTGTAAATCAAAACGCATCGGCAGATGCTCGTACAGATAAGTCAGTTTATTCAGCGTCAGCATGGCGGCCCGGCAGTTTCTCGATCAGGGTGAATAACAGGAAGCACAGCAGCAGCAATAACAGCGCAGTCACCGCGCCGTCCTGACTGCGGTAGGAACCGATCTGCTGATACAAATAAAACGGCAACGTGCGGAAATCTTCATTGCCGAACAGGGCGATCACGCCGAAATCCCCCAGCGACAGCACGCAGGCAAACGCCAGTGCCTGGGCTAACGGGCGTTTCAGCGCACTCAGCTCTACCCGGCGCAGCCGCTGCCAGCCGTGCATATCCAGCGAAAGACACAGCGGATTGTAGCGTTCTGCGACGTCGCGCATCGGGTTATCCAGCACTTTTAACGCATATGGCACGGCCATCAGCGCATTAGTGAGGATCACCAGTGGCCACGGCGATTGCGGCAAACCGGTGGTGTCGCCGAGCAGCAGGAAAAATCCGGTCGCCAGCACGATGCCCGGCATCGCAAGGATCAGCATCCCGCTGAGATCCAGCGCCTGCGCCCAGCCGTACTGCTTGCGTAAACGCAGTTCGCGGCTGCTCCACAGCAACATCATGGTCAACAGTAAGCAAAGCAATCCGCTGCCCAGTGCTATGCGCACTGACGTCCACAACGCCTGCCACAACGCGGCCTGTTGCAGAACGCTGACCGCAGCGCGATTCACGCCATCAAAAATCACCGCCAGCAGCGGTGGCAGGATCAGCAGCAGTGCGAAGCCGATCAGCACCCCGTCAGCGAGGCGGCGCGGCAGAGAGTCATCGGGATTACGCCAGCGCTGGGAGTGCGTCTGTCCCACCGGCAGCGCCTGGCTGAGTTTCTGGCTCAGCAACACCAGCGCCAGACAGCAGAACAGCTGGATCAGCGCCAGCGTGGCGGCACGGCCTAAATCGTAGTCATAACTGAGAGCCTGATAGATTGCCAGTTCGATAGTGGTCGCCTGTGGCCCTCCGCCGAGAGACAGTACGGTGGCGAAGCTGGCAAAACACAGCATGAAAATCAGGGCCGCGGCGGGGAAAATCTGGCGGCGCAGGGCAGGCCATTCGACAAAGCGGAACTGCTGCCACGCATTCATGCCAAGCTGTGCGGCAAGCTGGCGCTGTTCGACGGCGATATTCTCCAGCGCCTGCAACAACAGGCGGGTGGCGAGCGGCAGATTGAAGAAGATGTGCGCCAGCAAAATGCCCTGTAAGCCGTAGGGTGAAAAATGATAATCCACGCCGAGCCAGCCGCACACCTGCGCCAGCCAGCCTTGTCTGCCGTAGACGCTGAGAATGCCAAACACGGCTACCAGCACCGGCAGCACCAGCGTCATTGCGCATAAACGCAGCAGCAACTGACGGCCGGGAAAACGACGGCGAAACAGCGCCCGCGCCAGTAAAATCGCGGGCAGTACCGAGCAGAGCGCTGAAAGCAGCGCCTGCCAGAAGGTGAAACGGATCACATGCCAGAGATAGGGATCCTGCCACAGCGAGGCGCCGCTCATCTGCGGCGCATGACGCCACAGAGAGCCAAGAGCCAGCGCAGCCACCAGCAGCATCGCCAGCGATGCCACCGCGCCCGGCCACAGCCAGCGTGGGATCAACGGCTGACCGCGTTCTGCCACGCCTGGATCCATTCTGTGCGGTGAGTCGCGACGTCCTGCGCGCTGTATTGCAGCGATTTTGCCGGTACCGTCAGCTGATTAAAAGCATCGGGCAGCGGCGTGGCGATCACCGGATACATCCAGTTACCGGTCGGTATCACTTTCTGGAAACCATCGGTGGTGACGAATTTCATAAACTGTTCTGCCAGCTTCGGCTGTTTGCTGTTTGCCAGCTGGCCCGCCACTTCCACCTGCATGTAGTGACCTTCGGTGAAACTGGCGGCCGCGTAGTTATCCTTTTTCTCTTCGATGATGTGATACGCCGGAGAGGTGGTGTAACTCAGTACCAGATCGCTTTCGCCTTTGAGGAACAAACCGTAGGCCTCGCTCCAGCCTTTGGTGACAGTAACGGTTTTCTTCGCCAGTTTCTGCCATTCTTGCGGTGCTTTATCGCCATAGACTTTTTGCATCCACAGCATCAGACCCAGACCCGGCGTGCTGGTGCGCGGATCTTCGTAGATCACTTTCCATTTCTGATCGCTGTTAATCAGCTCATCAAGACTTTTCGGCGGATTTTTCAGTTTGTTTTTATCGTAGACGAACGCGAAATAGCCGTAATCGTAAGGCACGAAGGTGCTGTTATCCCAGCCGCCGGGGACAGTCAGTTTGGCCTCGGTTTTCGGGGCTTTAGCGAAAAGCCCGGTTTGCTCCGCGGCTTGCAGCAGATTGTTATCAAGCCCGAGTACCACGTCAGCTTTACTGTTTTTGCCTTCCATGCGCAGACGGTTAAGCAAAGACACACCATCCTCCAGCGCGACGTATTTCAGCTCGCAGCCGCATTGCGCTTCAAAGGCTTTTTTGATGGCAGGACCCGGCCCCCAGTCGGCAGAAAACGAGTCGTAGGTGTAAACCGTCAGGACGGGTTTAGTCGCACTGTCCGTGGCCGCAAAGGCCGGGGCAGAAAGTAACAGCAGGCAGGGAAGTAATTTTTTCAACTTTGCGCTCCAAAAAAATAAAGGGGCAAAGGTTTTTGAGTGAGCGAGGCACAGTCTCAAATCCCTCCGCCGGGATTAACCGGACCAGGTTCGACGGGTTTACTCTCAGCCTTTTTAAACTTGCTGCGCAGATGTTGATCGGGCGTCGTACAGTGCTCGCCATGCTCACGTACTGATGTACGCTGCGCTGGCTGTGCGCTGGACTTCACCCGCTGAACACGTGCTCGCGGCGTTTAAAGATCGAGCTCATTCTTCTTTGAAAAGAATAAACTTCAGGCACCCCGTTGAGAACGGATGTCATTCTAGAGATTAACGTGGCGATGCGAAAGTCCGATTAGCTGTCAGGGGGTGCAAACCAGGCGGATTTAAAGTCAAACCAGCCAAGGGTGTTCATGCGCACGCCGCGCATACTGCGTTGCCCTTGCAAAACTAACCAGTGATGGAACAGCGGATGAATGTGATGACTGGCAACCTGTTTCTGGCTCCATTCGGCCATGGAGAATTTACCCGCGTGCCATAACGCGGCGTCCTCGCTCATGTCATTGCTGAAACAGTGCGCGGCTAACGGCAGCTCGAAGAATGTCGCAAACAGGGAGAACTCTAACGGCAGGGTAAAGTTAGCGCTGCCGAGCCACAAATCGCTTTTTGCCTCACCGCGGTGCCAGATGGCGTAATCCACAATCTGAATGATCAGTTCGATACCTTCTGCCGCCAGCAGCGGACTCAGTGCATTGCAGATTGCGTGATGCTCCGAATGTTCGCTGTAAAACGTCAGTGTTATCTGTGTCAGACCCTGCGGTTTTATCGGTCGCGCCTGCGAGTCTTTATGATGCCAGCGAGGCAGCAGGCCATAGGCCGGCGACCAGTAGCGTTGATAAATGGGTTCTGCGGCGTTGAGTAATGCAATCGGGCTGAGTAATTCACAGAGCCATTCGCGGATTTCATTCTGTTGTCCGACGGACGATCGCTTATCGAACAGCAGGAAATAACAACCTTCTTCAAGGCGGCTTTCCAGCTCGCTTTTGCCGGATTCATCCGCCTGTAACTGCACGCCGGAATGAACCAGATCTTCGGTCAGCTCCGGGAGTACCCAGATATTCACTTCATCAATCAGTGCGCGAAAACCGAAATACTCGTCAAACGCACGGATACGCAGCTGCGTTTTCTGATTACGCACCACGGCGTAAGGGCCGGTGCCGACCGGATGTCGGGCAAAGTCGGGCAGTGACTGCCACTCCTGCGGCAGGATCATGGCGTGAACATTACCAAACAGCCACGGCAGCCAGCGGTCGGGAGTCAACAGATGGATATCGATCACATTGGGTGTGGGCGAGGAAACTGACGCGAGATTGCTAAATAACCGGTGAGCCTTTTGCAGTCGGGTAAACGTGGCGATGATATCCGCCATCTCCAGTTCGCGGCCATGATGGAAATGGATCGCAGGACGCAGATAAAACCGCCAGTGCAGCGGTGTGATCTCCTGCCAGTGATGGGCCAAATCAGCTTTTACTTCCCCTTTTTCCTCATTTATGCGCGTCAGACCGCTGAAGATTTGACGGGCGATATGCGTTTCAGAACGGCGCAACATGGTACCAGGCAGCAGGTTAAACAACGGACGATAATACAGCACGCGCAGGATATGTTTACCCTGACGGAAGCTGCGGCCCAGTTGCGACAGCAACATCTGGCGCACCTGAGTTTTATCACCCACCAGTTGCACCAGTTGTTCGACTTTATCTTGATCGAGAAGCTCTTCGGCGCGCTGCTGCTGGAGGGCCAGCCCGGTATAGAGAAATGTCAGCCGGGAACGTTTGCCGCGCCCGGCCTCGGCATCCCACTTCAGCCAGCCCAGTTCCTGCATAGCGTTGAGCAGTGAACGCATGTGCCGCCGCGAACAGTTCAGGATCTCGGACAGCGCCTGCAATGTCGTTTCGGTTTCTTCGCCGTGACAGGATTGCCACAACCGGATGAATTGTTGCTGCAAACGCGGTGAGGTCATAAAAGGGGAACTCCATGGACGATTTTCATCAATTTATCTTTCCCCATATTACTCCGATACTGTTTCTCAACGAAAGCCTGTTGTAAATACCCGGAGGTCTTCATGAAACGCACTTTGAATGCCCGTTTTTATCAGCGTTATTTCTCCGCTATTAGCAGCGCTGCCATTAAACGCAACGCGGCAAAAAATCATGCTGACTGGTTGTCCTGGGTGCCGGTGGATTACCGGATGGATATTCTCTCCCGGCTGACCCAGTGGGATATGGAGACGCTGGACGAGGAGCAATACCGTCAGCGAATCTGACCCCACGTCCGCAGGTACGACCAAATTCGATTTTCTGAGTAATGGTGTAATTTCACCAGCCAGTGGGGAGACTCACTGGTTTTTTTATATCCATTTTTCAGAACCCCTCGAAACCCTTTAAAACTTAGCTACACTGGGGGTCTTGTTTGTAAGACTTTCATTTCTCAGGGACGACGTCATGCCAAAACCTCGTATTAATGCCATTTATGTCACCTTTCTGGTGGTGTCCTTGCTGTGTGGTATCGCTGGCGCGTTACAGGCGCCGACGCTGAGTCTGTTTCTGACCAATGAAGTGAAAGTCCGCCCGCTGTGGGTTGGCTTCTTTTATACCGTCAATGCCATCGCCGGGATTGCGATCAGTTTTCTGCTGGCGAACCGTTCCGACAATAAAGGTGACCGCCGCAAGCTGCTGATCTTTTGTTGCCTGATGGCCATCGGTAACAGTCTGGTCTTTGCGTTCAGCCGCGACTATCTGGTGCTGATTACCGTCGGCGTATTGCTGGCGGCGATCGGTAATGCCTCGATGCCGCAGCTGTTTGCACTGGCGCGAGAACATGCCGATCGCTCATCAAGCGAAGTGGTGATGTTCAGCTCGATGATGCGTGCAATGCTCTCGCTGGCGTGGGTGCTCGGCCCGCCACTTTCTTTTATGCTGGCGCTGAATTACGGCTTTACACCGATGTACCTGAGCGCAGCGGCAGTGTTTGTCGGCAGCATACTCATGATTGTCTTCTTCCTGCCGTCAGTGCCGCGCGTTGAGCAACCTGTGGACGAAAAAGTGGTGCCGGTCAGCGCGTGGCGCAATAAAGATGTGCGCCTGCTCTTCTTTGCATCCTTACTGATGTGGACCTGCAACATCATGTACGTGATTGATATGCCGCTTTATATCACCAGCGATCTGGGCTTACCGGAAGGGCTGGCGGGCTTGCTGATGGGGACGGCTGCAGGGCTCGAAATTCCGGCGATGTTGCTTGCGGGTTATCTGGTCAAACGCACAGGTAAGCGCAAGCTGATGCTGTATGCGGTGGCGAGCGGTGTGGTTTTCTACGCCGGATTGGTGCTGTTCCAGTTCAAAGCTGCGCTGATGTTCCTGCAACTGTTTAACGCGATTTTCATCGGCATCGTGGCGGGTATCGGGATGCTCTATTTTCAGGATTTGATGCCGGGCCGTGCAGGTTCAGCGACTACGTTATTCACCAACAGCATTTCCACTGGCGTTATCTGCGCGGGGTTATTGCAGGGCTTTATCGTCGAAAGCTTCGGGCATTATCCGGTGTACTGGGTGGCGACGGCGTTGGCTATTATCGCATTAGGACTCATGTATAAAGTCAAAGACGTCTGAATGAAATGAAAAGAAAAACCCGCGACAGTCGCGGGTTTTTTTATGCCGACGGGGTAGCAATCAGTTCATAAAGACAGGCTGATTCTTCTCGTAAGCAGAGATGTTTTCTTCGTGTTGCAGCGTCAGACCGATGCTGTCCAGACCGTTGATCATGCAGTGACGGCGGAAGCTGTCGATCACAAATGGATAGCTTTTATCACCGGCTTTGACGGTCTGCGCTTCCAGATCCACTTCGAAAGTGATGCCTTCATTATCTTTCACCAGCGCGAACAGTTCATCAATTTCTGCATCGCTCAGGGTGATTGGCAGCAACTGGTTGTTGAACGAGTTACCGTAAAAGATATCGGCAAAACTCGGGGCGATCACCGCGTGGAAACCGTAGTCGGTCAGCGCCCACGGCGCATGTTCACGGGATGAACCGCAGCCAAAGTTTTCACGCGCCAGTAAAATACTCGCGCCTTTATAACGCGGCTTGTTCAGAACGAAGTCCGGGTTAGGCACCTGACCCGCGTCGTCCAGAAAACGCCAGTCGTTGAACAGATGCTGACCGAAACCAGTGCGGGTCACTTTCTGCAAAAACTGTTTCGGAATGATGGCATCGGTATCGACGTTAGCAGCATCCAAAGGAACCACCAGACCGATGTGTTGGGTAAATTTAGCCATGGTGTTTTCCTCAGTTCAGTTCACGAATATCAGCGAAACGGCCAGTAACTGCCGCAGCGGCCGCCATTGCCGGGCTGACCAGATGCGTGCGTCCGCCACGGCCCTGACGGCCTTCGAAGTTACGGTTGCTGGTAGACGCGCAACGTTCGCCCGGTTCCAGACGGTCGTTATTCATCGCCAGACACATAGAGCAGCCCGGCAGACGCCATTCGAAACCAGCTTCGATGAAGATCTTATCCAGACCTTCT
Source organism: Enterobacteriaceae bacterium Kacie_13 (assembly GCA_013457415.1). Taxonomy (NCBI): domain Bacteria; kingdom Pseudomonadati; phylum Pseudomonadota; class Gammaproteobacteria; order Enterobacterales; family Enterobacteriaceae; species Enterobacteriaceae bacterium Kacie_13. The sequence continues at coordinate 756,338 of CP045665.1, forward strand.
TCTTCGGCCTGTGCTTTTACCGGGCCGGAGCCGGGTACCACAATCGCCTGCACGCCGGTCGCAACTTTACGACCTTTGGCGACGGCGGCGGCAGCGCGTAAATCTTCGATACGTGAGTTGGTGCAGGAACCGATGAACACTTTATCGATCGCCACGTCGGTCAGTTTAATGCCCGGTTGCAAATCCATATATGCCAGCGCTTTTTCAGCGGATGCGCGTTCTACCGGATCGGCAAAAGAGGAAGGATTTGGGATCGTCTGATTAACGCCCATGACCTGACCGGGGTTCGTACCCCAGGTGACCTGCGGTGCGATATCTGCCGCGTCCAGCGTCACCACACTGTCGAATTTGGCATCCGCATCCGTTTTCAGGGTTTTCCAGTACTCGACGGCAGCGTCCCAGCTCTGATCTTTCGGCGCGAACTGACGGCCTTTCAGATAAGCAAATGTGGTGTCGTCTGGCGCGACCAGACCGGCTTTAGCGCCCATTTCAATCGCCATGTTGCACAGGGTCATACGACCTTCCATGCTCAGCGCTTCAATGGCTTTACCGCAGAACTCGACAACGTGACCGGTACCGCCGGCGCTGCCGGTTTTACCGATGATCGCCAGTACGATGTCTTTGGCGGTGATACCGGCAGGTGCGTCGCCGGTCACTTCGATTTTCATCGTTTTAGCGCGACCCTGTTTCAGGGTTTGCGTCGCCAGCACGTGTTCCACTTCTGATGTGCCGATACCGAAAGCCAGTGAGCCAAACGCACCGTGCGTCGCTGTATGAGAGTCGCCGCAGACGATGGTCATGCCCGGCAAGGTCATGCCCTGCTCAGGGCCGATCACGTGAACGATGCCCTGGAAGGGGTGGTTCAGGTCATACAGCTGCACGCCAAATTCTGCGCAGTTCTTGATCAATTCCTGCATCTGAATGCGCGCCATCTCGCCGCTTGCATTGATGTCTTTGGTTTGAGTGGATACGTTGTGGTCCATCGTGGCGAAGGTTTTACCCGGCTGACGCACCGGACGTCCCATCGCGCGCAGGCCGTCGAACGCCTGCGGAGAAGTCACTTCGTGCACCAGGTGGCGATCGATGTACAACAGCGGCGTTTCATTTTGCGCTTCGTAAACGACGTGCGCGTCATACAGTTTCTGATACAGCGTCTTCGCCATGTTATGCCCCTTCTTTAACAAAGCGGGCAATGATATCGCCCATTTCACTGGTGCCCAGCGCCTGCTGGCCGTTCGCCAAATCACCGGTGCGGTGTCCTGCTTCCAGCGCTTTATTGACGGCCTGCTCGATAGCGTTGGCCGCTTTATCCTCTCCCAGACTGTAACGCAGCAACAGCGCGGCAGAGAGGATCTGGGCAATCGGGTTAGCGATGTTTTTACCGGCGATATCCGGCGCGGAACCGCCCGCCGGTTCGAACAGACCAAACGCCTGTTCGTTCATGCTGGCGGAAGGCAACATACCCATGGAACCGGTAATCATTGCGCATTCGTCAGACAGGATGTCGCCGAACAGGTTGGAGCACAGCAGTACGTCAAACTGCGACGGATCTTTTATCAGCTGCATAGTCGCGTTATCGATGTACATGTGGCTCAGGCTGACGTCCGGGTAATCCTTCGCAATTTCGTTTACCACTTCACGCCACATAATGGACGTTTGCAATACGTTGGCTTTATCGATGGAAGTCACAATACTGCGGCGTTTGCGCGCAGATTCAAAGGCGATGCGGGCAATACGTTCGATCTCAAAGCGGTAATACACTTCGGTGTCGAAGGCTTTCTCATGCTGACCCTGGCCTTCTCGGCCTTTCGGCTGGCCGAAGTAAATGCCGCCGGTCAGTTCACGGACGCACAGAATGTCGAAGCCTTTAGCGGCGATGTCGGCACGCAGCGGGCAGAATTCTTCCAGACCCTGATACAGCCGGGCAGGGCGCAGGTTGCTGAACAATTTGAAATGCTTACGCAGGGGCAGCAATGCGCCGCGCTCCGGCTGATCATTTGGCGGCAGGTGTTCCCATTTCGGGCCACCGACCGAGCCGAACAGAATAGCATCGGCTTGTTCGCAACCGGCAACGGTCGCTTCCGGCAACGGACTGCCGTGTTTATCGATAGCTGCGCCACCGACGTCGTATTCGCTGGTGCTGATTTTCAGGCCAAAACGCGCACGTACTGCGTCCAGAACTTTGTATGCCTGGGCCATAACTTCCGGGCCAATTCCGTCTCCGGGTAAGACGGCAATATGATGGGTCTTGCTCATGTTCACACCGTTTCCTGATTATTTTGAATGTTATTTTGTTGCTTAACTTCGTGCTGCAAACGTTGTTTTTCGATCTCAACTTGTTTGCTGCGCCAGATATTATTCAGTACGTGAACCATCGCTTTGGCGGAGGATTCAACGATGTCCGTCGCCAGACCCACGCCGTGGAAGCGGCGGCCATTAAAGGAAACGACCACGTCGACCTGACCCAGTGCATCACGGCCCTGACCTTTGGCACTCAGCTGATATTTCACCAGCTCGATTTGATAACCGGTGATGCGGTTAATCGCCTGATAGACGGCATCAACGGGGCCATTGCCGGTGGCGGCTTCGGTAATAATTTCATCGCCGCATGCCAGATTCACTGATGCGGTAGCAGTGATCTTTGAGCCGGACTGCACGCTGAAGTTGTCCAGTCGGTAAAACTCTGGCTCTTCTTGCTGCTTATTAATGAACACCAGCGCTTCTAAATCGTAGTCGAAAACCTGACCTTTTTTGTCAGCCAGCTTCAGGAACGCGGCATACAGATGATCCATGTTGTAATCGGATTCTTTGTAGCCCATTTCTTCCATACGGTGCTTCACAGCGGCGCGACCAGAACGGGATGTCAGGTTTAACTGAATCTGGTTCAGACCAATGGATTCCGGAGTCATGATTTCGTAGTTTTCGCGATTTTTCAGCACGCCATCCTGATGAATACCGGAGGAGTGTGCGAAGGCGTTGGAGCCGACAATCGCTTTGTTGCCAGGGATCGGCATGTTGGTTATCTGGCTGACAATCTGGCTGGTACGATAGATTTCTTTGTGATTGATATTGGTGTGGACGTTCATGTAATCAGAGCGGGTGCGGATCGCCATGATGACTTCTTCCAGTGCGGTGTTCCCGGCGCGTTCGCCAATACCGTTCAGTGTGCCTTCTACCTGACGCGCACCGGCCTGAATCGCCGCGATAGAGTTACCTACCGCCATGCCCAGATCGTCGTGGCAGTGTACGGAGATAATCGCTTTATCAATGTTTGGCACGCGCTCATACAAATTAGTAATGATGCCGCCAAACTGAACCGGGGTGGTGTAACCGACCGTATCAGGAATGTTGATGGTGGTCGCTCCGGCTTTGATCGCGGCCTCGACGACGCGGCACAGATTATCCAGCGGTGTACGGCCCGCATCTTCGCATGAGAATTCGACGTCATCGGTATAGTTACGGGCTCGTTTCACCGAGTGAACTGCCATCTCCAGAACCTGATCAAACGAACGCTTCAGTTTGGACTCAATGTGCAATGTCGAGGTGGCCAGGAAAACATGGATGCGGAAGGCTTCAGCAACGCGTAATGCTTCGGCTGCAGCGTCGATGTCACCGTCTACGCAACGTGCCAGACCACAAACGCGGCTGTTTTTAATCTGGCGCGCGATCGTTTGCACAGACTCGAAATCGCCGGGGGAGGATACCGGGAAGCCGACTTCCATCACGTCAACGCCCATCCTTTCCAGCGCCATTGCAATTTGAATCTTCTCTTTAACACTCAGGCTGGCTTGTAACGCCTGCTCACCGTCACGCAGCGTGGTATCGAAAATAATGACTTGCTCGCTCATGGGTTTTTCCTTGTCTGCTCTATTTTTCGCGCCCTGCGGGAGATAAAAAAAAACCCGCGCATCGGCGCGGGTTTATTGTCTGTGGAAGTTGAATCAGTTCTGATTTTCGCCCACTGGCATACCGCGCAAATTTTTTGCGTTGAGTAGTAGGCCAAGGAGACGGGTAATCATGAACATGTATTTTCAGCTTCTCTTAATAGGGTAGTTAAAACGGATATCGTTCAAACAGTGCTTAAAGTGATACGGGAATGTGTGTGCTATGTCAACCTTCAGGGTGTGGAAATAGTGGTAATTTTTACAAATGAAAAGCAATCTCATTTAGCATAAAACACTACCTGTAAGCATGTGTTTGGAGGAAAGGATTTCTCAGCCATTACGACGATTTTCTTGGATAAAAACAGTACAAAAATGAACTATAAATTAATCTAATTGAAAAATAGTCTTTCTGATTCAGTTGATTAGATATGATTTACTGCTGCTTAACTTATTATTCATTTTTTGCATGTTGTTTCGGTAATTATTTTATTGTCTTATATCATCAGTTTTTAGAAGAGATATGAGATTAATATTTTGCTTTCTGATTATTAGAAACAACGCTTAGGTCCTTTTAAAATAATAACACTATGAAATGGCACGTATTTTTGTGGGCTATTATTTATTAGTCTGATATGACTGTGCCGTATTTTGTTTAAATAAATCAATTAAAGATAATCATTGTTATTCGAGCGTGATGATCTTTAATGGGGATAAACATGTCTGACATCATTACCGAAAACTCTGCAAAAGCTGCTGAGTTTGAAACGCATCTGCGTAATGTCGATCTTAATTTATTGACTGTCTTCGATGCCGTCATGCAATTACAAAATATTACACGTGCAGCCAATATGCTGGGCATGTCTCAGCCCGCTGTCAGTAATGCTGTGGCCCGTTTGAAAATCATGTTCAATGATGATTTATTTGTTCGCTACGGTCGGGGCATCCAACCGACAATGCGTGCCCGTCAGCTGTTCGGACCTGTTCGTCAGGCACTTCAGTTGATCATGAATGAATTGCCCGGTGCGGGCTTCGACCCCAGTGTCAGTATGCGACAGTTTAACGTCGCAATTTGCAGCCCGCTGGATAAACGCCTGACATCTCAGGTTCTGCACGCCGTCGATACCCTGGCCAGCAGCGTCAGTATCAAATTACAGACAATCGTTACTGATAATATTGAACATCAGCTGCGCTACCAAAATATCGAATTTATGATCAGCTACCGTAAATTTGAACGACCTGATTTCTGTAACGAACCATTATTTAATGACGAACTGGTATTGGTTGCGGCACAAAGTCATCCCCGGATTAGCCCTTACATGTCCGACGAGAAATACCTGCGCGAAAAACATGCTGTCATGATGATTGATCGCTTCTATTCTTTCAGTGCGCCTTATTATGATGATCCTGAGCTGCAATCTTTAATCGCCTATCAGGGAACCGATCTCTACAGCGTCATGGAAATCGTGTCGAAAACCGACATGGTGGCATTGGTTCCCCGCTGGTTAGCGCAGGCCAATACCGGCATCCTGAATTTATCTGTCATTCCATTACCGTGGATGAAAAATCAGCTGACCTGTTATCTGTCATGGCATGAGTCTTCCAGTAAAGACCGCGGCAATATGTGGATGAAATCTTTACTAAGCCAGTGTGTATTGACCCTCTGATCCCTAAACGAACATCATATTTACTTTGGCGTGTGCTGGAGTAAATATGCCTGGTTATGATTTATTTTGAAGTTTTTTATCCTGCGTGCTTTTTCGCCTGGTTAAAACTACGCGGGTTTTTTTCTCCCACCATTTACTCATTTTGAGCCGCTGTTTCGCATCCTCTGACGCTCTATAATTTCATTTCGCCGCGCAATATTTGTCGGTAGACTGCGTTAAATCTTTGTAACAGAGCAATTCAGTTAGCCGCCTCCTGGCGAGCTGCGCTGAACGCCGGTATAGACGCTCAATGAATTCAACCTTAAATGAGTACCATTTGATCGCCCGTTTTCGCCAACAGGTCACTCTTCGTGCTGACCAAACCGCCTTTCGTGAATGGTCACCTGCTGTTGAAACATCACTGACCTGGCGCCAGTTAGGGGCGAAAGTCGATGTTTTATCGTCTCTCCTTTTACGGGAGCAGGTGGAGGTTCAGGAGCGGATTGCAATCTGCGGGAACAATTCCATCGCCTGGGCAACGGCGGATCTGGCAATTTTGCAACTGCGCGCGGTCACCGTGCCGGTCTATGCCACGAACACGCCCGCGCAATCCGCGTACGTACTTAACGATGCGGATATCCGTATATTATTCGTGGTCGGCCAAAAGCAATACGACGCGGCGATTGCGTTGCGCGAGCTCTGCCCGCAGCTAAAACACATTCTGGTACTCGATAATAACGTCGATTTACAGGGTGTGAACATAGCCCGACATGTGCCAGATACCGCCGTACTGGACCCAGCGTCAGACGCCGAGCGCGAGGCTCGCATCAGCACCCGCGATCTCAACGATTTATTCACACTGATCTATACCTCAGGTACGACCGGGGAAGCCAAAGGCGTGATGCTCGACTATCGCAGCATGGCGACGCAACTGAAACAGCACGAAAAACGCCTGACGATTTCCGACCAGGATATCTCTCTGTGTTTTCTGCCGCTGGCTCACGTGTTCGAGCGGGCGTGGAGCTTCTTTGTTATGCACTGCGGGGCGCAGAACGTCTTTCTGCGTGATACCGATTTGGTACGGGATGCGTTACAGGCCGTGAAACCCAGCGTCATGTGCGCCGTGCCGCGTTTTTATGAAAAAGTGTTCAGTGCAATTCACGACAAAGTGGCCCGCGCGGGAACGGTGAAAAAGCGGCTGTTCCACTGGGCAGTGGCACAGGGTAAAGAGAAGTTTCTGACCGAGCGCCGTGGCGTACGTTATCCCTTTTGGCTTGCACCGGCATATTTTCTGGCGGACAAGCTGGTGCTTAAAAAGCTGCGTGGTTTGCTCGGCGGTAACTTACGTTTTCTGCCAGCGGCGGGCGCGAGCCTTGATGACAATGTGATTCTGTTTTTCGAATCCCTCGGTTTGCACATCAAGTACGGTTATGGTTTGACGGAAACGTGCGCCACCGTCACCTGCTGGGAAGAGAGGGATTTCCGCTTTGGCTCTGTCGGCACAGCGTTACCGGAAATCGATGTACGTATCGGTGACGAAAATGAAATTCAGGTACGCGGACCTACTCTGCTGCGTGGTTACTTCAATAAGCCGGAAGAAACAGCGGCCAGTTTCACTGCGGATGGCTGGTTCAAAACCGGTGATGCAGGGAAGATGGACGCAGAAGGCAACGTGTTTATCACCGAACGACTGAAAGATCTGATGAAAACCTCGGGCGGTAAATACATTGCGCCGCAGCGGATCGAAGGCACGCTGGTGCAGGATCGTTACATTGAACAGGCGGCAGTGATCGCCGATGAGCGTCACTTTGTTTCTGCGCTGATCGTGCCAGATTTCGATGTGCTCAATATGTACGCGCAGGCGCATCATATCGATTATTTCAACCGCAGCGGTCTGGTCAAAAACGAACAGATTCTGTCGCTGTTTGCTCATCAGTTGCGTGAAATTCAACAGGATTTGGCAGGCTTTGAGCAGGTGAAAAAATTTGTGCTGCTGATCAAACCTTTCACTATGGAATCCGGCGAACTGACGCCGACGCTCAAGCTGCGTCGTAAGATTATTTTCAGTCGCTACAAAAAGGAAATCGACGAACTGTACGGCGAATAACACCGCGACTCTCCCATTTTCTCAATACCGGCGAAGGCCTGTTCGCCGGTTCCCTGATCATTCCTATGTCAGCATCAGACATAATTTAATCCTGTAATTTTTCCCGCCTTCCTGATATTTCTGACTGGTTGCCGTACGCAGGCAGTGTTTTGTCCCGAACGGGCGATTGATGGCAGCGTGTCGCAATAAACGAAATCTGTCATCCCTATTTTGGCGTTTGCCTGACCCAAATTCTCACGCTAAGGTACTGAGTTGAGTTAGCAACGCCAATAAGAACAGCAGGGTTTTCATCCGCTCTGCGTAAAGGCCTAAAATTCAGTAATTTAACTTTAGATTGCTGCTTGATAGAACAGCTTGCTGAAATAAAAAGTCATCCTATAGAAGAAATAAAAAGCCTGGAGGCAAAACCATGGAGATGTTGTCAGGAGCCGAGATGGTCGTTCGATCGTTAATCGATCAGGGCGTGAAGCAGTTATTCGGTTATCCCGGCGGGGCGGTGTTGGATATCTATGATGCCCTGCACACGGTCGGCGGGATTGATCATGTGCTGGTGAGACATGAACAGGCCGCTGTTCATATGGCTGACGGTTATGCGCGCGCCACGGGCGAAGTGGGCGTGGTGCTGGTGACCTCCGGTCCCGGCGCAACCAATGCTATCACCGGTATTGCGACAGCTTATATGGATTCCATTCCGCTGGTGGTGCTATCCGGCCAGGTACACAGTTCACTTATCGGTTATGACGCGTTCCAGGAATGCGACATGGTGGGGATCTCCCGTCCAGTGGTGAAACACAGTTTTCTGGTAAAACGCGCGGAGGATATTCCTACCGTGCTGAAAAAAGCGTTCTATCTGGCGTCCACGGGCCGTCCGGGGCCGGTGGTGGTCGATTTGCCAAAAGACGTGGTGAATCCGCAAATCAAATTGCCATACGCTTACCCTGAGCAGGTAACGATGCGGTCCTATAATCCGACGGTGCAAGGCCATCGCGGGCAAATTAAACGCGGATTGCAGACGTTACTGGCCGCGAAAAAACCGGTGCTGTACGTCGGCGGTGGCGCGATCAACTCTGAGTGTCATGCGGAAATTCTGGAGCTGGCGGAGAAACTGAATCTGCCGGTAACCACCTCTCTGATGGGCTTGGGCGCATTTCCTGGCACCCATCGTCAGAGCCTCGGTATGCTCGGTATGCACGGCACCTACGAAGCCAATATGGTGATGCACAATGCGGATCTGATCTTTGGCGTGGGTGTGCGTTTCGACGACCGAACCACTAACAATCTGGCGAAGTACTGCCCGAATGCCACCGTAATGCATATCGATATCGATCCAACATCGATCTCAAAAACCGTCAGTGCCGACATTCCGATCGTCGGTGATGCGAAGCAGACGCTGGTTCAGATGCTGGAACTGCTGGCGCAGAGCGACGACAAACAGGAATTCGATGCGCTGCGCGACTGGTGGACAAGTATTGAAAACTGGCGTGCGCGTCAGTGCCTGAGCTACGACAAAAACAGTGGAAAAATCAAACCGCAGGCCGTTATCGAAACGCTGCATCGCCTGACCAAAGGCGATGCCTATGTGACGTCGGACGTCGGTCAGCATCAGATGTTTGCCGCACTCTATTATCAGTTTGATAAGCCACGTCGCTGGATAAATTCCGGTGGCCTCGGCACGATGGGCTTTGGCCTGCCGGCTGCGCTGGGTGTGAAACTCGGTCTGCCGGACGAAACGGTGATTTGTGTGACCGGCGACGGCAGTATCCAGATGAATATTCAGGAGCTGTCGACGGCGCTGCAATACGGTTTGCCAGTAATTGTGGTCAACCTGAATAACGGTTATCTCGGTATGGTGAAACAGTGGCAGGACATGATTTATTCTGGTCGCCATTCGCAATCCTACATGGAATCGCTGCCTGACTTCGTCAAACTGGCGGAAGCCTATGGTCACGTCGGCATTGCTATCCGCACGCCGGATGAGCTGGAAAGCAAACTTATTCAGGCACTGGAACAGAAAAATCGTCTGGTATTCGTGGATATCAGCATTGATGAAACAGAACACGTTTACCCGATGCACATCCGTGGCGGTGCGATGGACGAAATGTGGTTAAGCAAAACGGAGAGGACCTGATCATGCGCCGGATTTTATCAGTATTACTGGAAAACGAATCGGGCGCGTTGTCGCGCGTAGTCGGCCTTTTCTCTCAGCGTGGCTACAACATCGAAAGCCTCACTGTTGCGCCGACCGATGATCCGACATTGTCGCGAATGACGATCCAGACCGTAGGCGATGCCAAGGTGCTCGAGCAGATAGAAAAGCAGCTGCATAAGCTGGTCGACGTGCTGCGCGTCACCGAACTCGTGCAGGGCGCTCACGTTGAGCGCGAAATCATGCTGGTGAAGGTCCAGGCTTCCGGCTATGGCCGCGAAGAGGTGAAGCGTTCCACTGAAATCTTCCGTGGCCAGATTGTTGATGTTACGGCGACGCTTTACACCGTTCAGCTTGCGGGCACCAGCGACAAGTTAGACGCGTTTTTAGCCAGCATTCGTGATGTGGCTGAAATCGTCGAAGTGGCACGCTCCGGCGTGGTCGGTGTTTCGCGCGGCGATAAGATCATGCGCTAAAGCCTAAAAAATCAGCAGGATGTAAAATTTATCTGCTCTATGAAAGCTCAACTTTTTGGTTGGGCTTTCTTTTTTGTGGCTCAGGTGAAGCGATTCGGTAAAACACCTTGCCCGGCAGGGGCTTCTGGGGTTAGATAAAGCATTATCTTTCTTAAGGGGTTATCTCAGTGAAGCTGGATGAGATCGCGAGGTTAGCGGGCGTTTCGCGTACGACGGCCAGTTATGTAATTAACGGCAAAGCGAAGCAGTATCGTGTCAGCGATAAAACAGTCGAAAAAGTCATGGCTGTCGTGAAGGAACATAACTATCACCCGAATGCGGTGGCAGCGGGCTTACGCGCTGGCCGAACCCGATCTATTGGTCTGGTGATCCCCGATCTGGAAAATACCAGTTATACCAAAATTGCCAATTTTCTCGAACGTCAGGCACGCCAGCGCGGGTATCAGTTGCTGATAGCCTGTTCAGAAGATCAGCCCGACAACGAGATGCGCTGCATTGAGCATCTGCTGCAGCGTCAGGTTGATGCGATTATCATTTCCACGTCTTTACCGCCGGAGCATCCGTTTTATCAGCGCTGGGCCAATGACGATTTCCCCATTATTGCGCTGGATCGCGCGCTCGACCCTGAGCATTTCATCAGCGTTGTCGGTGCCGATCAGGAAGATGCCCTGATGCTGGCGCAGGAATTGCGTACATTCCCTGCTGAATCGGTATTGTATCTCGGTGCATTGCCTGAATTGTCGGTCAGCTTCCTGCGCGAGCAGGGCTTCCGCCAGGCCTGGGCTGAAGATTCACGTCAGCCGCAGTATCTTTACGCCAATGCATATGACCGTGAATCAGCGGCGGTGGTGTTTGCCCAGTGGCTGAAACACAATCCGATGCCGCAGGCGCTTTTCACCACCTCGTTCCAGTTGTTGCAGGGCGTCATGGACGTCACGCTGAAAACGGAAGGGCGTTTGCCTGTCGATCTGGTGATTGCCACCTTTGGGGATAACGAGCTTCTCGACTTCCTCGAGTGTCCGGTGCTGGCGGTCGCACAGCGTCATCGTGACGTTGCCGAACGTGTGCTGGAACTGGTACTTGCGTGTCTGGATGAACCGAAAAAGCCCAAAGCAGGCCTGACCCGTATTCGTCGCAACCTCTTCCGTCGTGGCCGGTTGAGCCGCAAGTGATCCTGACGGGTATTCTACTGAGTGCCCGTGATTCCCTCGCACAAACACGCTTTTCTATCCTCTCTTACCCAATTGATCATTATGCTCACAAACGAGATAAAAAATCCCACGCAGGGAAAGTGGTTATTTTAGGAGCATTCTCAGATCGCTGAATTATTAACAAATGTTTTCGTCTTTCTGATGCCGATATAAATCTGTTTATTGATATCTAAAATACGTTAATGCTGTCTGCAAAAGTGCTGTAGAATTCCCCGCTTAATTTATCCGGACTTGCGGCTGTCTCGCGACTCGTGGTTTTTAAACGCCCTGAAAGGCTTATGCCATGCGGGCTGGCTCACAAAATGATGATGATTTAGCAGTGATAGCCGAAAAAAAAATCAGAAATGATTTTTCTTATGGCAAGAGAACAAGAAACGAGAGTCAGATAACAGAAGAATATAAATAGTTAAATAATATTCAGTTTGGTTTTTTTTTAAACGAAATTATTAACCCTCCGAAATTTCTTCAACTAATCATGACGTTATTTTCTATTTCACCTCTAAAATACCTCACAGCGTTACGTCGGGCTTTCGAGTCCCCGCGTAAATATTGCCAAACCGCCTCCGCTCTGGCTTGACAAGGTTTTGAAACCATCCGTAAACTCTTTTAAGTGGGAATTTGTGGAGGAAAGTGGTGATTAGGGTCATAGAGGGGTAGATCGGTCATGTTTCGTGGCGCGACGATGGTTAACCTCGACAGCAAAGGGCGACTTGCCGTACCCACCCGTTACCGGGATTTGCTGAGCGAAGAATCGCAAGGTCAAATGGTGTGCACCATAGACCTCCATCACCCATGCCTCCTCCTTTACACCCTTCCCGAGTGGGAAATTATCGAACGTAAATTGTCCCGTCTGTCGAGTATGAACCCCGTCGAGCGCCGTATTCAGCGCCTGTTACTGGGACATGCAAGTGAATGTCAGATGGATAACGCCGGGCGTCTGTTGATTGCCAATACTCTGCGTCAGCACGCCGGGCTCGCAAAAGAAGTGATGCTGGTTGGGCAGTTCAACAAGTTTGAACTGTGGGATGAACAGACCTGGTATCAACAAGTTAAGGAAGACATAGACGCTGAACAATCGTCTCAGGAACCACTCTCTGACCGATTACAGGACTTGTCATTATAAGCATGGTTGAAAACTACAAACACACTTCCGTCTTGCTGGATGAAGCCGTCAACGGCCTGAACATCCGCCAGGACGGCATTTACATAGACGGCACCTTTGGCCGCGGTGGCCACTCACGTCTGATTTTGTCACAGCTTGGCCCGCAAGGTCGCCTGCTGGCGATCGACCGCGATCCGCAGGCAATTAAAGCTGCAGAATCTATTGATGACGCACGTTTTTCTATCGTTCACGGACCTTTCTCCGATCTCGCTGACTATGTTCGCGAACGTGGTCTGGAAGGTAAGATCGACGGCGTGCTGCTTGATTTAGGCGTTTCCTCTCCGCAGCTTGATGATGCGGAACGCGGCTTCTCCTTTATGCGTGACGGACCTCTGGATATGCGCATGGATCCGACACGCGGTTACTCAGCGGCAGAATGGCTGATGAAAGCGGAAGAGGAAGACATCATCTGGGTATTAAAAACGTTCGGTGAAGAGCGCTTTGCCAAACGCATTGCGCGCGCGATTGTTGAGCGTAACCGCGAATTGCCAATGACACGTACCAAAGAACTGGCTGATTTGATTGCGAATGCCTCGCCGTTTCGTGAAAAGCATAAGCATCCGGCGACACGCAGCTTCCAGGCGATTCGTATCTACATCAACAGTGAATTGGAAGAAATCGAACGTGCGCTGGATGGCGCACTGGAAATTCTGGCACCGGCAGGGCGTTTATCCGTGATCAGCTTCCACTCGCTGGAAGACCGCATCGTGAAACGCTTTATTCGTCAGCATAGCCGTGGTGCGCAGGTGCCAGCCGGTATTCCAATGACAGAAGCCCAGATCGCTGAACTTGGCGGACGCTCATTAAAATCAGTGGGGAAAATGATGCCTTCCGATGCGGAAGTGTCAGAAAACCCGCGGGCACGCAGTTCAGTCCTGCGTTTTGCTGAGAGAACGGCATCGTGATTGGCAATGAACGCCACGGGTTAGTGGGGGTCATTGCCAGCGACATTTTGCGCAATGGCAAGATCCCGATGATTTTGCTGATTGCCGTTTTGGTCAGCGCCATCTTTGTGGTCACCACTGCACACCGGACGCGTTTACTGACGGCACAGCGCGAACAGTTAGTACTGGAGAGGGATGCGCTGGACATTGAGTGGCGCAACCTGATCCTTGAAGAGAATGCTCTCGGCGATCACAGTCGGGTAGAACGCATCGCAACGGAGAAATTGCAGATGCAGCACGTTGATCCATCTCAAGAAACTATTGTGGTTCAGCCTTAAAATGCGCACGGAGAATACAGGCAGCTAATGAAAGCAACACGCACCGCGAAGTTAAAGCGTCCCGAAGATCAAGCCAGCTTTATCAGCTGGCGTTTTGCGTTGTTGTGCGCCTGTATTTTACTGGCCTTACTGGGTCTAATGTTGCGGGTGGCTTATCTTCAGGTGATAAACCCCGATAAGCTGGTAAAAGAAGGGGACCTGCGTTCCCTGCGCGTTCAAACCATTCCGACCTCCCGTGGGATGATTACCGACCGCTCCGGACGCCCTCTGGCCGTCAGCGTGCCTGTAAATGCAATTTGGGCCGATCCGAAAGAAATTAACGATCGCGGCGGCATTACGGTCGATACCAAGTGGAAAGCGCTCGCCGATGCGCTCAACATGCCACTCGATCAGCTGTCTGCCCGCATCAACGCGAATCCAAAAGGCCGCTTCGTTTATCTCGCGCGTCAGATCAACCCTTCCGTTGGCGAATATATTCACAAACTCAAACTGCCGGGGATTTCCTTGCGTCAGGAGTCCCGTCGTTACTATCCGGCCGGGCAGGTGACATCGCACGTCATTGGCGTCACTAACATCGATGGCGAAGGTATTGAAGGTGTTGAGAAAAGTTTTGACCGCTGGCTGACCGGGAAGCCGGGCGAGCGCACCATTCGTAAAGACCGCTTCGGGCGCGTCATTGAAGACATTTCCTCCGTTGACAGCCAGGCTGCGCACAATCTGGCGCTGAGCATTGACGAGCGTTTGCAGGCGCTGGTGTACCGCGAGCTGAACAACGCCGTGGCATTTAACAAAGCCGAATCAGGCACTGCGGTGCTGGTCGATGTGCAAACCGGCGAAGTGCTGGCGATGGCCAACAGCCCGTCTTATAACCCAAATAACATGCCGAACACGCCGAAAGACGTGATGCGTAACCGCGCGATCACAGACATCTTCGAGCCGGGTTCTACCGTCAAACCTATGGTGGTGATGACGGCGCTGAAAAATGGTGTTGTGCGCGAGAACAGCGTGCTGAACACCGTGCCGTATCGAATTAACGGTCATGAGATTAAAGATGTGGCCCGTTACGCGGAGCTCTCCGTGACGGGTATCTTGCAGAAGTCGAGTAACGTCGGTGTTTCACGACTGGCGTTATCGATGCCATCCGCAGAGCTGGTAGATACCTACTCGCGATTCGGATTGGGAAAACCGACCAATTTGGGACTGGTTGGAGAAAGCAGTGGCTTATACCCTAAAAAACAACGGTGGTCTGACATAGAGAGGGCCACCTTCTCTTTCGGCTACGGGCTAATGGTGACACCTCTCCAGTTAGCGCGAGTCTATGCAACGATTGGCAGCATGGGCATTTATCGTCCGCTGTCGATCACCAAAGTTGATCCGCCCGTTTCCGGCGAACGTATCTTCCCTGAACCGATTGTCCGCACCGTCGTGCATATGATGGAAAGCGTCGCGCTACCCGGCGGCGGTGGTGTTAAAGCAGCGATCAAGGGATACCGTATAGCGATTAAAACCGGTACCGCGAAGAAAGTCGGTCCCGATGGTAAGTATGTGAACAAATACATTGCCTACACCGCAGGCGTTGCACCGGCAAGCAATCCAAGATTTGCGCTGGTGGTGGTTATCAACGATCCGCAGGCAGGGAAGTATTACGGTGGGGCTGTTTCCGCACCTGTGTTTGGCGCGATCATGGGCGGTGTATTGCGCACCATGAACATCGAACCGGATGCGCTGACTGCCGATGAAAATGCAGACATAGTGAATAATCAAAAAGAGGCTTCAGGTGGCAGATCGTAATTTGCGCGACCTATTAGCGCCCTGGGTGAGTGATGCCCCGGCAGTAGCGCTAAAAGACATGATTTTAGACAGCCGCGTCGCGGCTGCCGGAGATCTGTTTGTCGCGATTTCAGGCCATACCAGTGATGGGCGTCGTTTTATTCCTCAGGCAATTGCTCAGGGTGTCGCTGCCGTTGTGGCCGAAGCAAAGGGTGAACAAGAGCATGGAACGGTCTGCCAGATGCATGGTGTACCGGTAATTTACCTCGAGAATCTGAACGTCTTGCTGTCAGAACTGGCGGGGCGTTTTTACCATCAGCCGGGTCAGGCGTTACGTCTGATCGGCGTGACTGGCACCAACGGCAAAACCACCACTACGCAGCTGTTGGCTCAGTGGAGCCAGTTGCTCGGTGAAACGAGCGCCGTAATGGGCACCGTCGGCAATGGCTTACTCGATAAAGTGGTACCGGCGGAAAACACCACCGGTTCTGCGGTCCAGGTTCAGCATATTCTGGCGGATTTGGTACAGCAAGGCGCCACCTTCGCCGCGATGGAAGTCTCTTCCCACGGTCTGGTCCAGCACCGCGTTGCCGCGTTGCCGTTTGCCGCCGCTGCCTTCACCAACCTGAGCCGCGACCATCTGGATTATCACGGCGACATGCAGAGTTATGAAGACGCCAAATGGCAACTCTTTTCTTCGCATCAGGTTGGCCAAAAAATTATCAATGCTGACGATGAAGTCGGATTGCGTTGGTTGGCGAAAACGCCGGACGCTATCGCCGTCACCATGGAAAACAACATCCCGGCTGACTGGAAAGGCCGCTGGCTGGCGGCGCGTAGCGTGAATTATCACGACAACGGCGCGACCGTCAATATCGATTCAAGCTGGGGCGAAGGGCTGCTGGAAAGCCGTCTGATGGGCGCGTTCAACGTCAGTAATTTGCTGGTGGCGCTGGCGACCTTGCTTTCTCAGGATTATCCACTGTCGCAGTTGCTGGCGGTGAGTTCACAGCTGCAACCGGTGTGTGGCCGCATGGAAGTATTCAATGCGCCGGGCAAACCTACCGCCGTTGTAGATTACGCTCATACGCCGGACGCGCTGGAAAAAGCATTGGCGGCAGCGCGACTGCATTGCCGTGGCACGCTATGGTGCGTGTTTGGCTGCGGCGGCGATCGCGACAAAGGTAAACGTCCTCTTATGGGCGGCATTGCGGAACAGTACGCCGATCGTGTGATCGTGACTGACGATAATCCGCGCAGCGAAGAGCCGCGCGCTATCGTGGCGGATATCCTTGCCGGGCTGCTGGATGCTGGGCGTGCCCAGGAAATTCATGGCCGCGCAGAAGCAGTGACCAGCGCGATTATGCAGGCTGGCGAAGATGACGTGGTGCTAATCGCTGGTAAAGGCCATGAGGATTACCAACTGGTGGGCAATCAGCGTCTCGATTATTCCGACCGGGTAACGGTTGCCCGTTTGCTGGGGGTGATCGCATGATCCGTGTTTCACTGCAAACGTTGAGTGCGGCACTCAATGCCGAACTTATCGGTAACGATACCCAAATCGACAGTGTCACCACAGATACCCGTCAGATTACGCCGGGCTGTTTATTCATTGCCCTGAAAGGCGAAAAATTTGATGCTCACGACTTCGCGGATGACGCTGTTAAAGCGGGTTCAGCGGCTTTACTGGTAAGTAAGCGCTTACCGGTGGACGTGCCGCAGTTAGTGGTGGCTGATACACGAATTGCGCTCGGCCAGCTCGGCGGCTGGGTGCGTCAGCAGGTTCCTGCCCGCGTGGTTGGCCTGACCGGCTCCTCCGGTAAAACTTCCGTGAAAGAGATGACCGCTGCAATTTTGCGCGAATGCGGCAATGTGCTGTATACCGCAGGCAACTTCAATAACGACATCGGCGTACCGCTGACGTTGCTACGCCTGACCGCAGAACATGATTTTGCCGTCATCGAAATGGGCGCTAACCATTCTGGCGAAATCGCTTATACCACCGCACTGGCGAGGCCGGAAACGGCGCTGGTAAATAACCTGTCTGCCGCTCACCTTGAAGGTTTTGGTTCACTGGCTGGAGTTGCACAGGCCAAGGGGGAGATTTTTGAAGGCCTGCCGGAAAACGGCACGGCGATTATCAACGCTGACAATAATGACTGGCCGAACTGGCAGCGCAAGCTCGACGGCAAAACCGTCTGGCGTTTCTCTTCGACAAAAAATTCTGCGCAACAGAGTGACGGCATCGATTTCTTTGCAACAGACGTCAAAATCAGCCCGCTGAACACCGCATTTACGTTGCATTCTCCTCGGGGCAGCATTGACGTTTCGTTGCCTGTGCCGGGGCGTCACAACATTGCTAACGCAATGGCTGCGGCCGCGCTGGCGCTGTCGGTCGGTGCTTCGCTCGAAAATGTGCGTGCTGGCCTGGCGACGCTGCAATCAGTCAAAGGTCGTTTGTTCCCGATCGCGCTTTGCGAAGGCAAAACGCTGCTCGATGACAGTTACAACGCTAACGTCGGTTCGATGACTGCCGCCGCACAGGTTCTGGCAGAAATGCCGGGCTACCGCGTGATGGCCGTTGGCGACATGGCGGAACTGGGTGCACAAAGCGAAGCGTGCCACCGTCAGGTCGGCGAAGCGATTCGTGCAGCCGGGATCGACAAAGTTTTCAGTATTGGCCACGACAGCCGCATCATCAGTGATGTCAGCGGGTGTGGTGAGCATTTAGAAGATAAGGCAGCCCTGACGGCCCGTTTGTCGAGCTTACTGTCCGAACATGCGGTTATTACCGTTTTAATTAAAGGTTCACGTAGTGCCGCAATGGAGCAGGTAGTACGCGCGTTACAGGAGAATGCAACATGTTAGTTTGGCTGGCCGAACACTTGGTCAAATATTATTCCGGCTTCAACGTCTTTTCCTATCTGACGTTTCGCGCCATCGTCAGCCTGCTGACTGCATTGTTCCTGTCATTGTGGATTGGTCCGCGGATGATTGCCCGTCTGCAAAAAATGTCATTTGGCCAGGTCGTGCGTAACGACGGCCCGGAATCCCATTTCAGCAAACGCGGCACGCCAACCATGGGCGGCCTGATGATTCTGGCCTCTATTACCATTTCGGTGCTGATGTGGGCGTATCCGTCTAATCCGTATGTCTGGTGCGTGCTGTTCGTGCTGATTGGCTATGGCATTGTCGGTTTCATCGATGATTACCGCAAAGTCGTGCGCAAGGATACCAAAGGGCTGATCGCCCGCTGGAAGTACTTCTGGCAGTCGGTGATCGCTCTGGCCGCCGCTTTCACCATGTATGCCATCGGTAAAGACACGCCGGCGACAGAGCTGGTGGTGCCGTTCTTTAAAGACGTTATGCCGCAGCTGGGCCTTTTATACATCCTGCTGAGCTACTTCGTGATTGTGGGGACCAGCAACGCCGTCAACCTGACCGATGGTCTGGACGGGCTGGCGATTATGCCCACTGTGTTCGTTGCCGGTGGCTTTGCGCTGGTGGCATGGGCGACCGGTAACATGAATTTCGCCAGCTACCTGCATATTCCTTATCTGCGTCACGCGGGGGAGCTGGTGATCGTGTGTACCGCGATTGTCGGTGCCGGGCTCGGGTTCCTGTGGTTCAACACCTATCCGGCTCAGGTCTTCATGGGTGATGTCGGTTCGCTGGCCTTGGGCGGCGCGCTGGGTACCATCGCTGTATTGCTGCGTCAGGAGTTCTTACTGGTCATTATGGGCGGTGTGTTCGTGGTCGAAACACTGTCGGTGATCCTGCAAGTCGGGTCCTTTAAGTTACGCGGGCAGCGCATCTTCCGTATGGCGCCTATCCATCATCATTACGAACTTAAAGGCTGGCCGGAACCGCGTGTCATTGTGCGCTTCTGGATTATTTCGCTGATGCTGGTGCTGATCGGCCTCGCGACGCTGAAGGTACGGTAACTATGGCTGACTATCAGGGTAAAAAAGTTGTCATCATCGGGCTGGGGCTGACCGGCCTCTCCTGTGTTGATTTCTTTGTGGCACGGGGCGTGACGCCGCGTGTTATTGATACCCGCGTCAGCCCGTCTGGACTGGACAAGCTTGCGGATAATATTGACCGTCATCTTGGTTCACTCAATGAAGAGTGGCTTCTGGATGCGGATCTGATCGTTGCCAGTCCGGGCATCGCACTGGCAACGCCTGCTCTGAGTGCAGCTGCCGAAGCGGGTGTGGAAATCGTCGGTGATATCGAACTGTTCTGCCGTGAAACCCAGACGCCGATTGTGGCGATTACCGGTTCAAATGGTAAAAGTACCGTCACTACGCTGGTCGGTGAAATGGCAAAAGCTGCCGGATGGCGCGTCGGCGTGGGCGGCAATATCGGCCTGCCGGTGCTGACAATGCTGGATCTCGAATACGATTTATTCGTGCTCGAACTCTCCAGCTTCCAGCTGGAAACCACGGAAAGTCTGCGAGCCGCTGCGGCTACCATTCTGAACGTGACTGAAGACCATATGGATCGCTATCCGTTTGGCCTCCAGCAGTATCGTGCAGCCAAGCTGAAAGTGTATGAAAACGCCGCGCTGTGCGTGGTGAATGCGGACGATGCGCTGACCATGCCGGTGCGCGGCGCTGATAAACGCTGCGTCAGCTTTGGGGTGGATGTCGGTGATTATCACCTGACCCGCCAGCAGGATGATATCTGGCTGCGCGTGCGCGGTGAGAAAGTCCTCAATACCAATGAGATGCCACTGACCGGCCGTCACAATTATACCAATGCGCTGGCCGCTTTGGCGCTGGCGGATGCTGTCGGTGTTCCTCATGCTTCCAGCCTGAAAGCGCTGACCACCTTTACCGGCCTGGCGCATCGTTTCCAGATAGCCTGGCAGCACAACGGCGTACGCTGGATTAACGATTCCAAGGCAACCAACGTCGGCAGCACCGAGGCGGCACTGAACGGCCTGCACGTCGAGGGGACGCTGCACCTGCTATTAGGCGGCGACGGAAAATCTGCTGATTTCTCCTCGCTGACGCCTTATTTGCAGGGCGAGAAACTCCGCGTTTACTGCTTTGGCCGCGACGGCGCTGAGCTGGCGCAGCTGCGCCCGGAAGTGTCTTCTCTGTTTGAAACCATGGAACAGGCGATGCGTGAAATCAGTTCACATCTGGCTTCCGGCGACATGGTGTTGCTGTCTCCTGCGTGTGCGAGTCTCGATCAGTTCCGCAGTTTTGAACACCGTGGTGATGTCTTCACTGCGCTGGCGAAGGAGCTTGGCTGATGCGGATCCGTATGCCGGGGCTGGGTATCGTCAGAAAATTTAACGACTGGGTGATGGGCGCCAGAGAAAACGACACCGTCACGCTGGTGCTGTATGACCGCACGCTGCTGTGGCTGACCTTTGGTCTGGCGATTGTTGGTTTTGTGATGGTGACGTCGGCCTCGATGCCGATCGGTCAGCGTCTGGCAGATGACCCGTTCCTGTTTGCCAAGCGTGATGCAATTTATCTCGCGCTGGCCTTTGGGATGTCGCTGGTGACACTGCGCGTGCCGATGGCGGTGTGGCAGAAATACAGTAACGTACTTCTTCTGCTCTCAGTGGTGATGCTGCTGGTAGTGCTGGTGGTCGGTAGCTCGGTCAACGGGGCATCGCGCTGGATTTCGTTCGGCCCGCTGCGTATTCAGCCCGCCGAGTTTTCTAAACTTTCCCTGTTCTGCTATCTCGCCAGCTATCTGGTGCGCAAGGTGGATGAAGTCCGCAGTAACTTCTGGGGATTCTGTAAGCCGATGGGCGTGATGGTCGTGCTGGCAGTATTACTGCTGGCGCAGCCTGACCTCGGTACGGTGGTTGTCCTGTTTATCACCACGCTGGCGATGTTGTTTCTGGCGGGGGCGAAAATGTGGCAGTTCCTGGCCATCATCGGCTCCGGTGCGTTTGCGGTTGTGCTACTGATTATCGCCGAACCGTACCGTATGCGCCGTGTTACTTCCTTTTGGAATCCGTGGGCCGATCCGTTCGGCAGCGGCTACCAGTTAACCCAGTCACTGATGGCGTTTGGCCGTGGTGAATTCTGGGGGCAGGGTTTAGGTAATTCCGTGCAAAAACTGGAGTATTTACCTGAGGCGCATACCGACTTTATCTTCTCGATTTTAGGCGAGGAACTGGGGTATTTCGGTGTGGTTTTAGCCCTGTTGATGGTATTCTTCGTCGCTTTTCGCGCGATGTCCATCGGACGTCGTGCATTAGAGCTCGATCAGCGATTTTCCGGCTTTTTGGCCTGCTCAATTGGCGTGTGGTTTAGCTTCCAGGCGCTGGTTAACGTTGGGGCCGCAGCGGGAATGTTGCCGACCAAAGGTTTGACCTTACCGCTCATCAGTTACGGTGGTTCGAGCCTGATCATAATGTCGACAGCAATCGTCTTATTGCTGCGAGTGGATTTTGAAACGCGGCTGGCAAAAGCCCAGGCGTTTGTAAGGAGTGCCCGATGAGTGGCAATACCCGGCGTTTAATGGTGATGGCAGGCGGTACCGGTGGACACGTTTTTCCGGGACTGGCCGTGGCACATCATCTGATGGAACAAGGCTGGGAAGTACGCTGGCTGGGTACCGCAGATCGTATGGAAGCCGACCTGGTGCCTAAAAATGGCATCGAGATTGATTTCATTAAAATCTCTGGATTACGTGGGAAAGGTCTGAAAGCGCAACTCACGGCACCGATTCACATATATCATGCGTGGCGCCAGGCAAAAGCCATCATGAAGCGTTTCCAGCCTGATGTTGTGCTGGGCATGGGCGGGTACGTGTCCGGCCCTGGCGGCTTAGCAGCATGGTCACTGGGCATTCCGGTGGTGTTGCATGAACAAAATGGTATTGCCGGCATGACCAACCGCGCGTTGTCGCATATTGCCAAAAAAGTATTGCAGGCGTTTCCGGGGGCATTTCCGAATGCCGACGTGGTGGGTAACCCTGTGCGTACCGATGTGCTGGCGCTAGAGTTGCCTGAAACCCGTCTGGCAGGGCGTGAAGGACCCATTCGCGTACTGGTCATTGGCGGAAGTCAGGGCGCGCGGGTGCTGAACCAGAGCATGCCGGACGTAGCGGCGCTGATGGGCGATAAAATAACGCTGTGGCATCAGGTAGGTAAAGGTGCGCTGGAGTCTGTCAATCAGGCTTATGAAAAAGTCGGTCAGACGCAGCACAAAGTGACCGAGTTTATTGATGATATGGCGCAGGCGTATGCCTGGGCGGATGTGGTGGTATGTCGTTCCGGGGCGCTAACCGTCAGCGAGATTGCTGCCGCAGGTTTACCGGCGATATTCGTACCTTTCCAGCATAAAGATCGCCAGCAGTACTGGAATGCGTTGCCGCTGGAAAAAGCCGGTGCTGCAAAGATTATTGAGCAAAAAGATTTTAGCGCTGCCGCAGTGGCCGATTTGATGGCCGGATGGGACAGAACCCATCTTATGGAAATGGCCCGTGCTGCCCGCGCAGCTGCCATTCCTGATGCGACAGAACGTGTGGCCGCAGAAGTGGTTGCCGCCAGTAAAAAATGAAATTGAACGGGCCGTGCAATGCAGGGTCCCAGCCGTAAGAAACGGATTAATCAGTAACCTGAAATAGTGAATAAAAACGTGAATACACAACAATTGGCGAAACTGCGTACCTTCGTGCCCGAGATGCATCGTGTCCGGCACATTCACTTTGTTGGCATCGGTGGTGCCGGCATGGGTGGTATCGCCGAAGTGTTGGCAAATGAAGGTTATCAGATCAGCGGTTCTGACCTGGCACCTAATGCGGTGACGCAGCAGCTGACGGCGCTGGGCGCGAAGATTTATTTCAATCACCGTCCTGAGAATGTGCTGGATGCCAGCGTCGTGGTCGTTTCTACGGCGATCTCATCTGATAACCCGGAAATCGTAGCCGCACGCGAAGCGCGAATACCTGTTATCCGTCGCGCGGAAATGCTCGCCGAGCTGATGCGTTTTCGTCACGGTATCGCCGTGGCAGGTACACACGGTAAAACCACGACCACCGCGATGGTCACCAGTATCTATGCCGAGGCCGGACTGGATCCGACCTTTGTGAACGGTGGATTAGTGAAAGCCGCAGGCACGCACGCACGTCTGGGCTCAAGCCGCTTCCTGATTGCTGAAGCAGACGAAAGCGACGCGTCCTTCCTGCATCTGCAACCGATGGTGGCCATTGTCACCAATATCGAAGCAGACCATATGGATACGTATCAGGGCGATTTTGAAAACCTGAAACAAACGTTTGTGAATTTCCTGCATAACCTGCCGTTCTACGGACGCGCAGTGATGTGCATCGATGATCCTGTGATTCGTGAGCTGATCCCACGTGTTGGTCGTCATATCACGACCTACGGCTTCAGCGAAGACGCAGACGTAATGATTGAGAGCTATCGTCAGGACGGTGCGCAAGGCCACTTTACGCTGCGTCGTCACGATCTGCCGCAGATCGCCGTGACGTTGAACGCACCAGGTCGTCATAACGCCCTGAACGCAGCCGCTGCAGTGGCGGTCGCTACCGACGAAGGCATCTGTGACGACGCGATTTTGCGCGCGCTGGAAGGCTTCCAGGGCACAGGGCGACGTTTTGATTTCCTCGGCGAATTCGCGCTGGAGAATGTGAACGGCAAATCCGGCAGCGCCATGCTGGTTGATGACTACGGTCACCATCCGACAGAAGTGGACGCCACTGTAAAAGCCGCACGCGCGGGCTGGGCGAATAAACGTCTGGTGATGATTTTCCAGCCGCACCGTTATACACGTACCCGCGATTTGTACGATGATTTTGCCAACGTGTTGTCACAGGTCGATGTGCTGATCATGCTCGATGTGTACCCGGCAGGCGAAGCGCCGATTCCGGGCGCAGACAGCCGCTCGCTGTGCCGCACCATCCGTGCGCGTGGCAAGCTGGATCCAATACTTGTTTCTGACATTGACGCTGTGCCAGAAAGTCTGGCGCAGATCCTCGAAGGGGGCGATTTAGTCCTGGTTCAGGGCGCCGGTACCATCGGCAAAGTGGCCCGCAAATTGGCTGATCAAAAGTTGCAGCCAGTGAAGAAAGGTGAAGAACATCATGTCTGAGAAAGTAGCAGTTTTATTTGGTGGTACTTCCGCAGAGCGCGATGTGTCATTACAGTCCGGCGCTGCCGTACTGGCGGGCCTACGTGAGTCTGGCGTAGATGCTCACGGCATTGATACCAAAATGGTTAACGTTGCACTGCTTAAAGAGCAGGGTTTCAGCAAAGTCTTTATCGCACTGCACGGTCGTGGCGGAGAAGACGGCACGATGCAGGGCATGCTCGAGCAAATCGGCTTGCCTTATACCGGCAGCGGCGTGATGGCCTCTGCCCTGACCATGGACAAATTCCGCACCAAACTGGTGTGGCAGGCGCTGGGTTTACCGGTTGCCCCGTTCGTGGCATTGCATCGTTCACAAATTGAAGAAGCAGGGCAGGGCGCTCTGGCAGCAAAAATCGCGGCATTGGGTTTACCAGTGATCGTCAAGCCAAGTCGCGAAGGCTCCAGCGTCGGCATGAGCAAAGTGACAACCGAACAAGAGTTGTTACCGGCTCTCCAGGAAGGCTTCCGCCATGACGATAACGTTCTGGTGGAAAAATGGCTGAGCGGCCCGGAATACACGGTCGCTATCGTAGGCGAGCAAGTCATGCCTTCGATCCGCATTCAGCCTGCGGGGACGTTTTATGACTATCAGGCAAAATATCTGTCCGATGAAACACAGTATTTCTGTCCAAGTGGTTTAAGTCAGGCGCAGGAAGAAGAGTTGTCCGCTCTGGCGTTACAGGCTTATCAGGCGCTTGATTGCAGCGGCTGGGGACGCGTTGATGTCATGCAGGATGGCGACGGCAGCTTTAATTTGCTGGAAGCCAATACGTCGCCGGGCATGACCAGCCACAGCCTGGTGCCGATGGCGGCGAAACATGCAGGGCTGAGCTTCCCGCAATTGGTTTTCCGTATTCTGGAACTGGCTGACTGATATGTCTCAAGCTGCCCTGAATACCCGAGAGCGAGAGACGGCCGAGAGCAATAACGGCGGCCGTCGTAGTAACGGTGGCCAGCTGGCAGGGATCGTGTTTCTGCTGTTGGTCGCAGGCACCATTTTATGGAGTGCATGGGCCGTAGTTGTCTGGATGCAGGATGCAAACCGGCTGCCTTTATCGCAGCTTGTGGTTACTGGCGAGCGCCATTACACCACTAACGACGATATTCGTCAGGCGATCCTGTCCTTAGGGGCGCCGGGAACGTTCATGACGCAGGATGTGAATATCATCCAGCAACAGATTGAACGTTTGCCGTGGATAAAACAGGTCAGCGTACGCAAGCAATGGCCGAATGAACTGAAGATACATCTGGTGGAGTATGTGCCGGTTGCGCACTGGAATGATTTGCACATGGTCGATGCCGACGGCAAGTCATTCAGCATACCCGCAGAGCGTGTTGTGAATCAAAAAATGCCGTTGCTCTACGGTCCGGAAGGCAGCGAACAGGATGTTTTGCAAGGCTATCAAACGATGAGTCAGGCGCTGGCCGCCGGAAAGTTCACGTTGAAAGCCGTGGCAATGAGTGCTCGTCACTCGTGGCAGTTAACTCTGGATAATGATGTTCGCCTGGAGTTGGGGAGAGATGACCGGATGGGGCGTTTACAACGTTTTATCGAACTTTATCCGAGATTCCAGCAACAGGCTGATGCCGATAAGAAACGCATCACTTATGTCGATTTACGTTATGACAGCGGTGCGTCAGTCGGTTGGGCACCAGAGTTTATTGACCAGCAAAACAGTAATCAGCAACAGAATCAGGCACAGGCTAAACAACAATGATCAAGTCGACGGACAGAAAACTGGTAGTTGGGCTGGAAATCGGTACTGCAAAAGTCGCCGCATTGGTGGGTGAAGTTCTGCCCGATGGCATGGTCAACATTATCGGTGTGGGCAGTTGCCCGTCCCGTGGCATGGACAAGGGTGGCGTTAACGATCTGGAATCGGTGGTGAAATGCGTTCAGCGCGCCATCGATCAGGCCGAACTGATGGCTGATTGTCAGATTTCCTCTGTTTACCTCGCTTTATCTGGTAAACATATCAGTTGTCAGAATGAAATAGGGATGGTTCCTATTTCAGAAGAGGAAGTGACGCAGGAAGATGTAGAGAACGTTGTGCATACCGCCAAGTCGGTGCGCGTGCGTGATGAGCATCGGGTACTTCACGTTATTCCTCAGGAATATGCCATCGATTATCAGGAAGGCATTAAAAATCCGGTGGGTTTATCCGGCGTGCGTATGCAGGCTAAAGTTCACCTGATCACCTGCCATAACGATATGGCAAAGAACATTGTTAAAGCGGTTGAACGATGCGGTCTGAAAGTTGACCAACTGATTTTTGCCGGTTTGGCGGCCAGTTATGCCGTTCTTACCGAAGATGAACGTGAATTAGGTGTCTGTGTCGTCGATATTGGTGGCGGAACCATGGACATCGCTGTTTATACCGGTGGCGCACTGCGTCATACTAAGGTTATCCCTTATGCAGGGAATGTGGTCACCAGCGATATCGCATATGCGTTTGGTACACCACCGACTGATGCCGAGGCCATCAAGGTGCGTCACGGTTGTGCATTAGGATCGATTGTCGGCAAAGATGAAAACGTCGAAGTGCCGAGCGTAGGTGGACGTCCGCCACGCAGTCTGCAACGCCAGACACTGGCTGAAGTTATTGAGCCTCGTTATACAGAATTGCTAAATCTTGTGAATGACGAAATTTTGCAATTGCAGGAGCAGTTACGTCAGCAGGGCGTAAAACATCATCTGGCCGCAGGTATCGTATTGACAGGCGGCGCAGCACAAATTGATGGTCTGGCAGCTTGTGCGCAACGGGTATTTCATACTCAGGTGCGTATCGGGCAACCTCTGAACATCACCGGGCTGACAGATTATGCGCAGGAACCTTACTACTCAACTGCTGTAGGGCTGCTGCACTATGGTAAAGAGTCTCACCTCAGCGGTGAGGCCGAAGTGGAAAAACGCGCCTCAGTGGGCAACTGGTTCAAACGAATCAATAGCTGGCTGAGAAAAGAGTTTTAATGTTTTAACAACGGGATCATGCTTTTAAGTATTTCGATCCCGACGCGACAGGCACAAAACGGAGAGAAACTATGTTTGAACCTATGGAACTGACCAACGATGCGGTGATTAAAGTCATCGGCGTCGGCGGTGGCGGCGGTAACGCTGTCGAACACATGGTGCGCGAGCGCATCGAAGGTGTTGAATTCTTTGCCGTTAACACCGACGCTCAGGCGTTGCGTAAAACGGCAGTAGGCCAGACTATTCAGATCGGTAGCGGTATTACCAAAGGTCTGGGTGCTGGTGCGAACCCGGAAGTGGGTCGCAATTCTGCAGAAGAAGATCGTGAAGCCCTGCGCGCTGCGCTCGAAGGTGCTGACATGGTCTTTATCGCAGCAGGCATGGGTGGCGGTACCGGTACCGGTGCAGCACCAGTGGTTGCTGAAGTCGCTAAAGATTTAGGTATTCTGACCGTTGCTGTCGTGACAAAGCCATTCAACTTTGAAGGCAAAAAACGCATGGCATTCGCGGAGCAGGGTATCGCTGAACTGTCCAAACACGTGGACTCCCTGATCACCATCCCGAACGACAAGCTGTTGAAAGTTCTGGGTCGCGGTATTTCTCTGCTGGACGCCTTCGGTGCGGCCAACGACGTGTTGAAAGGCGCGGTGCAGGGTATCGCAGAGCTGATCACCCGTCCGGGTTTGATGAACGTCGACTTTGCTGACGTGCGCACCGTGATGTCCGAAATGGGTTATGCCATGATGGGCTCCGGTGTGGCTTGTGGTGAAGACCGTGCTGAAGAAGCGGCTGAAATGGCGATCTCCAGCCCGTTGTTGGAAGATATCGACTTGTCAGGCGCGCGTGGCGTGCTGGTCAACATTACTGCAGGCTTCGACCTGCGTCTGGATGAATTCGAAACCGTGGGTAACACTATCCGTGCTTTCGCGTCTGACAACGCAACCGTGGTAATCGGGACTTCCCTTGACCCTGAAATGAACGACGAATTGCGCGTAACAGTCGTGGCAACCGGTATTGGTATGGACAAACGTCCTGAGATCACTTTAGTGACCAATAAGCCAGCCAGCCAGCCTGTTATGGATCATCGTTACCAGCAGCACGGGATGTCGCCGTTGCCGCAGGAAACGAAGCCAGCTGCCAAAGTGGTTAACGATCAAAGCGCGCAATCCAATAAAGAGCCCGACTATCTGGACATCCCAGCCTTCCTGCGTAAGCAGGCAGACTAGTCCGAATTGTAGGATCTCCGCTCTTTGTGCTAAACTGTCCCGCCAACCTTAATGTAGTATGCAAAGGTTGGTAGGATAGATGGATAACATTGCGAGATAAAAACGATGATCAAACAACGTACATTAAAACGTATCGTTCAGGCGACGGGCGTCGGTTTACATACCGGCAAGAAAGTCACCCTGACTCTGCGTCCTGCACCGGCCAATACCGGGGTCATCTATCGTCGCACTGACTTGAATCCACCGGTCGATTTCCCGGCAGATGCCAAATCCGTGCGTGATACCATGCTCTGTACTTGCCTGGTCAATGAGCATGACGTACGTATTTCTACGGTAGAGCACCTTAATGCGGCTCTTGCAGGGTTAGGCATCGATAACATCGTTATCGAAGTCGACGCGCCTGAAGTGCCAATTATGGATGGTAGTGCTGCACCTTTCGTCTATCTGTTGATGGATGCAGGGATTGAAGAGCTGAACTGCGCGAAGAAGTTCCTGCGCATTAAGCAGACCGTGCGTGTTGAAGACGGTGATAAATGGGCCGAGTTTAAACCATTCAATGGTTTCTCTCTTGACTTCACTATCGACTTTAAACACCCGGCGATTGATTCAAGCTCACAGCGTTACAAAATGAATTTCTCTGCTGAAGCATTTGTTCGCCAAATCAGCCGCGCACGCACATTTGGTTTTATGCGTGATATCGAGTACCTGCAGTCACGTGGTTTGTGCCTGGGTGGCAGCTTTGATTGTGCGATTGTTGTGGATGATTACCGCGTACTTAACGAAGATGGCCTGCGTTTTGAAGATGAATTCGTTCGTCACAAAATGTTGGATGCTATTGGCGATCTGTTCATGTGTGGACATAACATCATTGGTGCGTTTACCGCATACAAGTCTGGTCATGCACTGAACAATAAGTTACTGCAAGCGGTATTGGCGCAGCAGGAAGCCTGGGAACTCGTTACCTTCCAGGATGAAGCTGAAGTGCCATTGGCTTTTAAAGCCCCTTCTACAGTATTGGCATAATCGGTACAGATATTACTGTTTTACTTATTACGACTGGTTGTTCTGGCACTCTCTCCGGCCAGGTCAGCCAGTCGTTCTAATGCCTTCCTTAATTTTTCCGGGCTACGGCTCGCCAGTCCTCTTAATTCATCCGCACTCTGTGAACTTAAATGCCTGACAGGCATTGACTCTGCTGCAATCGCTTTATTTTTCTCAGCAATCTGCGAAGCATTTTCCATTTTAGCCATCAGCGAAGGATTAATCCTGATGTCGATTGATGACAATGATGGTAGAATTTGCGCTCGAAGTGCAGAGAGTAATGCCGGTTGTTCATAGCGTAATCGCATCATCCAGCTGGCATTAGCGATTTCCAGCACTAAAACTCCCTGTCGATAATTACCGACGCGGCACCATGGTTGCATGGGCGACGGTAACAGACCCTTCACTGCGCGGTTGAGTTTTAATAACGCCGCAGCGCGTTGCTGAACATTCCGCAGCGGGCTTTGTTCCGTTGAAGAGGCGTCATCGAACAGGATATCTAATAATTGTGGGCGACTATCGCGCATGATGGGCTCCGGCGGATTGTAAACGTGTGATTGGTATTCTAAATCGTTGGCGACAATTTGGCAGAAAGTATTTTTGGCCGCATCTCCTGTTGGGGATGGTCGCGGCGAGCCTTGGCGTGTCGACGAATCTCTCACAAACGGAACTGGCGGCGGTTCCCAATACGTCTTCAAGTCTCAACCGTCTAAACATCGGCACAACCGGGCTGAGTAATCTCGCCTTACTTCAGGCGCATCGCCGTCCTTCTTTCGGTGTGGATTACTGGCAGCAGCATGCGCTACGCACGGTAATTCGTCACCTTTCTTTTGCTCTCGCACCGCAGGTGGTTTATACCGCGACGCCGGAAGTGGTCGCGAAAGAAGCTGAGCCGCTGCACATTCAGCAACTTGCTTTGCTGGTAACGCTCAATGCATTACTGACGCATGAATCCAAACCACCGGTGATCATTCGTCAGACGCAGCAACCTTTCCTGACCATCTCATCTTCGCATCAAACTGGCCTGTGGCTGGCACAGGTGCAAGGCATTCGTGCCGGCCCGCTCTCTCTGATTTAACAGACTGTTATTTAAGCACTCAATCTATAAATCAATAAATTAGGGCCAACTTTGAAGGCCTCAAAGAGATATCAAGCATCATGTTAATCAAATTATTGACCAAAGTTTTTGGTAGCCGTAACGATCGAACATTGCGCCGTATGCGTAAAGTGGTTGAGCTCATCAACCGCATGGAACCAGAAGTTCAGAAGCTGACAGATGATCAGCTGAGGGCCAAAACCGACGAATTCCGTGCGCGCCTGGCGAAAGGCGAAGTGCTGGAAACGCTGATCCCTGAAGCCTTTGCTGTGGTACGTGAATCCAGTAAACGTGTGTTCGGTATGCGTCACTTCGACGTGCAGCTGCTCGGTGGTATGGTGCTCAATGAGCGTTGTATCGCAGAAATGCGTACTGGTGAAGGTAAAACTCTGACGGCAACGCTGCCGGCTTACCTGAACGCACTTAGCGGTAAAGGCGTTCACGTCGTGACTGTCAATGACTACTTAGCTCAGCGTGACGCTGAAAATAACCGTCCGCTGTTTGAATTCCTGGGTCTGAGCATCGGTATTAACTTACCGGGTATGCCTTCTCCGGCGAAGCGCGCAGCTTACGCAGCGGACATCACCTACGGTACGAACAACGAATACGGCTTTGACTACCTGCGTGACAACATGGCGTTCAGCCCAGAAGAACGCGTACAGCGTAAACTTCACTACGCGCTGGTGGATGAGGTCGACTCCATCCTTATCGATGAAGCCCGTACTCCGCTGATCATCTCCGGTCCGGCCGAAGACAGTTCAGAAATGTACACCCGCGTAGACAAGCTGATCCCTAAACTGATCCGTCAGGAAAAAGAGGATTCAGATTCCTTCCAGGGCGAAGGCCACTTCTCCGTGGATGAGAAAGCGCGTCAGGTTCACCTGACCGAACGCGGTCTGGTTTTGATCGAAGAAATGCTGGTAGAAGCGGGCATCATGGAAGAAGGCGAATCTCTGTATTCCCCGACTAACATCATGCTGATGCACCACGTGACCGCTGCGCTGCGTGCACACGTGCTGTTCACCCGTGACGTGGACTACATCGTTAAAGACGGTGAAGTCATTATCGTCGATGAGCATACTGGCCGTACGATGCAGGGCCGCCGCTGGTCTGATGGTTTACATCAGGCAGTTGAAGCGAAGGAAGGCGTTGATATTCAAAATGAAAACCAGACGCTTGCTTCCATCACCTTCCAGAACTATTTCCGCCTGTACGAAAAACTGGCCGGTATGACTGGTACTGCAGATACCGAAGCGTTCGAATTCAGCTCCATTTACAAGCTTGATACCATCGTTGTGCCAACTAACCGCCCTATGGTGCGTAAAGATATGGCTGACCTGGTTTACATGACTGAAATGGAAAAAATTGGCGCAATCATCGAAGACATTCGTAATTGTACTGCTAACGGCCAGCCGGTTCTGGTGGGTACGATCTCGATTGAGAAATCTGAAGTTGTCTCCAATGAACTGACCAAAGCGGGCATCGCGCATAGCGTACTGAACGCCAAATTCCACGCCAAAGAAGCCGAAATCGTTTCTCAAGCGGGTCAACCGAGCGCAGTGACCATCGCAACTAACATGGCCGGTCGTGGTACCGATATCGTGTTGGGCGGCAGCTGGCAGGTTGAAGTTGAGAATCTGGGCGAAGAAGCCACTGCCGAAAAAATCGCAGAAATTAAAGCCGCATGGCAGATTCGTCACGACGCAGTTCTGGCCTCAGGTGGTTTGCACATTATTGGTACTGAGCGTCATGAATCACGCCGTATCGATAACCAGCTGCGCGGCCGCGCCGGTCGTCAGGGGGATGCGGGGTCTTCACGCTTCTACCTGTCAATGGAAGATGCCCTGATGCGCATCTTCGCGTCCGATCGCGTTTCCGGGATGATGCGTAAATTGGGTATGAAACCAGGCGAAGCAATTGAGCACCCTTGGGTAACCAAAGCGATTGCTAATGCACAACGTAAAGTTGAAAGTCGTAACTTTGATATCCGTAAGCAGTTGCTTGAATACGATGATGTGGCAAGCGATCAGCGTCGTGCGATCTACAGCCAGCGTAACGAACTGCTGGACGTGTCTGACGTGAGCGAAACCATCGCCAGCATTCGTGAAGACGTGTTTAAAACCACTATCGATAGCTACATTCCACCTCAGTCTCTGGAAGAAATGTGGGATGTCGAGGGGCTGGAACAGCGTCTGAAGGCCGATTTCGAGCTGGAAATGCCGATTGCAGAGTGGCTGGATAAAGAGCCAGAGCTGCATGAAGAAACCCTGCGCGAACGTATTATGGAACTCGCGAAAGAATCTTACGCCCGTAAAGAAGAAGTGGTTGGCGCTGAAATGATGCGTAACTTCGAGAAAGGCGTGATGCTGCAAACCCTTGATTCCCTGTGGAAAGAGCATCTGGCGGCGATGGATTACCTGCGTCAGGGCATCCACTTACGTGGCTACGCGCAGAAAGATCCTAAGCAGGAATACAAACGTGAGTCCTTCGCTATGTTTGCTGCAATGCTGGAATCACTGAAATACGAAGTGGTCAGTGTGCTGAGCAAAGTTCAGGTGCGTATGCCTGAGGAAGTGGAAGCGATGGAGCTTCAGCGTCGTGAAGAAGCCGAGCGTCTGGCACGTCAGCAACAACTGAGCCATCAGGATCAGCTGGAAGTTGAAGTGGAAGAAGCGGCACGTCTTGCTTCTTCGGGTGACCGTAAAGTTGGGCGTAACGATCTCTGCCCATGCGGTTCAGGCAAAAAATACAAACAATGCCATGGCCGCCTGCAAAAGTAAGATCTCAGGCTAAGTCATCGTGTTAATCTTAAAGGCGGCTAATCACCGCCTTTATTTTTTGTCTTAAAGTACGGTTAAGTACAGGAATTTCAGTCAGGAGAAAGGTGAATACTGTGACGATTAAGCAACTGAATATCTCAGTCGGCATCATCCGTAATGAGCAGAAAGAAATTTTTATTACTCAGCGTGATGCTTCATCACACATGGCAGGTTTTTGGGAGTTTCCCGGCGGTAAAATCGAATCGGGTGAGACGCCTGAACAGGCAGTGATCCGCGAGTTACAGGAAGAAGTCGGAATTGAGCCCATATCGCCCGTTTTGCTCGATTCCCTTGAGCACCGCTTTCCTGACCGCATCATTACGCTACACTTCTTTATGGTGGAAAACTGGAAGGGCGAACCCTATGGTAAAGAAGGCCAGCCGAAACGCTGGGTAGAGCAGTCGCAGCTCAATGAGGCCGAGTTCCCGCCAGCTAATGAAGCGATAGTCAGGGCGCTGAGAAGGAATCAGTTCTGACATGCGTTCAACTGTACGCATACAAAAGGGGCCGAAGCCCCTTTCAGTTTTATTCCATTCTACTGCCTGCTTTGTGCATTAAATCTCTTCTTCGCTCCAGTCATCCAGATCGTTGATATCCCCTTTGCTGGGAATACGTTTCTCTTCATCAGCCCATTCGCCGAGGTCGATCAGCTGGCAGCGTTTACAGCAAAATGGTCGATAAGGACTTTGCTCGCCCCATACCACCGTTTTGCCACAGGTAGGGCAATTCACTTCAATAATTTCGGGATCCATTTGCAACTCCTAGCAGCAGGCAAGATCAAAATTCAGTCGCGCGGGAACCACGCCATGTTCGCTGTCGAGAGGTAAAAAGCGAATGGCATAGCGGGTTTTGTGACCGGATACTTGCGGGTAAAGCAGATTTTCCATCGACAGGCGCAATCGTAACAGATCTGCGCCTTCAGCATTGTCCTGGAAAAAACCGTTTAAACTAATCTGATTGCGGAAAACGCCGGACTGCCGGATAAGTTCCAGCACCATCGTCAACGAATTATTCAGCGGAGCCAGCGTTTCCAGCCAATTTTGTACTTCGCCATCCCGCTGTGACTGTGCCAGATGCAGCCAGATGTGCAGCGTCGGTAAATCAAAGCTACAGCAGCCACCCGGAATGCTGAGACGCTGACGCACCAGCGCGATCATGCGATCTTCTTTAAGCGCCTGCCCAATGCGCGGTGCTTTCATCAACACGCCTGCACACTGCTTAAGCTCGGTGCGTAAGCCTTCAATTCGCGCTAAATCGACGCCGGGGACATCCTGCCACTGGGACAATTTCTGTTGCTGGCGTTCCAGCTCTTTTAGCAAATCGGTGCGGACTTCGCCACGTTCTAACACATCCAGTAAATCGGATGCCGTGCGAAAGAACAGCAGGGCTGAAGAAATAGCTGTGACCGTTGCATTGGCATGCAGTTGCTGTAACAGAAATTCAATACGCAACCAGGTGCGCATTTTTTCATTTAACGGATGTTCAAAAAGAACCGTGGTTGCTGCTTCACTCATGCTGGGCAATATCCTGTCTGTTTTCCCCTTGATATTTCGATGAATTATTCACGGGGATACTGATGCCGCCAATGTTAAATAGCGGCTATGTAATTGGGCAACACGCGGTTCAATCGTTTCGGGATTGCCGCTGTTATCAATGATGTCATCCGCGCAGGCCAGTCGTTTTTCACGGCTTACCTGCGAGGCAATAATACTTTCAGCCTGCTCGCGGCTGACGCCGTCGCGCTGTATCGTGCGCAAAAGCTGAGTTTTCGGATCAACGTCGACCACCAGTATGCGATTGGCCTGCGTCTGTAATCCATTTTCTATTAATAACGGCACCACCCAGAGCACGTATGGCGTCTTCGCATGCACAATCAGGCGCTGGGTTCGTGTATGAATAACCGGATGCAGCAATTTGTTAACCCATTCTTTTTCAACGGGGTTGCTAAATATACACTCTCTCAAAACGGCGCGGTTAAGCGAGCCGTCAGCAAGAAGAATACGATTACCAAAATGTCTGCTCAGTTCATCCAGCGCTGGCTCACCGGGAGCAACAACCTGTCGGGCAATAATATCGGCATCGACAATAGCCACGTCGTGGCGTGCAAAGCTCTCGGCAACGGTGCTCTTTCCGCTTCCTATGCCTCCGGTCAATGCAACGATATAGGTCATGCTGATGCTCTGATAAATTTAGTTGGGTAAATGATAAAGAGATTATGAGTAAGTGCAAGCCGCTCTCGTGCAGGTTTAGGACTTCGAAAATTATTCATCTCTGCAATCAAAAGTCTGTGATGTCAGCAAGAAAAGCCATCTTGCCGTTGTCATTTTCCTGTGTATGATAAAACCACTGGAAAGGGTGTCTAATTTTCGCTTTACGCCCTAGCGACCCGTCGCCAAACCAGGACAAACCCGTCATGCGCATTGAAGAAGATTTGAAGTTAGGTTTTAAAGACGTACTTATCCGCCCTAAACGTTCCACCCTCAAAAGCCGTTCCGAAGTAGAACTGGAGCGCACCTTCACATTCAAACACTCCGCGATCAGCTGGTCTGGTACGCCAATTATTGCCGCCAATATGGATACCGTGGGGACATTCCGCATGGCGACCGTGCTGGCATCATTCGGAATGCTCACAGCGGTTCATAAACATTATACCGTTGAACAATGGCAAGCTTTCATCGCTTCTACGGATGAATCCGTACTGCGTAATGTGATGGTTTCCACCGGGACATCTGAAGCAGATTTCGTCAAAACGTTGCAAATACTCGCAATGTCTCCACTGCTGAAATTTGTGTGTCTCGATGTTGCCAATGGCTATTCCGAACACTTTGTCGATTTCCTGCAACGCGTACGCGAAGCCTGCCCGGATAAAGTCATCTGTGCCGGTAACGTGGTCACCGGCGAAATGGTCGAGGAGCTGATCCTTTCCGGTGCAGATATTGTCAAAGTCGGTATTGGACCGGGTTCTGTCTGCACGACACGCGTAAAAACTGGTGTCGGTTATCCGCAGCTTTCCGCAGTGATCGAATGTGCTGATGCCGCACATGGTCTGGGCGGACAGATTGTCAGCGACGGCGGTTGTGCCGTGCCAGGCGATGTGGCCAAGGCTTTCGGTGGCGGCGCGGACTTCGTCATGCTTGGTGGAATGCTGGCTGCACATGAAGAGTGTGAAGGTACTGTAGTCGAAGAGAAGGGGGAAAAGTTCATGCTGTTTTACGGCATGAGTTCCGAATCTGCGATGAAACGTCACGTGGGCGGTGTGGCTGAATATCGTGCAGCGGAAGGCAAAACCGTGAAATTGCCTTTGCGAGGCCCTGTTGAAAATACTGTTCGAGATATCCTTGGCGGTCTGCGTTCTGCCTGCACCTATGTGGGTGCCGATCGTCTTAAAGAGCTGACCAAGCGCACCACCTTTATCCGTGTTGCAGAGCAGGAAAACCGTCTGTTCGGTGGTAAATAATTACTTAAAGACAAGACGGCCACTCACGCCTTAAAGGCGTCTATAACGGCGAAACAGGTTTTCGCCGTTTTCATTTCCACCGACAGTCCCATCGATACGGCACATCATCCCATCACCGACCCCAACTGGAAGATAGGCAAGTACATGGCGATCACCAACCCGCCAACAATCACGCCCATTACAGCCATCAGAACCGGTTCAATCGTTTGAGACAACGTGTCCGCCAGCGAATTTGCCTTCTCATTATGCAGATGCGCCAGTTTCAGCAGCAACTCATCCAGTGACCCTGATTCCTCCCCGATTTTTATCAGTTGTTGACACAGCGAAGGAAACAACGGCGACTGCACAAAGGCCTTATGCAAAGGCGTACCTTGCATTATTTGCTCACGGATCTGGCTGAGTGCGCTCTGAAAATGCACATTAGACAGGGAGGAGGCCGCCGCCTCCAGCCCAGATACCAGCGTCATTCCAGCCTGTTGAGTCATCGCCAGCGTTTGAAATATCTGGCTGAGGCAACTGTCGGTAACCAGCCGTGAGATTAACGGCAACCTTAGCAGCAGCATTTGCTCCCCCTGCTTCCAGCGCTTTTGCGGATGTAATTTGCGTATATAGACAAAGCTGCAAACGGATGTAATCCCCGTCAGCCAGGGCCCCGTACTGATCAAGACATCCGATGCACTGACCAGCATCCTTGTGAACCACGGTAGCTCGGCATCAAAGGAGGCGTAGATTTTGGCAAACTCCGGCAGAACCAGGGTCAGCATCAGTAAGGTCACCACCGTGGCAATTACGCTGACGATCAGCGGATAGCGCAGGGCTTTTTTCACTTTTTCTCTCAGTTTGGCCTGCTGTTCCTGCTGAGTGGCCAGCTGTAAACAGCAGCGATCCATCTGGCCGGTGAGCTCACCGATGGCAATAATCTGCCGGTAGATATCCGGGAAAACATCGGGATACGCATTCAGCATGGCGGATAAAGGCTTCCCTTCGCGAACTCCCTTCGCGATATTTTGCAAAACACATTGCCACGCCATTTTCGGATGCTCATTTGCCAGCAACATCAGGCTATTGACCAGCGGCAGTCCAGCCTGTAGCAGCGTGGCAAGTTGTCTGACCATCGCAACGCGTTCTGGATTTTTCCAGTAGCCCCGGTTCAGACGTTGTTTCATCTGAATCTTCAGCGGTTGCAGACTGGCAGCAAAGAGCTGCTGATAGATGCCGTCTTTACTGGCCTCGATACTGTTGCCTTGCTGAATGTTTCCCTGAATGTCGATGGCCTGCCAGTGATACAGGCGCCATGTTTGG
Source organism: Enterobacteriaceae bacterium Kacie_13 (assembly GCA_013457415.1). Classification (NCBI taxonomy): domain Bacteria; kingdom Pseudomonadati; phylum Pseudomonadota; class Gammaproteobacteria; order Enterobacterales; family Enterobacteriaceae; species Enterobacteriaceae bacterium Kacie_13. Next base: position 794,999 of record CP045665.1, read on the forward strand.
GAAAGAGCAGGCATTTCACTCATTCATCGGTTCCTTCGCCGGTGACGCGATAAAGTTCTTCTAGCGAAGTGATCCCTTGTTCAACCAACAACATTCCGGCTTCCTGTAGCGTGATTTGCCCCTGCTCGCGGGCAATTTTGCTCAGTTCACTCACCGTGGCTTCAGCAACCAGTGCCTGCTGTAATCGTGGTGTGATGTTCAGCGTTTCATAAATACCTGTCCGTCCGTAATAGCCGGAAAAGCACTGATGACATCCGGTTGCCCGCCAGAGTGGGATCTGGGCGCCTCGCCCCTTTTCACCTTTGCCGACAAACTCCATGTGCGCCTTACGGCAGTGCGGGCAGAGTTTTCGCACCAGTCGCTGAGCAATGACCAGCCGCAGGCTGGCGGCAATGTGAAAGCCTTCAATGCCCATCTGACGCAGCCGGGTCAGCGTTTCACAGGTGGAATTGGTGTGTAATGTTGAAAGCACCAGATGCCCGGTTTGTGCGGCTTTTACGGCGATTTCTGCCGTTTCCTTATCACGTATCTCACCGACCATAATCACATCCGGATCCTGGCGCAGCAATGCGCGTAGCACACTGGCAAAGCTGAGATCTGTTTTGCTGTTGATCTGCGTCTGGTTGATACCGCTGACCGGAATTTCGATCGGATCCTCCACGCTGCAAATATTGCGGGAGATGGCATTGAGATGCCGTAATCCACTGTAAAGTGTAACGGTTTTACCGCTGCCGGTCGGGCCGGTGACCAGAATCAGCCCCTGCGGGTGTTTTAGTGCGGCTTTGAAATACCCGAGATCGCGCAGTGTCAGCCCCAGTTGCGACATCGCCAGATCCTGCTGGGTCATATGCAGGATCCGCAGCACGATTTTTTCACCGTGTAACGTTGGCAGGGAGGAGACGCGCATTGAGTAGCGCTGGTTTTGTAGCATCACTGACAGCTGTCCATCCTGTGGTAAGCGGCGTTCTGCAACGTTCAGTTGCCCCATGATTTTCAGTCGTGCACACACACCAGCCGCTAATGAAAACTCAGGGCCGGGGATTTCCTGCAATACGCCGTCAATACGCACGCGGACACGAAAGCTGCGCTCGTAAGGCTCGAAGTGAACATCCGAGGCCCGGCGGGTGATGGCTTGTCTGAGGATCTGATTGAGGGCATTAATGACCGGCGCATCACTCTGGTCGTTAAGCTCATTTTCCTCAGAACTGCCCGTAGCCGGACGCGACTCACCTTTTGCAGGTTCTTCTTTGGGATTAGCACTGCTTTTTTCCATTACCTGTTCGAGTCTTGCCTGCGGCCAGCGTTCAAGCTGAACTTTCAGCCCGCTAGCAAAGCGCAGAACGTTGCTCAGTGTGTCGGTATCTGGTTCAGCCTCATGGCAGGCCACACGCAGAGTCTGATCGTCGCGATGTAAGATCACCGCTTTATAACGCTGGCAAAGTGCTTCCAGTGAAGCTTCGCTTTGCTGTGTTGGGTTATCTGCTGGTGAAACTGGATTTAACGGGATGTCACTCATTTCGGCGCTCCCGTGGTGTCAAAACGAAAGACGCTTTCGCAAGCTTCAACCATCGAAGTGTTACCTGAATTGGTGCAGGTGCGGTTCCAGATAATGCCGCCGGCCTGATTGTCGAGGGTGGGGGTCATCACCACGCTGAGACCGCTAAGTGCCTGCTGACCTGTGAGCGTGATGATCCCTGCGCTGACTTGTGCCTGGCTGACGTAACGGCTTGTCGCAGTCGCAGGGATCCCCTGACTGCCAGCATTGCAGCTGGTCAGTGCGCCTGCATCAATCACGCACAGTTCCACGCCAGTTTTATACGGCACCATGGTTTGCAGCATGTCAGTCAGGGCCGCTTTTTGAATGTAACTTTGATAGGCGGGAATGCCGATGGCGCTGAGGATCGCAATAATTGCGATCACCACCATCAGCTCTATGAGAGTAAATCCTTGTTGCCGTTGCATGACGTTCTCCGTTTATTGAACTGCATGGATGTTGTTCAGGAAGCAAACTAAACGAAGAAAAAAATCGACTCCAGCGTCATCGGCGGCTTCTCCGCGACGTCTTCCAGGATAAATGTGCAAACTCAGAAGGCAGGCAAAGCTTTTGCGTGATGCCTCGCAATTATGCTCAGGAGGTCAAAAAGGGGGGTTGGCAGTATTCGATGAGAATGAGAGGGTGATGCGGCAAGTTCGAAAAAGCCTGAAGAAGTTGTATTGCCCCCGGAGGGGTTTCAGGGGGCAATAGCGAAACGGCTAATTAGTTGAAACGCATAGAGAGATCCATCGCCCGGACATGCTTAGTCAGCGCGCCGACGGAAATATAGTCCACGCCGGTTTCAGCAAATTCGCGCAGCGTTTTTTCAGTGACATTGCCGGAGACCTCCAGCAATGCGCGTCCAGCGGTCAGGGCTACGCCTTCACGCATCATCGGCACGGTGAAGTTATCCAGCATGATGATGTCCGCACCTGCATCCAGTGCCTGCTGAAGTTCGTCTAGCGATTCAACTTCGACTTCAACCGGGACGTCCGCGTGGATCCACAACGCACGTTCAACGGCCGCTTTAATCGAGCCGCAGGCGATAATGTGGTTTTCTTTGATGAGGAAAGCATCAGCAAGTCCGAGACGATGATTACTGCCGCCACCGCATAGCACCGCATATTTCAGCGCTGTGCGCAGGCCGGGCAGGGTTTTTCGGGTATCCAGCAGCTGTGTTTTAGTGCCAGCAAGGCGTTTCACATAGTGATTCACTTTGGTGGCGACGCCAGAGAGAGTCTGGACAAAATTCAGCGCTGTACGTTCGCCGGTCAGCAGCATGCGCGCAGAGCCTGAGAGCTCGCATAATGTCTGGTTTTCAGAAACGGTATCGCCATCCTTGACATGCCATTTGACGGTGATTTTGTCCCCCGCCAGTTGGGTAAATACTTCATCCAGCCAGCGCTGACCGCAGAAAATTCCGGCTTCACGAGTAATAATCGTCGCGCTGGCAATTTTATCCTGCGGTAAGAGTTGGGCGGTTAAGTCGTTGTCGGCATTGGCTTCGCCGCCGAGGTCTTCACCCAGCGCCTGAGTCACAAGTAAGGGAATATCGCTCTCGATACGTTCGAGTAACTGTGCGCGGCGACTTTCAGGGCTGTAGCTGCGGGTAGACATACAAATACTCCGAAATGGCGGATAAGAAGGACAAAAAAACATGCTACCCTGTTGCTGTGATAAGTACCACCCAGGCACATCATTGAGGTCATTGATGCACTTAGAACATGGCTGGATTGCCGAGGCCCGGCAGGTTGTTTCTCCCCATTCCGATCTCCGTCCTGACGACGAAACCCCCTCACTGCTGGTGATCCATAACATCAGTTTGCCGCCCGGAAAATTCGGTGGCCCCTATATTGATCAGTTATTTACCGGCACGCTTAATCCTCAGGACGATCCTTATTTTGAAGGGATTTACCAGCTTCGCGTAGCAGCGCACTGCCTGATCCGGCGCGACGGCGAGATCGTGCAATACGTGCCTTTCGATAAACGTGCCTGGCATGCGGGCGTTTCCAGCTGGCAGGGACGCGAGCGCTGTAATGATTTTTCCATCGGTATTGAGATGGAAGGCACTGACTTTGAGCCTTTCACTGACGCGCAATATCGCAGCCTCGCAGCCGTTACTGAGTTGTTAATTAAGCACTATCCGATTAGTCTTGATGCCATTACCGGCCACAGTGACATCGCGCCGGGGCGTAAAACGGATCCAGGCCCTGAGTTTGACTGGGCATTTTATCGCAAGCTGCTAACACCTTCCGCAGGGCACAATGCTTCTGCTGACTCGTGAATGAACACGGGTTCAGGTTTCTATTTTTAGCGGGTGATGTGTTGAGAGAGAGTGACAATCGATGACGTTATTTACTTTATTGCTGGTGCTGGCTTGGGAGCGATTATTCAAACTGGGTGAACACTGGCAGTTGGATCATCGGTTCGAGGTGATTTTCAGCCGCGGACGACAGACTTCTCTGGCTAAAACGCTGGCGATCGCCGTGGTCTGGATGGCGATGATTTGGGTGATCCTGCATGCAGTTCAGGGTTTGTTTTTCGGCGTACCTTCGCTGATTTTGTGGGTGATTATCTGCCTGTTCTGTATCGGTGCAGGCATTAAACGTAAACATTATCGTGCCTATCTGAAATCAGCGCGTCAGGGCGATGCCGACGCAACGAAAGAAATGGCAGAAGAGCTGGCGTTAATCCACGGCCTGCCAACGGATTGCACCGAAGAAGCCCGTTTGCGCGAACTGCAAAATGCGCTGTTGTGGATTAACTTCCGTTATTACCTTGGGCCTCTGTTCTGGTTCGTGGTGCTTGGTCCCTACGGACCGGTTGCGCTGGGTGGATACGCTGCACTGCGTGGCTATCAGACCTGGCTCGCGCGTCATACGACGCCGCTGAAACGCGCGCAGTCCGGCGTGGACAGTCTGCTGCACATTCTTGACTGGATCCCCGTGCGTCTGGCTGGTGTGGCGTACGCGCTGCTCGGGCACGGTGAAAAAGCATTACCGGCGTGGTTTGCCTCACTCGGAGACATTCATTCTTCGCAATATCACGTACTGACCCGTCTGGCGCAGTTTTCACTGGCGCGCGATCCGCATATGGATCCGGTGCAGACGCCGCGCGCCGCCGTCGGGCTGGCACGAAAAGTTACCATGATTATTCTGGTCGTTGTGGCGCTTCTGACGATTTATGGCGCGCTGATTTAACGCCGCAGTTTTGCTGCCTCAGCGTCATCCCTGAACCAATAAAAAGCCCGGCTCATTCACATGGCCTGGCTTTTTATTGGTTTTTCTTGACTGCCTTACTGAAGCGTTATACCTGTTTCTGCAAGGTCAGCGGACGGTTGTCGGCTGCCGGTTCGCCGAAGTCCGGCTGCCCGTTTTCATCCCAGCGAATGTTTTTAATCCGGGTATGACGGTTCGGGTCGTACAACGGATCGCCTTCTATTTCGGTATAGTTGCGTGCATGGTAAACCAGTATATCTTCACCCTGTTCGTTACGGGTAAAGCTGTTGTGGCCGGGGCCGAACTGTTTGTTTGTTGCGTGAGTGGTAAATACCGGATGCGGCGATTTATGCCACGACGAGATATCCAGCAGGTTGCTGTGAACAGCAGCTGTGAGCAACCCGATACAGTAATTCTCATCGGTGGCGCTGGCGGAATAGGTGATGAAAATCTTATCGCCGTGAGTTATCACCGCGGGTCCTTCGTTCACCCAAAAGCCGATGATTTCCCAGTCCAATTCGGGTTTGCTGAGCATCACCGGCGGGGATTTCAGTGTCCAGGGATTTTCCATTTCGGCTATGTACAGGTTGGAGTTACCGCGGATCGCCGGGTCTTTCTGTGCCCACAGATAATAGCTTTTTCCCTGATGTTCAAAATGTGTGGCATCGAGCGAAAAGCTGTCGACTGGCGTCTGAATCCGTCCCTTTTCTATCCATTCCCCCTTCAGCGGATCGGCATCTTCACACACCAGCGCATACATGCGGTGCTGAAACAGGCCGTCCTTTATCTCCTGCGAGGGGGCAGCGGCGTAGTAAATCACCCATTTTCCGTCGATGAAATGCAACTCCGGTGCCCAGATAAGTGCGCTCATCGGGCCGCTGTCGGGTTTGTGCCAGACAATTTTTGCCGGTGCATCAGCAAGGCCGATTAGCGTTTTTGAGCGGCGGATTTCCAGCCGGTCATATTCCGGCACTGAGGCGATAAAGTAATAATGCCCGTCGCTATGCAGCCAGATATGCGGATCGGCACGTTGTTCGATGAGCGGGTTTGGGTAATTACTCATGTTTCAGCTCCTTGCTGTGAAGTGCAGCGGAACCTGCGTCCGGCGCATTTTTCGTTTCGTGATATTTATTCAGTTCCCGGTAATTGCGGCGGCGAATTTCCAGGTCTGACTGAATAGTACGCATCATTTCGCGATCGACTTTCAGTAAACGTACAACACCTGCAGTAATCAGATAGCCAATGCCGGGGATCACCGTGAATAGCAGTACAATCCCGTTGATGGCGTGATCGCTCTGGCGCGCGGCACCGGCGTCATAGCCATAGCCTGAAAGCAGGAAGCCTACCATTGCCCCGGCCACGGCCAGACCGCATTTCAGGAAGAACAGGTTACCGGAGAAGCTGATGCCGGTGATGCGTTTGCCGGTTTTCCATTCGCCGTAGTCATCTACATCGGCCATCAGCGACCAGTGCAGCGGAGAAGGCAACTGGTGCATGATATTCAGGATAAAGTACGCGACCAGAATCAGCGTCGTGGCGTGCGGATCGAGGAAATAGAAGCCACAGGAGAAAATGGTCAGGATGATGTTGGCCCAGAAAAAGACTTTCAGTTTGCAGAACCTGTCGGTCAGCGGTTTTGCCAGTGCGCTGCCGATCATCATGCCAACTACGCCGAGACTGATAAACATGCTAGCGAACGAAGTCGATTTCTCCATCACCCAGGTAACGTAATACATCGTTGCCGCCATGCGGATGAACCCCGGACACACGTTGCAGAAGGTCAGCAGCAGGATGCGCACCCACTGGTCGTTTTTCCAGATGTCTTTCAGGTCAGATTTCAGCGCATGTTTAGACGGCACAGCAGGCTGGATACGTTCTTTCACAAAGCTGAAGCAGAACAGGAACATAAACAACGCAATGATCGCCATTACGCCCATCGACATCTGATAACCCTTGGCTTTATCTGCACCGCCAAACCAGTCTGCCATCGGCAGTAATGTAGAAGACAAGATCAGCGTCGCGATCCCCACCATAAAGAAGCGATAAGACTGGCAGGCAACGCGTTCGTGCGGATCGGCGGTGATGACGCCCCCCAGCGAGCAGTAAGGAATATTGATCGCGGTATAGGTCAGCGACATCAGGAAGTAAGTCACAAAGGCATAGATAACCTTGCTGTTATAGGTCCATTCCGGTGTTGTGAACATCAGTACGCTGAACAGGACGTAGGGCACCGATATCCATAACAAATAAGGACGGAAGCGTCCCCAGCGGGTCGTGGTGCGGTCGGCAATCGCGCCCATGATAGGGTCAGTGACGGCATCGATCACACGTACCGATAACAGTAGTACACCGACCAGCGCCGGGGCGAGGCCGAAAACGTCGGTATAAAAGTAATTGAGAAACAGCATGATGGCGCCGCCAATCATGTTGCATCCCGCGTCCCCCATGCCGTACGCCACTTTCTCTCTGAATGACAGCGCGCCTTCCTTCATGGATGTTCTCTCCGGCTATTGGTTAAAAAGAGTGATGTTACGAAACTGTTTGTTAGCCAAGAGTATTGGCGCGGGAGGGGCAGAGGAGTCAGGAGGTAAGAGTCGTGAAGATGGACATTTTAGTCATGCTGGGCAAAGTGTGACCCAGATAACAAAGCGCCCCGGCGAGGAAAACCGACCGGGGCGCTTAAGATTTTAAGCCTTTAACAACTCTGACTTAATTTAGGCTTTAACGGACTTTCCGCTTTGCTGATTTTTGACCCAGTAACCCAGGCCCAGAATCACCAGCCAGACCGGGATCAGCCAAACGGAAATGGCCATGCCAGGCGTGATTGCCATAATCACCAAGATCGCTGCCATGAACAGCAGGCAGATATAGTTACCCACCGGGTACAGCAGCGCCTTGAACTTGGTTTCGATACCTTCGCGGCGCATCGCCTGGCGGAACTTAATGTGCGCGAGGCTTATCATTGCCCAGTTGATGACCAGTGCAGAAACCACCAGCGCCATCAGCAGACCAAAGGCTTCGCCCGGCATCAGATAGTTAATCAGTACACAGAGCGCAGTAGTCGCCGCAGAGACCATGATAGAGGCGACCGGCACGCCACGTTTGTCGACGTTCAGCAGAGCTTTTGGTGCATTGCCTTGCTGAGCCAGACCAAACAGCATACGGCTGTTACAGTACACACAACTGTTATAGACCGACAGTGCGGCAGTCAGGATCACCACGTTAAGAGCATTTGCGACCAGCGCATCACCCAGATCATGGAAGATGAGAACGAACGGGCTGGTGTCTGGCCCTACGCGTGTCCACGGCATCAGGGAAAGCAAGACAGCCAGTGAGCCCACATAGAAAATCAGGATACGGTAGATAACCTGATTGGTGGCTTTAGGAATACTGATCTCCGGATTATCAGCTTCTGCAGCGGTGATACCCACCAGCTCAAGACCACCGAATGAGAACATGATGATAGCCATCATCATCACCAGCCCGGTCATGCCGTGTGGCAGGAATCCACCTTGCTCCCAGAGGTTACGTACTGTCGCCTGCGGACCGGCAGTATCACTGAACAGCAACCAGCCGCCGAACAGGATCATGGCCACTACCGCGACGACTTTGATGATTGCAAACCAGAACTCCATCTCACCAAAGACTTTAACGTTGGTCAGATTGATGGCGTTGATGAGCACGAAGAAAACCGCCGCAGAAGCCCAGGTTGGGATCTCCGGATACCAGAATTGAATATATTTACCGACGGCGGTCAGTTCTGCCATCGCTACCAGCACGTACAGCACCCAGTAGTTCCAGCCAGAAGCAAAACCAGCAAAACCACCCCAGTATTTATAGGCGAAATGACTGAAAGAACCGGCGACCGGCTCTGCAACAACCATTTCACCGAGCTGGCGCATAATCAGGAATGCGATAAACCCGGCAATAGCGTAGCCAAGAATAATCCCCGGCCCCGCAGACTGAATAACGGAGGCGCTGCCCAGAAACAGGCCCGTTCCGACTGCCCCACCTAACGCGATCAACTGAATGTGGCGGTTTTTTAGGCCGCGCTTCAGCTCATCGCCATGTTGTTGATCAACCATTTACCTGTCCTCTGTCATTGGGGCAAAACCCATAGCATTCTGCGTGTTAGAAAGAATGTAAGGCGATAATTACACTTTTTGTATTTAATTATTTACGGCTGGATTGTGCCTAAAAAGCAGCATCATCTACCGTTCGGGCAAGAATAGTGTTATGCGAAAAAGTTTGCACCTGATTTATGCATCATCTGCATAACAAATAACCGAATTAACGGTAAATTTGCTCAGGATCGTAAAAATGTGATCTAAAGCGTGGAAAAAATGAAGAATGATAAAAAGTTGTTAAATTGTGCGAGGTCGACGCATTTACTGGGTAGCCATATGGACACAAGGTGAATACTTTGTTACTTTACGGCCACGTTTTTTAAATTGGTATTACCAATTGACTCCGGCAACTTACAGAGTCGCTACTCGCAGAGAACAGCACAGATATGGCTTACAGCAAAATCCGCCAGCCTAAGTTATCCGATGTGATCGAGCAGCAACTTGAGTTCCTGATCCTCGAAGGCACTTTGAGACCCGGGGAAAAGCTTCCGCCAGAACGTGAACTGGCCAAACAGTTTGATGTTTCACGACCTTCTCTCAGAGAGGCGATCCAAAGCCTGGAAGGGAAGGGACTGCTCCTGCGCCGTCAGGGTGGTGGCACTTTCGTGCAAAGTAATTTGTGGCAAAGCGTGAGCGATCCGCTGGCCGAGTTACTGGCTGACCATCCTGAATCACAATTCGACCTCCTTGAAACACGCCATGCCCTTGAAGGGATTGCTGCCTATTACGCTGCGCTCAGAGGCACAGAGGAAGATTTAGCGCGCATTCGCGATTGTCACGTGGGCATTCAGACCGCACAAGACAGCGGGGATCTGGACGCAGAAGCCGATGCGGTTATGCAGTATCAGGTCGCTGTAACAGAAGCAGCCCATAATGTGGTGCTGCTGCATCTGGTTCGCTGTATGGGACCGATGCTTGAGAAGAACGTACGACAGAACTTTGAATTGCTCTACTCACGCCGGGAAATGCTGGCGACGGTAAGCAACCACCGCGCCAGTATTTTCGAGGCGATTGTTGCACGTGAACCAGAAATGGCGCGTGCTGCATCTCACCGTCACCTGGCGTTCATTGAGGAAGTTTTGCTGGATCTCAGCAGGGAACACACCCGGCGGGATCGGTCACTACGACGGCTCCAGCAACGGAAAGATGAAAGTTAACCTTCGGGATTAATTTTTAGAGCCTTCACTTGAGGGCTCACGGCAACTACATGACGGGCCTGTCTTCGTGCGTTTTATTGATTACGAAGAGCTTTGTAAAAGAGCGCAGGAAGACAGGCTCCAGATAAACCAACGTATTAGATACAGATAAGGAAAAGCACCATGTCAGAACGTGTAAATAATGACGTGGATCCGATCGAAACTCGCGACTGGCTACAAGCGATCGAATCGGTCATCCGTGAAGAGGGTGTTGAGCGTGCGCAGTTCCTGATTGATCAGGTTCTGAGTGAAGCACGTAAAGGCGGCGTGAGCGTCGCAGCTGGCGCAGCCAGCCGTAATTATGTCAACACCATCGCTGTTGAAGACGAACCTGAGTATCCGGGTAACCTGGAGCTGGAACGCAACATTCGTACCGCAATCCGCTGGAATGCGATCATGACCGTTCTGCGTGCGTCGAAGAAAGATCTGGATCTGGGCGGCCATATGTCATCCTTCCAGTCTTCCGCAGCGGTTTACGAAGTGTGCTTCAACCACTTCTTCCGTGCTCGCAACGAGAAAGACGGCGGCGATCTGGTGTACTTCCAGGGCCACATCTCTCCGGGCGTGTACGCGCGTGCTTTCCTTGAAGGCCGCCTGACCGAAGACCAGATGAACAATTTCCGTCAGGAAGTTCACGGTAAAGGTCTGTCATCTTATCCGCACCCTAAACTGATGCCTGAATTCTGGCAGTTCCCAACCGTCTCAATGGGTCTGGGTCCAATCGGTGCTATCTATCAGGCTAAGTTCCTGAAATACCTTGATCACCGTGGTCTGAAAGACACCTCAGAGCAGCGCGTTTATGCGTTCCTGGGCGACGGTGAAATGGACGAACCAGAATCCAAAGGTGCGATCACTATCGCCACCCGTGAGAAACTGGACAACCTGTGCTTCATCATCAACTGTAACTTACAGCGTCTTGATGGCCCGGTAACCGGTAACGGTAAAATCATCAACGAACTGGAAGGCATCTTTGCAGGCGCCGGCTGGAACGTGATCAAAGTGATTTGGGGCAACCGTTGGGACGAACTGCTGCGTAAAGATACCAGCGGCAAACTGATCCAGCTGATGAACGAAACCGTTGACGGCGACTACCAGACCTTCAAGTCCCGCGACGGTAAATACGTTCGTGAGCACTTCTTCGGCCGTTATCCGGAAACCGCTGCACTGGTTAAAGATATGACCGACGACGAAATCTGGGCACTGAACCGTGGTGGCCACGATCCGAAGAAAGTCTTCGCTGCACTGAACAAAGCACAGAACACCAAAGGTCAGCCGACCGTTATCCTTGCGCATACCATCAAAGGTTATGGCATGGGCGAAGCGGCCGAAGGTAAGAACATTGCTCACCAGGTGAAGAAAATGAACATGGATGGCGTGCGCTATATCCGTGATCGTTTCAGCGTGCCAGTAACCGATGAAAATCTGGAAAAACTGCCGTACATCACATTGGAAAAAGACTCTGCAGAATACAAATACCTGCATGAGCGTCGTGCTGCGCTGAAAGGCTACCTGCCGACTCGTCTGCCAAACTTCACTCAGAAGCTGGAAATGCCGAAACTGGAAGACTTCTCACAGCTGCTGGAAGAGCAGAAGAAAGAGATTTCTACCACAATCGCCTTCGTCCGTGCCCTGAACGTGATGCTGAAGAACGATTCCATCAAAGACCGTCTGGTGCCGATCATCGCCGATGAAGCGCGTACTTTCGGTATGGAAGGCCTGTTCCGTCAGATTGGTATTTACAGCCCGAACGGCCAGCAGTACACCCCGCAGGACCGTGAGCAGGTTGCTTACTATAAAGAAGACGAGAAAGGTCAGATCCTGCAGGAAGGCATCAACGAACTGGGCGCCGCCTCTTCATGGCTTGCCGCAGCGACGTCTTACAGCACCAACGATCTGCCAATGATCCCGTTCTACATCTACTACTCCATGTTCGGTTTCCAGCGTATCGGTGACCTGTGCTGGGCAGCGGGTGACCAACAGGCGCGTGGCTTCCTGGTCGGTGGTACTTCAGGTCGTACAACATTGAACGGCGAAGGTTTGCAGCACGAAGATGGTCACAGCCACATTCAGTCTCTGACTATCCCGAACTGTATTTCTTACGATCCGGCGTATGCCTACGAAGTGGCAGTCATCATGCATGACGGTCTGGTACGTATGTACGGTGAAGCACAAGAAAACATCTATTACTACATCACTACACTGAACGAAAACTACCACATGCCAGCCATGCCAGAAGGCGCGGAAGAAGGCATCCGTAAAGGTATCTACAAGTTAGAAACCGTGGAAGGTAGCAAAGGTAAAGTGCAGCTGATGAGCTCCGGTTCTATCCTGCGTCACGTACGTGAAGCGGCTCAGATCCTGGCGAAAGACTACGGCGTCGGTTCTGACGTGTACAGCGTGACCTCGTTCACCGAACTGGCCCGTGACGGTCAGGACTGCGAGCGCTGGAACATGCTGCACCCGACTGAAACCCCACGCGTACCTTATGTGGCTCAGGTAATGAACGATGCACCGGTTGTTGCTTCAACCGACTACATGAAGCTGTTCGCAGAGCAGATCCGTAACTTCGTTCCTGCCAGCGATTTCCGCGTACTGGGCACCGACGGCTTCGGTCGTTCTGACAGCCGCGAAAACCTGCGTCACCACTTCGAAATTGATGCGTCTTACGTTGTGGTTGCTGCGCTGGGCGAACTGGCCAAACGTGGCGAGATCGATGTGAAAGTAGTGGCTGACGCCATTACCAAGTTCGGCATCGATGCTGACAAAGTTAACCCGCGTCTGGCATAAGAGGTAAAGACAGATGGCTATTGAAATTAACGTACCGGACATCGGTGCAGATGCAGTGGAAGTCACCGAAATTATGGTGAAGGTGGGCGATAAGGTTGAAGTTGAACAATCGCTTATCACCGTTGAAGGCGACAAAGCGTCTATGGAAGTGCCTTCTCCACAGGCTGGCGTTGTAAAAGAGATCAAAGTTGCGGTCGGCGATACCGTCGAAACTGGCAAACTGATTATGATCTTTGAAGCTGCTAACGGTGCTGCTGATGCTTCACCTGCAAAACAGGAAGCGAAAGCAGAAGAGAAACCTGCTGCCGCTGCCGCGCCCGCTTCCAACGAAAGCAAAGAAGTGAACGTGCCGGATATCGGCGGCGACGAAGTTGAAGTCACCGAGATCATGGTCAAAGTGGGCGACAAAGTTGAAGCTGAGCAATCGCTGATCACCGTAGAAGGCGACAAAGCCTCTATGGAAGTCCCTGCACCGTTCGCGGGTACCGTAAAAGAAATCAAAATCGCTGCGGGCGACAAAGTCAGCACCGGATCTCTTATCATGGTCTTCGAAGTAGCGGGTTCCGGCTCAGCTGCACCTGCTAAAGAAGAAGCCAAATCAGAAGCGGCTCCGGCTGCTCCGGCGGCCTCCGGCAGCAAAGAAGTGAACGTGCCTGATATCGGTGGCGACGAAGTCGAAGTCACTGAAATCATGGTTAAAGTAGGCGACAAAGTAACGGCTGAACAGTCGATTATCACCGTAGAAGGCGACAAAGCCTCCATGGAAGTCCCTGCGCCGTTCGCCGGTATCGTGAAAGAAATCAAAATCGCTGCGGGCGACAAAGTCAGCACTGGCTCTCTAATCATGGTCTTCGAAGTTGAAGGCGCTGCGCCTGCTGCTCCGGTGGCGAAGAAAGAAGAAGCTGCTGCCCCTGCGAAACAAGAACAGAAAGCCGCCGCACCGGCTGCTGCTCCGGCAGCCAGCAAAGGCGACTTCGCTGAGAACGACGCTTACGTTCACGCCACGCCGGTTATCCGTCGTCTGGCTCGTGAATTCGGCGTTAACCTGGCGAAAGTCAAAGGGACAGGCCGCAAAGGTCGCATCCTGCGTGAAGATGTGCAGACTTACGTGAAAGACGCGGTCAAACGTGCTGAAGCCGCGCCGGCAGCAGCGACGGGTGGCGGTCTGCCAGGCATGCTGCCGTGGCCGAAAGTCGACTTCAGCAAGTTTGGTGAAATCGAAGAAGTCGAACTGGGCCGTATCCAGAAAATCTCCGGTGCGAACCTGAGCCGTAACTGGGTGATGATCCCGCACGTTACGCACTTCGACAAAACGGATATCACTGAGCTGGAAGCGTTCCGTAAACAGCAGAACGATGAAGCCGCGAAACGTAAACTGGACGTGAAATTCACGCCAGTGGTCTTCATCATGAAAGCCGTTGCCGCAGCACTTGAGCAGATGCCTCGCTTCAACAGTTCACTGTCTGAAGATGGTCAGAAACTGACGCTGAAAAAATACATCAACGTCGGTGTTGCGGTAGACACGCCAAACGGTCTGGTTGTTCCGGTCTTCAAAGACGTGAACAAGAAAGGCATCGCTGAGCTGTCTCGTGAGCTGATGGCTATCTCTAAGAAAGCCCGTGACGGTAAGCTGACGGCCGGCGAAATGCAGGGCGGTTGCTTCACTATCTCCAGCCTGGGCGGTATCGGGACGACCCACTTCGCGCCAATCGTCAATGCGCCGGAAGTGGCGATCCTCGGTGTTTCCAAGTCCGCGATGGAACCTGTCTGGAACGGTAAAGAGTTCGTACCGCGTCTGATGATGCCAATGTCGCTCTCCTTCGACCACCGTGTGATTGACGGTGCCGATGGTGCGCGCTTTATCACCATCATCAACAACGTACTGTCAGACATTCGCCGTCTGGTGATGTAAGTGAAAAGCCGGCCAAACGGCCGGCTTTTTTCTGATAATCTCATCATGTTGTTTGGGATTATCCTGCGCTAAACACGAATCGTATGCCGTTTGTTGTTTCAAATTTGTTAACAATTTTGTAAACTGCGGGCGGATAGAACGACCCGGTGGATGATGGGCGTTGCGACATAAAAATGACGTCAGACCCGCCGGACATAAATTAAGAGGTCATGATGAGTACTGAAATTAAAACTCAGGTCGTCGTACTTGGGGCGGGCCCTGCAGGTTACTCTGCTGCTTTCCGTTGCGCTGATTTAGGTCTTGAAACTGTTCTGGTTGAGCGTTATGCCACTCTCGGCGGCGTGTGCCTGAACGTAGGCTGTATCCCTTCTAAAGCTCTGCTGCACGTCGCGAAAGTGATCTCTGAAGCAAAAGCACTGGCCGAGCACGGCATCGTTTTCGGTGAGCCGAAAACGGATATCGACAAAGTGCGCGTCTGGAAAGAAAAAGTCATCAACCAGCTGACCGGTGGTCTGGCAGGCATGGCAAAAGGCCGTAAAGTCAAAGTCGTGAACGGCTTGGGCAAATTTACTGGCGCGAATACTTTGGTTGTTGAAGGCGAAAATGGTCCAACCACCATCACTTTCGACAATGCGATCATTGCGGCGGGTTCCCGCCCAATCAAACTGCCATTCATTCCTCATGATGATCCACGTGTGTGGGATTCCACCGATGCACTGGAACTGAAAACCGTCCCTGAGCGTCTGCTCGTTATGGGCGGTGGCATCATCGGTCTGGAAATGGGCACCGTTTACCACGCGCTGGGTTCACAGATAGACGTGGTAGAAATGTTTGATCAGGTGATCCCGGCCGCTGATAAAGACGTAGTGAAAGTCTTCACTAAGAAAATCAGCAAGCAGTTCAACCTGATGCTGGAAACCAAAGTGACCGCGGTAGAAGCCAAAGAAGACGGCATCTATGTCACGATGGAAGGTAAAAAAGCCCCTGCAGAACCACAGCGTTATGACGCCGTGCTGGTCGCGATTGGCCGTGTGCCAAATGGCAAACTGCTGGAAGCGGGCGCAGCGGGCATAGAAGTTGACGATCGTGGCTTCATCCACGTCGACAAACAAATGCGTACTAACGTGCCGCACATCTTTGCTATCGGCGATATCGTCGGCCAGCCAATGCTGGCACACAAAGGTGTTCACGAAGGTCACGTGGCTGCCGAAGTTATCTCCGGCAAGAAACATTACTTCGATCCGAAAGTCATTCCATCGATCGCCTACACTGAGCCAGAAGTTGCCTGGGTTGGTCTGACCGAGAAAGAAGCGAAAGAAAAAGGCATCAGCTATGAAACGGCCACCTTCCCGTGGGCAGCTTCAGGCCGTGCTATCGCTTCCGATTGTGCTGACGGCATGACCAAACTGATCTTCGACAAAGAAACTCACCGTGTTATCGGTGGTGCGATTGTCGGTACCAACGGCGGCGAGCTGCTGGGCGAGATCGGTCTGGCAATCGAAATGGGATGTGATGCCGAAGATATCGCGCTGACCATCCATGCTCACCCGACTCTGCATGAGTCCGTGGGTCTGGCAGCAGAAATCTACGAAGGCAGCATTACCGACCTGCCAAATCCGAAAGCGAAAAAGAAGTAACTTTCAGATGATAAGTTGACGGCCCTGCGGGGCCGTTTTTTTTTGCCTGAATTCCATGCGCAAAAACCCGGAGCAAATGTCAAAAATCAGTATTCGTCTGGCAGGCGCTTACAGATAGCAATCAACTTTCCGTTCTGAATATCGATGTAACCGCCAGCCCGCAAATCCGCCAGAATCTTCATTACCCCACTGCGCGCTAAATTCGAACGCTCCAGAATGAAATTGGCCACGCTGTTTTTGCGGCGAACGTCTTCGGGTAAGCGCTGCATTTCGAGTAACAGGCCGCAGATAATGTCATAGGCGGTGCGGTTGATCATCAGGTCGGAATGGTAGCAGCGGTAGTCTGTAAAGCTGGTGATGTAGGCGATAAGTTCTCTCACCAGTGCGTGTTCGGCAATCAGGTCTATTGCAGTCTCGCGCCGCAGCACGCAGACTTTGCTGTCCTTATTCGCTTTAAAAATAAATGAAGAACGGCTGTATTCCGACGCCATTAGTCCCAGCATGGCGGGCGCAGCAGCAATGCCATATAACAGATTATCAGAAGAGCGATAGCCTTTAATATCCCCTTCAAGCAGCAAAATAATCTGCTGCTTTCCGTCCTGGGCATTCATCGTTATCGGGATATTCGTGTCGTCTGTGAACACCGGCGTCGCGTGGGGTAATAAGACGTCAACCAGGCGGGTGATAGCCTCCAGAGGTTTCTGTCCCGGTGGCGATTTCTTGCCGTTGCCTGAGAGATTATTGTTTGTTTTCATGTCGGGTACGTTTCTCATTAGAGGGGCAGATCATGGCTTCATACGCTCAGAAAGGGCAGAAGCTTGCTGATGAATTATAAACAGTAAAATTGTTTCCGGCATGCTGGCATCTGTCCTTCTTGTCAGGCGGATAGCCGATGCCTGAACGTCATATCGGAAAGGATTATTTTGTCCTTAACGATTCAGCAAGAATTTAATGTTGCTTTTTTGTAAACAGATTAACACCCCCTGAAAATCCTGCTATGCTGCCCCGGCGCTAAAGGGCACTGTGCTCAGGTTCAGGACGTGATATTTCAGAGCAGAAACACGCTTACCCGCAGTGTCCCCCGATTCATCAGCCAGCCTGAATTCCCCTGTCCCTACAGGCATGACGCAATGCTGATGATGGAAGCCAGGCATAATAAATGACAATGAGAGCGAGGAGAAAGTCGTGCTAGAAGAATACCGTAAGCACGTAGCCGAGCGTGCTGCAGAGGGCATCGTCCCTAAGCCACTTGATGCTTCACAGATGGCAGCGTTGGTTGAGTCCCTGAAGAATCCGCCACAAGGCGAAGAAGATACTCTGTTAGACCTGCTGATTAACCGTGTTCCACCGGGCGTCGACGAAGCCGCCTATGTTAAAGCCGGATTCCTGGCTGCCGTCGCCAAAGGCGAAACTACCTCTCCGTTGGTCACCCCTGAAAAAGCTGTCGAACTGCTGGGCACCATGCAGGGCGGCTACAACATTCATCCGCTGATCGATGCGCTGGATAGTGAAACGCTGGCGCCAATCGCCGCGAAAGCGCTGTCTCATACGCTGCTGATGTTCGATAACTTCTATGATGTCGAAGAGAAAGCGCACGCAGGCAACGAGCACGCGAAAAAAATCCTTCAGTCGTGGGCTGATGCCGAATGGTATCTGTCACGTCCGAAACTGGCAGAAAAAATCACCGTGACCGTTTTCAAAGTCACCGGCGAAACCAACACTGACGATCTGTCACCTGCACCGGATGCCTGGTCCCGTCCAGATATTCCATTGCACGCACTGGCGATGCTGAAAAACGAACGCGAAGGCATTGTACCTGACGCACCGGGCACTATCGGGCCGATTAAACAGATCGAAGAACTGAACAAAAAAGGCTTCCCGCTGGCCTATGTCGGTGACGTAGTCGGTACCGGATCTTCGCGTAAATCAGCCACCAACTCCGTATTGTGGTACATGGGCGACGATATTCCGCACGTGCCAAACAAACGCGGCGGCGGCGTGGTCCTGGGCGGAAAAATTGCGCCAATCTTCTTCAACACCATGGAAGATGCCGGTGCGCTGCCGATCGAAGTGGACGTGTCTGACCTGAATATGGGCGATGTGATCGACATCTTCCCGTACCTCGGCGAAGTGCGTAACCACGATACCGGCGCTGTGATTGCGACCTTTGAACTGAAAACCGACGTGCTGCTGGACGAAGTCCGCGCCGGTGGCCGTATTCCGCTGATCATCGGCCGTGGTTTAACCACCAAAGCCCGTGAATCACTGAAGCTGCCTCAGAGCGACGTGTTCCGCATTGCCAAACCGGTCGCTGCCAGCAATAAAGGCTTCTCGCTGGCACAGAAAATGGTTGGCCGCGCCTGTGGCGTTGCCGGTATTCGTCCGAACGAATATTGCGAACCAAAAATGACCTCCGTAGGTTCTCAGGACACCACCGGTCCGATGACCCGTGACGAGCTGAAAGACCTGGCGTGCCTGGGTTTCTCTGCGGATCTGGTGATGCAGTCATTCTGTCATACAGCGGCGTATCCAAAGCCGGTTGACGTGACCACTCACCACACGCTGCCAGATTTCATCATGAACCGCGGTGGTGTTTCGCTGCGTCCTGGCGACGGTATCATCCATTCATGGCTGAACCGTATGCTGCTGCCTGATACCGTCGGTACCGGCGGTGACTCCCATACCCGTTTCCCAATCGGGATTTCCTTCCCAGCGGGTTCTGGTCTGGTGGCGTTTGCTGCAGCAACCGGCGTGATGCCTCTCGATATGCCAGAATCCGTTCTGGTGCGTTTCAAAGGCAAAATGCAGCCGGGGATCACCCTGCGTGATCTGGTGCATGCGATTCCTTATTACGCTATCAAAGAAGGTCATCTGACCGTTGAGAAGAAAGGTAAGAAAAACCTCTTCTCCGGCCGTATTCTGGAAATCGAAGGCTTACCCGAGCTGAAAGTGGAACAGGCATTTGAACTGGCGGATGCATCCGCAGAACGTTCAGCGGCCGGTTGTACAATCAAACTGGATCAGGCGCCAATCAAAGAATACCTGAGCTCTAACATCGTGCTGCTGAAGTGGATGATCTCTGAAGGTTACGGCGATCGTCGCACCATCGAGCGCCGCATCAAAGGCATGGAAGAGTGGCTGGCGAATCCAACGTTACTGGAAGCTGATGCGGACGCCGAGTATGCAGCAGTGATCGAAATCGATCTGGCTGAGATCAAAGAGCCGATCCTTTGTGCGCCGAACGATCCGGACGATGCGCGTCTGCTGTCTTCCGTTCAGAACAGCAAAATCGATGAAGTATTTATCGGTTCGTGCATGACCAACATCGGTCACTTCCGCGCGGCGGGCAAACTGCTCGATAGCCACAAAGGCGCGTTGCCAACCCGTCTGTGGGTTGCGCCACCGACCAAAATGGATGCGGCGCAGCTTACGGAAGAGGGCTACTACAGCGTCTTCGGTAAGAGCGGTGCGCGCGTTGAGATCCCGGGCTGTTCACTGTGCATGGGTAACCAGGCGCGTGTGGCTGACGGCTCTACCGTGGTATCGACTTCAACCCGTAACTTCCCGAACCGTTTGGGTAATGGCGCTAACGTCTATCTGGCCTCTGCGGAGCTGGCGGCGATTGCTTCCCTGCTTGGCCGTTTGCCAACCCCGGAAGAATATCTCGGCTATATGGCTGAAGTCGATAAGACTGCGGTGGATACTTACCGCTATCTGAACTTCGACAAACTGAGTGAATATACCGATAAAGCTGACGGTGTGATTTTCCAGACCGCAGTCTGATTAGTAAACATTCACCGCACTAATTTAAGGGAGGCTTAGGCCTCCCTTTTTTTATGAATCCATTTTGTTATATTAAATAGATTATTATATTAATAATCCCACTTACCCATTGATTTTAATAATGGTTTTATTTCCCTAAAGTATTCATTAAGTAGTCACAAAATGTTTTATCGTTTAAATTTAGTTCCCCGCGAACTATAGCTGCATTCTGCAATTTAATTCGCTCTCATCGAAAATACAATGTGAATTAAATAATGCGCACCTCTAAAATAATTTGCTTATTACAAATAGGTATTCAGTTTTCTTATTCTTCTCTCTGCGTTTATGCTTTTTCTTTTGACGCCGTGGCTGAAACCAATCCCGCTGTCGTCGCCGGACAAATGCCAAGTGAAAAGTTACCCTCTGGCCATAACACCGCCACGCCTTCTGCCTCTGGTATGACTCCGGACAGCGAGCAAGATACCTCACTGGCAGGGCTTGCGGCGCAGTCTGGCGCATTATTTTCCGGTCAGTCATCAGGCGATGCTTTGAAAGGGATGGTGGCTTCGGGGGCTGCTGGCAAAGCGGCGCAAAGCGTTGAGTCCTGGCTGAATCAGTTTGGCACAGCACGCGTAAAAGTTTCCGCAGATAATAATTTCTCTCTGGAAGATGTGGAATTAGACATTCTGTTACCGATATACGACGATAAAATTAACCTGTTATTTACTCAGCTGGGTGGCCGCCGCGCGGACGACCGAGATATTATCAATACGGGGATGGGATATCGTCATTTTAATGAGCGCTGGATGTGGGGCGCAAATACATTCTATGACCGTCAGTTATCGCAAAATCATCATCAGCGTTTGGGCGTTGGCGGCGAATTAGGCTGGGATTATTTAAAAATCTCCGCTAATGGTTATCTGCGTCTTACTGACTGGATGGCATCAGAGCGCTTTCAGAATTATGACGAGCGCGCGGCCAATGGATTTGATATCCGTACCGAAGGCTTTTTACCTGCGTGGCCACAGCTTGGCGCAAGCGTGTTATTTGAGAAATACTTCGGCGATAACGTTGATTTGTTTAACGATGAAGATAACCGTCAGAAAGACCCTTATGCGGTCACTGTCGGTCTGAATTACACGCCGTTTACGCTCATGACCGCAGGCGTCAGCCAGAAAATGGGCAAAGGCGATACGCAGGATACTCAGTTTAACCTGAGTTTCAGTTATGCACCGGGCGTAAGTCTCGACAAACAGCTGGATGCCTCGCAGGTGGCGGTGAAACGCTCGCTGCTCGGTAGCCGCATGGATCTGGTCAGCCGTAACAACACGATTGTGCTGGATTATCGCAAACAGGATCTGATTTCGCTGGGTTTACCGGCCAGAATCGAAGGGACAGAAAGCGCCAGCTTCCCGATTTCTGTTGTCGTTAACAGCAAATACGGACTGGATCGCATTGACTGGCAGGCGGATGAACTCCTGCAACACGGCGGTAAAATTACCGAAGATAAACACTCTGGCCAGTACAGCATCACGTTGCCGAATTATCAGTACGGCGGGGTGAATAACCGCTATATCGTCAGAGGCAAAGCCTTTGACGCCAAAGGCAACGGCTCAAACTATAGCGAAATGGAAGTCTACGTGACAGGCTATGACGCGGCAACCTGGCTGTCTTCCACGACGGTCAGCCCCGATACATTACTGGCCGATGGCATCAGCACATCCACCGTGACACTGCGTATTACCGGCGCCGATCAGTTACCGGTGACCGCCATTGCTTCGCAACTGGCGGCTGCTGTGAAGTTAACACCGGCCACCAGTGCCGGCACAGCGTCCCAGACTTCAGTAATAAACCCCCTTATTTCTAACTTCAGCGAATCAGCGCCCGGCGTTTATCTCGCGACCTTTACCAGCGGCAATGTCGCGGGGACTGCTGATATAACCCCGATGGCCAGCGGTAAAAATGCCCTGCAAACCGCGCACATAGTGCTGCAAAATGCGCAGGTCTGGCCTTCGTTAAGTTCGCTGAACGCATCAAAAACCCTGGCGCTGGCTAATGGCACCGATACGGTCACCCTGACGGCTGAAGTGCTGACGGCAGAAGGCTTGCCAGATCCGGGCGTCACTGTCTCCTGGAAGGCGGATAATGCCGCCATCAGGCTGTCAGCGCCACAAAGTACGACCGATGAAAAGGGTATAGCCACAGTGACGGTCAGCAGTCTGAACGTTGTGGATTCACGGGTCACCGCCACGGTCGAAGGGGGCAGTTTACTGCAAAGTGAACCGCTCAGCTTTGGCCCCGATGCGACCACTGCCCAGGTGATGCAACTGAACGCGGACAAAATGCAGGCAACGGCCAATAATGCCGATAAAGTCACACTGATCGCAAATGTGGTGAATGCCCAAAATCAGCCGCTAAAAGGCGCGGCGGTTGACTGGAAAGTCGAGCAGGGCATCGCCACGCTGAGTGCGCCGCAAGTGTCGACAGACGAACTGGGGAACGCGCAAATCACGCTGGCTTCACAGGTGGCGGGTGACGTGAAAGTCTCCGCTCGTGCCGGAACCACAGAAGCCAAAATGACTGACCTCATCTCATTTGCTGCCGACAATGCCAGCATGACTATTACGGCCCTCAAGCAGGACAAAACGCAGGCGCTGGCTAACGGCACCGACGCCGTCACCTATACCGTGACAGTCACCGATGCAAACGGCAACAACGTGCCAAATACGCCGGTGAACTGGAGCAGCGATCAGTCCGCTGCAAAGCTTTCCGCCAGCACCGTCAACACCGATGCACAGGGGCAGGCGCAGGTGAGTGTCTCGACTGTTCAGGCCGGCGACGTGGTTATTTCGGCGCAACTGCCAGGCGGCACCGCCACCATCGCGCCCGCAGCGTCGTTTAATGCGGATGTGAGCACGGCGCAGTTTAGCGCGATGTCCGCTGATAAAACTCAGGCAGCGGCGAATGGCACCGATGTTATCACCCTGAGCACGACGTTAACGGACGCTAACGGCAATCCGCTGGCGGATGCTGATATCGACTGGCTGGCGAGCCCGACCGGCGGTACGGCGTCAGCCAGCAGTACTAAAACCAATGCGCAAGGTGTGAGCACTATCCGGTTGACCTCTTCAGAGGTCACGGATTACACCGTGAAAGCGTCGTTTAACGCCGCCAGTATAACGTCCTCAACCTTGTCATTTACGGCAGATGTAGCCAGCGCAACGATAAGTTCGCTGGTCGCGGACAAAACTGCGTCTGTAGTGGCGGGTAAAGATACGGTCAGTCTGACCGCAACGGTGCTGGATGCTAATAATCATCCGGTTCAGGGGGCTTCTGTCACCTGGAGAAGTGACAATGCGGCAGGTGTTTTAACGCCGGTATCAGGAGTGACGGATGTCAACGGCGTAGCGACGGCAACATTGAGCTCCACGCTGGCGCAAAATACGGTGGTGACCGCCAGTACCGGCAGCAGTCAGAAAACATTGCCGGTAGATATAGTGGCTGATGCCGATACCGCGCAACTGACCCTTGTCTCTGATAAAACTCAGGCGCTGGCAAATGGCAAGGATGCTGTCTCCTGGACGGCAACGGTTAAAGATGCCAACAGCAACCCGGTGAATGCGGTCAGCGTAGACTGGAGTGGCAATAATCCGGACGTGATTCTGGCGGGCAGTAATACGCAAACTACGCAGGCGGGCACGACGACAGTGACAGGCACTTCGCTCAAAGCCGGTACGGAGATTGTGACAGCGACGCTCAGCCAGCAGCCGCAAACCGCAAGCGCAGGTGAGGTGAGCTATATTGCCGACCTCAGCACGGCGGAAATTGCCACACTGACGCTGGACCGGCCGGTTGTTTCCAATAACGGCAACGATGTGACGACATTTACTGCCACGGTGAAGGATGCGACGGGTAATCCAATCCCCAATGTAACGGTTAACTGGGAGACCACGCGCAATACACTGGGACAAAGTACCAGCGTGGCCAACGCGTCTGGCGTAGCCACCATGACGATTTCGGGTACCGAAGAAGGGGATGCGACGGTAACAGCCACGTACGGCACAAGTTCTAAATCTGCGATAACGACATTCATCGGTTCATTTAATGTGGACTGGGCAGTCAGCGGTGCCTCCGGTAAATATACGACCCCGTTATTTACGGCTTACAATGAGTTAGGTTTTATCGCGGTATCGCCGACTACCGGGCCATCGTCTCTGGTGTGGTCTGGCGCGGAAAATACAAATTCGCCGCTGACAACGCCGATGACGGACCAACACGGAAACGAGGTGGTCGTCACCTTTGGTGGCATGCGGCAGTCTTATTGTTCGACTCGTACGTTCAACACAGCTATCTCTTGTGAGGCCGGGCCAGGTACTCACGCTATATTGAACTATTCATCAGCGGACAATCCGGGTCTGCCTGCCGGTGTTTATCGGGGTGTTATCCGTTTTGCGGGGATAAACTGGTTAAGTACGAAGCCATCCTTCTCCTATGAAGTCAGCGTCAGCCTGACCGTGGATTAATCTTCTCCGGCGTTCAGAAACTGGAAAGGCGGAAGAAATTCCGCCTTTTTTATTGGTATCATGCAGCAGGTATGAGTGGCTTTTGATGATATTTGAGGACGGCATGATGGATTACGATTTTCTGCGCGATATTACCGGTGAGGTCAAAGTGCGCTTTTCTATGGGCCACGAAGTGCTTGGTCACTGGCTGAATGAAGAAGTGAAGGGCGATCTGACGGTGCTGGATGCTGTCGAAGCTGAGCTGGCCGCGCTCAAAGGCAGCGAACGGCAGACCCAGCGGGTCGGCCACGAATATACGTTGCTGCTGGCCGATGACGAAGTGATGATCCGCGCCAACCAGCTGGATTTCGACGGCGATGAGATTGAAGAAGGCATGAGTTACTACGACGAAGAAAGCCTGGCGTTTTGCGGCGTCGAGGACTTTCTGCAAGTCCTCGCCAAATACCGTGCTTTCGTCACGACTTATCGATAAAACTTATTTTCCCCGTGAGGCGGTCCAGCAAAGCAGCGAACCTCCGACCACCATCAGCACGCCCGGCCAGAAACTCGCGCCCGGCAACGTGTGCAGCCACAATCCGGCAATCAGAATCGAAGAGAGCGGTGTGAAGTACGACAGCGCGGCGACCAGCGTCGCATTGCCTTTTTTCATCGCGATATCCCAGCACTGATAGGAAATGGCAGTCACCGCGCCCATCGCCAGCAATTCAAGAATCGCCGGTAACGTCAGGCTGATACGATTCGATGAATAGGTAAAATACAGCACCCACAGCACCGCACCGGTAGCGAGTAAAAACAGCGGCAGCACGCCTTTGCCTTTGCATAACACGCGGACAAGATTGGAATACAGCGCCCAGGAAACGGCGGCACCCAGCGCCAGACCATAGGCTATGGGATTACCCCTTACATTGCGCATCAGCTGATGAATGTCCAGCCCGTGGCCGCCGCTGATAGCCCACAGCACGCCGGCAAACGCCAGCACCACGCCCGGCCAGATCCACCAGCGCACGCGAAGTTTCAGCAGCGGCACGGCAAATAACAGTGTCAGGCTCGGCCACAAATAGTTGATCAGTCCCAGCTCCAGCGTTTGCTGACGGCTGTGCGCCAGACCAATCGCCAGCGAAAACGCCACCATATAAAAGATAAACAGCAGACCGCAGACGATGAGATAAGCCGCCGATTCCCCGCGCAGCGTCGGCTTTGCGCCCGCCATCCAGACCATAATCCCGCTGACGGTATAAATTGATGCGGCGGCGCCAAAAGGCCCCAGCGATTCAGACAGACTGCGGGTGAGCGCCACGCTCATGCTCCACAATAAAATGGCGAGAACGCCGGACAGCGTTGCGAAACGATCCATATGAAAGGTAAGCCTCTGGAAAAGGAGGCTTTTAAGATAAGCGATTGTCCCGGCGATTTACACCGGAACAATCCGCTTGAGGGCGCATATTCCTGACATCATCAGAAGTAGAAACCGACTTCTAATCCCAGTGTGGAGGTGGTGGTCGCTGGCTGATAATAGCCGACGGTGCTCCCGTTCAGATCACCCTGTTTCTCGTCTGACTTACCGTATTTCTGATGCACGTAGCTGGCTTTCACAAACACATCTTTGTTGATGTTCCATGTGAGGCTGGTGAATGGCGAAAGCTTCGATTTCGGTTCCAGCCAGACATCACCCTGATTGCTGTGCGTCCAGGTTTTGATCGGATACAGTGCACCGCCCTCGACACTCAGCCTTGAATCGGCGGTCATCTGCCAGTTCGCGCCCAGTGAAGCTTTAGCATACGGTTGCAACGACACTTCCAGCGCCGTGTAATCCCGCGTGCGGTTTTCCGAGGCGATATAGACATCGTCGGATCGAATGTTACGCAACCACACCTGCCCGCCCAGCGCGCCTTTCATGTCGAAAGAAATACTGTCCGACGCGCGATAACGGTAGCCGCGCGTTAAATCTGCGCTGTAACCGGTGTAATACGTTTTTCCTTTCAGCGTTCCGTTGGCCACATTGGCCTGATCGTCAAGCGTGCTGCCTTTATAATTGACGATCCCAAACATCACGCTCATGTCCCAGGCTTTTAATAAGCCACTCTGCAGATCGAGGTAATTATTAGATCCGAAATTAACGCGCAGGCGCGGGCCGTGTTCAGCAACATATTTACCGTCCATATTATCGACGGATTCGTCCCACTTATAATATTCAGCACCATAACTCACATAGTGCCGCATCCCTTCAGTATTGCTGCCTAACAAACTTTCCCCGGCCCGGGAAACCCCGGAAACCAATAAAGAACTCGCGACCAGCAGGCTGGAGACGGTCTTTAATTTACTCATTGTCATTTTTTATTTCTACTTGCAGGTGGATGGAGCTGGTTGCTTAGTAAGCAATGTGGCGATGCTAAAGGCTGGAGGGGCAGAGATAAAGGGATTTGTCTGTTTTTCAGAAAATAGCGATCTTTTGATCGATGTTAACTCAAATTGACGAATGAATATAAGGATAATTTTATTTATGTACTTTGGTTTGTGTTGATAATTTGCTTTAAAGGTTAGATCGTTAGTCGGATAATTTGACTTAAAATGGAATTTAATTGAAGAGTTTATATTAATTTGTCTTAAGGAGTGTAGCCGTTATTTATACCTGTGTGGTTATTTTACTTAAGTAATGCTAATCGAGTTTTAATGCCTGATCACGATTTCTAAGATTAATGCGATAAATATAAAAAGGCCGAACTCTTTTACGGATGTTCGGCCTTAATCGTTTTTAGCAGTTGCGGCAGTTAACGATCACACCGCAGAGAAATTGCGACCGTAATAGATTTCCTGCATTTCTCTGTACAGCAAATCAGTGATCTCTTTGCGTTCCTGCGCGCTCAGCTCTTCCGGTTTGGCATTGAACAGATAGTGCTTGAGATCGAATTCCTTCAGCAACATCTTGGTATGGAAGATATTTTCCTGATACACGTTCACGTCCATCATGTCGTACAGCGCTTTCATATCCTGAGACATGAAGTTCTGGATCGAGTTGATGGAATGGTCGATGTAATGCTTCACGCCATTCACGTCACGGGTGAAACCGCGTACGCGGTAATCAATGGTGACAATGTCAGATTCAAGCTGATGAATCAGATAGTTCAACGCTTTCAGTGGAGAAATCACGCCGCAGGTTGAGACTTCAATGTCGGCGCGGAAGGTGCACAGGCCGCCTTCAGGATGGCTTTCCGGATAGGTGTGCACGCAGATGTGGCTTTTATCCAGATGAGCGACCACTGAGTTTGGCAGCGGACCAGGATGTTCGGTGGTGTCCACGTCGCGCGGATCGACCGGCTCTTCGCTCACTAAAATTGTGACGCTGGCGCCCTGTGGTTCGTAATCCTGACGCGCAACGTTAAGGACATTCGCACCGATGATCGAACAGGTCTCGGTGAGGATCTCGGTTAAGCGGTTGGCGTTATATTCTTTGTCAATGTAGGCAATGTAGCCGTCACGATCGTCTGCGGTTTTGGCGTAGCAGATATCGTAGATACAAAAACTCAGGCTTTTGGTCAGGTTGTTGAAGCCATGCAGTTTCAGTTTTTGCAATTTAGTTCACCCCCTCATGGATGCAGTATCAGCGCGCAGCTGACAGGGCATTCAGCAGATACTGTGGCAGGGCAAAGCTGCCGTGATGAATAGCCGGATTGTAGTAGCGGCAGATGATGCCTGCGGCGTCGAAACGCGCCTGTAAGGTCTGGCTGTCGATCTGACGATATTCCGGGCTGTTGGTCGCCCAGGCAAAGGTCATGATGCCGCCGTAATAGGTTGGGATCGCGGCCTGATAGAAACTGACATCACTGAAATAGTGGCTCAGTTTGGTATGGCTGTTGACCGCTTCATCTTGCTGGAGGAAGCAGACGCCGTTCTGCGCCACAAAAATGCCGCCTGGCTTCAGGCAGCGGGCACAGCCTTCGTAGAACGCCGATGTGAACAGACTTTCTCCGGGACCTATCGGATCAGTACAGTCGGAGATGATCACATCGAATGTATCGGTGGTTTGATTGACGAAGTT
Organism: Enterobacteriaceae bacterium Kacie_13; assembly: GCA_013457415.1. Lineage (NCBI taxonomy): Bacteria > Pseudomonadati > Pseudomonadota > Gammaproteobacteria > Enterobacterales > Enterobacteriaceae > Enterobacteriaceae bacterium Kacie_13. Next base: position 823,731 of record CP045665.1, read on the forward strand.
CACGCCGTCGTCGATCACCAGATTGAATCGGGGATCGTCATAGGCACCGGCGCTGTGGTTCGGCAGATACTGGCGGCAAAATTCCACCACGCCCGCATCGATTTCCACCATCGTAATCGCTTCCACATCTTTGTGACGGGACACTTCGCGCAGCATTCCGCCGTCGCCGCCGCCGATGATCAACACCTTTTTGGCGTTGCCGTGCGAAAGTAACGGCACGTGGGTCAGCATTTCGTGATAAATAAATTCATCACGTTCGGTGGTTTGCACCACACCATCGAGCGCCATCACGCGACCGAGCGCGGCGTTCTCGAAAATCACCAGATCCTGATGATCGGTTTTCTCGCGGTAGATCTCTTTTTCGACGCTGAAATACTGACCAAAATTGGCGTGCAGCGTCTCATACCATATTTCTTTGGGTGACGAGTTCTGGGACATCGGTTACTTCTCCTGAGCCTTCGCAGCCATAAAAATGGGCGCACATAATAGCTAACTCTGCCGGTGCTTGCACGGTGGGATTTCAGGCAGGGCAATGTGAGTCCAGTGTAGTTCAGTCAGGGAAAGCAGGGAGAAAAGAGGAGAAATGAACAGGCTCCGGCATCAGAATGACGGAGCATTACGGCAGGGATCAGTTGGTGTAGGCCAGCAGGCTCAGAGAATCCCGCGCCAGTGATTTACATTTGGTTGGCTTCGGTACAGCGATACCGCTCAGATCGCGATAGCTGTCTTCGCCCATCGCCTGCATATTAAAACTGTTGTAATTACTCAGATCCCAGCGATTTTGCTGAGCGAAAAAAACGATCGCGCGTTTGATCTGAGTATTCGGCAACTGTTCGTAGCCGCAGTTATTTTTCAGAAAGACAAAAACGGCGGTCAGATCCGCCAGATCTTCCGCTTCTGACTCGCTCAGCGCCTGGCTGGCGGAGGAGAAGCCAAGCAGTGACAGCAACAGCAAACACAATGTTGTTCTTTTCATGGGCGTGTTCTTGTTCTTTTAGATAGAAAGAAAATGAGAAAGACTCGGCTCAAACGTAATTAAAATGACGTTAACATATTAGCACAGAGGGGCACCAAATTTTTTCTGTCGTGCCAGTCACTTGACCTTCCCCTAAGGGCAGGGTTTAGGGTGGGGCACGATTATGGCAATTTTCCGATCATAAGGACTGAACATGAACCGTCGCGATTTCGTAAAGTGGACGACCCTGGTGGGCGCCGCCAGCACGCTTCCCGGCTGGAGCCGTTTCGCGCTGGCCGACAGCCGCCCCGCACTGCCGATCCCCGCCTTACTGGAACCGGATGCCCGCAGTACCATCACGCTGACGCTACAGCGCGGGCAGAGTCAGTTCTTACCGGGCGTTACTACCGAGACATGGGGCGTGAATGGCAATCTTCTCGGCCCGGCGCTGCGTATCCGCCGTGGTAAAGCCGTCAATGTGACGATCAACAACCGCCTGAGCGTACCGAGCACCGTTCACTGGCACGGGCTTGAAATCCCCGGCGACATCGACGGCGGCCCGCAAGGTGTGATTGCCCCCGGCCAGAGCCGCAATCTGAGTTTTCAGCTGGATCAGCCTGCATCGACTTGCTGGTTCCACCCGCATCCGCATCAGACCAGCGGTTATCAGGTCGCGATGGGGCTGGCAGGTATGGTGCTGATCGAAGATGAAGCCAGCGATATGCTTCAGATTCCCAAACGCTGGGGGGTGGATGACATTCCGGTTATTTTGCAGGATAAACGCCTCAACGACGCCGGGCAGATTGATTACCAGATGGATGTGATGACCGCCGCCGTCGGCTGGTTCGGTCAACATATGCTGACTAACGGCGCGGTCTATCCACAGCACGGCATCTCACGCGGCTGGCTGCGCCTGCGACTGCTCAACGGCTGCAATGCGCGCTCCCTGCATCTCGCTACCAGCGATGGCCGCCCGATGTACGTTATTGCCAGCGACGGCGGTTTTCTCGCGGAGCCGGTGAAAGTGACCGGGCTGCCGATGCTGATGGGCGAACGGTTTGAAGTGCTGATCGAATGCACCGACGGCAAAGCCTTTGATCTGGTGACTCTGCCGGTAAAACAGATGGGTATGACGCTGGCGCCGTTCGACAAACCGCTGCCGGTACTGCGCATTCAGCCGACGCTGACGCAAAGTGGCGGCGCGTTGCCGGATTCACTGATTAAATTACCTGAGCTGGTGTCCACCGACGCTCTGCCGACCCGCTGGCTGCAACTGATGATGGATCCGCAGCTTGATCAGCAGGGCATGGCCGCACTGATGGCGAAATATGGCCACAGCGCGATGGCCGGAATGAGTATGGATCACGGCGGCGGCGAGATGGCCGCGATGCCGGGGATGGCCGAGTCCGGTCACGACGCTCACGACAGTATGGCCGGTATGGACATGAGCAAATCCTCGGGCAAATACGATTTCATGCAGGGCAACAAAATCAACGGCAAAGCCTACGACATGAACGTACCAGCGTTCGATGTGAAACAAGGCCAATACGAGAAATGGACGATTTCGGGCGAGGGCGACATGATGCTGCACCCGTTCCATATCCACGGAACGCAGTTCCGTATTCTTTCTGAAAATGGTCAGCCAGTCGCGCCGCATCGTCAGGGCTGGAAAGACATCGTGCGTGTTGAAGGTGCCCGTAGCGAAGTACTGGTGCGCTTTAACCATCTGGCCGACAAGCAGCACGCATACATGGCGCACTGTCATTTACTTGAGCACGAAGACACCGGCATGATGCTCGGGTTTACGGTTTCTGCATAAAATCTGAATTGCCGCGACCCGCCGCGTTACCCATCGGCGGGTTCTTTGATATAATCCTCTGCGCTTCAAGGTCGCCGTTTTGCTTAAAAACGGCGATAAATATTCTTAAATCAGGTGGTTAGTCTTTATATGAAACATCGCGTAGACGTCATGATTTCCGAGCAGGAAGTCAAAACCCGAATTGCCGAGTTAGGCCGTGAAATCACCGAGCATTACCGCGATAGCGGCAGCGAAATGGTGCTGGTTGGGCTGCTGCGCGGTTCCTTCATGTTTATGGCTGACCTTTGTCGCGCTGTTGATGTGCCGCATGAAGTCGACTTCATGACTGCCTCCAGCTACGGCAACGGTATGTCCACCACCCGCGACGTCAAAATTCTGAAAGATCTCGATGAAGACATTCGCGGCAAAGACGTACTGATCGTCGAAGACATCATCGACTCCGGCAACACGCTGAGTAAAGTGCGCGAACTCCTGCAGCTGCGCGGCCCTAAATCATTGGCGATCTGTACGCTGCTGGATAAACCCGAGCGCCGCGAAGTAGAAGTGAAAGTGGAATACGTCGGTTTCGCCATCCCCGACGAATTCGTTGTCGGTTACGGCATCGACTACGCCCAGCGTTACCGCCATCTGCCGTATGTTGGCAAAGTAGTGATGCTGGACGAGTAAGCGCGAAGATAAGCATAGTGTAACGGCTTCCTGTTGGAGGCCGTTTTTGTTTGTAACCCCGTCTCTTCAATCTTCCTCACCCTCTTCCAGACCGTCCCCCTGATCATGAATTTCCCTCATGTTTAATGAAATTAAATCACTTTTCCTCCATCAATCACTCAGGCATAAATTGTACATCGCTGTTAACCTAATAAAACATGAAGACTGCTGAAAGAAAACCAGAAAATAAAACTGGTCAGCCCTGAAAAGCCAGCAACAAAACCAGGTTTTATATCAGAAGTCAGGACGTCAAATTAAAATGAATAAAAACTTCACCTTTGCTATTAAAAGTCTTCGTTTCGACGAAAATTATAACCCCTCGGAAAATACGCGTATTACAACTAACTTTGCAAATCTGGCAAGGGGTGAGAAGCGACAGGAGAACCTGCGCAACACACTGGTAATGATTGACAACCGTTTTAACTCGCTGGCGCATTGGGACAACCCCAAGGGTGATCGCTATTCAGTGGAACTTGATATTATTACCGCTCAGCTGAATATTCATATTCAAGATAAAACCGATACCTTCCCGGTGATTGAAATATTGAAAACGACGATCGTTGATAAAAAAACCAACGAACGGTTTGCAGGCATTGTAGGCAATAATTTCTCCTCTTATGTGCGGGATTATGATTTCAGCGTTTTACTGCCAGAGCACAATCAAGATAAGCAAAAATTTAGCCTTCCGGAAGATTTTGGAAAATTACACGGTGATATATTTAAATGCTTTGTTAACTCAGATGTGTATCAAGCATCTTTTAATAAAACTCCCGTTATTTGCCTGAGTGTTTCAAGTAAAAACATCTATACGCGTACTGGAAATCAACATCCGGTATTAGGCGTGGAATATCAGCAGGATGAACTTTCGCTGACTGATCAATATTTCGCAAAAATGGGATTGCGGGCCCGATATTTTATGCCGCAAAACAGTGTTGCGCCTTTGGCCTTTTATTTTACGGGGGATTTGCTCCGTGATTACACTGACCTTGAGCTTATCAGTACCATCAGCACGATGGAGACTTTCCAGAAAATATACCGGCCTGAGATCTACAATGCGAATTCTCCGGCAGGAAAACACTATCAGCCCAGCCTGAATTACCAGGACTATTCTTTAACACGTATTGTTTATGATCGAGAAGAACGTAGCCAGCTGGCCGTTGAGCAGGGGAGGTTTACGGAAAAACATTTCATCAAACCTTACCAAAATGTTTTTGAGCAGTGGTCTGCTCATTCCGTTCTTTGATTAACCAAATACAAGGTCATCTAATATGAAAAAGTTATTACCTACTTCAACGGCTGGCAGCCTGCCTAAGCCTTCCTGGCTTGCGCAACCTGAGACACTTTGGTCACCCTGGAAATTACAAGATCAGGAATTAATTGACGGTAAAAAAGATGCTCTGCGCCTGTGTCTGGAAGATCAGCAACAAGCAGGTATTGATATTGTCAGTGATGGTGAGCAAACGCGTCAGCATTTTGTCACTACGTTTATTGAGAACCTCAATGGTGTTGATTTCGAAAAACGTGAGACTGTTAAAATTCGTAATCGTTACGAAGCGAGTGTGCCGACAGTCATTGGCCCTGTGAGTCGCCAAAAGTCCGTTTTTGTTGAAGATGCTAAATTTTTACGCCAGCAAACCAAACAACCTATTAAATGGGCTCTGCCAGGGCCGATGACCATGATAGATACGCTCTACGATAACCATTATAAAAGTCGGGAAAAACTCGCCTGGGAATTCGCCAAAATTCTTAACGAAGAAGCGAAAGAATTAGAGGCTGTGGGTGTCGATATTATCCAGTTTGATGAGCCAGCATTTAATGTTTTCTTTGATGAGGTGAATGATTGGGGAATTGCCACATTAGAGAGGGCCATTGAAGGGCTTAAGTGTGAAACCGCCGTACACATTTGCTACGGTTATGGCATCAAAGCGAATACAGACTGGAAAAAAACGCTGGGGACAGAGTGGAGACAATATGAAGAGATTTTTCCAAAACTGCAAAAATCTAATATTGATATAATTTCACTGGAATGTCAGAACTCCCATGTTCCGATTGAGCTTCTGGAACTCATTCGGGGTAAAAAGGTGATGGTTGGTGCCATTGATGTGGCAACTAATACCATCGAGACACCCGAGGAAGTTGCCGCGACGCTTCGAAAAGCACTGCAGTTTGTCGACGCCGACAAGCTCTATCCTTGCACCAACTGCGGGATGATCCCTTTACCGCGTGGCGTCGCAAGAGGCAAACTGGATGCGTTGAGTGCAGGTGCTGAAATCGTCCGCAAAGAACTTCTGGCTAAATAACGCTGGTAAAAAGCGTACTGCGCTTACGCATAACTCATTGATTTATCGTGATCGCGTTGTAAGTGCAGGAAAAATAAATGATAAAAAAGGCACATTTTTGTGCCTTTTCTTTTTTGAATTTCTGTAGAGTGGAGCGGCTTGTTACTGGGGATTACCGTTGAGCAGGGCGGAGACACCCTGACGGTAACGCTGTTCCAGAGTTTCCCGGCTGGTGGCGTCAACCTGAAGGTTGCGCAGGCGTCCGTCCTGAATGCCGTAAACCCAACCGTGCAGCGTGACTTTCTGGCCGCGTTTCCAGGCTGATTGCATGACAGTGGAATGGCCAAGGTTATAAACCTGCTCAACGACATTCAGTTCACACAGTTTATCGAGTCGCTGATTCGGGGAAAGTTCGCCCAGCAGGGAACTGTGTTTGTACCAGATGTCACGGATATGCAACAGCCAGTTATTAATCAGCCCCAGCTCCGGGTTCTCAACCGCTGCCTGAACACCGCCACAACCGTAGTGACCGCAAATAATCACGTGTTCCACTTCCAGCACGTCGATAGCATATTGCACGACAGACAGGCAGTTCAGGTCGGTGTGAATCACCAGATTAGCGACGTTACGGTGAACGAAGAGTTCTCCGGGCTCAAGACCTGTCAGCTGTTCTGCCGGAACGCGACTGTCTGAGCAGCCGATCCACAGGAAGCGCGGTTTTTGAGATTGGGAAAGTCGTTCGAAGAAACCAGGATCTTCGTCGATCATGGTCTTGGACCAGTTGGCGTTATTACTGATGAGCTTTTCTATATCATTCATTGAGGTTAATAGCCTGTAACGAGCCAACAGCGATGGAGTAATATAGGGCAATGCTCCGGATTTTAAAACTGATTCGATATCTCATTTTGACTCACTCCTACTACAAGATTTTTACAACAAGGTATGCCCCTTTATGAATTATGCATTGGAACTGGAAAAGTTAACCAAAACTTACGCCGGTGGTGTGCAGGCTTTACGTGGTATCGACCTGCGCGTCGAAGCCGGTGATTTCTATGCACTGCTCGGGCCAAACGGCGCGGGGAAATCCACGACCATTGGCATCATCAGCTCGCTGGTCAATAAAACGGCGGGTAAGGTGCGGGTGTTTGGGTATGACATTGATAAGGATATCGTCAACGCCAAACGTCAGCTCGGTCTGGTGCCGCAGGAATTTAACTTCAACCCGTTTGAAACCGTGATGCAGGTTGTCGTCAATCAGGCAGGGTATTACGGCGTGCCGCGTCCGCTGGCGCTGCAACGCGCTGAGAAATACCTGACGCAGCTGGATCTGTGGGGCAAGCGTAACGAGCGCTCCCGTATGCTCTCCGGCGGGATGAAGCGTCGTCTGATGATCGCCCGTGCGCTGATGCATGAGCCAAAACTGCTGATCCTCGACGAACCGACGGCCGGTGTGGATATCGAACTGCGCCGCTCCATGTGGGGCTTCCTCAAAGAGCTGAACGCGCAGGGCACCACCATCATTCTGACTACGCACTATCTGGAAGAAGCCGAAATGCTGTGTCGTAACATCGGCATTATTCAGGGGGGCCAACTGGTGGAAAACACCAGCATGAAAGAGCTGCTGTCGAAGCTGAAATCCGAAACATTCATTCTGGATCTTGGGGCAAAAAGTCCGCTGCCGGCGCTGGAAGGTTACCGCAGCCAGCTGACAGACACCTCGACGCTGGAAGTGGAAGTGATGCGTGAGCAGGGGCTGAATTCCCTGTTCAGCCAGCTCAGTAAGCAGGGCGTGCAGGTATTGAGTATGCGTAACAAAGCGAACCGTCTGGAAGAGCTGTTTGTCACGCTGGTGAACGGCAGCGAGGAAAAGAAATAATGTCGCAACTGTATTGGGTGGCTCTGAAAAGTATCTGGCTGAAAGAAATTAACCGCTTTGGGCGCATCTGGATCCAAACGCTGGTTCCGCCGGTGATCACCATGACGCTGTATTTTATTATCTTTGGGAATCTGATCGGCTCGCAGATCGGCAGCATGCATGGTTTTACCTACATGCAGTTCATCGTGCCTGGTCTGATCATGATGGCGGTCATCACCAACTCCTACGCTAACGTGGCGTCGTCGTTTTTCAGCGCCAAGTTCCAGCGCAACATTGAAGAGCTGCTGGTCGCCCCCGTGCCAACGCACGTTGTGATCGCCGGTTACGTCGGTGGTGGCGTGGCGCGTGGGATCTGTGTAGGGATTCTGGTCACCGCGATTTCACTGTTCTTCGTGCCGCTGGTGATCCACTCCTGGTGGGTGATCGCGCTGACGCTGCTGCTGACCGCGATCCTGTTCTCGCTGGGCGGCCTGCTGAATGCGGTCTTCGCAACCACGTTTGATGATATCAGCCTGATCCCAACCTTCGTGCTGACTCCGCTGACCTATCTGGGCGGCGTATTCTATTCACTGTCGCTATTGCCGCCGATCTGGCAGGCCATCTCCAAGCTGAATCCGATCGTGTATATGATCAGCGGCTTCCGCTACGGTTTTCTGGGGATTTCTGATGTGCCGCTGGTGTTTACTATGAGCGTGCTGGTGGCGTTTATCGCTGTGTTTTATCTGCTGGCGTGGTATTTGATCGAGCGCGGGCGCGGCCTGAGAAGTTGATTTTTGCTTTGCTTCCTCCCCTTTGCAGGGGAGGGGGTTAATCAAGCCACCTGAACTGGCACAGCTTTCGCGGTGCGTTTCAGGTGGTTTTCGCCTTCAAAATAAGCCACTTTCGGCTGGTGCTGACGGGCGTCTGCATCGGACATCTGCACGTAAGAGCAGATGATCAGCAAATCGCCGACGCAGGCACAGCGCGCTGCTGCACCATTGACAGAAATAATGCGCGAACCGCGTTCAGCGGCGATGGCGTAAGTTGAGAAACGCTGACCGTTATCAACGTTATAAATATCAATCGCTTCGTATTCCAGAATGCCTGACGCATCGAGAAAATCCTGATCGATGGCGCAGGAACCTTCATAGTGCAAATCTGCCTGAGTAACGTGAACCCGGTGTAGTTTGCCTTGCAGCATAGTGCGAATCATTGCTTCTACCCTTACTGACGTAAAAAGTCTGAGAACCTGCCGGGCCGGATACTAAAAATCTGAAATCTGGCCGGCCAACATCTTTGCCCATTTGACCCACGCTGTCTACTGCGTCAGATCAACCCGTTGGTTATCAATCAGGCGCGCTTTGCCGAGCCATGCTGCCATCAGGATCACCGCCGACGTGCTGTCCACCGACAAGTCCTGCAAGGTTTTTGCGTCGCGGATAAACAGTTCGTCCGGCGTAAAGCCCACCTCGCGTAGTTGCTGCGCAGTTTCCTGCAACATGTCGTCGATGTGACGCTCGCCCTGGCTGAGACGTTCCGCCAGCGCATTCATGATTTTATACAGCTGAGGCGCCTTTTTACGCTCTTCGCTGGTCAGGTAACCGTTGCGTGAACTCAGCGCAAGACCGTCTTTCGCGCGTACAGTTGGCACGCCGACAATCTCGATATCGTAACCCATGTCTTCCACCATCGTGCGCAGCAGCGCCAGTTGCTGGAAGTCTTTTTGGCCGAAACAGGCCACTTGCGGCTGAACCAGATTGAACAGCTTGCTGACGATGGTTGAAACGCCGCGAAAATGACCCGGACGGCTCGCGCCTTCCAGAATAGTGGAAATTACGGGCACATCGACCTGCGTCTGGGTGCTCAGACCTTTCGGATACACTTCTGCTGGCGACGGCGCGAATACCAGATCCACGCCGCGCTTATTAAGCTTCTCGCAGTCTTCCTGCAAAGTGCGCGGATAACGCTCAAGATCGTCAGGGCGTTCGAACTGCATCGGGTTGACGAAAATACTGACCACGACGACGTCGCCGCGCGCTTTGGCTTCATCCACCAGCGTCATATGCCCTTCGTGCAGATTGCCCATGGTTGGCACCAGCGCGATACGTTTGTTGTTCTGGCGAAAATCACGAATTTCGCGACGCAGCAGCGCCACGCTGTCGATTATCAACACGGATATTGTCCCCGATTATTTGAAAGAGTGTTCTTCGCCCGGATACACGCCCTGCGCGACCTGATCGACATAAAGACGCACCGCGCCGCGAATATCTCCCGCTTCGCTAAGGAAGTCTTTAGCAAATTTCGGCGTGTGACCGCCGGTGATGCCAAACGCGTCGTGCATCACCAGGATCTGGCCGTCGGTAACGTTACCGGCACCGATGCCGATAACCGGGATAGTCAGCTCTTCGGTTACGCGGCGCGCCAGTTCTACCGGCACACATTCCAGCACCAGCAGCTGTGCACCGGCTTCTTCCAGCATCAGAGCATCTTTGATCAGCTGATTGGCTGCCACTTCATCGCGCCCCTGAACTTTATACCCGCCGAAAATGTTCACCGACTGCGGTGTCAGCCCCAGATGGCCGCATACCGGAACGGCACGCTCGGTCAGCATCCTGACCGTATCACACAACCAGCCGCCACCTTCCAGTTTGACCATATTGCCACCCGCGCGCATCAGAACCGCGGCACTCTCGAAGGCCTGTTGTGGCGTGGCGTAACTCATAAACGGCAGGTCAGCGAGCAACAGCGCATGAGGGGCGCCGCGGCGTACGCAGCGCGTGTGGTAAGCGATCTCTTCAACCGTCACCGGCAGCGTAGAATCCTGACCCTGTACGACCATGCCCAGAGAATCACCAATCAGCATGACGTTAATACCCTGTTCGGCAAACAGCTGCGCGAAACTGGCGTCATAGGCGGTAATGGTCGCAAATTTATGTTTTTCCTGCTTCCATTGGCGAAGCTGGCTCAGCGTGGTTGGTTTCATGAACACTTTCCTTTGAATAATTCATCGGATGAATATGATGGCCATATTCTACTGTAAGCGCTCGCAGGCAAACAGCAAAGATCAACAACCGACATCTTAAGAAGTCGCTAAGATGCTTCGCCTATAATGGCTAAAAACGGAGGGAACCATGCGAATTCTGTTAGTTGAAGACGACAAAATGATTGGTGATGGTATTAAGGCCGGGCTGACCAAACTGGGCTTTACGATTGACTGGTTTACCGACGGGCTGACGGGCAAAGTGGCACTCGACAGCGCGCCGTATGATGCCGTGATCCTCGATTTAAGCCTGCCGGGTATGGATGGTATGCAGCTGCTGCGTGAGTGGCGACAGGCCGGACGCGATACGCCGGTGCTGATCCTCACCGCGCGCGATGCGCTGGAGCAGCGCGTCGGCGGATTGCAGGCGGGGGCCGATGATTATCTTTGCAAGCCGTTCGCACTGGTCGAAGTCGCTGCGCGTTTACAGGCGCTTAATCGTCGCCGTCACGGCGTGGTCACGCCGAAAGTCACCCACGGCGGAATTGAATTCGATCCTGCCGCCCGCAGTGTGACGCTCAATGGTGAATCCGTCACGCTGACGCCGCGCGAAGTCGCGGTGCTCGAGCTGTTTCTCAACAACAAAGGCCGCGTACTGGCCCGCACGCTGATCCAGGAAAAACTTTACAGCTGGGACGAAGACGTCAGCAGCAATGCGGTAGAAGTGCACATCCATCATTTGCGCAGCAAGCTCGGTAAAGGTTTTATCCGCACCGTGCATGGCGTCGGTTATACGCTGGGCGACGCGCAGTCAGGAGAATCAGTGTGAAGGAGCTGAAAAACCTCAGCCTGCGCGTGCGGCTGATCCTGATTTTTTCCCTGCTGGCGCTGCTGACCTGGCTGATTGCCAGCGGCGTGGCGTGGCATCAGACCCGTAAACACATTAACGAGGTGTTTGACACGCAACAGATGCTGTTCGCCAAACGGCTTGCCGCTACCGGTCTGGGCGAGCGTCTGAATGAGCAGAAAAATACCGAACTGCCGGATACCAAAAAGTGGGTGCATAAAGGTTCCCGTGGCCATACCGATGACGATGCACTGACCTTTGCCATCTTTAACCGGCAGGGGGATATGTTGCTCAACGATGGCGAGAAAGGCAGGCATATCCGCTTTGATCACGATACGCAGGGCTTTAAAGATGTGGAACTGAAAGGCGATGACGACCTCTGGCGCATGGTCTGGCTGACGTCGCCGGACGACCAATATCGCGTGGCAGTGGGTCAGGAATACGATTACCGCAATGACATGGCATGGGGGCTGGTCAGCGGCCAGCTGACGCCTTGGCTGGCTTCGTTGCCGGTACTGTTACTGGCGCTGATTGTGATGGTGACGCTGGAACTGCGCCCGCTGCGCCGCGTGGCCGAAAGCTTGCGGCAACGTTCGCCGGAAGACGCCACGCCGATTGATACCCACAAACTGCCCGGTGAAGTACTGCCGCTGGCGGATGCGCTGAATTCCCTGTTTTCGCGAACCGGCGACATGTTGGTCCGCGAACGCCGTTTTACCTCCGATGCCGCGCATGAACTGCGCAGCCCGCTGGCGGCGCTGCGGGTGCAGACTGAAGTGGTACAACTTTCCGGTGACGACGCCCACATGCGCGAACATGCGCTGGAAAACCTGACCACCAGTATCGATCGTGCCACGCGTCTGGTGGATCAGTTGCTGACGCTGTCACGGCTGGAAAGCTTTGCCGAACCGGAAGCGCTGGAAATCATCGACTGGCCGGCACTGGTGGCGCAAAGTCTGGCAGAACAGGATTATCGCGCGCACAGCAAAGGCATCGAACTGCGCTTTGAACATAATGGGACGCCGCCTGCGCTTCGCGGGCAGTCGCTGTTGTTATCGCTGATGGTGCGCAATTTACTGGATAACGCGATCCGCTATTCCGCTTCCGGATCGCATATTACGGTGACGCTGGACGAGCAGGGATTAACCGTCGCCGATCAGGGACCGGGGATCACAGATGAACATCTGGCGCGGCTGGGCGAACGTTTTTATCGTCCGCCGGGGCAGGAGCAAATGGGTAGCGGGCTGGGGATTTCGATCGTACAAAGGATCGCGCAGTTACATCAGCTCAACGTCGTTTACAGGAACAGGGCAGAAGGCGGACTGGATGTGCGGGTAAGTCGCTGAGCGACTTACCATTTGGTCAGGCCATTCAGGGGAACGCGGGCAAGCAGGCTTTGCAGAGTTTCGCCATCCGGAAACACCAGGTCCGGGGCCAGATCGGCAAGCGGATAGAGCATGAATTCCCGATTTTTCATATCGTAATGCGGAACGATCAGACGTTCTGTGTTGATCACCTGATCGCCATAAATCAGCATATCGAGATCTAACGTTCTTGGACCCCAGCGCTCGGCTTTGCGAACGCGCCCCTGATTCTGCTCAATCGCCTGAGTGGCGTCGAGCAGTTGTTCAGGGGGAAGCAGCGTATCTAACGCCACGACGGCGTTCAGATAGTCAGGCTGATCCTGTGGCCCCAGCGGTTTACTTCGATAAAACGGGGAAGCGGCCACAAAACGGGTGCGCGGCACGTGGGCCAGCGCCTCCAGTGCGAGATTTACCTGCTCAAGCGGACGGGCAAGATTACTGCCCAGAGCGAGGTAAACGCGGATCATTGACCGCTTTCCTTACGCGGAGCCCGTTTGCGCGGGCGACGGGTGCGGGCACGGCGCGCAGGCACGGCATCTTCACCTAAGGTGCCGAGCATAGTCTTCTGAGAAGCGGGCGTCGCTTCCTGGAACTCGCTCCACCATTCGGTGAGGCTTTGCAGTTCGCGATGCTGTTCAACGTCGGCACGCAGTGCCAGTAAATCAAAAGCGGCACGGAACTTAGGGTGTTCCATCAACTTGTGCGCACGTTTACCCTGACGGCGTGACAGACGCAGCTGCAATGCCCAGATATCACGCACCAGTGTGGTGATACGTTTAGGTATCGCCAGCGTGCGGCACTGCTCGTCGAGCACGTCGTTCATCGCCAGAGAGAAGGCGTCGTAATACGTCAGACCGCCTTCCTGCGCCAGCTTCTGCGCATGCTCAATTACCGGGTACCACAGCATCGCTGCGAACAGGAACGCCGGATTGACGCGCTGATCGTTTTGCAAACGATGATCGGTGTTTTTCAGCACCTGCAGCAGGATGTGTTCCATCGGGCTGTCACCGGCCTCAGTAAACTGGCGGGCAATCAGCGGGAACAACGGCTGGAACAGCTGGTATTCACACAACTTCTGATAAGTCGCGTAACCGTAACCGGCCTGCAACAGTTTCAGGGATTCTTCGAACAGACGCGCGGGCGGAATTTCCTGCAACAGGGTCGCCAGACGTGGGATCGGCTCGGCGGTTTCCGGACTGATTTTCATGTCCAGTTTCGCAGCGAAACGTACGGCGCGCAGCATGCGCACCGGATCTTCACGGTAGCGGGTTTCCGGATCACCGATCAGACGGATAATACCGTTTTGCAGATCACGCAGACCGCCGGTGTAATCACGCACGGTAAAGTCGGCGACACCGTAATACAGGCTATTGATGGTGAAATCGCGGCGCTGAGCGTCGTCTTCGATGGTGCCGAAAATGTTGTCTCGCAGCAGCATACCGTTTTGGGCCTGCTGGGAAACGTTCTTATCATCGGTTTCTTCGTACTGTTCGTGATGTCCACGGAACGTAGCGACTTCGATGATTTCCGGGCCAAACATGACGTGCGCCAGACGGAAGCGGCGACCGACCAGACGGCAGTTGCGGAACAGTTTACGTACCTGATCCGGCGTTGCGTTGGTGGTGATATCGAAATCTTTCGGCTTTTTGTCCAGCAGTAAATCGCGGACACCGCCGCCGACCAGGAAGGCTTCAAAGCCAGACTTATTCAGGCGATATAAAACTTTCAGCGCATTTTCGCTGATATCACGACGGGAAATGTTGTGCTCGTCACGCGGAACAATGGTGATAGCACGGGTTTCACCGGCATAGTCAAATGACGGGCGGGGTTTCTGTACGTGTTCGACAGGTGCGCGTTGTTCACCGCGTTGATCGTTGCGCTCACCGCGAGACTGATAGGGCGTGGAGCGGCGATTGTTATTGTTACGGCGCTCGCCCCGGTTCGCGTTGTCTTCCCGACGGCCGCGGTTTTCGCGGCGTTGCTCGTTATCACGACGTTCAGGATTTTTTGCCTTCACATTGCCTTCAGCCACGGGTGAAGGATCACGACGTGGAGTCTCTTCGCGATTCACTTCTCCATGAAGGGCGGCGTCGTCATGAACAGCCTTTTCTTCACGAATGACTTTATCTTCACGAACTAGCACCTTACGGCAAAAATTGGCTACTCGGGTAAAAATGGTACACCTCGATAGTGACTGAAAAATGGCGTGACGCAAAAACAGCGGCTAATCATAGCTCACGACAGGCTATTTGAGAATGCCGATGTGCTTTTAAGCGTTCTCACGCGGGATATCTGCGGGCGTCCAATGCGTTACCGCCCAGCGTAATAATAAAGGCAAAGTGTAATCCTGCCAGTTTTCCGGCAGCGTTTGCCCTAAAAAATTCAGTGCGTTAATGATTACCGGCCGCGGATCGCCTTCCGGCAGCGCGGGCGCGTGATTCTGTTTAGAAAGCTTATCGCCGTTTTCATTTACCGCCAGCGGCAAATGCAGATAGCCCGGCTGCGGGTAGCCCAGATGCTGATATAACGAGATCTGGCGCACCGTTGGCTCGATCAAATCCGCGCCGCGCACGATGTGATTCACACCCTGAAAATGGTCATCGACCACCACTGCCAGATTATAGGCAAACAGCCCGTCCCGGCGGCGGATAATAAAATCTTCTTCCGCAAGCGCGGTATTGGCCTGCAAGTGCCCCTGAAAATCATCGTCAAAACCGTATACCGGTAAGGTCTGATGCAGGCGGATGGCGGCATTTTCAGCACCGAGGCCCAGCGTGCGGCAATGGCCGTCATAGACGCCACCCGTTTGCGCGATACGCTGACGGGTACAGGTGCAGTAATAACTTTTGTGTCGCTGATACAAATCCTCCAGCGCCGCGCGGTATGCGTCGTGACGCCGGGATTGCCAGAGTACGTCACCATCCCACTCCAGCCCGTAGCGTTCCAGCGTTGCCAGTATTCGTCCCGCAGAGCCTGGGATCTCGCGCGGCGGATCGATATCGTCGATGCGCACCCGCCATTGACCTTGTTGCGAGCGGGCATGCAGATAACTACCAAGTGCGGCAATCAGCGAACCAAAGTGGAGGTCACCGGAAGGTGAAGGAGCGAAGCGCCCAATGTAGGGTGTCTGAGACATAAGAATGGGGAACAGCTTTATAAAGGGAACGCGGTGCATGGCGCACCGCGTGGAACCCGGGACTTAACCAGCCATCTGCTTTTCACGGATTTCTGCCAGAGTTTTACAGTCAATACACAAATCAGCGGTTGGACGTGCTTCAAGACGGCGGATGCCTATCTCAACGCCACAGGAATCGCAGTAACCGAAATCCTCGTCTTCCACTTTTTTCAGTGTTTTTTCAATCTTTTTGATGAGCTTACGTTCGCGATCGCGGTTGCGCAGTTCAAGGCTGAATTCTTCTTCCTGAGCGGCACGGTCAACCGGATCAGGGAAGTTCGCAGCTTCATCTTGCATGTGCGATACGGTACGGTCTACTTCATCCCTGAGCTGATTGCGCCATGCTTCAAGAATCTTTTTGAAGTGAGCCAGCTGAGCGTCGTTCATGTACTCTTCGCCCGGCTTCTCTTGATACGGCTGCACCCCAGCGATAGCGAGAATGCTCAAGGACGACGTCTTACGGGTTTGGCCTTCTTGCATGATGCTTCTCCTACATAACACGCACTATGTTCATCCACCTGTTGGATTGCAGATTTGCTGCAAAGAAAAGGCTTCGAACATTTCGATCCCCAAAGGGGGAAAAAATCAGGCCGCTATAAATAACAGAAGGCAACGAGGTTAGCAATTATTCCTGACAGGTGCTTGACAAGGCTGTGAGGAAAAGCGTATTCGCGACCTGTTTTTTATGCCGCCGACGGTAAATAACAGGGTTTATCCGTTTAATTATTTCGTGACCAGCGGTAATCGTTCTGTGAGGCGGATACCCTCAGCAGAAAGTGCAGCACCGTAGCACATCACTTCTACACCATTACTCTCGACGTGTTTCAGTAATTCTGAGTAACGCGGATCAATATGGTGTGCAGCGGACACGCTTTCAATGCCTGAATGTAAAACAGCGAAGAAAAGTACCGCTCGCTGCCCCTGTTCTGCCATCGACTGTAACTCGCGCAGATGCTTCTGGCCGCGCAGTGTGACTGCATCCGGGAAAAATCCCTGCCCCTTGTGCAGCAACGTGACAGATTTCACTTCAATATAGCAGTCAGGTTGATTTTCTGCCTGTAACATCAAGTCTATACGGCTATTTTCCGCGCCGTATTTTACTTCTGAAGTCAGTTTACTGTAACCGGATAATTCTGGGATCTGCCCGAGTGTGATAGCTTCGCGCACCAGTTGGTTGGCGCGCAGTGTATTGACACAGATCCAATGATGCTGCTGCGTTTCTGTCAGTTCCCAGCTGTGCGCGTATTTGCGTTTCAGGTTATCGGAGGTGGAATACCAGACGGTATCCCCCGGCGTGGCGCAGCCGGTCATCGCACCGGTATTGGCGCAGTGCAGCGTGAGTTCTCGGCCATCGGGTGTGATGACGTCAGCGAGAAAACGTTTGTAACGTTTGATAAGCGTTGCAGGTTGAAGCGCAGGCTCGAAGTGCATGACAGTTTCCGGTGAAAGTGAATTAAAGGGCTGAATTATCGGCCAGCGTTACATCAGCTAATGGCCAGGTGTGCAGGCAGCGATAGCGCGTGCGCCCTCGATCATAGGTGGATTCATACAGGCTGAAGGCGTCGGCCTCCAGCAGCCATTCCGGCGTCGCAGGAGGAATGGCAACCGGGCGCGTGGCGCTGCGATACAGTGAAACGTGCGGATGAAACGGCAACATGCTTTGATGACATCCATTGCGCGCCGCGTGGGAACGCAGCACTGACGCCAGCTGCAAAAGTGCATTAGGTGCCCGCTTTGTACCTACCCACACCACCCCGGAGCCCGGCCAGTGGCCGATGTCATCGAGGCGCAGGCTAAACTTTTGCGCCTGAATGCGTCCGGCGACGCGAGTCAGCGCGTCGGCCTTCAGCTCGCTGATTTCGCCCAAAAACGCCAGCGTAATATGCAGATTTGCCGCCGCGACGGGGCGGCCGGTATCCGCCGGGAACGACTCTGCGCGCCACTTTATCACCTGCTTTTGCAGCTTTGCGGGCAGTGATAAAGCGAAAAACAAGCGGCGTTCGGCAGACATAGGCATTCCTGTGGCGGTCATTTTTGGTCATTCACGGCAGCATGCCGGATGTGGGGCTAAATGCTACAATGCCCGCCGTTTAAAGTTAACTCTCATGGAGCATTCATTGTCTTCTTTGCCGGTCAGCGCCGTACTCGAACCGCTTTTAGCCGCCCTGCAACAGGCGCCGCAGGTGCTTTTACTTGCGCCAACCGGAGCGGGGAAATCCACCTGGCTGCCGTTGCAGTTGCTGAAACAGGCGAATTTGCCGGGCAAGATTTTGTTGCTGGAGCCGCGTCGTCTGGCGGCGAAGAACGTTGCTTACCGTCTGGCGCAGCAGCTGGGAGAAGCGCCTGGGCAAACCGTCGGCTATCGTATGCGCGCCGAGAGCAAAACCAGTGCGGCGACGCGTCTTGAAGTCGTGACCGAAGGCATTCTCACCCGCATGGTGCAGGCTGACCCTGAACTGACCGGCGTATCTCTGGTGATCCTCGATGAATTTCATGAGCGAAGCTTGCAGGCCGATCTGGCGCTGGCGCTGTTGCTCGATGTTCAGAACGCGCTGCGTGATGATTTAAAACTGCTGATTATGTCCGCAACGCTCGATAATCTGCGGCTCTCGTCGTTGCTGCCCGATGCGCCGGTGGTCACCTCCGAAGGGCGCAGCTTTCCGGTAGATCGTCAGTATCTTTCGCTCGCCACTCACGAACGCCTCGACGACGGCGTGGCGCGCGCGGTCAGCCGCCTGATGAGCGAAAATCACGGCTCGATGCTGCTGTTTTTGCCGGGCGTCGCCGAAATCACCCGCGTACAAAATTTACTTAACGGCAGGCTGGCGGATGACGTTGATCTCTGCCCGCTTTACGGCGCGCTGTCGCTCGATCAGCAGCAGAAAGCCATTCAGCCATCACCGGCCGGACGCCGTAAAATCGTGCTGGCGACCAACATTGCCGAAACCAGTCTGACCATCGAAGGCATCCGTCTGGTGGTGGACAGCGGGCTGGAACGCAGCGCGCAGTTTGATCCGCGCAGCGGCCTGACGCGGCTGGTGACGCAGCGCATCAGTCAGGCGTCGATGACCCAGCGTGCCGGACGCGCAGGACGCCTTGAGCCTGGGCTGTGCTGGCATCTGTTCAGCAAAGAGCAGGCGGAGCGCGCCAGCGCACAGGCCGAAGCTGAAATTCTGCAAAGCGATCTCAGTGGTTTCTGGCTGGAGCTGTTGCTGTGGGGCTGTCAGGACGTTACCCAGTTGCAATGGCTGGACACGCCGCCCGCGGCTGCACTGTCGGCCGCCAAACACCTTTTACATCAGCTTGGGGCCACCGATACGCAGGGCAGGCTGACGTCCGCAGGCCAGCGCATGGCGCTGCTCGGTTGCGATCCGCGTCTGGCTGCCATGCTGATTTCTGCCGCCATGCAAAGCCCGGATGCACTCGCTACCGCCGCCTTGCTGGCCGCGATGCTCGAAGTGCCGCCCCGTGGCGGTATGCCGGATATCGATTACTGGTTTAGCCGCCCGCAGGGGAACTGGCTGCGTCGCGCAAAACAGCTGGCGCAGCGTACCGGCGCGAAAAACGGGAATGCAGATGCCTCGCTGGCACCCTGGCTGCTGGCGCGGGCGTTCAGCGACCGCATCGCCCAGCGTCGCGGCGAAGAAGGACGTTATCTGCTGGCGAACGGATTGGGCGCGTCTTTGCCGCAGGACGACGGGCTGATCCGCGCACCGTGGCTGGTCGCACCGCAATTATTACAGGGCAACAACAGTCCGGATGCCCGTATTCTGCTGGCGATTTCTCTGGATATCACCCAACTGCCCGCCCGGCTGCCGGACGTCGTCAAAGAGCAGACTGCCGTCGAGTGGGACGAAGAAAAGGGCACGCTGCGCGCATGGCGGCGCTGGCAAATAGGAAGGCTGGTACTGAAGGCCAGTCCGCTGGCGAAGCCCGATGATGAAGAACTGCAACAGGCGCTGATCGACTGGATCCGCACGCAGGGGTTGCAGGCGCTCAACTGGTCGGTGGCGGCGGAGCAGTTGCGGTTGCGGCTGACCTGTGCCGTGAAATGGATGCCGGATGTCCGGTGGCCTGCAATGGACGATCAGTCTCTGCTCGACGGGTTAGAAAACTGGTTGCTGCCCTCGCTTAAAGGCGTGCGCTCGTTAAAATCTCTGCAACAGGTCGATCTGCACGAAGCCTTGTTGCGCCTGACGGACTGGCAGCAGCGGCAGCGTCTGGACAGCGCATTACCGACCCATTACACCGTCCCGACTGGCAGTCGTCTGCCGATCCGCTATCATGCTGACCAGCCACCGGCGCTTTCGGTGCGTATGCAGGAGATGTTCGGCGAACAGCGCAGTCCGTCGATTGCTGAAGGACGGGTGAATGTGGTGCTGGAACTTCTGTCACCCGCGCAGCGCCCGTTGCAGATCACAGCCGATCTGGCGGCCTTCTGGCAGGGTTCGTACCGGGAAGTACAGAAAGAGATGAAAGGCCGCTACCCGAAACATCCGTGGCCGGATAATCCGGCCGACGCGTTGCCGACGCGGCGCACCAAAAAGTATTCAGCACCCTGATGAAATGTGTAGAAAAGAAACAATTTTTCAGACATTTCTTCTGGGCGAAACTCAGGGCGGGGCACAGAGTAAGCGCCTTGCGGCCACGATTTCAGGCCATTTCCCGTATCTTTTTGAAATCCTTTTAAAATATTTTATACAAACATGAAAATGACTCAGCAAAGCAGAATCATTATGACGAACACAGCAGCACGTTGGGAGATTCACTGATGTCTGGCGATGATCGCGAGCCGATTGGCCGTAAAGGTAAACCTGCCGGGCGTAAGCCTTCGCGGGAGCGCCCTGTCCGCCGTAACCGTCGGGATGACGATTACGATGATTATGAAGAAGAAATGGATGATGACCTTGAGGATGACGATGATTACGAAGAAGAGCGGGAGTCGCGCATGAGCCGCAAAGCCACGCCGCGTAAAGCGAAAACAGGCGGTAAGGGCGGTAAGAAAAGCTTCAAGCGTCGTCTGTTCTGGCTGCTGGTCAAACTGTTCGTCGTTTTCCTGATCCTGCTGGGTATTTACGCGGTGTATCTCAACCGTGAAATTCACAGCCGCATTGACGGTGGCAAAGTCTGGCAACTGCCGGCGGCGGTGTATGGCCGTCAGGTAAACCTTGAGCCGGATATGGCGATCAGCAAAGCCGAAATGGTCGGCCTGCTGGAAGGCACGCAGTATCGCGAAGTGACGCGCATCACCCGTCCCGGCGAATTTACAGTTCACGCCAACTACATCGATATGCTGCGCCGTCCATTTGATTTCCCGGAAGGCAAAGAAGGGCAGGTGAACGCGCGTCTGATGTTTGACGGCAACAGTCTTTCAGAAATCAAAAATCTGGATAATCAGCATGATTTCGGGCTATTCCGCCTCGATCCGCGTCTGATCACCATGCTGCAGGCGTCCAACGCCAACGGCGAACAGCGTCTGTTCGTGCCGCGCGCCGGATTCCCTGACTTACTGGTTGATACGCTGCTGGCGACCGAAGACCGTCATTTCTATGAACACGACGGGATCAACTTCTACTCCATTGGCCGTGCGGTGCTGGCAAACCTGACCGCCGGTCATGCGGTGCAGGGCGGTTCGACGCTGACGCAGCAGCTGGTGAAAAACCTGTTCCTGACCAACGAACGTTCCCTGAGCCGTAAGGCGCGCGAAGCCGTCATGGCCGTGCTGTTGGATGCCGATTACAGTAAGGATCGCATTCTTGAGCTGTACCTGAACGAAGTGTATCTCGGCCAGAGTGGTTCCGATCAGATCCGTGGTTTCCCGCTGGCGAGCCTGTATTACTTTGGTCGTCCGGTGAATGAACTGAGTCTGGATCAGCAGGCATTGCTGGTCGGCATGGTGAAAGGGGCGTCGCTGTATAACCCGTGGCGTAACCCGAATATGGCGCTACAGCGTCGTAATCTGGTGCTGCGTTTGCTGGTCGATCAGAAAGTGATCGACCAGGAACTGTATGACATGCTCAGCGCGCGTCCGCTCGGCGTCCAGCCGAAAGGCGGGGTGATTTCACCTCAGCCAGCGTTTATGCAGATGGTTCGTCAGGAGCTGCAGGCCAAGCTCGGCGACAAAGTGCAGGACATGTCCGGGGTGAAAATCTTCACCACGCTGGATCCGATTTCACAGGATGCGGCGGAAAAAGCAGTCGAAGAGGGTATTCCATTACTGCGTAAGAAAAGCGGCCTGAATGACATCGAAACGGCGATGGTGATCGTTGACCGTTACACCGGCGAAGTACGCGGTATGGTCGGCGGCGCAGAAACGCAGTTTGCCGGTTTCAACCGCGCGATGCAGGCACGTCGTCAGGTTGGTTCTCTGGCTAAACCGGCAACCTATCTGACCGCGCTGTCGCAGCCGGATAAATACCGTCTGAACACCATTCTTGCCGATCAGCCGCTGAACCTGAAGCTGGCGAACGGCCAGATCTGGTCACCGAAAAATGATGACCATCAGTTCCGTGGTCAGGTTCTGCTGGTGGATGCGCTGGCGCGTTCCATGAACGTACCGACGGTAAACCTCGGGATGGCGGTAGGCCTCGATAACATCACTAAAACGCTGATTGATTTAGGTATTCCAAAAGAATCCCTGAACCAGACGCCGTCGATGCTGCTCGGTGCGATTGCGCTGACGCCGATGGAAGTGGCGCAGGAATACCAGACGATTGCCAGCGGCGGTAACAAAGCCCCACTGTCAGCGGTTCGTTCGGTGATTGCGGAAGACGGCACTGTACTTTATCAGAGCTTCCCGCAGGCGATCCGCGTGATCCCGGCGCAGGCGGCCTATCTGACGCTATATGCGATGCAACAGGTTGTGCAGGAAGGTACCTCGCGCGCGCTGGCGAACAAGTTCCCTAAACTGCATCTGGCGGCGAAAACCGGGACATCGAACGAACTGCGTGACAGCTGGTTCGCCGGTATCGACGGCAATCAGGTGGCGATCACCTGGGTTGGCCGCGATAACAACGGCCCGTCTAAACTCTGGGGCTCGACCGGTGCGCTGGTGCTTTACGGACGCTATCTGGAAAATGGCACACCACAGCCGCTGAATCTGCAAATGCCGGAAGGTATCAGCACAATGAACATTGACGGCAGCGGCAACTTCGTCTGCGGCGGCGGGGGTTCAGGTATGCTGAGCGGCGGCGGGGCAACGCGTTCAATTCCGGTCTGGACCGATTCACCGGATGCGATGTGTCAGGCTTCCGTCAGCGCGGTTCAGCAGCAGCAACAGATACAGCAGCAACAGCAACAACAGCAGCCATCTCAGGGACAGCAGCAACAACCGCAGTCTCAGGATGAGAAAAAAGACAGCAACGGTGTGGCTGGTTGGATCAAGGATATGTTCGGATCGAATTAACAACCGTTTGATTCAGTAAGCTAAAAAGGGCGCGATGAGAATCGTGCCCTTTTCTTTTGTTATTCTTAACCAAAATTTACCCACGCTGTTTTACATTCTCTTCAATCTGGCTACATCCATTCCCGTTTAATTTATAGGCACTTTTACCCATATTTAACATGGGGATACTTTTTATTCATTCAGCCAATCTATGCGTTAAATACGCTTGCAGATGCGCAAGCATTGCGCATAATATGCGATGTTCATAATAATAATTATCGTTTACATTCCCATTAATAAACATCCCAGAGATAACGCAATGGCTTTCCAGCGCTCCCTTTCTTCACCCAAAGACGTCTTTACGCGTCGAACACTGGCTTTAACTATTACGGCGGCATTGAGCTCCACGTCCTTTTACGCAGGCGCGGCAACCGCTCCGGCAAAAGAAGATACCATCAATGTCACCAGTTCAGCCGCTGCTGAAGCAGCACCGGAATCTGCGTGGGGGCCCGCCGCGACTATCGCCGCGAAACACAGTGCGACCGGAACGAAAACCGATACGCCACTGGTGAAAACCCCGCAGTCTATTTCCGTTGTGACCCGTGAAGAAATGGACATGAAACAGCCTGCTTCAGTTAAAGAAGCGCTGGGCTATACGCCGGGCGTTTTCGCCAGCCGTGGCAGTTCTAACACCATCGACGCCATGTCCATCCGTGGTTTCACCTCGGTGAACACTAATCAGTATCTCGACGGCATCAAACTTCAGGGGGACAACTATTCTGAAGTGTCGATGGATCCGTACATGCTTGAGCGCGTTGAACTGCTGCGCGGGCCGTCATCCGTTCTTTACGGTAAAAGCAATCCGGGCGGCGTGGTCAGCATGGTCAGCAAGCGTCCGACCACTGAACCGCTGAAAGAAGTACAGTTCAAAATGGGTACGGATAACCTGTACCAGACCGGTTTTGATTTCAGCGATGCCATCGACGATGCGGGCGTGTATTCCTACCGTCTGACCGGCGTGGCGCGCAGTCAGGATACGCAGCAGCAAATGGCGAAAGAAAAACGCTATTCGATTGCGCCGTCTTTCTCATGGCGTCCTGATGATAAAACCGACTTTACCTTCCTGAGCAATTTCCAGAACGATCCGGATGCCGGTTATTACGGCTGGTTGCCACGTGAAGGTACCGTGGTTCCGTACTACGATGCCAACGGAAAAGCACATAAACTGCCGACAGATTTCAACGAAGGTGAAGCGGGCAACCGCATGTCCCGCAACCAGAAAATGGTCGGTTACAGCTTCGCACATCAGTTTGATGATACCTGGACGGTTCGCCAGAACCTGCGCTACACCAAACTCGATACCGAATATAAATCAGTTTACGGCTTCGGCTACCTCGGTAACGGCAACATCACGCGCAGCTACGTACAGTCCAAAGAGAAGCTGGCTAACTTTGATGTCGATACGCAGGCCCAGGCTAAATTCGGCACCGCCGCTGTCGATCACACCCTGCTGATGGGTGTCGATTACATGCGTATGCGTAACGATATTGATGCGGATTACGGCAGCGCAAGTAATCTGAATCTGGCAGATCCGCAATACGGCAACGGCAATGTCTCATTGTACTTCCCGTATGAGATCCTCAATCGTCAGGAGCAAACTGGTCTGTACATGCAGGATCAGGCGCAATGGAATAAGTGGATCCTGACTGTTGGCGGCCGTTACGATTTCGCCAAAAGCTCAACCTTTACGCGCACCACCAACAGCGCTTCGCAGATCAACGATCAGCAGTTTACCTGGCGTGGTGGTCTGAACTATCTGTTCGACAACGGTATTTCTCCGTACTTCAGCTACAGCGAATCCTTTGAACCGAACGCAGGTGCCACCAAACAAGGCCAGCCGTTCGATCCTTCAATAGGTAAACAGTATGAAGCGGGTGTTAAGTACATCCCGAACGATCGTCCGATCAGCCTGACGGCAGCGGTGTATCAGCTGACCAAAGATAAAAACCTGACTGCCAACCCGTCTGACGCTAACTTCAGCGTTCAGTCTGGTGAAATCCGTTCTCGCGGTTTGGAACTGGAAGCCAAAGCAGCGGTTAACGCCAACATTAACCTCACGGCGTCTTATACCTATACCGATGCAAAATACACGCATGACACCAGTTTCGAAGGCAAGCGTCCTGTTGAAGTGCCGGCAAATATGGCGTCTCTGTGGGCGGATTACACCTTCCACGAAACCGCGCTCAGCGGCCTGACAGTTGGCTCGGGTGTGCGTTACGTCGGTGCCAGCTCCAGCTTCTACACCACAAACGGTGTGAATGCAGACAAAGCAAATGAAGCATTTAATGTGTCTTCCTACACAGTGGTGGATGCCACGATCAAATATGATCTCGCGCGCTTTGGCCTGCCGGGTTCTTCTGTGGGTGTGAACGTCAATAACCTGCTGGATCGTGAATACGTCGCCAGCTGCTATCGCGATTACGCCTGTTATTGGGGCGCGGAGCGTCAGGTGGTTGCAACCGCAACCTTCCGCTTCTAATCGTCGGCAATTCGTGATGCAAAATCGGGCACGCTGGTCGTGCCCGTTTCCTATTCAACTCATCGTCAAATCCGGATGTAAACGAAGAAAATCTTATGGCTGATAACAACGTACACCCGTCCACATCGCTGCCAGAAAGCGTATTCCGCCTGCAAGACGTCAGTTTTTCAGTGCCCGGACGCACGCTACTGGCGCCGCTGACGCTGACGTTCCCGCAGGGAAAAGTCTGTGGCCTGATTGGTCACAATGGCTCCGGTAAGTCGACGTTGTTAAAAATGCTCGGACGGCATCAGTCCGCCACGGCGGGCACGATTTTCCTCAACGACTCCCCGCTTTCCCAGTGGGACAGCAAAGCCTTTGCGCGTCAGGTGGCGTATCTGCCCCAGCAACTTCCGCCCGCAGAAGGTATGACGGTGCAGGAGCTGGTGGCGATTGGCCGCTATCCGTGGCACGGCGCACTCGGACGTTTTAAGCATCAGGATAAAGAAAAAGTTGAAGAAGCTGTCTCGCTGGTCGGCCTGAAACCCTTTGCCCATCGTCTGGTGGACAGCCTCTCCGGCGGCGAGCGGCAGCGCGCGTGGCTGGCGATGATGGTGGCGCAGGACAGCCGCTGTCTGCTGCTCGATGAGCCGACGTCTGCGCTAGATATCGCGCATCAGAAAGACGTGCTGGCCCTGATCCAGCGCCTGAGCCGGGAGAAAGGCTTAACGGTGATTGCCGTCCTGCATGACCTGAACATGGCGGCGCGCTATTGCGACCAGCTGATGGCGTTACGCGGTGGCGAAATGATAGCCCAGGGCGCACCGGAAGAGATGATGCGCGGCGACGTTCTCGAACAAATTTATGGTATTCCGATGGGCATCCTTCCGCATCCGGCGGGTGGGGCTCCGGTGAGCTTTGTATACTGATATGTCTGATTTTCCTGATTTTTCAGGGCTAACGCGTCGCCGTCTGTTACAGGCGATAGCGTTATCCCCGCTGCTGGCTTCCATGCCGACATTCGCCGGATCCAGACCGGATCTCAGCCGTATTATCGCCCTCGAATGGCTACCTGCCGAGCTGCTGATTGCCCTCGGCGTGATGCCGATGGCGATCGCCGATATACCCAATTATGAACTCTGGGTGGAAGAGCCGAAACTCGCCCCGTCGGTGATTGATGTCGGTCAGCGCACCGAACCGAATATGGAGCTTATCCAGCAGCTTAAACCTTCACTGCTGCTGGTGACGCAGGGCTACGGCCCGAAGACCAGCCAGCTGGAATCCATTGCGCCGGTGATTGACGTGAAAGCCAACGATGGCAGCGCGAAACCCCTGCAACTGGCGATCAACTCTTTGCACAAACTGGCGGATTATCTTGGTTTGCAGGATAGGGCAGAACAACATTTGCAGCTTTATCACCAGCAACTGGCAAAAACCCGCGAGCTGATGAAGCCTGTCGCGCAGCAACCCGTTTTGCTGATCACCTTTATCGATACCCGCCACGTGCTGGTGTTCGGCGAGGGCAGCCTGTTCCAGGAAGTCATGGGCGACGTCGGGCTGACCAACGCCTGGCAGGGCGAAGGCAGTTTCTGGGGCAGTGTGTCGGTCGGTGTCGAGCGTCTGGCCAGTATCAAAAATGCCCGCGTGCTGTGTTTCGATCACGGCAGCGCCGACATCATGGATGCCGTTGCACCCACGCCGTTGTGGAAATCTATGCCCTTCGTTCGCAATAATCAGTTCACGGTGGTGCCTGCGGTCTGGTTCTACGGCGCAACCTACAGCGCGATGCATTTCTGCCGCATTCTTAACAGTACTCTGAGGAAACCGGTATGAACCGCCGCGCACTCAGCGTTTCGCTGATTTTACTGATCCTGATGACGCTGGCGGCCGGGGCGCTCAGCGTTTACAACCTGCATCAGCAGCTGCCTTATTCCCTGTGGCGCAGCGCACTGTGGCAGCCAGATATCGACGATGTTCAGCAGATGCTGTTCCACTACAGCTCGCTGCCGCGTATCGCCGTCGCGCTGCTGGCCGGTGCTGGTCTCGGGCTGGTGGGCTTATTGTTTCAGCAAGTGCTGCGCAATCCGCTGGCAGAACCGGCGACGCTCGGCGTGTCTGCCGGTGCACAACTTGGCCTGACTGTCGCCACGCTGTGGGCGCTGCCGGGCGGGCTTATCACCCAACAGTTCGCCGCTATGCTTGGCGCGGTGGTGATTGGTGTTTTAGTTTTCGGTATCGCCTGGGGGAAACGGCTTTCGCCGGTGACGCTGATCCTCGCCGGTCTGGTACTCGGCCTGTACTGCGGTGCGGTCAATGGACTGCTCGGGTTGTTTAACTATCAGCGCCTGCAAAGTTTATACATGTGGAGCAGCGGGGCGCTGAATCAGCAGGACTGGAATATTGCCTCGTTCCTGCTGCCGCGCGTGATCATCGTCTGGCTGCTGGCGTTTCTTTTACAGCGTCCGATGATCCTGCTGGGGCTGGACGACGGCGTGGCGAAAAACCTCGGTCTGGGATTATCGGCTGCGCGTCTCGCTGTGCTGGCGCTGGCCATTCTAATGAGCGCCCAGCTGGTTAACGCGGTGGGCATGATTGGCTTTATCGGTCTGTTCGCCCCGTTGCTGGCGAAGATGCTCGGCGCACGCCGCCTCTTTGCACGGCTGGTAATGGCTCCGTTTATCGGCGCATTGCTGCTGTGGTTCACCGATCAGGTGATGCAGTTCCTGACCCAATACTGGATGGAAATTCCCACCGGTGCCGCAACCGCGCTGGTCGGCGCGCCGCTGTTGCTCTGGCTGCTGCCGCGTCTGCGTAACAGCATGACGCCACCACCGATGGATCAGGGGGATAAAGTGCCGGATGAGCGTCAGCATCTGGTGCGCTGGGTATCTCTGGCATTGCTGGTGCTGCTGGCCGGACTGGCCGTCGCGCTGATGGCCGGTCGCAACGCCACCGGCTGGAACTGGTCGACCGGCGCTGATTTGCAGACGCTGCTGCCGTGGCGAATGCCGCGCGTGATGGCGGCGCTGGCGGCGGGCATTATGCTGGCATCATCGGGCGTGCTAATCCAGAAACTGACCGGCAACGCGATGGCCAGCCCCGAAGTGCTGGGAATAAGTTCCGGTGCGGCATTCGGTGTGGTGCTGATGATGTTTATCGTGCCGGGCGATGCCTTTGTCTGGCTGTTGCCCGCGGGCAGTGCCGGTGCGGCGGTCACCTTGCTGGTGATCATGCTGGCCTCGGGGATACGCAGCTTCTCCGCCGAGCGGATGTTGCTGACCGGCATCGCGCTCAGTACCGCATTTAGTACTTTGCTGACGTTGCTGCTGGCCAGCGGCGATCCGCGCATGGGTGGCCTGCTGAACTGGATTTCGGGGTCGACCTATTCCGTCACCGCTGATGCCGCATGGCGCACGCTGGGGCTGGCTGCGATCCTGATGTTGCTGGTGCCGTTCTTGCGACGCTGGATCAACATACTGCCGCTCGGCAGCGTGACCGCGAAATCAGTCGGAATGGCGCTGACGCCAAGCCGTATGGCGATTTTGATGCTGGCCGCAATCATGACCGCCGCCGCGACGCTGACGGTCGGGCCGCTGAGCTTTATTGGTCTGATGGCACCCCATATGGCGCGTATGATGGGCTTTCGCCGCGCGATGCCGCAGTGGATGGTCGCCAGCATACTGGGTGGCCTGCTGATGGTGTTCGCTGACTGGTGCGGGCGGATGTTCCTGTTCCCAAATCAGATCCCCGCCGGTCTGCTCGCCACCTTCATCGGCGCGCCATACTTTATCTATCTGCTGAGAAAGCAGGCGAAATAAGACCAGGCGTGATGCAATAAAAAAGGGGCCAGATGGCCCCTTTTGGCTTTATCTCCTCCCTGCGAAGGAGGAGGCCGAGATCGAAAAGTTATTACAGCTTCGCGAAACAACGACGCGCGGCGTCGATGGTGCGCTGGATATCTTCTTCGCTGTGCGCCAGAGACATAAATCCGGCTTCAAACGCGGAAGGGGCCAGATACACGCCTTCTTCCAGCATCAGGTGGAAGAACTTTCTGAAGCGCTCAACGTTGCACTTCATCACGTCCTGATAACAGGTCACGGTATCTGAATCGGTGAAGAATAGGCCAAACATACCGCCGACGTGGTTGACCACGAACGGGATATTCTCCGCTTTCGCCGCGTGCAGCAGACCTTCTGCCAGCTGAGTGGTGCGGTCGGTCAGGGTCTGATGGACACCCGGCTGTGCAACCTGCGTCAGGCAGGCAATACCGGCGGCCATGGCAATCGGGTTACCGGAAAGCGTACCCGCCTGATAAACCGGACCGGTCGGTGCCAGCGCATCCATGACTTCACGACGGCCACCGAATGCGCCCACCGGCATACCGCCGCCGATGATTTTGCCCAGACAGGTCAGATCCGGTACTACATCGTAATACTCCTGAGCACCGCCCAGCGCGACGCGGAAACCGGTCATCACTTCGTCGATGATCAGCAGCGCGCCAAACTCATCACAAATCGCACGCAGACCCGGCAGGAATTCCGGCAACGGTGGCACGCAGTTCATGTTGCCCGCCACCGGCTCAACGATGATACAGGCGATGTCGTGCGGGAATTGCCCGAAAGCGGCGCGCACGGAATCCAGATCGTTATAGGTACAGGTCAGGGTATGTTTGGCGAAATCTGCCGGAACGCCCGGAGAATTTGGCTGGCCAAGGGTCAGCGCGCCGGAACCGGCTTTTACCAGCAGGCAGTCTGCGTGGCCGTGGTAGCAGCCTTCGAATTTGACGATTTTATCGCGATGAGTAAAGCCGCGCGCCAGACGGATGGCACTCATGGTGGCTTCGGTGCCGGAGTTAACCATGCGCACCATGTCCATGCTTGGCACCAGTCCGGTGACCAGTTCGGCCATTTTCACTTCCATTTCGGTCGGCGCGCCAAAGCTTAAACCGCGCTGCGCCGCTTCGATCACCGCATTACGAATTTCCGCATTGTTGTGGCCGAGTACCATCGGCCCCCAGGAACCGACGTAATCGATATAGGCTTTGCCATCGGCATCAAACAAGAAGGCTCCGTCAGCACGCTCGATGAATAACGGGACGCCGCCGACGCCGGAGAAGGCACGTACCGGCGAATTCACACCGCCCGGGATTAGCGCTTGCGCCTGCGTGAACAGACTTTCTGACTTACTCATTATTCGGCTCCTGATTTTGATGCTTTAAGACATAAGGGATAATAATGCGCCCATTCTAGTGAACTGAGCGACGTTATCAAATCGTAAACCGTGCGGCATTTTGTCCTGAGTCCTGTCGGGAAGACATTTTGTGTGATTAAATCCATCCATCTTCCATTACTTTTTCTGTATTTTCCCCTCGCTGATGAATGAATCACATCCCCAAACGCCTGAGGCGGCACTCGCCCACGGCCCGCGTAAACGCAGTGAAGTGCTGCGCATGTTCCTGCGTCGCGATAAAACGCCTGTCGCTATTCTGATTGTCGCTGCCGTAGTGGGGACCGTCGCCGGATTACTTGGGGTCGCGTTTGAAAAAGCGGTGAACTGGATAATGGCTGCCCGGCTTTCGGGTCTGGGATTTTTCAGTGATTACTGGATTTTTCTCTGGCCGCTGACCTTTATATTCTCGGCAGTGCTGGCGATGTGCGGCTATTACCTCGTCCGGCGTTTCGCGCCGGAGGCGGGAGGCTCGGGCATTCCTGAAATTGAAGGCGCGCTGGAGGAGCTGCGGCCGGTGCGCTGGTGGCGGGTGATCCCGGTGAAATTCTTTGGTGGCATGGGCACGCTCGGCGCGGGCATGGTGCTGGGCAGGGAAGGACCAACGGTACAGATGGGCGCGAACGTCGGCAAAATGATGGTGGATATCTTCCGGCTGCGCAGCGCCGAGGCGCGACATTCGCTGCTGGCGACCGGCGCGGCGGCGGGGCTTTCAGCCGCATTCAACGCGCCACTGGCCGGGATCCTGTTTATCCTCGAAGAGATGAGGCTGCAATTTCGCTACAGCCTGATTTCGATAAAAGCGGTGTTTATCGGCGTGATTATGTCGAGCATCGTTTTCCGTATTTTCAACGGTGATGTGGCGGTGATTGAAGTCGGTAAGCTGGCGAACGCGCCGCTGAATACGCTCTGGTTGTATCTGGTACTGGGAATGGTGTTTGGCGTAGTCGGCGTCAGTTTCAACGCGCTGATTTTCCGCACACAGGATATGTTCGCCCGGCTGCACGGCGGCAATATGCGTAAGATTTTGATTATCGGTGGCGTGCTGGGCGGTTTCTGTGGCCTGCTCGGGCTGGTTCAGCCGGAAGCGGCGGGTGGCGGTTTTGCGCTGATCCCGCTGGCCGCAGCGGGGAAATATAGTCTGCTGATGCTGCTGTTCATCTTTGTTGTGCGCGTCGCGACCACGCTGCTGTGTTTTGCCTCCGGTGCGCCGGGCGGGATATTTGCACCGATGTTAGCGCTGGGTACCTTGCTGGGTACTGCGTTCGGCACCGCTGCATTGTCGTGGTTTCCGCAATACCCGATTGAACCCGCGACCTTCGCGATTGCCGGAATGGGCGCGTTATTTGCCGCCAGCGTGCGTGCTCCGCTGACCGGTATCGTGCTGGTGCTGGAGATGACTGACAACTATCAGCTGATTTTGCCAATGATCGTCACCTGCCTCGGCGCGACACTGCTGGCGCAGTTTTTGGGCGGTAAGCCCTTGTATTCAGCGATTCTGACCCGCACGTTACAGAAGCAGGAACGTGAGAATGCTGAAAAAGCGCAGGCAGAAACTGCCGCGGAGAGCACCAATAAGCAGGACAGCACCGTGAAAAATGCCCATACTTGAAGCATTAACTCAGGTATAAGATAATGAGTTCATTATTCAGACAGTCAATCTGGCGGCCTGAAAAGATGCGGATTGGGAGTGGGAAATTATGAGTGAAGCGTTAATGAATGAAACAACCGCGTTGCCGTTACAGTTTACTGAGGCCGCGGCGCGTAAGGTGCAGAACCTGATTTCTGATGAAGAAAATCCGAACCTGAAACTGCGTGTTTACATCACCGGCGGCGGTTGCAGCGGGTTCCAGTACGGTTTTACCTTCGATGATAAAATCAATGACGGCGACATGACCATCGAGAAAGCCGGTGTGGCGCTGGTGGTTGACCCGATGAGCCTGCAATATCTGGTCGGTGGCTCCGTTGATTACACGGAAGGTCTGGAAGGTTCGCGTTTTATCGTGACCAATCCGAACGCTAAAACAACCTGTGGTTGCGGTTCGTCATTCAGTATTTGAGTGTTCTGAACGTATAAATCAAAAAGCCCGTTTGCTGATGCAAACGGGCTTTTTTAATGCGATTTTTTCAGGCGGAAGGGCTTGCAGGTAAGTAAGTGCTTACCAGAAGATCACCATTCGACGGTGACCAGCTTTGAGCCTACGCTGATGCCGGGCACGGAAGTCAGCAGTTCTTCGCTGATGTGCGGTGGACTCATTGTGCGACTGGCGCAGGTTACCGACGTACCGGTGTGTGCGGCATTCACCTGACAGGTCGGTAAGATAGTCAGGCTGATGTTAATATTGCCACTGGTCATGCCCGCGACCGCAACCAGCGGGCTCAGGGCGAGCAACGCGCTGAGTAATAAAGCTTTCATTTCTTTTTTTCCTGCTGGTGTAGAAAAATATTTTTAGAGCAATAATTCAGCGTGGCTGAAAAAGGTTATCGGTCTGTTTTTTGCGGTCTTTAATGCGTTGTCGCTATTCGCCGCAGTTTTGTCGTATCAGATGACGGTGATTATATTATTTCTTTTGTTATACAAAGAGATAATTTCAAAGCAGTGACAATCAAACACGAAGGATTTTACGCCGGACATATTAACAGATGCCAGCGTCGATTTATTGATTTTGATTAATAAAGCACCGATTCAGAAAAGTACCACGGGGTGGCAGGAAGGGCTTACAAAATGTTAGTGAGTATTTACCTCTCAGGCAGGTCAGCAATCTCCGGGCAAAGCTGTCGGGCCGCCAGCAGAATCCGCGGACCCGCGCGGCTGAACCAGTCAGACTCCAGTGTAATAACCGGCACGCTGAGCAGCGACCGCCAGTAATCCTCAATCACCTGTTTCTGCGATTTTCCGCCTGC
The DNA here is from genome assembly GCA_013457415.1 of Enterobacteriaceae bacterium Kacie_13. Lineage (NCBI taxonomy): Bacteria > Pseudomonadati > Pseudomonadota > Gammaproteobacteria > Enterobacterales > Enterobacteriaceae > Enterobacteriaceae bacterium Kacie_13. The sequence continues at coordinate 857,742 of CP045665.1, forward strand.
AATAACAATAACTTGCGGATGACGGCTTAAAACCTGCTCGCGGCTTACCTGAGGCCACGGGACACGGCTGTCGGCGAAAATGTTTTTTGCACCGCAAAGTTCCAGCACTTCACTTTGCATGGTCGCCGAAGAGGCGGTAAAAAGTGGCTGTGTGCCGAACTGAATAAAGGCGGGAACCGGATTATCGCGGTGATATTTCAGCTTCAGCGCCTGCCATTGCTGGCGGAAATCTGCTGCGGCGCGCATAGCGGTGGAGGGTTCCGGGCTGTATTGTGCCAGTTCCTCCAGCGCCAGTGCGATTTGTCCGGCATTTTGCGGATCGAGATACACCACGTGAATGCCGAGCGACGTCAGCTGCTCGAGCGGACGCTGCGGATTGCCACCGCGCCAGGCGAGCACCAGATCGGGTTTCAGCGTCACGATACGTTCGGTGTTAATCCCCTGCCAGTTCGCCACCTGCTCAATCTTAGCCGCCTGCGGCGGATAATCGGAGTAAGCACTCACCCCGACCAGCTTATCGCCCAACCCGGCGGCAAACGCCAGTTCTGTCAGATTAGGTGCCAGACTGACCACCCGCTGCGCCGGTGCCGCTTTTGCCGCTAGGGGCAGCCACAGCACACTCAGCATGAGACAGAACCGGCGCATTATCACTCTTCGGATTCAGCCAGCGCTTTGAGCATGGCGTCCACCATCAGGGTGGATTGCTGTGCTGCAACGGCCAGGAACTCTTCGAAGCTCAGGTGAGATTCACCGTCGGCCACGTCAGAAATCGCGCGAACAACGACAAACGGCGTCTCGAACAGGTGGCAAACATGGCCGATAGCCGCCGCTTCCATTTCGACTGCCGCCACGTTCGGGAAAGTGGCTCGGATGCGTGCCAGAGGCGCTGCACCGTTGATAAAGGCGTCGCCGCTGCACACCAGGCCGCGTACAGCGTTCAGATCCAGCTGACGGATACAGGTTTCAGCCAGTTCGATAAGCATCGGATCAGCGGTAAACGCCGCCGGACAACCGGCCATCTGGCCGGGTTCGTAACCAAATGCGGTCACGTCGGCGTCGTGATAACGCACTTCATCGGAAACCACGATATCGCCGACTTTCAGCGTTTTCGCCAGACCGCCCGCGGAACCGGTGTTGATCACCACGTCAGGCTGGCAGTGTTCCAGCAGCAGCGTGGTACCCATCGCCGCGGAGACTTTACCAATGCCGGATTTCAGCAATGCCACGTCAACGCCGTGCAGCTGGCCGGTATAAATTTCGCAGCCCGCGCGTTCAATGGTCTGACGGTTGATGATTTTGTCGCGCAGCAGAGTCACTTCCTGCTCCATAGCGCCGATGATGCCTACTTTCATATGAATACTCGCAGATGTGGGGTAAATGGGCCGCAGCATAGGCGGAATTGACGCTTTAATGTCGGCATTAATATCTGCATTAATGTCGAAAACCATGCGCGATAGTCTATCATGGCTAAAGGTAAGAGATAATGCGTTTGGGATGCGGGATTCGTGTCTGCCGGGCGTCTGAGTGGCTGAAAGGGGGGGAATTCATGTCCGGGATCGATTTTAAAACGAAATTCAATTTTCAGCGTCCTTTCAGTTCGCCCATTGAGGCGCGTGATGAGTACGATGTGGTGCGGCAGTTTGAAAGCGATCGCGGCCGTATCATCAACTCCGCCGCCATCCGCCGCCTGCAACAAAAAACGCAGGTTTTTCCGCTGGAAAAAAACGCCGCCGTCCGCAGCCGCCTGACACACTCAATGGAAGTGCAGCAGGTAGGTCGTCACATCGCCAAAGAGGTGCTGCATCGCCTGCGCCGTCAGGGGAAGTTCGACAGCTACGGTCTGACCGATGTCACCGATCCCTTTGAAAGCGTAGTGGAAATGGCTTGCCTGATGCACGATATCGGCAACCCGCCTTTCGGACATTTCGGTGAATCGGCAATCAACAACTGGTTTGGTAAGCGCATGGATACCGCCAGCTGTGGCCGGGAATATCAGGTGACGGATGCCTGTACCATCGCCTGTCTGCGGCTGGAGAAAAGCGCCGAACCGCTCAATGAGCTGCGCAGTAAAATCCGCCATGATCTGTCAAATTTTGAAGGCAATGCGCAGGCGATCCGTCTGGTGTTTACGCTGCTGAAACTCAATCTGACCTACAGCCAGACCGCCTGTATTCTGAAATACACGCGTCCTGCGTATTCCACTGAAAAATTGCCTTCGCATGATTACCTGATGAAAAAGCCCGGTTTTTATCTGGCCGAGGAGCCGTTTATTCAGCGCCTGCGTAGTGAACTCGGGCTGGGCGAGTTCAACCGTTTTCCGCTAACCTACATTATGGAAGCGGCAGACGACATTTCTTACTGCATCGCCGATTTAGAAGATGCGGTCGAGAAAAACATATTCAGCGTCGGGCAACTGTATAGCTATCTCTGGCGCGAATGGGGCGAGATTGAAAAGGGCGATTTCTTCGATAAAGTAGTTCGCACCGCGTATGAAAAAATGGATAAAGCTAAAACGTTTCGTAATCCGGTGGATTATTTTTTTATGGAATTGCGGGTACAAACGGTTAAGCAACTGGTGCCGCACGCGGCGCGCAGATTCATTGATAATGTGCAGGAAATTTATGACGGCACCTTCAATCATGCTTTGCTGGAAGATGACAGTCAGGCTAATCGCTTGCTGGAAATTTATAAACGCGTGGCCTTCAAACAGGTTTTCAATCATCCGGAAGTCGAAGAGTTGGAATTACAGGGTTATCGCGTAATCAGCGGTTTACTGGATATTTACAGCCCGCTGCTCGATATGTCGCTGAAAGATTTTACCCAGCTCGATCAGGAAGATACGCACCGTGCCTATCCGATTGAAACCCGGCTTTTGCATAAAATTTCGGCCAAACATCGTTTAGCCTACACCAATGCGGTAGTGGGTTTGGAAGGGATACCTGAGAAAGCTTTTGCGGTGCAGGAGTTTTATTATCGCGCAAGAATGTTGCAAGATTATATCAGCGGTATGACGGATTTATACGCTTATGACGAATATCGACGTTTAATGGCGGCTGAATAGTTATCGTTTTCAGAACAAATGTAGACGTCTTTTATTTTCTTTACGAATCTGTCTGAAAAAGCGTCTTTTGTAAATATCGACAATAATTTTTTACTATTAACCGATCGACCCTGATGAACTTCACGCTATTAATTACATCTCAGTATCACAACTACCAAGCAATGCGACTATTTTGGTTGCCACAATAATTTTAAGAGATCCTGAAAATGAAAAAATCGAGTTTATTCCTGAGCGCCTTAGCGCTAAGTATCGGTATGGCAATGGCCCCGGTTTCTTCTGCACTGGCTGCTGAAACAGCGTCTTCCAGTACAACACAGCTTCCAAGTCTGGCGCCAATGCTGGAAAAAGTCATGCCATCCGTGGTGAGTGTGAACGTTGAAGGCAGCGCCCCGGCTAAAACACCGCGCATGGGACAGCAGTTCCAGCAGTTCTTTGGTCAGAATTCGCCGCTGTGCCAGGACGGTTCGCCGTTCCAGGGCTCACCGGTATGTCAGGGTGGCGGTCAGGATGGTCAGCCACAAGCTCCTGAGCAGAAAGAAGATTTCCGCGCGCTGGGTTCCGGCGTCATCATTGATGCTGCCAAAGGCTATGTGGTTACTAACAACCACGTGGTGGATAATGCCACCAAAATCAGCGTACAGCTGAACGATGGCCGTAAATTTGACGCCAAAGTGATCGGCAAAGATCCGCGTTCTGATATCGCGGTTATCCAGTTGCAGGACGCGAAAAACCTGACGGCGATTAAGATGGCCGATTCCGGTCAGCTGCGCGTTGGTGATTACACAGTCGCTATCGGTAACCCGTACGGTCTGGGTGAAACCGTCACCTCCGGTATCGTGTCGGCGCTGGGTCGTTCCGGCCTGAACATCGAAAACTACGAGAACTTCATCCAGACGGATGCGGCAATCAACCGCGGGAACTCCGGCGGCGCGCTGGTAAACCTCAACGGTGAACTGATCGGCCTGAACACGGCGATTCTGGCACCGGACGGCGGTAACATCGGTATTGGTTTTGCGATCCCAAGCAATATGGTGCAGAACCTGTCCAAACAGATGATCGAATATGGTCAGGTGAAACGTGGTGAACTCGGTATCATGGGTACTGAGCTGAACTCTGAGCTGGCGAAAGCGATGAAAGTGGACGCACAGCGCGGCGCCTTCATCAGCCAGGTTATGCCGAAATCTGCCGCAGAGAAAGCGGGTATCAAGGCCGGTGACGTGATCCTGAGCATGAACGGTAAACCGATCAGCAGCTTTGCGTCCTTCCGTGCGGATATCGGCACCATGCCAATCGGCACCAAAGTGACACTCGGCCTGCTGCGTGACGGCAAACCGATGAACGTTGACGTGACCATTGAGCAGAGCACTCAGACCGCAAAAGTCGATTCCGGCAATATTTATACCGGTATTGAAGGCGCTGAACTGAGCAACAATGCCGCTGCCGATAAGAAAGGCGTGAAAGTCGATGAAGTGAAGCCTGGTTCTACCGCAGCCCGTATCGGCCTGAAAAAAGGCGACGTGATCCTCGGCGTGAACCAGCAGAAAGTCGCTAACCTGGGCGAACTGCGTAAAATCCTCGACACCAAACCGTCGGTGCTGGCGCTGGATATCCTGCGCGGTGACTCTTCGATCTACCTGCTGGCACAGTAATTCGTCAGCACTTCCCTAAGGCACGCTCCGGCGTGCCTTTTTCATATGTACAATTTACCTCCCTGCACGCATCTGTGCATTTGCTTAAAACTGTGACTTTACCCGCAACTTCAAAGGGTTCTTCTGCTCTTTGGGCATTTGCATAATGTCTGACTGATGCCGACTGAGTATGCTGGCCTGAAGAAGAAAAACAGCCAAGGCAGGGAACCCATGTCGGCGTACCATCTCGATGCAAAGCTGGCGCAGCAAATTGTTGCCCGCACCATGCAAATTATTGATAGTAATGTGAATGTCATGGATGGCCGGGGGAAAATTATTGGCAGCGGGGACGATCAGCGTCTTGGCGAGTTGCATGAAGGTGCATTGCTGGCGATTTCACAGGAACGCATCGTCGATATCGACGAAGGTGTCGCACGGCATTTGCACGGGGTGCGTCCGGGCATCAACTTACCGCTGCGCATTGACGGCCAGATCGTCGGTGTCATCGGCCTGACCGGCAATCCGTTACAGCTACGCCAGTACGGCGAACTGGTGTGCATGACTGCTGAAATGATGCTTGAACAGGCGCGGTTGCTGCACATGCTGGCGCAGGACAGTCGTCTGCGTGAAGAGCTGGTGCTTAATCTTATACGCGTCGACGAACTCTCTCCGGCGCTGAAAGAGTGGGCGCAGCGTCTGGGAATTGATCTGAATCGCCCGCGCGTGGCAGCGGTGGTGGAAGTGGACAGCGGTCAGTTGGGCGTAGATTCCGCGATGGCGGAGCTGCAACAACTGCAAACGCTGCTTACTACGCCTGAGCGCGATAACCTCATCGCCATTGTTTCCCTGACCGAAATGGTGGTGCTGAAACCGGCGCTTAACAGCTACGATCGCTGGGATCCCGACGGCCATCGTCAGCGTATTGATCACCTGCTTTCGCGGATGACCGAAACTGGCCGTCTGCGGGTGCGTATTTCCCTCGGCAACTTCTTCACCGGCCCCGGCAGTATCGCCCGTTCATACCGTACCGCGCGTACCACCATGACCGTTGGTAAACAGCGGATGCCCGAACAGCGCTGCTACTTCTATCAGGATCTGATCCTGCCTGTACTGCTCGACAGCCTGCGCGGCGGTTGGCAGGCCGACGAACTGGTGCGGCCGCTGGCGCGTTTAAAAGCCACCGACAGCAACGGATTACTTCGCCGCACATTGGCTTCATGGTTCCAGAATAATGTTCAGCCGACGGCGACCTCAAAAGCCTTATATATTCACCGTAATACTCTGGAATACCGCCTCAACAGAATTTCAGAATTAACCGGATTAGATCTTGGCAATTTCGACGATCGCCTGCTGTTATATGTGGCGCTGCAATTGGATAATGACCATGGATAAAAATTACCACGATCCGTATGGGTAGGTTTTATCTTTGATAAATTCTTGCGTTGTTTTTGTATACCCATATCCTTTAGTGTGTCGTGTAATTCCTTTGCAGATGGTCAGTTCATTCCCTGAGACGGTTTTCAAGTCTGTTACTGGTACAGGATAATTAGAACCACCTGCGCTGTTCTGTAACCAGACTCTGACTTTGCCTTCGGGGGCTAGACCAAACAACATCGTGTCATACCATGCCGTATTGCCGAACATATCCTTGCCAGTCGGGACACGCATTTTCTGCCAGACCTCCTGCGGGAAAAACAGGCTGGTTTCGTAAGTCTTCATATCAATAATCGAGTCCCAGCAGAAAATCATATACTGCGGAGGGTGACTGACTTTATTGAAATACACCGAGCCAGTTCGACTCTTATTACTCCAGGTTCCAACAATATTAGGGTCGCTATGTGTACCATCCAAGGTATTAAAACTGTTCAGGTACCCGGCGGTATCGACAATCCGTACATGGGTTACCGTGGCTGGCAATGCTTCAGGTGTCAGAAAAGCAAATTCCCATTTTCCGTAAGGAAGCGTCCAATCCCCCTCAGCAGCCGGGGCTGAGCGGCCATGTTGCGGAGGTATCTTATGACACGCGGTCAGACTAAACAATAAAATCAGCGCGGCACTTCGTATTACCACCCTAATTTTCCGTCCATGCTTTATTTTCCATTTTTATTTATTACTCACCAGGAACCATAGGGATAGACTTTGCCTTTTATAAAGTCAGGGGTATCACCGTAATAAACATAGCCATCAGGATGTTTCGTAATCCCCTTGCAAATACTTAACTTATCACCAGAAACTGTTTTCAGGTCTGTTACTGGTACAGGATAATTAGAACCGCCTGCGCTGTTCTGTAACCAGACTCTGACTTTTCCCTCGGGTGCCAGCCCAAATAACATCGTGTCATACCACGCTATATTCCCGAACATATCCTTGCCAGTGGGGATGCGCATTTTCTGCCAGACCTCCTGCGGGAAAAACAGACTGGTTTCGTAAGTCTTCATGTCAATAATCGAGTCCCAGCAGAAAATCATATACTGCGGATGGTGACTAACTTTATTGAAATTTGCACCACGCTGAACTTTATCGAACCATTTCCCCACGCTGTAAGGATTATCCTGTACGCTATCCAACATATTAAAAGTATTGAGATAACCGGCGGTATCAACTATTCGAACATGGGTTACCGTCGCTGGCAGTGCCAAAGGAGTGAAAAAGGCAAATCCCCATTTTCCGTAAGGAAGCGTCCAATCTCCCTCGACAGCCGGGGCTGAGCGGCCATGTTGCGGAGGTGTCTTATGACACGCGGTCAGACTAAACAATAAAATCAGCGCGGCACTTCGTATTGCCACGCTATTTCCCGTCCATGCTTTATTTTCCATTTTCATTTATTACTCACCAGGAACCATAGGGATAGACTTTGCCTTTTATAAAGTCAGGGGTATCACCGTAATAAATATAGCCATCAGGATGTTTCGTAATTCCCTTGCAAATACTTAACTTATCACCAGAAACTGTTTTGAGGTCTGTTACTGGTACAGGATAATTGGGGTGATTACCGACATCTTGCAGCCAGACTCTGACTTTTCCTTCAGGTGCCAGGCCAAATAGCATTGTTTTGTACCAGACAGTACTTCCTGAACGAGCCTTGTAATTGGCGGGAGTTTTCATTTTCCTCCAGACCTCCTGAGGGAAAAACAGACTGGTTTCGTAAGTCTTCATATCAATAATCGAGTCCCAGCAGAAAATCATATACTGCGGAGGGTGACTGACTTTATTGAAATACACCGAGCCAGTTCGACTCTTATTACTCCAGGTTCCAACAATATTAGGGTCGCTATGTGTACCATCCAAAGTATTAAAACTGTTCAGGTATCCGGCGGTATCGACAATCCGTACATGGGTTACCGTGGCTGGCAATGCTTCAGGTGTCAGAAAAGCAAATTCCCATTTTCCGTAAGGAAGCGTCCAATCTCCCTCAACAGCCGTTGCTGAGCGGCCATGTTGCAGAGGTGTCTTATTACACGCGGTCAGACTCAATAATATAATCAGTCCGATAGTTTGTTTTACTACCATAGCTTTTTCGTCCATGTTCCGGGTGTTTATCCAGTTTGCAAATCACCATGATCCGTATGGGTAGGTTTTATCTTTGATAAATTCTTGAGTTGTTTTTGTATACCCATATCCTTTAGTGTGTCGTGTAATTCCTTTGCAGATGGTCAGTTCATTCCCTGAGACGGTTTTCAGGTCTGTTACTGGTACAGGATAATTGGGGTGATTACCGACATCTTGCAGCCAGACTCTGACTTTTCCTTCAGGTGCCAGGCCAAATAGCATTGTTTTGTACCAGACAGTATTTCCTGAACGAGCCTTGTAACTGGCGGGAGTTTTCATTTTCCTCCAGACCTCCTGCGGGAAAAACAGACTGGTTTCGTAAGTCTTCATGTCAATAATCGAGTCCCAGCAGAAAATCATATACTGCGAGCTAAGTCTGACCTTGTTAAAATAAGCTAGTTGTGAACTTCTAAATAAATTGCTCCAATGGCCCTGGCTTTCAGGATCATACTCGGTAATATCAACGTTGTTGTATGTGAGGATATTGCCAGCATAATCTACTATCCGTACGTAAGTCACCAAGGTTGGAAGCGCATTGGGATTGAAAAATTCAAAATTCCAGTCGCCATAAGGCATAGTCCATTTCATACTTTCTTCTTGTGAAGAAGTAATATTTTGCTGTTCTTTTACCTGACACGCGGTCAGACTCAATAATAAAATCAGTCCGATAATTTGTTTTACTACCATAGCTTTTTCTTCCATGTTCCGGGTGTTTCTCCAGTTTGCAAATCACCATGATCCGTATGGATAGGTTTTTCCTTTGATGAAATCTTTAATGTCCTGATCGTATCCATAGGAAAAATCACTTTTGGTAATCCCTCTGCAAACAGTCAACTCTTCCCCTGACACGGTTTTAAGATCTGTTACTGGCACAGGGTAATTGGAACCACCTGCGCTGTTCTGTAACCAGACTCTGACTTTGCCTTCGGGGGCTAGACCAAACAACATCGTGTCATACCATGCCGTATTGCCGAACATATCCTTGCCAGTCGGGACACGCATTTTCTGCCAGACCTCCGGCGGGAAAAAGAGACTAGTTTCGTAAGTCTTCATATCAATAATCGAGTCCCAGCAGAAAATCATATATTGCGGAGGGTGACTGACTTTATTGAAGTGGATTGAAGATCTTCTGACCTTATCGCTCCATGTTTCAACGCTATACGGGTTGTCTTGTGTGCTGTCCAGAGTATGAAAACTGTTCAGGTATCCGGCGGTATCGACAATCCGTACATGCGTGACTATTGCCGGAAGTAATTTGGGAGTAAAGAAAGCAAATTCCCATTTTCCGTAAGGAAGCGTCCAGTCCCCCTCAACAGCCGGGGCTGAGCGGCCATGTTGCGGAGGTGTCTTATGACACGCGGTCAGACTAAAAAATAAAATCAGTCCAATAGTTTGTTTTACTACCATAGTTTTTTCCCATACATGTTGTATTCAGAGCGTCGCCAGTTTTCATCCGGGCGTCCGGTGAAAATGATTTCTGCGGCAGATGTTCCTCCTTCAATGCCCCCGCTGGCATCTGTGACTACTGCGTCCCAGTTCGATGAACAATGAATATAGTTTTTGGCTATCTGGTCAATTTCATCAGTGGTGAAACCTTGGGGCGTTGGCCCGGAACGGGTTGCTTTACCAAGGGCGATGGCCTGAGTGCAAAATGAGGTAAGTTCAAGAGGGATCTGTAATTCAGTATTTGTTTCGCGGATTGGTTCAAAAATAGCACCCGCCTCTTGTGCCGCATCCAGCATTACCCGTAGCACTACCTTCGACCAGTCATTTTTAACGACTCTGTCCCGCATCACCAGTGCCGCAAAACTGCGCTTCTGAAAGTTACCGTATCGATCCTGCGGCATCCGTTCGTCGTACCATGTTTCGATTGAAAATTTATTGGTACGCATTACGGGGGCAATCGTCGGTGCCAGATTCAGCACTGCCTGTTCATGCACCGTTTGTTGGAATACCTGGGTTTGCTCGCCGGGCCTTGTGAAGGGAACAGTTTCAACCCGCGGGCGAGTCATAAAGAGATTCTCACACTCCAGTGGAAGATAGCCGCCACCGATATCAGAGTGCACACCGGGCAGTGCCAGTTCGGGCCAGGCAGGTTTAACGCTGTTAAGTGCGAAGTTATAGCGGCATTCGTTCTGCGCAGTAATATGGAAAACTTTGTCTGCCACGCCGGGGCGCAAAACAATGTTTACATCGCCGGTGTCCGCCGTATGGGGGTTAAGCCCGTTTGCGGGGGTACCAATAGCGGCGACGGTGTCAAAAATACCTAAAAAGCGGGTTTTCCCTTCCGGTGTGCCGTGATATTCCACATTACCAAGTCCTTTACTTATCGCAGCGACTACTGCGCTATCCTTGGAGAATATCCGGTTGGCAAAGTGCCTGGCGGCAGCGGCGCCGCGACTAAAGCCAAAAATATCAAACTGTATGTTTTTAATTAAAAATGATTTACCTCCAAGCATATCATTTATGGTGAAAAGTCCTTGCTGTATTCCTGGAATAAGATCAACAGTCGCCTCATCTGTTTTAGCGATAACACCGGTATCAGAAACCCCCAGACCAAGGCCGATCGAATTGTCCGGGCTACCGGCTTTGGTACCAATACCTTCAACATAAATCGCCTGCTGAGCTGCGCCAGATTCCGCGGGGAGATCGACCTTATATAACGTATTCAACCAATGCACATTGGTGTAATACCCGGTATAGCTGCCTGCGCCAAAGCCTGATATGCCCATCTTGTTTCGCCCGCACTGAATCAGAATTGTTTTGGCGTCTTTATCGCTTAAGTTGAAATGCTCACTGCTACAGGCTTTCAGCATATTCTCGGTATTAACGGCATTGTTCCCGGTGCCGTCAAAAAATACGCCCAGAGTCAGCGTAATTTCGCATTTAGGTTCATCAGGTTGTTCGTCAGATTGAGCGGGAATACTCTTATCAGTAAAGAGAGGTGTCTCGTTGGGTGAGTGTTTATGCCGCCTCGCGGACTGAGCATGTTGCTTCGGCTCCCCTTCATCATCCGGGCTGTCCGGTATCTGACTCTCTAAACCCGTTGTATACGGATTAATCACGGCTCTTTTTTCATAGCCATTTTCAATGGTATGTATAAAGGTTGACCGGCAGGGACAAGAACTGACGCTATGCAGCGTACCGGCCAGTAATAAGCCCTCGTTACGTCGTTTGGGCAAACCACCAACAATGTTAAATATACCGGGATATTTACCACAGCTCACCTTATCGCCAGCCCGCGCTCCGGGTGTGCCGTGAAAACGTAATGTTGCACTACCGCTGAGTATCTCGCCGCCACAGGTAGTCTTATCACCGATTCGAAGAAAATATCCCTTTGCCATATAATGATGTCCTTTAACTTTATTTTTGAAAAAATAAAATTTCGGATACCACTCTACGCCGGGTAAATTGAAAAAAATAATATGAAGTTAGAGGCAGTTGAGCATGAATTATTTATTCAATGAATGACTTCATTTTTGAGGCGTTACTTAAAAATCTTATCTCCTATTTTTATCAGTGTGACACCCGTCACAGCTGTTTCATTTTTCGTGAACTGTCTCGCATGACGCTGGGCATTCGCCTTAAGATAAATGCAAAGCCGCGCTGATGACTGGCGCTTTGCCTAATGAGTTGCTCAAGGGTTGTTCTTATACTGGCTGCATTCCCTCCTCTGCGAACCCTACAGTTCTTTGCGCGGATGGAATGACTTGCACCTTCGGGTTCAGACATTGTCATTAATTCCGGAGAACACCATGGAAACTCTCGTTTCATCAGCCAGTGCCGTGAAAAAAAGAACTAACGCGCGCTACTGGATAGTGGTGATGTTATTTATCGTCACCTCCTTTAATTACGGCGACCGTGCGACATTATCGATTGCCGGTTCGGCAATGGCGAAAGATATTGGTCTGGATTCGGTCGGGATGGGATATATTTTCTCGGCATTTTCGTGGGCCTATGTAATAGGACAAATACCCGGCGGCTGGTTGCTGGATAAATTCGGGTCTAAAAAAGTTTATTTCTACAGTATTTTCATCTGGTCTTTATTCACCTTGCTGCAAGGCTTTGTCGATGTGTTCAGCGGCTTTGGCATTGTGGTCTCGCTGTTCGCGTTACGCTTTCTGGTCGGGCTGGCTGAAGCACCTTCTTTTCCGGGCAATAGCCGTATCGTCGCCGCGTGGTTCCCGGCGCAGGAACGTGGCACCGCCGTTTCGATTTTTAACTCCGCGCAGTACTTCGCCACGGTGATCTTCGCACCGATCATGGGCTGGCTGACCCACGAAGTGGGCTGGTCACACGTCTTCTTCTTCATGGGCGGTCTGGGGATCATTTTGAGTTTCATCTGGCTGAAAGTGATCCACGATCCCAAAGATCATCCCGGCGTGAATCAGGCAGAGCTTGATTATATGGAAGCGGGCGGTGCGCTGATCAATATGGATCAGAAGACGACCAAAAAAGCGGGCGTCAAAGGTGAAAAACTCTTCCAGATTAAACAATTAATGAAATCCCGCATGATGATTGGCATCTATATCGGCCAGTACTGCATCAATGCGCTGACGTATTTTTTCATCACCTGGTTTCCGGTTTATCTGGTGCAGGCGCGCGGCATGTCGATCCTCAAAGCGGGGATGGTGGCGTCGGTGCCGGCAATCTGCGGATTCCTCGGCGGCGTGCTGGGCGGGATCATTTCCGACTGGCTGATGCGCAGAACCCATAACCTCACGCTTTCACGCAAAGCACCGATCGTCATCGGGATGTTACTGTCGATGTCGATGATTGCCTGTAACTACGTCGACACCGAATGGATGGTGGTTGGCATCATGGCATTCGCTTTCTTTGGCAAGGGCCTCGGCGCGCTGGGCTGGGCGGTGATGGCAGATACAGCACCGAAAGAAATCAGCGGGCTGAGTGGCGGACTTTTCAACATGTTCGGCAATGTCTCCGGCATCGTCACCCCTATCGCTATCGGCTATATCATTGGTACCACCGGTTCCTTTAACGGCGCGCTGATTTACGTCGGGATCCACGCGCTGCTGGCGGTCGTCAGCTATGTGTTTATCGTCGGCAAAATTGAACGCATCCAGTTACGTCCGTTCTGAAATACAGAAAAGGAGAAACATGATGAATACGCAATCTTCCCCGATCATCACTGACATGCAGGTCATTCCTGTGGCAGGGCACGACAGTATGCTGATGAACATCGGCGGTGCGCACGGGGCGTATTTCACCCGCAATATCGTGATTCTGACCGACAGCGCAGGCAATACCGGCGTGGGCGAAGCGCCGGGCGGTGAAGTGATTTATCAAACGCTGGTGGAGGCCATCCCGCAGGTGAAAGGTCAGGAAGTGGCGCGGATGAACCGGCTGGTGCATAAGATCCACACCGGTAATCAGTCATCGGATTTTGATTCATTCGGCAAAGGCGCGTGGACTTTTGAGCTGCGCGTTAACGCCGTCGCGGCGCTGGAAGCCGCACTGCTCGATCTGATGGGAAAATTCCTTGGCGTGCCGGTTTGTGAACTGCTCGGGCCGGGCAAACAGCGCGATGAAGTCACGGTGCTGGGTTATCTGTTTTACGTCGGCGATCGGCAGAAAACCGATCTTCCTTATTTGACAGGTAAAGAGAGGGCAGGTGAGCAGGGCAGGCATCCGTGGTATCACCTGCGTCACCAGGAGGCGATGAACAGCGATGCCATCGTTCAGCTGGCAGAAGCGGCGCAGGATCGCTACGGTTTTAAAGATTTCAAACTCAAAGGCGGCGTGCTGCCGGGCGAGCAGGAGATTGGGGCAGTAAAGGCGCTGGCAAAACGTTTCCCGGATGCGCGCATCACCGTCGATCCTAACGGGGCGTGGTGGCTGGACGAAGCCATTGGCCTGTGCAAAAACATGCAGGGGATCCTCAGCTATGCAGAAGATCCCTGTGGCGCAGAGCAGGGATTCTCAGGCCGTGAGGTGATGGCCGAATTCCGCCGTGCGACCGGCTTGCCGGTGGCGACCAACATGATTGCTACCAACTGGCGCGAGATGCAGCACGCAGTGATGTTGCAGTCGGTAGATATTCCGCTGGCGGATCCGCATTTCTGGACCATGCAGGGTGCGGTGCGGGTTGCCCAGCTGTGCGACGACTGGGGCCTGACGTGGGGCTGCCATTCCAATAACCATTTCGATATCTCACTGGCGATGTTTACCCATGTGGGCGCTGCTGCACCGGGCAAACCGACGGCCATCGATACGCACTGGATCTGGCAGGAAGGCAATCAGCGCCTGACCAAAGAGCCGCTGCAAATCGTCAACGGCAAGATAAAAGTCCCTGAAAAACCGGGGCTCGGCGTTGAGATCGATATGGATCAGATCCATCGCGCCCATGAACTGCACAAGAAGTTGCCGACCGGTGCGCGTAACGACGCCGCCGCTATGCAGTACCTGATCCCCGGCTGGCGCTTTGATCGCAAGCGTCCGGCGATGGGCCGTCATTAACGGATTTCGCTCATTAAGGAGCTTCTATGACCTCTTACTCTGCACCAAAAATTGTTTCCATGCAGGTGATCCCGGTAGCCGGACACGACAGCATGTTGCTGAATCTTAGCGGCGCACACGCCCCGTTTTTCACCCGTAACATTCTGATCCTCAAGGACAACAGCGGCAATACCGGTGTCGGCGAAGTGCCTGGCGGCGAGAAAATCCGCCAGACGCTGGAGGATTCCTCGCTGCTGGTTATTGGCAAAACGCTTGGTGAATACAAAAACGTCATGACCGCCGTACGTGAGAAATTCGCCGATCGCGATGCTTTCGGTCGCGGGCTGCAAACCTTTGATCTGCGAACCACTATTCACGTCGTCACCGCGATTGAAGCGGCGATGCTCGATCTGCTCGGCCAGCATCTGGGCGTCACGGTGGCATCATTGCTTGGTGACGGTCAGCAGCGCGACGAAGTCGAGATGCTCGGCTACCTGTTCTACATCGGCGACCGCAACAAAACCTCGCTCGGCTATCAAAGCCAGCCGGACGACGCCTGCGACTGGTACCGCCTGCGCCATGAAGAAGCGCTGACACCGGCATCGGTGGTGCGTCTGGCCGAAGCCGCATATGAAAAATACGGTTTTAACGATTTCAAGCTCAAAGGTGGCGTACTGGCGGGCAGCGAAGAAGCGGAAGCCGTCACCGCGCTGGCGCAGCGATTCCCTCAGGCGCGGATCACCCTTGATCCGAACGGTGCCTGGTCGCTTGCTGAGGCCATCGCACTCGGCAAACAGTTGCGCGGTGTGCTGGCCTATGCGGAAGATCCGTGCGGCGCAGAGCAGGGCTTCTCCGGGCGCGAAGTGATGGCCGAGTTCCGTCGTGCCACCGGCCTGCCGACCGCGACCAATATGATTGCCACCGACTGGCGGCAGATGGGGCACACCATCCAGCTAAAATCGGTAGATATCCCGCTGGCGGATCCGCATTTCTGGACCATGCAGGGCTCGGTGCGCGTGGCGCAGATGTGCCACGAGTGGGGCCTGACCTGGGGTTCACACTCCAACAATCACTTCGATATTTCGCTGGCGATGTTCACTCAGGTCGCCGCTGCGGCACCGGGGAAAATCACTGCCATCGATACGCACTGGATCTGGCAGGAAGGCAATCAGCGCCTGACCAAAGAGCCATTACAAATCAAAGGCGGCAAAGTGCGCGTGCCTGAGCAACCCGGTCTGGGCGTTGAGCTGGATATGGATCAGGTGATGAAAGCTCACGAGCTCTACAAAGGCATGGGCCTCGGCGCGCGCGATGACGCACAAGGTATGCAGTTCCTGATACCTGACTGGACGTTTGATCCGAAGCGGCCTTGTCTGGTGCGTTGAGGGAGATAACTCTCTGAAAAGAGGATAAATCCAAAGGCCCCGACATTTCTGGCGGGGCCTTTTGTTGCGGTTAAATTTTCTTCTCTGCTATTTCAAAACGAGGTGAAACCAGTCCGTATAGCGTCCAGCCAAGGAAAGTAGCAATCGCGCCCCACATCATGGCTTCTTCACCTGAACTGTAGAGTGCATAGAAACTGTAAAGCGCACCCACTCCGGCAATGACATTGGCAATTTTGGCTTTACCTTCCGGTACTTTCGCCACTTTCTGGATAATGACCAGCGCGGCCATCGACAGAATATACGGGATGATATTGGTCACTACTGCCAGATTGACCAGCGTATCAAACTGTTTACTCAGAGAAGGGCTGATGGTCATTAATGACAAAGCACTCTGGAAAATCACGATGGTCAGCATCCCTTTCACTGGTGCATCGGCTTTATTGAGTTTTGAAAATATTTTCGGGAAGAAACCACTGTCCGCTGAAGATTTAAATACCTGAGCGATGGTAAATTGCCAGCCAAGCAGTGAACCGACGCAGGACATAATCATCAGAGCCATGATGATTTTCCCGACTGTAGGATTAAACATATGTGAGAACGCCAGCCCGAACGGGGCGGTGGAATTTGCCAGATCCATATTGGGGACAATACCGGCAATCACATTGGTTGAAACCACATAAATCACTGCGGCACCCAGAGTACCGCCGAGAACCGCAATCGGGACATTGCGTTCAGGGTTTTCTACCACGTCCGTGTTGGCGCAGGCAGATTCCAGCCCCAGAAATGCCCATAATGTCATGGAGATAGATGCACCGATGGCTTTAAATGTCGGTACAGCGTGTGGGTTCCATGCGGCCATATAGGCTTCACCGCTAAACCAGTACCAGCCAATAATCGAGATGCCGACCACCGGGATAATGACCCCCCAGACGGTGACTGAACTGATTTGTCCGGTAATACGTGCACCACCGAAGTTAGCCACGGTGGCCAGCCACAGTACGGCGATGGTTGCGATGCAGATCCCTAACGGAGGTAAAGCAACGCCGAATAATTCGGTGCCGTAACCCACGGCGGAAATAGCGATGGCAATATTGGCGATCAGCAGAGAAACGCCGTAGGTATAGTTAGCCATGAAGTTACCAGACTTACCGAAGGCATATTCCGCATAACCGCCCATTCCTCCTGATTTTCGACTAAACATGCCGCATTTGGCGAACGCGAAGGCCAGAGCCATCGAGCCGAGTGCGGTGACCAGCCACGAAACGATGGAAATTGTTCCGACTTCGGCCAGTTTGGTCGGTAGCATAATAATGCCGGAGCCCATCATATTCACCGCGGTGAGGATCGTTAACTGTACAACCCCCATTTTATTATTTGATTTACTCATGAGTTTTTTCTCTATTATCTGGCTGTCAGAAGTGATGAATAATCAACGGTGGTATTTTTTTGATCTTTATTCTTAATCATGTAACCGTAAGCCCTGTTCCAGCCATCTTCATCTTGCTGGATATAAACACCCTGTAATTCTGGCGCGAAGCCGGGTAATAAATTGATACCTTCCTCAAGCGCAAGGAAATAACGTTGTGCCGCACCACCCCATACTTCTCCCGGAACCACACACAGTACGCCAGGAGGATATGGCAGCGCACCTTCTGCCGCTATTCTGCCTTCTGCTTTAACCAGTGGGACTAATTCTGCATTCCCACGGACAAACTCAATATTGGCATCCTGTGGGTTCATCACTACGCGCGGGAAATTAACTTTTCGGAACATTTCTTTTTGCAATGTTTTGACGTCATAACTGACGTACAAATCATGCATCTCCTGGCAGAGTTGTCGCAGCGTATAATTCTCATAGCGTTGCTGATGATTTTTATATACGCTCGGCAATACTTCGCTTAACAGCGAATCCTGTTCGATATGTTTTTCAAAGCGGGCTATCAGCGCTACCAGATGCTGCATTTTCGCCATATCTTCTGCAGGCGTCAGCAGGAACAGAATTGAATTCAAGTCACATTTTTCCGGGACGATACCGTTTTCACGTAAATAATGCGCCAGAATCGTGGCCGGAATACCGAATTCGGTATATTCACCGCTTTCGGTATTAATCCCCTGAGTCGTCAGCAGCAGCTTGCAAGGATCGACAAAATATTGCGCCTCACCATATCCATCAAACCCGTGCCATTTCTGATCTGGTGCGAAATTAAAGAAGCGCAAATCTTCCGCCATCACGGCGGTGTCATAAGATTGCCACGGTTTGCCATCCACAACGGGCGGGACGAACGGCAGGATCAGATGGCAGGAGGCAAGCAGCATTTTTCGGGCTTCGATGCCCACGCGAACGCACTCTTTCCACATGCGCTGGCCGCTTTTGCCTTCGTGCATTTTGGCGTTAACGTCCAGTGCGGCAAAGAGGGGATAAAACGGGCTGGTGGAGGCGTGCAGCATAAAGGCATTGTTGAACCGCTTGTGATTACAATAACGATCCTGCCCTTTGATATGTTTATCTTTTTTATGAATTTGTGAAGTCTGGGAAAAGCCAGCCTGTTGCTTATGTACTGACTGGGTGACGATGATACCAGGGTCATTTTCAGTCAGTTCCAGCAGAAGCGGCGAACAGTCTTTCATCATCGGGATAAATTGTTCGTATCCAACCCACGCCGAATCAAACAGGATGTAATCACACAGATGGCCGATTTTATCTACCACCTGACGCGCGTTATAAATTGTGCCGTCGTAGGTGCCTAGCTGAATGATTGCCAGACGGAAAGGCCGGGCTTTCGCGGCATGTTCTGGCGAAACATCGCGGATTTGCTGACGCAATTCACGCTCTTCAAAACAATGCGCATCAATTCCGCCGATCAGGCCAAACGGATTTCGCGCGGTTTCCAGATAAACCGGTGTCGCACCCGCCTGGATCAGAGCACCATGATGATTGGATTTATGATTATTACGATCAAATAGCACCAGGTCGCCACGGGTCAGCAGGGCGTTAGTGGCGACTTTGTTCGAGGCTGACGTGCCGTTGAGCACAAAGTAGGTTTTATCCGCATTGAACACTTTCGCCGCATGTTTTTGTGCGGAACACGGCGCGCCTTCGTGAATCAGTAAGTCACCGAGTTTAACGTCGGCATTACACATGTCTGAGCGGAACAGATTTTCCCCAAAAAAATCGAAGAACTGACGGCCTGCCGGATGTTTACGGAAGAACTCGCCGCCCTGATGGCCGGGGCAGGCAAACGTCGCGTTACCCATTTCGACATATTTCGTCAGAGTATTGAAGAATGGTGGCAGCAGTTCGCTTTCATATTTTACCGCTGCTGCTTCCAGCTGCTTGCCGTAGAACTGGGTGTTTTTGCCACAGAGTTCAAATACGCCATGCAGTTCTGGCAGTACATCGGTATTAAGTTCTTCTTCACAGCACACTGCCACAAACAACGGAATATCCAGCCCGATGTCTTTAATGTGCAATACCATGCCGTTTTGAACATCGTCAACAGAAAGAACTACGGCGGCGATATCGGTGAAATCGGTGTGGTGAACATCAATCACTTCTCGTGCTGTTTCGAAACATGCCAGTGTGGCGTCATTAGCGGCAATTTTTAATTTTTTCATTTTTCTCATTCTTCAGGCGAAGTCATCCCGCGACAAAATAA
This sequence comes from Enterobacteriaceae bacterium Kacie_13, assembly GCA_013457415.1. NCBI lineage: Bacteria > Pseudomonadati > Pseudomonadota > Gammaproteobacteria > Enterobacterales > Enterobacteriaceae > Enterobacteriaceae bacterium Kacie_13. Next base: position 877,477 of record CP045665.1, read on the forward strand.
TGTTTTTGCCGGAAATTATTTTTCGCCAAAATAAAGGTGTGCGGAATCGCTGTAATAACCAGAGGTTAATACAGATATGCATTTATTTTGCGAAATGTAACATGTTAATTATCAGGTATTGCGTTCGGGTCTTAATTGTCAGTCAGTCAAAATGAAATGAAAGACAATAGTGTGCCATCGCCAAAAGGCAATTTTAAATAATAGGGCATAAGACGTTCTGCAATACGTAATAAGAACGTAACGGGGAGGGTTATCGGAAATTGAAGAAAGCGAAGCTAAAGCAACTGCGGTGAGCCATCATCATAAGATGTGTGGTTCGTCGTATATGTGCCATTTTGCGATTATTATTTTCCATTGCAATCGACCTTGTTGAGTTAAATAGCGCGGCCATTCTATCGCCAGCAGTAACCCATGTTGTGATCTCTGTCACGAAAGTTGTGCATAAACTAAACCGGTATTCATAAATTATGCGTTTTTCATAAACATAAATGAATATTTACAGCATAATCTGGTGATATAAATGTTAAAAAGATCGCTACGGAATAATCGTAAATGGCCAGGTAATGTTCCGGCTAAAGATCAGTTTGTGATTACACGGGCGTAATTCCCGCTAAGTTGTAGTAGTGATGTTACTAACTGGAAGATGAGGCTATTTTGCATTTCGCATGTTAATGCATAATTATTTGCATACTTATGCACTCGCTAAAAATTAAGAATAATTCTCGGAATTTGTGAGGGTGAGCAGAATGATTGTAAATCCCTGACCGGTTCGTCAGGGATTTATATTGGCAGAACCGGAAATCAGCTGCGGGCAAAGGCTGCAGCTTCTTCTACCAGTTCATCCGATGGCCGTTTGCCGGTGTACAACACGAACTGTTCCACAGCCTGTAATGCAGCAACTTCTGCGCCGGTGATGACTTTCTTGCCGTGTTCACGGCCATAGCGGATAAGCGGCGTTTCAACCGGCAGGGCGACGACGTCAAAGACGATGCTGGCGCGGTCAATCACTTGCGGCTCAAACGCCAGTGAATCGACTTCCGGGCCACCGGCCATACCGATTGGCGTGACGTTGACAAGCATATCCACCGGCAAATCGCCGACTTCAGCTTTCCATTCGTAACCGTATTCTTCGGCCAGCGCACGGCCATTGGCTTCGTTGCGGGCGATGATATAACCGCTTTTGAACCCGGCGTCACGGATGGCTGCAACCACCGCTTTGCCCATGCCACCACTGCCACGCAGGGCGAAAACCGCATCACGCGGGACTTTATGGCTGTCGAGCAGTTTGGCGACGGCGATGTAGTCAGTGTTATAGGCGCGCAGGAATCCGTCGTCGTTGACGATAGTATTCACCGACGCAATGGCAGTGGCGGACGGATCCAGTTCATCGAGGAACGGAATGCAGGCTTCTTTGAACGGCATGGACACCGCACAGCCGCGGATCCCCAGCGCCCGGACGCCTTTGACCGCGGATTCGATATCTTTGGTGCTGAATGCCTTGTAGACGAAGTTCAGGTCTAACGCCTGATACAGGTAGTTATGAAAACGGGTACCGAAATTTCCCGGACGACCAGAAAGGGACATGCATAACTGCGTGTCTTTGTTGATTTCCCGACTCATGATGTTCTCCTAATAGGGTATTTTTGATTTCATTGAACCTTAGCTGAAACGTTACAACCCTACAATAATCTGGATTCTGAGTCTGTCTCAAACCTGCTGTTATAATTAACGGTGTAACGCTCTGGAGGCTGATATGAATTTAGATCTTTTTGATCATCCTGATTTTCATCCCAACTGGCGTGAGGATCTTGGCCCCGGCGCGGTGGTATTACGCGGTGCGGCGCTGGAAGATGACGTGAAGCTGCTGGCGGAGATCGACCGGATCGCCGGACTGGTACCGTTTCAGTACCGTGCGACGCCGGGCGGTTATGCGATGTCGGTGGCGATGACCAACTGCGGGGATTTTGGCTGGGTGACCGACAAAGCGGGTTACCGCTATCAGGCAACATCCCCGGAAAATCAGCAGCAGTGGCCAGCGATGCCTGCGCTGTTTCGCGCTATTGCGGTAAAAGCGGCACAAGAGGCGGGTTTTTCCGGTTTTGATCCCGATGCGTGTCTCATCAACCGGTATCAGCCGGGGGCCAAAATGAGCCTGCATCAGGACAAAGACGAGCATGACTTTGGGCAGCCGATCGTCTCCGTCTCGCTCGGATTACCGGCGGTATTTCAGTTCGGCGGCATGGAGCGCAGCGACAAAACCCAGCGGGTACAGCTTACGCACGGCGATATCGTGGTGTGGGGCGGGCCGTCGCGGTTGCGCTATCACGGCGTTTTACCGCTGAAAGCGGGAGAGCATCCCCTGACCGGGTCTTACCGCTTTAATCTGACCTTCAGAAAGGCTCATTAACGCAGGGAAAAGGCAGTAATTCGCAGGACTTTGTCGTCATTCTGCATTACACTGCCGCCCTGCAAAATAGACATCTTGAACGAATAATTAGGCGGTAAGCGATGAACGGCATAATCACAACCTGGTTTGAAGATAAAGGTTTCGGTTTTATCAAAGATGAAAACGGCGATAACCGTTATTTCCACGTGATTAAAGTCGCAAACCCGGATCTGATTAAGAAAGACGCAGTAGTGACCTTTGAGCCGACTACTAATAACAAAGGCCTGTCTGCCTTTGCGGTGAAAGTCGAGCCAGAGAGCAAATATATCTTTATTGCCGGTGAGCGTATTAAAATCACCAGCATCAAATCCTTCCTCGCATTTAGCGAAGAAGTGCCGGCGGATTCTCAGATAGACAAAGAGAACGCCGTGCTGTCCGTGGGCCTGCTGATGAATCGCATCCGCCCGCAGGAAGAAGAGAAAAAAGCGGCCACGCGCACGCTGAAAAAACTGGCGATCACCACCTTCCAGAACACCACCCACGTGTTTTCTGAAGATGAAATTGACGTCGATGCCACCATGAAAATCCTCAAAGGGCTGTAAGCCTTTCAGCCGGTGCGTTCCCCGCGCACCGGTTCTGTTCTCCCTTCTTTAATACGTTACCGTCACCAATACCGTATCGCTGTAATTTCCGGCGGGCACGTTTGCCTGCGTGGCATTTACCGTCGCGGTATAGGGAATGCTTTGTGATAAACCGGTGCCCGTCGCCCCGGTATTGTTGGCAGTGGTCCACACGGTCGCATCAGATTTCAGTAACTGGTATTGCAGATAGCTGGTCACCGAGTTGACCGTTGATGACATCTGCCGGTATGAGCCGTTGCTGTTATTGCTGCTGTTGAGGTTTACGCTGTACGTCGCACCCAAAGTACAGCGGACACTCAGCGCGTTGGAGGTCACGGAAGCAAAGCCTGCCGGGAATGCCGCTGAGCCGAAATTGACGTTGGGCGCACTGTCGATATAACAATAGTTGGTCACCACCAGCGTGACGGCGATGGTGGTATTGGCCGTGCCGTCGCTGTAAACGCAAAGCCCGGCTACGCCGATAAAACAGATGTGATAGGCCCAGCTGATGTTTATGGTATCTGTGTAGGTTCCGGCCTGCAGGTTAGAGCCAGTCGAGGTTTTCAGGTACAGCGGCAGACTGCCGTCACTGGCGTTAAACAGTCCCAAAAGCCCGAGCAGAGTGGTGCTGCTCCAGGTCGTCGATGAACCGACATTAACCTGCGTGGCACAGGCACTGTCCTGACAAATAATGTAAGGCAAATACTGTTTGCTGGTGGCGTTATAGAGCCGTGCGGAGGTGCCGGTGGCATTGGCCGTCGAAGCAATGGTCGCGGTCACCGTGTTGTTGCTGAGCAAGGAAAGGACACTGCCGGTGCACACAAAGCCGCTGGTGGCTGTGACCTGTTCGGCGGTGGTACCAACGGTAAATGAGTTATTGGAAGCAAACGTTCCGCTACCGGAAGAGCTGGTACACGCCGCCTGTGCGAACTGAATGCTGAAAAGCAGCACGCCGGACATCAGCATTCTGACCGTCCATCTACGGATTCTGTTCATTATTCTCTCCTGATACCGGGCCGTTGCGACAGACCAGCGGGCCGACCTGCTCGATGCTGTGACTGTTAATATTGAGGTCAAAGCCAATCCGGCAAACTGAGCCATCTTCCTGACGTATGCTCAACATATTGTGAGGAGCAAGATTGCTGAAATAGGCCAGCCCGCCATAGCCCACGACGGTGGTTTGCTGGCTGTTTTGTTCGGTCACCAGTGTGCCGATTTTCAACGGCTGTCCCTGGCCGTTGTGCAGCGTGATATTGGCGGACAGGACTTTTTTCACCCGGAACTCCACCACCACGCCGCTGCTCTGGCGCACGGAAATTTTGTCCGTGACGCGGGTTGCCACCACGTCAGCCGGTAACGGCAAAGTATCGATATCCACCTTCGCCGGATAATAAGAACTGACCGTCGGGATCAGTAAGTGGCCGTTTTTATCAGTATTGCCCTGTTTTTGATTCTCATACATCACAGGCACCCCCGCATAATTTCCGGTATCCACCACAATAAAGGCGTCGTTGATTTTGTCTGAAAGGAAGAAATCATTGGCCATAAACACCACCGATCCGCTGAGATCTGCCCAGTTAGTGTATTTGCTGGTTTCGCCGTACATTCCGCCTTCCAGCGTGGCGTAGCGTGTTTTCCACGTCGCATCGGCCTGCTGATACGGATCCCGACCGCCCGTATAGGCCAGATTCCACCCCAGTCCGCCGTCAGTTGGCGCGGTTTTGCTGGCGCTGAGCTGCTCCTGATAATTACCCGCGCTGTCGCGTTGCATCCCGGCGGTGACGCTGGCCCCCGAATCCAGCGGTACGATGAACTGCAACTGCGCGCTGTAACCGCTGTCGCTCAGCGTTTTGTTCACCGACAGGAACATGCTGCTTTGCCCCCACAGCGAGCGGCTGTAGGAAAGATTAAGCAATCGTGTATGGCTGCGGTCGTAGGCTTCGACGTCGTAATATCCGATGCCCACCGTGCCGTTAGACGGGCCGAACGGTGAGGTACTGAATGTCACCTGATCGGCCTGACGACTGAGGCGGGTATCGCTGGTGTAAGATGTCAGATCCTGAAAGCCCGGACTGCGGGTGGAGCGCAGCGCCGAAAGGCTGAAGCGGGTGGAATAGTAGGAATACCCAATCGTATACTGATTGCCGCTTTTTTGGTCAGTGTCACCGTTAGCATTGGGCGACGCGCTGATCATCCCGTTATTGTTCGGCACCCCGTTGATGTTGAGGTTAGTGCTGTTGTTGTCGGTATTGAGTTCGCCGCTGTCCGTCGGCGCACGACTGGCGCGGCTCTGGCTGCCGGAAACGCTGAGTGTTCCCCAGTGTCCGACCGCCATGTCGGCACCGATGCCGCCGAGCGCCAGCCCCTGCGTGGCTTCCCCGTGCGAGGAGAGCGTCAGGTAATTATTGATACCGTAACGATAAATGCCACTGAACGCGGCGTCGGAATAATCCCCGCTGGTAATACCGTAATTTTGCCGTACTGCCCCCAGTGACAAATCGAAATCACTCAGCCCCTTGCTCAGCAGGGTGTTCGACACATAAAACGGTACACTGGTGGACACCTGACGGCCAAGGGCGTCGGTGGTGACGACGGTCGCTTCTCCGGCACCGTTGATGTAGGGCACGTTGGTCAGCGTAAAGGGGCCAGAATTCAGGTTGTTGCTGCTGGCTTTGTATCCGTTGAGGAACAGATCCACCGTGGTCGGTACCGCCGCAGTGCCGCTGTATTGCAGCAACGGATAGGTCACCAAATCAGGCCGCACGCTGAAGTTACGGCTGATACGTAAACCGGCCATACGCGCCGAATTACTCCAGGTCAGCGAGTTACTGACGAAATCCCCCACCTGATAGCTGATCAGCCGCTGTTCGTCGTTGTACCGCCAGTAGGTGTCGTAGCGCAGATAACCGTCCTGCGCGGTGCCGCCGTCATTCCCGCCGTTATCCATGTTATAACGCCAGGTGCCGGTATTGGTCAGAATGCCGACGCTGCTGAATAACCGCTGTTCCAGATAAGTAGCGACCGAGCGCGGCCCGTCGTGCGGATCGGTGTAATAGGCGTCGTAGTTAAACAGCAAACCGGTGCTGCTTTGTGCGGGCGTGTAGCCGATCAGGTTATCGCCGCTGACATCCTGCTTTGGCAACCAGTCATCCGGTACCTGAATGATCATCTGCTGAAGGGCGGCGTTATAGGTGGCTTTCACGCCGGGCAGCGCGGAGATGTTCACCAGCCCCTGTTGCTGGCCGTTAGTGTGCACATGGTTTTTCGCCAGTACGCCGGACTCCACAAAATAGGCATTGCTGCGCCAGATGACCGGCACCACCTGATTATCGGTCTGGCCGTTTACCACCAGCGTCAGATAATAGGTGGCATCCATGACTACCGGCGCGGCACGCGGCGCATCCGGCAGCGCGCCGTACTCATCGGCCTGAGCCAGCAGCGAAAATACCGACATGCTGACGCTGCCTGCATAGATCAGGCGCAGGCAGAAGGATCGTCTGCAAGTCAGCTTCCGGTGTCGTGATGACATCTTTGAGGTCCCGGCCTTATTCGCTGCGCGGGATCACGACAGGCTGGGTGTTATCCGCAATTTGTGCGTTGAGCTGTCCGCCAGGGAAAACCCCCGCCGGCACCGGCCAGCGCATTTCCTGTCCCGGCAACACATATCCCATAAATCCGCTGACCATGGTTTTGACGCCCTGTTTGTTATTGCCATTCGCTGACCAGAATACGTTGCTCAGGCGCGCGTGAACGGAGCCGGTATTTCGGACTTTCAGCAGCATTTTGCCGCCTTCTGTGTCTACGCTCCATTTCAGTACCGGTTTCGTGGCCGAAGCTGGATCGCGTTTCACATCGGTACGGTCGTTGGTCCATATGCCTTCGCCATCGAGGAATAACGGCAGCAGATAACGCATCTGCAATTGCAGGCCGACCACCGCTTTGGACTGACCTTCCGGGGAAGCATTCAGTGACGATGGGATTTCATCAATGATAATGCGAAATGATTTTTCGGTTTTCGCAGGGACAGGCGTATTGCGGATCAGGCGGATCAGCTGGCGCTGGCCGGGAGCCACGGTGGCAAACGGCGGGCTGGCAACCACCTGGGTTTGATCGGCATAGCGTTCGTTAAAATTCTCCTGCTTCCACGCCATCACCCGTACCTGCAATGACACCGGATCTGCCCCGCGATTTTCCAGCCACAGGGCGGAACCGTTCTGGTCGGCTTCAATAATCTGATACACCGGCCAGACCAGCACCGAACTGGCGGCAATAACCTGTCCGCTCGCGCACAGCGCACACACCAAAATCAGACGGGCAATAACGCGTAAAAAAGTCACAGTCATAGTTCACATCCTGATGATTCAATAAGTTAATGTCACGGTCACCGTGTCGGTGTAAGTGCCCGCAGTGGGTGATGTCGTGAATGAAAACAACCGGGCATAGACCGGGTAAGTTTGTGTCGTGGCCGGAAAGCTGCTGACGGTCATCGCCAGCGCAGCCGTTCCCCACACCTTGGTATGGGCTGAGTCCTGATAAAGCTGATAAGCCAGCGTGGCGGTAGCACCGCTGTTGGCCATGTAACGTTGTGTCGCCGAACCGCCGTGGGTGCCGTAATCCATGGCAATCGCCACCGTCGCGCCGGGCGTGCAGGTCACGACGACGGAACCGGCGCCGGAGGTGCTGACCACATCGACATTGGTGGGGACGGAGGCAAAAGAGCCAAAGTTGATGGTGCCGAGGCTGGTCACCGGGCTGCTGAGGGAAGTGCCAAACGCGCAGCCGTTGGTGATGGTGGCGTTGACGGTAAAGCTGCTCGTGGCGGTAGCTGCCAGCAAGGCAGGGGAAAAGAGGAATGACAACGAAGCCAGCAGGAAGAGGGCGCATTCAGACATTTTGCGGCCCCCGCTACCAGCTGACGGTAACATTGACCGTGTCCGTATACACACCGGCAGCGGGGGTCGTTTGCATCGGCACGCGGCCATACACCGGGTACCACTGATCGGCGCCGGAACCCGTGCCGCTCAGGCCGGTGATGTTGTCCCAGATCGTAGTGCGTGGCGCGCTGGTATAGAGGTTATAGGCTACCGTTAACGCGCTGTTGGTGGTGTTAGCCATCTTGCGGGCGGTTACGCTGCCCGCTGTACCGCCATCCATCAGGATTTTGTAGCTCAGTCCGTTGACGCAATTCACCCGAATCGATCCCGCCAGCTGGGCGCTGGTGACGTTAATTGCGTTGGTCAGGGTGGCATAGTTACCAAAGTTGAGCGTGCCGAACGTCGTGCTGCTGCCCACCGTCGTGCCTGCCGTACAGGCAGGCAGCAGCGTCGCGGTGATCCCAAGCGTCGCAGAATAGGCAGACGGGATAGCCGCCTGACATAGCAGCGCAATCAGGGCTGGCAACAACAGTACTTTGATGTCCATGACCATTCCTTCCTTGACTGACCCTCTTTCCAATCGTTCAGGGCCTCTCAACCCTGACGTGTCAGCGAATTACCAGGCAAGGGTGGCGACGACCGTATCGTTGTAAGTTCCCGCAGCCGGTGTCGTACTGGTCTGGTCAGCAGGCAGTACGCGACCATAAATCGGAATATTTTGCGCAGTGGTGCCTGTACCGAGAGTGATCGGCGTATTGATCGCGATTTCGGTAGTACGTGCCGTGTCGGAATAAAGACGATAAGGGATGCTGTTACCGCTGGAGGTCATGGTACGCAAACCGCCGGCTGCGGCGAGGCCGCCGTTGAGGGAGAGGGTCGGGCTCAGACCGGTACTGCACGTGACGGTCACCGCGCTGGTGCCGTTAGCGCCGAGCACTGTCCCGTTGATTACGCTGGTTAAATCGGCGTAATTACCAAAGTTCAACGTACCCCACTGGTTAGTCCCGCCGGTGGCGGTGCCGTTACCGACGGTACACCCGGTGCTGATGGTCAGCTGAACGCCTACTTGCCCTGTTAATGTCCCGGCTGCCTGTGCGCCTGCGGTCAGGGTTAACGTTGCCGCGGCCAGAATAGCCAGTAATAAAGAATTTTTTTCGCCCATAATGACTCCCAATACCTGCTTACACTGGTGTGCATGCATGCCATCGCTGCGCAACGGCATGTGGAAATCCTCTGGTGGTCATGAAGTAATCAAAACAGCTAAAAAAAACAATTACCGGCGACAAAGCGGGCGGGATTCGTGTTTCTCACAAGCCTTGAAAAGATCCCTGACCCTAACAACATGATGAAGTCGGCCGTTAAGGTTAAATATAAGTTAATAAATTTACCTTAAGGGGATCTTTACGCGTTTTTGTCGAATAAGGATAAAAACACCATAAAAACAAAATTAGTGAATTTTTATCCCGACAAAATGACATTTTTTATATTTAATGATTGGTGTTCCTCATGTGATCGGTGAGGTTTTTTAACCATTTTTTGAGTGGTGTTATAGGTTTATGATAGTCATCTTTATCAGACGGAGGCTGTGATGTTTTCTGACGCTGTGATTGACGATATGAACCGGCTGGCGCGATTTCTCTCTGCGGACCAGACCTTGGGAAATGGCCCTGCGGGCGAACCAACGCTGCTGATCCTGCTGGGGAATGCCATTTTACCCACCGCCGAAGCAGCATTTCAGGCGCGGGCACAGGGCAGGGTTTCACGTTTACTGATCGCCGGAGGCATCGGTCATTCGACTGAACTTTTGTACCATACCGTGCAGCAGCATCCGCGCTATCAGCACATTGCGACGGCTGGCCGCAGCGAAGCCGACGTGTTAGGAGATATCGCCGTACAGTGTTTTGGCCTGCAGCCTGAGCAAATGCTGCTGGAAACCGGTTCTACTAATTGCGGCGATAATGCCGTGCAGGCGCGGCGCGTGCTGGAGCAGGCGGGTGATGCACATACGCACATCCTGCTCACGCAGGATCCGCTGATGCAGCTGCGCACCGACGCCAGTTTCCGTCACGTCTGGCGCGACCGGCCCGATGTCATTTTTACCCGCTGGCCGGTGCTTACCCCGCAGCTTGAGCGGGACGACCACGGCCTGCGGTTTGCCGGTTGTGATAATCAAAGCCTGTGGTCACTGCCGCGTTTTATCTCCCTGCTGTTGGGCGAGATCCCGCGTCTGCGTGATGCACCCGGCGGATATGGCCCGCGCGGAGCGGGCTTTATTGCGAAGGTGGACATACCGGCGGAGATTGAAGAAACCTATGCCCGGCTGCGTCCTGTACTGGAAGCAGATTACGGCGACAGATCGTTCTGACCGGCGGGCGCGGCTTCACTTTCCTGCTGATTGCCTTTCAGCGCCAGCAGTACCACCAGCGCGGAAAACAGCGTGATCGCCATCAGGCAGAGCAGCAGCGGATGCAGCGCTGCGGTGTATAACTGCTGAAGCTGCGCCGTGCTGGCCTGCGGAAGCAGTTGCTGCGCCACCGTCAGATTCCCTGTCGCCAGCCGCTGCGCCGCCTGACTGAGGTCGCCGGAGGTGAAATGCGCCGTCAGCGCGCTGTGGCTCATTGAGGCGAGGATTGCACCGACGATCGCCAGCGAAATCCCTTCGCCAGCGACGCGGGTGGTGCTGAAAATTCCGGTCGCCATCCCCGCGCGTTCTTTCGGAACCACGCTGACCGATAAGCCGTCCATCAGCCCCCACGGAAGACCGGTGCCGATGCCAATTATCAGCATCGGCGCAACCATCGCCGTTATGTTTTGCGCCAGAATCGCCTGACTCAGCCAGCCCAGCCCGGCGGCGGCAATGACCAGCCCCGATGTACAGAGCACGCCAGCGGAAATCCAGCGCGTCAGCCACGCCGCCAGCAGCGGAACCACCAGCATCGGTACGGAAAGCGCCATCATCATCAGCCCGGCGCGTTCCTCACTCAGCCCTTTCACGCCAATAAACAGCATCGGCAAAATCACCAGCAGCACGACAAAACAGAACCCGGTCGCCAGCGGCAGCGCCTGCACGCCAATAAAGCGCACGTAGCGGAACAGCGATAAATCCAGCATCGGCTGCTTCACGCGCAACTCGACCCACACAAAAATGCCCAGCAGCAGTGCAGCACCGGCCAGCAGCGCCAGCACCTGCGGGCTTGGAATGCCGTATTGCGGAATGGCCATCAGCGCCCAGGTCAGCAACGCCAGCATGGCGGTAAACGACACCGTCCCCGGCCAGTCGATACCGGACGCCTGCGGATTACGCGTCTCGCGCATTTTTGACGCGCCGGTGATAAGCGCCAGCACGGCAATCACCGTCGCGGAAAAAAACACCGAGCGCCAGCCGAAATGGGCAATCAGCGCTCCGGCGAGAAACGGCCCGAACGCCAGCCCGACGCCAAAACTGCTGCCCATCAGGCTGAACGCGCGGGTGCGGGCAGCGCCGTCAAATTCCTGCGCCAGTGCGGCAGCGCCTCCGGCCAGCGCGGCGGCGGCGGCGACACCCTGCGCGGCGCGCAGCAGATCAATCCACAGCAGACTGCTGCTGAACGCCTGTAACAGGGAAAGCAGTGCAAACAGCGAAACCCCGCTAATAAAGACTTTTTTGCGGCCAATTTCGTCGGCCAGCGCACCGGCGGCCATCAGGAAACAGCCAAACGTCAGCATGAAGGAATTTGTGACCCAGCTCAGCGCCTGTGCGCTTCCGCCGAGTTCGCGGGCGATGGCAGGCGTCGCCACCGCACCGCTGACAAAGTTCAGCGGCAGGATCACCGCCGCAATGCAAACTGTCACCAGAACCCTGAGACTGCCCGCCGGATGCGTTGAGGATGTATTCATAAATTTGTCCCGTAGTGGTATATATCGGTGATGATAAATTGTCGGTAATCTGGCGGAAACAGGCTAAAAGTCCGATGATTCAGGACTAAAACGCTCGAATAAGAGAAAGGGATAAATGGATAATCTCAACGGGTTACTGGCATTTGTGCGTGCGGCGCAAAACGAGAGCTTCGCCGCGGCGGCGGAGCGGATGGGAATTTCGGCGTCAGCCGTGGGAAAAAGCGTGGCGCGACTGGAGGAAAAACTCAGCGTGCGGCTGTTTAACCGCAGCACGCGGCGCATCAGCCTGACCGATGAAGGCCAGTTATTTTTCGAGCGCTGCCAGAACATTGTGGCGCAACTGGAAGAGGCCGAGCAGGAGCTGGTGCGCATCTCCGCTGTGCCGCGCGGCAAATTGCGCATCACCGCGCCTGCCATCGGCTACCGGATTCTGCTGCCGCATCTGCCGGAATTCCGCCAGCGTTATCCGGAGGTCGAGCTGGATTTAGATTTCAGCGACCGGATGGTGGACGTGATTGATGAAGGGTTTGATATCGCTATCCGCAGCGGTGAGCTGAGCAGTTCGCAGATGATGTCCCGCCGCCTGGGGCCGTTTCGCTTTGCGATTGTCGGCAGTCCGCACTATTTCGCGCAACATGCCGTGCCGCTGACGCCGGAACACCTGCAACATCACGCCTGCCTGCGCTACCGGTTTCCGGGCAACGGTCAGTGGCAGGAATGGGCGACCAACAGCCCGATCCCGCCGGAACTGCCGCTGGCGCTAAGCAGCAATAATCTGGAATCCATTTTACAGGCAGCGTTGCAGGGGCTGGGTCTGGCGTATGTACCGGAGTTTATCGTGCGTAACTATGTGGCCTCCGGCGAACTGATCTCTGTGCTGGAGCCGCACCTGAAAGAGGGCGGCAAGTTCTCGGTCGTCTGGCCGAGCAGCCGCCACATGTTGCCGAAGGTGCGGGTATTTATTGATTTTCTGACGGAAAAACAGGTTCTATGCTGATCACTGTTTATCCAGCCATTTGCCCATTTCCGCCAGCGCCTGACTGAGATTGGCGCGGCCAAAACCGATGCGCAGGAAATCTTCTGAGACCGGGTTGAGTTCTGAGGCGTAGGTGACGGACGGAATGACCATCACGCCCGCTTCCTCCACCAGCCTCGTGGCAAAGATTTCTGCGCCTTCCGGCCCGGTATAACGCGGGAACGCCAGCACACCGGCCTTTGGCACGGCGAGAGTGAACCTGTCCGGATAGCGCGCCAGAAACGCGGTGAGCGCCGCGAGCTGGCTGCGCGAGCGCTCCATCACCCTTTCGAGGATCGGCGCGCGGGCGTTGAGCGCAAGGGCGGTCAGGAACTCGCCGGGCATGGAATTACAGATCGACAGATACTGTTTCATGCGTTCGAGTTTTTGCATCCACGCGTCGTCCTGACAGGCCACCCAGCCGATGCGCAGACCGGGCAATCCGTAGGCTTTCGAGGTGACGTTGAGCGAAATGCCGCGCTCGTAAACGTCCGCCAGCTGCGGCAGGCGATCCGCCGGGTCGAATTCGGTCAGGCGATATACTTCGTCGGAGAATATCCAGATCCCGCGCGCGCGGCACATTTCAATCAGTTCGTTCAACTGCATCCGCGAAATCAGCGCGCCGGTCGGGTTGTGCGGGAAGTTAATCACCAGCACTTTGGTATTCGCCCGCAGAGCCGCACGGACTTTTGCCGTATCCAGCGCCCAGCTGTCATTTTCATCCAGCGCCACGCCGGTCACGTCACAGCGCGACATTGGCACGCTCTCCAGCGACTGATAATTTGGCGTGATGACGACCGCATGATCGCCCGGTTCAAGCAGCATCTGAAAACTGGCGTAAATGGCTTCGTCGGCTCCGGCAAAGCTTATCACCTGCTGCGGCGTGATCTGCCGGTAGGTGGCAGCAATCGCCTCGAGTAATTCCGGCGTACCGCGCAGCGGTGGGTAATCCAGCATCGTTTGCATAAACGGCGCGCGATGCTCTTTTCCCGCCAGTTCAAACAGCGTATCGATGCTCATCGACTCCGGGTAGGAAGAGGAAAGCGGAAAACGGACGTCGTGTTCCAGCTGCGAGAGATAACTGATTAAACGAAAATCTTCAGGAAAAGACATGGCGTACCCGTGATAAAAAATAGCGAAATTAGCGGCGATGGCCCTGCGCAAAACGGCGCTCAAGCCGGCTTTGCAACAGCTCTAACACAATCGACATAATCCAGTAAATCGCGGCGGCGGTGGCCAGCATTTCCATGTAACGGTAGGTGCTGCGGCCATAAGATTGCGCCAGGAAGTTGAGTTCCCACAAGCCCATCAGGGAGACCAGCGAAGAGTCTTTCAGCATTGAAATAAACATCGAACCGGCGGGAGGGATGATGATGCGCAGCGCCTGCGGGGCGGTGACGTGGATGGCCACCGTCCAGCGCGAGACACCGAGCGCCAGTGCCGCTTCCTGCTGGCCGCGCGGCACCGAGAGTACGCCGCTGCGGATGGTTTCTGCCAAATATGCGCCGTAGTTCATCGACAGCGCAATAATGCCTGAGCTGAGTGCGCCGAGCACAATTCCGAACTGCGGCAGCGCCAGATAAATAATTAACACCTGCACCAGCAGCGGCGTGCCGCGAAACAACGAGGCGTAAAACGTCGCGCAGCCGAATGCCAGCGCGTTATTCGACATCCGCCCGAGGGCGGTAATCAGGCCGATCAGCAGGCAGAAAAACATCGAGCAGGCGGTAATCATGATGGTCAGCGCCGCGCCCTGAATAAATCCGTCCGGCGACAGGCGCAGGCCCAGCAGGAACGGCAATTTCTGGCTGATGAGGCTCCAGTCCAGCCCCATCTTGCTGAAGGTGCCGATCAGCAGGCTAAGCAAAATCAGCCACGTCAGCCCGGTTTTGAAGCTAAACGCGTGTGCGTGATGCCAGCGCTCCGGCGTTTCGGCCTTCGGCTGGCTGTCCGGCATTTGTGGCATTACGGCACCTCGTGGGTAATGTCTTCGCCCAGCCAGTGCTGGGAAATTTTGGCCAGCGTCCCGTCATCGCGCAGCGATTTTATGGTGTCAGCGACTTTCTTGTCCCATTCGGCGTCGCCCTTGTCGGTGGCGACCCAGTTCGGTTCGGCGTACAGCTCAGTGACGATTTTGAATACCGGCGCGCGTTTAATACGTGCATTGGCGGTGGCTAAATCCGACACCACGCCGTCAAGACGCACGCCCGGCCCGAGCGCCAGGTTCTGGAACGCGACTTCCTCATCGCTTGGAATGACCTGCACATTATCAAACGGGAAGACAATCGGTTTGCTGGCGGGGATCACCAGCGTTTTTTGCAGATAAGTTTCGTAAGTCGAACCGATACCGACGCCAATCTTTTTGTTGCTCAGGTCAGCGGCAGATTTGATGCGGTCATCTTTCTTATTCACTACCAGCACCGCAGGGGAGTTGTAGTACGGCGTCGGGAAATCGAGGACTTTGGCACGTTCGGTGTTTGGCGTCATCGAGCAGATACAAGTATCCCAGCGCCCCTGCCATTTACCGCCAACGATGGTTTCCCAGCCCGGCGCGATCAGTTCGAGTTTCACGCCCATGCGCTGTGCCACGGCTTTCGCCACGTCGACGTCAAAACCAGCCAGCTGGTTGTTGTCATCGATAAAACCAAACGGCGGATAATCGTTGACGATAGCATTGCGCAGGACGCCGGTTTTGGTCACGCGATCCAGCGTGGTGCCTGCAAAGGTGGTGGCAGAAAACAGCGTGGTGGTAAGGAGTGTCAGGGCAACAAACGAAGTGCGCATAAGCAAATCTTTCCTTAAACGTAACCAAAATGGAGGAATATTGTAAAAACCTACACTAAGTTTTAGACGTATAGAAGTCTAAAGTCGTTGTTTTATAGCTTATAGTATTCTGTGCGGAAAATTTCACGGATAACAGTGAATTACTTTGCTCGCCTAGTTTAACAATCCCGCGCCGACGTTAATCGACAGCCCTAAAATCGCCAGATTAAAAACGAACGAAATCACCGACTGCAACAGCGCAATCTGGCGTATATCGGTGGTGCCGGTTTCCACATCGGCGGTTTGTGAGGCCACGGCGATGGTGAAAGAAAAATACAGGAAATCCCAGTAGCCGGGTTGTTCTGGTTTCTCTGGAAAAATCATCGGCGTCACGTCTTTGCTGCGGCGCAGATAATGGTGATGGGCGTAATGCATAGCAAAAGAGGTCGGCAGCAGTGCCCAGGAAGCGACCAGCGTCGTGGCGGTCAGCAAAATATGCAGGGCACGCGGCGTACCGGTGAGGTCTTTGAGCGAACCGAGCTCCATCAGGATCGCCAGAATGCTCACCAGACAGGTGATCGTCACCATGCTCAGCACCAATGTAGCGCTTTCATCCTGCGTTTTGGCGATGTGCGGAATATTTTTCGCCTCAGTGCGCAGCATGCGAAACCACAGGAAAAACAGATACAGCCACGCCAGCACGTTCCAGCCGATCAGCAGGCGCTGCAACAGCCCGAGATGGGCGGGCAGAAGAAAAAAGCAGGCCACCCCGGCCAGAATAGATATCAGCAACCGGGAGCGCACTTGCAGGTAATGTTTGAGAGAAAAGCTCATGGTGTTAAGCGCTTAGCAAAGAGGAAACGTATGAATCAACTGTAGTCGCTGATCGCAGGCTTGTAATGACTACCTTTGCACTTCTTCGTCGGTGCGCAATTTCTTCCAATACCCGATGTGGCGGGAGTGATGTAGTGAGTCCACCTCTCTACCCCGCACTCAGGATTTGAAATTATGTTTACTACGTCATTCTGGCCGTCTGCGACGGCATACCAGGTTTCTATGATGGATCTGGATGTTCCGGAAAATATCAATCCTAAAGCGGTGCAAACCATTCATTATTGCCTGCGTTTGACTGAGGCCATCAATCAGCTGGAAGCCGCTTGTGAAAGTCGTTTGCTCGATGCACTGCGCGAAGAAATGGCGATCCAGTGTTTCCGCTTAGCGCCGCTGTTTGACGATCCGGATACCCGTCGCGGGCTGTTCCTGCGTGCCGAAATTCTGGCGGATGATGCCTGTGGCAAAACCGTGCTGCCGCAAATTGCCGGTCTTGATGAGCAGCAGCTGGTGCTGGGCATCGGCAAGACCTCGACGTGGGTGGGAAAATCTAAACAAAGCTATTACTCGTCATGGTTCGGTGAACCCGCGCCGATGTTGCAGGAAATCTCCGATGTGATGGACAGCCTGTTTCCGGAAAGCCTGCTGTTTCTGCAAAAAGAAATTGCCGCCGATCTGCTGGCGCTGCCGGGCTGTGCGTACAAGATAATCAACCTGTTCGGCATTGCCGGAGAAGCCAACACCTATCCGAAACATTTTGCTTATTTCTTCCCGGAAGATGAGGGGCTTAAGTATTCCCCGGTCAAACGCACAGTGGTATTTGCTAATACCTACCTGCAACTCTTCGAGTTGTTTTCGCGTACCGAAGCCGCACACCTTGGCTGGGCGGAAGATGAATTGCCGGAAAGCCGCGTTTGTCAGCGTTATCTGATCGCCTGGTTCCGCGGGCACGATCTCGGGCATTCGCTGGTGCGTAACGAAAACGTATTTCCGAAGCTCAGCAAGATTGATCGCTGGGGATCAATGATTGTGCAGGAAGCACTGGCCGATCAGTTTGGATTGCTGATGTGCCTGACGCCACAGGTTGCAGACGGATTGCAGCTCGACCGAAACGTGCTGGCGCGGATCTACTTCCTGGAGATCCTGCGCTATCTGCGCCGGGGGCCGTCGAGTTATCCCGACGCCGGAGCGGCCTGGATCCAGTTCAATTATCTGCGTGAACACGGCTGCATTGAGCTGTCGGCAGAGACCATCGGTTTCCATCCTGAACTGTTCTTTACGCAAATGGCCAGCCTGACCCGGCTGATGAGCGAAGAACTGCTGGGCGGCGATGCAGAACGGGCTAAAACCTTTATGCAGCAACATTGTCCGCACAACAATCCTGAAGACGTTGAGATCCTGATGGCGCGTCTGGGCACCACCAACGACATGATCGAGTACAATCAGCTGATCAAGAGAGTTCCACTATGATGCCGTTTTCAAATGGATTTTTGCTTAGCCTGTCCTTGTGTCTGGACATCGGGATTGCCAATATTGCGATGATCACGCTGGCGATGCAGCGTGGTTATTTTCACGGTTTCTGGCTGGGGATTGGCACCTGTATTGGTGACCTTATCTACGCGGTGCTGGCGCTGGCAGGCATGACGATTTTGCTGCAATACCAGAGCGTGCGCTGGGTGTTGTGGGTCGGCGGTTCTCTGATGCTGATGTGGTTTACCTACAAGATGATCCGGGCGGCGCTGGCACCGGCGGAGAATATGTCCGCCAGTGATAACGGCCAGCCGCGTTCGGTGATGCGTAATTTCGGGCGCGGCGTGGTGCTGGCGATGTCGTCACCGACGGCGATCCTGTGGTTTGCGGCGGTCGGCGGCGCGCTAATTTCCCGTATGGGGCAGGGCGGCACGGCAAACGCCTCGTGGTTCCTGACCGGCTTCTTTATTGCGGGCGTATTCTGGACGGTGGTGTTGTGCTGCGTCGGCAGCTGGGGCGGGAAAATGCTGGGCACTAAAATGCTGAAATATTCCTACGTCGCCTCAGCGGCGATATTCTCCTATTTCGCCATTTACGTGGTTATTTCCGGCTATCGCGAATTTATTTTGGTCTAGACGTCAGTGGTTTGCTTAGCCGCGTATAGCGCAGGCATGCAGCGACTGGGAATACAGATGGGGAGTGATCCCCATCATTTTGCGGAAGGTATTAATGAAGTGGCTTTGATCGTAAAAACCGAGGCTGATGGCCACGTCCAGCGCATTGTTGTTTTTACGCAACTGATTGCGGGCTTCCAGCAGCCGTAACTGCATATGGTACTGCAACGGCGGCATGCCGATGTGCTGGCGGAACAGCCGTACAAAATGGAATTTACTCAGCCCGCTGACCTGGGCCAGCGTGTCGAGATGGATTTTGCGGGTCAGATGATCGCGCATAAAATCCAGCGCCAGCGTGACTGGTAGTAGCGACTGCTCCTGTTTTTTCGCCGGTTCTTCCAGCAATGCACCGAGCAACCACAATAAGTTTTGCTCCTGATCGTCGTCGTTCAGGGTGCGTTTGTAATGGCGCAGCGCGGAAAAAAGCGCCGGATTGCTGAGCACGCCTTCGGTCAGTACGGGCGCGCAGTGATCAGATCGCAGATTGTGATCAACCGAGACCTTCCGCAGCAAAGACTGGGGAATATGTACGCTGAGGAATTCGACTTTTTCATCGCCAAACAGTGAGGATTGCACCGTGGAAGGGTTATAAATCGTGATTTCCCCGGCGCGAACCAGCTCGGTTTTGCCCTGCAGCCAGATCTCTTCCGTACCCGACAGATTGGCGCTGATGACGTATTCATCGTGGGTATGTCGCGGGAATGAGGAATTGCTCGCGGTCAGATGCGAGCACTCAATATCGTTAGCCATCGTCCATTCAGAAATTGAAAGAGACACATAACACCCCGTAAATCATTACTGCGGGAAAGCAGACATTTCTCATTTTTAGATCAAATCTCTTTCATTCTTGCTACATGTCCGATTTTTGTAAACTCCCAACCGACAAAAGAGTGTCTTAACCGGCGTTTTAGGATTTTGTCCATGCTTTGACCGGTGATGCTCAGGTGGGATTTTTTGGAGCGTGCAGGTTAATCAAAAGGTCTAATCGTTATTTTTTAATAGCCGTTATCGCCGCTTTATAAAACTAATAACCCGCCAGTGCCTTTTGTTTTACATCCCAAAAACAATTTATAAACCCGCAGAGTCAGCAGTGTGGCAATCCGTGCCAGATTTGGCTGCTTATTTTATTTATTGCCTGCGTTTGCCCTTCTTCGGCTTGTCATTTCGGCCATTAATAAGGCAAAATATGCGCCCCGCAAAACGGGGATAACCCGTTTAGACGTCATTCAAGAACACATTCTTCTTACAAGAAAACATTCAAAAACCAGAGGCCGGGCTTCGTACCGGATAGATATTTACTTTCAGATACCGACAGTCATGTCGCAAGGAAACATAAATGGTGCATCACTCTCTTTATGTGGCGTTCTCCGTCATGGGAATTAAAAATCATGTCAGATAACGTCGTTTCAGGCAGCACTTCCCGCGTGGAACTGCGTAAAACACTTACGCTGGTTCCGGTTGTGATGATAGGTCTGGCCTATATGCAACCTATGACCCTGTTCGATACGTTCGGTATTGTCTCTGGTTTGACCGACGGCCATGTGCCGACGGCTTACGCCTTCGCCCTGATCGCCGTGCTGTTTACCGCACTGAGCTATGGCAAGCTGGTGCGTCGCTATCCGTCGGCGGGATCGGCCTATACCTACGCACAAAAATCTATTCATCCGGTGGTCGGATTTATGGTCGGCTGGTCGTCCCTGCTCGACTATTTATTCGCGCCGATGATCAACATCCTGCTGGCAAAAATCTATTTTGAAGCACTGGTGCCTTCGGTGCCGTCGTGGATATTTGTCTTCGTGCTGGTGGGTTTTATGACTCTGTCGAATTTACGCAGTATTAAAACCGTCGCCAACATTAATACGCTGGTAGTGGTGTTGCAGATCATATTGATTACGGTGATCACCGGCATGGTAATTTACGGCGTTAATCACGGCACCGGTTATGGCACACTGACCAGTACCCAACCGTTCTGGGGCGAGAATACCCATACCGTACCGTTGATTACCGGCGCGACGATTTTGTGTTTCTCCTTTACCGGTTTTGACGGTATCAGCAATCTTTCAGAAGAAACCAAAGACGCCGGGCGCGTTATTCCACGGGCGATTTTTCTGACGGCATTAATTGGCGGCGCGATTTTCATCACGGCGACCTATTTCCTGCAACTTTATTTCCCGGACATCTCCAGTTTTAGAAACCCGGACGCATCGCAGCCGGAAATTATGTTGCAGGTGGCGGGCAGGGCGTTCCAGTTCGGCGCGCTGATTTTTTCCAGCATCACTGTTCTGGCCTCCGGCATGGCGGCACACGCGGGCGTTTCCCGTCTGATGTACGTCATGGGCCGTGACGGCGTCTTCCCGAAACGCTTCTTCGGCTATATTCATCCGAAATGGCGCACGCCGTCCTTCAACGTAATTCTGGTGGGCGCGGTTGCGCTGATGGCGATTAACTTCGATCTGGTGACGGCAACGGCGCTGATTAACTTCGGCGCGCTGGTGGCGTTTACCTTCGTTAACCTGTCGGTGATTTCGCAGTTCTGGATCCGTGAGAAGCGCAACAAGACCTTTATGGATCACTTCCAGTATCTGTTCCTGCCGATGTGCGGCGCGCTGACAGTGGGCGCACTGTGGGTGAATCTGGAAGAAAGCTCGATGATCCTGGGGCTTATCTGGGGCGCTGTCGGTTTTGTCTATCTGGCCTGCGTGACCAAAAGTTTCCGCAATCCGGTGCCACAATATGAAGATGTGGCGTAAGGCTTAACTTCAGTAACGTAAAAATGGCTCCGCAGGGAGCCATTTTTTTGTCACAAGTTACGCAATACCCGCCAGTCGCATGATGGCCGTCACCACAGCGGCCGCGATGATAATCACGATCAGCGGTGCCTTTCTCCACGCTAAGAACAGCGCCACGCCGACGCCGGTCACCCGCGCGAACCCGGCAAAATGCGCGCCTTCATACAGAGCGGTTGTTGCCGCGACCGCCAGTAATAATGTTGTCGCGCAATCCGATAACATTGTCTGGGTCGCCGGCGATAAATTCAGGCGCGAACCGAGACGATAGCCAGACACACGCATCAGGAAGGTCCCGGCGGCCAGCACGGTGATACCGGCGATCAGAAGCAGCGGCTGTGTCATTTCTTATTTCTCCAGGTCAGCAATCCCAACAGTGAAAACAGCACCGGCATACCGGCGGGCACGAACGGCACCGCTGCGACTGAAATTAGCGCGCCAGTCGAGGCCGGGATCAGCGTCCGTCGATTTTTCAGCGCCGGGAATATCAGTGCCAGCAGGATGGCGGGGAAAACCGCATCCAGCCCGATGGCTTTAATGTCAGGAATAAATTGCCCGATAAATGCGCCTGCGATGACGCTGACCGGCCAGAACAGCGCGATACCTGCCCCACACAGCCAGTAAGCCGCTTTGCGCTTTTCATGGGTCGGCTGGGAGATCCCGAACACCACACTTTCATCATTCATGATGTGGCAGCCGAGCCAGCTGAGGTGTTTTTGGCCAACCAGGTCTTTCACCGCGATCCCGAAGGGTAAGTGCCGTGCATTTACCAGCAATCCGGCTGCCGCCGCCGCGAAGGGACTGCCGCCTCCGCCGACGATAGCAATAAACAAAAACTCCGACGCACCGGCGAGCACCAGCAAAGAGAGTGCAAGGGGCACCCAAAGTGGAAAACCCCCGGCGACGGCCAGAGAGCCATAAGAGATGCCGACCAGACCGTCGGCCAGACACACCAGAAAGATGGCTTTCACCACATCCTTTCCGAGCGGAGAAAAGAGACGCTGACGCATAATTCAATCCCATAACGAACGAGTATCCATTATAATGAACGGATCTGAATCGTTCTTCAAGTCGAACGATCGTTCGTTATATGAAATAGGGTATTGCAATGTCACAACCTATCAGCGTTATTTCTAAAGGGCTGTTGCGCGAACGTCAGCGTACCGGACTGTCACTGGCCGAAGTTGCCCGTCGCGCGGGGGTGGCAAAATCCACGCTCTCGCAGCTGGAGGCAGGCAACGGCAATCCGAGTCTGGAAACGCTATGGGCGCTGTGCGTCGCCCTGGATATTCCCTTTGCGCGGCTGATGGAGCCTGAGCAAAATAAAATGCAGGTGATCCGCCGTGGCGAAGGCCCGACGGTGGTCGCAGAATTGGCGGATTACAAAGCGGTGCTGCTCGCCACCTGCCCGCCGGGCGCACGTCGGGATATTTATCTGCTGACTTCACAGCCGGGTGCTGACCGCGTCTCCAGCCCGCATCCGCAGGGTTCGGTCGAACACATCATTATCACGCAGGGCCGTGCGCTGGTCGGGCTGGTGGAATCGCCGGTTGAGCTGAACGCCGGGGACTATATTTCTTATCCGGCAGACGTGGAGCACATCTTCCGCGCGCTGGAACCGGATACGATGGCCGTGCTGGTGTCGGAGCAGAGCTGATCAAATTTGGTCGCGCAATTTTTTCAATCACAGCGTGGGAGAGTTAACCGGGCGCCGGGTCATGGCGGTTTTTTTGTTAACTCTGATCTCCTGCGCTTTTAAAAACTCTCCGCTTCCCTCCTTTTCCTTTCAAAACATGTCAGTTGTTAACATCCTCTAAGACACCGGTCGTGTTCATTCAAAAAATATCACAATGACTTAATCCTCTTAAAATCCTTTTCCTCACGCTACGCAAAGCAATTAATTTGAGAATGCTCTTAGAAAATAAACCCATCATGAGTTGATGTTTTTATTTTTTATAACTGAAGTTATAGCGAAATACACCGTAGCGCTGATTATTAAGAATGGTCTTATAAATGCCCCGCTTCATTAAATCTGGCCTTTAATGTGCATAAGTTTTATGAAAAGGCTAATTAATTTTATGATTTAAAGAGGTTTTAAGAATGTTACCCAAACCTGAACTTTTAGTATTTATTTTGCGTAAAAACTAAATCTAAAATTCCTCCTAAAAAAGCGGAATATCCTGCCTTAATCAAAAAATACAGATCAATACACGCGTTAATAAAATTTTATAAACGAACAGAATTGCCGTTAAGAAAGGTCTTAGATTTCAACAAATATTAATGCTAAAAGCGTTACACAGCTCACACATTGACTGAGAATGCGAATTATTAGTAGGACAACGCCTAGTGTTGAGTGGGTATGTAACGATAAGAAAGTGTAAATCGATCGGTAAAACCTATTGTTTGGCGTAATAGTGAGCGAGATAAACGATTTGAAGAGTTTTGGCTGCGGATTACTCTACGTACAGTAACTGGTAAGGAATAAATATGAAGTAAGCGGTATTAATAGTTATATTTTTTATCTCGTTCTGAAAGTGCTCTATTCTTCCCGCTTTTTTAGAGAAGGGTCTGAGCGTTTTTAAAAACTACACTATTAGGCGGCCCAATGCCTCGGGTAATAATCTGGAGTGAGTGCCAGTTCACTAAACTGGCGTTGAAAGAAATAATCTCCAAGAAGCTACCTTACGTTAACGGTGTCATTTTCTATGACCATGACGATAGGGTGAGTTTGTTTACCAAGGATTATCTGATTATTGACCCTTCCGGAGGCGGTTTTCATCAGTGTTACGAGTTTCTAAACGAAAATATCAACATAGTTGATCCCGAGCGAATACTGATAGTTTCTTCCGAAGTTGATATGTTGATGCTGGGACTTCTGCTCAAGAAACAGTTTAAGTTTCTTAAAAAGAAAAAAGGATTATCAGAAATAGTGAGTGCAGTACAGCAATTCATACAGCTTCAGAACATGACCAATAACAAGGAGTCAGTTGATTATAAAATTACCAAGATGGAGGAAAAGGTTTTAGTGATGATGATGTCCGGTCTTTCAGTCACCAGCATCTCTAATATTTTAAAGCTGAGTGTGAAGACCATCAGTGTGCATAAGTGTAATTCTTTAAGAAAAATTGGTGTTGATGCCAGTAGCAGCTCTGCTTTGTTCTTTTTACACAAACATGCTGTGGGAAACAGAATTGTTTAATTGAAATTCAACATACCAGGCAAGCATTGCTGGTTTTTGACAACCTTTGTTGATCAACTCTTTTTGATTATTTTAGCTATGGGGTAAGGGATGCGTACGGTTAAAAGAAGTGATTCCAGATATCTCTTTGAACCCATAGTGACAGTATCGGGCGGGATACTGGGTTTTGAACTGGTGAAAAAATCAAAAAATAATGAATACTCCTTAGAACAGACTTTGCGCAGAAACGATGAACTGCCCGGAGAGAAAATAAAAAAATTTTTCGATCAGGTCACCATGGCCAGCCTTAATGCAGATGTTTTTATTAATAACGGTTTCCTGCTTTCAATACGTATCGACTACGAGATAGCGTGTCATATTGTGAATAATACTGCTATGCGTAACGTCTTGCAGCAGCACAGTTATATCAGACTCGCTATCAGCGAGTTTTTTCCAGAGTTCAGCGCAGGAGAAGCACGCCCGGTTCTTCATGCTCTGTCCAGGGACTGCCCTCTATGGCTAGACAGTTTTGGCGAAGGGAATACCAGTCTTGCTCTTGTCATGAATGAAAAGTTTGAACAAATAAAAATAAGTAAGCAGTTTTTTTGGCAACACCAGGGAACCATCTCGTTTCGTAAAGTAATTGAGCATCTTTCACCGTACACTCATGGCGTCATTATCGGCGGTATCGAAAATGCCCGTCATATAGAGTATTTAAAGGGCAGTAATATTCAGGCGATGCAAGGAAAGTTATGGACGTCTTATAATCAGGAAGAACTTATACGCTCTTTTTTCTGATTAATTTGGCCATCCTTAATTTAACGCGTTTTAAGTCATAAGAGAATTATCACCAGAACTATTCGGTGAGGGGATTCTGTTGTTCGGATTATTGTATTCATTTTTTGGCAAATTGGTGGCCGTAAACCAGGGGCGGTAGCGTAGCCAAAATTAGCGGGATTTGAAAACACAAAAATTACAAAAGTCAGAATAAGCCCTGCTGATGCTCTGTTTCTTAGCATCTTATTCATCATCATATAATCGTTTTTTCTATTTTCTGAAGAGGCGATAATTATTACTCATTGTGGGGTGTATATGAGATTTCTCACCAGGAATATTTACGCCAGCTTATTTCTCGCCCTGTCCGATTTTCTCAGTTTTACCCTTTCGCTTTATCTGGCAAAGGGAATACTCAGCAGTGTGATGACGCACTTCGAACAACGCATCCCGGATTCACAGACGTCGGGTTGGATCGTACTGCACGGTCTCCTGGCCTTTTGCTGTGTGGCGTGGTTCCACTTGCGGTTGCGTCATTATTACTACCGCAAAACCTTCTGGTTCGAACTCAAGGAAATACTACGTACACTGCTGATTTTTGCACTGATCGAAATTGCCGTCATTGCTTTTGCAAAATGGTATTTCTCCCGCTACTTCTGGGTACTAACCTGGATGCTGGTCTTGATCCTGCTGCCTCTGGCCAGAATGCTGACCAAGCAGGCACTGCATCTTTTCGGATTCTGGCAGCGTGAAGCCATCATCATCGGCAGCGGTAACAATGCCCGCGAAGCCTACAGTGCAATCAAAAGCGACAGAAATCTGGGGTTACGCGTCACTCAGTTTATTTCCAGTGAAGCGGGAGACAAACCGGGCGATACGATTGAAGGCGTCAGCATCATGCCGTCTGATGAAAACTGGGTGCGGACTCACGTTGGTAAAAAGACGCAATTCATTGTGGCGGTTGAATCTCATCAGAGCGCGATCCGCAACGCGTGGCTACGGGTATTTATGATCCACGGGTACAGCTCGGTTTCTGTTATTCCTACGCTGCGCGGTATGCCGCTGGATAACACCGATATGTCATTTATTTTCAGTAAGGAAGTCATGATATTTCGTGTGCATCAAAATCTGGCGAAATTATCTTCGCGTGTGACGAAACGCCTGTTCGATATCGTTACCTCTCTTTCTATCATCATCCTATTATCCCCGCTGCTGATTTATATTACCCGTAAAGTACGTAAAGACGGTGGCCCGGCTATCTATGGACACGAAAGAATTGGTCAGTCGGGAAAGCCGTTTAAGTGTCTGAAGTTCCGCTCGATGGTGACTAATTCTAAGGAAGTGCTCGAAGAGTTGTTAGCCAATGATCCCGAAGCCAGATCTGAATGGGATATTACTTTCAAACTGAAAAATGATCCGCGTATTACACCGATTGGTCATTTTCTGCGAAAAACCAGCCTGGATGAATTGCCGCAATTATTTAATGTGCTGAAAGGTGAGATGAGCCTGGTAGGGCCGCGACCGATCATTACCGCGGAACTCGGGCGCTACGACGATGAGGTCGAATATTACCTGTTGAGTAAACCTGGCATGACCGGATTGTGGCAGGTGAGCGGACGCAGTGAAGTGGATTATTCTACCCGAGTTTATCTTGATGCCTGGTATGTCAAAAACTGGTCCATGTGGAATGATATCGCCATATTATTTAAAACGGTCGGTGTAGTACTGAAAAAAGAGGGTGCGTATTAACGTTTTGCCATAATGAGAAAATCATAATTTATAGCTGAATTTTATATTTCCATGCCCGAAAAGACTCTGAATTTCGCATGAGAATAGTTGATGTTTTTTAATATCTTCACACAGGAATGGAAAATTGCGACTGCCGGAAGGGAATACGGAATTACTCTGGAAGGCAGATATTAAAACTGAACAGCAGATGATGTGAGATAATGAAAAATAGCTTTTTTAATATTTCGTTAGTGACATTTACGTCCGTTGTATTAAGCGGTTGCACCGTGATACCCGGACAAGGTTTACAAACTCAGAACAAGCAGGTTATCGAACAGCCGGACAGTCATTTTGATATTGATAAGCTGGTGAATGTTTACCCGTTAACACCACGACTGGTCGACGGATTACGCCCGGATGCGGTAATGGCGCGTCCTAACCCGCAATTAGATCAACTGCTTAAAAGTTATCAGTATCACGTAGGCGTGGGTGATGTACTGATGGTGACGGTCTGGGATCACCCGGAGCTGACGACACCGGCCGGGCAATACCGCAGCGCCAGCGACACCGGGAACTGGGTCAATGCCGATGGCACGATTTTCTATCCTTATATCGGCAAACTGAAAGTCACCGGAAAAACGGTCAGCCAGATCCGCGAGGATATTAGCAGCCGTCTTGCGACCTATATTGAAAGCCCTCAGGTGGACGTCAGTATCGCCGCTTTCCGCTCGCAGAAAATATACACCACCGGTGAAGTCATTAAATCCGGTCAGCAGCCCATCACTAATATTCCTCTTACTGTGATTGATGCGATTAATGCGGCAGGCGGATTAGCGCCGGACGCTGACTGGCGCAATGTAGTGCTAAACCACAACGGTAAAGACACACAGATTTCGCTACATGCGCTGATGCAAAAGGGTGACCTGACCCAGAACCGCCTCCTTTATCCCGGCGATATTTTATTTGTACCACGCAATGATGACCTGAAAGTGTTCGTGATGGGCGAAGTTGTCAAACAAAGCACGCTCAAAATGGATCGCAGCGGCATGACGCTGGCGGAAGCGCTGGGCAGTTCAGACGGTATTTCGCAGAGCATGGCCGATGCCTCGGGGATCTTTGTTATCAGGCCGCTGAAAGGCAGCAATCAGGGCAAGATCGCCAACATCTACCAGCTGAACGCCAAAGATGCGGCGTCGATGGTAATGAGCACCGAATTCCAGCTGCAACCCTACGATATTGTGTATGTCACCACCGCGCCTGTTGTGCGCTGGAACCGCGTGATTTCCCAAATTGTCCCGACCATTACAGGCGTGCATGACATGATTGAAGCCGGTCGTTTCGTGCGGCAGTGGAATCCATAATGTTTGATTCCATTCTGGTCGTCTGCACCGGGAATATCTGTCGTTCTCCCATCGCTGAGAGGATTTTGAGGCAGGCATTACCGGGCAAAAACATTGACTCCGCCGGCATGGGGGCTTTAGTCGGTCACTCCGCCGACCCTTCCGCCGTCGCGGTGGCCTTAAAGCACAGTCTGCTGATTGAGCATCATCGCGCCGTCCAGTTTACGTCTGCCTTAGGCCGTCAGTATGACCTGATTCTGGTGATGGAAAAATCGCATCAGGAACAGATCAGCCGCATCTCTCCCGAGGCGCGCGGTAAGACTATGCTGCTGGGGCACTGGCTGGAGGGGCGGGAAATCCCCGACCCTTACCGCAAAAGTCAGGAAGCCTTTGAATCTGTTTACCGGTTAATTGAACAGGCCTGTCAGTCCTGGTCACAGAAGCTGAACGGATAAATCCATCAGGGAAAACATCGCATGTCTCCAGTCATATCAAAAACTCCGTCCACACCCGATTCTGATGAATTAGATTTAGGTCGTTTAATGGGTGAGCTTATTGATCACCGTAAACTGATTATCGGCATTACGGTGTTATTCACCGTGCTGGCGATTATTTATGCCCTGTTCGCCACGCCGGTCTATCAGGCTGATGCCCTGATTCAGGTTGAACAGAAACAGGGTAATGCCATTTTAGAAAGCCTGAGCCAGGTTCTGCCCGATGCTCAGCCGCAGTCGGCACCCGAGATCGCGCTTTTGCAATCCCGTATGATCCTCGGAAAGACCGTTGAAGACCTGAACCTTCAGGCCGTCGTCAGGCAGAAGTATTTCCCTGTTTTCGGCAGGGGCTGGGCAAGGCTCACTGGTGCCACGCCGGGTAAGCTTTCCGTCAGCCGGTTATACCTTCCGCGTGATGATAACGATGTGCCGAAAATCATCCTTAAGGTGGTTGATAAAAATCATTATGTGGTCGAAGGGGATGATTTCGAGATAAAAGGCGTGGCCGGAGAGTTGCTCAGCGGAAAAGGCATTTCCTTGCTGGTCAATAATATCGATGCACCGGCGGGTACGAAGTTCAACATTTACTATTTAAGCAAACTGCGAGCAATTAACGATTTGCTGGATGCTTTTAGTGTCAACGATCAGGGTAAAGATACCGGTATTCTGAACTTGTCATTAAATGGCGATGATCCTGAACATATTGCCGCGGTGCTCGACAGCATCAGCAGAAATTATCTCGACCAAAATATTGCCCGTCAGGCCGCGCAGGATGCCAAAAGTCTCGAATTCCTTGATAAGCAGTTGCCGCAGGTTCGCAGCGATCTCAATACCGCAGAAGATGCGCTGAATGCTTATCGACGGCAGAAAGATTCCGTGGATTTGTCTCTGGAGGCCAAATCTGTTCTCGATCAGATAGTCAATGTTGAAAGCCAGCTGAATGAACTGACCTTCCGTGAAGCAGAAATTTCGCAGCTCTACACCAAAGACCATCCGACCTACAAAGCGTTGCTGGAAAAGCGTCAGACGTTACTGAAAGAAAGAGAACGGTTGAATAAAAATGTCTCCGCGATGCCCGCGACGCAGCAGGAAGTGGCCAGACTGAGCCGGGATGCGGAATCTAACCGTGCAATCTACATGCAACTGCTCAATCGCCAGCAGGAACTGAGCATCGCTAAATCCAGCGCAATCGGCAATGTGCGGATCATCGACACGGCGGTCACCGAGCCTAAAGCCGTTAAACCGAAAAAAGTGCTGATCGTGCTGGTGGGGCTGATTCTGGGCGGGATTATCTCCATCGGACTGGTATTTCTGCGTGTGTTCTTACGCAGAGGCATTGATTCCCCCGAGCAGCTCGAAGAGCAGGGCATCAATGTGTATGCCAGCATCCCGTTGTCGGAGTGGCTCAGTAAAAAAGGGAAGTCAGGTAAAAGATCGTCCACTAAGACTAAGAAAAAAAGTGTTGACCAGAGCTTCCTTGCGGTTGAGAACTCAGCTGATTTGGCTATCGAGGCCATCAGAAGCCTGCGAACCAGTCTTCACTTTGCCATGATGGAAGCCAAAAATAATGTGCTGATGATTTCCGGCCCGAGCCAAAGTGCGGGTAAAACGTTCATCAGCAGTAACCTGGCCGCCGTTATTTCGCAGACCAATAAAAAGGTGCTGTTTATCGATGCGGATATGCGCAAAGGCTACTCGCACAAACTCTTCAAGACCGGAACAGACGGTGGGTTGTCGGACATTCTTTCGGGGAAAATCCGACCGGAACACGCTGTTAAACGTATTCCCTCCATTGAAATAGATTTCATATCGCGGGGCGACATTCCGCCTAACCCGGCAGAGTTGCTCATGCATGTGCGATTTGGTGCGCTGATAAACTGGGCGTCCGGGCATTATGATCTTGTGATTGTGGATACGCCGCCAATACTGGCCGTCACGGATGCCGCGATTATTGGCCGCTATGTGGGAACAACGTTACTGGTCGCCCGCTTTGAAATGAACACTGTTAAAGAAGTGGAAGTCAGTATCCGGCGTTTCGAACAAAGCGGCGTTAAGGTCAAGGGCTGCATTCTTAACAGCGTAGTTAAGAAAGCCAGCAGCTATTACGGCTACGGGTACAGCCATTACGGATATGCCTACTCAGATACTAAAAATGACAAGTAGATCCCTCAAGGAACGCACGATTTCCGGGCTTATCTGGAATGCTATCGAAAGATTCATGGTGCAGGGCGGGCAGTTTGTCATCAGGATCATGATTGCCAGAATGATCACACCAGCCGAATATGGGCTGGTAGGTATGGTGGCGGTGTTCCTCGTTCTTTCTGATGTCATTATCAACGGGGGATTTTCTCAGGCACTGATTCAGAAGAAAAACCGTACCGACCTGGATTATTCAACGGTGTTCTACATTAATTTTGCGCTGGGTTTATGTATTTATGGCCTGCTATACGGCTTCGCACCGGAGATTTCGCATTTCTACAAAGATGAACGGCTGATTGACGTTATCCGATTAATCTCGCTGAGCATCGTCATTAAATCGTTGAGTGTGGTGCAAATCGCCAAACTCAGTATTGAGCTGAACTTCAGATTAAAGACCCTCGTGAATTTCTGGGCAGTGCTGATAAGTGGCATATTTGCCATCTGTCTGGCCTACATGAATTATGGCGTTCTGGCGCTGGTGTATCAGGCGATCAGTTACTCCGCCATTGTCACTTTGCTGATGTTTATAGTCTCGAAGTGGCGGCCTAAACTGGCATTCTCTTTCTCAAGAACAAAAGAGCTTTTCAACTTCGGCTCGAAGGTTTTTCTGGCGGGTTTGCTGGGCGTGTTGTCTGACAACTCATATTCCATTTTAATCGGCAGAATTTTCACCAGCAAAGAAGTCGGTTTTTACGCGCAGGGACGTAACTTACCTGATCTGCTCTCCGTTAATCTGTTCAACGTGCTGCAGGGCGTTTTGTTTCCCGTCATGGCTGCCGCACAGGATGACAGAGAGCGCCTGATGAATATTTATAAAAAAAGTCTGGATATGACCGCCTTTGTCGTTCTTCCGTGCATGATGGGGCTGGTTATCATCGCAGAGCCTTTCGTTAAGGTTTTCCTGACAGACAAATGGTTGCCCTCGGTATTCATTATTCAATGGTTAGCACTTTCCCGCATGATCATCCCTCTGGGGGCGATTAATGCCAATCTGCTGAATGCGATCGGTCGCTCAGATCTGTATTTAAAAATTGATCTGATTAAATTCCCCCTCACAATATTAGGATTGTTTGTTTCCGCACCTTTCGGTTTGAAGTACATGGTCATGAGCAATTTTGTGGTTTCAATTTTTTACTTCTTCATTAATGCATATTACCCAGGGAAGTTGTTTGGTTATGGTGCGCTTAAACAACTGAAAGATATGTTACCCGTTATTATTTCAACGGTAGTCATGTTCTTTTCTGTTAATTATTTATGTATCGATAGCGGAATAATAGACATGATAGTTAAAATAATTGTTGGGGGAATTGTCTATCTCGTCTGTTGTGCGTGTCTGAAAGTGAATGCTTTGCGCGAAGTGTTCATTTTTGGCCGGGGTAAAATAAATAAAAAAAGAGCGGGGGGAGTATCGTGAGACGGATTTTAATATTAACGAATGAGTTTTACCCTTTTAAAGGCGGTATTGGCAGATATTGCGAAGAGCTAATTAACACTATAAAAAGTGAAAATACCGTTACGCTGGTGGCGCCTGAATATGATGGATCGCTGGCCAGGAGTGCATTGAGCAATGGGATCAGCTTAAACCTGGTGCAAGGCGGTCAGTTTAAGTACTGGCATTTGCCAAAGCTCATCAGGAAAGTTCGCTCAATTGATTTTAACCAATACGATTATATTCTGGCTGCGGACTGGCCGTTCTGGGTGGCGATACAATGTGTGAATACACTGAGATTTCGCCATAAAATAAAGTTTAATCTGATGCTGCACGGGAGCGAAGTACTCAATCTGAAGTATGGAAAAGCCTCGGTATTTGCCAAATGCCTAAATTTATTTACCGGCGTACAGACTATTTTTACCAACAGTCGTTACACGAAACGTATTCTTCTTGAAAATCACAACGTCCCTCCCTCTGTACCCGTTATTGTAACCTACCTCGGGGTTTCTCAGGACAGCAGTATCAGTAATCAAAGCTATATTATGGATGTTCATTCAAAAGACTTTCCTGTTCTTACCGTTGGCAGGCTTGATGACCGTAAAGGATATGACTATGTGATTCGGGCGCTGGGATTATTACCTGAGGATGTTAGGCGTCACCTAGTTTATACCATCGTCGGTAATGGCAGTGATGAGTTTAAAATTAACCTTGAAACGTTAGCGAAAAACAATAAAGCCAATGTCCGTATTCTTTCCGGTGTAGAAGACGACGAGTTGACGCATATTTATAAAAATAACAAGGTCTTTATACTCGCCGCGAAACACAGCAATAAAAAGATTGAAGGCTTTGGATTAGTATTCCTTGAAGCCGCTAAATATGGCGTCCCTTCCATTGCTACAGACGTCGGGGCAATCAGTGAAGTGGTTCAGAACAACAAGACGGGGCTGGTGGTGAAAGAAGATGTGGCTGAACTCTCTGCGGCAATATTAAGACTTTATCGCGAGCGGGAAGTATTAGCTCAATTTAGCGATAACTGTATCAATGCGGTTAAGCAGTTTACATGGTCAAAAATGGCAGAGTTAACATTGAACGATTTTACAAGAGAACCTCAAAATGAAAAAAGAAAAAGTTCTGTACGTTGACACCTGCCATGATGTTGCCGGAGGCCAGCGGAGCCTGATTGCGTTGCTGGAAAAAGTCAGCCATCAGATAGACTTTCGTATTCTTATCGACCAGAGTAATCACAAATATAAACAAGAGTTGCTCAAATCCGGCATCGATGAAAGGAATATTGATTATATCAACAGTAAACCTTTTAATTCACGACTAGTGGGCGGTTTAAGCCTTCTGTTAAAAACTCTCTCAAAAAGTAAAGATTACTCCATTGTTCATTGCAATACTTTTTATGACGGTTTATTTTCCATGCCATCGTTTCGGTTGCGTAACAAGAAAACTATCTTCAGAGCCAGATGCGGTATTGAGCTTTCGAATCATGGCGTTGTGGATAATGTCATATACCAACTCTCTACCGTAATATTAGCCAACTCGGAATATGTAAAAAGCACATTCAGCAGAGTCTCTGGTTCATTATCGAAAATAAAAGTCATTTATAACCCACTGGATCTTAAATTTCTCGAGAAAGCAGACGTTGAAACTCACCGCACGCAAGAAGGGTATATCATTGCCGTGATCGGTGCTATCACTGAAGTGAAGAATCAGATGGAAGTGCTGAAGGCTTTTTCACTAATGAATGACCCTTCGGTGAAACTTAGATTTGTCGGAGAGCCCAGAAGCACGGAAAAGGATCGCGAGTACCACAGAGATATACTGGCGTTTGTCGAAAAGCATCAGCTGAAGAAACGCGTGGAGTTTACCGGTTTTATTTCCGATGTCCGCGATGCGCTTAGCGATGTCAATCTGGTGTGCGTCCCTTCAGATCGCGAACCCCTGGGAAGGGTTATTTTTGAAACTCAGCTGTATGAAATTCCGGTTTTGGCATCGGCCTCGGGCGGGAATGCTGAGCTTATCCAGGACAATATCACCGGTTACCTTTATGAACTGGGAAATATTAATCAACTTTCTGAGAAATTAACGTTGGTTAAAAATGATAATTCCCATGTTATCCAGGCAGCTAAAAAGTTCATCATGACGAGATTTTCACCGGAACAAACCTATCTGGCAGAACTGAATTTGTACACTGAAATTCAACGTTGATGATAAAGGTTTTCAATGCAACGAGTTAATAAAGACAGTGTCGCTATTCAGTTTTCTTGTATCGCGATGGCGATAATTACCTTAATTCCTTTTGGTCGTGGAAATATATCGGGTTTAGAAATCGCCTTTCCCTTTATGCTCATTTCTGTTCTGTGTTTTCTTTTAACCAAAAGGAAGAAAAACAAACAGTCCGTTTTGATTTTTACGTTTTTTTCGCTCTGGGTTATCTGGGTGCTGGCAGGCATTACCTACAGTTATTTATATTACCCCGGCACCGCCGACCATGTTTCCGCCTATCTCAGGTTCTTCAGAATGCTGGAGATGTATCTCCCCGGCGTGCTTATATTAGTATTCAGCCGTGGTATGAGTGAAAGTCAGCATAAACGTATCGCGGCATTTGTCATCATCCTGTTTTTTCTGGTGACTTTAGAATCCACGGTGGGCTTCTTTTTACAAAGCACGGCGCTGACCGCAACGCAAATGTATAAATATCCGGGAATGGGGTACGTTTTTCGCGCCGGTGGGGTAGCCAAAGATTCCAGCGCATACAGTAATTTAATCTTGCTGCTGACGATCACCGCTTTCATAGAACTTAAGCGCATTGGAAAAAGCACCGTTATTTTTACGGCGCTGGTAATCTGCCTGCTCATTAATATTTATCTTTCTATGTCGCGAAGTCTTATCGTTGCCATGCTGGTCTATTTTATTGCCAATCTGGCGTTAGAGCGAAAAATTAAACCTGCCACGTTATTTATCATCCTTGCAGCTATTGTGACGCTGTTAATCGTCGGCATGAATAACGAGTATCTGACGTCGTTCTGGGGGCGACTCTCGGGTGCCAATCAGGAAGACATCAGTTCAGGACGGTTTACGACCTGGGCACTGTTGCTGGGGTTGGTAGGTGACAATCCCTTACTGGGCGTGGGTTATCGCTTATCTACTGAGAAATATGGCCTGATCCCGGATAACATGTTTCTGTCACTTTCTGTTGAGACGGGTGTTATTGGTTTACTTCTCTATTTATCGTTTCTTACGTCACTCTGTGTGTTGGTATATAAAAACAACAGAGATAAATTTGCCTTAATCGTTGCTTATGTCATCTCAGGGCTGTTTATTGATATATCGACCTTCTGGGTCAGCGTACCTTTCTTTTTGTTTACGATGGCAATATATAAAAGAGAACCAGAACCTTCATGACGGAGTTGATACGTGGCCTATAAACGCGTTGTCCCGCAGCCTGGGAAAGGGTTGAATCGCCGTGCAGTGTTGAAGCTGGCCACCGCTTCAGCGCTGGGTATCTGCTTTGCCCGGAATACCGCAATTTCACAGTTAGCCGACTTCGGTCAGATGCCGTTGTTGAATATTACCGATTTTGGAGCCAAAGGGGACGGGATCCAGGACGACTCACCGGCTTTTCAGAAGGCCTGCGATCGCGCAAAAGAGCGGGGGGGAGCGCGGATTTTCTTGCCAGACCCGGTGAAATATTATCGGTTAACATTCCCTGTTTATCTTTCCAGTCATACCGAACTCTATGGACAGGGTTCAAAAACCAGAGTGGTCTTTGAGGATCCCGTATTTAATAAAGGGCGTGGGGGATTTGTGATTGGCTCAAGCCTTGAGGCTAACAGCCATTTTGCACATCTTTGGTATCTCAATAAAAATACCCCGATGACCATCAATCCTGAATTTAAAAACCCGGCCCAGCGGCAATATCTCAGAGATCACCCTGAGTTCATGCAGGCAGAAAATTCAGCCATTCATGACATTTTTATTGAAGCCATGTTCACCGCCGACAACAAACTTAGCTGGGGCGGCTACGGGATTAACTTTGTCAACGCCAGGGATTGTCATGCCTACAATATCTGGGGCAGAGGCTGGACTCAGCTGATAGGTATGGGCTCCGATGTGCCTCCTGAGACGCCCTCTAATCATAACTGTTCGGCGAAAAACCTCGTCGTCGTCCAGCCTGATTTAAGAAGGACCTATTACTCCATCGGATTTATGGCTAACTCGACAAACTGCATAATAGAGAATGCGACGCAGGAGGTGCCTATGACTGCTGATACGATGAACGGCAGCGGCGTAGCGACGAATCTCTGTGAAGACTGCACGATCAGAAACATCAGGATCCCCGATTTAGGCAGAACGCAGACCTCCGAAGGCATTCTTGTCAACAACTCCTCGGGGTGTATTATCGAAGATATTGTTATCGGCAACGCCAAAACAGCAGTATCGGTTTTTTACAGTATGAAAGAGACGTTGAATCCTCAAAAACCGAATAACCTGAGCAATATTAAAGGATTAAACTGTGATTCAGTGCTGACGGTCTATTCAAAATTTAATATCATTAAAAACATTACTGGCGAAAATTGCGCGTCGATTATTGTTTTAAAAAACAATAACGCGACCAACAACGAAATTTTCGCTGCGCCGGGGAATGTCACTGCTCCTGAGAATATACTGCATAAATTACGCGCTGATAAGGATTTTATTAATTCTCAGTTAAAGTGAGCTCAGTGATTATTCTGTTATTTTCCCAGATTTATTATTCTTTTCTGAGTGAGAAGAAATGCCTCCTGTCATAAACAACAGAAATCAAACTACCGATATCTTCAGATTAATGTTGATCTCCATGGTCGTTGCTATTCATATAGACGTTTTTTCCAGTTTCAGTACTCTCAACTTTTTCACGGTCGATGGTTATTTCAGAATGGCCGTTCCTATCTTTTTCATCATCAATGGGTATTATTTCCAGCAATATGTAACGGATATAAATCAGTTCAAAAAATGGTTTTACAGGGCAATATTATTGTTTGTTGTCTGGCAGGTTATTTACTTGCCGATGTATCTGCCTTTAGAGGGATTTACTGCGCAACATACCGCTGTTTTTGTCTCTGAGCTGATATTTGGTTATCACCACCTTTGGTATGTTGCAGCGATGGCCACGGGTGGTCTGTTCTTATATTATTTAAAAAACGTTAAGTCCATGCTGCTTCTTTGCGTTCTTCTTTTTATTATCGGGTGGTTTTTGCAGTATGTACGCATCTTTATCCACACGGACGGGGTGCTGTTTAAAATATTTTCTCAATACTGGATATTTCGTAACGGCCTTTTTTTTGGTTTGCCGATGATGTATATCGGCGCTTATATTGCTAAGCATAGTCTGGTTGAAAA
Source organism: Enterobacteriaceae bacterium Kacie_13 (assembly GCA_013457415.1). Taxonomy (NCBI): domain Bacteria; kingdom Pseudomonadati; phylum Pseudomonadota; class Gammaproteobacteria; order Enterobacterales; family Enterobacteriaceae; species Enterobacteriaceae bacterium Kacie_13. The sequence goes on from CP045665.1 coordinate 915,305, forward strand.
AATATCTGCATCTGCATGTGCTTATATTTTGGTGTTTTCTCTGCTTTGCCTGTCGCTGGAACTCTGGCTGACAATGCGTTATTTATTTGACAGGATGTCTTACCACATCGATTTTATTTTGTCATTGCTGCTTTTTTGCCCGGCGCTCTTTATACTGCTGATGAAAAGTGACAGGGTGTATTTTACGCAGTTCAATTCTAAACATCTTGCGTTAATTGCATCTGCTGTGTATTTCATTCATCCCTATGTTATAGCGTTTGTCGAATATTATCATTTCAGTGTGACACTCAATTATGTGCTGACTCTAGTCATCTCTTTACTTATTTCCGGTGTCCTGTTTTATTTCAGAAAGAAACTGTTTTTTATTTTTTAATCATCGATTCATTTCAGATTATATTCTCTTTCTTCTCATCTCTTTTCAGAGCGGATTAATCAGGGAAATAAATGCACTTCAGAGGGTAATCATGATCCTTCCCGTCATTATGGCCGGTGGTACCGGCAGCCGTTTATGGCCAATGTCCCGCGAACTTTATCCAAAACAATTTTTGCGTCTTTATGGTGAACAATCCATGTTGCAGGAGACCGTCACCCGGTTAAAAGGGTTGGAGGCCTCTGAACCCTTAGTTATTTGCAATGAAGAACATCGTTTTTTGGTTGCGGAGCAATTAAGGCAGATTAACCAGTTGTCGAATAATATTATTCTTGAGCCTGTTGGCCGCAATACAGCACCTGCGATCACGCTGGCAGCGCTCAGTGCTATCGATGAGGATTGTGATCCCTTATTGCTGGTACTGGCTGCCGATCACGTTATTGAGGATACGGCCGCTTTTCATCAGGCCGTTCAGAACGCCATTCCTTTTGCCAGGCAGGGGAAACTCGTCACCTTTGGCATTGTGCCCACCGGGCCGGAAACCGGGTACGGCTATATTCAGCGTGGCGGTGAGTTCAGCAGCCATTCAGGCCCCGTTTTTCGGGTGCAACGCTTTGTCGAAAAACCAGACATGCCGACCGCTTTGCAATATCTCGAAACCGGTGAGTACTACTGGAACAGCGGTATGTTTTTGTTTCGCGCTAAACGCTTTCTGGAAGAGATGGCCACTTACCGGCCAGACATTCTCGACGCCTGCCTTAAAGCCATCAAAACCTCGCAACCTGATGCGCAGGAAGCGTTTATCCGCGTGGATAAAGCTGCCTTCATTGCGTGCCCGGATGAGTCTGTCGATTACGCCGTGATGGAAAAAACCACCGATGCGATTGTCGTGCCGTTAGATGCCGGATGGAATGATGTGGGGTCCTGGGCAGCGTTGTGGGAAGTGAATAATAAAAATCCGGAAGGTAACGCAGTGACCGGGGATGTATATACTCACAATGCCACTAATTGCTATATCAATACGGATGAGAAATTAGTGGCGGCTATTGGCGTCGAGAATTTAGTGATTGTAAATACCAAAGATGCCGTTCTTATTATTGATAAGTCTCAGGTTCAGGATGTAAAAAAAGTCGTTGAGTTTTTAAAAAGAAACGATCGCCGGGAATATCGTTTACATCGCGAGTCTTATCGTCCCTGGGGACGAAACGATAATGTGGTGAATACGCTTCGTTATCATGTCAATCGTTTAACAGTAAAGCCCGGCGGTCAGTCCTCTTTACAAATGCATCATCATCGCGCTGAACATTGGGTCATTCTTTCCGGGACAGCGAAAGTCTCGCTTGAGGGTAAAACGTATTTACTGACTGAAAACCAGTCCACATTTATTCCCATCGGTTCTCAACATATGTTGGAAAATCCGGGAAAAATTCCGCTTGAGATTCTGGAAATACAGTCAGGTTCTTATCTGGAGGACGACGATATTATTCGTATTAAAGACCATTATGGCCGTTGCTAATTTGAGGGTGAAATATGTCTGGGAAATTAACGTGCTTTAAAGCGTATGACATCAGGGGCGAACTGGGTACTGAATTAAACGAAGATATTGCCTACAGAATAGGGCGTGCTTACGGGGAATATTTAAAACCCACAAAAATGGTCGTCGGTGGCGATGTCCGTTTAACCAGTGAAGCTTTAAAACTGGCTCTGGCCAGAGGGTTACAGGATTCCGGGACCGACGTGGTGGACATTGGCGTTACCGGAACGGAGGAGATTTATTTTGCGACCTCGTATCTCAGCCTGGATGGTGGAATCGAAGTCACGGCCAGCCATAATCCGATGAACTATAACGGCATGAAACTGGTTCGTGAGGAATCAAAACCTGTCAGTGGCGATACCGGGTTACACGAAATACAACGTCTGGCCGAAGCTAATGATTTTAAAACGATTGATCCCGCTAAACGTGGCAGTTACGAGAAAGCTTCTGTACTCGATGCCTACATTGATAAATTGATCAGCTATATCAATTTTGACCGTTTCAATCGCCCACTTAAGCTGGTGCTTAACGCCGGCAATGGTGCAGCGGGCCATGTTATTGACGCCTTAGAAGCGCGGTTCAAAAAAGCCCGTGCGCCCGTGGAATTTATTAAAGTTCACCATCAGCCGGACGGTAATTTCCCCAACGGTATTCCTAATCCGTTATTACCCGAATGTCGCCAGGATACGACCGATGCCATCATCAAACACCAGGCTGATATGGGCATTGCGTTCGATGGTGATTTCGACCGGTGTTTCCTTTTTGACCACACCGGTGAATTTATTGAAGGTTATTACATTGTCGGATTACTGGCCGATGCGTTTTTGGAAAAACATCCCGGCTCGCGAATCATCCATGACCCGCGTTTAAGTTGGAATACGATTGATATCGTGACGCAGGCAGGGGGCGTACCCGTGATGTCTAAAACCGGACATGCCTTTATCAAAGAACGTATGCGCCTGGAAAATGCGGTGTACGGCGGTGAGATGAGTGCTCATCACTATTTCCGTGATTTTTATTATTGCGACAGCGGTATGGTACCGTGGTTACTGGTGGCTGAATTAATGTTGGTCAAGGGCCAGTCACTGCGAACAATGATTAATGATCGTATCACTGCCTATCCGGCATCCGGTGAAATAAACAGTATTCTTCTTCAGCCTAAGGAAGCCATTGGCCGCGTATTATCAGTTTACGAAGGCGATGCATTACAGGTTGATTATACCGACGGCATAAGCCTGGAATTTGAAGAATGGCGTTTTAACCTGCGCAGTTCAAATACAGAACCGGTAGTGCGACTGAATGTAGAGTCTCGTGCTGATATTGCCCTAATGCAGGAGCAAACCCAAAAAATCCTGTCAATTCTGTGCCAGGAATAATAAAAGTTAAGAGGTTTCCATTATGTCACATGATGTGAGTGTTGGAATTGTCGCTGACTGGCTGGTGACATTTGCAGGGGCTGAGAAAGTTATCGCCGAATTTATTAAAATATTTCCTGAATCTGAAATGTACTCTGTTGTCGATTTTCTTTCTGATGAGAGTCGGAAGTTATTTTATGGCAAAGAATCCACAACATCATTTATTCAACGCTTACCCTTTGCAAAAAGTAAATACCAAACTTATCTTCCACTAATGCCGTTGGCCATTGAACAACTCGATGTGACGAAACATGACATTATTTTGTCCAGCAGTCATGCGGTGGCAAAAGGCGTACTCACGGGGCCTGATCAACTTCATATTAGTTACGTGCACTCTCCGATTCGCTATGCCTGGGATTTTCAGCACCAATATTTGCGGGAGTCAGGTTTAGATAAAAAATTTAAGGGGAAGCTGGCACGCTGGTTTTTACATAAGATCAGGATCTGGGATTACCGCACGGCAAACGGCGTCGATCACTTCGTGGCGAACTCTCAGTTCATCGCCCGACGGATTAAAAAGGTGTACGGGCGTGATGCCGATGTGATCTACCCGCCGGTGGATGTTGAACGTTTTACATTGCAGGAAAAAAAGGAGGATTTTTATTTCACCGCGTCACGCATGGTGCCCTATAAACGTATCGATCTGATTGTCGAAGCCTTCACACAGATGCCCGACAAAAAACTGGTCGTTATCGGTGACGGATCGGAAATGGCGAAAATTAAAGCCAGGGCCGGCAGTAATATTGTAATCCTTGGCTATCAGCCTGATGCTGTTATGCAGGATCATATGCGTCGCGCTAAAGCCTTTGTATTTGCTGCCGAAGAGGATTTTGGTATTACGCCGGTTGAAGCACAGGCCTGTGGCACACCGGTGATAGCCTACGGTAAAGGCGGTGTTCTTGAAACGATACGACCTTACGGGGAAGCACATTCTACGGGGCTCTTTTTCGCGGAACAAAATGTGACCTCGGTGATACAGGCCGTCCGACAGTTTGAGCTCGTCCAACAGTCTATTCTCCCGCAAGATTGCCGGGAGAATGCCCTGAGATTTTCTGCAGAACGTTTTCATCAGGAACTCGATGATTATATTAAAACGAAGTGGAACGAATTTAGCGATCACAAAAAAATAAGATATTAGTTTTATGTCACGAAATGAAATTTTCTGATTTCACATCTTACTTCTGTTTTATTTTTCTGATTTGAAGACCTTACAATTCTAATCGTGCATCCCTAAAGATGCGTTCTTTTTAATTGTAATCCAAGGATCGTGTATGTCTAAAGTTGCACTCATTACCAGTATAACTGGACAGGATGGTTCTTATCTGGCTGAGCTTTTATTAAAAAAAGGCTATACAGTCCACGGTATTAATCGACATATTCCTTTATCAGCCAGACAGCATACTGAATTTATCGATGAAAGATTCAGTATTCATTCTCCCGGTTTTTATCTTCACGAGGAGGAACTGGCGGATACCTCATCACTAAACGATTTGCTGGCTACGCTTGCGCCCGATGAAATTTATAATCTGGGTGGACTGAGCCATGTGGCAGAACGTCTGCAACCTCATTCTGTTTTCACAGAGAACAGCATCAGTGCGCTAAGGTTTCTTGAAGCTGTCCGCTCTCAGGGACTGGAACACAAAACTCGTTATTATCACGCCTCGCCTGCGGAGCTTTGCGGTCTGGTGAACGGGATGACAATCAATGAAATGGTGACCTCCAGTCTTTGTCCGCCGGAAACCGTTGCGCTGATCTCCGATTTTTGGACGGTGGTGAATTATCGTAAAACTTTCGGAATGTATGCCTGCAACGGCATTCTTTTCAATCATGAATCGCCACGCCGGAGCGAGCATTTTGTGACCCGTAAAATCTCCATGGGGTTGGCGAACATCACTCAGGGGCTGGAGCAATGCCTTTATCTCGGTAATCTCAACGCGTTACGTGACTGGGGGCATGCGAAGGATTATGTCAAAATGCAATGGTCGATGTTACAACAGGAGGAACCCGAGGACTTTGTGATTGCTACCGGCGTGCAATATACGGTGCGTCAGTTTGTCACTTTTGCAGCACTGGAACTGGGGATCAAACTGCGCTTCATCGGCAAGGGGATTGAGGAGAAAGGGGTGATTGCGGCGATTATCAGCCCGATTGCGGCGGCGTTAAAAGTCGGCGATGTAGTGGTTGCCGTAGATCCCCGTTATATCCGTCCTGCGGAGAAGTGCAAAGTCTCGGCAAATCCTGCTAAGGCTCGCCGTAAGCTGGGCTGGGGGCCCGAAACGTCGTTACAGGATCTGGTGATTGAGATGGTACAAGCCGACCTGGCCTCTGCAAAAGAAATGGCGCGGCTCAAACTGTATGGATGAATCTCGTTGACCCACACCCCACCACCTTTAAAGCCGAAGAATGCACCTGTTCTTCGGCTTTTTTTTGCCCAATTCAGCCGGTTAAAAGCCCGCAACATCAAAACGCAATCAGCCTCTTCGTCACTTTATTTTTCAGCAGCAAGGTAGCAGATACCACGGAAAGCAGGAACGTGAGAAGAATAACAAAGAGTTTGGCGGTCAGGGAGTGGATTGGGATCCACTCGATCAGCAGATTGAAAAAGCTGTAGTGGAGGATATAAACGCCGGTCATGGTTTTGCCGAGCGCACCCACCATTTCTCCGACCGGTCTTTTCACCGCGTCGGCTTTGACGCCGTTGGCTGCGAGGATGATCAGCACTACCAGCAGGTACACTTGCGAGCCGGTCAGAATGAAGCTGTTTTGCTCGACCTTAAAGAGTGAAAAGAAAAAATGCTTCTCGTACATCCAGGTAAAAATATACACAAAGGGAATGGCAATCGCGGCAGCACCCGCGACGCGCGGGCGGCCATATAGCTGTGAAACCTTGTGGTCGAAGAGCAGCTGGCCGGTGAGATAGTAAAGGATCCACGTCCAGATACGGAACTGCGCGGGGACAGATAACACCTGATTCTCCGGGTAATACAGCGCCAGCAGATCGTAGGCAAAGGAGAAAATCAGTAATGCGCCAGTCACGCTGGCCAGTATGACGGTGCGTCCGGCCAGCCATTCCACCACCGGATGAAAGGTGTAGATGATCACCAGCGAGAAAATAAACCACGGCTGGATCAGATAACCTTTCTGATAGGGTTCCCACAGGTAATAGACGGAGAACCAGAAAATAAAAATGGTTAAAATCGCCCGGATTTTCCTCATCTGCCATTCGCAGATGTTTTCCTCTAAACAGGAACCGGCGTCCATATAACCGTTGACGACAAAAAACAGCGGCGTGGCAATGGTCGAGATAAACGTCAGAAAAGCCAGAACGCTGTCGTAGTTATAGTTGTAATCGTCGTAAGTGTTGTACACGGTGAAAAAAGTCACGGCAGTCAGGCAGCCGAGGGTTTTAATAATATTGAGTCCCGTGGTGTTCATTGTTTGCTGCGTTGTCCTTCACGATGAAAACAGTTGTAAATCACAGGCAGAACCAGAAGCGTCAGCACTGTGGCAAATCCCAGTCCGAACATGATAACAACGGCCATGCTTTGGAAAAATACATCAAGTAACAACGGCGCGAGACCCAGCACGGTGGTAAAGGCGGTCAGCAGGATAGGGCGCAGGCGTGACGTCGCTGCATACACAATGGCTTCGGCCTGACTTTTCACCTTTTTCTGCTGATTGATTTCTTCGACCAGCACGATCCCATTGCGGATCAGCATCCCGCTCAGGCTGAGTAAACCTATCAGCGCCATAAATCCAAACGGTATGCCCGTCAGCAGGAAGCCAAAGGTGACACCGATCAAAGCCAGAGGAACGGTCAGCCAGATGGCGATAGCATTTTTTACCGAGCTGAACATCAATACGGTAATGATGAACATCATCAGGAAGCCGACCGGCAGCGTGGTGAACAATCCCTGTTGCGCCTCGGCGGAATTCTCCGCGTCACCCCCCCATTCGATGCTGTAGCCGTGTGGCAGTTGCAGTGCTTCCACTTTCGGTTTGATGCGCGCCAGCATGTCGCCCGAAGTTTCACCGGTAGCCGCGTCCGGGTCGGTCTGAACGGTGAGCATACGCATACGGTCGCGCCGCATGATGAGCGGGTCCTCCCATTCCACGCGGAACTTACTCACTACATTACTCAGTGGAATAAATTGCTGACGTGTCTGGCTCCATACCATGATATTCGCCATATGATCCACATCCAGCCGTTCATCAGCCGGTGGACGCAGCACCACGGGCATCAGCGTGGAGCCATCACGGTAAATCCCCACCGTGCTGCCGCTAAAATTCATCTGCAATGCACTGTCGACTTCCCCTCTGTCGACACCCAGCTCACGGCCAAGATAAGGTGAGAACGTCGGGCGAACCCTTTTGCTGCGATCCTGCCAGTCGTTACGTACGCCGTCAGCAGCACCGTCATCGAGAATGATCTGATCCACCTGACTGGCGATATGGCGCAAGGTATCCGGATCCGGGCCTTTGATCCGCACCTCGATCGCGCTGTCGCCGGAAGGGCCAAACATAATGCGTTTGAGCCGCGCATTCACCTCGGGGAAGTTCTGGTGAATATCCTGCTCTGTGCGCTGGACCATTCCGGCAATTTTCCGTTGATCGTCCATCCGCACCATGATTTGGGCATAGTTGGAATACTGGCGCTGGCCGTTATAGGTCAGAATAAACCGCATACCCCCCTGACCGATGGTGGTCACGGTATTTTCGACGCCTTCCTGTCGGTTGATGTTTTTTTCGATTTCTCCGGCGACTTTTGCCGTGTAGTTAATGTCGGTACCGTAAGGCAGCCAGAGATCGACGAAGAAAATTGGCGTATTCGAGGAGGGGAAGAAGTTCTGCCGTACAAAGCTAAATCCCCAGACCGAAGCCACCAGCAGCGCCGCCAGCACCGTCAGTGTGAGCGTCTGGCGAATTAACAGGGCATTGAGCATGCGGCGGTAGAGGCGAAATATCCAGCCGCCGTAAGGGTCGGCCTGCTCATCCGCTTTTTTCTCCGCCACTTTCATATTGGCAAAGGCCCATTTCACCAGCACCGGCGTCAGCGTCAGCGCCGTCACCCAGCTGAGCATCAGTGAAATCAGCAGCACCTGGAACAACGATTTGCAGTATTCGCCGGTCGAATCCTGCGACAACCCGATGGGCGCAAACGCCAGAATGGCGATGACCGTCGCGCCAAGCAGCGGAAGGGCAGAGCGTTTAATAATGTGCGAAATGGCGTTCATCAGCGGATTGCCCTGCTGACGGGATATCAATACGCCTTCCACCACGACAATTGCATTATCCACCAGCATACTGAGCGCAATGATGAGTGCGCCCAGCGAAATTCGCTGAAGCTCGATGCCGAACAAATACATGATAAGCAACGTACCCAGTACGTTCAGCGCCAGTGAGACGGCAATAATAATACCGCTGCGCAAGCCCATGAAAATGAGCAGGGTGCCGACCACAATCGCCAGTGCCATCAGGAAGTTAATAATAAACCCGTCGACGGACTTTTTAACTTCTGCGGCCTGATCGTAGAACACTTTCAGCTGGATCCCTGCGGGTTTTTCGGCCTGCAGCTCCTTCATTGTAGACTCGATGGCGTGGCCGATATTCATCACATTGACACCAGGAATGTAAGAGACGCCGAGAGTCAGCGCGTTACGGCCATTGGCGTGATAAATATTGCCCGGATGATCGCTGACGCCCTGAGAAACGACGGCAATATCTCGCAGATAAATACTGTGCGTCGAACCCGCCGGGCTTATCAGGACGTTATTCAGTTCATCAATGTTTTGAAATCCACCGGTAGGATGCAGCCGGATCGACTCACTGCCGACGGTCATGCTGCCCGCATCAGAAACGATATTCTGCCGGTTAAGTACATCCGCCAGCCGCGCGAGCGTGACGCCGTACGCCGCCATTTGTGCGCGGGAAATCTCAATCGTTACCTGCTCAGGAAGGACGCCGCCAATCGCGACTTTGCCGACGCCGGGCACCAGCACCAGCTCGCGGCGCAGTTGCTCAGCGTATTTGCGCAACTCAGGGTTGGTAAAACTGTCGCCATAAATCGAGAAAAAATAGCCGTACACATCGCCGAAATCATCGTTAACAAACGGCGGACTGACGCCCGGCGGAAACTGCAACGTGGCATCGTTGACCCGGCGGCGCAATTCATCCCAAATCTGCGGCAGCTCAGAGGAGTGATAGCGGGAATCGATATTAACCGTGATCTGCGATAAACCGACGGCAGAAATAGAGGTGATGTTATCGACGTAAGGCAGACGCTGCAGGGCATTCTCCAGCGGCAGCGTGACCTCTTCTTCCACCTGCTGCGACGACGCGCCGGGATACTGCACCGACACAACGGCTGTTTTGATGGTAAACGCCGGATCTTCCAGCCGCCCGATGTTGAATAACGCAATCAGGCCGCCCACGCCGAGCAGGAGGATCACCAGCCACACCCGCGTCGGGTTATTGATAAAGCTGTCGTTAATCCCCATTACAAACCCCGTTCCCGCGTCCAGATACGCACCAGCTGCTGCGCGTGTAATTCACCCACACCTGCCGCCACCACACGTTCTCCTTTCTCCAGTCCGGCGGTGATTTCAATCCCACGCGAAGTCAGTTCTCCCACTGTCACCTTTCTGTCTTCCACGTGCAGTTTGTCGCCGTCCCCGGCGACCACCCAGACATGCGCTTCATTGCGCTGCTGGCTGTCCGGGTTAAACACCGCTTCCACCGGGACTACCAGCGTATTAACGGGCGTTGCGGTCGCGAGGTTAGCCGGATTGACCGTCACCGTGCCGCTGAGTCCCGCCACTGCCGGGAAATTCTCCGGACGCGGCATGGTCAGCGTAACCTGCCACGTTAAGGTATTGGCTTCGCTGCTGGCGGTGTGTTCTTTATAGCTGGCGGTAAATTCATGGCCGGGCAGGGTATTGATGCGTACCAGAGGGCGATACTGCGCGTTGCGGATATCCAGGCTGGTGAACAGATTTTCCGGCACGCTGAAAATAACGTCCAGCACATCGGAACGGCTGAGCGTGGCGACCGGCTGTCCGGCGGCGATAACCTGATGATTACGCACGTTCAGTCTGGCGACAACGCCGCTGAACGGCGCGATCAGATTCAAATCATTGAGTTCTTCCTGGGCAATTTTCAGTGCGGCAAGGGCAGAATCGCGGCTGGCTTTGTGCACGTCGAGTTCAGTCTGTGAGACGACGTGCCGCCGGGCAAGGGTCTGGTAACGCTCGAACTGGCGCTGCGCCAGCGTTGAAGCACTGCGGCGATCGTTGAGCCGCTGGCGGGCGTCATTGTTGGAAAGACGGGCGAGGACTTGCCCCTGTTTGACCGCCTGCCCTTCGCGCACATCTAAGGTATCGAGCTGACCTGCACGTTTAAAGGCAATTTCCGTGTTGTCACCTGCCAGGATCCGCGCCGGGAAAACCCGCGAGCTGGCCAGGTTCACCGCGTCAGCCGTGGCAACTTTAACCTGACGCGGTAATACCGGCGCATCAGGGGTTTTCTGGTCGCAGGCGCTTAACAGCAGCGCGATGACCAGCGTGAGAGAAAAACGAATTTTCAATATACTTCCCCTCATTAACAACCCGCGAAAATAATAAATACAAACAGAATTTGCAGGGGTTTTTCTGTCACCCGACTGACTTATTTTATTATGTCTGCATTTCATAAAGGCGTGAGTGAGTTATTGTTTTTATTTGGTTATTCTATTTTTCAGTCTGGTTATTAACACTATTTAACACGGTATATTATAGTTTATACAGCTTTACGCATCTTGCCAGAAACCTGCACGATAATTCGTTCGTTGTTCTCTTTATTCGTGAACCATTTCAGGGGTCAAAGAATTATGGATAATACAACGCCACATTCGGTGGAACCGACGTCACAAGATAAACTTTGGTATCAGCTAAGCGTGGAAGAAAGCCTCGCAGGGCTGCAGTCAGGCCTCTCCGGGCTCACCGCAGAGGAAGCACAGAATAAACTCAGGCAGCACGGCCCGAATGTTTTACCGCAAAAAGAAGATAAGTCTTTATTTATTAAGTTTATCTCTCACTTTAAAGATATTCTCATTTATATATTACTGGCTGCCGCCGTGGTCACCGGGATCATGGGGCATTGGGTGGATACGCTGGTGATTTTAGCCGTGGCGGTTATTAATGCGCTGATAGGGTTTATTCAGGAAAATAATGCTGAGAAATCATTGAAGAGCATTCAGAATATGCTGTCCAGCGAGGCGCTGGTATTACGCAACGGACAACAAGTTACCGTGGGAACGGATGAAATCGTGCCGGGGGATATTATTCTGCTACGACCGGGGGATAAGATCCCTGCCGATTTACGTCTGATCGATGTCCATAATCTTCGTGTCGAAGAAGCCATTCTGACCGGTGAATCCACCGTCGTGTCGAAAAAAACCGACCCGCTCGAGGGTGAAAAATCCATCGGCGACCGTAAGAACTTAGCCTACTCCGGCACCACCGTGAGTTCCGGGACGGCCAGCGGCGTGGTATTCGCCACCGGCGGGCATACCGAACTCGGCCATATCAACGAAATGCTCTCTTCGATTGAAGACAATAAAACGCCGCTGCTGGTTCAGATCGACAAACTGGGGAAATCCATTTTTGTCATCATTCTGTTCATGATGGCGGCGTTACTGATCTTCGGTTATTTGCTGCGGGATATTCCATTTGGCGAACTGCTGCTGTCGGTCATCAGCCTGGCGGTAGCCGCGGTGCCGGAAGGATTACCGGCGATTATCTCGATCATCTTGTCGCTGGGTGTTCAGGCGATGGCGCGATCCAAAGCCATCATCCGTAAACTGCCAACCGTTGAAACGCTGGGCGCGATGTCGGTCATTTGCTCGGATAAAACCGGCACGCTGACCATGAACGAGATGACCGTCAAGGCGGTCATTCTGGCGGATAATGTCTGGACGGTGGAGGGCAGCAGCTATGAACCGACGGGGAGTTTTACCGTCGCCGGGCAGGTGAGCCCGCAACCGCCGGATTCCTCTGCGTTGCTGACGCAGTTTTTGCGCACGGTGGATATTTGTAATGACAGCACGCTGTCGCAGGATGCACAGGGGCACTGGAAAATCACCGGCGGGCCGACTGAGGGGGCGCTGAAAGTGCTGGCCGCCAAGGCGCAGCTGCCCGACGTTTCGCATCAGATAAGCAGTAAAATCCCGTTCGATTCGCTCTATAAATACATGGCGATCGCCTGCGAGAAAAACGGCCAGTCTCAGGTTCTGCTGACCGGCGCGCCGGACGTGTTGCTTAAACTGTGTCAGTTCCAGCAAACGCCGGAAGGCGCGCAGCCGCTGGATCTGGCTTACTGGGAATCGGCGATTACGCAATACGCCAGCGAAGGGCTGCGTATGGTCGCGGCGGCGTGGAAGCCGGTCGATCAGCCGGTGACCTCGCTTGATCACCCCGAACTTCATCATGGCATGGTGCTGATCGGTATTGCAGGCATGATGGATCCGCCGCGACCTGAGGCGATTGTCGCGATTGGTGAATGCCAGCAGGCGGGGATCCGCGTCAAGATGATCACCGGCGATCATCAGGAAACCGCCATGGCGATCGGCAAAATGCTGGGGATTGGCAACAGCGAAAACTCCATCACCGGCTACGAGCTTGAGCACATGGATGATGCCCAGCTCAGAACCGCTGCCGTGCAGTTCGACATCTTTGCGCGCACCAGCCCTGAACACAAACTCCGGCTGGTCAAAGCGTTACAGGAGACCGGTGAAATTGTCGGCATGACCGGTGACGGCGTGAACGATGCGCCGGCGCTGAAACAGGCCAACGTCGGGATCGCAATGGGGATCAAGGGCACGGAGGTGACGAAAGAATCCGCCGATATGATCCTGGTGGATGATAACTTTGCGACCATCGCCAATGCGGTCAGGGAAGGACGCCGGGTTTACGATAACCTGAAGAAAACCATCCTGTTTATTATGCCGACCAACCTTGCACAGGGGCTGCTGATTATTATCGCTATCCTGATGGGTAACCTTCTGCCGCTCACGCCGGTGCAAATCTTATGGATGAACATGGCGACCTCCGCCACGCTCTCCTTCGGACTGGCGTTTGAGAAAGCCGAAAGCCGCGTTATGCGCCGTCCGCCGCGCAACGTCAGTGCGCACGTCATGGATAAATATGCCATCTGGCGCGTGGCGTTTGTTGGCTTACTGATTTCCATCAGCGCCTTTATGCTGGAAGCCTGGCTGCAACCGCGTGGGTATGAACCGGAATTCATCCGCACCGTGCTGTTACAAACGCTGGTGACCGCGCAATGGGTGTACATGATTAACTGCCGCGATTCGGATAAATTCTCTCTCAGCCGTGGCCTGCTGCAAAATAAAGGCATCTGGATTGTGACCGTCGTGCTTTTCGCCCTGCAAGCCATCATCATTTACGTCCCGCTGATGAATACACTGTTTGGCACCCGCCCGTTGCCGTTCATTTACTGGATCATCGGATTGCTGATCGGCGTCGCGCTGTTCGTGATTGTCGAGATAGAGAAGATACTGACCAGAGGATGGCGGAAGGTGTGATGATGTAATTGTGGGGAGTCCGTATCTCAGAAAGCAAGAAACCCGCCAGAGGCGGGTTTCTTTATATAGTGCTGAACTCGGAATCTATTTAACTGAATAAAATGTTGATTTGTTTTAATTATTTTTAATATTGTTTACTTTGCACCCTCTTCTTTACCCTCGCTCACATTCGGCTTCAATCGAAATTTTTAGTCATCCGGTGATTAATAACCTCACCAAACACTTAAGAATCATAAGCAACGCTTCATGACCTTCTTGAAATATCTTCCTTATGGTGATCCATTAACAAAATTTTTATTTGTAATAGCTATGTTTCATTTGTGAAGAATTGGCTAAAGAAATCAGGCAAGGTGAGTGCAGTGTTTTGTCATAAAACCCAGTTTGTCGATGTTTTCCAGCATAATCACCTGCTTTTGTATGTTTTTGTGGTCTATGGTTTGTCGCATGAAGTGATTAAGCGATACTTTGTTTCATTATTGAGGGTTGGTGTGACTCCGTTGCGATATTAAATGTCGATCTTGATAGTGAACGTCATTTTTTGTTTAAAACTGTCAAGGGTGCGCCTATTATTCCGTTGTCCCGAAATGACCTGGTAAATTATTTTTTAGAAGGTTTTCGCAGGTTATTAGAGGGGAACTCTCGATTAATCCTAATTAAATTTATAATGGAATATTAAATGAACATGAATAAGTTAGCACTTTCTTTGGTAATGGCGATGGGTATTGTTTCTGGCGCACAGGCTGCAACTAATGGCGGTTCAGGTACTGTTGAATTCAAAGGCGATATCGTTGATGCTCCTTGTTCAATCGCTTCAGAAAGCAGCGCTCAGATTATTCCAATGGGTACTGCTACTGTGAAAACTTTAGCAAACAAAGGTAAAGCCACTGCCGTTCCTTTCGATATTAAACTGCAAGGTTGTGAAGCAACTACTCAGAAAGTAAAAATTGCTTTCGATGGCGTTGCTGCTGATTCAAGCAAAAAATACCTGAAACTGGCTAACGGTACTGCAGCTGGTGCTGGTATTGGTCTGACTGACCATAATGGTGCAGATTTGGTTCTGGGTACCGCAACTGTTGTTAAAGACACACTTCTGGAAGGCGACAACGTTCTGAACTTCCAGGCGTATGTTCAAGGTATTGATGCATCTGTAACTGCAGGTAGCTTCGATACCACTGCAAACTTTACTCTGTCTTACGAGTAAGTTAGCCACTAACGAGAAGGTTTCGGCCTTCTCGTTTCATTCTTAATGGATTGCCTGGTTTATTAATGGAGCATTATGCGTCAGTCGATTTTATTCATTGCCATGCTGCTTGCCGTACTTCCGGCTGCTGGGAAAATGGGAGGGCATGGCAAAGTCAGTATGACGGGGAGTATTGTCGCCTCAGCCTGTAATATCGCGACAGAATCCGTTAACCAGCAAATAGATCTCGGGAATTTACCCGTTAATGATATTGCCCGCGATGGGCATGGTCCGGAAAAAGCTTTTTCAATTCATTTACAAGATTGTGAACCCGTCCGCGCTGGCGCATGGAACTTTAACAGTCTGCGCATGACTTTTGACGGTGTGCATGACGATGTTGTACATCTCCTCAAAGTAGAAGGAGATGCAAAGGGTGTTGGTTTGACCATTAAAGACAGTTTAGGTCATACCGTAATACCGGGGGAAGCACTGCCTGAACAGGCGATATTAAACGGTAATCAGGATCTGGATTATAAATTAGCTATCGAGAAAAATAACAAACCTCTGATTCCAGGTAATTACACCGCTATTGTTCGCTTCAAAGTTGAATATAACTAGTCGCGGATTTTTCCCCACTTTGTTTTATTGATGTCTATGAGACGCGGATCCGTCTCGTCAAAAAAGTCTAAAGGGTTTAATCATGACGTGTTCATTTAAGATAAATAAAATAAGAATGGCAATGATGGTTGCGTTTTTGGGAATGACGCATTCAGCACTCGCGATTGAATTCAATACCGACGTTTTAGATGTCAGTGATAAAGAAAATATTAACTTCTCTAACTTCTCTGAAGCAAACTACATTATGCCTGGCACCTATAATATGATGGTGCGAGTTAATGGTCATAATATTACCGAACATCCAATTAAATATATCGCGTCTGGCGAGAAAGAGCAGGCTACGCAGGCTTGTATTACGCCACAAATTGTAGAGACCCTCGGTCTGAAGCCAGAAGCATTAGCCAAAGTTCGCTACACTGCGGGTGGCCAGTGTGCCGATTTCAGCCAACTTGAAGGCACGACGGTCCGCGGTGACCTCACAAACTCATCAATTGCAATCACCATCCCGCAGGCCTGGCTGGAATACAGTGATGAAAACTGGGTGCCTTATTCTCAGTGGGATAATGGTATTCCGGGGCTTTTGCTCGATTACAACGTCAACAGTACGGTGACCAAACCGAGCAAACAGCAACAGACTCAGAACACCAGCGTCAGCGGCACTGTGGGGATGAATGCGGGCGCATGGCGTCTGCGGGGTGACTATCAGGGAAATTATACCCATACGACGGGAAGTACCCAGTCATCCACCCGAAATTTCGACTGGAGCCGTATTTATGCCTATCGGGCAATCCCGCAAATTCATTCCACCGTTACACTCGGTGAAAACTATCTGACGTCAGGGATCTTTGATTCATGGCGTTATAACGGGATCAGCCTGGCCACGGATGACCGGATGCTGCCGCCTGCGCTTCGTGGGTATGCGCCGGAAGTTACCGGTATTGCCAAAACCAATGCAAAAGTCACCATCAAACAGCAGGGGCGGGTGATTTATGAATCCACGGTGGCGGCCGGTCCGTTCCGTATTCAGGAACTCAACAGTGCCGTAAACGGTAAGCTGGATGTGGAAGTTCAGGAACAAGATGGCAGCGTACAGCGCTTCCAGGTCGATACCGCGACTATTCCGTACCTGACCCGTCCGGGCATGGTGCAGTACAAAATTGCTGCCGGTCGTCCGTCAGATTACCAACACCATGTTGAAGGGCCACTGTTTACCACCGGTGAATTCTCCTGGGGTATTGCCAACAGTTGGTCGTTGTATGGCGGCAGCATTGTTGCCGGAGATTATAACGCCCTGTCGATCGGTTTGGGCCGTGACCTTTATATGTTCGGTGCCGTTTCTGCCGACGTCACGCAGTCTTATGCACGTCTGCCGGGTGAAAACCGTCAGGGTAAATCATGGCGGCTGAGCTATTCCAAACGTTTCGATGAACTGGACAGTGAAGTGACTTTCGCCGGTTACCGCTTCTCCGAACGTGATTACCTGTCAATGAGTGAGTATCTCGATACCCGTTATAGAGACGGCGCCATTGGTCAGGATAAAGAGCTGTACACCATTACGGCCTCGAAAAACTTCGCTGATTTAGGCCTCAGTGCCTATTTCTCTTACAGTCACCAGACCTACTGGGATCAGCCTGCGGACGACCGTTTCAGCTTATCAGCAAGTACTTACTTTGATGTTGGCCGGGTGAAGGATATTTCCCTGAATTTGTCCGCACAACGCAGTAAATATAACGGCCGCAATGATGATGCGGTGTATCTCAGCCTGTCGGTTCCTCTTGGCGATGCCTCACTCGGTTTCAACAGCCAGTACGCTGGCGACCGCATGACCAACAACACCAGCTATTACGACCGTCTGGATGAAAATAATAATTACCGGGTTTCTGCTGGTCTTGAATCCGGTGGGAATGAGTCCAGTAACAGCCAGTTCAGCGGCTACTACAGCCATCGCGGAGATATCGCCGATATCACGGCAAACGCCAGTTACAGCGAAGGAAATTATACCTCAATGGGGCTTTCCGCACAGGGCGGCGCGACGGTTACCACTAAAGGTGCCGCTCTGCATTCCGGTGGTTATAACGGCGCAACGCGTCTGATGGTCGATACCGACGGGGTCGCTAATGTGCCGGTTGATTCAGGCCATGTGCATACCAATGCCTTTGGCATCGGGGTAGTCAGCAGTGTCAACAGTTACTACCGAAACAACACCAGCATCACCCTTGATGAAATGGACGACAACATCGAAGCCAGCAAATCGGTGGTGGAATCGACGCTGACCGAAGGCGCCATTGGTTACCGTAAGTTCGGTGTTATCAAAGGTGCGAAAGCACTGGCCATTCTTTCGCTGGCCGATGGCAGTCGTCCGCCGTTTGGCGCGACGGTCACCAATAAAGAAGGTCGCGAGCTGGCGATTGTCGGTGATGACGGTGTGGCGTGGCTGACCGGTCTGCAACCAAATGAAAAGCTGGATGTTAACTGGAATGGCGCAACACAGTGTCAGGCTACCGTTCCGCAAAAAATTGACCCGCAGGCTCAGCTGCTCCTGCCTTGTACCGCCAGTTTCCAGGCCACAGGCAAACCTTAACCCGGCCTCAGGCTCAATATAGAGCCTGAGATGTTGAATTGAGAAACGAGTAAAGAAAATGAAACTGTTACCCCATTTGCTGCTGGGCAGCGCGTTATTGATGAGCGTTCAGGCTTCACAGGCTGCTATCGCGCTCGATCGTACCCGAGCCATTTTTAATGGTGACCAAAAGTCGATCAGCCTGAACATCAACAATGAGAACAAGCAACTTCCTTATCTGGCGCAAGCCTGGCTGGAAGACAAAGACCATAAAAAAATCACCTCACCGCTGACGGTGGTTCCACCGGTACAACGTCTCGAGCCAGGAACGAAAAGTCAGATCAGTGTCTCGGGTACGCCAGCACTGGCGAGTTTGCCGCAAGACCGTGAATCCGTATTTTACTTCAATGTGCGTGAAATTCCGCCGCGCAGCGATAAAGCCAACGTGATGCAAATTGCTCTGCAGACCAAAATCAAACTGTTTTACCGCCCGAAGGCTATTGTTCCGGCAATGGGAGATGTCTGGCAGGAACAGGTCACACTGACCAAAACGGCACAGGGCTATGTGATTGATAACCCGACACCGTATTTCGTCACGGTGCTCAATATCAGCGGTAAGCCACATGGCGAATCCTCCAAAAATTTCCAGGCCTCCATGATTGCGCCGAAATCCAGTCAGCAGGTGACGTCGGCGGTGTATGACACCCCTTACGTGACCTTTGTGAATGATTACGGCGGCCGTCCCGAACTGAAGTTCGCCTGCAGCGGCGCAGCATGTCATTTCGTGCCAACTAAGGCCTGAGGAGAAACCAGGATGCCAAAACAGGTCAAAATACTCAGTGCAGCGACCACGTGTCTGATGCTCGGCGTCCTGGTAATGGGCACGCTGGATTACCGTCTTGCTCACGCTGATATCATTGATGGCTGGGACGTTGAAGGGATGCACGGGCAGATTGCGGTCACCGGCTCACTGAGCGAATCGCCATGCAAGCTGCGGATGGACTCTGTCGAGCAGTCGATCACCCTCGATCCCGTTCCCAGCTACCGTCTGAAACGGGTCGGCAGCATGTCTCAGGCAGTGCCGGTGCATATTCGTTTAACCGACTGCGGCGCGGCCGGCAATATGCTGCGTGATGATTTGCACGAGGAAGGGGTTTCCTACTACCCGGATCAGTTAACGTCATTTGTGACCTTCAATGGGGTGGAAGACGATTCTGGCGACCATCTGTTTAAAACGACGGGTGAGGCACGTGGTGTGGCATTGCGTCTGGAAGACCCGCAGCACCACCAGGTATTTCCGGGTGAACATAGCCGGACGCTGTTAATGAATCAGGGCGACAGCGATGTCGTATTTTACGCCATGCTCGAACGTACTCCGTTGGCATTAAAAGAAGGCCCGTACGCAGCTGTACTGAATTTCAGTCTGAGCTATCACTGAGTAAGGAATAAAAATGAAAGGTAAAATGAAGTTACTCAATTTGGCTCTACTGATGTCCGGCAGTCTGTTTATCCAGCATGTTGCGGTGGCGCAAATTGGGCCTGGTACAGCACGCGCGATACCGACATTACGTACAGCGGAAGGGGACACCACTACTGTAAAAGTTACGGGGACAATACTGAGTACTCCGCCTTGTAAAATTAACGGTGATGTTGATCTGACTTACAATTTTAATACCGTAGTGATTGATACGATCCCAGCAGGGAAAGATCAGATAACAAAGACTGTGCCGATCAGTTGTACATCGGCCCCTAATCCCTCTATTAATCTCACCATAAGCGGAGGTACGGGTGTCAGTGGTAAAGATAATATTCTCACCACTGATCAGAAAGGGTTGGGGATCGCCTTGTTCAATGGTGACAGTAATAACGCGATTAAGCTGGGGGATAATATAAAACTCTCGCTCACAGCTGGACGGGTTGATTTCTCTCTAAAAGCGGTTGTTGTCAATTATGATAATTCAAAATTGAAATCAGGGACATTCAGAACTTTTGCTACCTTAACCACCAGTTATAATTAAGGGATTAGAGATGAAAATTGCACAGTGTGCTTTCCTGCTATTAAGTGCAGCTCTATTTTCAACAGTGAGTAAAGCAGATATCAAAGCCGAGTTCAAAGGGGTATTGATAGATGCACCACCCTGCAAGATTAACGGAGATACTCTCTTGGATTATGATTTTAAAGACGTCATTATCCAGCAGATAAAAGGTGATTTTTACCAGAAAACACAGTCTGTAGAGGTAAAGTGCAGTTCTGTCTCTAGTAATAATATTAATCTGACACTGAATGGCACCACAATGGCAGGTAAGGATAATATTCTGCAAACTAATGTTTCAGGGCTAGGGGTCGCATTATTGAACGGAGATGATGACGCTGAAATTAAAATAGGTAAGACTATTCCTCTGATGCTTGGTTCGGGAGGCGAAGCAACCTTTAATCTAAAAGCTATTGTTGTAAATCCTAATAATACTAAGCTAACCAATAATAGTGATTTCTCCGCCACCGCGACATTAACCACAAGTTATAATTGAGGAGCAAACTATGAAAGTTACTCATACTATTATGGTGGCCCTGAATTTACTTCTGCTGTCACCATTGTGTCTGGCAGACGGAAGTGCCAAATTTCACGGAAAGTTGACCGAAGTGCCTTGTAAGGTTAATGGCGATCAGAAAATTGAATTTGATTTCGGGCGAGTGGGTATCAATAAAATTGATGGTGCGAGCCAATGGGTGACACAAAAAATTGGTATTACCTGCGATCAGGATATTCCCACTGCAAATTTAACGTTGCAGGTCACAGGTACGCCGGTATCCCCAGGGAAATCTAATATACTTAATACTCCGGTTGCTAACTTAGGTATTGCCATCGTTAACGGTGATGATGACAGTAAAATAGAATTAAATAAGCCTATTATTATTACAAAAAATCAACTTTTCCCGATAAAAGCGATTTTGACTAAAGATGATAATAATAAACCTGTTGCAGCAGGGATTTTAAATACCTCAACGACGGTGATTGCCAGCTATGAATAACCTAAGAAAATTGATGGTGACAGCATTCAATGGGTTCACCGTATTGATGGCCATAATGGCTTACCCTGCCTATGCAGTTGATGCCTTATTTAAAGCAGAACTGGTGGAGGAGCCGTGTATGGTGGTTCCTTCCACCGAAGATCAGACCGTTGATTTTCGTGAAATACCGGTGAAAAATTTTTATACAGATGCGAAATCATTAGCCAAACCTTTTTCCATATCTCTGGAACAATGCGACCTCAGCCTGGGGAAAGAGGTTATCGTCAGCTTTACCGGCAGTGAAGACTCGGTTCAAAGCGGCCTGGTGAAAAATGCCGGTAGCGCGGTGGGATTCGCCGTTGCGATCACCACCCTGGATAACAAGCTGGTGCCAGTGAATAGCGGAAAAGCCAATTTTACCCTGGAAGATAATACAACACATACTAATCATCTGGATTTTAAGGCTTATGTGCAGGCGCAATCCGATTTAGTGACCAGCAAGAAGCTCGAAGCCGGTAATATCAAATCGACGGTCACATTTGGACTGGAGTACCCCTAATGAACACGCTTACCGGAGCGTTATGCACCCTGTTGTTGATTTTGACCGGTTTACCGCCAGCCAGTGCATCAATTGCGTTAGGGCGTACCCGTGTTATCTTTAACGCTGAAAAACAATCGCAAAGTTTTGAAATAAAAAATAACTCTGACAAGCCTTATCTGGTGCAAGCCTGGCTGGAAGACGAACAGGAAAAAAAAATTACTGAACCTTTTATAGTATTGCCACCGGTTCAGCGGATCGAAGGGAATACAGTAAGTCAGATAAAAATACAAGGATTACCCCAGCTTAAAAAACTACCACAAGTTCGGGAAAGTGTGTTTTATCTAAATATTCGAGAAATACCACCCAAATCAGATAAACCTAATCAAGTGCAACTGGCCGTGCAAAGTCGAATTAAAGTTTTTTATCGACCTGATTTTTTGAAGTTAGATCGTATGAGTGATGATATACCAGGGGCGGAGAATATAAAAATCAGTTGCTCATCCGGTGAGTTGATAGCTCATAATCCTACACCCTATTACTTCACTCTTACAGCTGATCAGATTTCACCAGTGATGATAGCACCAAATTCAGATATGAAATTAGCGTTGCGCGGAACAAAGGGAGTTAGCAATCTCTTTTATATAACCGATTATGGAAAAATGAAAGAGATTAATAACTTACTCAAAGAGCAAAAAAAATGTGGGGATTGAAATTGATATTTTTTACAGAGGTTACTATTAAAGCAAAAATGCTTTTTTTAAAAAGTATGTTTATTTGTATTGGGGCAGGGGGGGTTACATATTCCCTTCCTTCAGCAGCATTTCCTGTGGTAACTAATGTCGACGTGAATCTTACTAGTTCAAGTACGGCGACATATACAGTTTCATTTGTTTCAGATCCATCTCTCGACAACTTAAGCGCATTGAAAAATAAAATTCCAACTGAGATGTCATATTTCGGGATATTTCACAGGCATAAAGATGAGAAAACTAGTGAATTAATGATCGCTTCCGGTCAAAAGGTTAATTTGCTGGGGACTTCAGGTTATACATGGCTGGATGTAGGAAATGCTTGGACTGACCAGTTTGGTAAAAGCGGAACAGTTACTCTTAAACATACTGGTGTTAATGGTAGTGAATGTGCCGGGTTTTTAGGGATTAATCAAAGTAATTATTTATGGAATAGTGCGATAATCCCGCCTATTCCTGCAGCTAAGTGTATAGGTACTCCACCTGTAAATAATTGGTGTGCATTAAAAACGCCTGAAATAACACTTAATTATGGAACTTTGACGTCTGACAAGGCAGTCGGTACCAAAAAGAGTGCAAATGTTATCGTTGAATGTACTGATGCTATTGATTATACACTGCGCTTACGCGGAAAGAATGAAATTCCTCTGACTAACGGGATGAATGTGACTCTTACTGCCAATAATAGCCCTCTGATAAGTACGACTTTGAAGGGGACAAAAGGGGATAACAGTGTGGTTATTGAAGGAACATTAAACGGAACTCCGGTCGATGGTGCATTTTCTGGAAGTGAAGTATTAATGGTTTCTTACCCTTAAAATAATTCAGAAGGATATTTTTCGTGAAAACTCTTCTGGGAAGAGTTCTGAGTCTGTCTTTTGTTATTCTGGCCGTGTCTTGCAGCAATATACCCAATAAGTCTGAGACTGTTATTTCGCCAGCCAATAAAGGTATAGACGCAGAGCTGAATAAAAAAATCACTCAGGAAAAAAACAGGGCCAGTCAGGCTGAGTTATTACAGTGCAAGAACAATCTTGATAATATCAAAGTCCTGGATAAAAAGGCTTATGATTCATATTCAGTGCGTTTTAATGCCCTGATGAGTGAAGTGAAAAACTATCTCATCATCCGGGAGAATGTAAATAATGCCGACCAGTCAACGGTCGATTCTATGTATAAATATAAATCAGATAAACTATGCTCTGAAATTTCCAACAGCATGTTATCGGCTTTATTGAAAAAAGGTGAGGCTCTGAAATGAGTAAACTCAGAAAGACCCTTTTTTGCTTACCGATGATTTTCTGTTTTCACCAGGGTTATGCGGCAACAGATGTTCCTGGTCTGTTGAAATTTGCCAATGAATACAGTGGCGATAATGTCTCACAGCCAAAGTCTGTAGAAACGGAAAAGGCTCCGGCTATCACCCGGGGTAATGCCAATTTGCAGCTGCGTCAGGCGCAAATTAAACAGGCGGCGCGGGATAAACAAAGTCAGGCGAAAATTGCGCAGTTGCAGCAGCAGGTGTCTGCGCTCTCTGCACAAAATGAGCAGTTAAAAAGTAACACTTCAACCTCGCTGAAAGAACAAGAGATCAATGAAGCCCGTGAACAGATGGTTGCATTAACCAAAGAGCTGAATGAACTGAAAGCGTCGCAAACCGGCTCTCAAGGGGAGTTAAAGGCGCAGCAAGACAAACTGTTTTTGAGTGAGTCGAAAAATAAAGAGATCGAAGAGATTGTGACTGCTCAGGAACAGCAGATTAAGACTCTGAAAGAGCAGTCTGCCTTGCTGACCCGTCCGACTACCGTGGCAAGAGGCAAACCGGAAGCGTCGTATGCGGCCGGCATGAATATGGGACGTGAAGCACTGGATTTGCAGGCGCAGCGTAAAATTCAGGGTATTGATACCGACCCTAAACTGGTACTGGCAGGCATTATTGATGCGTTTAACGCCAGCCCGATCATCGACGAGAACCGCGTGAAGGCTGTTCTGAAGCAGACGGAAATAGATCTCGCGGCGAACACACAGAAAATTATTTCGACACAGAAAAAGCTGGGAGAAAACTACCGCGCCAGCATGTTGAAAAACAAAGGCTACAAAAAATCTGACGCCGGTTTTATTTATCAGATTGATTACGCCGGTGACAGTGATATTGAGGATACCGACACTGTAGATATCTCCGTGATTGAAAAACTGACTGACGGTACGGTGATCCACGATATGCAACGCAGCGGGGATGTTGTTTCACAGACGCTGACTAATTACCCGCAGTTATTTAAAGATGCCATTAAATTACTGAAAAACCATGGTTCTGTGAAAGTGATCGCACCGCCGGAACTGGCTTATGGTAACGAAGGTTACCCGCCAAAAATTCCACCCGCAGCAACCATTGTTTATGAAATCAGGATCGTGGATGTGAAATCTACGGGGAAATAAATTGCACATTACCGGAAATACTCTTAATCAATCGAAATCATGAAAACTAATAATGCCATCATCGGCCTGGTGCTGATACATCTGCTATTCCTGATGCATCTCTCTATAATTTCATCAGGAGGCACAGGACTCTTATTGCCGGGGAATATCCTTGCGTGGATCATGATGGCCTTAATCATCATGTTATTTTGGTCGAAGAAAACTCGCGATATTAAAAATATCATCATCACCCCAATGGCAAGATACCTGATGGTGGCCATTGTATGCATGTTTATCCCGGTATTGTTCACCCCACATGAATATTTATTATCTGGTGTGACATCGCTCGCTGGGCTGCTGTGCGGTTTTTTGTTGTATTTCACTTTATTACAATGCCGTTTTAGCCTTTCCCATATTACGCTGGTGTTGTACGGCATATTAGCATCGGCTTTAGTGATTGTTTTACCTGCCGTGATGCGATTGCTGACTGAAGAACATACGTTACTGCAAGAGGTGGTGCGCAGCGTGTTTGCGCAGCGTAATCTTGCCGGTTCTTTTATCGCCACTGCGCTAGGCATTGCGCTTTTTCTCTGGCTGAACGATGCCGGACATTCCCCTTTACCCCAAGGTATTTGCCGCACGTTGCAGGTGGCGACGCTATTTCTGCTACCTCTGTATCTGACGCTCGGAGAATCGCGCATTGGTGTACTGTCAGCCGCGATGAGCACGCTGGCACTGACGTTGCTTTTCTGGCGTAAGTCGCCTGTCAAAGCGTGTCTGGGGCTGATGCTGATCGCCTTAGGTCTGCTGTGTGGGTGGCTGATGATCCAGGTAATGCTGCAGGACGTCGATTTTGAACATGCGGGCTCGAATTTTCATCGTCTGCTGATGCTGCGCGAAACGATAGCCATGATCATACAGCACCCACTGCAAGGCTGGGGACTGGGAAGCTTTGAACATCAATATCAGCATTTTCTGGTGGACCAGGATCCGCCGGTACCTAACGGGGAAGTCGCCAATCATCCGCATAACGAAATCCTTTTCGGATGGGTAGAAGGCGGTATCTGTTATGTGTTCGCTTATGCCCTGATGATTTTCGCTGCGATCCGTTTATGGAAAAAAGCCAGAGCACGGGATCAGCTGCACGGACAATGTAGCCTGCGGGGGCTGTTTTTGCTGATGCTGCCGCTGGTGCTGCATACCCAGGTTGAGTTTCCGTTTTACGGGTCGGTGACGCACTGGTTTGTTTTTCTGTTGCTGTTGGCTATCACCGATTCTCAGGTCTATCAGGAAAATGAGCAGGTCACGCTGGCAGTGCCAGAAAAAACCACCCGCGGTGCGCAGATGATCATGGTGTGTGGTGCGCTGATCGCCATCCCTTTTCTTATCACCACTCTGCAAAGTGGTATACAGCTGTCCAAAATTGAGTCCCGTAATCTGCGCGGTGGAGCGGGGGAGATAACCCTCAACCCGGCGAAGGAATTATGGAACCCGTGGGTGTTCGCTGAACGCGTTGAATTTGATCGGCAGGTAAATAGTTTGCTGAGTTTTAACCAGACGCGTGATCCCCGCGTATTAATCAATTATCTAAAATGGTCATCGCTCTATTTGCAGACTCACATTGATAAAAATGTCTATGCCACACGCATTGCCATTCTTAATTTCACAGGAAAACGCGAAGAAGCCAAAAGGTTGAAAACGGAAGCGCATTATATTTTCTTCGGTGATCCTCAGTTTCTCCTGACGAGTAATACCCATGCTAGTCAAAAATGAAATGTTATTCTCTACGGACATGCTTATTCCCGGCGCTCGACTGCAGCCGATTATCTCGACTCATAACGGTGAGTTATTTGGCTACGAAATGCTGAGTCATCGCCTGGGCTCGCTGGATATGGAGGCTTATTTCGAGCACGCTCCCCGTCAGGTGACACGGAATATTTTGCAAAGGCAACTGTCTTTCGCCCGCCATACAGAGCATGACTTTTATTACTTTATCAACATTCCGGTTCGTGAGTTAACCTCTCCCTTCCTGATAACTGAAGAGGCTGGGGATTCAAAAATAATCATTGAAATTCAGGATCCCCGGTCACTATTAGCCTTGTCTCCTCAGGAGATGTCCGCGCTGAAGAAAAATGTGCTGGCACTTCAACAGGCGGGCTATCAGGTATGGATCGACGATATGGAAGATGATCTCATTTCTGTCGTGGACAGTCTGACGTTCGAAGTTGATGGAATAAAAGTCGACAAGTTACTGTTCTGGTCATTGTCGGAGAATATGAGCAGGCTGAGAAATTTATTAACCACATTCAGGCAGTATTCTTCCACATTGCTGATTGAAGGAATTGAAACTGAAAGGCATCGCGCGATAGCAGAATCCTGCGGTGTGACCTACATGCAGGGTTACCTGTGGCCGGAAAAAATTCTTCAAGATATTCCCGTGACCCTACAAAGGATTCGATGTGATCAATATAATGATTCAGTCTGAAAACGTCTATTTTAACAAAGGGATAGGCGTTTTGCTGAAGGAGCGATTTGAACCGCAGGTGGGAGAAAGTATATTTTGTTTTGATCACAATTCAGCACCTTATGCGGATAAAATCGATCTTCTGATCAAATTCTTTGGCGCGGGTTCGGAATCTGTGTGCGATGCAGAGTTAAGAAGTCTTAGCCCACAGACAGTAATTGTTGGATTTTACAACAATAATCCGGTCAGGGGGGCCATGAACAGTTCCCTGCAATGTTTAATGAAAACGCCTTTTATTCCTTTGCAAATGTCTGTGGATGATCTGCTGGCAATTATCCTCGATGTCTGGTTGAAACAATGTGCATACAGATTATTCATTTCACAAAAATCCTGTTTTCATTGCCAGTTTCTGAAAATTAAACCACATGAAATGCAGGTGATTAAATATTCTCTTCAAGGTTTTAGTCTTGTACGCATCGGAAATATTATGAATATGAATTTCAAAACAGTTTCCGCGCATAAAAATAGGGTGTTAAGGAGATTTTCACTCCGGGGGGATTGCGAACTGGTCAAGTTTGTGAAAGCGCATCCACATGCATTTAAATCTGACTAAATTATATTTGCCTTGCAACGCCAGAATCTTTCTAATTGAACTTTTCCTGATAACTCACATATCGCTATAATCTTCCCAGAATTACTTTACACAAATCACCGTGTGTCGACGCCAGATTAAGGAGAATTATGACCCCGTTTTCGGCCATTGTTATCGATGATCATCCCCTGGTTAGAGCGTCAATTAGCCTCTTACTGCAAAAAGACGGCACCATCAACGTAGTGTTGGCAAGCGGTGAAGGGAAGGATGCGATAGGCTTTCTCCATCGGCAACCTGCTGATCTGCTGATTCTCGACATCGAACTGCCGGATATGGACGGCATCGACGTTTTTCGCCATGTCCATGCCACCCGGCCAGAAACCAAAGTGTTATTTTTGTCGGCCAAAGATGAACGGATTTATGCTACCAAAGCGATTCAAATGGGTGCCAATGGATTTATCAGCAAACATAAAGACCTCGAAGAAATTTATACTGCCGCTAAAATGATCCTATCCGGTTACTCTTTTTTCCCTGCAGATCTCTTAAATCATTTGAGAAGAAGCGCATTAAATAAGGGAGGAAAAGGTCCTTTAACCGGACGAGAGATGATGATTTTGCAACATATCGTTTTAGGTGAAACCAATAAGATGATCGCTAATTACCTGAATATTAGTGAGAAGACGGTTAGTACGCACAAGACCAATATCAAGCAAAAACTGAATCTGGTCTCTATCGTTGACCTTATTGAATATGCTAAACAAAATAATCTTATTTAACCTGATGGTATTTCTGGCGTTGACCTGTTTGCAGGTTAACGCAAATCTCCCTGTGCTGAGTACCGGTACGGGGTCGTCTGTGCCTGAAAAACTGCAATTACGCAGTTATGCCTCTTCGTACCGCACGCCTTCTCCCATCACATCCAAAACAGCCGTATTACGGGTCGGTACATTTACCGGCCAGGAAGCGCCTTATCAGATCAATTCCTCAGTGCAGGCCTATGAAGGGATGGATGCGGATTACATTAAGGTATTGGGGGAATTACTGAATGCTCAGGTTGAGGTTTATAATTTTAACGATCGTCCATCGGCGTTAAAGGCGTTGCGTGAAGGGCGGATCGATATCCTGCCGAATAATAATGGCGAAATGCCGCCGGATGTCGTGAAATCAAAACCTTACTTTTATGATCAACAGGTCGAAGTGACGCGTAAGGGTGCCACGGTCCCGGCAGCAAAACGGCAAATCGGCTATATCGGCGGCGAGCTGAACTGGGTGAAACTTACTCAGGCCTATCCCAATGATTATCTGGTGGAATTCAAGAACCAGTTGCAGGCTCTGGAAGGCGTGGCATACGCCAGAATTGATATTTTTGTCGGTGGTATGTTGGGTGTGGATTATCTCATCGACAAGCTACAGCTGAATGAATTGCAAATTGAACGCCCGTCTTCTTATCCTCGCCCGCCCGCAACGATGTTATTGCGTAAACAAAATCCGCTGCTCTTAGAGAAAGTGAATAACGCCATCGCGCAGATATCCGAGAGAACCGCGAGTGATATTAATAACCGATGGAACAGTAACCACCATTATAAACTGGCCGGAACAATCTCTTTTACGCCGCAGGAGAGGCAATGGATTGAACAACATCCGACGCTGAAATACGGCGCGACGCTGTATTTTCCTCCCTTTATCTTTTGCGACACACGGCAAGACTGCCGTGCGGATCCGCCCAAAATGGTCGGACTGGGGGTTGATCTGTTAAATCTGATTACCCAAAAAACCGGCATTCAGTTTGTGGCCGAGCGGCAGGATCAGCCGCTGACCTTGTTTCACAATCTGCAGCGGGGCACTGTGCATCTGTTCCCCGGCGCCGCTCCCAGTGCCATCAGGGCTAAACACATTCTTTTTTCCACGCCATTTACCGAAGCCATCTGGGTCGTCGCGCTCAGAAAAGATGCCCCTGAGATAACCCGTCTTTATCAGTTGCGGGGAATGAAAGTCGGCGTGCTGGCGGGGGCTGCGGAACTGGATGTCAACCATAACTTGTTGCAGGACCCGCGGATTAAGACCCTGCCAGCCGGGAATTCCCTCGAGTTATTACAGTGGCTGGATCAGGGCAAAGTCGATGCGGTAATTGAAGACTCTCTGAGCATGCGTGCATTATCCTCTCAGTATTTTCCCGACCATTTTAAGATTGCCGGAATTATCGGCGATCATGCGATCCCACTGTCTTTTGCCATTACCCCGACCATGCCGGAACTGAAATCCATTGTGGATAAGGTGATCAGCAGTCTGGCACCGGAAGACCTGCTAAAGATGCAGCTCAAGTGGAACAACTACCGGCCGCGGAATGTGTCCTTACTCCTTTCTGAAAGCCAGTTTCGCGCAGCGGTTATTATCTCGATGGCTCTTATCAGCCTGATCGGATTAACACTTGGGGCGGCATTCTGGCGTTTACAACTCCGCCGTAAGCATCTGAATGCGCAACTGAGTCTGCAAAAAAAATTACTAGAATCACTCCCTTTTGCAGTATTTATTCGCAACAGCAAAAAACAAATTATCAACTCCAACAATCATTTCTATGAAACTCTGCATGACGAAAAAGTCCGATATTCTTATTTCCAGAAAGCGAGTGCCGATGACTATACGCATGGTTCATGGCTGAAAATGCTGGGCAATTTCTTTCGTCGCGTGCAGGAACAGCAAAAAATGGTGTCGGCCGATGTTACCGTGCAGATGCAGCAGGGGGCGCAGGCTTTTTATATCTGGGCGATGCCTTTCGCCATTGATGGCGACACTGAACCGGGGATGATTGGCGGGTGGCTGGATATTACCGATCGCAAACTGGCTGAAAAACAGCTGCAGGAAGCCAAACTGATTGCCGAACAAGCCAACCGGGCGAAAAGTACCTTCCTCGCCACCATCAGTCATGAAATCCGCACGCCGATGAACGTGCTCCTCGGGATGCTGGAGCTGGAATTGCGCAGTGATGTAGCCACCCAAAAGAGCACGCTGGAGAATATCCATTACAACGCTCATTCACTGCTGGGCCTGCTTAACGACCTGATTGATAATGCGAAAACGGAAAGCGGCGAGCTGACGGTGAGTCCGTCTGCGGGCAATTTGAAAAATGAGCTGCTCAGGCTTAATAACATTTATCAGTACATAGCACGGGAAAAACGGCTGAATTTTCAGACCCATTTTGATGCTGCGCTGCCTGAATCGCTGATGTTTGATTCTGTGCGCATACGTCAGATCATAACCAACTTGCTGAGTAACGCCTTTAAGTTTACGACCTCAGGCTTGGTAGCGCTCAGTGTGGACTGGTCGCCGGTCAGCAATACCTTTGGCGTGGTGACATTAACTGTCAAAGACAGTGGCAGCGGTATCGCCAGAGAAGATCAAAAGACGATTTTTGATGCTTTCACTCAGGGGCAGCACCCTGACGCCAGCGGTATGAACAGCTCGGGACTGGGTTTGTGGATTTGCAAACAACTGGTTGAAAAGATGGACGGGACACTCCATCTGGATAGCGCGCCGGGACAGGGCTCGACTTTTATTGTCAAATTAGCCATGGCGGTGCCCGGAAAAGATGATGAACGTCTGACCTGCAACAATGATTGCACAGGCTCCGAACCGGAGGTTAATCGCTCGCTGAATATCCTTGTGGTGGATGATTTTGAACCCAACGCAGTGTTACTGACCCGGCAGCTCAATTATCTGCAATTCCCCAACGTCAGCTATGTGAAAAGTGCGGAGGATGCACTGCGCTGGCTGGAAGCGCATCCGGTGAATGTTTTGATAACTGACTGCAACATGCCGGGTATGGACGGTTATCAGTTGGCCGAACATATTCGCCAGCAGCCGTTATGGCAGCACATTGTGATTATTGGTTGTACCGCCGATGCACGCACGGAAGTGGCGACCCAGGCAGAACGTGCGGGGATGCAGGCGTGCCTGATTAAACCGGTGTTGGTTAATGACTTGCAACCCATACTGGCAGGCCTCACCGGCCATATTCAACAGGCTCACCCAGATGAAAGCCGCAATCTCCTTTTTGCTGAACGGCTTGCTATATTGTGTCAGGGGGATAGCGTTAAAATTGCACAATTCCTGACTATCGCACTGCGCAGCCAACAACTGCTTGCAGAAGAATTTGAGCAGGCCGCATCACGGAATGATCATCAGGCAATTCTGGCCTTACTGCATAAATTGCAGGGCAGTGCGTCCATGCTGGGGGAACCAGCGCTGGCAAAGGCTTGCGAAAAGCTGACCGATTCACTGGCCACCCGTCGGTTCGATGCACAACGCATGGATTATCAGCATCTGATGCAGCAACTTACCCGGCTTAATCAACAGATGATGCAAATGGCCGAAAAATACAGATAGGAATTTTCTTAGGCGGTATCGGTATATCCTGAGGGGGAGGTCGGTATTCCCCGATT
Organism: Enterobacteriaceae bacterium Kacie_13; assembly: GCA_013457415.1. Lineage (NCBI taxonomy): Bacteria > Pseudomonadati > Pseudomonadota > Gammaproteobacteria > Enterobacterales > Enterobacteriaceae > Enterobacteriaceae bacterium Kacie_13. The sequence goes on from CP045665.1 coordinate 947,768, forward strand.
CTTAAAAATTAGTCCGATGAATATAATTTCCGCATTCATTCCGGATTAACTGTAAGGGTATTTCCATGAGCCGTTCTACCTATCCTCAACGAAAAGATGCGGTGCTTAACGCATTGCGCCAGCTCTTCTGCGAGCCTTCGACCACATCTGAAAAAGCAGGGAAAGCCAACACCCGTGAAATAGCACTGCAATGCGATGAAAGCATTTACAGTGCGCGCAGCATTCTGTTAGCTCTGGCGAAAGAAGGTCAGGTGAGCTGCACTAAGCAAGCTCATTCGCGTGGGTTATCCTGGTCTTACATCCCCCGGTAATGGCACGATCTCAAGGACTATCAGAAGATAATTGCGAAAGAGTATATTGGTGACTTATCCAACTCTTTATAAACATTTATTTATCTGGAGTCATTAGCCCGGTTTCGTTCTTATTCACTTGGTAAAGCCACATGCTTTACGCCATGCTCGCGTCGCTGCGGTAAAATCCGCAGCCGAACGCTAGAACTCAAATTCTACTGAAAAACGGTACAGTTTCGATTGTGCAGAACTATCAGCTCAGAACGGAGTTCTCAATGAACATGCCCCAGTCCCCCACTTTTTACCGTTCACAGCTTCTCCAGCGATCCTGACATCATGAGTACATCATTATGGATAATCACGATTGACATCAGGCTGATTTCAACTTTGCCAGCCATTCGGCACGGTGTCTTTAACTTTGCAACAACTGAGGGTTTCGTTACATGTAATCAAATTAGCGAGCTGGGAGATGTACAAATTACTTTAGACAAAACCCATATTCATATATACAGAAATGTAAAGGGTGTTGAATAAAGTACAAAAAACGCACATATACATCGCGCCTATTTTTCCGTCTAATTAGGAATAATAACGCATTACAACTCTATGGTGGCAGCCCTGAGCGGAGGTGGCAAAAATCTACCATACTTAAACCAGATCAATTTTAAGCATTTTACAAGCCACTGCAATAGTGATCGGAGTGCCTACTTTATTTACGTTTTAAGGCAAATAACCTTCGAAAGCAACATTCAAACCACATCACAGCAACGACAGTCAAACAAATGCAATAACAACAAATAAACAAATTTGTTTTGGCTGTTTATTATTTTAACATTTAGTGCTGTTTTTTTTTAACCAAATAAATGCAAAATATATAGAAAATTCCTAGTGCGATGATAGAAATTCTTAAGCTCTTTAATAAAGGGGGGGCGTTTTTAACGTAAGTGTTTGTAAAATTTACCAGTTATCTGATGTAATTAATAACGCACGGTAGGAATTTTATATCCAGGTGAAATTTACATTTGTTTAATATTATGTTGCCACATTTACTTTTTAATCCATAATATACCCACAACGCAATCACAGGATTTATTTAAGGGAATTAAAAAGTCTATGGCGTGGCGAAGATACGGGAAGATATGTTGTTTTAGCTGTCATTTTAAATGCGATCTTAACGCTCAGCCAACAATTAAAATGATTAATTGCGTGTCAAATAGATATTGTATATGGCCTGAAACTAACTCCTTTTTGAAGCTGGGGTTAGAGTTTTTTATAATAAATTCCCGCTATAATATTACGTATAATGATCTAGTATTTGTTGATTTTTCAAGCCATAACGCAAAATTATATTCTAATAATGAATGGCTTGCACATCTAACAAGAACAGGATTACGACTCGTTCTTATTCCTGATATGACAATGATCCCGTTAGCATTTTACTGGAAAAAAAATAGTACGAAGATAGTTTCCGTTATAAACCCAGAAGATACTGGGTTTGAGATCGAAAAAAAGATTTCTATCCCCTTCAGCAGGTATAGCGATCAATGCTTTTATCGCAATAGTCTTAATGAGATAGAGGTCAAAATGCTGGATCTCATGTTTTCAGACAAATCGATAAAACAAATCTCAGAAATTTTAGTTATTAGTTCAAAAAAAACTTATGAAATCAAACGTCGTTTACAACTGAAAATGGGAGGGAAGGGGAGTCTAAACACCATAATAGCCAGATAGTAATGGTTTTTATTAAATTTGAAGTACACATGGATATTAACTTTTTAGGAAAATGAAAATGAACAAGATCGTATTAGCAGGTATTGTGGCTGCAGCTCTGGCTTCCTCTAACGTAATGGCTGACGTTACTGCTTCCGCAACGGCAAAATGGGATGCTAGCGCGACTAAAGATACAACCAGCGCACTGGTTGTAACTCCGCTTAAATCGTTAAACTTTCAATACGCTGAAGGTATCAAGTCGTTTAACACCCAGACTGGCGCATTCGATATCACCATTGAAGGACAGTCTGGTGCAACCGACTTCATGCTGACCTCTCAGGTCATTAACAATACTCTGAGCCGTACTACTGATGCTTCAACCTTAGAAGTTGGTGTTAACTGGAATGGCGTGGCGCTGACCAAAACAACGCCGGTCACTATGATCGATACGACGAACAATGTCTCTGCGGGCCTCGACGCGCTGGCAGTGGCGACTGCTTATTCTGGCGCTAACCGCGTAAGCACCCAAGGTAACTTCGATTTCAACATTGCTTCTGCTACTTCTGACGGGACGACTATTTCAGATTTCAGCGATTTGACTGACGGTTACTGGAGCGGCGACGTGCGCGTTCAATTTACCGCTGTCTGGACTGTCTAATCTCCGCATACACCCTATATTCAGTATGAAAAAGGAGGCATAGCCTCCTTTTAAGGATTTTCCATGATATTTAAATCCCTGTTAATTTCGCTCCCCCTGCTGGCTTCATCACTTTCTGTTTATGCAGTAAACGTTGGCGAAGTGACATCTATGATGGCATCAGACGCCACTACCTTGGTAAAAGAAATTACTAATACCACGGACACCGCCCGCTATGTTAGCGTGAAGGTTGAACGACTTTCTTCACCAATGGCCGGTGGAGAGATTATTCCGATGGAGTCAAAATCGGAACTCCTGTCGACACCTGCGAGTTTAATTCTTCCCGGTAACGCAAAAGAAAACTTCCGTTTCTTTTACAAAGGCCCAAAAGATAATAAAGAGCGTTATTATCGACTTTCATGGACTGATGAGCCCGTGACCGAATTTAGTGCTGGTGAGAAGAAAAAACGAGGGGAAGCGACAACATCGGCAATTATTAGCACAATTCTGGTTGTTACACCGCGTAATGAGAAATTTGATTACATCCGCAATGGCGATACCGTAACCAATACGGGTAATGCCTCTTTCCGCATGATTTCTTACGGCCCATGTCGGGATAAAAGCAGAGATACTGGTCAAGGATGTCGTGAGCGATATTACATAATGCCGGGCATCAGCGTAAAAGTAAAACATACCGACCTGGCCAATAACAAAACTCGCATTGGCATCTGGCAGGGTGAGCAATATATAAATGTAAACTGAGAAATATTATGGATAATCTGGGGTATGTAAAAGGGACTCTTTTTGCTGGGTTATTATTAACGGTAAACCAAGCCTGGACAGCGTCCCCAACCACGCCGGTAAGAGTTAATAATTATGTTATTCCCGCTATCTTTGCCAATGCGTTATATCAGGGAATGACCGTGCCCGTTTTCATCCGCTATGCAGGCGTCAGTAATACAGAACGTAGCCAACAAAAAATTGCTGATGCGATTCTGACAATCAAAAACAATGAATTCCAATTAAATCAAGTCACATTAATCGAGCTTCAAGAAAAAACAGAGCTGTCCTCACAAGTAAAAACGCTGTTAGCGACGCTACAAAATAAAAGTATTGGTGACGGCAATAACATTTATTTAAATAAAGATGCATCGCTGTCTCTTGATACTCGCTCCTTTTATATTGAGCTAACTGTCAATCGTGAAGCGATGCAGGCAGCGATCATTCCACGCTCAAATATGCTGGGGGAGTCAACCTCTGAGCAGCTTTCCAGTGTGCTCAATTACTCTATAGGTAGCTACTACAACAAGTATGCGAATACCGATAATGCCAGCAGCTTTCTGACGCTTGATAACACCTGGTCACTGCGTGAACATCACCTGAATCTTAATGGTTCCGTGTACGGTATTGGTACTGCCGACCAGAAGGGTGAGCTTTATCGCACCATGTACGAGCGCGATTATCAGGGGCATCGCTTTGCTATGGGAATGGTTGATACCTGGAACCTGCAATCAATCGCTAGTATGAGCGCGCTGAACTCCAGCCGAATTTACGGTATGAGCTTCGGCAACAAAAGCAGTTCACAAATTGAAGATAATACGCTCTCACTGACGCCAATTACGGTCTTTCTGCCCGCTGCTGGTGAAGTACACGTTTACCGTAATGAGAAACTGCTTAGCATCCAGAACTTTTCGATGGGGAGCTATGAAATCGATACTTCAAAATTACCGTTTGGGATCTATGACGTTAGCGTGCGGGTGATAGTTAATGGCCGGGTGGTAAGCAATAGAACCGCAAACATTAATAAAACCTATGCCCGAAGCTCCAGCGTGACGGGTAATTTGTCATGGCAACTCTTCGGCGGAGCGCTTGACTATAACAAGATGGATTATCGCCAACACAACAACATTAACTACGGCAAAAAAGACACGTGGATAACGGGCGTTGCGGCGGCGACTAGCCAGCCGTGGTTGTCAGGCACCAATCTGAAAACAACTCTGTACGGCTTCGATAACAACGGTGTTAATGAAACTGAAGCCAACTTTATTTTTAGTAATTCCTTTAGTTTTAACCAGCAGGTACTGCTGGCAACAGACAGCAGCTGGCAGGGGATTTCTACCCTGAACCTCAACATTCCCGGCGGCTACGGCAATATTTGGGGGTCACGTCAGTATGGTCACATCGGAGATCGTCTTCCGGTACAACAAGCTGATTATTTCACCATTGGTGCAACCGCTAACTTACGTAAAATTGCCCCCTTCCTTGGTACGCTTACGGTCAGCAGAACGAATGATAAATATATCAACAACACGTACACCAACGTGGATTACGATCAATCGCTGTTCTCTAACCGCTATGCGTCTGTCTCTCTGCGGGCTGGTATCCAGAGCTATCAGTACGATAGCAACAGTAATGTACGAGACAAATATATCAATATCGATATTTCTATTCCGTTCTCCACCTGGCTAAGTACCGGAATATCAAGCCAGAATGGCAACATGCTGGCTAACGCTACCTTGCGTAAACGCTTCGAGGATAGGGCCATCACTCAGACGGGAGCTTCCGTCTCGAAACGTATTAAGCAAAATAATAATGATGATAATAGCTACACCTCTGACAACTATGCGGCCAACGGCTTTGCCAGCTATGACACCAAATATAATACTGGCACGGTATCGGTAAGCCGCTCTTCCGACCATAGTTCCAACGTCAGTCTGAGTTCTCAAGGCAGCATTGCCTGGTCGCAAAAGGATCTTTACCTCGGTAAAGGGGCGCAATCATCAGGCCTGGTGGTAAATACCAACTTCAGCGAAAAAGGCAAGATGCTTGCGCAGATCAACGGACAGAATTATGTGCTCAGCGGAAAGAGTAACTTCATTAACCTGCCGCCTTATGCTGAATATAACGTCGAGTTAATGAATGATAAGAACTCTGAAGATAGCGTTAATATTGTGAGCGGCAGGCGCAGCAAGGTTGTGCTTTACCCCGGAAATATTGGCGTTATAAACCCTGAGATAAAGCAACTTGTTACCGTTTTTGGGCGCGTGAAGAATAGCCAGGGCCGCTACTACGCCAACACAGATATTCATAACCACATAGGTAAGACGCGTACCGATAATAACGGTGAGTTTGCTATGGACGTCGATAAGCGTTATCCGGTTATTACGCTGCAGGATGCCAATGGCGGGGTTTGCGAGGCCGACCTTGATCTGGCACATGCCAGAGGGGCCGAGTGGATTGGCGAAGTGCTTTGCGAAACTCAACAACGAACAGCATCACGGACAGGAGTCGTCGACAATGTTTATTAAGCCGCATGCATTATTACTGTTGGTGTTGGGTGGAATATGGGTATCACCCGCTCTGGCGTTAACCCCGTCTAACGGCGGCAGCGGTAATAACACCTATTTGTTTATCGATAACGATGTCGATAAAGAATACTTTATTACTTCGGGTTCTCTGTCCCCTCGTTTCAGCGGCTCAAATATCTGGACAAAATACAAAACGAGACAGCGTAGCCTGGGATATATGGGGAACTCGGGCTGGAGCTATGGCAACCGCTATCACGACCTGTGGCTCACCAATTCGCCCATTTCCCGTCCTTTCCTGGGAATTCGCTGTATGACAACGGGGGCGACCTGCCCCGCATCTGGCTACATCACGCCAGACGTTATAGATAACGATGGTTATTATCATGCGATGGCCGGTAGTTCCGTAGAAAACGGCAGCTATGGTGCCGGAACGCTGAGCCCTGCAGCCTATGAGTATTTCCGCAGCCAGCCGGTAGGTTCCAGCGATGTATTTGATTTCAACCTCTGCTATATGAATTCAAATGTCGATTATGATTTTGCATCCGGTGAACGCTGTAAGGATCTCACCACAGGTGGTACCTGGCGTAACTACACGATGACGCTAAATAAAGTTGGACATCTAACGCTGAGAAATACCGGCTCGATGGCCGAAATATGGATCGCCAGCGACGGAACGCCAAGCGTTAGTATTGGTTCCGATTTGTGCCAGGTAAGCATTGCTGGCAGAGATACTGGTCTGGTGTGCAAAATGGTTGCCTATTCTTTGCAAGAAACGGAAAGGCTCACTGCGTCACTTGATTTCCAGATGGTTGTCGATACGGCTCTGTTAGGCTTCTCGCCTTCCGCTGCTGATGTGCGATTTAGCGGTGATGGCGCCACCTGGTATAACTATACGAGCTCCACAACATATAACAAAGTCTTCACCACAACCGGTGAATATGTATATGTTTTCCTATCCAATACTTTCTTTCAAAAAGTGCTGAAGGCCGGTAGCGATCTAACGAATAAAGATGCTCTGTTTACCTTTTACTTTGATAATTCAGTCACGCCGCAATCGGGCTATTATCAATTTACACCTTCAACGCTGATTAATATTACGCCAAAAGAGTACGGCATTAGTATTATCGCCAGCGACGGGAGTTCAAAACCAACGGCTTCCGGCAAAATTGACAGCAGCACACCTATCGAGTTCGAGTATAGGGTTACGGTTTCTGCTGCACGCATGGCCGACAGCATTACCGCTCAGGTGGTGGGAGATTCAACGACCATAAACGGTGTGCCGTATTGTTTGTTCAGTTCATCAGATGGGACGCTTAATGTCCCGATCCCTGCCTATCTTTCGTGGATAGCCGTTTCCGGGGCGGAACAAAAAGTGCGTAACAGCTGTAGCGAAGCACCTGTTGATATGACTCAGGCGAATTGGGTAGAAACCGCCTGGAACGCCAACGTTGATAGCGGATCATTCTTTGCCACGACGTTGAAACTCCTGTTCCCAATGGACGATGCTCGCTCTAAATTAACTGTCGATGGCCATGACTGGATGGGGAGCGTCAACGCCAGCGGAGAAGTCAAGGTGACGGCGACCTGGATAGGCGTAGACCGCTAAGGAGACATGATGAAAATGGTATCGACGATCATGGCGTGGGGTCTTACTATCTCGACCGGACTATTCACCCTCTCTGCGTGGGGGGGATATTTCAGTTCAATGATCTACGAAATGGATGCCAGGAAGGATTTCATTTCACGCCCCATCATCAATGACACTCTAAATAATAATCTTTATACCCTTTCAGCATGGAAAATTTCCCGGCCGGGAAATGGTAATGAAACACCGATAATAGGCGGAGACAGAGACTTAGTCTGGTCGCCGCTAAAATTTACTCTCCAGCCAGACGGGCGAGAGTATTTCAAACTCTACTACCGTGGGCCTAAAGATAACGTAGAGCGCTACTATCGAGTGATTTTTAAAGAAACACCGGTGGCGCTTTTCCCGTGGCGTTCGCAGCAAAAAGACCTGGATATCATCCCGGTGGTAGCTATGAGCACGGTTCTGGTTGTTCGCCCTCGGGAAACCCATCTTAAGTACAATATAGATGAAATGAAGGGGGTAATCCGTAATACGGGTAATACTTTCTTTAGGGTTATCCTACAAAATGGCTGTAACGGCGACGATGAAAGCTCAACACAGTTTTTTATGTTACCAGGGGAGACCTGGAGCGGGCCAAAAGCCCGGTTGAATAATAGAAAGTATATCGTTGCACTTGGCCGCTATCATCAACTGGGCGTAGGCTGCTTTGACCAACATTAGCGAGGTTGAATTTGCCCGTGCTTCACCAATGAACAGCGCTTGCGCTGGCCCCGAAGAGGGGAGTCTCAGGATGAGACGAATAATCGAACGGAGTTCGATGGAGAGTCCGTATCTTAGAAAGCAAAAAACCCGCCATAGGCGGGTTTCTTTAAATTTGGTGCCGGACTCGGAATCGATTTGTCAACCTAACCCATTGATTATTAATGGCCATATTTAATTTGATTTTTTTTGTGCCCTCATTTGTACCCTCGATCCGATTTGCTGTTGAAATAAGGGACGTAAACTCAGGAACGAGAAGGCAGCATGGAAGGATAATGTTTCGCCACGATGTCGTTCATCTTATCAACCAGGTCCGGTCTTTTAAAGGTGATATGCCCAGTACCTTTCTGAAAGTAACGAATACTAAAGTAGTCGTCCTCGTAGATATGTGATGCTTTCTGTAAACTGACATGATCCATCAACCGGGTAGTGACATCGCCCCGGTTGTCCGGGATGGGTTTTCCATCCAGTAAATGCAGCATTCTTTCCAGGTCAGCTAGTTGATCCCGCCGGCATCCCCCGCACATGCTGTAGCCCCAACGGTTGTAAACCACCAGGCTGTTGATAATAATCTTCTTTGTGAAGCTACAGGGACTATTGGTTTTAAAATCCCAGCTCAGCCCTTTAAAAATATTGATAATCCCTCGCTCAAATACCTCATCTTTGCTCTGATGCAACTGCTCAAAGGTACTGAGTATGTTGGCTTCACTGATGGCAGGGATTTCATCCCCTTCAAGATTTCTGTCCCACTGGTCACGGGCCTGCGCGTCCATGAGCGACAGCATTTCCGATTTCTTCATCAGGTCTCGCCATATACCGCGATCCATATTGCGGGCGATAACTTTCATCGCCGTTTCTGTTTTCTCCATCAGCCAGCAACCACAGCGAAAATCCTGCTTCATAGCCCAGTCCAGGGCGGTTTTTCCACCGATACTCCGGGTCAGCGTCGAGATATCGTCAAGCTGGTGGATCAGCGTTTCAATTTGCGTCAGCGCGGTATTACGTCCGGTGACAATGCGTTCAATGCTGGTGGAGCAAATCACGTCGGTGTGCTCGGTTAACACTTCGGGTTCTGCCTGCATATTTGTTTTCTCCATAAACGAAAATACCCGTCGGGCAAGGACGGGTGTTGTTGTGCTGTTGATAAGGTTTGAAGGATAAAATGGCGCGGTGTTGCAACCAAGGGCTACCAGTCAAAGGTCGCGAATGTCGGCAGCACGTCGCCCGCCGCATCCAGGTGAAGCAAGTCGATCCCGTGTAATTGCATGAGCATGACAATAAGTCGGCGACAGGGTTTTGACAGCCCCATGCGTTTCAGCTGCAGTACGGGATATTCCCAGGCGCTGAGCCTGAGCAGATACCCTGTGCCGGAAAAGTGGATCCACTCTGCGGCGCCGTACTCTTCCCGCTGATGCGAAGCATGAAATAGCAGGGTATTGTCGGCAAGGGTGATATGAGCGGTGCTGCATTGGATACCGGTAATGCGGACCGCCGGTGGTAGCGTACTTTCAACGATGATTTTCCGGGTTCATCAGCGATACGAAGCGTCCCGTGGTGATCGTTGACGGCATTCGCAGTGGCATTAACGGGGATTTTCATTTGTCCTGCCTTCGGTGGTCCTTTTGCCCTGGTTGAGGATGCTTACCTCTTTATATCCTTCTTGCGTCATCAGGCCGGTGGCCCGACGCGCCTGAAGAATGTTGACGTAGGAAATGAACGGCGGCTGCTCTGTGAAAGAAAAGCTGCTGCGGTCAATGCGCAGCAGGCCATATCGTTCAGCCACAAAGTTCACCGCATCTTTCAAAGCAATACCGGCATCGATATATTCCTCTATCACGGATTCATAGTGGAACGGCGTGTCGTTGAGTGTCAGGCCGTAATGGCGGTCGAACAGGTACGTCAGCAGCTGCTGCCAAATGGCCACGGGCGACGGGCATGACGATACGGGCACCGCTGACGGTGCCGCTGAGGTTGAAATTTTCATGGTGGTGATCTCGCTATGCGTGAGAAATAAAGGCAGGGAATGTGTTGAGGTAACTGCAAGATAAGTGGAGGAATTTCATGTTGCCGCAGACGGTATCGTATAAACGGACAGGTACACATACCCGTGCGATCCGAGGGTGTCAGCGTCGCAGGTCAGGCCATTATGATACAACGTAGCGCGTTGCTGATGGCGGGGATTAAGCTCACCGGAGACCAGCATCCGCTCCAGCTGTTTGAGTATCAGTGGAAATGCCTGGTCGAGCCGCAGGGCGTCGTCTGCGCTGAATTCACCGCAGAAGCCTGCCCGGCCAGCCAGGTAATGCAGACGGCTGCTTTCCTGCACCAGGCGGGCACCGAAGCACGGAGTTATATTGTTCCTCAGCCCCCAATGCGGACTCACAGGGACGACAGTCGGCTGGGTGACAGCGGGAAGTGGTAGAGTCATTTCAGGATTCCTTGAGGTTATGGGGAAGGGATCACACCATCAGGCTAATATCGCTATCCCCGATAGTCGGTAAAGCGTTCACAGTAAAGCGTGTCTTTGTCGGCGCTTATGGCACAGGGCCAGCGTTCTGTGCCGGTTAACCGGCTGCACAGCGATAACCGTCCCGGGTAATGGATGAGGTAATAACATTCGGTGCAAAGGTCGTCGTCAGCAAGAAGGCGGCCATAGGCTTTCTCACTGTCGGACAGGGTATCCGCCATCATTCGACCTTACAGCCAGCCGCGTTCTGCAAATGACACCGCCTGACCGTGGCCGACCACTATGTGGTCCAGCACCCGGATATCAACCAGCGACAGCGCCTCAGTGAGCCGCTTCGTGACCTTCCTGTCATCGTCGCTGGGCTCTGCCACGCCCGAGGGGTGGTTATGTGCCACCACGACGGCGGCCGCGTTATGCCCGAGCGCTGTTTTGATAATCTCCCTTGGGTAAACGGCGGTGGCGTTGATGGTGCCCATTGAGGTGGTCTCGCTGGTGATAAGGCGGTGCTGACTGTCCAGATACAGCACCATAAACACCTCACGTTCGAGCTGTTCCAACTGAAGCCGCAGGTAATGCATTGTTTCAATGGTAGAACTGAACCCCACTGATTTCTGTTTCATTTGCTTTTCGAGCAGGGTCAGCGCCATCTGGATAACGCGCTGTTGGGTTTGATATTGCATGTCTTATTCCTGTGATTGACAATTGTGGGTCAGGCTTTCGGTATGGCAGCCTGTGCGATGAGCCTTCAAGTCGTGGTTATTCAAGCCGATCCCTTTCGTTTACCTCAGTCAATCAGGGTAAAGATGGCCCGGCTTTCGGGATGGTGCAGGGCGTACTCCCGCAGCCGGTAGAAATGCGTGGTCATGTCGTCGTGCTCTGTGAGGCAGGCGTGGTGGCTGTATGTCATCAGGCAGGCGATAATGCCTGCGGCTTCACGACTGACCGTGGCCCCGTTGCCGTTAAGCTCGTTAAACAGTGCATAGTCCTGCTCCGTGCCTGGGACCCTAAACGCGCCGCCGTTGGGTAAGGTATAAAAATCCCAAAAGTCGCCGTGATAGTCCGCACACAGGCGGTCCAGCCAGGTGAAGGTTTTGGGTTCGAGCAGTATCCATCGGGGAACGGTGCCAAAGTGCTGCGGCCAGAAGTTCGGGCGCAGGTGGTCGGGCCATATCCCCGCTGGATGTCCATACGTTTTTACTGCGCTGGCTCGCCATGGCACAAAAGCAAAAGCGCTTCCCGCGTACCGTTGCACCCGATATTGCGGGGTTACTAGCATTGGGGCGCAACAAAGGCATCGCCGCCAGCTTACTTAACCGCCTGGAATATCTGTGGGGATCCTGTATCGCGCCGGTTCCCATACAGTCGGATCTCTACCGGCTGACATTCGCCATTGAGCAACTAAAATCTCAGGGCTGGGCCAATGCAGCGGTCAGTGATGATGACTGGGACCAGGACGCTCTGGCCGAAGAATACGACGACAGTGCAGCATTGCTGGTAAAAAAGTCGGCGCTGACGCGTGGGTTTTCAGATGATGGCAAACTTGTTGAGCTGGTTGAGTTTAGGGTGCTCGGGGATATGTCAGCATGTATGGAGGCTTTTCAGACCCATACCCTTCCGGCAGTCATTCTGGATCCGAACCGGATCACCTTACAGCCTGAGGAATAGAACAAAGGTTCCCAACCAGATAGCAAGCCCGATCATTTTCAGCACGCTTCATTCCACAACTGTTGGCACATTTCTCACATGAGGTCAGGTAATGGCTGTCGGTGCACTTCAGGCTTTCTGCGCCGTGTCTATGGGATTCATATCTCTCACTGCGGGAAGAGATATGAGTGAGCCACACCATCAACATTGTCCCTACCCCCGGCGAACATCAATAAGTCTCATCTAAGCAAAAAATATTGCTCCTGAGGCCGATCGCTATCTATCCGTTTGTCCAGTTACGGATGAGATCTCATTTTTAATAAAAAACTAAAAATAAAATCCCTCATGAGTTTTGTGGGTTTTCTGCGTAATTTTAAACCCTACGTCAAATTGATCATTTTCCTCGCACTCTTATTCCATATGGGTTGTAGGGGCTGTTGTAAGAAAAGTCTTATAAATCAAATTGATGATCTGATTTTGTTAAATAAACCACTTGTAGCATCATGTTACATAATTTAATTTCCCATCACGCCGCCAATATTTTTACACTCCTTTCAATTGGCACTTATCCGAAATTTTTCATTTCAGATTGAGGCTTATAAATACCGTGTCATGCTCGCCAGTAAATGGAATGTGCTCGCTTTTGACCCCGGTTTTCTTTACGTCGGAGGGCGTAAAAGGGAAGATTTTTTGGCAGGGTAAGCCTTTCTTAGTCATTTCTCGCTGGCATTGACCATTTCTATTACTCCATAGAACAGGGACAGCCATGTCTAACTCCTATCAGTCTGAGATCCCCAAAGCGCGCGTCAACATAAAATTGGATTTACACACGGGAGGAAGTCAAAAGAAAGTTGAATTACCCCTCAAGCTGGTCGTTGTGGGTGATTACAGTAATGGCGCTGAACAGCGCGCTGTTTCTGAGCGTGAAAAGGTCAACATTAATAAAAATAATTTCGACAGTGTGTTAGCTGACTTCTCTCCTTCTGTAAATCTTTGCGTTGAAAATACCCTGGCCGGTGACGGCAGCGAAGAAAACGTCAGCCTTTCCTTCGCTCAGATGAAAGACTTCGAGCCGGAACAGGTCGCCCGTCAAATCCCTCAGTTGAAAGCCATGCTTGCTATGCGCAACCTGCTGCGCGACCTGAAAGCCAACCTCCTGGACAACGCGACCTTCCGTAAAGAACTGGAAAAAATCCTGCTCGACCCCGCGCTCAGCGCGGAACTGCGCAGTGAGCTGTCTGCCCTGGCACCCAAATAAGCCTGATGGTTTTGATGTTTAACGGATTAACGAAGAGAAAATGCTGATGTCTGTGAAAAATGAAAATACTGCCGGCGGTGAAAGTATCGTGCTGGAGCGCCCGGTAGCGGGCGGCGTGTACGCGTCCCTGTTTGAAAAAATCAACCTGAACCCGGTATCAACACTGAGCGCGCTGGATATCTGGCAGGATAATCAGGCGATGTCGGATGCCACTGCCGATGAGCGTCTGACCGCCGGTATGCAGGTATTTTTAGAGTGCCTGAGTAAAGCGGGCTCAAAAATTGAAAAGCTGGACAAAAACCTGATTGACCACCACATCGCTCAGCTAGATTTTCAGATAAGCCGTCAGTTGGATGCAGTCATGCACCACGAGGCCTTCCAGTCGGTAGAATCCCTGTGGCGCGGGGTGAAGTCCCTGGTAGATAAAACCGACTTCCGTCAGAACGTTAAAATCGAGCTGCTTGACCTGTCGAAAGGCGATTTGCGTCAGGATTTCGAAGACGCGCCGGAGATTATTCAAAGCGGATTATACCAGCACACCTATACGGCAGAATACGATACTCCGGGCGGAGAGCCGATTGCGGCGCTGATTTCAGCCTACGAGTTTGATGCCTCTGCGCAGGACGTGGCGCTGCTGCGTAATATATCCAAAGTGTCCGCCGCCGCCCATATGCCGTTCATCGGTTCCGCGGGTCCGAAATTTTTCCTTAAGGATAAAATGGAAGAGGTCGCGGCTATTAAGGACATTGGCAACTACTTTGACCGTGCAGAATACATCAAGTGGAAGAGCTTCCGCGAAACGGATGATTCCCGCTATATCGGTCTGGTGATGCCGCGCGTGCTGGGCCGCCTGCCGTACGGTCCTGACACTGTACCGGTGCGCAGCTTCAACTACGTTGAGGAAGTCAAGGGCCCGGACCACGACAAATACCTGTGGACCAACGCGTCTTTTGCTTTTGCAGCCAACATGGTGCGCAGCTTTATCAACAACGGCTGGTGCGTACAAATCCGTGGCCCGCAGGCCGGTGGTGCAGTGAAGGATCTGCCAATCCACCTTTACGACCTGGGCACCGGCAACCAGGTGAAAATTCCGTCTGAGGTGATGATCCCGGAAACCCGAGAATTTGAATTTGCGAATCTGGGCTTTATTCCTCTAAGTTACTATAAAAACAGGGATTACTCCTGTTTCTTCAGCGCTAACTCCACCCAGAAACCGGCGTTGTATGACACTGCCGATGCCACGGCTAACAGCCGCATCAATTCGCGCCTGCCGTACATCTTCCTACTGTCGCGCATCGCGCATTATCTGAAGCTCATTCAGCGTGAAAACATCGGTACCACCAAAGATCGTCGCCTGTTGGAGCTGGAGCTCAACACATGGGTGCGTGGTCTGGTCACTGAAATGACCGATCCGGGCGACGACCTGCAGGCGTCTCACCCGCTGCGCGATGCGAAAGTGACCGTTGAAGACATTGAAGACAACCCGGGCTTCTTCCGCGTGAAACTCTACGCCGTGCCACATTTTCAGGTAGAAGGCATGGACGTGAATCTGTCACTGGTTTCCCAAATGCCAAAAGCCAAATCATAAGGCAGGGGTTATCAGGGATGAAAATTTATCGCCCGCTTTGGGAAGACGGGGCCGCACTGGCCCCGCAACAGTTTCAGCAACAGGCCAGCTGGAACGCGCATATTGCCGACACCGTCGCACGAATGGGGATTGCACATCCCTGGGGCGTGGTGGCGGCAGAGTTTGATGATGCAGCACTGGCGCTGTCGCGTCTGAATGCTATCCGGATGATCGTGCGTTTTCAGGACGGTACCGTGGTGGATTCGAGCCTTGCGGATAATCTTCCGCCGGTCTGTAACCTCTCATCAGCCGCTGGCAGCGATGCCGTTGACGTGGTGGTGGCGCTGCCGCTGATGAACGCGAATGGGGGCAATCTGGACAATGGTCTGGACAGCGACCGTCCGCGCCGTTGGAAAGCAGAACGTGTCGTTGTACAGGAGCTGGCAGGTCATGAAAGTGGCGAACTGGCGATCCTGCGTAACGCCATCACGTTGAGGCTATCGAGTCAGGAAAATACAGCGTATTTAACCTGCCCGGTTGCCCGCCTGGTGCGTAATGCTCAGGGGCTGTGGAGCCGCGACCCGGCATTCATTCCACCGCTCCTTTCTTTATCTGCCAGCCCGCGGCTGGTCGCTGAACTGGGCGATTTGCTGGTGCGCCTGCAGGCCCGCCGCCGCCGTCTGATGGCCATGCGCCGTGAGAGCAATGAGCGGATGGCCGATTTTGCGGTGGCCGACGTGTCGCTGTTCTGGCTGCTTAACGCCCTGAACAGCGCTGAACCGGTACTGGCGGAGCTGCTGCAGACGCCGTCGCGTCACCCGGAACTGTTATACCGGGAACTGACGCGTCTTGCCGGCAGCCTGCTGACGTTTTCGCTGGAACACGATGCCGGAGATGTTCCGGCGTACCAGCATGAGGCGCCCGAACAGGTGTTCCCGCCCCTGCTTACCCTGCTGGACAAACTGCTGGAAGCCAGCCTGCCGTCGCGGGTGGTCAGCATTGGGCTTGAACATCACGACCAAATCTGGAAAGGCTCCCTGCATGATGCGCGCCTGCGCGAAGGCGCGGATTTCTATCTCTCCGTGCGTTCGTCCATGCCAAATCACGAGCTGCAGGTCAAATTCCCGATGCTGTGTAAAGCCGGCAGTCTTGACGATGTCTCGGATGTGGTGAATGCGGCCCTGAGTGGCATGGTCATCACCCCGCTTACCCACGTTCCCGCCGCCATTCCGTTACGTCTGGAAAATCAGTACTTCTCGCTGGACCTGAATACACAAGCCGCGCGGGCGATGCTGGAAGCCGGGAGCTGTACCTTCTACACCCCGGGCTCTCTGGGGGATGTGAACCTCGAACTCTTTGCGGTGCTGCGGTCATGAATACATCCAGTCTGAGCCAAATTGAACGTATTTTCTATCCCGGCTGGTTGCTGGCCAGTCAGTTGCGCGGTGGGCAGGAAGTCCGCGAAGGTGAGAAGCTGTATCGCCGTGCCTGCCGTCTGGTGCAGGACGCACGCACTGCACTGACAGAGGCCGGATTCAGTGATATCAGCCGTGATCACATGGTGTATGCCCTGTGTGCGCTGCTCGATGAGAGCGTGCTTAACCGCGGGACCCCGGATGACGGCTATCTGGCCTGGCGTCGTGACCCTCTGCAGGCGCATTTCTTTAGCACGCTCAATGCCGGGGAAGAACTCTGGGAACGTATCCGCCACCTCCTCAAGGAAACCGCGCCGGACACGGCGGTGCTGACCTGCCTGTACCGCACGCTTCAGTTGGGCTTTGTCGGGCAGTACCGTGCTCAGGACGATGAACGCCGTGAAGATGTGGTCAGAGCGCTCGGCGAACGGGTACCACCCTTTACGCTGACACAGGATGCACCGATTGTGGTCCGGGCCTCCCGGCTGCGCAGCGGCCGCCGCGGATACTGGTTGTTCTGGGCCGTCGGGGCAGTGGTACTGGCTGCACTCTGGTTTTTCCTCTCGTCTTCTCTCACCGAACTGGTGAGCCAGACCGTCAGGCCGGGGTAAGCGATGCGCGATGTTTACCGGAGTCTGTTAACAACGCTGGGTGCCGTTCTGTCGTTGTGGCTAATCCTGGGGTTCTGGCCGCTGTCCGTAGGAAGCCGTGTTGCACTGGGTCTGCTGGTGATCCTGGTGTGCGCCGTCGTGCTCTGGCGTCAGTGGCAGGTATCTCAGGCACGCGCTGAAGCCGTCAGGGAAATGAGAGATGAAAACCTGCCTCCGGAAGATTTTCAGGGGGCCGTCATTCTGGCCTGTGGCGACAGTGCCGCGCTCTTTGCCCCCGGGACCTGTCACCGTGAAACGCGGCAGGGCTGGTACCTGTGGGTCCAGGATGCGTCGCAGCTCCCTTTGCTGGTACAGCACCTGAGCCAGGTACGCCCGGCGCTGGTTTCACAGGTCTCCGTATTGCTGGCAGTACTGCCTGAGCATCACACCTCTATTGATGATTTTACTCAGGCCCTGCGAGGCTGGCAACGTGCCGTGGTGCAGTGTCGCTCTGCCCTTGGCAGTATTCCCCCGCTGTGGACCGTTACCTGGGTATCGCCTCCGGCGGCGGCCTGTGCCGATGCGGTTTGGTTTACCACCACCTGTCGGCAGGAAGGTATCCGGGTCCATCAGCCCGGGCAGGGCAATCTGACGCTGGACGAATGGGCCCGTGAAAACGATACCGCAGGGCATCTTTCCCGCCTGAGCCAGGGACTGTGGCTGGACAGCCTGCTCTGCTGGCAGGCTTGTGCTGTCGACGGTCAGTTGTCTGCTCGCCAGGGTGAACTGCCCGCCATGAAGCTCTGTGCTCAAGGGGTGTGCATGGTGCCAGTGAAGGGGGTGAGCAACAATCTCTGGCAACAAAATATCGCCGCCGTGACGGCTCTGCCTCCCGATCGCACGGACTCAGAAGCGCTTTTGCCGCTGCCTGAACTGCTATTACCTGCGCTGCCGCGCCGTCGGGGCCTGAGTCGCCGGATGGTGTTCTGGCGTTATGCCGGCTTGCTGGGGGGAATTTTCCTTGCTCTGGCCATGCTGGCTTCCTGGGTGAATAACCAGCGTCTTATCCGCAATGTCGGCGATCATCTGGCCCAGTATCCCCCCCTTTCCGGTCAGCCGGTTGCGCCAAAACTGCGTGCACAGCAGCGTCTGCGCGCCGACGCAGCACTGCTGGATGGCTGGCAGCGCCGCGGCGAACCGTTGCGCTACAGGCTTGGGTTGTATCAGGGGCAGCGTCTGGTTCCGCCTGTTGAGGCCGCCATCAATGACTGGGCACCGCCTCCCCCCCCGCCACCGGTGATCAATAACATCATCCAGGGACCAAAGACCCTCCGCCTCGACAGCATGTCGTTGTTTGATTCCGGTAAATCGGCACTGAAAGCCGGCTCGACCAAAATGCTCATCAATTCGCTGGTCGGCATTAAAGCAAAGCCGGGCTGGCTGATTGTGGTCGCTGGCCACACCGATAACACCGGCAACCCCGGACTTAACCAGCG
Organism: Enterobacteriaceae bacterium Kacie_13; assembly: GCA_013457415.1. NCBI lineage: Bacteria > Pseudomonadati > Pseudomonadota > Gammaproteobacteria > Enterobacterales > Enterobacteriaceae > Enterobacteriaceae bacterium Kacie_13. The sequence continues at coordinate 966,497 of CP045665.1, forward strand.
ACTTTCCCGTGAGCGTGCCGAAGCGGTACGTGACTGGATGCGCGACACCGGGGATGTGCCGGACAGCTGTTTTGCAGTGCAGGGCTATGGCGAAAGCCGCCCGGTCGCAACCAATGACACCCCGGAGGGGCGAGCGCTTAACCGGCGTGTCGAAATCAGTCTGGTACCGCAGGCCGATGCCTGTCGGATACCCGATACAAAACCAGCGTCACCGGATGAACGTGACGTTTCAACGCAAAAAATGGAGAAATAAATCATGGCAATTCCTGTTTATCTTTGGCTGAAAGACGACGGCGGCGCGGACATTAAAGGGTCTGTTGACGTTAAAGACCGCGAAGGCAGCATCGAAGTGGTGGCTCAGGAGCACAACGTCTATATTCCGACCGACAACAATACCGGCAAGCTGACCGGCACCCGTATCCACACGCCGTTCCTGTTCACCAAGGAAATCGACTCCTCCAGCCCGTACCTGTACAAGGCGGTGACCACCGGTCAGACCCTGAAGTCTGCAGAATTCAAGTGGTACAAAATTAACGATGCAGGTCAGGAAGTGGAGTATTTCAACACCAAACTCGAAAACGTGAAGGTGGTGAAGGTCAATCCGGTAATGCATGACGTGAAAGACCCGGCTTACGAAAAACACAACCATCTTGAGCAGCTTGAGCTGCGCTACGAAAAAATCACCTGGACCTACAAAGACGGCAACATCATTCATTCCGATTCCTGGAACGAACGCGCCACAGCGTAAGCCTGATGCGGGCAGGTTTTTCTGTCCGCAATTTTTTTTGCTGAACGTCTGCTGTGCGGGCGTTTAGCAAAAAATACATCACCCCATGCCCCTGACCTTATGCGCTTTAGGTCCCTGATAGTCAGGGAATAGCGAAGGGCGGTAGCGTGCCTGGAAAGACAAAAGAGAGAGTTATGGAAAATTCAGCCGCCTTGTTACGTCGTCTTAATCCTTACTGTGCCCGTGCGTTAGACGGTGCCGCCAGCCTGTGCCAGACCCGCGCCCACGCGGAAATTTTACCCGAGCACTGGTTGCTGAAACTGCTGGAACAGGGCGAAGGCGACCTGACGGTGTTAGCACGCCGTTATGAGTGGGACATGGATGCGCTGTGGCAAGACTTACTCGGCTGGCTGGACAACCTGCCGCGCACCGTGCGTGGGCGGCCACAACTGTCAGACACGCTTCATGCGTTACTGAAGCAAGCGTGGATGGTTGCCTCGCTCGAAGGCTGTGAACACATCCGCAGCGCACACCTGCTGGCAGCAATGATTGACATGCCAAAAATGCTGCGCTGTGACGGGGTGTGGCCGCTACTGACTCTGGGGCAGAGCCAGCTTGAGCGACTGCGCCCGCTGCTTGATGCGCAATCGGATGAACGAGAGGAGATGCAGCGGGAGGAAGAGCTGGCACAGAAGCGTGGCGGAGACGTTGAATTCGTCGGGCGCCCGGTAGGGGCAACGGCGGAAGGTGAACTTAACCCGGCGCTGCAGAACGCCTTGGATAAATTCACTCTTGATGTCACTGCCAAAGCGAAAGCGGGCAGTATCGACCCGGTATTCGGGCGTGATATCGAAATCCGTCAGATGGTGGATATCCTTTCCCGCCGTCGTAAAAACAACCCGATACTGGTCGGTGAGCCAGGTGTCGGAAAAACGGCCCTGGTGGAAGGGCTGGCGCTACGGATCAGCGAGGGCAACGTGCCGGAAAGCCTGAAAGCCGTCAGCCTGCGCACTCTCGACCTCGGCCTGCTGCAGGCGGGTGCAGGTGTGAAGGGGGAATTTGAACAGCGTCTCAAAAACGTGATTGAGGCGGTACAGCAGTCACCTACCCCCGTTCTGCTGTTTATCGATGAAGCCCACACCATTATCGGGGCCGGCAATCAGGCCGGCGGCGCGGATGCGGCCAACCTGCTGAAACCGGCGCTGGCCCGTGGCGAACTGCGCACCATTGCGGCCACCACATGGTCTGAGTACAAACAATATTTTGAACGTGATGCCGCACTGGAGCGTCGTTTTCAAATGGTGAAGGTAGACGAGCCGGAAGACGACACCGCCTGCCTGATGCTCAGGGGCCTGAAATCCCGCTATGCCGGGCACCACGGCGTACATATCACCGACGATGCCGTGCGCGCCGCCGTGACACTTTCCCGCCGTTATCTCACCGGCCGTCAGTTACCCGATAAAGCGGTGGATCTGCTCGACACCGCGAGCGCCCGGGTTCGCATGAGCCTCGATACCGTGCCGGAAAGCATTACGCACCTTAGGGCGCAGCAGACTGCACTGGCGCTGGAGCAGCAGGCGCTGCTGGAAGATATCGCCGTCGGCGGCCATTCCCACGGTGAGCGACTGGCTTCCATTGAAAAACTGCGCCTCGTGCTCGATGCGGATATCAAGACGCAGCAACAGCGTTTCGCGCAAGAAAAATCGCTGGCGGAACAGCTGATGACCTGCCGTCAGGACATCAGCCGGCAGGAAGAAATTCACAGCCTGCAACAGCAACTGAGCCAGCTGCAACAGGACACTGCATTAATTCAGATTGATGTCGATACCCGCACCGTCGCCAACGTGATTGCCGACTGGACCGGCGTGCCGCTGTCATCATTAATGAAAGACGAGCAGACCGACCTGCTGACGCTTGAAAACTCGCTGGGAAAACGCGTGGTCGGGCAGGATGCCTCGCTGAACGCCATCGCCCGGCGTTTGCGCGCCGCGAAAACCGGCCTCACCTCTGAGAACGGTCCGCAGGGCGTATTTCTGCTGGTTGGGCCGAGCGGCGTCGGGAAAACCGAAACCGCGCTGGCGTTAAGCGACGTGCTGTACGGCGGTGAAAAATCACTGATCACCATCAACCTCTCCGAGTACCAGGAGCCGCACACCGTCTCGCAGCTAAAAGGTTCACCGCCGGGCTACGTCGGTTACGGCCAGGGAGGCATTCTGACCGAGGCGGTGCGTAAACGCCCGTACAGCGTGGTGCTGCTCGATGAAGTGGAAAAAGCGCACCGTGACGTGATGAACCTGTTCTATCAGGTATTCGACCGTGGCTTCATGCGCGACGGTGAAGGCCGAGAAATTGATTTTCGCAACACCGTCATTCTGATGACCGCCAACCTCGGTAGCGACCCCCTCATGCAGCTGTTGGACGAACAGCCGGAAGCGACCGAAGCCGATCTGCAGGAACTGCTGCGCCCGATTTTGCGAGACCATTTCCAGCCCGCGCTGCTGGCCCGTTTTCAGACCGTGATTTATCGCCCGCTGAGTGAGCCCGCCATGCGCACCATTGTTGAAATCAAGCTTGGCCAGGTGAGCCAACGCCTGCACCGCCACTACGGCCTGACCACGCATATTGACGAGAGCCTGTTTGATGCGCTGACCGCCGCCTGCCTGCTGCCGGATACCGGTGCGCGTAACGTCGACAGCCTGCTGAATCAGCAAATCCTGCCGGTGCTGAGTCAGCAGCTGCTTACCCATATGGCGGCCAAGCAAAAACCGGCTTCACTGACCCTGGGGTGGAGTGAGGATGAAGGTATAGTGCTGGAATTTGGTCATGACTGAGAAAAACCAAGATAAGGACAAAATAAAAGAAGGTGGTATCAGGTTACTGACGACAGGCGAAATACAACTGGCACAGTCGGTGTTTGCGTCCAGCATTGAATATCCCAAAGTCTGGATCCATAAAGACAGCTATCTGCCTTTTAATCTGCAGAATGCAGATACTGCAATGACACCGAACGGTGAGCTGTATTTTCGTAACCAGTACCATGATGATTTTTCGCAGTCGACCGATGATATGCAGCATTTGTTTATCCATGAAATGAGCCACGTCTGGCAACGGGCCAGAGGCATGAATGTGATGGGTCGGGGATTGATAAGCTGGCTGGTCAGCTATCGCTATACGCTGGATGGTCGTTTGTTATGTGAATATCCGATGGAGCAGCAGGCGCAGATTATTGCGGATAATTTTGTTCTGCAGGCCTTCGGATATCAGGTATGGAATCATCTCGAAATAAAAAAATACCCCGACGTCACCCTTGATGGCGATATTTCTGAATCGGTGATACGCAAACAATACAAAAATGCTTTGCGGGGTTTTCCATGGTGAAGATGACAGTTTTTCGCGAGTTATGGTCTGCTTTTTTGTTCGGCATGTGTCTGTTAATGCTAACGGGATGTCCTGGATCTGGCGACAGAGGGCGCTTTGATGAAACAGCACAAGTCAGTCAGCAAGGTGACAGTGTGTGTTTTAACGTTACTGATGCTCAGGATTATCAACCCGCAGATATCGGGATCAATCCCCGGGGGATACCTTCAAAAGAAAAGAACTTTAATTTTACACCGAACCTTACTGTTTCAGACGGGAAACTCTGCATTCCACCTTCTTTTTACCACTTCCCGGATAAGGGGCAATTCATCATCGAGTATGTATTAACTTCAAAAAAATATGATGATGAGCCACGGAGTTTCGTCATCACCCTGGAAATTAACAAGGGCCATATTTATAACGTGACACCGACAGAGAGAGAAATAAACCTGCCGTATTGTCGCTATGCGATGGATAACTCAGTTGGTGCCTGTCAGCTGTAAATATTACAAGCACTGAAAATTACATGGAGTAAAAATCATGAGTCTGACAGATACGCTGACCAGCATAATTAAAACCACCCTGAATCGTTACCAACTGGATATTTCTTCCTGCACCTCACCACTGGATGTGGAAGAGTTCAGCGGCAAAGAGTTTATGAGTGACCTGTATCATTACACCATCCTGTTCACCAGTTCTGACAAAGACATTACAGCAGCGCAGTTGCTGAGCAAGCCCGCATCCCTGACCATGGGAACGGGGGCCCTGATGGGGCTGAGCGGCCAAAAGGTGATCCACGGTGTCGTCACTCATTTCAAACGCATCAATGGTTCCGCAGATCAGGTTACCTACCAGATTATTCTCGAACCTTTCCTCTCTTTGCTGAATAAGCAGTTCCGCACGCACCGTTTCTTTGTCGACAAATCAGTACCGGATGTGGTGAAGCAGGTACTTCAGGAGCATGGTCTGAAAGACTGGGAATACGAATTTTCCCTGAAAGCTGACTATCCGAAGCGTGAGCAGATAAACCAGTACCAGGAAAATGACCTTGCGTTTATTGAACGCCTGCTGTCAGAGGTGGGGATTTATTACTTCTTCACCTTACAAAAAGACACCCAGACCGAAGTGGTGAATTTTGCGGACACCCAGAGTGCCTGGACGTTCGGGAAAACCTTGCCGCTTAACAGCCCGTCAGGGGCGAATGACAACGGCGTCGACGCCGTGTGGGATGTTCATGTCTGGCACAACGTGGTGGAAAGTTCGGTAACCGCCGGCGACTACAACCACCGGCAGGCACAAAAAGTCCTGACATCCGCGCAGGCCGATATGACCCGTGGCGACGGCGACGGCGTGACTTACGGGGATGTTTACCACTATCGTCCACGCCATCTGGAAAGCGGGGAGAAGATTAACCCGGCTGCCGAAACCGGCAATTTCTGGGCAAGAATGGAGCATGAACGCTTCCTCTCGACCCAGACCACGGTGACCGGCAACAGTACCGACTCCACTCTGGGGGTGGCGCAGATACTCACTATCACGGAAACAGCGCTCCCTCATACCTTGCCGGCCGTCACGGAAATTGGATTGGTTATCGTGCGTGCAGACTACACGGCCAGCCGTAAAAATGCCCTGCAGGTGGGGTGGGCGGCAATGCCCTACAGCGAAACCTGTTGCTGGAGACCGCCAGCCAAAAAGCGCCCTGTGGTGAGCGGTACGCTGACGGCCCGCATCACCAGCGCTAAAGAGAACGATATCTACGCCTGGCAGGATGTAGCAGGCATGTATCGGGTGAAATTCAATGCCGACCGCGACGACAAGCGTCAGGGTATGGAAAGTATGCCGGTGCGCTTTGCCAAACCTTACGGCGGTGACAAATACGGCTTCCACTTCCCACTGATACAGGGCACCGAGGTGGCGATTGCGTTCCACGAAGGTGACCCGGACCGGCCGTATATCGCCCACGCCCTGCACGACTCTCGCCATGTAGACCACGTCACTGAAGCCAACAGCACGCGCAACGTCATCCGTACAGCTGGCCTGAACAAGCTGCGGATGGAGGACAAGCGCGGTGAAGAGCATATAAAGCTCAGCACTGAGTACGGCGGCAAAACGCAGCTTAATTTAGGGCACAATGTCAATGCTGACAGAGTGCTGCGTGGTGAAGGGGCTGAGTTGCGTACGGATGATTGGGTGGCCATTCGCGGTGGGAAAGGGGTGTTTATCAGTGCTGATGTGCAGCCTTTGGCTGGTGGGCAGATGCTAGCTATGCAGGCCGCTATCAGCGAGCTTCAGCAGGCACAGCGTTTAACTGAATCCTTACGTAGCGCTGCTGAGACGGCAAAAGCAGAACTGGCGGATTTACAGATGCAAAAGACGCTCCTCAGTGATGCACTCACCGAACTTAAACAGTCTGCACTGTTGTTCTCGGCCCCTGCCGGCATTGCGCAGACTACGGCTAAAAGCTTGCAGCTGTCGGCGGGGGAAAATCTCACGGGAACCAGTGGTAAAAACACTGACTTTAGTACATTGAAAGCCTTCACAGTGGCGGCGGGTGAGGTTATCAGCCTGTTTGCACAGAAGATGGGAGTGAAACTATTTGCGGCGAAAGGGAAGGTGGAAATCCAGGCACAGGGCGATGAGATGGCTCTACATGCGCTGAAAGATGTGCGTATCAGTAGCAGTGAAGGCAAAGTGATTATTCGTGCTGAGCAGGATATTTTGCTGGTGGGCAGCGGTGGTGCTTATCTGAGGATAGGTAACGGTGAGGTGGAAAGTGGTGCCCCTGATAAAATAATCCAGCGGGCGGCAGTATGGCAGAAATTTAACGGGCAAAGTGCCAGCGAAATGGGGCAGAAGTGGGATAAGGCCGATTTTGCTTATACCCCTAAAGCAATCCATCTCTATGATAGTTCAGCACTGTCCGGTCAAACACTGATCATGCAAGCTGACGATGCCGCCAGCAAAATTGTATCAACAGCTGAAAATGGTAAGAGTGTTTTACTGAAGCAAGTTGACGTAGTGACTGACAGAATGCGGTTTAAGGACGGAAAATAAAATGACGGGAGCAGCGGAAAACGAAGTAGTGATCCTGCCTGAATATGACGAAAATGGACGAGCGTATTACACCCTCCCGAATGCCAGAGCTGAGGATAATCTGGTTGTTGCCTGCCCTAAAGTTGCGGAGAAAGTGATCCCGATAATTTTCCTGCCAGGCGTAATGGGATCGAACCTGAAAAAGGTCGGCTCAGATAAAAAAGTCTGGCATGCTGATATGCATGAGGGTGTTGATGCGCTGGCCTGGACAATTAAAGCAAAAAAAGAAAGAAAAGAACTATTGGATCCAGTCACCACCGAAGTGGATTTGACCGGGAAGGTACTTTACAGCGACCTCGAAGGTAAGATGTTCCCCACCAGAGAGGAACGAGGTTGGGGTAGTGCACTTTACAAGAGTTATGGCGAGCCACTCCATACCCTGCAGTGCATGTTGAATGATGGTCATATTTTGCTTGATAACCTTATTAATGGTACCCGCAGACAAACTCCCCGGCAGTTGCTAATTGGTGAAGACTTAAGCGCGGAAAAAGGCGAAGAAGCGCTGACAGAAGCTGAGGTCAGACAGAGTTACGATATTTTATTTCCCTTGCATGTCTTTGGTTATAACTGGCTGCAGTCAAACGCGGACTCTGCCCAACATCTAGACCGCTATATCAGACAGGTGTTGAGTATCTATCACGGCAGGCTTGCCGTCAGTAAAGTTATCCTGATCACGCACTCAATGGGCGGCCTGGTTGCACGACATTATTCAGAAAATATGAGTGGCAGGGAAAATATCCTCGGCATTGTGCATGGTGTAATGCCTGACCTGGGTTCTCCAGCGGCGTATCGGCGTATGAAAACCGGAGAACGGGGCGTTGTCGGGGCGGTTATTGGTGCTGACGCAGCAAATCTGATGCCGGTGCTGGCCCAGTCGCCCGGCCCGTTACAGCTGCTGCCAGGGAGGGCCTACGGGACGGGGTGGCTGAACATTCACGCCAGCAAAGGGGTGATGAATAAGCCGGAGTCCGATCCTTATACGGAAATTTATCTTAATAAAAGTGACTGGTGGCGACTGTGCGAGAAAGAGTTGCTGTTGGATGATACGGCTAAAGAGTGGGAAAAATATCAGGACAGAATAATAAATAAGGTCCAGTTATTTATTGAAGAATTAAAGGGTAAATATCATCCTAATACTTATGCATTTTACGGTGCCAGTAAAAAGCATCCCTCAGACGATCATCTGATATGGCAGCAGATCCCGGCGCCGAGACCGGTTTTTGGCGTGCCGGTGGAATTACCCGTTTACCGTCATGTGCAGGGACAAATATTTGAACTGACTTCCTCCGGCGGTCCGGGGGATGGCACCGTACCGGTCCGTGCAGGACGTATCTCATTTTCAGGTATTCGTTCACTGCTGGCCACGGAAGTGGACCACGAAGGAGCCTATGCCGTCGGTGATCTCGGCATTGAAAACGGTCTTTCGGTTGCGATGAAGTTCACATTACGGTCGATTATAAAAATGGTCGGGGAAGTGACGCCATGCGGGTAAGACATTTATGGCTTGGATTGTTTGCCGTTGTGCTTGTGTTATTCGCAGCGTACTGGCTATTAACCCGCCCGTGGCCGGTATCGCCACCGACAGTAGAGGAAAAACAGATGACAGATAAGCTTTTTGAGCAGACGAAACCTCAGTGCCTTGGTCGCTATCTTTTTGATGTCCCCGTTTCATTTACTAATGCTCTGGCGGATCAGGTGAAAATTAATGATATACGTATCGCCAGCAAGCGGTTATATCGTCCAGCATTTGAACAGCGTATACGCTTGCGTGAGCAGGAGCTAAGGAATAGCCCTACCGTCAGGCAGAAAGATCAACCTTTTCTGAAACAGGTATATCGTATAAACGAAAATACAGTTATTTTCGATCGCAATGAAAACGGTAGTGTTGCTGGTTTTGGCCGAATTCTGGAAGGGCATCTTTATGATAATGGAGTGGCATTTATAGTGACATCGGTGATCAGGGATGTATCCGACCCAAAATATCAAAAGGATAAAGAAGATTATTTAAATAGTGGAATGAAGGAAAACTCCCTGAATAATAAACCTCAGAAGCTGGCCGAAATCCAGAGCCTGCTTTCGAGACTGAAGGGAAGAGCAGACAATGAAGTTCCCTCACAGCCAGGAGTCTGTACTCCAGATGGTTTTATTAGCGACGCTAATATTAAATCGGATGAAGAGATTAGCATGTTGTACCGTCAGGGTGATTTTGAACTGGTGGTAAACAGTAACAGCACCCTTGGAAAAGGCGAAACGCTACTGGAGCGGGGTAGTGAAATAAATCCAGTAATGGTCAGGATTGGAGCCCACACGCTTAGAAAAGGGCCGGTTAAGCTTTCTAGCATAAATGCAGAAGAGTGGCTAATTAAAGCTCATCAGGACATCTATCGGCCAGAGGATAAAAATGTTCCCTATTTTACATTTACACTTTATGGGAATGAAAAGGTTGCTGATTATAATCACCCCGTATTTTCAGTAGAATTGCATAATTCTGGTCTCGAGGTGAAGAACTATACGGATTCACAGCTGGTTGATATATGGGACAGAATAACCCGGACATTCAGATACAGACCAAATGCATTCTGAAAAATTATACAATTCTCGTTGAGGGGGAAGTATAACTATTTGTAATTCTTTCTATCCCTGTTAAGGATACAGATCATGAAAACTCTTATGGAATTGATAGTATAGGCATTTAAAGCGACCTTTCAGTTGAGATGATAAATGGTGGTTTCAATAAATATTTAGGAGTAATGGTAAGGGATGTTTAATGAGCTGGAAGTATTTCTTACATGGATATCAATATTAGGGCTTGGTTTCTCTGTTTCAGCCCTTAGAGATCGAAACAATCCCGCTCAGGTCCGAGCGTTGGGATGTATTTTCCTCCTTCTCTCAGTATGGCTTTTTTTGGTGTTATTAGGTGGCGGCGCGCTAAGATTTTATAATTAAAGGTCGCATTGAATGTTTCAATGAAGTGTTTGAACTCATCTGGCTATATAAAATATAATCAGTGTTAACTTTTCACGGCGTTATTTTTAGTGCATTTAACTCTTCGTGTTTTAATATGGCATCTAGTTGTTCTGTGAGTTATAACCATTTGGGTTTTTAATTATCACGTAATATACTTAATGAATAAGGAATATATTATGCCAGCACTGGCTTGTCTGGGCGATGCCACTACCCATGGTGGTAAGATTATTTCTGCCTCCTCTACCCTGTTTGTTAACGGCATCCAAGTGGTACTGGTTGGCGATCAGATATCCTGCCCTGAGCATGGCACTAATCGAATATCTGAAGGGGATCCCACCGCCTTTGAAAATGGTGTGTCCGTTGTGGTAGATAATTGTCTCTGTGAATGCGGTTGCCGAGTGATCAGCTCACAGAACGACAGTGCTATTGAGTCTTGATTATGTCATGGCCTATTCCGAAAATTCCCACAAAGGCGGTAATACACCAACCGGACTATAAACGTTGGGGCATTATTTTGTTGGTTATGGCACTGGTAGGAGCATTGCTTGCGCTTTTCCCGGGGAAAGCGACAAGTTACGGTCAGGCTCTACTGTATGGCATGTTGCCTGCAATATTACTCTGGTTGTGTTTTTTTGGTCTGGTATTTCATCGCTATGAACAGTCTGTTAATGCTGCCCTGCTATGGAATGAAGAAACAGAGAGGACCAAGCAATACTGGCAGTACTGGAGCAGAAAACAACAGATTGTGGTGGGTAATGTCGTACTCACCCCAGAGAAAAAAGGCGTTGATGCATTGCTGGGAAATCCTGCCGATATACCGGCATACCCTGAAAAGGCACGCCCCCTTTTTGCTGATTTATCTGATCTGAATGAACATCTAAAATTTATCGATCAAGAAATTGAAAAACAATCTCCGGGCTACCGCCATCACCTCAGTAAAATAGTGATTCAGTATCAAAAAAAATATCAGGAAATAACAATAGATCAGGCTGTTTATCAACAGTGGGATCTGTACCCGGAATATGCGGATGCACCAGAATCATTTTGTGCTGGTGATGAAAATGAACTTAGTGGTTTGGGTCTTTTACTTTGTCTGCAGGACTGGACAGGTAGTCAGGCTGAAAAGTACAGCGAATTCATCACCGCACAATTAATCACCTCCGGCCATTTCGCCAGCCAGAATGCGCTTCCCGTCATTGCCGGAGTAGGGAGAAGTCTCTCTTCTGACTCTTTAACTAAGGCGTTGGATATGTTATCTGAATATAACCGATTGGAAAAAGCATCGTTACGTTATGTCTGGTTATCGGGTATGGACGCCGATGAGCGGACCCGGTTAGTCCAACATGTCACATCAAAACAATGGTCCCTACCCGAAAGACGCCCTCTGATTTCACTTGACCACTCATTTGGTTTACCCGGCCCACTGATGTTTCCAGTGGCGGTTTCTTTTTTGACTGATGCCGCAAAACAAACCGGCGAAATGCAGTTATTTATTTCTCGAAATGAAGAAAATATGTATTCACTTTGTCTGATAACCCGGGAGTTATTTTCATGACAACGGAAGTGTCATTGCCAAAAGCCCGTTATGGTATAACCGGGTATATCATTCTCATCATGGGTCTGGCAGGGATAAGTGCTTTCCTGCTATTTATCTGGCAGGGTGAACTTGCTTCCTGGAAAATAACAAAATATACAGCATGGACCATTTGGGGATGCTTTTTTTCTTTTTTACTGATTCTGGCTATTGCCTTTTATTTCCTGCAACGTCACCACTATAAAAAGGATCAGGCTCCATACCGCCCGGAAAATGTTCTCCGCCATAGCAAAAAACAAAATTTGCAGACTGCTCCCGCCGCCAGTCATTTTCCCTCCATCGCTGAAATCCGTGAAGCTATGCGCAATCTGTATGGTCGCGGCTGGCCACGCAAAGTCCGCATCCTAATTATCACCGGCACGCCTGGTGAGGTGGAGCAGTTAACTCCCGGTTTGACCTCGCAATACTGGCAGGAAGATCAGGGTACGTTGCTTCTCTGGGGCGGGGACCTGAATAGCCCTGTTGACAGTCAATGGCTGACCGCGCTGAGTAAACTGCGTCACCGCCCGGCTGATGGCATGGTGTGGGTAACCTCGCTATTTGATCGCCTGTCCTCACCGGACCTGACCCAGCCGCAGCCGGTACCTTCCGACAGCATGATGGATACCTTTTCCCATGCCATCAGCGCCCGCAATCAGACGCTGGGCTGGCAGTTGCCGCTTTATGTCTGGTCGCTGCATCTGCGGGCCGGTAAACCAGAAGGGCGTACGGTTCAGGCGATCGGTTGTCTTCTCCCTGCCGGGTGTCGCCCGGAAGGGCTGGCAGAACAGCTTGCTACCCTGGCACCGGAACTGATTGCGCAGGGGCTGCAACAGGCCTGTGATGCGGTGCAGCACAACTTCCTGCTGACACTGGCCGACCAACTGGTTCGTGAACCACAGAGCGTGGCTGAACCGCTCTCTGTGATACTCAATCCGTACCGCCCGCTGCCGCTGGCGGGGGTTGTCTTCAGCCAGCCCTCCGTGGGAGCAGAGCGTAGCGTTCAGCACCATTGGGGGATGGACAAGCGTTGGAATATCATCCCGGCCACTGTCCGTTCGCTGCCAACAACACTGCGCCCACGTAAACCGGGTATCCCGTGGCAAAAGGTGATGGCATCCGTTGCCGCACTGCTGATGGTGACCTGGGGAACCTGGATGCTGGTCTCCTTTATCAGCAACCGCAGTCAGATACGCAACGCGCAGGAGCAGGCGGCACTGGCAGCTGAACAGCGAATGCCGCTGGGAGAGCGCCTGCATGCGCTGTCTGAACTGCAGAAAACCCTCGGTCGTCTCCAGTACCGTGCAGCACACGGCATCCCCTGGTATGAACGTGCCGGGCTCAGTCAGAATGACGCACTTTTAAAGGCACTCTGGCCTCGTTACAGGGACAGCGCGCAACCCTTGTTGCGGGATGCCGCGGCCGGTCACCTGCAGACGCAACTTAATGCGTTCAACGCACTGCCACCGGGCAGTCCCCTGCGCGAACAGATGGCTAAAACTACCTATAACCAGCTCAAACTCTATCTGATGCTGGCGCGGCCGGCGCACATGGATGCGGCCTGGTTCAGCAGCGGATTATTGCAGGACTGGCCGACGCGTCAGGATGTGAAAGACAGCGAGTGGCAGGGCCAGGCTCCGTCTCTGCTCTCTTTTTATGCAGCAAGTCTGATAACGCATCCACAGTGGCACCTGTCCGCCGATGAGAGCATGGTCAGCCAGGCACGCTCCCTGCTGGTCCGTCTGATGGGGATGCGCAACAGCGAATCCAGCCAGTATCAGAAAATGCTCGCTGAGGTGGTAAATCAGTATGCCGATATGCGTCTGGAAGACATGACCGGCGATACCGATGCCGGCCGCCTGTTCACCACCGGCGAGGTGGTGCCAGGAATGTTCACCCGTCAGGCCTGGGAGCAGGCCGTACAGCCTGCCATTGAAAAGGTCGTGAAAGAGCGCCGGGATGAACTGGACTGGGTGCTGACCGACAGTAAACAGAAACCGCAGCAGGAAGGGTCACCGGAAACGCTGGAAAAACGCCTGACGGAGCGCTACTTTGCCGATTTTGGTGGGGCCTGGCTGGCATTTCTCAACAGCCTGCGCTGGAACAATGCCGCCACGCTGTCTGATTCCATTGACCAGCTGACGCTGATGGCCGACCTGCGTCAGTCACCCCTGGTGGCGCTGATGAATACCCTGAATGAGCAGGGACGAACCGGGCAGACGGGTGAAGCCATTTCTGACTCGCTGGTGAAATCAGCGAAAAACCTGCTGGGCGGAGACAGTAAGGATGCCATCGACCAGAGCGCCGGCGTTCATGGTCCACTTAATGCCACCTTTGGTCCGGTACTGGCACTGATGGACAAAAACCGCAGCGGCACACAGGCCCAGAGTCTGCAGTCTTATCTGACCCGTGTTACTCAGGTGCGTCTGCGCCTGCAGCAGGTGACCAACGCGGCCGACCCGCAGGCGATGACTCAGACGCTGGCCCAGACCGTGTTTCAGGGCAAAGCGGTGGACCTGACCGACACCCGTGACTACGGTAGCCTGATTGCCGCCGGACTCGGCCAGGAGTGGAGCGGCTTTGGCCGTTCGGTGTTTGTGAACCCGATGGAACAGGCCTGGCAGCAGGTATTGACCCCGGCGGCAGACAGCCTGAATGCCCAGTGGCAACAGGCGGTGGTCAGTGAGTGGAACAGCGCCTTTGGCGACCGTTACCCGTTCAGTAATTCAGGCAGTGACGTCTCGCTGCCGCTGCTTGCGAAATACCTCAATGCGGACTCCGGGCGTATCACACAGTTCCTGCAAACGCGTCTAAAAGGCGTGCTGCACCGTGAAGGCAGCCACTGGGTACCGGACAGCATCAATTCACAGGGGTTGTCCTTTAACCCCGCCTTCCTTAACGCCATGAATACCCTGAGTCACATCTCAGATGTGGCGTTCACCGAAGGCAATGCCAGGATGAGCTTTGAACTGCGTCCGGGGACGGCGGATGGTGTAATGCAGACGGACATGATCATTGACGGTCAGAAGCTGACCTACGTAAACCAGATGCCGCAGTGGAAACGCATCACCTGGCCGGCGGACACCGAAGCGCCGGGTGCAAATCTGAGCTGGATAAGTGTTCAGGCAGGCACCCGTCAGTTTGCGGATATGCCGGGAACCTGGGGGCTGATACGCCTGCTGGATAAAGCCTCTGTCAGCGACAATTCGGGCGTGGACAGCAGCTACCGTCTGCGCTGGAAAGCACCGGACGGGCGCAACCTCAATTACACGCTGCGCACCGAAGCCGGAGAAGGTCCGCTGGTCCTGCTTAAACTGCGTAATTTCCGCCTGCCGGAGAATATCTTCAGCGTCAGTGACGCACCGGCACCGGCCTCCGCCAATCGTACCGCTGATACTGAAGGTCATTACTGATGTCATCGCTGAATTCCTTGCTGGATGTCTGCCAGGCACGGCAGGACACGCTGTTAGCACAGACCCGTGAGCGCGTTGCGCTGTGGGATAACTGGCTGCTGCCCGTTCCCGGTGTTTCCGGGGTAGGAGAAGACCCCGGTTACCATGACGATTTCCAGCAGATGCGTGAAGAGGTGAATAAGCTCTCTGGCGCGGACACTGAACGGATCTGCCAACTGGCCGAAGGGCTGTTGACCCACACCGCCAAAGATATTCGCGTGGCCACTTATTACTGCTGGGCGAAACTGCACCGGGAAGGCGAACGCGGCCTGGCTGACGGACTGGAATTACTGGCGGGCCTGCTTGAACGCTTTGGCGGGCAACTGCATCCACAGCGTGACCGTAGCCGTAAAGCTGCTCTCGAATGGCTGGCCGGTTCGCGTATGACAGACAGCCTCTCTCTGTACCCGGAAGTGGTGAGCGAGGATGCGTTGCGTACCGCCGGGGCGTTGCTGCTGATAGCGCAACTGACGGACGCTGAGCCCGATGAAACCCGTCCGCAACTCGATGGTCTGTACCGTGCTCTTGAGGCCCGCCTGCAAAAAGCAGGCGGCGTGGATGCGGTGGTCCCGCAGAATGCCAGTGACAATACGCCTGCAGCCTCCCTCGTACACAATGATGCACCACAGCTGAGTCGGATCACCTCCGGACAGGATTTGCTGGCACAGGCCCGCACCCTGACCGACTACCTGCGTGACCAGCCGGACGGCTGGCTCCCGGCACACCATCTGATGAAAAGCCTGCGTCACGATACGCTGCATGCTATCCCTGCACCGGATGCAGCAGGCAGAACCCGCATCGAACCGCCCAGAGCGGACCAGCGCGCCCTGCTCAAACGTCTTTATCTGCAACAGAGCTGGAGCGAAATAACGGAGCAGGCTGACAGCGTCTTCTCGCGCGGTGCAAACCACCTGTGGCTTGATTTGCAGTGGTATATCCACCAGGCGCTGCAAAAACAAGGAAAAGATACGCTGGCGGACATCATTGCTGCCGACCTGAAGGGGTTACTCTCTCGCCTGACCGGGCTGGAGACGCTGGCGTTTAATGACGGCACCCCCTTTGCCGATGAGGTAACGCTGAACTGGATCCAGCAGAGCGTGATGGACTCCGTCGGAGGCTGGAGCGATGACGTACATACCTCACAAACCCGTAGTGCTGATGAAGACATCCTTGCACTTGAGCCGGAAGCCGTCGCGCTTGCTGACAGTGAGGGTCCCGAGGCGGCGCTGAACTGGCTGCAGAACCGGCCCGGTATCACCACCGCCCGCCAGAAATGGCTAGTGCGCCTGCTGATGGCGCGTGTTGCGGAACAGTACGGTAAAAACGAGCTGGCAACACATCTGTTCTCTGAGCTGGATTCACAGGCGGAGGGGGTGACACTTGCGCAGTGGGAACCCGGGCTGCTGTTTGAAGTGCGCGCGCGTCATTTGAAACTGCTGCGTATGAAAGCCGGGCACAGTGAAAGCGACAAAACCCGCCTGCAGCCGAAAATGGAACAACTGCTTGCCGGACTGATAGCACTCGATCCCCCGCGGGCGGCTGTGTTGTGTGGCTAACGGTTACCAATTTCTTTGAATATGCAGATGTTTTATGGAAGTTAAAATAAATGAAAATCGTAAAAATGGTTGCCTGTTTAGGTGCTCTGCTACTGCTTTCGGGTTGCACTGTAGTATTGTGGGGCGGGAACAAAGTTGCTGACAAACGTACGGAAAAACATGTTCAGGTTCAGGATAATGTCGATGGGGTATTTCAGTATAAAAACCTTGCAGCATCAGTTTTACAGGGCGAATCCAAAGTCACACTGGATATACCCTCGGAGGGGATCGCTTTTTTGGGAGAAAAAAACATTTACATTCTGACCCGAGGAGCAACAGAACTAATGTCCTTAGACAAGATCTCGACCTTGGTACCTCTAGTTTCAGGTTTTGAAAAATATGATGGTGTAAGGCTAAAGCTCACCAGTTCCGGAAAAGATGATGCTCTAATGCATTTTTCTGACACCCTTGCGGTTTGGGTTGATAAAAGTTACGGCAGTATTTCTGAGTACGATCTTAATACTATTAAGCAGGCTGGTTTTTGGAACAATGGCGGGAGGTATGTTAAACAAGTACATATAGAAGGCGTTATTATTCCCAGAGGGAAAAATAACAATATATTCAGTAAAGGGGATTTTTTGGATAAGAAACACAAAGTTCAATTTTATTCAGAAGATAACTTAACAAACTTCCATCCCTTGAATTTGGCGACAAACGTAGTTTTAACACCATTCACTGCCGTTGCTGATATTATTTTTTTCCCGATATCTCTCCGTTTATTAGGGCTCATCAGTAACCCTCCTGTACATTAAAGCCTGGACTTTTATGGACGACTTAACCCTGCGTTATTACGATGCCGAAATGCGCTACCTGCGTGAAGCGGCGAAAGAGTTTGCCCAGACCCATCCTGATCGGGCAGCCATGCTCGACCTGGATAAAGCCGGAACCCCGGACCCTTATGTCGAACGCTTATTTGAAGGGTTTGCCTTCTCAATGGGGCGTCTGCGGGAAAAAATTGATGACGACCTGCCGGAGCTGACCGAAGGGCTGGTCAGTATGCTCTGGCCACACTACCTGCGCACCATCCCCTCTTTGTCCGTGGTCGCATTTACCCCCGACCTGAAGGCCATGAAAATGGCCGAGCCGGTACCGGCCGGGTTAGAGGTCACCTCCCGACCAATAGGCCCGAAGAATACCGTCTGCCGGTATCGCACCACCCGCGACATGATGCTCAATCCGCTCAGCATATCCGGCGTCACCATGACCACCGAGCCGGATGGGCGGTCGCGGCTCGCGATACGTTTTGCCTGCAGCGGACAGGCTGACTGGTCGCAGGCGGACCTCGGCCGCCTGAGCCTGTATCTGGCCGCAGATGCGCCGGTCAGCAGCCAGCTGCATATGATGCTGACCCGTCGTCAGGCCGCACTGTACATGCGCCTTCCCGGACAAGCGGATCGCATCCGGCTGGAGGGTTGGTTTTCACCGGGCGGATTCGGTGAGGAGGAGGGGCTGTGGCCGAAAGGCGACGCGGGCTTTAGCGGTTACCAACTGCTGCTGGAATATTTTACCTTCCGCGACAAGTTTATGTTTGTTCATCTCAATGGTCTGGAGGGGATAACGCTGCCTGCGGGAACGGAGTACTTCGATATTGAGGTGGTGCTGAGCCAGCTGTGGCCATCCGATTTACCGGTCACCCATGAGGCCATTCGTCTGCACTGCGTTCCGGTCATCAACCTGTTCACCCTGGAAGCCGATCCCCTGACGATTTCCGGACTCGAAAGTGAATACCTGTTACGGCCAAAACGCCTGCAGGACGGGCATACCGAAATTTACGCGGTGGATTCGGTGACTGGGTCAAAGCGCACGGATGATGCCGAGTATGTGCCGTTCAGCAGTTTCCGCCACAAAGGCGGCATGTTGCGCCGTCATGCACCACCGCGTTATTACCACACCCGCGTGAAGCGCGGTGTTACCGGGTTGCATGACACCTGGCTGATTTTGGGCGGGATGCAATGGGAAGAGGATAAGGGGGTTGAGCGGGAAACCGTATCGCTGCAAATCACCGGCACCAACGGCCAACTGCCACGTCGCGCCCTGCAGAGCACATTGCTCGACCGGTGTGAGCAGGTGATGCAGACGACAATGTCCGTCAAAAACCTCTGTAAACCGACACTGCCGGTCTATCCACCCGCAGAGGACCGCTTTCACTGGCGGGTGCTGAGCCATCTGGGTTCAAGTTTTCTCAATATGATGAGCAGCGCTGAAGTGCTGCGCGGGACGCTGGCACTGTACAACTGGCAGGAAGATGAACTGAATAACCGCCGCCTGGAGGCGATACAACGTGTCGAGCATCACCGTATCCAGCGTTTCGAGGAGGGATATCTGCTGCGCGGGCTGGATATTGAAGTCACCCTCGACAGCAACGGTTTTACCGGGGAAGGTGACGTTCATTTGTTCGGTGAACTGCTCAACCGCTTCTTTGCGCTTTACGCCGACATGAACCAGTTTAACCAGCTCACCCTGATTGTTCAGCCAGAAGGAAAATGCATCCGGTGGAAAGAGAATCACAGTCCGCGCCTGCCCGGCTGATGGAAACGCTGGGCGACCGGCTACCCTATATCAATTTTTACCGCTTCTGCCAATTGCTGGAGCAGAGCCAGCCTGATAAACCTGTCATTGGTAGCACCTGGCAGGTCCGTCACGAGCCGGTGCGCTTTCGGCCTCATTCGGGGATGGGTTTTCCGGCCTCGGAAATCAAAGGCCTTGAGGCCGCAGAGCAGCCGCATCTGCCACCGACCGTCAGGGTCACCTTTATGGGGCTCTATGGCGTGGAGTCGCCGCTGCCGACGCACTACATCGACGATATCACCCAGCGGCGGGAAGGCCATGAAGCCACGGCGGATTTCCTCGATATTTTCAACCACCGCCTGATTGCTCAGTACTACCGTATCTGGCGTAAATACTCTTACCCGGCGACCTTTGAGGAGGGAGGGAAAGACAGAACGTCACAGTATCTGCTGGGGTTGGCGGGACTCGGTGTTGACGGGTGTGCGAAAAATATCGCCACGCCGGCATCCCGTTTTCTGGCGCTGCTGCCGGTGATGTTGTTACCGGGCCGCACCGCGGAAGGTATGACCTCACTGGTACGCCTGCTGGCACCGAATACCCAGGCAAAAATCTGGCACCACGATAAACGTCGCGTGCCGCTGAAAAAGCCGCTGACCATGAGTGTCAACCAGCCGGTTACGCTGAAACATCGTCCGGTGATGGGTCACTACGCCACCGATGTGAATTGTCAGGTGCTGATGCAACTGACGACTACCTGTCCGGAGGAAGTTCAGGGCTGGCTTCCCGGAGGCGAACTCCACAGCGATTTAATGGCACTACTGCACGTTTATCTCGGCGCCCGTCTGGATGTCCGTCTGCAGCTTTGTGTCGCTCGCAGTCTGCTGCCAGATGCAACGATGAGCAGCCAGTCACGCCCCGGTGCCGCCCAGTTGGGCCGCACCGCGATACTACGCCCCCTCAATCTGGGCGCAACACCACAATCAAAAACAATAACCATTAATCTGGGCCGCTATGAGCGGGTTCAGGAAAACCTTCACCGCAGGGAGACTGATGAAGATGGCGATTACTCTTGGTAAAACCCCCCTATTTATACTGACATCAGGCATCGTGATGCTGCTAGCGGGCTGCGGCCTGACGCAAAAGGTGAGTGATGGCACCGTGGCTGTGACCAAATCCATTTTTTATAAGCAGGTCAAAACGTTACATCTGGATATTCGCGCCCGTGAAGCGGTGAACAGCAATGCCGGTGGCATGGCACTGTCCACCGTAGTGCGTATTTATCAGTTGAAAGACCGGAAGGCTTTCGACTCCACCGATTACCCGTCACTGTTTGCCGCTGACAGCCAGGCACTGAAGGCTGACCTTGTGGTTGAGAAGGATATTCGTCTGCAACCCGGCGGGGCGATGATAGTGGATATGCCAATGGAGGATAATGCGCAGTATGTGGCAGTCGCCGGGATGTTTATGTCACCGGATCAGGTGAACGACACCTGGCGTGTGATCCTCTCCCGTGATGACCTCTCCCCGGATAAGGCCAGAATTATTGAAGCCGGTAACAACAGCCTGACGCTCAAACCGGTGAAGGGTGACTGACATGCCGCGTCCCTCTTTGTACGAAATGCTGTTTGGCAACTTCACCGGCGGTCTTGACTTGCATCAGGTCAGTGAAGAGAACCAGGTCATCCTGTCGGTACTCGACAATATGCAACGTATTCTCAACTGCCGTGCAGGCACGCAGGCCCACCTCCCCGATTATGGCCTGCCGGATATGACCAAAATCCTGCAGGGAATGCCGGGGACCGCACATCAACTGATGGGTACGCTCTCTGACGTGCTGCTGAAATATGAGCCGCGCCTGAAAAGGGTTGATGTAGTGGTCCTGGAGCAGACCCGGCCCGGCGAGCTTCGTTACGCCATCGATGCAGAACTGAAAGACATTGGGCTGGTGCGTTACGGCACGGAGTTTATGCCGGAAGGTCGGGTGCTATTACGCCATTTGAAGCAACAGCAGTATCTCGACACGACAACCCGCATGTAAGGCCAGTTAACACCGATGTCAGTAAAATCACAGTTCTTCAAAAAACTTCAGGTCAGACAGCTCGCTCCGGCCTCGCCTGTCGGTAAGTGCCAGGCTGATATTGCAGAATTTCGTCTACGAATGGTGCAGCTTCAGGAGCAGATGGACGCGTGGCTGGTGGATACCGGCCTTCAGGCGGAAATTTTAACCGTTTCTGTTACCGATCTGCTGGTGGATGGCGGGGCTTTTGATATACCCGGCATCGCTCTGTGTTACGAAAACCGGGCAATAAAATTTATGCCGGTATTTTTATACGGCCAGGGCGTGACGGGGTGTGTCGAGGCAGCCTTCCATACACGAGGGCGCGTGACTTCCCTGGGGCGCCTTTTCATGCGGGCAGGTCACATCAGCGACTGGACCTTTACTCCGCCAGGTACGTTGCCCCGGTCAGGTCAGAGTTTCGATGAAAGTACGTTTTTTGGTCTGATGTTAGCGCTTCTGCCATAACGGACACTGAAAAATGAATAGTTATTTTTTTCTTTGAGTCGTTACATATTTACCTGGTGATACGCTTCAATGGCTGATGGAAAATAAATCCCAAAAATAACGAAATAAATCACGGATATGAAAATGAGAAAAATAATCTTCCTTATGTTTTCAGGAATACTATTTACGGCACAAGCCGATGCTGCGCGTGGAAGGCAGCCCTGTTCAGGTTCAAAAGGCGGTATAGCGCATTGCACATCGGATGGAAGCTTTGTTTGTAATGACGGGAGCCTGAGTCAGTCGAAGCGATTCTGTTCCGGGTATGGTTCCTCAGAAGCCAGCAATCAGGTAAAACCTTCCACTTCCACCCGCAAAACGCAGGCAAAAAAGGTGACAACTGCGAAAAAGCAGAACCCGCAACGCGTTACAGAAACCGACGAACCGGTCAGTACGCAACCCCGGCAGCCAGCATGCGCTCCCCTCCATATGGCCAGCAAGCCCGGATATACCCATTTACCGATTTGCTCAGCGAGCCAATATTAATCCGGCGTGGCAACGGCCCCTTGCCTGTTATTAAGATTAAATAATCAGGATTAAAATAAGAAAGGAAAGAAATAAAACATGGCACGAAGAAAAAAAGATGACAATGCTGCGGGTATTATCCTGGTTATTATTGGTGTAATTGCCTGGGGTGTTTATGTCGCGGTAAGAGCATTAATTAATATTAATGAGCGTTTTATTGGATCCGTATCGAATCCGGCAGGCATTATTGCTCTGTTCTTTGGTTTATTGATTGCCGCTGCGCTGGTGCTACGGGTTTTCCATTACCGCAGCTTCAGGAAGAAAACCGCGGAACTTGAACAAGCTGTATCAGACCTTGCTCAGAAAGAAAAAGCCTTTGAAGAGACTGTCAGTACCGAAGTGGCACGAGGTATTCACCAAGAAAAGAAACGGCTTGCCGGTCTCTGGGATGAATATCATGAGGCCCGAAATAAGGCCAGCAAAGCGCTACAGCGTATTGTGGACTCAGCATATAAGTTCAAAGTGAAGACATTGCTTGCCGGAACCACCGTCAATAACTGGCAAAGTAAATATGACCAGCTCCGCAAGGAAAGAGATGCCTACGCTGCCATCAGTGAGAAAATTACCTTTCTGGAGCTGGAAGACAATGCGGACTGGGGCGATGTAAAACAGCAGTTCCTGGATAAGGTAGCGTTTCTGGAAAAGGCTCAGGAAGAAAAGGAGTATCAGGCCGAGCTCAAACGCCAGATGCGGGAAGAAAAGCAGCGGCAAGATGAGCTGGACAGGCAACAGCAGGAAGCTGAGGAAGAGGAGCAGCGCCTTGCTGAGCAGCAGCGAGTGCTGGAAGAGGCGCTACTGGCTGCCGAAGGTACATATAAAGAAGAGCTGGAAAGACAGCGCCTGGAACTGGAGCAAAAAATTCAGGACGTGCATCAGCAGTATGAGCGTGCAAAATCCATGGCCCAGCTCACGAAACAGGGGCATGTGTATGTGATTTCGAATATCGGCTCCTTTGGTGAAGATGTCTTCAAAATTGGTATGACCCGACGGCTTGAGCCCATGGAGCGGGTGAAAGAACTGAGTGGGGCAGCTGTGCCTTTTGATTTTGACGTCCACGCCATGATTTCCTGTGATGATGCGCCGGCGCTTGAAAAAACGTTGCACGACCATCTTGAACGTTACCGCATTAACAGGATTAACCTGCGTAAGGAGTTTTTCCGCGTAGACCTCAGCAAAATCATTAACGAGGTGGAACGTCACCATGGGCGGGTTGACTATATTGCTGACCCGGCAGCATTACAGTATCTGCAAAGCCTCGAATATGCTGAAAGTGAAGCAGCATGAGTCTTCCAGAGCCAGCCACATCAGTCATTGCTCTAACGTATAACCGTCTGGAATAGAATTATGGCAAAGCTAATGACCTCTCTTTCGCTGTGTGGGGAACGAATGACACACGGGGAAAGACGCGTTGCCCAGCGCCTGGAGTCACACCTTGGTGATGATTGTTTGGTCTGGTATGACATTCCGGTTGGACGACAATACCGACACCCGGACTTTGTTATTATCGATCCCTCTCTTGGACTTATCTTTCTGGAAGTTAAGGATTGGCGGCTAAATACGCTTCGCCATGCCGATCCGCAGAGGGTCATTCTTGAGACAGAGCAGGGGCAAAAGCAGGAGCGAAACCCGCTGGTACAGGTCAGGGAGTATGCCTGTGCCACCGCCGAGATGTTATCTCAGGATCCGGGATTACAGCAGAAGAGTGGGCTTTACAAAGGTAAGCTCAATGTCGCCTGGGCTTATGGCATCGTATTTACCAACATCACTCGTCAGCAACTGACGTCCTTGTCTGCTGATGGTTCGGTTGAGGCTATATTCCCGCATGCGCTGACAATTTGTCAGGGTGAAATGACGGAGTCGGTTACGCCTTCTGCGTTTCGGCAAAAGATCTCCGCGCTGTTTACCACCCGTTTCAGACCTTCGATCACTCCCGTTATGAGGGATGCCATGCGGAGGCATCTTTTCCCGGAAATAGCGATACCTGCTAAAAAAAAGAACAGCCACGTACAGCGGGTCATGGATATTCAGCAGGAGGTGCTGGCCCGCAATCTGGGAGAGGGGCACCGCGTTATCCACGGTGTGGCCGGGTCAGGTAAGACGTTAATTTTGCTTTACCGCTGTCTGTATCTTGCAGAAACGACGGCGCGCCCCGTTTTAGTTCTCTGCTTTAATATTACCCTGGCAAACTATATCCGCGAGTGCATTGCTGAGAAAGGGTTATCCCAAAAAGTACACGTCTGGCACTTCCATGACTGGTGTGGTGTCACTGTGCGTAAGTTCCGCCTGCCCGTCAGTGGTGAAGGCGCGTTATTTGATATGCGTTTTGCGGCGCTTGAAAGCGCAGTAGAGAAGGGACTGATCACAGATGCAGGGTACGATGCGGTGCTGGTGGATGAAGGACATGATTTTGACCGTCGGTGGTTGTCGCTGATAGCCCGTCTGTTTGATAACGCCAGCCGCTCACTGCTGCTGATGTATGATGATGCCCAGTCACTCTATCGCCGGGAAAGGGCGCTGAACTTCTCGCTGGCAAGCGTGGGTATTCAGGCGCAGGGACGGACTTCAGTCCTGAGGATCAACTATCGTAATCCCCGACGTATTCTCAATTTTGCGTATGCCTTTTCACGCGATTATTTTGATAAGCATCACAATCATGAGGTTCCTCTGGTGCTGCCTGAAGCGTGCGGTGAGGACGGAAATATTCCTGATATTGTGCAGTGCCGCTCAGCAGTCGATGAAGCCCGTCATGTCATTGGCTGGTTGAAAGAAAACTACACCCTTTCTGGTCGCTGGGGGGATATGGCGGTGCTGTGCCCAACCCAGTTCTCGGCAACCCAACTCACGGACCTACTGGCACAGCAGGAGATACCTGCAGCCGTCAGCTTTACCCATGTGGATAAGAAGAGCTACTCACACAGGGATAATGTCGTACATCTGCTGACCTGTCAGAGCAGCAAAGGGCTTGAGTTTCCTTTCGTTGCGGTCATCAACGCATCTTTTGTACACAAGGCGGCTGAGGATGAGACGGAAGCCATCCCGCCTCTGTATGTGGCCTTTACTCGCGCGACGCGTTCGTTACTGGTGACCTGCTACACAGAAAACAGTATCAGTCGTCACCTGACGAAATTTGCCGGCATGGACCTTCAGGAGCTACAGGATGACCCGTCATAAAATGTTAAACTCCGGGGGCGACCCGCGTACGCTACCGGATTATGCTGCCCTTCGTGATGAACTGAGCAAACTGACACATCCGGCACGCCCGGATGTGAACTGGCGTTATGCCGAAAAACTCTGTCTATCGTTGTTTGAGCAAAATGGTGTTGAGCTGCAGACGGTGGCCTGGTATACGCTGGCCCGTACTCATCTTGCTGGGCTATTCGGTCTGAACGAAGGGCTGTCGATCCTGGAAGCCCTGATAAGCCATCAGTGGAGTACGCTCTGGCCGCAGCCGGTACATGCCCGGGTGGAAATCCTCAGTGGTCTGAGTCACCGTATACAACAGCTGATGCGCAAACTCCCTCTGAACTACAGCGACCTCAGCCAGCTTTATAGTGCCGAACAACTTCTTACGAGTCTCGGAGCTGTGCTACAGCATCTGGAGCTCAAACATCTGAGCCAGCTCGATACCTTACGTACTTTGATGCATCACAGTGCATCCCGACTGGAAAACAACAGTGACGGCGCATCCGGTACTGGTGCAGTTGTTCAGCCCGGTGTTGTACTGCCCACAACGGGTATAAATAGCCCAGCAACATCCGTTGGGGCGCTGTCTGGCATTCCAGATGCAGAGAAAAAGGTGCCGAACAACGCGGTGAAGTGGGTGTATGTGGCACAGCCGGAACAACGGCCGAACGTGGAAGTACTGTCGGTGATCCCTGCTTCGGCAAAAAAGTGGAGATCCTTTACTGCGGGCATGGTCACCATGCTGCTGATAAGCGTGGCAACGGTGTGGGGCTGGCAGTATCTGCACCGACCTGACCCGTTACAGACTCAGCTTGCTGCATCGCTGGCTCCCTTACCTTCGGTACTCTCAGCCAGTCAACTTGAGATCCTTCGTCAGCAAGCTCCCTTATCTGAGGCCCTCATTACGGATACACAGCAGCAGCTCACCCGCCTAAATCAGTTACCGCCGTATTGGACTCTCAACTACAGTCGACAGCTGGTAGAACAGGCTCAGGCTCTGTGGCCGGAGAAGGCCAAACCGTTGGCACAGCAGTGGCAACAGCAGCTTAATGCTTCAGCCTTGCCGATAGAAAACCTGAATGGCTGGCATCAAGGTATGACGACATTGCAGCAACTGAGTGACCGACTAAACGGGCTGGATGAAAAGAAGGGAAAATACATGACAGTCAGCGAACTAAAATCTTTCGTATTCACCACTCTGCAGTCGTTTAATGGCGCTATACCGGCAGAAGAACAACTGCGGATACTGGCAAACACTCCGGCAGGGCAATCATTACCTGTTGCTGCAAAGGCCGAGATGGAGATGCACCTGAAACAGCTTATCGCTAGATACGCCTTGCTGACCGAGGCCGACGTGCGAGTACCGCTATTGCAGCAGAAAACTACCAGATGAGTGGGGTTATGACGAATCCTGGTAACCGAAATAATCGCTTCGCATGGACTGTAGGTGAAATACGGTTTTGGAACAAAACTATGGTTCTTTGTCAGCAGCGGAAAGGAATTCATGTGAGATGAA
Source organism: Enterobacteriaceae bacterium Kacie_13 (assembly GCA_013457415.1). Classification (NCBI taxonomy): domain Bacteria; kingdom Pseudomonadati; phylum Pseudomonadota; class Gammaproteobacteria; order Enterobacterales; family Enterobacteriaceae; species Enterobacteriaceae bacterium Kacie_13. Next base: position 993,553 of record CP045665.1, read on the forward strand.
AGAAAGACCGGATACTTCAGTTTAGACTGGCATTGTTTTCAGGGAGGAGATCAGGAAGTGGAAGGCCTCTAAAAATGGTTAGTCCCTTAAACGGGATACTTACACAACTGTGATATCATGCAACAGTATTAGTATACCTATAGGTATCTGGCATATGAAAATAATAATCATTAGTGATTTACATGTTGGTGACGCGGCTGTTTCAAATGAGTTTGCAGTAGGAAGCTCTAACAACGCTGTAAAAAATCAGTTTCTAAATGAATTAAGACATCTTGCTAAACAAGAGGATATACGAGCTGACTATCTTGTTGTCGCGGGTGATATCACCAACAGAGCAACTAGAGAAGAATTTGAACTTGCATCCACACGCTTGAAAGAAATAGCGATGATTGTGGGAGTTGAGCAAGAAAAAGTCTTTTTTGTTCCAGGGAACCACGATGGTAACTGGGTTGAAGAAGAACTCTCAATGACCTCAAAAGAAAACATTAACATGACAATTGAACGCAAATATAGCAACTTGCGCTTCAATGACTTTTTTAAACAATGTTTAGACCGAGCTCATTTTGGCTGTTATTACAAGGAACCATATTTTGCTATTTGGAGTGATGAGAACCTAAATATCATTGGTGTGAACAGTTCGGTTTATGACCACTATGATAGAAAACCTCATCACGGTGTTATTCGCAAACAGGATTTAACAGAACTGGATAGAAAGCTTCAAGAACTGCAAATTGCATATAGTGAGAAAATTAATCTGCTAGTCGTACATCACCATCCAATCCAGCAGCCTGATTTACCTTTTGATGCCGCTGACCATAGCATCTTACAAAACGCAGCTATCCTGATGGAAATTTCGTCTAAACATAACATTAATTTTATCGTACATGGACATAAACATATACCCAGGCTTGCACAGTATTCTGACGACTATCAGCATCCTATTAATATACTTTGTGCTGGCAGTTTCTCTGCGCGTTTAGATGATAGATGGTTCCAAGGGGTACCGAATACTATTCATCAAATTGAAATTGATAAAATTTGTGATGTAAACAAAACTCCTTTAGGGAAGGTAGTGACTTGGTCACACAATACTGGACATGGGTGGACAAAAGATGAGTCCATTAACGGAATACCTCATAAAGAGTTTTTTGGTAATCGCATGTTACCTATTGAACTAAAAAAGCAGCTAAAAAAATCCATTGAGAGTTTTTTTCGAGACGCAGACACATGTAAAGTGGAGTGAACTATCTAACCATTATGCTGATATAATATATACTTCGAGAAAGCTACTTGAAAAGACTATTATGGATTTATCGGATGAAGTTGGCTTTGCCATATTTAAAACTCCAGGGCAAGATGAGTTATTCATTTTGTTGAAGGGAAAATAACATGCATAACTTATTTGGGTTTGATAATATATTTGAACACTCTAATGCTAGATATTTCACTTCTAACCAACTAGCTGAAGAGTTTGTTTGGACTCCAGCATTTGAATCTCTAATATCTAACAAAAATCATATAATACTAGGTTCTCGAGGCTCGGGTAAGACTGCATTGATTAAAATGCTTTCTCATGAATGTCTTACTAAGTTGAATGATGAAAAAGCAAAAAAAAATCATAGATCAACGCTCATTTATTGCGACGTACATTCCCTTGAAAGTTGAATGGGTAAACTCAATTGGTGACATTGATGATAATAACCAGCTTTTTAAGTGGAGTTTGAACTTATCTTCATGCGCAAGGTTTCTAGATACCATACGAAGCTGCCTTCATTCGTATATTGAGGATGAGATAGATAGGGTTATCAAAGAAAAATCCATTTGCAATAAAATATCAGAATTATGGTTGTCTAAGAAATTAAATACAATTACTGATATTTTTGACGAACTAGAGATTACCGAATATAAAAAATATTGTGTTTAATAAGATGAAGCTAGGTCTTAAATTAAGTGATGATGATCTTATGGTTGGGCTTAACTTTAATACTGATCTATTTAAGCCATTTAATAATGGCACTATCTACGGTAAGAAAAGAAATCGGGTTTTCTAATTCCTCTACATTCTGTGTTTGTATTGATGAGGCTGAATTCTTAACTAAAGAGCATCATAGAATATTGAATACGCATATGAGGTCATATAATGAAATCGTATTCAAAATAACAACAATGCCATATCGGCACTACACTCTAGAAACTGTTACGGGTTTTCCATTAAACATGGGGCACGACTTTGATTATTTAAATATTGATAAGCAAGGCCTCCATGGTAGTTCAAATAATAATTCTCATATTTTATTTGAAAATTTCGCAGATAATCTTTTTAGAAAAAGAGTAAAAAATTCATCTATTATAAATAAAGATATCACACTAGAGTTTCTTTTGGGTAATTCAATTTTAGTTGACTCCCCTAAAGATGCACTCCCTGATGATAAATTGATGGAGAAGGTGAGAGAGTATTGTGATTCCAGTACGATCAAAAGAGCGGAGAGGTTACTGGATCAAGATTATTCTCTTTTCGAAAGCTCAGTATCAAGAAAATTGAGAGGGACACTGATATTAAAAGATTCCTTTCAACGTTATAAAGGTAATGCTTCACCATTTATATTTTCTGGGTATTCACTAATAGTAAGATGTTCAGATGGAAACCCACGTCGTTTATTACGGTTATTCAATTATCTTTTTTCAAAGAATATTGAATCTTGTACTGAGCTTAAGCCTCTATCAGACAAGGAACAAGGTGCGAAACTAAAAGAATTTTCATACTCAGAGCTAGATGGTTTAAACCTAGAGGTGGATGGAAAGAAAGCTTTCGATTTGTTTACGACAATTGGTAGGTTTTTAAAAGACAAACTTCATACAGACAAAATAAATACAGATACATACAACTCATTTTCATTCGATGTTGAAGATGATAATGTATGGAAGTATATAGAAACAGCTGTAGATCTAGGTTTAATTTACCCAGATTTTAGAGGGTTGGACAACGATAACAAAATGCCAAACAGAAAAGGTAGATTTTCCTTGGCCTTTTGTTTATCACCTCATTTTTACTTAATGCCAAGAAAAGGAAACTCCATAAAATTATCTGTGATAATGAACAATTCTTCTTATAGCCGATTTAAAACTATAAATAAAAACAATGATGATGGGCAATATAGTCTAAACTGGGAGGGGGATGATGAATAAATTACATGTAGATGACTTATCAATAGGTGAGTTACGTCAGTCAAAATATGATATTGCATTATTTTCTTGTGGATATGAAGAACGCTGTATTGACGTGGCTACACGATTGCATAAGGACAAAATCGACAATGTAATTGTTTTAGCTTTTGACCAACATAAAGAAGATCCAGTTCGTATCGATAGTTTGAATTATTTTTCAGAAAATTGGACTGGCTTAAAATTGCTAGAAATTTCACAAAGAGAAATTTCTGAAATACAAAAAGCACTAAGTGAAATAATTAGCAAGGCTAATATTCCGGAATTAAAAATATTAATTGACTACACTTCGATGTCACGAGCTTGGTATGCAGCGATTTTAAACTACCTAGTCAATTTTTGTGAATTAAGAGTAACAGTTGATTTGATATATGCAACTGCAGTGTATAAAAATTTAGATCTCAATGTTGAACTAGGTGAGTTACGCATAATTCCGGGGTGTGAAGGTATTTCATTAACCAAAAGACATAATGCAGCAATATTTATGTTGGGCTTTGATAGATATGGTCCTCAACGTTTGTATAACTTATTAAACCCAAACAAATGCTTTGGTATCATGGCTGCACCAGCAGCAACCTATGATTATGAAAATACTTGTTTAGAAAAAAACAAAGACTTTATTTCACACTACCTTGGTGGTGAAGATAAGCTCATAAAATTGCCAATTAATAGTATTGCTACATGTTATGATAACATGTCACAAATGCTCTCTCCTCTTAGAGCTGAGTATAACGTTTCCATCATTCCATTTGGGCCAAAACCACATATTTTAGCCGCGATATTATGTAGTTTTAATTATCCTAATGTTACCTGCCTGTACTCTGAATATATTCGAAATGAAACTACAAAAGTTGAATCCTCCGGTGATTTTGTAATATCTCGCCTGCATGTCAAAAAAATATGAATAACTCATTGATTCTACTGCATTATTATACAGTTTGGTTTGGGTGTAATATGTTGTAAGTATCTCACCCGAGCGGACCACATGTTTTTAGATTTTTGACCTAACGAGCAATAGCATTGCATCGGCCCGTTGAACTCACAGCACTAAGCGGACCTTTCTAATCCGTTGTAGAAGAGGCTACATGACTGAACAAATTATGAATCCAATCTTAGGGCAAAAAATAAAAACTCCCTCTGTTAAGCACCTCCGAAATGGAGGTGCTTAACGTTAACTATCCTGATTGGTTTTGGTGCGAACTGCTACCCGGACCGGAGTTTTGCAAAATCAAACGGGCTCACTGACTTCTTCCCATTTGCATCCAGAAAATCAGCCCACCATTGCAGCATCAGCCTGCGCTCATCCAGATATTCCGCTTTATGGATATAAGCTGCCCTTACACCGTTCCGCTCCTGATGACTCATCTGACGTTCAACCGCATCCCTCGACCATAGGCCTGACTCAATCAATGAGCTGCAGGCCATTGCCCTGAAGCCGTGACCGCAAACGTCCACTTTCGTATCGTACCCCATGAGACGTAGGGCGTTATTGACAGTATTTTCACTCATCGGTTTCCAGGGATTATGGTCACCCGTAAAGATCAACGTATGCTCGCCACTGATACTGCGTATTTGCTGCAAAATATCCAGCGCCTGCCTGGACAGAGGGACAAGATGAGGGGTACGCATTTTAGATCCCCTGTGTGAGTGTTTAACACCAGTGAGAGGTTCGCGTTCAGGAGGGATGGTCCACATTAATTTTTCAAAATCAATTTCAGACCACCTTGCAAAACGTAGTTCACTGGAGCGAATAAAAATCAGCAGCGTAAGTTTTGTGGCTAGTCTGGTCATGAGCTGACCTTTGTAGGAGTCAATGCGGGTGATAAGCTCAGTGGTGCGGTTAAGGGCAAGGGCAGGGCGGTGTTGTCTTTTAACGGTTGTTAATGCACCAACCATATCAATCGCCGGGTTGAAGCTGATGATACCTGACTGGGCTGCATATCGCATGATTGCCGTGATACGTTGTTGCAGGCGGGAGGCAATTTCGTAAATCTCTTTTGCTTCGGCCGCTTTAACAGGAACCAAAAGATCGGGTGTTTTCAGCGTGGTGATATCTCGTGAGCCAATAAACGGAAATACGTGGGTTTCAAGACTTTTGAGGGTTTTCTCGCTATGTGACTCAGACCACTTTTTTATTGCTGCCGTGCCATTGTCGAGCTATCGCTTCAAAAGTATGAGCGACATCTGATACGGATTTCTTAACCCGTTTTTGTTCGCAGGGATCAACGCATGTTGCAATCAGCTTTCTGGCTTCATCACGCTTTTCACGTGCTTCAGATAATGAAACCTCGGGGTAGACACCCAGAGCGAAAGTTTTCTCCTTACCCAGAAATCGATAGCGGAGTCGCCAGTAACGGGAGCCATTCGGGTGAACGAGCAAAAACATGTTGCCGGAGTCGGCAAGTTTATATGGTTTTTCATCCGGTTTAGCTGCACGGATTTTAGCGTCAGTGAGTGCCACGGAGAGGTCTCCTGATAGTATAAAGGGGTATAAATATTATCGAATCAGACTATACCCTCAGTTGTACCCGCACAAGCGGCTTGATGTGGGTAGATATTGATTGAGTTCGGTGGAATTGAGTTAGAGGAGATTCATTGATTCTAGAGGGGAAACCAAACAAAAACGGACCTCCGTGGAGGTCCGTTGATATGAATATGGTGCCCGGACTCGGAATCGAACCAAGGACACAGGGATTTTCAATCCCTTGCTCTACCGACTGAGCTATCCGGGCAACGCGGCGCATTAAACCGTATTGGACAGGTATCGTCAACGGGTTTTTATGGTAAACGCCGTGCTGGTCACTCGAGTGATGTTTTTTACAACGATTTGCCGGTTTTCCCTTCAACGTATTCCCACCGAGACTAAAGCCCCTGCTGCGTGAGAAAATGAGCGCGTTGGTGGTGTCTTATTCTGAAAGAATTTGGCGCAATGTGCAGGGTTGAACAGGGGGTAAAAAGGTGACATTATTGCGCCGATTTATTAAACAACTCCCGTTCCCGTTTTCACGCGACAGCTCAAGAGGGTTGCGGCATGGCTGGTTTATCACATCGCGCTTTAGGTCTTTTCTCCCGGCGCAAAAAACATCTGATGATGATCTACGGGTGCTGTAAACACCACGATTTCAGTTTTCCTTCTTTTGCAGATCCATTCATGCGGTAAGGCTACCGTTTGCCCGCTGTAGGCATTATTAAAAACAGAGAATTCACGCACCCCTCTGATTTTACTGTTGTCTATCAGACGTGGCTGAGCCTGAAACGCCAACTGTCACTACCTTGCCGCACCGGCATCGTCTCGTCACACTCGACGTCTCACTCAGGCCAACGTCAATTGCCGGGCTGGACTCTGCGTATTGTCTTCTTATGACGTAAGTACCAGCTCATTGCCGTGCCCTGTGGCACACCCTCTTACTTAACCGTTTGAGAGTCTGAATGAAACTTTTAAAACTTGCAGCAAGCACCTCCGTTTCCCCGTACCTCCAGACTGCGCGTCTGGTGGCTGACCTTCGTCGCGCTGATTTTGCCGACGTCGCCGCCATCATTATATCCGTCGGGGATTTGAACCACGGCAGGCTGGCGGAAATTGAAAAGCTGGGGTTTGGTATTCCTGCGTTTGTGGCTGTGCAGGGCGCTGAGCAGGTTTCACCTGAGTTTTTACCTGCGCTGAAAGGCGTGATCACCTTATCGGACGCCAATCAGGCATTTTATGCCGCGCAGATTGAATCGGCGGCGCAGGCTTATGAAGAAGCGTTGTTCCCGCCCTTTTTCGACACGCTGAAAAAGTATGTTGAAATGGAGAACGCCACTTTCGCCTGTCCGGGGCATCAGGGCGGTGAGTTTTTCCGTCGCCATCCGGCAGGGCGTCAGTTTTATGATTTCTACGGCCCGAACATTTTCCGTTCCGACATGTGCAATGCTGACGTCAAACTGGGTGATTTGCTGATCCACGAAGGCTCGGCGAAAGATGCGCAAAAATATGCCGCTAAAGTGTTTAATGCCGATAAAACCTATTTTGTGCTCAACGGCACCTCGGCGGCCAATAAAGTCGTCACCAATGCGTTGCTGACCCGTGACGATCTGGTGCTGTTCGATCGCAACAACCACAAATCTAATCACCACGGCGCACTGCTTCAGGCGGGCGCAACGCCGGTGTATCTTGAGACGGCGCGCAACCCGTTCGGCTTTATCGGTGGTATCGACGCGGCGTGTTTCGACGAAGCGTATTTACGCAATCAAATCAAACAGGTTGCGCCGGATCGAGCCGGTGAACAACGTCCGTTCCGTCTGGCGATCATTCAGCTCGGCACCTACGACGGCACTGTGTATAACGCGCGTCAGGTAGTCGATAAAATCGGGCATCTGTGCGATTACATCTTGTTTGATTCCGCATGGGTTGGTTACGAACAATTCATCCCGATGATGAAAGAGTGCTCGCCGCTGTTGCTGGAACTGAATGAAAACGATCCGGGGATCATCGTTACGCAGTCAGTTCACAAACAACAAGCCGGGTTCTCGCAGACGTCGCAAATCCACAAAAAAGATAACCACATCAAAGGCCAGAAGCGTCATTGCAGCCATAAAAAGCTCAACAATGCTTTCATGATGCACGCGTCCACCAGTCCGTTTTATCCGCTGTTTGCTGCGCTTGACGTTAACGCGCGTATTCACGCCGGTGGCAGTGGTAAACACATGTGGATGGAGTGCGTTAAGCTTGGCATTGAAACGCGCAAAATGCTGCTCGAGCAGTGCTCGATGATTTTGCCGTTCGTGCCGCCGGTTGTTGACGGTATCGCCTGGCAAAACCATGAAACGGAGAAAATGGCGAACGATGTGCGCTTCTTCGATTTCGTGCCCGGTGAACGCTGGCACGCTTTTTCCGGCTATGCCGAGAAACAGTATTTTGTCGACCCGTGCAAACTGCTGCTGACTACGCCGGGTATTGATGCGACGACCGGTAAATACACGGAATTCGGCATACCGGCGACCATACTGGCAAACTATCTGCGCGAAAACGGCATAGTGCCGGAGAAATGCGACCTGAACTCGATCCTGTTCCTGCTGACGCCCGCCGAAACACCGGCCAAGATGCAGCTGCTGGTGGAAGAAATTGCACGCTTTGAACAGTACATTGAAGAAGATGCGCCACTCAGCGAAGTGCTGCCGACGGTGTACCGTAAAAATGAAGACCGTTACCGCAATTACACCATCCGCCAGCTGTGTCAGGAGATGCATAACCTGTACGTCAGTTTCGACGTCAAGGAACTGCAAAAAGAGATGTTCCGCGAGAAGAGCTTCCCGCAGGTGGTGATGAACGCGCAGGATGCGCACAACGAGTTTATTCGCGATAACATTGAGCTGGTACCTATTGGCGAAGCCGAAGGCCGTATCGCCGCGGAAGGCGCTCTCCCTTATCCTCCCGGCGTACTCTGCGTAGTGCCGGGCGAAGTGTGGGGCGGCGCGGTGCAACGCTATTTCATGGCGCTGGAAGAGGGCATCAATCTTCTGCCGGGCTTCTCACCGGAACTACAAGGTGTGTACATCGAGAAGAAACCGGTCGGCTGGAAACGCGTGATGGGGTATGTGATTGCCAAATGACCAATAGGCAGAAATGAAAAACGGAGGCTATGTAGCCTCCGTTTTTATGTACTCAGAACAGAGAATGTTAATCCACGCGGCGGTAACTACGCTGCGTGTTGTTCACTTTGTACAGATAACGGCGTGATTCGGCTGACGGATGTTTGGTCGTCAGCGTGGCGTAGACGTCACCGGCAGACATGCTGTTGATGATGTTAAATGCCTGCGTTTTATCACGGGAGAATACGCGTAACACGCTGCCCGCACCGCCATTGTAGGCGGTGATCACCGCATAACGACGCGCCGTTGGATCGTTGATGTTGCCCAGATACACCTTCTGCAACATGGCAAGATACGCCGTACCGGTGTTGATATTATTCTGTGGATCAAACAGATAGCTGCGGCTAGGCTTGCCCCATTTACCTTCAGATTTAAACACATCAACGCCTGCAGTGTGCTGCACGACCTGCATCAGCCCCAGCGCATCAGCATTACTCACCGCATACGGGTTAAACGCGGATTCGGTTTGCATGATTGCCAGGATTAATGACTGATCGACACCGTATTTGACAGATGCTTCGCGGATCATCGGCAGATATTTATGCGCACGCTGATTCAGGTGGTTTGGCACCATCTGGATAGTGATGGAATAGATGACGTGCAGGCCGGACTGGCGGCGCATCAGCTTGTTCTGAATCAGATAATCAGCAAAGCTCGCTGCGCGGCCTTCCCAGCGAATCGGCTTACCGGTGTTATCGAGAACCTGCCCGTACAGCATCGGTTCGCGGCTGATCTGAATGTCGTTGGCGTCGGAATACAGGTCGACGTTACCCGGATCTTCACCCACCAGTAAGGTGCTGATGATCGCCTGACGCAGGCTGGCGGCCGGATCGGTGCCTGAAATGGTTTCGAGGGTGATGGTACCCGCATCAAAGTTGATGTGGCTGCGGGTGTAATACTGATCGCTATATTTTACGTAGTCTTTTGGACCCGCGATCAGCACTTCATTCATCCCCCAGATGTTCTCGATATTGTGGGCAAACTGACCCATCAGAATATCGAACCCATTGGTGTCTTTGACATAAGCTTCGTTGAACTGGTCTTTCTTACTGCCTGAGCAGGAGATCAGCATCGGGGCGATAACCAGCAAAGCTAAAATTTTCTTCATCTTAAAACCATTTCTGGTGAAAGAAGCAGACACCCGAAAGCGGCTGCTTTGTTGTTATTGATGATTATCTTTAAACGATCAGCTTGAAGGCGGGGTGTAGCCTTCAATATGCACATCCTGACCTTCGAACAGAAAATTCACCATTTCCTGTTCCAGCAGTTTGCGGTCTTCGGGGTTCATCATGCTGAGCTTTTTTTCGTTGATCAGCATCGTCTGCTTGCTCATCCAGCGTGACCAGGCTTCTTTCGAAATTTCGTTATAAATACGTTTGCCAATCTCGCCAGGATACAGCTGGAAATCCTGCCCTTCGGCATCGTGTTTCAGGAAAGTGCAAAAAATCGTTCTGCTCATACTGATTCCTTATCGATCGTTTTCTTGGACGGCTCTTTTGCCAGTTGCGTCAGTAAACGCTCCACCGGCGCGGCCAGCCCGACGAATTGTGGTTGCGCTAAGTTATACCAGAGACCCGCACCTTCATCCATGCAACCCGCAGATGTTCGCAGATTTAACCACATCGGGACAATATCCAGATGGAAATGGCTGAACGTGTGACGAAAAGCGGTCTGCTGCTCGAGCTGATTTGGGGTCGCGCCGAATTTGTGCAGCCCCTGCGCCAGCTCTTCTTCGGTGGCGTATTGGGGGAAGCAGAACAAACCGCCCCACAGGCCAACCGGCGGACGCTGCTCCAGCCACACTTTGTTATCCTGCTGAATCATCAGCATAAACGCGGTGCGCTCCGGCAGGGTTTTCTTGGGTTTTTTGCCGGGATATTTTTCCCAGCTGTGATGTGCGTAAGCTTCGCAACCGTTTTTCACCGGGCAGAGTTCACATTTCGGTTTGCTGCGCGTGCAGACCATCGCACCGAGATCCATCATCGCCTGATTAAACTGCGCAACACCTTTTGCTGGCGTGACGTCTTCGCTTATCGCCCACAACCGGTTCTCCGTTTTCTTTTCGCCCGGCCAGCCGTCTACGGCGTAACACCGCGCCAGCACGCGCTTCACATTCCCGTCTAAAATGGGATAGTGCTGATTCAGCGCCAGCGATAAGACTGCGCCCGCCGTGGAACGGCCAATACCGGGCAGGGCAAAGATCTCGTCGAACGTTGTCGGGAAAACGCCGCCGTGCTGGCTGGCGATAGTCTGCGCTGCTTTATGCAGATTACGCGCACGGGCGTAATATCCGAGGCCAGTCCACAGGTGCAGTACTTCGTCGAGCGGCGCCCCAGCGAGATCGGATACCGTCGGGAAACGTTGCATGAAGCGTTCAAAATAAGGAATAACAGTCGCAACCTGGGTTTGCTGCAACATCACTTCTGAAAGCCAGACTTTATAAGGTGTTTTTTCGATTTGCCATGGCAGCGTTTTGCGGCCATATCGCTGATACCAGTCGAGCACCAGTGGCGAGAAACTTTTTGCTTCCATGAAACCAGGGGCTTCCATCATGGGTGAATTACAGTCCGGCAGGGTTAAAAGACGGGTGTGATCACATCACAGTTGTTATCGGGCTGTAAACCGGAACTTTCCGGACTGTATTGACGGATTTCGTACCCGCAATCCTTGCTTATCGGGAGTAAGTTTGGATAATGCGCCATTCTTCATAGTTAATGACCAAAACACCGCAGTGACCGAATACCGCGTCTTGCCAAACGGAGTGGAAACACCATGAAAAACGACGTCATTTCACCGGAGTTCGACGAGAACGGTCGCGCTATGCGCCGTATCCGTAGTTTTGTCCGCCGTCAGGGCCGACTGACCAAAGGTCAGCAACACGCGCTGGACAACTTCTGGCCGGTGATGGGCGTAGAATATCAGGCAGAACCGCTGGCAATTGATGCCTTGTTTGGTCGCGAAGCACCGGTGGTGCTGGAAATCGGTTTTGGCATGGGGACTTCGCTGGTGACCATGGCGCAGAACAATCCGCAGCAGAACTTCATTGGCATTGAAGTGCATTCCCCCGGCGTCGGCGCGTGTCTGGCGACCGCCCACGAAGAAGGGGTCAGCAACCTGCGCGTGATGTGTCACGATGCTGTGGAAGTGCTGGAAAAAATGATTCCTAATGGCTCGCTCGACATGGTGCAGCTATTCTTTCCTGACCCGTGGCACAAAGCACGTCATAATAAGCGCCGGATTGTTCAGCCAGCGTTCGTGGAACTGCTGCGCAGTAAACTGAAAGTGGGCGGCGTATTCCATATGGCAACCGACTGGGAGCCGTATGCCGAACACATGCTTGAGGTGATGACCAGCCTTGAAAACTGGAAAAACCTCTCGCAGGAAAACAACTATGTACCGCGCCCGGAATCGCGCCCGGTGACCAAGTTCGAAATGCGTGGCCAGCGTTTAGGCCACGGCGTATGGGATCTGATGTTTGAGAGGAAGCAATAATGGCTAAGAATCGCAGTCGTCGTTTACGTAAGAAGTTACACATTGCCGAGTTCCAGGAACTGGGCTTCTCTGTAAAATGGCGTTTCCCGGAAGGCACCCCGGTTGAAACCATCGACGAATCCCTGGATCTGTTCATTGAAGGTGTGATCGAGCCAAACAAACTGGCCTTCGACGGCAGTGGCTATCTGCAATGGGAAGGTCTGGTTTGCCGTCAGGAAATCGGTCACTGCACCGATGAGCACCGCGAGCAAATCAAAAAATGGTTGGAAGACCATAAAATGGAAGCGGTTGAAGTATCAGAGCTCTTCGATATCTGGTGGGATTGATTTCCACAGATTGATTAAGAACGCTGAAATTAAAGGTGCCTTTCTGGCACCTTTGTTACATCTGGAGGCAGGACGTTGGGCACCGAACTTGATAACAGTTTGCTGGAAGAGATCCTCCAGCAGGTCAGGCCGCTGATTGGCCGTGGCAAAGTCGCCGACTATATTCCTGCGCTGGCGGAAGTCAGCCCCGATCATTTAGGGATCGCCGTGTGTACCACGAAAGGGGAGATCTTTCGCGCCGGTGATGCCGATATTCGTTTCTCGATCCAGTCAATTTCCAAAGTGCTCAGCCTGACGCTGGCGCTGACACGTTATCAGGAAAGTGAAATCTGGCAGCGCGTCGGCAAAGAACCCTCCGGCCAGCCGTTTAACTCACTGGTGCAGCTGGAGCTGGAGCAGGGAAAACCGCGCAATCCGTTCATCAATCCGGGCGCGCTGGTGGTGTGCGATATGCTGCAAACTCGTCTGACTGCGCCGAAGCAAAGAATGCTGGAAGTGGTGCGTCAACTGGCCGGATCGTCAGATCTCAACTACGATCGGCACGTTGCGCGTTCTGAGTTCGAACACTCCGACCGCAACGCGGCCATTGCTTACCTGATGAAGTCTTTCGGGAATTTCGAGAATGACGTCATCACCGTTCTACATACTTATTTTCACTACTGCGCACTGCGTATGAGCTGTGAAGAACTGGCACGCACCTTTGTGTATCTGGCCAATAAAGGGCATCCGCTCGGCAGTGAACAGCCGCTCATTGACGCCCGTCAGGCGCGACAGATTAACGCGATGATGGTCACCAGTGGTATGTACGACGGTGCAGGTGAATTCGCTTATCGCGTAGGAATGCCGGGTAAGTCCGGCGTCGGCGGTGGCATTCTGGCTGTGGTACCGGGAGAGATGTGCATTGCGGTATGGTCACCTGAACTTGATAAAGCAGGGAACTCTTTGGCCGGTATTGCTGCCTTAGAATTACTGGCGCAACGTATTGGCCGTTCAATTTTTTGAATTTGCTGTTTTAGGGAGAGTACATGTTTGTAAAAAGTGGAGTGGTAAAAACCGGACTTGCTGCCTTGCTGGCGCTGAGTGCGTGGAGCGCGCAGGCGGATTATCAGTGCGCCGTCCAGCCAAAAGATGACGTGATCATCAAGCCGCAAACCGTGCAGGTTGTGGGTAACAGCGGCGATTTGCTGATCACACCTAACGGCAATGTGACACTCAACGGCAAAGAGATCACCCTGAGCGCAAAACAGCGTCAGGAAGCCATTGATTATCAGGCCTCGCTGCGTCGCGATCTGCCCTGGATCGATCAGGGTGCCACCGCGCATCTGGAAAAAGGCCGTGTGGCCGTTGACCGCGTGATCGTCGATAAACTGGGCAGCAGCAGCAACGTGCGCAACCGTCTGGTCACCCTCGACAAGCAACTGAAGCAGCAGATGAATCTGATTATCGAACACCGCACCGATGGTCTGACGTTCCATCACAAAGCGGTTGATCAGGTGAAGCAGAATGGTCAGAAGCTGATGGAACAAACCATGGGCGGCGTGATGCAGGACAGCATCAATGAAATGGGCCTGAAACAGGCTGCCAGCGGCGGGAATCCGTTGCAGGCAATGATGGGCAATCTGGGCGGTCTGCAACAGGCGGTTCAGGATGAGTGGAGCAAACAGGAAAAAGAGTTCAAAGCCTTTGGGGATGACGTTTGTAAGCGCGTTACCGCGCTCGATACGCAGCACAAAACATTGCTGGCGGATTTGAAGTAAGCTCTGACAATCATCGCCTTTTCGGATCCCCGGAGAGGCGATTGAGAGTGCAATCATTGATACATCGGGTGCATATGATAAAGTCCCCATTTCCTGATATCTGTATAAAACTCAGCAATTATCTGTTTTAAAAATTCGATTAGATCTCTTTCTGTTTTGAAAACAAACTCACCAAGATTAGGATCGAATATTTTATAGCTGTTTTCATTTGTTCGGATAGCGACAGCATGTGCCCTTCGCGACATTCTGATACTCAGAAATTCTGTGCGGCCATGTACACATAAATAAACAATTTCTCTTATCATGGCATCCGGATCATGTTGCCCGGTTTGCGTTTTAAATTCGCTTTTATTCATTTTTACAGCATCATATAAATTCAAACCCAATGGCCGGCAAATTTCTTTCAGACGATGATCATCGTAATTTTTCATTTCTGTAAATAACAATGAAAAGTTAGTGATACCTCTAACTTCAGCAGCCCCCTCTGGTTCATAGATAAAATTCTTCCAGGCCTGATAGTTGGCTTTCATTTTTATATAAACCAGTGTCAATGCCAGGCATACCCCTCTGGGGCCGTGACTCACAACAGAGGCGGAGTGTTCCTGCCGAAGACTGTCTTTTTGCCAATACCCTTTGCGCAAAGAAGGATCTGGATCCTTGGCATTGAAACATTCTAAATACACTCTTTGCTGAAAAAGAGAATAGCTGATGCAGTTGCATGCATTTGCCATTTTTATGGTTTTATTTAAATGCATTACTTATCCTTATTAATTGATGCAATCCTGAACTCAATGAACAATATTTTCCCTACATGCCAGATATAAAGAATCATCGTGGCGCATCATATAATAAGAAAGGTCATTAAGCTCCCTTTGTGAGTAAACAGCAATTGCTCTGTATTACCAGGCATATTGCATTCTGAACATCCAGGTTGAAATATCAGGTGAGCCGGACTCCTTGTGGGTGGTATCGGTATAAGCGACAGCCCCGCCAAATTGTGGCGTTAACATAAATCCCAGCGAAGCCCCCAGAACAACGTTCTGTTGCTTATTATCTTGCAGACTGCCATCAATACGCGTCTCGCCGCCTTGACTGAAGGTGCTGTCCAGCGATACCCACAGCGCCGGATTGAACGTAAAGCTGAAATGTCCTTCGGCAGCATAAAGCGGTCTTTGTGCCAGATGATGGCTACCGAGATAGTCATCATTGTCCTGATAGAATGTCACCATCGGGTTAACTTCAATCCAGAAAGGGCCGACAGGGTAACCAAAAGCTAATTCCTGTTTTATCACCCAACGGTTTCCCCCGATATTGAGCGCTTTCGTTTTATCGTAATCCCCGGTGGGCGCAGTGACCCATATACCGTTCCTGTGACAAGCCGGGTGGCAGGGTCAGCGTCTGAGCAATTTCATTCATCGTCAGACCTTTATTCACCAGATTGAGCGTACGGTCATGAATGAATTTAAACAGATCCCGCTGATCAGACAGGTATTTTATGATGTTTTTATTTTTACACTGTTTAACTGATTGCCCGTCAGGTGGCAGTTCTTTTAAATATAAGAGTGAAAATGTCAGGGAAAGGAAAATTTCAATATAAAGAGAGGAGGGTGACAAAATGATTCTGAATGCATGGAGGTATTAATGAAATGTGCCCCTTATCAGCGGACAGAGGCTTATTTTTGTTTGTACCTGAACATAAAAAAAGGTGAAGTCAGATCAGTGACTTCACCTTTTTTAATGTTAATCATAAATATTCGGAATCAATTACCCGGCTAAAAACAGCTCAAGCAGCGAATTCAGGAAGAGCTTCCCTTTGCCGGTAATCTGCCAGTGCGTAGGAGTCTCTATCAGATAGTCTTTACCGATAGCCTCGTCCAGCTGCGTGCGGATTGCGGACTCTTCAAGCCCGGTATACAGGCCAAACTCTTCGCGTGGAGCAGCTTCCAGCAGGCGGAAGCGGTTCATGAAGAACTCAAAGGCTAAATCTTCAGTTTCGACCGCATGCTGTTTATCCATGTAACGACCCTGCATGTAACCGCGAGGGTGTTTAGTCTTCACGGTCCGCAAGATTTGTCCGTCAGCCTGAGTCAGCTTGCCGTGCGCGCCACAGCCGATGCCGAGATAATCCCCGAAGCGCCAATAGTTGAGATTATGCTGGCACTGATAGCCCGGTTTGGCATACGCGGAGGTTTCATACTGCTGGTATCCGGCAGCTGTCAGCAAGACATCGCCTTGCTCAAAGATATCCCAAAGCGCGTCGTCATCCGGTAGTTTTGGCGGACGTGAGGCGTACATTGTATTCGGTTCAATGGTCAGCTGATACCAGGATAAATGCGGTGGATTGAGCGCGATGGCCTGACGCAAATCGTCCAGAGCTTCTTCCAGTGTCTGATCCGGCAAGCCGTGCATCAGATCCAGATTGAAGCTGCGCAGATTAAGGCCAGTGGCCAGATGCGCGGCGCGTTTAGCTTCTTCCGGGCCGTGGATGCGCCCCAGACGCTCCAGTTTTTGCGCATCGAAACTTTGTACGCCAATCGAAATACGGTTTACACCGGCGCGCTGATAGGCACTGAAACGGTCGGCTTCGACGGTGCCGGGGTTAGCTTCCATCGTGATTTCAACACCTGCCTCGAGCGTCAAACGCGCCCGCACGCCGTCGAGCAGGTCTTGCATCGCTTTGCTGCTCAGCAGGCTTGGTGTCCCGCCGCCGATGAAAATTGTCCCTACGCTGCGATCGCCCACCAGATGCAGATCGGCATCCAGATCCGCCAGCAGATGCGCGACATAATCGTCATGCGGCACTTCGCCCTTTAACGCGTGCGAGTTGAAATCGCAGTATGGGCATTTTTGCACGCACCATGGAATATGAATGTAGAGACTCAGCGGCGGCAACTTACGCATTCTTTTGTACTGCCTCTTGCATCGCGGCCAGCAACAGTTTCAATGCCTGACCACGGTGAGACACCACACTCTTTTCTTCACGCGTCAGCTCTGCGGCTGTTTGGTTTAGCTCTGGTACGAAGAAAATAGGGTCATAGCCAAAACCGCCTGCACCGGCTTGTGTGAAAGCAATCTCGCCCGGCCAGCTGCCATGGCAAACCAGCGGCGTCGGATCGTTCGCATGGCGCATATACACAAGCACGCAATGGAACTGCGCAGCGCGCTGCCCCTGCGGCACGTCTTTCAGTGCGACCAGCAGCTTGTCGAGATTTTGCTGATCGCTGGCATCAACCCCTGCGTAACGTGCGGAGTAAATGCCCGGCGCACCGCCGAGAAAATCGACCGCCAGACCGGAGTCATCTGCTATGGCTGGCAAACCGGTTTCAGCCGCGGCGTGACGGGCTTTAAGGATGGCGTTCTCAATGAACGTCAGACCGGTTTCTTCGGCAGATTCTACGCCGAGTTCAGTCTGCGCAACCACGTCCAGTCCGAAATCTGCCAGCAGATGTGCGAGTTCACGAACTTTACCGGCGTTGCCGGTAGCTAATACAACTTTCTGCATGGGAAGGTCCTGATTTAACGAATTATTCAGCGAGCAGTACCGCGACCTCGGCCGGGATATTTTGCGGATGGGTAATGCGGACTTGTTTATGGCGGCCCAGCTCGCCCTTTTCTATGCTGACCTGACTTTTGGCGACTTTAAACTGTTTAGCGAGAAATTTCACCAGATGCGTGTTGGCCTGCCCGTCAACCGGCGGGGCGGTGATGGCGACTTTCAGTTCGTCGCCATGCAACCCGACCAGACTGTCACGGCTGGCCTTGGGCTGGATCACCAGCCGCAAAACCAGAGTGTCATCTTGCCAGAAAACCGGAGTTAAAGCTGGAACCACAGGGCACCCAGCAGATCCATACCGAGATAATTCAGCATGTAGAGGATCAGAATCACCACCATCGCCGAGAAATCAATGCCGCCCATTGCCGGAAGAATACGGCGAATTGGTGACATCAGCGGCTCGGTCAGCTGCAACAGCAGGAAATCCATCGGTCCGCGACCCTGGCTCACCCAGCTCATCAGGGAACGGATGATCACCAGCCAGAACACCAGATAACCGGCGGCTTTCACCAGACCGATCAGGCCGATCAGTAAATTGCTTAGCCCGATATATATGCCGCCGCTTTGGATCAGCAACAACAGCGGGAACTTCAGTGTGCAGAGCAGAAAAGCCAGCAGAAGACTCGCGCTGTCGATTGGGCCCAGTGGCGGAATGATACGGCGCAACGGTCCGATAATGGGTTGCGTAATCTTCACCACAAATTGTGAGAACGGGTTGTAAAAGTCAGTACGTGCCCACTGCATCCAGATGCGCAGCAGCAAAACCATCACGTAGAGATCTATGAGGGTCTTAACCAGAAAAGTCAGCGTTAACATTCGTTACCTTTAATATTTATAATTAAAACAGTTTTTCCATTTCCTGCGCGCGGGTAATGGCGGCCTGCATAGCCTCGGAGACGATCTCCGGTAATTTGCGATCGGTGAAGACTTTCAGTGCTTCAAAAGTGGTTCCGCCTTTGGACGTCACATTCTCACGAAGTTGTGACAATGGCGTGTCCGGACTGGCGGCCACTAATGCGGTGGCACCGCTGGCGGCTTGTTCAACCAGCATCCGCGCGGTTTCTGCACTGAATCCCAGACGCTGTGCTTCGGCCTGCATCGCTTCCATAAACAAGAAGAAATACGCCGGTGCGCTGCCCGCGGCGGCAATAATATGGTTGATGCCTTCTTCGGTATCGACCCAGCAAATTTTGCCGACCGCCGTCATCAGTTCGCCGCTGTAATCGCGGTCCGCCTGAGATACCTGTTTCGGCGCATACAGTCCACTCATGCCTTTTCCCACAAGGGACGGCGTGTTCGGCATGATGCGCACGATGTTCAGATTATCACCGAGCAGCTGGCAGAAACGCGCGACGCTGATGCCTGCGGCAATCGACAGTACCAGTTTGCCGCTAAAATCCACGTCTTTTTGCAGTGCTTTACACACATCCGCCATCATTTGCGGTTTTACGGAAAGCACCACCACGTCCGCTTCACTGGCACAGCCGTTGTTATCACTGCTGCTTTTCACGCCGTATTTCTCAGCCAGCACATCACGATGCGTGGCTGAAGGGGCACACACGCTGATAAGCGCCGCCGGATAACCGCTTTCGACCAGACCCGAAATGATTGCGCCTGCCATGTTACCTGCGCCGATAAAACATAATTTGCGATGTTGCATTCATGCTCCTTGTTCTTAATGGGGGCCGAATTGAGCCGATCAATAGTAAAACAGTAAACTGCTCAAAGCTGCTTACTGTTTTGCACTGTAATCACGGGCACCAAAAATGGCGGTGCCGATACGTACCATGGTGCTGCCTGCGGCGATCGCGGCGGGCATATCGTCAGTCATGCCCATCGAGAGCGTATCCGCCTGCGGGCAAATTGCCTGCAAAATTTTCAGTGCCTCGCGCATCTGGCCGAAGACCTCCAGCTGGCGCGTAAAATCGGTTTCTGCGGCGGGGATCGCCATCAGGCCGCGCAGTTGCAGATTCGGCATCGCCATTACCTGCGTCGCCAGCGCTGCGACATCACCGACGGCAATGCCGGACTTACTGGCTTCATCGCTGATATTCACCTGAATCAGCACCTGTAACGGCAGTAAGCCCGCCGGGCGCTGTTCGTTCAGGCGCTGGGCGATTTTCAACCGGTCGATGGTGTGGCACCAGTCAAAATTCTCCGCGACTAAACGGCTTTTGTTCGACTGCAACGGCCCGATGAAGTGCCAGGTGAGCGCTGGCTGATGCCCGGCAAAGTGGGCAATCTTATCCACCCCTTCCTGCACGTAGTTTTCACCGAACGCCAGCTGACCGGCGGCAATTGCTTCTTCGACAGCGCTCGCAGGTTTTGTTTTGCTGACTGCAAGCAATGTAATTTCTTCTGAAGACCTGCCGCAAAGCTGTGCAGCGGCTGCGATTTTTTCGCGAACATTCTGTAAGTTCTGCTCAATAGCGTTTTGCTGACTAAGGCTCATAGGGACTCAGGAGGATTTCAACATGGATATTGATGGATTTGTGGTGCGTAGTGTAAAGCAAAATGCTTCCGATCTGCACCTTTGTACCGGCTATTCGCCGATGTTGCGCATAGATGGCGAATTATCCCGCTGTGAGGATCTGCCGGTACTCAGCGCGGCACAGATGCAGGTGCTCTGCAGTCAGTGGCTGGATGATGCGCAGCGGACGGTCTTACAGAAGGCCGGACAGGTGGATAAAGCACTGACGCTCGGCGAAGGCGTGCGGATGCGACTCAATGTCTTCCGGCAATGGCACGGCCTGTCTGCAGCGCTGCGGCCAATCCCCGCCCGCTGCCCCGGGCTGGCAAGCTTACTGGCACCGGAGGTTTTGCAGCAAATTATTATGCAGGAAGATGGCCTGATTCTGGTCACCGGAGCGACCGGCAGCGGAAAATCTACCACGCTGGCTGCGCTGATTGACCATCTCAACCGCCATTCGGCTCGGCATATTATTACGCTGGAGGATCCGATCGAGCTGATCCACGTCAGCGACCGATGTCTTATCCAGCAACGCGAGCTGGGTTTGCATACGCGATCTTTTGGTGAAGCGGTGCGCGGTGCGCTGCGGGAAGATCCGGATGTATTGTTGCTCGGCGAGCTGCGCGATACCGAAAGTATCCGGCTGGCACTGACTGCGGCGGAAACCGGTCATCTGGTGCTGGCGACGCTGCATACGCGCAATGCGACGCAGGCCATCGACCGGCTGGTTGACGTCTTTCCGGCAGAAGAAAAGGCTTTCGTGCGGGCGCAACTGGCAGGAAGTTTACGTGCAGTAGTGGCGCAAAAACTGGCGGTGACGAAGGCAGGAGACAGTACAAAACCGGGCAGGGTGGCGTTGTTCGAAGTACTTACGTCGACCCCCGCGGTATGCAATCTCATCCGTGAAGGGAAAACGCATCAGCTGGCGGACATTCTGCAAACCGGCGCGCAGGCCGGAATGCAGACGTTTGCTCAAAGCCGCCAGCAGCGGCAGAGCGCCGGATTACTGGTTAAGGAGCAGGCTGACTCCACTGTTTCTCGAACCAGCTTTCCAGAATGATCACGGCAGAGGCGGCATCGACGCTGCCTTTATCGAGCGCGCGGAAACCGCCACGATCGAACAAGTCAGCGCGGGCTTCGACGGTACTCAGGCGTTCATCGTGCAGTTCAACCTGAACGCCAAAACGGCCATGCAGACGATTGGCGAATTTGCGGGCACGGGCAGTCAGCGGCTGTTCGGTACCGTCCATGTTCAGTGGCAGGCCAACGACGACAACGTCCGGCAGCCACTCTTTGAGGAGTTTCTCGATCTTCTGCCAGTCTGGTGTGCCGTCCTGCGCTTTAAACGAGGTCAGCGGCCGCGCAGTTCCCGTGACT
This sequence comes from Enterobacteriaceae bacterium Kacie_13, assembly GCA_013457415.1. Taxonomy (NCBI): domain Bacteria; kingdom Pseudomonadati; phylum Pseudomonadota; class Gammaproteobacteria; order Enterobacterales; family Enterobacteriaceae; species Enterobacteriaceae bacterium Kacie_13. The sequence continues at coordinate 1,015,381 of CP045665.1, forward strand.
TCCTGACCGATGGCCAGGCCGATGCTTTTGGTGCCGAAGTCGAAAGCAAACACCGTGCGGTTCGCCATTATGCGTGCCCCGCGTGGGTGGCGAGCTGGCTGACATCAATGCCGATCATTTTCGCAGCTTCGCGCCAGCGGTCGGCAATTGGCGTACGGAACAAAATATCGCTGCTGGCTTCAATAGTCAGCCATGCATTTTCCAGCAGTTCTTTTTCCAGCTGGCCCTGTTCCCAGGCGGCGTAACCGAGCGCCACCAGCACATCTTTCGGCTGGTCGGGTGTCCCCAGAGTTTCCAGCACGTCTTTAGAGGTAGTGATCATGGTGCTGTCAGAAATAAGAATACTGGAACCAAAACCTTCGCGCGGGGTATGCAGGATAAAACCACGGTCGTCGGCCAGCGGGCCGCCGGAGAAGACAGGGCGATCGAGGCGAATATTGGGGTCGCGCGGTTCAGGGCTGATATCAAGCTTGTCGAGAACATTTTCAATAGTGAAATCGTCGACCAGTTTGTTTATCACCAGACCCATTGCGCCATCTTCATTGTGTTCGCAAATATACACAACAGAACGTTTGAACTGGGGTTCATCCAGCCCGGGCATCGCAATTAGAAAGTGATGTTGTAGATTCATGGTATGCAGGATGTTTAACCTCAGAAAGTAATGATGGCGCAGTCAACTGCGCCATTGTGCAGCCGTTTCTTTTAGCGCGCAGCGAGGCGCTTTTCGATAGCGTCCATCAACATGCCGGTGACGGAAATCGGGAAGGCTGCTTCGATCTCTCGCGCACAAGTTGGGCTGGTGACGTTAATTTCGGTCAGGCGGTCGCCGATGATATCCAGACCAACAAAGATCAGGCCTTTCTGCTTGAGGATTGGCGCCACAGTACGCGCAATCTGCCAGTCGCTTTCGCTCAGAGGACGCGCTTCGCCACGGCCACCGGCGGCCAGATTACCACGGGTTTCGCCCTGTGCAGGGATACGCGCCAGGCAGTAAGGTACCGGTTCGCCATCGACGACCAGAACGCGTTTATCACCGTCTTTGATAGCAGGCAGATAGTTTTGCGCCATGCAGAAACGGGTGCCGTGTTCGGTCAGGGTTTCGATAACTACCGAAACGTTAGCGTCTTCCGGTTTCAGACGGAAGATAGACGCGCCGCCCATGCCGTCCAGCGGCTTGAGGATCACATCGGTGTGCTCTTTATGGAAGGCTTTCAGCTGAGCGGAATTGCGTGTCACCAGCGTATCCGGCGTCAGTTCCGGGAACCAGGCGGTGAACAGCTTTTCGTTACAGTCGCGCAGGCTCTGCGGTTTGTTAACGATAAGCGTGCCTTTCTCTTCGGCACGTTCGAGGATATAGGTGGCATAAATGAATTCGGTATCAAACGGCGGATCTTTACGCATCAGGATCACGTCGAGTTCCTGCAGGGCGATGTCCTGCCCGGTGCCGAATTCATACCAGCCGTCGTAATCTTGTTTCACGCTGAGTTTTTTGGTCGTCGCACGGCCTTCGCCGCCGCGCAGATACAGGGAATTCATTTCCATATAGTGCAGCTCGTAACCACGACTCTGCGCTTCCAGCAACATAGCGAAACTGGTGTCTTTTTTGATGTTGATGGATGAAATCGGGTCCATCACGATGCCAAGCTTGATCATGTCGTTTCCTCTTATCCCAGATCGCCGAAACGGACCTGTAAGGCCGTTATCGCGGTGAGTGCTGTGGTTTCTGTACGCAGAACACGGGGTCCCAGCAGGATATCAGTAAATCCGTAGCCGGAGGTCATTGCAATTTCTTCGGCGGATAACCCGCCTTCCGGGCCGATCAGCAGACGGACATGCTTCACCGGCAACGGCAGTGTATTGATGCTGTGGCTGGCGCGCGGATGCAGATTAAGCTTCAGGCTGTCATCCTGCTCGGCACACCAGGCTTCCAGCTGCATCGCCGGACGAATTTCCGGGATACGGTTGCGGCCACACTGTTCGCATGCGGCAATGGCGATTTTCTGCCACTGCTGCAATTTTTTCTCCAGACGCTCACCGTCCAGTTTGACGCCACAGCGTTCGGAGAACAGTGGGGTAATAATATTCGCACCCAGTTCGATAGATTTCTGAATGGTAAATTCCATTTTATCGCCGCGCGAAATTACCTGCCCGAGATGCAGATTTAGCGGAGATTCGTTGTCAGACAACACGCCTTCGCTGAGGCTGACGCGCACACTTTTCTTATCTACCTGAGTAATGCTGGCCTCGAAGACCTGATTGCTGCCGTCAAAAAGCTGGATCGCCTGACCGGGTTGCATACGCAGAACGCGTCCGACGTGGTTAGCGGCATCTTCGCACAGGGCAATTTCACTGTGGGCGGTCAGTGTTTCCGGGTGATAAATGCGGGGTATGCGCATGTGTGGCTGCTGTCCTTAAATGTTTAAGCGGGCTATTTTGGCGTGATTAGCCCGCATTGTCGCGAGCTAATGTGCTCTGATGGTGTGTTTAATACTAAGTTAGCTTTTTCTCTGAGCGCAAGCCTGCAGAACGTAAGGGTTGTGATTACCCTGCACTTTAGAGATACGGTTATCACGTTCGCATTCCCATGCGGTGACAGGGTACTGACGATCCCAGGCGGTAAACAGCTGCGTTTGCTGGCGGGAAAGGGTCAGTTTGTACTGGTCACGCATATAGAAATAGGTGCGGGCGATAGCGCCGCGGGCTCGGGCTGGCGGCTCGGCGGACCTGGCTTTAAAGTCGACTTTCATCTCGCAGCGTCCGTACTGGCCCTCGCCGCCGTTCCACTGGCTGTACATGAAGTTGTTACGGTCACCGTTCACTTCACCAATCGCCGGCTGAAGGTTATGCAGATCGATTTCTACCTGACGGTAATCGGCATTTTTAGCACAGTTTTTGCGTCCGCCATCCTGCCAGCACTGCATCTGGTGGCCGAACTGCCACGCAGGCACCACGTGTTCCCATTCGATCCGGCTGGCGCGCTGTTCGCTTTTGCGCACCGCGTAACCGCAGGATTTCAGATCAGGCGTGCCTTTTTTGCCCTGCCAGCTGATGTCACAGCCGCAATAGAAAGAGGGCGCACCCTGATTAATTTTGACGGCGGCGGCTTTAGCCTGACTGAAATTGTTGATGTCATTACCGGACTGGCTGAATGCGCTGAGTGGTGCGAGCGCGGCGATAAACAGAAAGGCTGAAAGCGTTTTACGAAACATGTTTCCAAATGACCTGATATGAAAAGGTCGGAAGGGTAACGGATGTGGCGCAGTGTGACAATGGGACATTACTGCTATTTAGTGATTGAAAAATCAGCAATTAGTCGAGCCTTTAGCGTTAAACCGTAACAGTTCGCCGCAATGACGGCAGCGGTATTCCGACTCTTTACGCATCACCTTGTTATGACGTCGGACGGTCAGCTGATGATCGCGACAGGCGCACAAATAGGGATACGTTTTGCTTTGTACGGATGCGACTTCGAATTTGTGAGTGCGGCTGGCAGAAACACCGAGGACATGCTCCATCATCCAGCGCCACTCTTTGCCATGGGGCGCAGGCGCGCGGCCAAAACGGCGAAATACCAGTAAATGCGCCAGTTCGTGCGGGACGACTTCATCAATAAACGGCTGCTGATTTTCCTGCAGTAACACTGGATTCAGACGGATTTGCCAGTGTTGCAGATACGCACTGCCCGCGCTGGTGCCGCGTTGCTGATAGGTGATTTCCGGCTCCGGATAGTCGGTGCCAAAAAATTGATTTGCCATCTGGAGTTTTTCCCGCAGGCAACGCATAACGGCCTGCTGCAGGGCGATGGGGAGTCGTGAGGTTTTCATCAGGCGAAGGATAAATGCGCAGGAGGGGAGATGCAATATGGAATTCCTCCCCTTTGCAGGGGAGGAAAGTGAGGTTTACTTACCGATGTCGCGCAATGCTTCGCCTTTCATCAGATTGCGTTCAATGTGTTCCAGAGAGACGTTCTTGGTCTCAGGGATCAGCGCAATGGTGATGAAGATGAAGACCACGTTCAGCGCGGCGTACACCCAGAAGGTGTTGGCGTTGCCGAGAGTTTCCAGCATGGTGAGGAAGGTCGCACCGACTATCATGTTAGCAATCCAGTTGGTTGCCGTGGAAACGGTGATACCAAAATCACGGCCTTTCAGCGGCTGAATTTCGGAACACAGTACCCAGATCAACGGACCCGCACTCATCGCAAAACCTACGATAAACATCAGCAACATGGCGATGGAGAAGTATTTCGCAAAGTCAGATTCCACACCGATGTGAAGCATCGTACCGAGAATACCCATACCCACCGCCATCACCAGGAAGCCCAGTTTGAGCGTAGGTTTACGACCCCAGCGGTCAACCAGACCGATCGCGATAAAGGTGGCCAGCACGTTGACCAGGCCCACAATCACCGTGCCCCACATTTGCTGAGAGGTACTGGCGAAACCGGCGATGCCGAAGATTTTCGGTGCGTAGTACATGATGACGTTCATCCCGGTGAACTGTTGCATCACCTGCAACAAAATCCCAAGATAAACTGCGCGACGGAAGTTTTTGTTATTAATGAATAAACCCCAGCCGCTCTGCTTCACTTTCAGGCTTTCACGGATTTCATCCAGTTCGCTTTTCGCCTGCGCTGTGGAATCGCGCAGTTTTTCCAGCACTCGGCGGGCTTTGTCGTCATTACCCCGTGCGGCGAGCCAGCGCGGGCTGTCTGGCAGAAAGAACACGCCGATCAGCAGCAGCAGGGCAGGGATGGTGATCACGCCCAGCATCCAGCGCCATGCGCCGCTGTAGCTGAAGGCGGTATCAGACAGATACGCCGCCAGAATACCGATGGTGATCATCAGCTGATACATGGAGATCATGCTGCCACGGATTTTCTCCGGTGCGATTTCTGACAAGTAAATCGGCGCAGTGTAAGACGCCACACCGACCGCCAGACCGAGCAGAACACGGGCGACGATAAGGACTTCGGTGTTTGGCGCGAAGGCGGAACACAGAGAACCGACCACGAACAGAACCGCGCCGATCATCAGGCTGTATTTACGGCCAAGACGGAAGTTCAGCCAGCCACTGCCGATGGCACCGACGGCGGCGCCGAACATCATTGAGCTGACCACCCACTCCTGTTGATGGTTGGTTATCTGAAAATCATGGCTGATAAACGGCAGTGCGCCAGCGATGACACCGATGTCCAGACCGAACAAAAGTCCGGCCAGTGCAGCGAGAAAACAGACAAAGAAAGTGACGCTTTTATTCGAGCGTTTTCCTTTGGTCGACGTTGAGTTGTTCATCCGGTCTCCAAAATAGTGCAATCGTAAAGTGTTTGTAATAATGCTTAGGCTGTTATGTTATTAACCCTGCCTCCAGCTTAACGTGAACCCTGTCACAGTGTTGTAATCGTTTACACTAATGGGAGTGACTGGAATCATTGTTATGGAAGGGATTCAAGGAGATGCAAAGCAGGAAGGGGTAAGGCAGATAAAGTAATAGTGTATAAATTGATTTATATCAATCAAATTTCTGTTTCAAACTTTTACCTATAGAAATAATGCATTATTTAATAATGAGTTATTAGCTGTAACCGTTTTCATTTCTGGCAAGAGTTAACGCACTTTAAGAGTTTTCCGCAAATAACAGGCAATAAAAAACCCTGCCGCAAGGACAGGGTTGATGTGCAGAACTGTCTGAAAAGTGACTTACAGGCCAGCAGCGTCGCGCAGTTGTGCGGCACGGTCGGTTTTTTCCCAAGGGAAATGTTCACGACCAAAGTGACCGTACGCAGCGGTTTCTTTGTAGATTGGATGCAGCAGATCCATCATCTGGATCAGACCGTATGGACGCAGGTCGAAGAACTCGCGTACCAGCAGGGTCAGTTGCTCGTTGGAAATTTTACCGGTACCGAAGGTTTCCACCATGATGGACGTCGGTTCTGCCACGCCGATCGCGTAAGACACCTGAATTTCACAACGGTCAGCCAGACCGGCAGCCACGATGTTTTTCGCCACGTAACGGGCAGCGTAGGCTGCTGAACGGTCAACCTTAGACGGATCTTTACCAGAGAACGCACCGCCGCCGTGACGAGCCATGCCGCCGTAGGTGTCGACGATGATTTTGCGCCCGGTCAGACCGCAGTCACCCATTGGTCCGCCGATAACGAAGCGTCCGGTCGGATTGATGTGGTATTTGGTACCGGCGTTCAGCCATTCTGCTGGCAATACAGGTTTGATGATTTCTTCCATCACCGCTTCCTGCAAATCTTTCAGGCCGATTTCTTCAGAATGCTGGGTGGAAAGCACGACCGCATCAATACCGACAATTTTGCCTTCATCGTACTGGAAAGTGACCTGGCTTTTTGCATCAGGACGCAGCCAGGGCAGAGTGCCCGCTTTGCGAACTTCAGCCTGACGCTGCACCAGACGGTGTGCGTAAGTGATCGGCGCTGGCATCAGCACGTCGGTTTCGTTGGTCGCGTAACCAAACATCAGACCCTGATCGCCGGCGCCTTGCTCCAGCGGATCCTGGCGGTCAACGCCCTGGTTGATGTCCGGAGACTGCTTACCGATGGCGCTCAGTACGGCACAAGAGTTGGCATCGAAGCCCATCTGGGAATTGACATAGCCAATCTCACGGATGGTCTGACGGGTGATTTCTTCTACGTCGACCCAGGCAGTGGTGGTAATTTCACCGCCCACGAGGACCATGCCGGTTTTGACATAAGTTTCACATGCAACACGTGCTTTCGGGTCTTGTTCTAAAATCGCGTCCAGTACGGCATCGGAAATCTGGTCAGCGATTTTATCTGGATGTCCTTCAGAAACTGATTCGGACGTGAAGAGGTGTTTAGCCATTATGTTCTTTACCTTCATACGACGGGTTAGATATCACTGCATAGCACTGGGGAGACTGGCAGATGAGGAGCGGTGCTCGCCATTGTCGCAATGCGTCCTGCATGTCCCCATAAGGCAAAGCCTTGAAGCAGTTTGAGCATTAATCCGTAAGCTTGCTACGGACGGATTAACATCTGGACGGCTATTTTAGGATAGCAGGTGTGACGAAAGCCAGTCATTTTTGTGATGAACATGGCGTTTTTGTGCGCCTTTGCAGTGATATTCACGCACTGAAACGATCCTGACTTCATTTTCATTTTGCATTTACAGCGGGTTGCCGGTATAAACGCCGCGCGCCCGGCACTTTCTCGACGCCCGCGTATCCCAGTAATTACTGTTTTCTCAGCTCGAATGCCCGCGGGTGATGCGTGGCACGTGTGGAGGTGGTTAGGTTAATGACCCACTTTTTACCGCTTGTTACATTTCAACAGCATCCCCGGCAGACATTGTTAATTGCTGCTGCACGCCTTTCTGAAAAATTTCTGTCATCAATCCGATGTTATAAACAGCCTGTCCGCCGGACGGCCGCGTTTATGCAGCCTGACTATAGACAGCTCAGTCTGCGACATCTGAGCGCTACTCAGCCACATCGGGCCGGTTAACAGCCACTTCCCCCGTTAAAACTGATGTAGCCTGCAACCTTAGGGGCACGATTCCTATTGGTTTCTCCTGACCCGTTCCACGGAGTCTAATGATGAATTCTATAATCACATGAGTGAAAAACAGTTTGCGAACCCTGGCGCACAGGTTTTTATCCTGTCTGAAAGCCATCCGTTCGGGTTGTTCTCACCTGTTGTTACTGCGATAGTGGCTGGCCATGTTGTCAGTGTAGAAAGAGGATTTACCTATGTCTGATGACATCCAGTCCCACCGTCCGTCACATGCGGGCGATACCGTTTCTTTGCGCTCCATGCAGGAGGTTGCCGTGAACGATCGTGATGCCAGCAAAATGCTGCGCACTTACAACGTTGCCTATTGGGGTAACAATTATTATGACGTCAATGAACTGGGCCACATTAGTGTGTGCCCGGATCCCGACGTCCCTTCAGCACGCGTGGATCTGGCGCAACTGGTGAAAGACATGCGAGAGCAGGACGGTCAGCGTCTGCCGGCGCTGTTCTGCTTCCCACAAATTTTGCAGCACCGTCTGCGTTCGATTAACGCCGCGTTCAAACGTGCGCGTGAGTCGTTCGGCTACGAGGGTGACTACTTCCTGGTGTATCCGATTAAGGTCAACCAGCATCGCCGCGTGATCGAATCGCTGGTCGAATCCGGCGAACCTCTGGGTCTGGAAGCCGGTTCGAAAGCCGAGCTGATGGCGGTTCTTGCCCATGCGGGCATGACCCGTTCGGTGATTGTCTGTAACGGCTATAAAGACCGTGAATACATTCGTCTGGCACTGATCGGCGAAAAGCTCGGTCACAAGGTGTATCTGGTTATCGAGAAGATGACCGAGATTAAGCTGGTGCTGGAAGAAGCTGAACGTCTGAATGTTATCCCGCGTCTGGGCGTGCGTGCGCGTCTGTCTTCCCAGGGCTCCGGCAAGTGGCAGTCCAGCGGTGGCGAGAAATCCAAATTTGGTCTGGCAGCCTCACAGGTTTTGCAGCTGGTTGAGATGCTGCGTGATGCCGGGCGTCTGGAAAGTCTGCAATTGCTGCACTTCCACCTTGGCTCACAGCTGGCGAATATCCGTGACATTTCCACCGGTGTGCGTGAATCCGCGCGTTTTTACGTGGAGCTGCACAAGCTTGGCGTGAACATTCAATGCTTCGACGTCGGCGGCGGTTTGGGCGTGGATTACGAAGGAACTCGTTCGCAGTCTGACTGCTCGGTGAACTACGGTCTCAACGAATACGCGAACAACGTGATCTGGGGGATCGGCGACGCCTGTAATGAACACGGCCTGCCGCACCCGACGGTCATCACCGAGTCTGGCCGCGCCGTGACCGCGCACCACACCGTGCTGGTGTCTAACATTATCGGCGTTGAGCGCAACGAATTCCGCGATCCGGTTCAGCCTGCTGATGACGCTCCGCGTGCGCTCGGCAGCATGTGGGATACCTGGAACGAAATGCACGATCCGGAAAACCGCCGCTCACTGCGTGAATGGCTGCACGATACTCAGATGGATTTGCACGACGTACATTCTCAGTACGCGCACGGTATTTTGGATCTGACCCAGCGCGCCTGGGCGGAAGACATCTACCTGAATATTTGCAATATGATTCAGGGTCAGCTCGATCCGAGCAACCGCGCGCACCGTCCGATCATCGACGAATTGCAGGAACGTATGGCGGACAAACTGTACGTCAACTTCTCGCTGTTCCAGTCAATGCCGGATGCATGGGGTATCGACCAGCTGTTCCCGGTTCTGCCGCTGGAAGGCCTGGATAAACCGCCTGTAGGTCGCGCTGTCCTGCTGGACATCACCTGTGACTCCGACGGCACTATCGATCACTACATCGACGGTGACGGCGTGGCGACCACGATGCCGATGCCTCCGTACGACCCGGAAAATCCGCCGGTACTGGGCTTCTTTATGGTGGGCGCGTATCAGGAAATTCTCGGCAACATGCACAACCTGTTCGGTGATACTGCCGCGGTTGATGTATTCGTATTCCCTGACGGCAGCATTGAAGTGCAGCAGTCGGATGAAGGCGATACCGTCGCTGATATGCTGGAATATGTGCAGCTGGATCCTAATGTTCTGCTGGCCCGTTTCCGCGATCAGGTGAAAGAAACCGATCTGGATGCCGAACTTCAGGCGCAGTTCGTCGAAGAGTTTGAATCCGGTTTGTACGGTTACACTTATCTGGAAGAAGACGAGTAAAGCGCACAATAATCCGGCTTGAAGCTGAGCCGGATTAGGGTAAAATTCGCGCCAACAGCAATACAATATGAATTTGTAGAAATCCCTTTCAGGTCGGGCAAACGACGTGGTGGGGATTTTTTTTCATCTATACTTCACCACTCTGTGTCAGCAGCAGGCTGCACGGCGATGCATAAAGAGGATTTTTTTATGAGCAAATTAGTGAGCACTTTGGGCAATGAGCCTGATAACTCCCTGGTTTCCAACGCATTTGGTTTTTTGCGTTTTCCGCTGAACTTCCAGCCGTACACGGCGGAAGCTGACTGGGTCATTACCGGTATTCCTTTCGACATGGCGACCTCTGGCCGCTCAGGCGCACGCCTCGGCCCTGCCGCCATTCGTCAGGTATCCGTGAATCTGGCGTGGGAAGGTCAGCGCTGGCCGTGGGATTTCGATCTGCGCGATCGTCTGAACGTCATCGACTGTGGCGATCTGGTGTTCAACTTCGGTGATGCACAAGATCTGACAGACAAACTGCAACAGCACGCTGATAAAGTACTGTCTTCCGGCAAGCGTATGCTCTCTTTCGGTGGCGACCACTTCGTGACCCTGCCACTGCTGCGCGCGCACGCCAAACACTTCGGTAAAATGGCGCTGGTGCATTTCGATGCGCACACCGACACTTATTCCAACGGCAGCAAATTTGACCACGGCACTATGTTCTTCCACGCGCCGAACGAAGGCCTGATCGATCCGAATCACTCGGTACAGATTGGTATTCGCACCGAATTCGATAAAAATCTCGGCTTCACCGTTCTGGATGCGGCGCAGGTCAATGACCGCACCGTGGATGATATTCTGGCACAGGTGAAGCAAATCGTCGGTGATCTGCCGGTTTACCTGAGCTTCGATATCGATTGTCTGGATCCGGCACATGCACCGGGTACCGGCACACCGGTCATCGGCGGCCTGACGTCTGATCGCGCGTTGAAACTGGTTCGCGGCCTGAAAGACTTGGATCTGGATATTGTGGGCATGGATATCGTGGAAGTGGCTCCGGCTTACGACCAGTCTGAAATCACCGCGCTGGCTGCTGCGACACTGGCGCTGGAAATGCTGCACGTGCAGGCGTCTAAAAAAGGCTGATAATCAGTCCGTTCCATCACTCGCTTAAGGCACCCGTGTGGTGCCTTAATTATTTGTATGGTGAATGTGTTTATATTAATTATATTAAATTTAAATTAGTATTTAAGAAATCCTAAGCGTGAAAATAATATCTCTGCAAATAACCATCATTCGCACACTTTCATAATTAAATTATCTGCTCATCATTTATTCTGCACGCCGTTTAAATTCGCACCGGCTTGCGATATATTTGTTGAGTGAATAATTAAATTGAAATCAATTCATGAGTTTTATAAAAGTAAAATAATCTCGCCGGTTATATTACTGCCTTTCTTAATTTTCCTCAGCGGCTGCGCGTGGGTGCATGACGAAAAACCGTTTATCACTCAGACCGATATTGCACAGCTGCGCACGCCGCAAATTCCGCAGGCCGCAATGCAAAAATGGCCGGGTTCTGACTGGTGGACGGACTACCACAATCCGCAACTCAATGCGCTGGTGGCGCAGGCACTGAAGGATTCACCGTCGATTGCCGTGGTGCAACAACGCGTGGAAGTGGCAAAAGCCCACATCAAAATGGGTGAGGCGAATGATGGGCCACGACTTGATTTTGGCGGTGACATCGAACGACAGAAAATGTCGGCAGAAGGGATAATGGGCCCGTTTGCGCTCGATGATCCTGCAGCAGGCACCACTGGCCCTTGGTATACGAACGCTACATTTGGCCTGCAGGGCAGCTATGAGTTGGATCTGTGGGGCAAAAACCGTGCGCAGATCCAGTCTGCGATCGGTGTTTATCAGGCAAAGCAGGCTGAACTGGCTGAGGCGCGTCTGCTAGTCTCCTCCGCGGTGGTGGAGCTTTATTGGGATATCCAGACTTACATGGCGCTCAAGCAAACGCTGGTGGATCTCCGGGAACAGGAAACACTGATCGCTAAAACTGACCGGCAACTGTATGACGAGGGCGTGACCTCGTCGATTGACGATACCAGCACGGCAATACGGCTGGCGAAAATTGACGAGAAGATTGACGCTTCGAAAGGGCGGCTTCGTCTCTTACAAGTCTCATTGCAGGCGATGCTGGGTATGAATGCGCCAGCGGTGCCGTTAACGCCGGTCGCTCTGCCTGAGATGAAAGACAGCCTGCCGCCGGTATTGGGCTACGAATTACTGGCACGACGCCCGGATTTGCAGGCCGCGCACTGGTATATCGATGCGTCACTGAGCGCCGTGGATGCGGCACATGCTGCGTTTTATCCGAGCATTAATATGATGGGCTTTCTGCAATATGATGCGCTGCACATGAGTGATCTGTTTCGCAGTTCGGCGCAGCAGATGGGCGCGATTGCCGGGCTGACGTTGCCGGTCTTTGACAGCGGCAGGCTGAATGCCAGTCTGGGCATTGTGCGCGCCAACAGCAATCTGAGCATCGCGTCATATAACAAAGCGGTGGTCGAGGCGGTGAGTGATGTGGTGAAAAGCGCCAGTCAGGTACAGACGCTGTCGGATGAAAATGCGCATCAGCAAACCGTGCTGGACGGGAGCCAGCATATTTACTCACTGGCACAGCAGCGCTTCAACGTAGGAATTCTCAGCGGCGCGCAGGTGGCGAAAGCTAAATTGCCACTTCTTCAGGAGCAGGCGAAAAAGATTCAGTTGCAGGGGGAATGGCTCAGCGCCGATATTCGTCTAATCCGCGCTTTGGGTGGTGGTTATCGTTCAATGAATGCTTCAGCGGTTCATCAGGGCTGACTAAAATATTTAATTTATATATATCGCTGAGCGTTAAATAGTTTGTTTTCTGAAGGTTTTTTATTATCAGGTTTTGTGCGAACTCATTTCTATTAAATAGAAGTATTAATGAGTAAATGAAAAGAGATGCGCCTCATGACGCATCTCTTTTTTATGGATTATTTGCCAGCGGCAATACGCTCGCGGATATGTTTAGCACGGGCTTCTGACGATGGGTGATCGTCAAACCAGCCGATGCTGCTGCCCTGATCCAGTTTCGCCAGTTTCTCGAAACTGGTCGCCAGACCGGTCGGATCGATGCCGCGTTTTTTCAGCAGATCGAAAGAGTAGTCGTCGGCTTCGGATTCCTGTTTCTGCGAGAACTGCGCGTTAACGTATTTCTCGCCCAGATCGGCCAATTGTGACTGTGACAACGTGGCGCTGACGCCGCCGAGGGAGGAAATCGCTGAGCGCGCCGCCGTTGCACTGTACGCCACCTGCATGGCTTTGCGGGTGTGACCGAGGGCTACGTGTCCCATTTCGTGGCCAAGTACGCCTTCGACTTCATTGTCGTTCATCATATCCATCAGGCCGCTATAGACACGGATACAACCGTTGGCCATCGCCCAGGCGTTGACGTCTTTGGTCACGTATACCTTGTAGTTGGCCGGTGTGCCGTTGATGTTATCGCCCAGCGCGGCGGAGATTTTTTTCAGACGTTGAGCATATTCGCTGCTGTCCGGCGCGATCTGCGCTTTTTTATCCATCTCTTCGCAAGACTGAACGCTGAGGGTTTTCACATCGGCGTCGCTCAGGGTATATGCCTGATAAGCCTGCGCGCCGGATTGCATTAAAGTATCGGTATTCACTGTTGCACAACCGCTCAACAGAGTAGTGGCCAACAGGCTCAACATTACAGGATGAAATTTCATCAATTCAGGTTCCCAGAAAGAGTGTAAAAATCAGTCAATGCACCCCGAAAAAGGCGCTCATCGTAAGAATAGCGTTAAGGTAGGATTTTCGCAGTGCCCGATCTATAGTGTAAGTCCGAAAAAACGCACTGATTTAAAAGCGTATTCTGTGAACTTCATCACGTGAGTGATTAGAGATTGCCGATTTAATGCCGAGTCTGAGAAAATGACTTTCTTGACTGCTTTATTAATCCGACCTGGAGTAGAACATGTCCTCTCGTAAAGAGCTTGCGAACGCAATCCGCGCACTTAGTATGGATGCCGTGCAGAAAGCGAATTCCGGCCACCCTGGCGCCCCTATGGGCATGGCTGACATTGCCGAAGTCTTGTGGCGTGACTACCTGAACCATAACCCGACAAACCCAAACTGGGCTGACCGCGACCGCTTCGTGCTGTCCAATGGTCATGGTTCCATGCTGATTTATAGCCTGCTGCACCTCACAGGCTATGATCTGCCAATCAGCGAACTGGCGAACTTCCGTCAGCTGCACTCCAAAACCCCAGGCCACCCGGAATACGGTTATACCGCTGGCGTTGAAACGACGACCGGCCCGTTGGGTCAGGGTATCGCGAATGCTGTCGGTTTTGCTATTGCAGAGCGCACGCTGGCTGCGCAGTTCAACAAACCAGGCCACGACATCGTTAACCACCAGACCTATGCATTCCTGGGTGATGGTTGCATGATGGAAGGCATTTCTCACGAAGTGTGTTCACTGGCCGGTACCATGAAACTCGGCAAACTGACCGCGTTTTATGATGACAACGGTATTTCCATCGATGGCCACGTTGAAGGCTGGTTCACCGATGATACTGCTAAGCGTTTTGAAGCTTACGGCTGGCATGTAGTCCGTGGCGTTGACGGTCACAATCCTGATGCGATCAAAGCCGCTATCGAAGAAGCACACAAAGTTACCGACAAACCTTCCCTGCTGATGTGCAAAACCGTGATCGGTTTCGGTTCGCCGAACAAAGCCGGTACGCACGATGTGCACGGTGCCGCACTGGGCGCAGCTGAAGTAGCCGCTACCCGTGAAGCGTTGGGCTGGAAATACGCTGCCTTTGAAATTCCACAAGATATCTACGCGCAGTGGGATGCGAAAGAAGTCGGCAAAGCGAAAGAAGCAGCCTGGGATGAGAAATTCGCTGCCTATGCGAAAGCACATCCTGAACTGGCAAAAGAGTTCAAACGTCGTGTGAACGGCGAGCTGCCCGCTAACTGGGAAGCGGACGCACAGAAATTTATCGAAGAGCTGCAGGCAAATCCTGCCAACATTGCCAGCCGTAAAGCATCTCAGAATGCGCTGGAAGCATTCGGTAAAGTCTTACCCGAATTCCTGGGCGGGTCTGCTGACCTGGCACCAAGCAACCTGACTATGTGGTCTGGTTCCAAGTCTATCGGCGACGATCAGGCGGGTAACTATATCCATTACGGCGTGCGTGAATTCGGTATGACTGCGATCACCAACGGTATCGCGCTGCACGGCGGTTTCCTGCCGTACTCGGCGACTTTCCTGATGTTCGTCGAATATGCGCGTAACGCCGTGCGTATGGCGGCTCTGATGAAGATCCGCAATGTGTTCGTCTACACCCATGACTCCATCGGTCTGGGCGAAGATGGCCCGACGCACCAGCCGGTTGAACAAATCGCCAGCCTGCGCGTCACGCCAAACATGAGCACATGGCGCCCTGCTGACCAGGTCGAATCTGCGGTAGCGTGGAAATACGCAATCGAACGTAACGACGGCCCGGTTACCCTGATCTTCTCCCGTCAGAACCTGACCCAGCAGCCACGTACCGCTGAGCAACTGGCGAACGTGGCGCGCGGTGGCTACATCCTGAAAGATTGTGATGGTACGCCTGAGGTTATCCTGATCGCGACCGGTTCAGAAGTCGGCATCACCGTAGAAGCCGCAGACAAACTGGCCGCAGCGGGCACCAAAGTGCGCGTTGTTTCCATGCCGTCTACCGATGCCTTCGACAAACAGGACGCGGCTTACCGTGAATCCGTCTTGCCGAAAGCTGTTTCTGCACGCGTTGCGGTAGAAGCGGGTATCGCTGACTACTGGTTCAAATACGTTGGCCTGAACGGCGCAATCGTCGGTATGCACAGCTTCGGCGAGTCAGCTCCGGCAGACCTGTTGTTCAAAGAGTTCGGTTTCACTGTTGATAACGTGGTTGCGCAAGCACAGTCGTTGTTGAAGTAATTCCCTTCTCCAGTGAATTTATAAAGCACCTTCGGGTGCTTTTTTTACATCCTGATACCATGAGCAGGCTTGCAGTTTCCTTGCTAAATGACACAGGTCAAACCCTTCCCGGACAAATCTCGGTACACTCGCTTCATTCTGAAAGTGTTTTAATCTGTCGGTTTTTGAAAAGAATCACTGTCTTAAACGTGATGAAAAAGTAAAATCACTGTGAACGTCTGGATTTTCATGGCGTTTTTTTAAGCGATTGAAGCGATTCGCACGGTGAAATTCCTGGAATTATTCCTTTTGGACATTGTTTCGTTTATTCTCAGCTGAACCGTTTCAGTCTGGCTATTTGAGCTTATCATCGTCCTCACGTTGTTAACGTGTAGGAAAAGGAAATTTTTCTGCGGCACGTATTGTGCGCACCGATGATGATGGTTATTCACCGTAAACGCACGCTGCATTACTATAGATGTTACTGATTTTGAGTAACAACCGTGTAACAGGGAGAAGTATGCCAATACGTATTGCAATTAATGGCTTTGGTCGCATTGGCCGTAGCGTATTGCGCGCGTTATACGAATCCGGGCGTCGGGCGGAAATCTCCGTTATCGCCATCAACGAACTTGCCAGCCCTGAAGGCATGGCCCATCTGCTTAAATACGACTCCAGCCACGGCCGCTTCGCCTGGGATGTCCGCCAGGAAGGTGAGAACCTTTATGTTGGCGATGACTCCATCCGATTATTCCATCAACCTGATGCCAGCCAGCTGCCGTGGGGCGAGCTGAGTATAGACGTCGTGCTCGATTGCACCGGCGTTTACGGTAGCCGCGAAGACGGTGAAACTCAGCTTGAGGCTGGGGCTAAAAAAATTCTGTTCGCGCATCCGGGTGGTCACGATCTCGACGCCACCGTGGTCTACGGTGTGAACCACCAGTTGCTCGAACGCCAGCACCGCATTGTGTCCAATGCGTCATGCACCACCAATTGTATTATCCCTGTGATCAAGCTTCTCGACGATGCCTACGGCATTGAGTCTGGTACCGTAACGACCATCCACTCTTCGATGAATGACCAGCCGGTAATTGACGCATACCATGCGGATTTACGCCGCACACGCGCCGCAAGTCAGTCTATTATCCCGGTCGATACCAAGCTTGCCGCGGGGATCACGCGCATCATGCCGAAGTTCTGCGATCGTTTTGAAGCAATCTCCGTGCGGGTGCCGACCATCAATGTTACAGCCATTGATCTAAGCGTATTTGTCGAGGGTTCGGTAACGGTAGACGAGGTGAACCAACTGCTGCAAAAGGCCGCAATGGGCGCTTTTCGTGGTATAGTTGACTATACCGAACTACCATTAGTCTCGACAGATTTTAACCACGATCCCCACAGCGCCATTGTAGATGGAACGCAGACGCGGGTAAGTGGAAAGCACCTGATAAAAACACTGGTCTGGTGCGATAACGAGTGGGGGTTTGCTAACCGAATGTTGGATACAACATTGGCAATGTCCGCTAGCGGTTTCTAGTACGGTTGTTGCGGCCTCTCTGGCCGAAACCGCCTTCAAGCAACTTTAAAGAGAATCAACGAGAGGATTCACCATGTCTGTTATTAAGATGAGCGATCTGGATTTAGCAGGTAAGCGCGTATTGATCCGTGCGGATCTCAACGTGCCGGTTAAAGATGGCAAAGTTACGTCAGATGCACGTATCCGCGCTTCTTTACCTACCATCGAAATTGCCCTGAAACAAGGTGCACGTGTGATGGTTACCTCGCATCTGGGTCGTCCGACTGAAGGCGAATATAACGAAGAGTTTTCTCTGCTGCCGGTTGTTAACTACCTGAAAGAGCATCTGAAATCTCCAGTTCGTCTGGCGAAAGATTACCTTGACGGCGTTGAAGTTGCAGAAGGCGAGCTGGTTGTTCTGGAAAACGTTCGCTTTAACAAAGGCGAAAAGAAAGACGACGAAGCGCTGTCCAAAAAATATGCTGCCCTGTGTGACATCTATGTGATGGACGCATTCGGTACCGCGCACCGCGCACAAGCTTCTACCCACGGCGTCGGCAAATTTGCTCCGATCGCCTGTGCGGGTCCTCTGCTGTCAGCTGAGCTGGAAGCACTGGGCAAAGCACTGGGTAACCCGGCGCGCCCAATGGTGGCGATCGTTGGTGGTTCTAAAGTGTCTACCAAACTGACCGTTCTGGATTCCCTGTCCAAAATTGCTGACCAGCTGATCGTGGGTGGTGGTATCGCCAACACCTTCGTGGCTGCTCAAGGCAACAACGTTGGTAAATCCCTGTACGAAGCGGATCTGGTTGATACAGCAAGCAAACTGCTGGAAACCTGCGACATTCCTGTTCCTACAGACGTTCGTGTGGCCACTGAGTTCTCTGAAACTGCTACGGCTACCGTGAAGTCTGTTAAAGACATCAAAGATGATGAACAAATTCTCGACATGGGCGACGAGTCTGCTTACCGCCTGGCTGAGATCATCAAAAACGCGAAAACCATTCTGTGGAATGGCCCGGTAGGCGTGTTCGAGTTCCCTAACTTCCGCAGAGGAACCGAAATTGTGGCGCAAGCCATTGCTGACAGCGAAGGTTTCTCTATCGCAGGCGGCGGCGACACTTTAGCGGCTATCGACCTGTTCGGTATCGCTGACAAAATTTCCTATATCTCCACTGGCGGTGGCGCATTCCTCGAGTTCGTTGAAGGGAAAGCACTGCCAGCGGTTGTGATGCTGGAAGAGCGTGCTAAGAAGTAATGAACCCTGAACAGGAAGCATAGGGTTTCCTGTTCTTCTTTGCCGCGCGAGGGGCTGCACAGTGGAACTCGCGCGACATAGCAAACCGATTCAATCCATCTACGGCCGACGAATACAGGACAAAGAACTATGTCTAAAATTTTTGATTTCGTAAAACCAGGCGTTATCACTGGTGATGATGTACAGAAAGTTTTCGCTGTTGCTAAAGAAAACAAATTTGCTCTGCCAGCGGTTAACTGCGTAGGCACCGACTCTATCAATGCCGTTCTCGAAGCTGCTGCGAAAGTCCGTTCACCGGTTATCGTTCAGTTCTCTAATGGCGGCGCTGCGTTCATCGCAGGCAAAGGCCTGAAAACTGACGTGCCGCAAGGTGCTGCAATCCTGGGTGCAATCTCTGGCGCACACCATGTGCATCAGATGGCAGAACATTACGGCGTGCCAGTCATCCTGCACACCGACCATTGCGCGAAAAAACTGCTGCCATGGATCGACGGTCTGCTGGACGCGGGTGAAGCTCACTTTGCCAAAACCGGTAAACCACTGTTCTCTTCTCACATGATCGACCTGTCTGAAGAATCTCTGGAAGAAAACATCGAAATTTGCAGCAAGTACTTAGCTCGCATGGCAAAACTCGATATGACTCTGGAAATCGAACTGGGTTGTACTGGTGGTGAAGAAGATGGCGTAGACAACAGCCATATGGACGCTTCTGCGTTGTACACTCAGCCACAAGACGTTGATTACGCATACGAAAAACTGAACGCTATCAGCCCACGTTTCACTATCGCTGCGTCATTCGGTAACGTACACGGCGTGTACAAACCAGGTAACGTTAAACTGACCCCAACGATTCTGCGCGATTCTCAGGAATACGTTTGCAAGAAACACAACCTGCCACACAACAGCCTGAACTTCGTGTTCCACGGCGGTTCTGGTTCTACTGCAGCAGAAATCAAAGAATCTGTAGGCTACGGTGTTATCAAAATGAACATCGATACCGATACCCAATGGGCAAACTGGGACGGTATCCTGCAGTTCTACAAGAAAAACGAAGCTTACCTGCAAGGTCAGTTAGGTAACCCGGAAGGCGCGGATAAACCTAACAAGAAATTCTATGACCCACGCGTATGGCTGCGTTCTGCTCAGACTTCCATGGTGACTCGCCTGGAACTGGCATTCAAAGAACTGAACGCGATCGACGTACTGTAATTCTTATCCTTCTGGTGCTTGACCACCGGAATGTGAGGATCGTAACCAAAGGGGCTTCGGCCCCTTTTTTATTGTCTGCTTTCCGGCCACAATATCCCGTCCTGCGCGTTCCCGCATGAATTCCCGAAGAGAGAGCCATGAAGCCAAAATCTGTCACCCTCGATGATGTGGCACGCCACGCCGGTGTGTCTTATCAGACTGTTTCCCGCGTGCTTAATCAGGCGGCGCACGTCTCGACTAAGACGCGCGATAAAGTCGAGAAGGCGATGGCGGCGCTGAACTATGTGCCGAACCGCGTCGCACAGCAGCTGGCAGGTAAGCAAAGCTACACGCTGGGGCTGGCGACGACTGAGCTGGCGCTTCATGCGCCATCGCAAATTGCCTCAGCGGTCAAAACACGCGCCAATCAGTTAGGGTTTAACGTCGTGATTTCAATGACGGATAACCTGAGCCTGTCGGCTTGCCGCACGGCGGTGAGTGAGCTGATGTCACAACGCGTCGATGGCGTGCTTATCAACGTGCCGCTGTCCAACGACAGTGCAGATGCAATCGCGCAAATGTGTGGCAACTTGCCGGCGCTGTTTCTGGATGTTGATCCGCAGGCCGGGGTTTTCAAAATTTTGTTCGATCCGCATTGCGGGGCAGAACAGGGCGTGGAACATCTGCTGGCGCTCGGACATCGGCAGATTGCTGTACTGACCGGCCCGCTTGAATCCATTTCTGCACGCCTTCGGTATGAAGGCTGGCTGGAAACGATGGCGAAGTATCACGTGACGCCCTGTGCGGTGCAGCACGGCGACTGGAGCGCGGCATCCGGCTACCAGCAGGCATTGTTATTACTGAACCAGCCTGCGCGGCCTGGCGCGATTCTGGTGGCCAACGATCAGATGGCGCTGGGGGTTCTGCGTGCAGTACATGAATATGGCCTGCGCGTGCCGGAGCAAATCTCGGTCATCGGGTATGATGATACGGAGGACAGCGCATTTTTCTTCCCGCCGCTAACCACCATTAAACAGGATTTCCGTTTGCTCGGGCATGAAAGCGTCAACCGTCTGGTCGATCACCTGCACACTCACGGCGACCGTCGCCGATCATCGTTGTTACTGCCGACTTCTCTGGTAGAACGTCATACCACCGCGACGCCCGGTGAAAAGCCTGTTTCACAGGAAGCATTGTCCCAGGAGCTGATCCGTATCGCGCGGCAGCTCAGCGCGCTGTAATTCTCAAAATCAGAACGTACGGACGCGGAATCTGTGATCCGCGTCCCTTTCCTGCTCCCCTTCGCTTTACTTACTGCCTCGTGTTACGCATCTTTATTTATATTGTGAGCGCATAACAATTTTGCTGAGGATAAACGATGAGTACATCTGGGGACGAAAAACTGTCATCGCTGGCTGTAGTTCTGGCCCGGCGTGACTGGGAAAAGCCGTCATCGACGCAGGTCAACCGCCTTGCGGCGCATCCGCCTTTTAACAGCTGGCGTAATGTTCAGGAAGCCAGAGAAGATAAGGCATCGTCGGCTCTTCTCTCGCTGAACGGTGAGTGGGGATTCAGCTATTTTAACCGTCCTGAGGCCGTGCCGGAACAGTGGCTAAAACAGGATCTGTCCGATGCTGAACGGGTTCAGGTGCCCTCTAACTGGCAACTGGCAGGCTACGACGCGCCGATTTATACCAACGTTCAGTATCCTATCCCGGTAAATCCACCTTTCGTACCGGAAGAAAATCCTACTGGTTGTTACTCGCTCACAGTGAGTGTGGATAACGCATGGCTGAACAGCGGCCAGACGCGCATTGTGTTCAACGGCGTCAATTCGGCGTTTTATCTGTGGTGTAACGGCCAGTGGATCGGTTATTCGCAGGACAGCCGTCTGCCGGCGGAGTTCGATCTTAGCGGCGTACTGCGCGCGGGCGAAAACCGTCTGGCAGTGATGGTGCTGCGCTGGAGCGACGGCAGTTATCTGGAAGATCAGGATATGTGGCGTATGAGCGGGATTTTCCGCGACGTCATCCTGATGCATAAACCGGCGGAGCAGATCACCGATTATCAGGTTCGCACGCATCTTTTCCACGGCTTCACACTGGCCGAACTGGAAGTTCAGGTCAGCGCTGCCGTACCGCAGGAAACGGCGGCGGATTATCAGGTTCGCGTCCAGCTCTGGCAGGGCGACCACGCCATCGCAGAACATACGCAGCCGCTCGGCAGTGACATTATCGATGAACGGGGCGCTGCGTTCGACAAAACCACCGTGCGTCTGCCGGTCAGACAGCCTGCGTTATGGAGCGCCGAACAGCCTGCACTTTACCGCGCGGTGATTTCCCTGATTTCGCCAGACGGTGAGGTCATCGAAGCAGAAGCCTGCAACGTCGGTTTCCGTCAGGTGGAAATCAGCAACGGCCTGCTTAAAGTGAACGGCCAGCCGGTGCTGATCCGCGGCACCAACCGTCATGAACATCACCCGGAAAACGGTCAGGTGATGGATGAAGCGACCATGCGTCGTGACATTGTGCTGATGAAACAACACAACTTCAACGCGGTGCGTTGTTCGCATTACCCGAACCATCCGTTGTGGTATCGCCTGTGCGATGAGTACGGTCTGTACGTGGTTGATGAAGCCAATATCGAAACCCACGGTATGCAGCCGATGAACCGTCTGTCAGACGATCCTGTGTGGTTCAATGCATTCAGCGAGCGCGTTACCCGCATGGTTCAGCGCGACCGCAACCATCCGTGCATCATCATCTGGTCGCTGGGTAACGAATCTGGCCACGGCGCGAATCATGATGCCATGTACCGCTGGATCAAATCCGTCGATCCGACGCGTCCGGTGCAGTATGAAGGTGGCGGCGCAAACAGCGCGGCGACCGACATAATCTGCCCGATGTATTCCCGTGTGGAGCAGGATCAGCCGTTCCCGGCGGTGCCGAAATGGTCTATCAAAAAGTGGATCAGCATGCCGGACGAAACGCGTCCGCTGATCCTCTGCGAATACGCCCACGCGATGGGCAACAGCTTTGGTGGTTTCGATAAATATTGGAAAGCCTTCCGCCAGTTCCCGCGTTTGCAGGGCGGATTTGTCTGGGACTGGGTGGATCAGAGCTTGCTGCGTACCGGCGAAGACGGTGAGCGTTATATGGCTTACGGCGGTGATTTTGGCGATACGCCGAACGACCGTCAGTTCTGCATGAACGGTTTGGTGTTCGCCGACCGCACGCCGCATCCGTCGCTGTTTGAAGCCCAGCGCGCGCAGCAGTTCTTCCAGTTCTCACTGATTAGCACCGCGCCCCTGACGCTGCAAATTCAAAGCGAATACCTGTTCCGCCACAGCGATAACGAGCAACTGGTCTGGCGCATTGAGCAAGACGGTGAAGTGATTTCACAGGGTGAAGCCGTATTAAACATCGCGCCGAACGGTACGCAAACGCTGGAGCTGGGGCAGATCCCGCAGGTAAAAGGGGATTTATGGCTGAATGTTGCCGTGCATCAGCCGCAGTCGACGGCGTGGTCAGAAGCCGGACATCGCAGCGCGTGGGATCAGTGGCAACTGCCGCAGGCGCTAAGCCTGCCAGTGCCGCAAAAAACCACCGCCGCGGCGCCGGTTCTCGATGTGCAGGGCGATCAGATTTTTGTCATGTACGGCACACAGCGCTGGGAGTTCAGTCGGCGGACCGGTTTGCTGGAACAGTGGTTCGATGGCAAAACGCCGCGCCTGCTTTCTGCGCTTCGCGATCAGTTTGTGCGTGCGCCGGTGGATAACGATATCGGCGTCAGCGAAGTGACCCGCATCGATCCGAATGCGTGGGTGGAACGCTGGAAAGCCGCCGGTATGTATCAGCTGGAATCGCGCACGCTGAGCGTGATCGCCGATCAGTTAGAAGATCGCGTGATTATTGTCGCCCGACACGCTTTTCTCGCAGGTGATGAAACCCGCGTGCTGAGCAACAAGGTTTACCGCATTGATAATCAGGGTGAATTACATATCGACGTGGATGTGCGCGTTGCCTCGAACGTGCCGTCACCCGGGCGCATCGGTATGACCTGTCAGCTGGCGGACACCGCAGAAAACGTCAGCTGGCTGGGGCTGGGACCGCATGAGAACTATCCGGACCGCCGTCTGTCGGCACAACATGGCCGCTGGACATTACCGCTGGCAGAGCTTTATACGCCTTACGTCTTCCCGACGGAAAACGGCCTGCGCGGTGACACCCGTGCACTGGGTTATGCCGGATGGCAGCTGCGAGGCAATTTCCACTTCGGTCTTAGCCGGTACAGTCTGCAACAGCTGATGGACACCAGCCATCGTCACTTGTTGCGCGAAGAGCAGGGGACCTGGCTGAATATCGACGGCTTCCATATGGGCGTCGGTGGCGATGATTCGTGGAGTCCAAGCGTCAGCCCGGAATTCCTGCTGACCGCTGGTCATTACCATTACGCTTTCACCTGGAAACGGGCCTGATATCCCGCGCCGCGGCGTTAATCCGCTGCGGCGCAGCATTCAGTCGCAAGGAAACTGCAAATGAATTACATGAAAAATACCAATTTCTGGATGTTCGGGCTGTTCTTCTTTTTCTATTTTTTCATCATGGGGGCCTATTTCCCGTTCTTCCCGATCTGGTTGCACGACATCAATCAGATCAGCAAAAGTGATACCGGGATTATTTTCGCCAGCATTTCGCTGTTCTCATTACTTTTCCAGCCGGTGTTTGGTTTGCTCTCAGATAAACTGGGGCTGAAAAAGCATCTGCTGTGGATCATCACCGGGATGCTGGTACTGTTTGCGCCGTTCTTTATCTATGTGTTCGGCCCGTTGCTGAAAGTGAATATTTATCTGGGATCGGTGGTCGGCGGGATTTATCTTGGGCTGATTTACAACGCTGGTGCGCCCGCGATTGAAGCCTACATTGAGAAAGTCAGCCGTCGCAGCAGCTTTGAATTTGGCCGTGCGCGGATGTTCGGCTGTGTAGGCTGGGCGCTGTGTGCATCCGTGGTTGGCATCATGTTTACCATCAACAACGAGTTCGTGTTCTGGCTCGGCTCCGGCTGTGCGGTGATCCTCGCCATTCTGTTGCTGATCGCCAAGCCGGAAGTGATCTCCAGTGCACGGGTAGCAAACGATTTGGGCGCCAATACCAAACCCTTCAGCCTGAAAATTGCGCTCGAGTTGCTCAAAGACCGCAAGCTGTGGTTCCTGGCGCTGTATGTGATCGGCGTTTCCTGTACCTATGACGTTTTCGATCAGCAGTTTGCAAACTTCTTCACCTCGTTCTTTACTTCTTCTTCTGAAGGCACGCGCGTCTTCGGTTACGTCACGACCATGGGCGAATTACTGAACGCATGCATCATGTTTTTCGCGCCGCTCATCGTGAACCGTATCGGTGGCAAAAATGCGCTGCTGCTGGCAGGGACGATCATGTCCGTGCGCATCATCGGTTCGTCGTTTGCCTCATCGCCTGTCGAAGTGGTGGTGCTGAAAACGCTGCACATGTTTGAAGTTCCCTTCCTGATTGTCGGCTGCTTCAAATACATCACCTCGGTATTTGAAGTGCGGTTCTCTGCGACGATTTATCTGGTGACATTCTGCTTCTTCAAACAGGTGGCGATCATGTTTATGTCGGTGTTTGCCGGGAACATGTATGACCGTATCGGTTTCCACGGTACGTATCTGATCCTTGGTCTGATCGCGTTGGCCTTCACCGTGATCTCGGCCTTTACGCTGACCGGTCGCGGTCCGTTGCAGGCTTTCAAAACGCCAGAGCCGCTAAAGAATCACCCTGCAAATTCCTAATTTCACTGGGATCTTGCCCCTGAAATTGGCACTTCATCGTATTGTTAGTTAACCTTAACCTACAGTTGCTGCCCGTATATCGGGCAGCTTTGGTTTCTTATAACCCGTCAGGGTAATTTTTTGGGGTACTTAAATGGATGATTTGAACGTTGTGGGTAGCATTAACAATGCGGGCAACTGGTTGGTAAGAAATCAGGCTTTACTGATCCATTACGCCGTCAACATCGTCGCGGCTATTTTTATTCTTATCATCGGCCTGATCGTCGCTCGCATTTTATCCGGTACTGTCAGCCGTGTGATGAAACTGCGCGGTATTGATCTGACGGTGTCTGACTTCCTCGCCGCTCTCGTGCGTTATGCCGTTATCGCCGTTACGCTGATTGCCGTTCTGGGGCGCGTTGGTGTGCAGACCGCATCGGTCATCGCCGTTCTCGGTGCCGCAGGTTTGGCCGTCGCCTTGGCCTTGCAAGGTTCGCTTGCAAACTTTGCCGCCGGCGTGTTGCTGGTAATCTTCCGTCCGTTCCGTGCCGGTGAATACGTCGATCTCGGCGGTGTGGCCGGTACCGTGACGCAGGTGCAGATTTTCTCCACTACGTTGCGTACCCCTGATGACAAAATGATTGTGGTACCGAACGGTAAAATCATCGCCGGTAACATCATCAACACTTCACGTGAGCCGAACCGTCGCACTGAAATTGTTGTTGGCGTGGGTTATGAATCTGATATTGATCAGGTGAAGAAAGTGTTGGGCGATATCATCGCAGCGGACAACCGTATCCAGCACGATAAAGGCGTTACCGTTCGTCTGAATGAAATGGGCGCTTCCACGCTGAACTTTGTGGTACGTGTCTGGAGCTCTAATGGCGACGCTCAGGAAGTTTACTGGGATCTTCTGGAAGCCTTCAAACGTGCGCTCGACGAGAACAAAATCAACATCGCTTACCCGCAGATGGATGTGCATTTGCATCGCGTGGCGGATGCCGCTGCCAGCCAGCAGGAAGAACAACGTTCCATCGAAAGCAAGGGTATCGCGGAATAACGCGCGACGACGTTGGAATATTCAGGCGCCTGCGGGCGCCTTTTTTGTTTCTGAAATTCATGAATATCGATGATAAGCCAGCCTAATGGGGGATTAGAATTATCCATTTCCTCTAATGCCATCAATGCCTTTACACTGCGCGCATTCTCTCTGACTGACTGTTTAAAGGATGACAACGTGCTGGCTATTTTCCTGCAAGGACTGGCGATGAGCGCCGCGATGATTTTACCGATTGGCCCGCAAAATGCGTTTGTGATGAATCAGGGCATTCGCCGCCAGTATCATTTAATGATCGCCGGATTATGTGCCCTGAGTGACATCGCGCTCATCTGCGGCGGTATTTTTGGCGGTAGCGCACTGCTGAGTAAATCACCACTGTTACTTTTGCTGGTGAGCTGGGGCGGCGTGGCATTTTTACTGTGGTATGGCTGGGGCGCGTTCCGGACGGCGTTCAGCAAAAACCCTGAACTGGCGCAGGCGGAAGTGGCAAAACAAAGCCGCTGGAAGATTGTAGTCAGCATGCTGGCGGTGACCTGGCTTAACCCACACGTGTATCTCGATACCTTCGTGGTGCTCGGCAGCCTGGGGGGGAGCCTGAATGCCGACGAACGCTCGTGGTTCGCGCTCGGTGCGGTGAGTGCGTCGGTTATCTGGTTCTTCGGGCTGGCAATTCTGGCCGCCATGCTGGCGCCGTGGCTGAACACCGGCAAAGTTCAACGGGTGATCAATTTTATCGTCGGCACTATCATGTGGGGCATTGCCATCCAGCTGGCTCGGCAGACGGGCGTGCTTTAAGTGAGTCGGATAAACAGTTTTTTGTCACTAATCTTAGTTTCTGTTGTAACGGATTATGCTACGGTTTCGCAGTTAATACGTTTATTGCCATATCTTTGATGATTAATGGAGGCACTGTGAAACTGAAAGCATTGACTGTAGCAGCGATGTTGGGATTAGGGACATTACCGCTGGCGTTGCAGGCGGCAGAATTACCTGCCGGACCGCACGTTGTAACCTCAGGAACGGCGAGCGTTGACGCCACGCCAGATATTGCCACGCTGGCGATCGAAGTGAACGTCTCTGCGAAAGATGCCGCAAGTGCCAAGCAACAGGCCGATGCGCGTGTGGCGGAATACTTTGCTTTCCTGCAGAAAAATGGCATTGAGAAGAAAGATATCAATGCAGCGAATTTACGTACTCAGCCGGAATACGACTATCTGAAAGACGGGACATCTCAGCTGAAAGGCTACCGTGCGGTGCGTCAGGTACAGGTGACATTACGTCAGCTGGATAAACTGAACGAGCTGCTGGATGGCGCGCTGAAATCGGGTCTGAATGAAGTCCGCGCCGTTGAGCTGGGCGTTGCGAATCCGGATCGTTTCCGTGATGAGGCGCGTCAGAAAGCGATTGATAACGCCACCCAGCAGGCGAAATCGCTGGCCGAAGGCTTCCACACCCAACTGGGGCCGGTTTACAGCATTCGCTATCACGTCGCTAACTACCAGCCGATGCCTGTCGCGCGGATGTACAAAACCGCCGAAGCAGCAGGTCAGAGCGATGTAGCACAGACTTATGAACAGCAAAGCATCCATTTTGACGATCAGGTTGATGTCGTGTTTGAATTGCAGCCGCAAGCACCTGCGCCTGCTCAGTAAATATGAAGCTGTAAAAATGAAAAAAACCGCCTATGGCGGTTTTTTTGTTTGTGGCTGGACCGTCAATCAGTCCTGACGCAACACCTGATGACCGTGTGCCAGCAGTGCGTCGGTGACTTTGCGCATCATGCGGCTTTCCGGGGCGAAGCGGTGCCAGTAAAGCATCCGGCGCTGGAACAGGCCCGGCGTCAGGTCAATCAGCTCACCACTTTCCAGCTCTTTCTCGATTTGCAGATGCGGGATCATGCAGCAGGTGGTGCCCTGACGCGCCAGTTGCACGAAAGCTTCTGACGAGTTCACGATATGGCACGGCACGCTGCCCGGCGACAAATCAAAGTTCTGCTGCAAAAAGGCCTGATGCATATCGTCCAGATGGTCAAACGCCACCGCCGGTGCTTTCAGCAGCGCGGAGCGGGTAACACCATTCGGGAAATAGCGGTCGGCGAAAGGTTTTGATCCGACGAACAGGTAATCAAGCGCGCCCAGTTGATCAACCAGACAGCTCGGCAACGGTTGCGGCTGAATACTCACCGCGCCGACCACTTCACCACGGCGCAGGCGTTCCTGCGTCCGGGTTTCATCTTCCACCTGTAAATTCAAGCGGATAGGGGAATCAACCAGCACTGATTTCAGCGCTGGTAACAGCCAGGTGGCGAGACTGTCGGCGTTGACCGCCAGCGAGAGCAGCAGCGGTGTATCATTGCTGTCGCTATTACTGTCACTGCCCAGCCACTCTTCTTCCAGCAGCTCGACCTGATGCAGCAGCGCCAGTAATTTCTGCCCCTGTTCGGTCGGGCGGGGTGGCACGGTGCGCACCAGCAAAGGCTGGCCGAACAGGTTTTCCAGTTGTTTAATGCGCTGTGAGACCGCCGATTGAGTGATGCATAGCTTCTGTGCTGCGCGCTCAAAACCGCGCTCACGGATCACCGCGTCCAGTGCCTGCAACGTTCTATAATCTGGGCGTTTCATCGGAGTTCTGTCCCTTGGATTTCATTTTATCCAACCACTATGCCACAGATTGTCAGGTTTTGTGGTGAGGAAAATCCTGACGTTTGCAGTACGATTGCACTTAATAAGTGTGATCTCGCCACGGCGTTGTTTATCCCAATCACTCTGACTTGCTTTATAATCACCAGCACTTTCGGGTTATCAGACAGAGAAGCCATTATGACGCAGGAAGAATTGAAGAAAGCAGTTGGCTGGGCCGCACTGGACTACGTGACGCCGGGCACCATCGTTGGTGTGGGTACCGGATCCACCGCAGCACATTTCATTGATGCACTCGGCTCTATCAAAGGGCAAATCGAAGGGGCGGTATCCAGCTCAGACGCATCTACCGAGAAACTGAAAAGCTTAGGCATTCACGTTTTCGACTGCAACGAAGTGGATTCGCTGGATATCTACGTTGATGGCGCTGATGAAATCAACGGCTCCATGCAGATGATTAAAGGTGGCGGCGCGGCACTGACACGCGAAAAAATCATTGCCGCGATTGCGAAAAAATTCATCTGTATCGTCGATGCGTCCAAGCAGGTCGATGTTTTAGGTAAATTCCCGCTGCCGGTAGAAGTCATACCGATGGCGCGTTCTTACGTGGCGCGTGAGCTGGTGAAACTTGGCGGTCTGCCGGAATACCGTCAGAATGTGCTGACTGATAACGGCAACGTGATACTCGACGTGCACAACCTGAGCATTCTTGATGCCGTCGCGATGGAAAATAAGATCAACAATATTGCCGGTGTCGTGACTGTCGGTCTGTTTGCTAACCGTGGCGCAGACGTTGCGTTGGTTGGCACTTCGGAAGGCGTTAAAACTGTCACGCTGAAATAATGCAGCGATAAGCAGAAGATCTGGCTGCTGCATCAAAAGCAGCCAGACAGACCTCTGTCATAACGCAATGTTATGAAGATGATAATTTTCAGACTGAATCATCTTTTCTTCAAAAGCCTTAATTCGGTGACTTATGTCACATTTTCGGCAATCTCCTCCTAAACGTCTGGCGCAGTAAAATCTAACTAGCATGAAATGCTGGAAACCCTCTGACACGGTGAGCCTTCTGCTACCGGGCAGGCAATCGTTTGTATTGATGATGGCGGATTTTTTGTTATGTTGGCTGTGAGCAATCACCTCGCAGTTCGAATTCAGCCAGAAAATTATAGGGTCGGGAAATGGCAAAAGTATCACTTGAGAAAGACAAGATTAAATTTTTGTTAGTGGAAGGCGTCCACCAAAGTGCGGTTGATACCCTCCGCGCAGCGGGCTACACCAATATTGAATTTCACAAAGGTGCTTTGGATACGGAATCGCTGAAAGAGTCGATCCGTGATGCGCACTTTGTTGGGCTCCGATCGCGTACTCAGCTGACCGAAGAAGTTTTCCAGGCAGCAGAAAAACTGGTGGCTGTGGGGTGTTTCTGTATCGGCACCAATCAGGTTGATTTGAAAGCCGCCACCCGCCGTGGTGTTCCGGTCTTCAACGCACCGTTCTCTAACACCCGTTCCGTTGCCGAAATGGTGCTGGGCGAAATGTTGCTGATGATGCGCGGTATTCCTGAAGCGAACGCCAAAGCACACCGCGGTATCTGGAACAAACTTGCAGTTGGCTCGTTCGAAGCTCGTGGTAAACGTCTGGGTATCATCGGTTACGGCCATATCGGTACGCAGCTAGGCATTCTGGCGGAAAGCCTTGGGATGCGTGTCTTCTACTACGACATTGAAAGCAAATTACCATTGGGTAATGCGCAGCCGATTGCCTCTCTGGAAGAGTTGCTCAATACCAGCGATGTCGTGACGTTACATGTGCCGGAAACCGCGGGTACCAAAGACATGATTTCTGAAGTGCAGCTGGCGCAGATGAAGCCGGGTGCACTGCTGATCAACGCTTCTCGCGGCACCGTGATCGACATTCCTGCTTTGTGCAATGCACTGCGCAGCAAGCATCTGTCCGGCGCGGCGATCGACGTCTTTCCGGAAGAGCCCGCGACCAACAGCGATCCGTTCAATTCACCGCTGTGTGAGTTCGATAACGTGCTGCTGACGCCGCATATCGGCGGCTCCACCATGGAAGCGCAGGAAGGTATCGGACTGGAAGTGGCGGGCAAACTGGCGAAATACTCTGATAACGGCTCGACGCTGTCAGCAGTTAACTTCCCAGAAGCGTCTTTGCCGGCACATACCGAGAAAGCCAGCCGCCTGCTGCATATCCACGAAAACCGTCCGGGCGTGCTGACCAGCATCAACCAGATTTTCGCGGAGCAGGGGATCAACATCGCGGCGCAGTATCTGCAAACCAGCCCTGAAATTGGTTATGTGGTAATTGATGCAGAAACTGATATCGCGACGCTGACTAAGGCGCTGCAACTGATGAAGGCCATTCCGGGAACGATTCGCGCCCGTCTGCTTTACTGATCGAATCAGTTGAAACAACAAAGCCGCCGAAATGAAAGGCGGTTTTTTTGTGTCTGGTATCAGAGAGTTTTGGGATTTCGCAGGTTCTCTCGGGACAACTCAAAACCTCATCAAAAGAAGCAGGGCGATCAGACCACAGAGGATCAGTGAGGAAAAGGTGATTTCGAACTGGTAGCGTCGCAGCATATTGCGGTACCTCAGGGCAGAAAATGGATAAAAAAACACCCGGCGAACCGGGTGTCAGATTATCAGTCTTGATAGCTGATAAGTGCAGGCACTTATCAGAATATCTTAGTCAGACTTATGCAGCTGGAGTTGCTTTGGCAGCAGGAGCCGCTTTTTTAGCGTGTTTCACGTGTTTTTTAGCAGCCTGAGCTTTCTGAGCTACTGGTGCTGCTTTCTTAACGTGTTTCACAGGTTTTTTAGCAGCCTGGGCTTTCTGAGCTACTGGTGCTGCTTTCTTAGCGTGTTTCACGTGTTTTTTAGCAGCCTGGGCTTTCTGAGCTACTGGTGCTGCTTTCTTAGCGTGTTTCACGTGTTTTTTAGCAGCCTGGGCTTTCTGAGCAACTTTTTTGTGAGTCTTGTGTTTAGTTACGTGCTTGGCAGCAGGTGCGGCCGTTGTTGCGGTAGCAGCAGGTGCCGGAGTTGCTGTTGTTTCAGCAGCGAAAGCGACAGAAGACAGGCCCATTGCAGCGGCTACAACCAGAGCTAATACTTTTTTCATCGTTAATTCCTCAAGAATTTGGGTTTGTGTGTCTACCCCACTGCGGGGCCGATGAGAGGATAATAGGCGCGTCGAACTCTGCTGTCCGTGAGTGATTGGTATCGGCGTGTAACGGTATGTATAAACGGTAAAAGTATTGTTTTTCAATACATTGAGTTTTTTGAGGGGGCGGGGATACTTTTAATGAGGGATTAGTTACAACATACTTTTGTTGGGTATACATAGACTGTAGCTCCGGGGTCTACCACGTCCACACTTTGCCCGGCGTAATCACTTCTGGCAACGGTACATCCCAGTGTTCCACCGGCAATTCATCGACCCGTTGACAGTCATGGGCTAAACCGATCGGATACGGCCCGCCATTTTGCCAGTGCTCCAGCGTACGGTCATAAAAACCGCCGCCCATGCCAAGACGCTGCCCTTGGTTATCGAACGCCACCAGCGGCGTCAGGATAATATCCAGCTGCGAGAGGGGGATCACCTGTGTCACATCCAGCTGCGGCTCAAGAATTTTAAGGCGATTACGCACCAGCGGTGTTTGCGGCGTGTATCGCAGAAACAGCAGATGATGAGAGGAAAACGGATGCAGCACCGGCAGGCAAAGCTGTTTGCCTTCCTGCCATAAACGCTGAATGAGCGGCGCAGTATCGAGTTCTCCGTCAAAAGACAGAAACACGGAAACCGTCGTTGCAGAGTGGATTTTAGGGTGAGATGCAACACGTTCGGCTGCCTGCAGGGCGAAATGGGCTTGTTGTTCAGGTGTCAGGTTTTTTCTGCGTTGGCGTATTTCGGTGCGAATTTTTTGTCGGACTGAAGCGAAATGAGGTGTATACGGCATAGATACATGAACCAGAAAGGAATGTACCGAAAAGAAAGGGGAATCTCCGAGATGCCGTCGCAGGCTGTAACCCTTGAACCCATGGTTCAAGGTGAACGTGCTGTCGCAATCTTTAGGCTTCTCGGACGGACCGAGCATGCGCACCGATTACGGATCATCACATTCTGTTGGTACTAATTATCGGCTCAGGGGACGGGCCCGCTGGCGAACATCTCAGAGAAATTTTTTACCGTTTCTGACTGCCTGTGACCAGCAAATCAGCAACGTGTGTTATTCGAAAGGCGCCCCTTCACGTTCAGAGATACGGCCTTGTTCGAGCAATGCCTGCTCGATGGTTTGTTGCAGCATCCGGATACGTTGTTCCATATTGGATGCGTAATCGCGAGTTTTCAACCTTTCCTGAGCAAGTTCGTGACATACGTTCAATGCCGCGATGAAAACCAGTTGCTCTGTATTGGTGACTCTAGTGCGAACTTTCAGATCTTGCAACCGCTGATTAAGATCTTCAGCTGCCAGATTCAGTGCTTCCTGTTGTTCTGGCGGACAATTCACCCGTAAAGAGCGACCAAAAATTTGAATATCTACCGGTTGTGCAGACATGCCACCTTCCTGCTAATTTATTCGTCCGCCCCAACATGACCACTACGACCTGGCGCAGGATGTTGGAAGCGGGCGCCACTATAACTATCTCAATACCAGGTTACAACCCCGTGGCTGACTGAGTGCTGCCCGATTGTTCAGAGCGAGTCATTCTACCATCAGTGTGCCTGAGACAGGCTGCTAATCTGGTACTACGACAGACCTTGGTGGTAGCATAACACGAACTTATCCTGCCAACGATGGCGAATGCGCATGTCTATTGAGAATACTTACCCAACTTACGATTTGTTGGATCAAAACCTGAAACAACAATCGGTTGCTTTAACCGCGGCAGAAATGCACGGGTTGATCAGTGGTTTACTGTGCGGTGGCAACCGCGACGGTAGCTGGTTAACGCTGGTGCATGATCTGACGAATGAAGGCATGGCCTTCCCGCACACGCTGGCCGATTTGCTGCAGCAATTGCGTAAAGTCACATCAGATACCCTGGAAGACGACAGCTTCGAATTCAAGATAATGATGCCTGATGATGATAAAAGTATCTTCGAGCGCGCCGATGCGCTGGCGGGCTGGGTCAACCATTTCCTGCTCGGTCTTGGCATGATGCAGCCAAAACTCGCCAAAGTGAAAGGTGAAGTCGGTGAAGCGATTGACGATTTGCGTAGTATCGCGCAATTAGGCTACGACGAAGATGAAGATCAGGAGCAATTGGCGCAGTCTTTAGAAGAAGTGGTGGAATATGTTCGTGTGGCAGCCATCCTGTGCTTTGGCGAATTTGGTCACAGCCTGCCGACCGCCCCGGAAAATCCGCGAACTTTGCATTAAGTTTTTCATGAATTGTTCTTAACTCGATAAATTAAAACGATTTCAGGAGAGCAGGTGAGATGACTCAGCAAGAATTTGAGAATCGTCGTCAGGCACTTTTAGCCAAGATGGCACCGGGCAGTGCTGCCGTTATTTTTGCCGCGCCCGAAGCGCCGCGCAGCGCAGACAGCGAATACCCATATCGTCAGAACAGCGACTTCTGGTATTTCACCGGCTTCAACGAACCGCAAGCGGTGCTGATTCTGGTGAAAAGTGATGAGAACCATAACCACAGCGTGCTGTTCAACCGCGTGCGCGATCTCACTGCTGAAATTTGGTTCGGCCGTCGTCTCGGCCAGGATGCCGCACCGGCGAAGCTTGGCGTCACCAAAGCGCTGCCTTTCAGCGACATCAACCAGCAACTGCATCTGCTGCTCAACGGTCTGGATGTGGTGTACCACGCGCAGGGCGAATATGCCTATGCCGATGAAATCGTTAATTGTGCGATGGATAAACTGCGCAAAGGTTTTCGCCAGAACTTTTCTGCTCCGGCCACGGTCACTGACTGGCGTCCGTGGGTGCACGATATGCGCCTGTTCAAATCCGCCGAGGAAATCAGCATCATGCGCCGCGCCGGACAAATCACCGCGCTGGCCCATACCCGTGCAATGGAGAAATGCCGTCCGGGCATGTTCGAATATCACCTTGAAGGCGAAATTCATCACGAATTTACCCGTCACGGCGCGCGTTATCCTTCCTATAACACGATTGTCGGCGGTGGTGAAAATGCCTGCATTTTGCATTACACCGAAAACGAGTGTGAGCTGCGCGATGGCGATTTAGTGTTGATTGATGCCGGTTGTGAATACAAAGGTTACGCGGGCGATATTACCCGAACCTTCCCCGTGAACGGCAAATTCAGCAAAGCGCAGCGCGAAATTTATGACATTGTGCTGGCGTCAGAATACAAAGCACTGGAAGTGCTTAAGCCGGGCAGCAGCATTCAAGCCGCGACTGAAGCGGCCGTGCGCGTGATGATTGAAGGTCTGCTCAAATTGGGCGTGATGAAAGGCGACGTTGAGACACTCTATGCTGAGCAGGCGCATCGCCAGTTCTTCATGCACGGCCTGTCCCACTGGTTGGGGCTGGATGTGCATGATGTCGGCCATTATGGTTCGGTTGACCGTAGCCGTACGCTGGAACCGGGGATGGTGCTGACCGTTGAACCGGGTTTGTACATTGCGCCGGATGCGGACGTGCCGGAAGCCTATCGCGGTATCGGTATTCGTATCGAAGACGACATCCTGATCACCACCACCGGCATTGAAATTCTGACCGGCGACGTAGTGAAAGAAGCTGACGACATTGAAGCATTGATGGCGGCGGCACGTAAATAATATGAGCATCGTTTGTCTATGAGCATAGTGATTGTTGGCGGCGGAATGACCGGTGCCACACTGGCGTTGGCGATTTCCTCGCTGAGCCAGGGGCGTCTGGCCGTGCATCTGGTGGAAGCCACTTCGCCGGAAAATCACGGGCATCCGGGTTTTGATGCCCGTTCCATCGCGCTGGCGCAGGGTACTTGTCAGCAGCTGGCACGCGTCGGCATCTGGCCGGCACTGGCAAAAATCGCCACGCCGATCCGTGATATCCACGTCAGCGATCGCGGCCATGCGGCTTTTGTTCATCTCAATGCCATGCATTACGGCGTTGAAGCACTGGGGCAGGTGGTTGAGCTGCATGAAGTCGGCAAACGTCTGTTCGCACTCCTGAAGGCGGCTCCGGGTGTCACACTGCATTGCCCGGCGAAAGTTGTGGATGTCGCAAGGACTGTCGATTCTG
Organism: Enterobacteriaceae bacterium Kacie_13; assembly: GCA_013457415.1. Classification (NCBI taxonomy): domain Bacteria; kingdom Pseudomonadati; phylum Pseudomonadota; class Gammaproteobacteria; order Enterobacterales; family Enterobacteriaceae; species Enterobacteriaceae bacterium Kacie_13. The sequence continues at coordinate 1,051,764 of CP045665.1, forward strand.
CCAGCGTCACGTTGGATACCAGCGAAACACTGACTGCGCAACTGCTGGTCGCCGCCGACGGTTCCCACTCATCTCTGGCCAAGGCTTGCAATATTGGCTGGCAGCGCGAAGATTACGGTCAGATCGCGGTTATCACCAATGTCGCAACGTCTGAGCCGCATCATGGCCGCGCGTTTGAACGCTTCACACAACACGGCCCGCTGGCCTTATTGCCGATGTCCGACGGGCGTAGCTCGCTGGTGTGGTGCCATCCGCGTGAGGCCAAAGCTGAAATCGATGGCTGGAGCGAAGCGCAATTTCTCAGTGAACTGCAAAAAGCCTTCGGCTGGCGTCTGGGCACCATGAAACAGGCCGGCACGCGTTTTAGTTATCCTCTGCAATTACAGAAAGCCAACAGTCACATCAGCCACCGTATGGCGCTGGTCGGCAATGCCGCGCAAACGCTGCATCCGATCGCCGGTCAGGGCTTTAATCTCGGTTTGCGTGATGTGATGACGCTGGCGGAAACGCTGGCAAACGCCGCCAAGAAGGGGACTGACGTCGGAAGCTATCGGGTGCTGAGTGAATACCAGCAGCGCCGTCAGCCCGATCAGCAGGCTACCGTCGGGGTAACCGATGGCCTGATCCACTTATTCGCCAATCGCTGGCTGCCATTAATGGTCGGACGCAATCTGGGTTTACTGGCGATGGAAGGCATTACGCCGCTGCGTGATGCTTTTACACGCAGGACTTTAGGTTGGGTTGAACGTTAAGCCTTACAGGAAAAATTATGCAATCTTTTGATGTGGTTATCGCCGGTGGCGGGATGGTCGGTCTGGCGCTGGCATGTGGATTACAGGGCAGCGGATTGCGCGTGGCGGTGCTGGAAAGCCAGCAGCCGGACCTTGACTCTCCTTTGCCGGAACAGCCGGGTCTGCGTGTTTCAGCCATCAATGCCGCCAGTGAGCGTTTACTGAAATACATCGGCGTCTGGGACAACATCACTGCGCAACGAGCCAATGCTTATCAGGGGATGGAAGTCTGGGATCGTGACAGCTTCGGCAAAATAGCGTTTCGTGGCGAAGAATACGGTTTTAGTCATCTGGGCCACATCATTGAGAATCAGGTGATCCACCGCGCGCTGTGGCAACAGGCGCAGAAATCTTCTGATATCACCCTGCTGGCACCGGCTACGCTGAAAAACGTCGCGTGGGGCGAAAATGACGCCTTCATTACCCTCAATGACGATCGCCAGCTGAGCGCGCGTTTAGTGGCGGGCGCAGACGGCGCGCAGTCATGGCTGCGTCAGCACGCGGATATCCCGCTGACGTTCTGGGATTACCGTCATCATGCACTGGTCGCGACCATTCGCACTGAAGAGCCGCACCAGTCTGTTGCACGCCAGGTTTTCCACGGCGATGGCATTCTGGCCTTTCTGCCGCTGGCAGATGCGCATTTATCTTCGATCGTCTGGTCCGTTTCGCCAGATGAAGCACAGCGCCTGAGCGCGCTGATACCGGAAGAATTCAACAAAATCCTCGCCAGCACTTTCGATCTGCGTCTGGGCATCTGTACCGTTGAAAGCGAACGTCAGACCTTCCCGCTGACCGGCCGTTATGCCCGCAGTTTTGCCGGGCAGCGACTGGCACTGGTAGGGGATGCGGCGCACACCGTGCATCCGCTGGCCGGGCAGGGCGTCAACTTAGGCTTTATGGACGCGGCCGAGCTGGCATCTGAGATCAGACGCCTGCAAAAAGAAGGCAAAGACTTCGGTCAGCACATGTATCTGCGTCGTTATGAGCGCCGCCGCAAACACAGCGCTGCGCTCATGCTGGCCGGTATGCAGGGTTTCCGCGAACTGTTTGCCGGTGATAATCCGGCGAAGAAACTCCTGCGCGATATCGGCCTGACGCTGGCAGATACGCTGCCGGGCGTTAAACCTAAATTAGTGCGTCAGGCAATGGGGCTGAACGATTTACCCGAATGGTTGCATGACGATCCGGTTCGATTGAAATAATCTAATTTCAGCTCGGTTTTTCCATTACATTTTCTAATCCGGGGCCGGATTTCTCATTCTGCAAATGGTGAGAAATCCGGCCTTGTCGTTATATAACGTCGATATTTTTGCTGTTTATTTGTAGATTTTGCGCCACAAACCCCATTTTCCCAGTCAAAAACTCTGCACAATGCCCCTGCTAATTAACTGACATTCCCTTTGCACTGCATATTTTATCTTATGGTTAGTGAGCTTATTCGGTGGTAACTTCGGGTAAAGGGTATCGTTTGCGCCGCCACGCAAAATCCCGTCATCATTCGAGCTATCTCCGCGTTGGCTTCCTTCGCGAACCCCGGTCACATACTTATGTATGCTCCCGGGGATTCACTCAGTTGCCGCCTTGATCTAACACGAATGATTTTGGGCTATTACGTGGTGTGCCGTTTATGCATTTGTATTCAAATGAGGAATAAGATGGTTAAGCAGACTCAGCTTTTTGAACAACACGTCGCGTGCGGTGCGCGTATGGTCGATTTCCACGGCTGGATGATGCCATTGCATTACGGCTCTCAGCTGGATGAACACCACATTGTGCGTCAGGATGCCGGTATGTTTGATGTCTCGCACATGACCATCGTTGATCTCCACGGTGCCCGTACCCGTGAATTCCTCCGTTACCTGCTGGCGAACGATGTCGCCAAACTCACCGTCCCCGGCAAAGCACTGTACACCGGCATGCTCAATGCCTCCGGCGGCGTCATTGATGACCTGATTGTTTATTTCCTTACCGAAGATTATTTCCGACTGGTGGTGAACTCCGCAACGCGCGAGAAAGATCTGGCATGGATTTCGCAGCATGCAGAACCGTACGGCGTCGAACTGACCGTGCGTGATGATTTAGCGCTGGTGGCCGTTCAGGGGCCGCAGGCGAAAGAAAAAGCCGAAACCTTATTTACTGCTGAACAAAAAAACGCTGTTGCTGGCATGAAGCCGTTTTTCGGCGTGCAGGCGGGCGATCTCTTTATTGCAACCACTGGCTATACCGGCGAAGCAGGCTATGAAATTGCGCTGCCGCAAGAGCAGGTGGCAGATTTCTGGCAGAAATTGCTGGCAGCAGGCGTGAAGCCTGCCGGGCTCGGCGCGCGTGATACGCTGCGTCTGGAAGCGGGTATGAACCTTTACGGTCAGGAAATGGATGAAGGCGTTTCACCGCTGGCGGCCAACATGGGCTGGACCATTGCGTGGGCACCGGAAGACCGGAGTTTTATTGGCCGTGACGCACTGGAAAGACAGCGCGAGCAGGGCACCGAACAGTTGGTCGGTCTGGTAATGACTGAAAAAGGCGTATTACGAAACGAGCTGCCGGTGCATTTCACCGACGCGGCAGGCAATACCCAACAAGGCGTGATCACCAGCGGTTCATTCTCCCCGACGCTGGGCTACAGCATCGCGCTGGCGCGCGTTCCGCAAGGCATTGGCGAACAGGCGATTGTGCAAATTCGTAACCGTGAAATGCCGGTAAAAGTCACCAAACCGGGCTTTGTCCGTAACGGTAAACCGCTGGCGCAGTAATGAACCCGATTGAGTTGAACACAAAAATTTAAAAACATTTTCAGGAGATTATTGATGAGCAATGTTCCCGCAGAGTTGAAATATGCTTCTTCCCACGAATGGGTCCGTTCAGAAGGCAACGGCGTTTATACCGTAGGCATCACCGAACACGCGCAGGAATTATTGGGCGACATGGTGTTTGTCGATCTGCCAGAAGTTGGCCGTGAAGTGGCCGCAGGCGAAGACTGCGCCGTGGCTGAATCCGTGAAAGCCGCTTCCGACATTTACTCCCCGTTAAGTGGCGAAATCATCGCAGTGAACGGCGAACTGGAAGGTTCCCCGGAGCTGGTTAACAGCGAACCATACGGTGCCGGTTTCCTGTTCCAGATTAAAGCGTCTGACGAAGCTGAACTCGCTAACCTGCTTGATGCAGAAGCTTATGGTTCTTCGATCGACGAATAAGTAAAACTGCACGACCGCCCCGCACCCGTTTGCGGGGTGCATTCAACACCCGTAGCTTTTGTCAGTATCCCAAGACACCTCCAGCAGATTTCAGGAATGCGTAGCAAATGACTCAGACTCTCAGCCAACTCGAACACAGCGAAGCGTTTATCGGCCGTCACATTGGCCCGTCATCCCGGCAGCAGCAAGATATGCTGGATACGGTCGGTGCCGGTTCGTTAAATGCCCTGATCCAGCAGATCGTTCCGGTCGATATTCAGTTGCCAGGGCCACCGGCCGTCGGCGATGCCGTAACCGAACATCAGGCGCTGGCTGAGCTTAAAGCCATTGCCAGCCAGAATCAGCGCTACAAATCCTACATTGGTATGGGTTACAGCGCGGTGCTGACGCCACCGGTTATTCTGCGTAACATGCTGGAAAACCCGGGCTGGTACACCGCGTACACGCCGTACCAACCTGAGGTGTCGCAAGGGCGTCTGGAATCACTGCTGAACTTCCAGCAGCTGACGCTGGATCTGACTGGTCTTGATCTGGCTTCTGCTTCGTTGCTTGATGAAGCGACCGCCGCTGCCGAAGCGATGGCGCTGGCAAAACGTGCCAGTAAGCTGAAAAATGCGAACCGTTTCTTTGTGGCTGATGATGTGCATCCGCAAACCCTGGACGTGGTTCGTACCCGTGCTGAAACCTTCGGCTTCGACATCATTGTAGATAAGGCCGAGAAAGTACTCGATCTGGAAGGCGTGTTCGGCGTGCTGTTACAGCAGGTTGGCACTACGGGTGAAGTTCACGACTACAGCGTGCTGCTGGCTGAACTGAAATCCCGCAAAATTATCACCAGCGTTGCCGCCGACATTATGGCGCTGGTTACGCTGACTGCGCCGGGCAAGCAGGGTGCGGATGTGGTCTTTGGTTCGGCACAGCGTTTCGGTGTGCCAATGGGCTACGGCGGGCCGCACGCAGCCTTCTTCGCCTGTATTGATGATTTCAAACGCTCAATGCCGGGCCGCATCATCGGCGTTTCCCGCGATGCGGCGGGCAAAACCGCCCTGCGCATGGCGATGCAGACCCGCGAGCAACATATCCGCCGCGAAAAAGCCAACTCCAACATCTGTACCTCGCAGGTTTTACTGGCCAATATCGCCAGCCTGTATGCGGTATTCCATGGCCCTGAAGGCCTGAAACGTATTGCCTCACGTATCCACCGCATGACTGATATTCTGGCCGCTGGCCTGAAACAGGGCGGTCTGACCCTGCGTCACAATACCTGGTTCGATACGCTGACGGTGGAAGTAAAAGATAAAGCCGCTGTGCTGGAACGCGCGCTGAGCTTCGGTCTCAACCTGCGTACCGATATTCACGGTGCGGTCGGTGTGACGCTTGATGAAGCCACCTCCCGCGAAGACGTGCAGATCCTGTTTGCCGCTCTGCTGGGAGACGATAACGGTCTGGACATCGATAAGCTGGATAAAGCCGTATCGACCGACAGCAACTCGATTCCTGACGCGATGTTGCGTGTGGATCCGATCCTGACGCATCCGGTATTCAATCAGTACCATAGCGAAACCGAGATGATGCGATACATGCACCGTCTGGAGAAAAAGGATCTGGCGCTGAATCAGGCGATGATCCCGCTGGGCTCCTGCACCATGAAACTCAACGCAGCCGCCGAGATGATCCCAATCACATGGCCGGAATTCGCTGAACTGCACCCCTTCTGCCCGACCGAACAGGCCGCCGGTTATCAGCAAATGATTAGTCAGTTGTCACAGTGGCTGGTGCAACTGACCGGTTACGACGCCGTCTGTATGCAGCCGAACTCCGGCGCGCAGGGCGAATACGCCGGTCTGCTGGCGATCCGCCGTTATCATGAAAGCCGTAACGAAAGCAGCCGTCATATTTGTCTGATCCCAAGTTCTGCGCACGGCACTAACCCGGCGTCTGCGCAGATGGCGAGCATGACCGTGGTGGTTGTCGCCTGTGACAAACAGGGCAACATCGATCTGAGCGATCTGCGTGAGAAAGCTGCACAGGCGGGCGATGCGTTGTCTTGTATCATGGTGACTTACCCTTCAACGCACGGCGTTTACGAAGAAACCATCCGCGAAGTCTGCCAGATTGTTCACCAGTATGGTGGTCAGGTTTACCTTGACGGCGCGAACATGAACGCACAGGTCGGCATCACTACGCCGGGCTACATCGGTGCGGACGTTTCGCACCTCAACCTGCATAAAACTTTCTGTATTCCACACGGCGGTGGCGGTCCCGGCATGGGCCCTATCGGCGTGAAAGCACATCTGGCGCCGTTTGTGCCGGGTCACAGCGTGGTACAGATTGACGGTGTGCTGACTCAAAATGGCGCGGTTTCCGCTGCACCGTTTGGCAGCGCTTCCATTTTGCCAATCAGCTGGATGTACATCCGCATGATGGGTGCGGAAGGGTTGAAACAGGCCAGCCAGGTGGCGATCCTGAATGCTAACTACATTGCTACCCGTCTTAAAGAGGCTTATCCGGTGCTCTACACCGGACGCGATGGTCGCGTGGCGCACGAATGTATTCTGGACATCCGGCCTTTGAAAGAAGCTACCGGCATCAGTGAAATGGATATCGCCAAGCGTCTGATCGACTACGGCTTCCATGCTCCGACCATGTCCTTCCCGGTAGCGGGTACGCTGATGGTGGAACCGACCGAATCAGAAAGCAAAGTCGAGCTGGATCGCTTTATCGATGCGCTGTTGGCTATCCGTGGTGAAATCGACAGCGTCGCCCAAGGCGAATGGCCGCTGGCTGATAACCCGCTGGTGAATGCCCCGCACGTGCAGGACGAGTTGGTCAGTGAGTGGACACATCCGTACACCCGCGAACTGGCGGTCTTCCCGGCAGGCAGCGAGAATAAATACTGGCCGGCGGTGAAGCGTCTGGATGATGTCTACGGAGACAGAAACTTGTTCTGTTCATGTGTGCCGATGAGTGAATACGAGTAATTACACACCTTGGGTTGGCACCTAAGCTGTTTTCAAGGTCAAGACCTTGGGTTGGCACCTAAGCTGTTTTCAAGGTCAAGGCCTTGGGTTGCCACCCAAACTGGCCTTAAGGTCAAGACCTTGGGTTGCCACCCAAACCGGCCTTAAGGGGGGCTTATCGCCGCCCCCCTTAAGAATCCCGGGCTCTTTAAAACATGTGCCATGCAAACCGGCTATGTTTCAGCGGCTTTCGTTATTGCCGCAAAATCCCGCCGCTACGCGGTTCCCTACGGTCGGGTTACAACCCGCGCATAAAACACGCGCGGTTTTACACCTCTTCCTCCGGCGTGATTTTTGAATGCGGCCAAAGCTTTTTAGGTCACAACTTCACCTACTCTGATCATTTCAAAAAACAGATACTTGCTCAATCCAGATTTCTTTTAGAAATGGCGAGATGGCGCTATCAAAAATCCTGCTGAACGGAGCGGCTTCGAGACCATAGGCTCGAAGACCGAGAGAAGGTACCGCGCAGCGGCAGGGTTTTGCGCCACACGCGGAAGTACCAGAACACGTCCATCGGCCTGGCGACAGCGCGTGTTTTAAAGAGCCGGAGATTCTTAAGAGGCGCGGCGATAGGCGCCTCTTAAGGCCAGTTTGGGTGGCAACCCAAGGTCTTGACCTCGAATTTAAAGCCAAAGCCAAAGTTGTAATTGAAACCATCCCCTCTATGATTTGCTTACCTTCCCCTATGGAGTTACCCATGAAAAGCGTAGCGTTAGTGACCGGTGCCAGCCGCGGTATTGGCCGTGCCACAGCGATATTACTCGCAGAACAAGGTTACGCCGTCGGCGTCAATTACCTCACTAATGAAGCTGCCGCGCAGGCCGTCGTCGATGAGATCACTTCCCATGGGGGATGGGCAATCGCATTGCAGGCCGATATCGCCGACGAAACGCAGGTCGTCGCCATGTTCCAGCGCCTTAGCGCGGAAATCGGCCCGGTCACAGCGCTGGTTAATAACGCCGGGATTTTGTTCCAGCAATCGACCATCGAAAATCTTACCGCAGAGCGGATCAACCGTGTGCTGTCTACCAATGTGACCGGGTATTTCCTGTGCTGTCGCGAGGCAGTGAAAATCATGTCGCATCGCCATGGTGGAAAGGGCGGGGCGATTGTGAATGTTTCCTCGGCGGCATCCCGTCTCGGTGCGCCGGGTGAATATGTGGATTACGCGGCATCGAAAGGCGCAGTTGATACCCTGACTACCGGTCTGGCACTGGAAGTGGCCGCCTGCGGTATCCGTGTCAACTGTGTGCGCCCCGGTTTGATCTACACCGACATCCACACCAGCGGCGGTGAGCCGGGGCGAGTGGATCGCGTGAAAGCCAGTCTGCCCATGCAGCGCGGCGGTCAGCCGGAAGAGGTTGCACAGGCAATTTGCTGGCTGTTGTCTGATTCCGCGTCCTATGTCACCGGCAGTTTTATCGAACTGGCGGGCGGCAAGTAAAACCCTCTTTAGCAGTATCAGAAGCGCCTCAGGGCGCTTTTTTTTTGTCAAACGGTCAAATCCACATAAACGGTCATTTACGGTCATAGCAATCCGCGAGGAATTGTGACCGTTTGCAAATCTGTTGCTGTCTTGTTGCAGCCTGAATGACGATTTAATGCCGTTCCCGCCACAGATCCAAACTTTAACATTTCATCTCTTCTCATCTTTTCGTGACAACTATCACATGACGACGGCGGCGAAAAATGCACGCGGTCGCTTTTGAGGCACTGCGCATTCCGCGAGCATCCGGCTGCGTATCCTAATTGACATCGGGAAAGAGGAATCACCACATGCTGCCTGTAGAACGCCATCGTTTTATCACTGAAATCCTTAGCCAGCGCGGACGCATTCTGGTGCAGGAAGTGGCGCAGTTATGCCGCATTTCGCTGGAGACCGCGCGGCGCGATCTGGCGTTGCTGGAAAGGCGCGGGATTTTACAACGCAGCCACGGCGGCGCGGTATTTGCCCAACATGCGGCATCTGAAAAAGCGGCGGTGCCGTCGCAGATTGAGCAGGGAGAATCGTTTCGCGATCGCAGTAACCAGTCCCCTGACAGCAAAACCCGCATCGCCAAGCGTGCGTTGCAGCTGATTAATCCCGGCGATTGCCTGCTGCTCGACAGCAGTTCAAGCAGCTGGTTTTTGGCCCGGCAGTTGCCGGACATCCAGCTGGTGGTGCTGACCAACTCCGTGCACATCATTCAGACGCTGGCGGTAAAAGCCAATGTACGGGTCATCGGGCTGGGCGGTGAGTATTCAGCGAAATATGAGGATTTTGTCGGCGTTCTGGCCGAACAAATGCTCAAAGAGTTTGTGATCAACAAACTGTTCTTCTCCTGTCACGGCATCAGCCACGAAGGCGGTATCCGTGAAAGTAATGAGCATCACGCACGGCTGAAACAGCAAATGCTGCTTTCCTCCGAGCACAAAATTTTGCTGGCCGATGCCAGCAAATTCGGCCGGCGCTCTTTTGCGCGGATCTGCCACTACCGGGAAATAGACACACTGATAACAGACCATCTCGAGGATGAAGAATTCCGACAGGAACTGGCCTGGAGCAACGTCAACGTGATTGAGGTTTCTCCTTCACCCCTACAGAAAAAAACTAAAAACAGCCGCAACGGCCCTCTCGCTGCGGCAAATAACTGAACCTCTTTGGAGAGAAAACATGATCAAGAAATCCGTTCTTGCCTGCCTGTTCGCCACAGCCATGTTGTCCCTGTCTGCCCACGCCGCCGACAAAATCCGTATGGGAGTGGTGGTGAAAGTTGGCGGTAACGCCTGGTTTAACGCGATGGAAGCCGGGATCAAAAGTGAAGCGGCCAAACGTGGGATCGACGCGTGGCAGGTCGGGCCGACCAGCGCGGATCCTGCGTTGCAAGTGCGCGCAATTGAAGATCTTATCGCGCAAAAAGTGGATGTGATAGGTGTGGTGCCCAACGACGCCCGCGTGCTCGAACCGGTGCTGAAACGTGCGCACGATGCCGGGATCAAAGTCATCGTTCATGAATCGCCGGACCAGAAATACGCCGACTGGGATTTTGAAATGGTTGATGCCACTCAGCACGGTATTACACACATGGTTGCCCTCGCGCAGTGCATGAAAGAGAAAGGCGATTACGCGGTGTACGTCGGTAGTTTAACCGTGCCGTTGCATCAGAAATGGGCCGATGCCGCCATCAATTATCAGAAAGAGCACTACCCGGCTATGCATCTGGTCGGCGACAAATTTGGCGTGGGTGAATCTCTCGATGACAGTATTCGTACCACCAATGATCTGATGTCCAAAGATGCCAACCTGAAAGGCATTTTGGCGATCGGTTCACAAGGCCCGATCGGCGCAGGCCGCGCGGTGCTTAACCGGGGGAAAACCGATGACATCTGCGTTTTCGGGCCGTTCAGTCCGGGTCAGGGCGCCAGTCTGGTGAAAGCCGGTGCCATCAAAGGCGGCTTTATCTGGAATCCGATGGTCGCTGGTGAAGTCTTCGTGCGCATCGCTGAGAAACTGGAAAAAGGCGAAAAAATCACTGACGGCATGACCATCGAAGGCATGGGCAAAGTGAAAGTGGATGATGCCACGCACACCATTCTGGGCAATGAAACCGAAAGTCTGGACAAAGCCAACCTGCCGAAACTGGTTAAAATGGGGCTGTAATCATGGCAATCTCCGAGATCATTCAAACAGACAACGAACCGCTGATTGACGTACAAAATCTGTCGGTGACCTTTGGCGGACAGCGTGCGCTCAACGATATCTCCCTGCGGCTGATGCCGGGGGAAGTTCACTGCCTGGCAGGCACTAACGGCTGCGGAAAAAGTACGTTGATCAAAGTGATCTCGGGGGTTTATCAGCCGGATAACGGTTGCCAAATCACACTGTGTTCACAGAAATATGGCGTGCAAACGTTCAGTAAACTCAATCCGGATCAGGCGCGGCAGTTTGGTGTTCAGGTGATTTATCAGGATCTGTCGTTATTCCCCAACCTGAGCGTCGCAGAAAACATCGCATTCGACCACAACCTGCACGGGCTGATGGGCTGGTATCGCCCGTCACGCTTGCGCGAGACCGCACAACGTATTCTCACCGAACTTAATTACAGCTTAAATCTCGACAGTAAAGTCTCGGCGCTGCCGATTGCCCAGCGTCAGCAGGTGGCGATTTGCCGGGCGCTGGTGGCCGATGCGCGGCTGGTTATCATGGATGAACCGACCGCCTCGCTCACCCGTACCGAAGTCAACCAACTGCTGCGCACCGTACATTACCTGAAAAACAAAGGCATCAGTGTGGTGTTCGTCAGCCATCGCCTTGACGAAGTGCTGGAGATTTCTGACAGCGTGACGGTTATCCGTGACGGCAAAAAAGTCGGCACTTTCCCGGCTTCTGAGGTTAGCAGCGAACGTCTGACCGAGCTGATGACCGGCCTTAAACTCGATTACCGCCTGAAAGCCGCCAACATGAATGACGAACGCATCATGTTGGAAGCCGACAAACTCACCCGCGAGGGCCAGTACCACGATGTCAGTTTCAAACTGCACGCCGGAGAAGTTCTCGGGCTGTGCGGTCTGCTGGGATCCGGACGCACCGAACTGGCGCTCAGCCTGTTTGGCATGACCAAACCGGACAGCGGCAAACTTTACCTCGACAGCAAACCGGTACGCTTTCGCAGCCACGAAGACGCCATCAAATCCGGTATCGGCTATGTCTCGGAAGACCGGCTGACCCTCGGCTTGATCCAGCAGCAGTCGGTCGGCGACAACACGGTGCTAGCGATTATGGATCAGCTGCGTAGCCGTTTTCATCTGATCGATGAATATCGCAGAAACAAGATCATCCAGCAGTGGATCGAAAAACTCGGTGTCAAAGTCGCCAATCCGGATCAGGCGATCTCCACGCTTTCCGGCGGCAATCAGCAAAAAATCGTACTGGCGAAGTGGGTGCTGACTCAGCCGAAAATCCTGATCCTCGATTCTCCGACCGTCGGCGTAGACGTCGGCGCCAAAGCCAGCATTTATCAGCTTATTCACCAGCTGGCGGAAGAGGGGATTTCAATCCTGCTGATTTCTGACGAAGTGCCGGAAGTCTATTTCAACTGTGACCGCGTACTGCACTTCAGCGAAGGGACGGTGGTGGGCGAATACCTGCCGCGCGGTATCACGCAGCAACAGCTTGCGGAGGCGGTCAATGCTTAAGCTTAGCCGGTTACGCCCGTCCAGCAACGAAGGCTATTTAGCCTGGGTCTTGCTGGTGGTTATCATCACCTTTTCACTGCTCACTAATCAGTTTCTGACCTTACAGAACCTGCTGGATCTCACCGAAAGCTACGCTGTCAGCGGCATTTTCGCACTTGGTCTGTTTGTGGTGCTGGTCACCGGCGGCATCGATATCTCCTTCGCCGCGGTGGCCTCGGTGGTGCAGTACATCATCGCCACGCTGGCGATCCACTATGGCCTGAGCAGCCCGACCGGCAGCATTTTATTGGCTGTCGCCATCGGCACTGTGCTCGGGATGATCAACGCCATCCTGATCTACTGTCTGCGCATTGTGTCGATCATTGTCACCATCAGTATGCAGTCGCTGTTGTTCGGCATGCTGATGTGGCTGACCAACGGCACCAGTTTGTATGACCTGCCGGACTGGCTGACCACACCCATTCGCGTGCTGCCGTTCAGCGTTGGCGAGCATCATTATCAGATTGGATTGCCGGTGGTGGTGATGCTGGGCGTCGCCGGGCTGAGCTGGATCCTGCTCAACAAAACACATCTCGGGCGGCAGTTGTTTGCGGTCGGCGGCGATCAGGAATCCGCGCGTCGTATCGGGATCCGTGTCGGATTATTGCATCTGTTTGCCTACGGCTATCTCGGCGCGATGGCGGCGATTGGCGGGCTGGTGCAGGTGTATCGCGTCGGAGAAGTGGTGCCGAATGCTCTGGTCGGCGGCGAACTGGATGTTCTTGCCGCCGCAGTCCTCGGTGGTGCCAGCCTTAACGGCGGTAAAGGTAGCGTGGTCGGCACACTGATGGGTGTGTTCCTGATTGGTGTGCTGAAAAACGGCCTCAATCTGATCGGTGTTTCCAGCTATTTCATGAACATCGTTATCGGCGTGGTAATTGTCGCTGCCATCACTGTCACCCATTACAAGAAACGCAAAGAAACCGAAGTCGGCTTTGCGTGAGGAAAACCGCTATGTTCGCGAAAAGCAGAAATGTGAATCTTAAAGCCCGGCCCCGGCTGAAAATGGCTTCCCTGAAAATAGACAACACCACCCTGGGATTATCGCTGTTGTTGCTGGTGGTCATTATCGGTTTCAGCCTGGCGATGCCGGGGCGTTTCTTCAGTGACGCCACCTTTATGAGTGTCGCCTTCCAGCTACCTGAACTCGGTTTACTGACGCTGGCGATGTTTATACCGATCCTCAGCGGCGGCCTGAACCTGTGCATTATCGCCACCGCTAATCTGACCAGCTTGCTGATGGCGTGGGTGTTTCTGACCTGGCTGCCGCCGGACGCCAGCATGGCGATGCAGGCGGTCTGGCTGACGCTGGCGCTCATCGGCGCGATGATTCTGGCGCTGGTGATCGGCATGTTGACCGGCGCGCTGGTGGCCTACGTGGGTGCGCATCCGATTCTGGTCACTCTCGCCACCATGACCATGGTGAACGGCGTCGGCATCTACCTTTCACGCGGTGCGGCCATCAGCGGAATGCCAGATATCGTGCGCTTTATCGGCGCGGAAACCCTGCTCGGCGTGCCGGTGCCGCTGATTATCTTCCTGCTCACGGCGGTGCTGGTGGCTGTGTTCCTCGAACGGACGCGTCTCGGTAAATACATCTACATGAGCGGCAGCAACATCAACGCCACCCACTTCAGCGGCGTGAATACGCATCGCGTGCTGATCGCCATCTACGTGATTTCCAGCATGTTATGCGTCATTGCTGGCCTGATCATGATGGCGCGCTTTAACTCAGCGCGCATGGGCTACGGCGATTCGTACCTGCTGCTGACCGTGCTGGCGATCATTCTCGGCGGCACTGACCCCAACGGTGGATTCGGCAAAGTGGCGGGCGTGGTGCTTTCGCTAATCGTCTTACAAGTGATTTCCACTGGCCTGAACCTGATGAACGTCAGTCCGCATTTCAGCCTGGCGATGTGGGGCGCAGTACTGATTGTGGTACTGGCGCTGAAATTCCTCCGTGCGCGCTATTTGCAAAAACGTGCAGGACGCATGAGTGCCGCCAAAGCGCGCGCTGCTCAACCTTAACGCTTTCAGTTATCTGATTACTTTTGCCTCTGACCCAAGGACAACATCATGGAATACAAAATTTCACCGTCGCTGATGTGCATGAGCCTGATCGACATCAAACAACAACTTGAGGTTCTGAATCGCCGCGCCGACATGCTGCACATCGACATCATGGACGGTCATTACGTTAAAAACATCACGCTGTCGCCATTCTTTATCGAGCAGATCCGCCCGCATACGCCGCTGGTTCTTGATGTGCACATGATGGTGGAAAACCCGTCGGACTTTATCGAGCCGATTGCCCTTGCCGGTGCCGATTTCATCTGCCCGCATGCTGAAACGATCAACCGTGACGCGTTCCGCATCATCAACCAGATCCGTTCACTAGGGAAAAAGGTCGGGGTGGTGCTCAATCCCGCGACGCCTGTGGAGTACATCCAGCACTACATTCATCTGTTGGATAAAATCACCGTGATGACTGTCGATCCGGGCTACGCCGGACAGCCGTTCATCCCTGAGATGCTGGGTAAAATTGCTCAGCTGCGCGATCTCAAACAGCAAAAAGGTTACCGCTATCTGATCGAGATCGACGGTTCCTGCAACCTGCGCACCTATCAGGATCTGCTGGCAGCGGGTGCGGAAGTGCTGATCGTCGGCAGCTCCGGCCTGTTCACGCTGGACGATGATCTGAATATCGCCTGGGACAAAATGCTCGATCAGATGCGTCAGGCGCGTCACGCAGCCTGAGGGCAGGAGAGCCGTATGCCGCACTTTCTCGGAGTCGACGTCGGGGGCACCAACACCCGTTTAATGCTGATGGACAGCCAGCGACAGTTTCGTGGCTACCATAAGATCCCGACCCAGAGCTGGGCGGGACAGAGTAGCCCGTTATGCGGTCTGGAAGAGGTGATCGCGGAGTATCTGCACTCGCAGGATCCGCAATGTCAGGTGGCGCAGGTGATGCTCGGTCTGCCGGGCATTCTCTCCCGTGATCGCAACATCGTTCTGTCGCTGCCGTTCATCTCTGCGCTGGATAACCAGCCGGTGGCGGCGTTGCTATCAGAACGCCTGCATCTACCGGTGACAATGGATAAAGACGTTAACCATCTGATGTGGTGGGATTTACAACAGCATGGCGTGCTGCCGGACGTCGCGGTCGGACTGTATCTCGGCACCGGCCTTGGCAACAGTTTGTGGATCAACGGCGATTTTTATCACGGCGCACACGGCGGCGCTGGCGAGCTCGGGCACATTCCGCTGGCGGGGAATCCGCTGCTGTGCCCATGCGGTAAAACCGGCTGCGTCGAGACGCTGACTTCCGGCAACTGGCTGACCGGCTGGGCGCGGCAACATACGCCTCAAACGCCTTTCGCCGAGCTCTTTACGCGGCACGCCGGGCATGGCGATTTAATCGAATTTGTTGCCCGCCTGGCACGTACCGTCGCCAGCGAAATGAACATTCTGGATCCGGAATTCCTGGTGCTGGGCGGCGGCGTGCTGGCGATGGAGAACTTCCCGCTCGCGCAGCTGGAGCAGCAACTACGCAGTCATCTTCGTAGCCCTTATCCGGCGAAAGGACTGAGTATTCACTTTAGCGCCATCACCGACGAGACCGGATGCCGGGGGGCATGTTTAGCCGCACAACGCGTTTTTCAGTCGCAGCCTGCTGTTGCAGCGCGACCGTTTTCCTTCAGGAGAGAGGCATGAACAAAGGCAAGGTATGCGTATTTGGTTCTTTCAACCTCGACATCGTCGCAGGCATGGCGCGCTTTCCGCAGCCGGGGGAATCCCTGATTGCCCGCAACAGCATGATGGGCGCAGGCGGCAAAGGCGCGAATCAGGCGGTCGCCGCGCTGCGTGCCGGGGCGCGGGTGCATTACATTGGCAAAGTGGGGCGCGATGACTTCGGCATGTTCGCCCGTCGCCATCTCGACAGTGCCGGTTTCGACGCCGTCACGCTGTTTTCCACCAGCGATTGCCCGACCGGCAACGCGCTGATTTACGTGGCCGGTGCCGACGCTGAAAATATGATCGCGGTCGATCCGGGAGCAAACCTTACGGTCACTGATGAAGAGGTTGAACAGTGTCGTCCCGCCGTCGCGGCGGCGGATATCCTGCTGACGCAGCTGGAAAATAATTTACCGGCTATTGAAAAACTGATCGGCATCGCCAGAGAAAATGGCACCTACATTATCCTCAATCCTGCGCCGTTCCAGCCGGTCTCCGACCCTCTGCTGGCGCAGGTGGATCTGCTCACGCCGAACGCCACGGAATGCACGCTGCTGACCGGCATTGAGGTGCGCGATATTCCGTCGGCACAACGCGCCGCCCACGTGCTGCACGCCAAAGGTATACAGGCGCTAATCATCACACTAGGCACGCAGGGCGCACTGCTGTCGGTCAACGGAGAAACCCGGCTTATCGCCGCCTGCCCTGCCACTCCGGTCGATACTACCGGCGCGGGCGATGCCTTTAACGGCGCACTCGCCTCACAGCTCGCAGCCGGATCCACGCTACAGGATGCCGCTCTGTTTGCTTCCGCCTATGCCTCAGTTTGTGTCGAAAGAGCCGGTGCGGCCGCGTCGATGCCAACCTATGAAGAGGCGAGAGAGAGAATGAAGGTGGCGGTGGTTTGATACGTGTTTGCTCCTCTCTCTGAAAAGGGGGAGGAGCCGACCAGAGTCATTCCTGCGAGACATCTTCCAAATTTCAAAGCAACTTCCTGTAAATCCATCCAGCCCGTTTCATTCGCAAAATGGCAGGAATATAGTGCTCTCGCTGCGGAAGAACCGCAGTCAGAATTAGCGTTCTGAATCAGATTTACTCGATTGCACTGTGGCATAATGCCGCAGGTTTTGAGTCACCTGTAAATTATGGTGGCTCAGGCAGGGGCTTCGCAGGAAGCGCCGGTTTTCGAGTCCGGTAACGCTAACTCTGTCTGAGCCACCACCCGAGGTTAGCGTCTCGTGTGGGGCATAACATACTGTACTCGAGGCTTTAAAATGACTGATTCAATTATTGAAACCACCTCAGAAAACTCCCTCACCGTTTTCCGCACCCTGATTGCCGATCTGGATCTCAGCCATTTCACTCATCCCCAGCTTTACGATCTCGGTGCTATCGCATCTGAATCTGCGGAAGGACTTTGCCACGGTTTGCTGTGCCTGAGCGAAGGGCTAGAGAATAGCGAAATATTGCCGCCGGAAGGCGTGACGCAGGTAAGCGCGTATCTGAAAGCCTCTGCGCATCTGCTGCCTGCGTTGTTTGAACTGTCAGAAAAGGCGGGGATTGCGCTGGCGACGGAGAAACTTCTGGCGTAAAAACAAAAAAGCCCCGGGCTCATTGCCACGGGGTTTTTCACACACCACGAAACTACATTACTTCAGCCAGCCCTGCTGGTGAGCGTTATCCAGATGGCCGCGGATGTGTTGCCACAGTTCGGGGTGGATATCGGCGATGAAGGCGTTGCGGGCCAGAACCTGTTCCAGACGGATATTGTTTTCCACCCAGCTCTGCCCCTGATTATTCAGGTTCATGATCATCGGCATGATGCGGTCGATCACCAGCGCGAATTTCGCTTCCTGCGTTTCACCAGCTTCGTATTCATTCCATAAGTCGAGGAACTGGACGCTGAGCGGCGCGGGTAAAAGGCCGAACAGGCGTTTAGCAGCAATGATTTCCTGATCGTGAACCGCCGCGCGGGCCGCCAGATCGTAAACCAGCACATCACCGGCATCGATTTCGACGATGTCGTGAATCAACGCCATACGGATGACTTTATTGATATCAACACCCTCTGGCGCGAAAGGGGCCAGCGACATCGCCGCCACGGCGAAATGCCAGCTATGTTCTGCCGAATTCTCCTGACGATCTGTGCCTAACACCTTGGTGCGGCGTTGCACGCTTTTCAGTTTGTCGATTTCCATCAGGAATTGAAAAACTTCGGTCATTGCGCCGAAATTCAGCGGGGGAGTTGCTACTGACATAATCAAACCTTAGTCAAATTGACGACATGATGAACACCGTTACAGAGATTTCCGCTATACGATAATCGCTTGGTGACAAAAAATCATGTTTTTGGGTGCGGAAACTCCCCGCACAGTAAAAATGTCATATGACTAAATTATAAACATAGTGAATGAATTGAACGGCTTTGCTGTCTGATACTCAGGAAATGATGATCCAGCTAAGAGACTGTTACAGGAGGAAATACTCAATTTAAGCGTACATGTGTACACTGGAATCGTTCTCAGCTACTCTGCTGGTCAGGATAGTTTATAACCTGTCATTTTATTTTTCTGCCTCGAGGGTTCTCATCGTATGGGTAAGTTATCTCCATCCCCACAGGGATATCCGTGGGCTGAAGAAATTGCCAACAGCCTGAGTCACGGCGTTGGTCTGATATTTGGGATTGTCGGGCTGGTGTTGTTGCTGGTCCAGGCGTTGGGCGAAAACGCCAGCGCGATGGCAATCACCAGTTATAGTATTTACGGCGGCAGCATGATTTTGTTGTTTCTGGCCTCGACGCTCTATCACGCCATTGCGCATGAGAAAGCGAAATACTGGTTAAAGAAGCTCGATCACTGCGCTATCTACATATTGATTGCGGGCACTTACACACCGTTCCTGCTGGTCGGGCTCAATTCCCCGCTGGCAAAAGGGCTGATGGCGGTTATCTGGGGACTGGCGCTGTTCGGCGTCATTTTTAAACTGGCGTTCGCACACCGTTTCGAAGTGCTTTCGCTTATCACTTATCTTACGATGGGCTGGCTGTCGCTGGTGGTGATTTATCAGCTGGCGATGAAACTGCTGCCCGGCGGCGTGTGGCTGCTGGCGATCGGTGGCGTGGTGTACACGCTCGGGGTTATATTCTACGCCTCGAAGCGCTTTCGATTCGGTCATGCCATCTGGCACGGATTTGTGCTCGGCGGCAGCGCCTGTCACTTTCTGGCAATTTATTTCTACGTCTAGCCTTTACTGAGTGATGTATAAAGCGGAAGCGGAGCCGGATGCTCCGCTTTTTTGTGCCTGCTATGTCCCGGCCCACCACTGCACCAGCGAAGGCACCGGGCTCAGATCGTAATGCGATTTCCCCAACAGATGATTGAGGATTTTCGCCGAACGCCACGCCGTCAGGGTCAGTTGCCCTTCGGCGCTGCCGTGGCTGTGGATCCCGGCGTTCACCGCATAAATCCGGTTCTGAGCCGGACCATCCCAGCGCAGATTGAAATTCGGCTGCAGCGGTAAATGTTGCTCGCGGTCATAGGGGATCCGCTCAAGCATCGGCGCGAGATACTCCGGCAGGCCGGGCCGATAGCCGGTCGCCAGAATCACGATATCGGCTCTGAAATGTTCTTCGCAGTTTTCCAGCCCGTGTTTGGCCTGCAAACTGAAATCTCCGGCGTCGTTGCGCGAGATATGATCGAGTGCACGGTGCGGTAGCAAACGTACATTGCGTGGCTGATGCAGCACGTCAAAACGGTGATAAAGCTGCTTATAGATATCTTCCAGCGTGTGGTAACTGATGCCGTCTGACGGCAATTTCTGGGTGGCTATCTCTCGTTCGCGCACATCTTCCGGCAGGGTGTAGAAGTAATTCACATATTCCGGTGTGAAATATTCGTTGGTGAAAATCGACTCGTCCAGCGGCTGGAAGTTCGGCCTGCGTGACAGCCAGCTCAGTTCAGCGAATTCCCCCCAATGGCCGCTCAGTGCATTAAGAATAATGTCAGCGCCGCTCTGGCCGCCACCCACAACGGCCACACGTTTACCCGTGAAATCCGGCTCGCGCAGTTCAATTTCGGCAGCATGGAAACAGTTTTCACCCAGTGCCGCCCTTGCCGGTTTCGGTATCCACGGCGCGTGGCCGGTGCCGAGACAGATATTGCGGGCGCGGTGTTCCCCTTTTTCGCTCCGGACTACGAATTCCTGACGCTTATCATCGAAATCAATACTCTCCACCGGCGCGGAAAAATTCAGATCCGGGATGCGGTCACAAGCCCAGCGCAGATAATCGGAAAACTCATCACGGCTGATAATCAGCTGCTCAGTGGCCAGAAAACGGTAAATTTTCTTCTGTTCGACCAGATAATTAATAAAAGAGAATTCACTGCGTGGCGCAACGGTCGTTACCAGATCCTGCAAGACATAGGTCTGCATGGTGGCGGTCGGTAATAACATGCCGGGGTGCCAGCTGAATTCCGGGTTTGCATCGAAGAAGGCGGCGTCGAGTTTCCCCGTATCCTTTGCCATCGCGGCCAGGCTCAAGTTGAAGGGCCCTATGCCAATACCTATCAAATCCTTCGTGGGCATCTTTCTGTTCCTTGTGTTTTCATTGAAATGATATGGAAAGTGCCTTAAGCGTAGGTCAGCCATTGGCGACTGACATTTTTCTCGATAACTTATCGAATTATTCCTAAACTCAGTCACTTCGCCCTTTCTCCCTGATTAAAAAGGATTTGCTATGACCCGCCTGCGTCGTTTCAAACAAGTTGATGTATTTACCGCTGTGCCGCTGAAAGGT
This sequence comes from Enterobacteriaceae bacterium Kacie_13, assembly GCA_013457415.1. Classification (NCBI taxonomy): domain Bacteria; kingdom Pseudomonadati; phylum Pseudomonadota; class Gammaproteobacteria; order Enterobacterales; family Enterobacteriaceae; species Enterobacteriaceae bacterium Kacie_13. The sequence continues at coordinate 1,072,522 of CP045665.1, forward strand.
AACGCGCTGGCCGTGATCCTTGATGCCGAAGGGCTGACCGATGACGAAATGTACGCCATGGCGCGCTGGACCAATCTGGCGGAAACCGCGTTTGTACTCAAACCGACATCGCCGGAGGCCGATTACCGCGTGCGTATTTTCACCACCGATAAAGAACTGCCTTTCGCCGGGCATCCGACTCTGGGTACAGCGTACGCGCTGTTAGAAAACGGGCTGACGCCAAAAAATCCGGGTTATCTCGTGCAGGAATGCGGCGTCGGGCTGGTTCAGGTGAACCAGCTGGCAGAAGGCGGGCAGGCGTTTTCCGCGCCTCCTGCGGTGCTGAAACCCCTGGCGGCTGAGTATTATGAATTGCTGGCCAGCGCGTTACGCGGCGGAAAAATACAGGCTGACGTCATGCCAGTTCAGGCAGACATGGGCATTATTTGGCTGGTGGTGCGGATGGAGAGCGCGCAGGACTGCCTGAATATTAAAGCCGATGCAGCAGCCATCAGCCAGTTGCAGACACAGCTCGGCATCAACGGCGTGGCGGTCTATGGTTTGCATGATGAAAATGGCCCGGCGAATTACGAAGTGCGGGCGCTGATCGATGAAGACGGCGTGCTGAAAGAGGATCCGGTCACCGGCAGTGCTAATGCCTGTCTGGCGCGGGTACTGAAAGAAGCCGGTTTCCCGGACGGCAATAACACTGACCAAAAATACCTTGTGCGTCAGGGCACCAGGCTACAGCGCGATGGCCGCGTCACCGTCACCTTCATCGATGGCGACCCCTGGATCGGCGGCGATACTTGTACGCTGATCGACGGCACGTTAGACCTGTAAACTCAGCAATTACCGGGTTTCAGCCGCTATTTGTCGCTCATTACCAGCAAATAGCGGCAAGGTTTTACGCCAGGATTGTTGAACGTAATCGGCAGATCGACGCCAAACGTCAGCGCATATCCGGCGGACAACGCATAGTTCTGTGCGCCGTAAAGGGCTGGGAAAAATGCTGCTGATGGCATTGATTGACGCCGCCCGTGAGCGGGATGTACATACGCTGATTGGTGCCATCGACGCCATTAACGGCTTCAGTCATACCGGTACGATAAAACACGCCGCGTATAAATTTGACCGCTGGCTGGATTTGGCCTTTTATCAGTGGGTCCTTAATACGCCATCTGAGCCGGTGGGGCTGATAATGGCGGACTGAATAAGATAGCAAGAGCCGGAGGGCGCGCCGAAGGCCAGCCGCTTAAGCTGAGATTCAATCAGTCGGGAAACGTGAGGCGCACTATGTCAGGCAAAACAAAAACTCTCCATCAGGAAGCAACGAACGAAAATAAATCTGCACAAGATCCGCGCTGGCTTGCGGTGGTTAACTGCGACGCCAGTGCCGATGGCCAATTTGTTTACGCCGTAAAAACGACCGGTATTTATTGCGCGCCTTCCTGCCCGTCGCGTCAGCCGAACCCGGAAAATGTTATTTTTTTCGCAAACGCCGAAGCGGCTGAGCAGGCCGGTTTCCGGCCGTGTAAGCGTTGCCGTCAGGGGCTTATCTCACTGGCACAATTTCATGCCCAGCGGGTGGAAAAAGCCTGCCGGTTGCTGGAAGAGTCTGCCGAAGGCGTGACGCTGAATAAGCTGGCGGAGGCGGTCGGTATCAGTCCCTATCATTTTCATCGCCTGTTCAAAGCGCAAACCGGGGTCACGCCAAAAGACTATCAGCAGGCGCAGCGCACGCGGCGGGTTCGCGAAAAACTGACCGAAAGCGCCTCAGTGACCGAAGCGATCTACGCGGCGGGCTACCCATCTGATAGCCGGTTTTACGAAACGTCAGGCGCAACATTAGGTATGACACCGCAGGGTTTCCGCTCCGGCGGGCGTGATGTGCGTGTCTGGTTTGCGATCGCCGACTCTGAGCTGGGCGCAATTTTAGTTGCTGAGAGTCAGCGGGGAATTTGCGCGATATTACTTGGTGATGATCCGCAGGCGCTGATCATCGAGTTGCAAAATAGTTTCCCGCAGGCAGAGCTGCTGGGGGGGGATCCGGACTTTGAACAACGCATTGCGTCGATCGTCGGCTTTGTCGAAGCGCCGCACATTGGCCTCGACTTACCACTGGATATTCGCGGAACGGCTTTCCAGCAGCGCGTCTGGCAGGCACTGCGCGCTATTCCCGCGGGCGCTACCGCCAGTTATGCGGATATCGCCCGTAAAATCGGCTCACCGAAATCCGTACGCGCCGTGGCCGGAGCCTGCGCTGCAAACGTACTTGCTGTCGCGATCCCCTGCCATCGAGTGGTGAAAACCGACGGTAATATTTCCGGCTATCGCTGGGGTGTCGAGCGCAAACGCAGTTTGCTGGCGCGCGAAGAAAAAAGCTGACTATACTGGCCTGACTGATTGTTTTTTCGATAATTATGATTTTGAGCGAGGGATCTTGTGCCTGAATTGTCACTGCGTTTTGCTAAGCCTGCGGATATTGATGCACTGGCTGCCTTGCACGTCGCTATCTGGCGCGATACCTATCGGGATCTTGCGCCCCCAGAGGCTTTTTCTGCTCTGGACGTACCGCGCCGGAAAGTCTTCTGGCAGGAAAAATTTGAAAATCCTGCCGCCGGGCAGTGCATTTTACTGGCTGAGATTGGCGGACAACTGGCGGGTTTCACTCTGGCATCGTCTTCGACAAACCCGGAATATGGGGAAATGGCTGAAATCAAATTCCTGTACGTGTCTGGCGATTTTAAACGACAGGGGATCGGCAAGCGTTTAATCACCGACGCTGCACGACATCTTGCTGGAGAGGGTTATTGCAGTGCCGGGCTGGGTGTGGTGGAAGGCAATGAACCGGCCATCCGTTTTTATCGCGCGCTGGGCGGTAAGGAAGCCGGACGTTATACCGATGCCGGGCCGCTATGGCGTTCTCGCAATATTATTTATGCATGGCCAGACATTACGCTGCTGACAGCAATGTAATGGCGTTGCACTTTTTACAGTTCCCGCGCCAGAGAAATGCGGGAACTGTTCATCTTCTTCCTTCGTTCTCAGTTCTTCCTCAGATCTTCCAACCGTTGTTTCTGTTGGCCTTCAGCCGTGAAATTCTCCGGACTTAACCAGCGATTAAAGGTGCTTTTTGACGCTGGCCATTCGTGGTCCAGCACTGAGAACCAGAGCGTATCGCGATTCCGACCTTTATTAACAATAGCCTGACGGAACGTTCCTTCATACTGAAAACCGAAGCGCTCAGCCGCCAGTTTTGACGGTTCGTTCAGGCTGTGGCATTTCCATTCGCAGCGGCGATATTTCAGGGTGTCGAAAAGATAGCGTTGCAGCAGATAAATGGCTTCGGTGCCAAAGCGGGTGCGCTTCATCAGCGGCGACCAGTTTACCCAGCCAATTTCCGCAACGCCGTTGACGGCATCAATACGCATCAGAGATACGCTGCCCACGGCGCGCTGAGTCGCCAGATCCACCACGGCGAAAAACACCGGATCTTCACTTTTTTCCTGCTGACTGATAAATGCATCGCACTCTGCCTGCGTGGCAGGGCGATCGACCGAGAGATATGTCCAGTCACGATTGTCATCAATACTGTGCCAGGCGTTGAATAAATCCTGACTGTGGCGCTCGCGGTTTAGTGGCTCGAGACGACACCAGATACCGTCCAGCTGAACATGCGTCGGGCGTTCACGCGGTTGCCAGTCGGGCAGGGCATCACCGACGGGTTGACCAAAGTGGTTAAGGGTTGTCATAGCAATTTCCATTCACTGTCAAAGAGCATCCATAAAATCAGAACAGATGGATGGCTGCAACCGGACCAGCTATAAAAGCCAGTAAAGCGGGGGAAATCCCCGCCTGGTTTCACTGATATTTAGCAATGGGTAAAATGGTTACAACCGCCCGGCGCTTCCACAAATCCTGATCTTCTCCTCGACTATTTTTTGCATGGCGATTTTTCCTGGCACGATATATTTTCGCGGATCGTTTGCTTGCGGATGCTCGGAGAAATACTGCTTTACGCCCTCCGCAAAGGCGATCTTAAGTTCAGTAGCTACGTTAACTTTGCAGATCCCCAGTTCGATCGCCTGATGAATCATTTTCTCCGGGATCCCCGATGCGCCATGCAGCACCAGTGGGATATCGACCAGTTGGCGGATCTGCCCCAGTCGGGTGAAATCTAGTTTAGGTTCACCCTGATACAAGCCATGAGCGGAACCGATCGCCACGGCCAGTGAATCGATGTTGGTGGCATCAACAAAATGTCTCGCTACGACTGGATCGGTAAAGAAGCTGTCTCCGTCGTCCACCACCAGATCGTCCTCTTGCCCACCAAGGCGGCCGAGTTCAGCTTCAACGCTGGCGTCGAATGCGTGGCATAAACGCACGGTTTCCCTGACCTTTTCGATGTTCTGCGGCAACGGAAAATGTGAAGCGTCGATCATCACGGAACGGATCCCCGCGTGGACTTTGGTTTCGATATCACTTTGTTCTTCATGATGATCCAGATGCAGTGCCAGTGGAATACGGTGTTTCCGCGCCGCTTCCTGACAGATGGATATCAGGTAATCCGTTCCCGCATAACTGAACGTGCCGGGCGTGCCCGCCAGAATCACCGGAGAACTCATGGCTGCCGCGGTTTCGGCGACTACCTGAACGGTTTCCAGATTGTGGACATTAAAGGCCGGCACGGCATATCCTTCGCGCTGCGCCGCCAACAGCATTTCCCTGTTTGAAATTAGATACATTGTTTCATCTCCCTGTCATATCCAGCAAAATTTTGCCGGTCATCGGCTTGCCCGCCAGCGAAATCACATCTGTGACGAACTCCTCCGGGGTGCTGAGGCTTGCAATAAGCGGCTCCAGGTTCATCTTATTTTCGGCAAACAACTGCGTTGCCTGTTGCCACTCGCTGCCCGGCCACGGCGCGGAGTAATTCATCCAACTGCCCAATATCGTCAGCTCTTTGCGTAAAATATGGCTGAAGGTGGCCACGTTTAGCGTCAGATCTTTGTGTAAGGTGCCAACCAGCGCGACTTGCGCTTTCGGACCTGCGATATCCAGAGCCAGCGCCACGGTTTGTGGCGTACCTGCAGTCTCAAGGATTAGCTGATTAAAGCGGCGTTCATGAGTATGCTGACGTATTTCCTCCTCACTCATGATTGCACTGTCACAGGCATGGGTGGCGCCGGTGCTTAAGGCCAGATCCAGTCTTTGAGGATTGATATCAATCGCGGTGACGGATTTTGCACCCAACGCACCAGCAGCCTGAATGATGAGCTGGCCGATAGTGCCCGCACCAATTACGATCACTTCTTTACCCTCGCATCCACCCGCCAGTTTTAAGGCATGTAATCCGACGGTTATGGGTTCAAAAAATGCGCCCTGCATCAGCGAAGAGCCTTCCGGCAGCCTGAAGAGGTTTTTACGTGAAACCACGACAAATTCGGCGTGCCCACCGTCGCGGCGTGAGCCAATAAACTGATAGTGCTTACACTGTGAGTACGCTGCCTTGCTGCACGCCTCGCATTGAAAACAAGGTAATAACGGTACGCAAACCACAGCATCACCTTCCTGCAAATCACCGCAATCTGTGCCAGTGCTGATCACGTGGCCGCTGAATTCGTGGCCGAGCGTTATCGGATAAAAATGCGCACCGTTAGAAAAAATGCGCGGAATATCAGAACCGCACAGGCCGGAATAGGCAACACGCACCAGCACGTCATCAGGAGCGTTAAGTGCAGGCATCGGGCTCTCCTCAACGGTCATCTCCCCGCCGGTATGTACAACGACAGATTTCATAGTCAGTTTCCTTTTGGCGGGGGGGCCCCCGCCGGAATGAAGATTTAAGCGTTGGCCAGTTCAGCGGCTAGCTTTTCGGTTTTGATGAAATTGCGGGCGCGACGCCATGTGAGGAAGACACCAATAGCGTAAATCACACCAATGATGCTTAACCCTGCGATATTTTTAAGCGTACAGAGTTGAATCAGCAGATAAGTGATCGGTGAACCGCCCTGATCCATTGAAGCGACCCTGCCACCCGCGCTTAAAGCTCCAGCATTTGCTGCCAGCTGGGTATGCAAATCGATGGTCTGCGTGGCAATCCACAGGGTGATACTCATGATGATGCATCCGGAGATTAACGTGCGGAACAGGTTGCCCTGATGCACCGCGACTGCAATGGCAACAAAGAAGCCGATGGTAGCGAGATCGCCGAACGGCAAGACCTGATTTCCCGGAACCAGTACCGCTATCAGGATCGTCAGCGGAATAAAGATCAGGCTGGCGGAGACAACGGCGGTGTGACCGAGTAACAGCGCCGGATCCAGACCAATCAGGAATTCCTGCCCTCCGAAGCGGGCTTGCAGACGGGTACGAGCATGGCGTGCAATTGGCGTTAAGCCATCCATAATCGGTTTGATCACTCGCGGCATCAGCAGCATAACCGCAGCCGTTTTGACCGCCAGTTGCAATATGCCTTTGATGTCATAACCCGCGAGGTAGCCGATGATCAGCCCCATCGCAAAACCGACGGTGACCGGTTCGCCAAATGGGCCGAAACGTTTTTGTACGTCATCTGCGCTGAAGTGAATTTTGTTCAGGCCAGGGATTTTTTCAATAAGGGTATCGACCAGCACGGCAATAGGCCCAAGGTAAGCCGATGAACCGTGAGGAATAGCGATACCTTCGAGATTAAAGAAATCTCGCGTATCCCTGGCAAACCAGTCACCCAGTTTGTAGATAAACGCCGCATGCACCACTACGCCCATAATCCCCAACCAATAGGAACCGGTTGCGAGATGCAACATGGCGCCGGTAAAGGTCATGTGCCAGATATTCCAGATATCCACATTGACGACGCGTGTCATGCGGGTCAGTAACATGACGATGTTTACACCGATAGCAATGGGAATAGCGACCAGTGCAATTTGCGATGCCCAGGTCATAGGCGACGAGCCCGGCCAGCCGATATCGACAACTTGCAGATTGATTTGAAAATGTTCCGCCATCGCTTTCGCGGCAGGCCCGATGGAATCAAGCATCAGGCCGATGACCAGCCCGATACCCACAAAACCAATCCCAATGTGAATGGCAGATTTAAAAGAATCCCCCAGCTTCATCCCTAATATCAGGGAGAAAATGATGATCACGCCCGGCAGCATGACTGTCGGCCCGAGATCGAGGATGTAGCGCATAATTTCGGTAAACATAGCTTACTCCTGTAACAGGGTCAGTATTTCTTCGCGCAACTTTTCCATGCCCATGCCGGAGATAAACGGCATACCGTGAACCAGCGGAATATCGCCGAACGTGCGGTCGACTTTGGCTGTGGTACAAATCAGGTGGACGCCATCCATGAAGGTTTCAATTTCATTGATACGGCACTGCACAAGTTCCACCTGGATACCGTGCGCTTCACACAGCTCTTTAATTTCCTCTGCCGCCAGCGTTGAGGTAGCTACAGCGCCGCCACAGGCGACAATGACTTTTCGTTTCACGGTAAGACTCCTTAATAGTCTGTTTTTGATGTTATTTTTTGTAGGACTTCGGGTACAGATTGGGTCGGAAAAATCTCTTTGTTCAACACCACGTCAGGCAGGAACCGCGGCCATTTTCTCGGGTGTAGTGATAAATACGTGTTGCTTAAACAGGGTTGCCAGCTGGTCTTCGGGGACCGTCAGCAAGCTTTCAAAAAAGGAAGGATCCTGCAACTGGCTGAATAACTGGCGCAATAAGGTCAGTTGCTCAGACGGATGCGTGACGATTAGCGCCACAATCAGAGAAGCCGGGACCGTGCCTTCGTCATCAGCCTGAAAGAATTCGACGGGTGCATCAGGGCGGATGAGGTAAATGGCCGGCGTGCGGGCGTGAGTAGCATCACAATGCGGAATGGCAACCGCATGTTGCTCGAGCTGGATACCGGTCGGGTATTCCGCTTCACGAACCAATAAGGCCTGTGGATAGCTGGTTTCAACGACGCCCGCCTGCACCATGTACTCACCGATGTGGGTCAGTGCTGAGTGGTGATCCTCAAAGGTGATGCCTGTTTTCACGAAGACTTCGCAGTTATGCATGGCTGCACTCTCCGCAGGTTGTTCTCAGTGGAGTACAGCCAAAGTGATAGGCGCGTAAAACGTCTTGAATTTTGTCGATAATCAGTTCATGAGGATCGCTGGCCAGATCGCCTGCCATCACACGTTCAAACTGGGCTGGCAGATACTGGCTTAGCAGTCCCAGTGGGATATCGATGGATTGTAAATTACTGATCAGTACTTCCATCGCTCGGTTGATACGGGTGTGTGGCCAGTAGTAGCGAATACGATCAGAAAGGCTGAAATGAAGATCGATAAGTGACAGGCTGAATGTCGGGCTGTAATACTTTTTCCAGTAACCTGGTTCATCAAGCATGACACCGTCGATTACCGTCAGGAGCTGGCTGCGGGATTCGGGCGCAACGAGGACTTGTTCGATACTGGCGAGTGCGAAAACAGCCTCACGTAACGCAAAAGTTAGCGCTGGGCCGACTTTGAGAATGGCGTAATGATCTTTAACCAGATTGCGGTAGGAGTCCCGGGTCTGGTAATCGGTGGAATGTGCCTCGTAAACCAGTGGAGTGGTTTTTATATAGGCTGATAAATCTTGTGCGAGATCGGGCTGATAATGGATCACTGTGCTGTGATCGAACTCTACACCAGGTTGAACTACGACGGCGATGATCCGATTAATAGCTTCTTCCAGGCCGGCTTCACGAAATGCCTGATGATGCATATCCAGCGTCGCTTTTGCGTCTCTGGCTGCGGTAACGTGCACGTGCTGAATGGCCGATGCTTCGCCGCCGGGCACAGGCACTTCTGTACCAATGACATATGTCAGAGACGCTTTTTGCTGCAGTGTTGCTACTTTTTCAGCGACTTGACATAAACGTGCTGCACGCTGAGCGACAATAAAAGGATCCAGCGTAATAGGATCATCAGCACAGGACATTGAGGCATCCAGATGAATTTTACTGAAACCTGCTTCCACGTAGCGCGCGATTAAGACTTCCGCCTTACTCATTGCGCTTTCAGCATTTTCGCTCTGCCAGCAATTTGGCCCCAGATGATCGCCCCCTAATATCAGGCGCTGAACAGGGAAGCCGATTTTATCGGCTATCGCGAGAACGAAATCGCGAAAATCAATGGGCTGCATACCGGTATAGCCACCGAACTGATTGACCTGATTGGACGTGGCCTCGATAAGGACTTTACGGTTGGTTTGTAGGTCTTCCCGAAGTGCCGCCTCGATCACCAAAGGGTGAGCCGAACAGACTGAGCAAATACCGATACTTTCGCCTTTCTTATGTTTGGATATTAATTCTTTCATTTTTGCCTCCGTTTGTTTTCGAAGATGTTCGTATCTTTCCGAAATCCAGACAATAGCGTTCTTTGTTTTTCGTGATGATGATCGTAATATTTCGTAAGTTATTTCATTCGTTTTCTTTCATTTGGCGTGCTGTACCGTGTAATTTCATTCTGTACACAAATGGATAGTTCAATAAATCAAGGTTACGTGTTTCACATTCAGACTATTTTTTTCTCCTCATTACGAAGTCTTTTGTTTACACTAAGGCCTATATGGCGTTTTGGGCTAAACAGAATGAATACTTACGATCGTCGCAATAGAATTATTGAGTTAGTCAATCTGAAGGGGAATGTTCAGGTTGCGGACCTTTCGAGTGCTTTCGGTGTTTCCGAAGTGACCATTCGCTCTGATCTGAGTTTGCTGGACCAAAAAGGTGAACTGACCCGTTTTCATGGCGGAGCGGCCAGGCGAAAGGAGAATGAGAACAGCGGGCAGGATAAGCAGCAGCATGAAATGGTGCTGGAGGAACGTTATCTTCATGCCAGTGATCCTAAAAAACGTATTGCTTTGGCGGCTGCTGGCATGGTTAAGCCAGGCAATACCGTGATCCTCGACAGCGGCAGTACTACGATGTTACTTGCCGAAGAACTGGTGAAATCCGGCGATATCACTGTCATTACCAATAATTTACCTGCTGCCTTTGTCCTTTCCGAAAATCCCGATATCACGCTTGTAGTGTGCGGCGGAACGCTGAGACATAAAACGCGTTCATTGCATGGCAACATTACCGAATATGCCTTGCAGGGGATTGTCGCCAACCTAATGTTCGTCGGCGCTGATGGCCTGGATGCGGCATCCGGCATCACGACGTTTAATGAGGGTTACAGTATCAGCAGCATTATGGCGGATGCAGCTCAACGGGTTGTTGTCGTCACCGACTCCACCAAGTTTGGGCGTCGCGGATACAATCTTGTGCTGCCAATGGATAAAATCGACGCCATCATCACCGATACGGACATCAGCGAAGAGGCACAGCAGGCACTGAAACAGACATCGACCGATCTCATTCTTGTGTAACTCCCTATCGAACAAGGTATTTTGAACGCATGCTGACTGTATGCTGTCGGGAAAATAAGGGAAACAAGCAGTTTTAAGGCGTGAGTGGCATCACGAAAACAATGTGAAGGCGTTGCAGTAGCAGACAGCGTATTTTGGGAGATGAATTCAAAGCAGAGGCCGCAGGGGATGGCCCCTGTGGCAGTAAAGGGGGTATCAAGACTTCTTAAGGTAGACCTCAAAAGTGAAGTATTTCATTTCCAAAGTGATACATGCGCCATTTTTATGGATTTCTGCCACTTGCCCTGCGCGTAGACCTCCAGGTAATTGCTCTTAGCAACGTCAACCAGAAGATTGGCGTTGCTCAGGGGCAAGCGGCGAACCTGAAAGAAAAATACAAATAGGATGAACATCGCGAAAATCTATTATCACGCAGACTGGGAAAGCGAATCCATGATATAACTTTTCGTTAAATGTGGTGTATAGCTTTGAAAAGAACAGGAAAGTATTCTGGAAATCAAAATAACAAGCAATAAAAAAGCCGCAAACCCTTGCGGGCTGCGGCTTTCTTTGCGGTAACGGCCTTATCTGGTAATAACCGAGCTGGGGGAAGTTGAGGTGATCGGCTAACTTGTTGTTTTAACTATTTAATTATTAATTCAAATTTGTGGTGTATACCTAAGCGTATACCAATCACGATTTTGATAGGGGTTCACTCTTATTAAACAAGCTAATGTCGTAGCAGTAACCTTATCGTAAATGGATCATTTATCGAGTGTTTATTCGACAATTTTAAGCACACATATTGGGAGCTTTAAAAATTTCTATTTACCGGCTTTTTAGCTTTGTGGCCAGCAATAGTTAGGTGAACCTAGCTCACCATCTTGCAGTGGCTCCTACCCGATCCAACGGCAGTTATGCTAATGCAAGTTTACCGATCTGTAGGCAGCTCAAAATGGCTGCGGTGGGTTTATTTCGTAAGTGGCATCTCAGCGTCTAGGTGAGCTAGAAGCGGACATATAAAGTCAATCAGTACACAACGAGAGCATTACTAACAGCTCTATATGTTAATAAATGCCGCGCAGGCCAATGTTCCAAGACCCCGAATTAAAGTGTTCTTTTGTCTGGCATACTACACAACGGTACATTAAATCATGTATGATCTAACTTTCAATGAAGTAGCCTAAAATTTAACAGGACGCAAATGAACACTTCATCTTTTTCATCCATTCAAATAGAAAAAATAAAATCGCTAATCAGAAAAAAATTACTTTCAATTGGAAATTATTTTGAGGTTTTAAAATCAGATATCGTATATGCACTTAATGCTCTAATTCATCTAAAAAAAGAATGTAAGAAGAAATTATTCGAGGAGGTTGAGTCTTTTAATAGAACTATGATGAATATGAGGAATATAGTTTTTATTTTTTTAGCGTATGCAATAGCAATCATCGCCATTACACTGGCAACTAATAACTATTCTAAGACATTTTTAGAAAACTTCCTTGTTAATGCTAACTCTTCAATTCTCGACTTCCTTATTTTGGGTGTTATTCTTTATTATTTCGAACACAAACGGCAGAACAAAGAAGCTGTCAAAGAACTCCTCGAAGACCTCGAGAATCTTGCAAAACATTCGTCTGCAGAATTGAATATAATGAAAATTAAAATTATAAGGCAATTAAACAGTAAAGGTGTTTTTAATATCAATGTTCAACGAATAGAATTAACTAAACTATCCGTCATAAAATATCTAAATTTCAAAAATGCTGATTTAAAGAGCTTGAACATGTCCGACTCTTACATTCGCGACTGTTCATTCGTGGACTGTGAAATTCAAGCCTTAAATATTGATAGGAATAGAGTAAAAAACGTAAAATTTATAAGATGTAATCTTAAAAACATTAAAGCGCACAATGCAAATTTTCAAAATGTTGAGTTCGAAGATTGTAACTTTTCTGGCGGTTTTTTAAATCAAAGTAACTTGAAAAGCTGCATTATGAAAAACTGCGATTTTAAAGATGTCACATATGAAAATGCGATTTTATTAAGCGCTAATATTTTAGGTGCAAAAAACATAAACATAGAGAGAATAATAGAAGCTGCAAATTTAGATTATATTAAGTGTTCGGATGAGATTACGAATGCAATAAAGGATAAAAACGCATATTTTAAATTCGCAAAAGGTAGGCCCGAGGTTAGGGAATCGAACCCTGCTCAGTGAGCAAGCTCACATATAGACACCAGTCGACCTCTATCGAAGGTGTCTATCATCTCCACTTACTAACAAAAAGTCAATGATCTTCCACAAATGGCTATTTCCTCATGGATTAACACTACGTGATATGAGCAATATCCACTTTTAGCATATACCCTTCTTTCGAATTGGATTTCATTCATATTATCTCTAATAGTGTTTTCTTGAGAAGCAATAGCCCTCCCTGTCACATTATGCGGAAATTACTTAAGCAGACGTGCAATGAACAGTCATAAAATTTAGCGTAGAAAAGATTTAAAGACAAAACTGGTCATACTGTTCACTTTTGAATTTTTTGTGTTTAATTTCATGGTGTTAGGTGTTTTCTGGTTTATTCTTAACTGTCCATAACTAATCACTTGAAAGTGACCAGTTGCCATTTTACGCATAAAAAACCGGCCTAAGCCGGTTCAAATGAGTAGTTATAATGTCTCGCACTTCGGCAACCAATCCGCCTCACTGTCATCGTTTAAGGTGAGGTTGGTCTGCATTCCCTGATTAGTTTTTCGCTTCAAGAATTCAATCTCATACTCTCTTAACGTTTGCGGTACTGCCCGACCAAAAGCCGTCAGGCTCATAGGGCGCTGATGCCCTCGCGCCTCCATAAACGACAGGTATGCGTGATAGAGATACTTGCGCGGGTTAGCCGGAATAATGTTGGCGTTGCCAATATAAAGGCCGTTTGGTGTGCTGACTGCCAACAGGTAACCACAGAAATCTACCAACGGATCTGCACTGCGTTTTATCTCCAGTGCTTCATCGGAATTCTGCTGTGCCTGTAACAGCTCGCGTGCATCACTGGGAACGGCAAAACGTTGCATCAAGTGGCGAACAATGATCGCCAGTTCCTGACCTATTTTCTCTATTAGCTGCGGATCTCGTTCATTGGCAGGTATCACCTCAGGGAAAGTGATGATCACTCGCCGGCGCGATACGCCGCCGCTGCGGTCACTGAACTGCATTGGGTTGTTGTTCACTGCCAGGATTACCGCCGGAATGTGTGCTGAATAAGCGTCACGGTATTTCGGGTCAATGGCTACCGCATCGCCGCCGGTGATGGCTTTAATCCCTGCACCGTCGCCGCTCCATTTCTCCTGGTCGGGTAAGATGATCAGTGAGTATCCCACCAGGGAAGCCCGTTCGCGGGAAGACTCCAGCGTTTCGATGCTGGCTGAGGTGGTATTGTCATTCCCTGCAAGCATGCGCGCTATGGCTGCCATGACGCTTTTACCACTGCCGCCTGGCCCTGTCACTTCAAGGAACAATTGCCAGTCATACCGGTTTGCCAGAACCATGAAAAGCGCCGCGAGAATACGCTCTTGCTTTTCGCTTTGCTGGTTTGCCGCCCGCGTCAGCCATTGCCAGAAGTGAGGGGCATGCTCGGCAAGATTTTCCCCTGGCTTGGCCTGCGAGTAATCCACGCTGTTGACGGTACGCAACCAATTATCTTTGCGGTGAGAGCTAAAACTTCCGGTACGGGTGTCAAAAACGCCATTGCGAAAACCAATTAAGTGACGTGCGGGCTTGCTCATTTCAGGCACCATGAGCTTTAGGGTTTCGATCATGCCGCTAATGAGGGGCGCTGAAAAAGGCGCTTGTGCTTTCTGAAATAGAGCGGCAATTTCACGGCTGAGGATCCTGTGCGGCAATACCTGCCAAGCCCCGTTCTCATAGCGGCAAAGATCTTCCCCCACCGGAGGCATAGCCAGACGGTGTGCATAATGGACTATCAGCAGTTCACACTTCTCACTCTGGCTCATGGCCTTGAGATCGGCATCACTGACCGTTTCAAAGGGGCTCTTAGGAGATTGCAGAGTAAAAGCGCGGAGCTGTTCTAGCGTGTAGTCACGCCCTTCCTGCATGAATACATCGTTCCAGTCACCGGCGATTAAGGGGATCGCAACCTTCCCGCTGACCAGATTTGCGGCTTCTTTCGCTCTCTTCTGTCCTGTGCCGTTCTCATCATTATCTGCCGCCATAAACAGAACGGCGTCAGGGTATTTCTCCCGAAGGCACTCAGCCAGATGAGGGAAGTTATTGGCACTCAGTGCCACATACACGGTTTCACCCGTCAGCGCATGTATTGTCAGGCCGGTTGAATAGCCTTCTGCCATCCAGATAACAGCGTTGTCGTTCCCTTCAAAATGATGAGCGGCGCCGGTAACCTGTCCACCCGCAAGCATGCGTTTTTCGCCCGACTCGTTAATGAGCTGGGCGTTGACCAGGTTGCCTGACAAATCATAAAGCGCAATGACCAGGTCACCCGCCGCGAAATCTACGCCGCCCACGCGCAGGCCGTTACCCTGTAAGGTCAGTGCCTCCTTATCCACCCAGCCTTTTTTCTCCAGATAGGCATTGCCTGAAGCTTTGCGGGCTGCATTTACCAACATTTTCGCCTGCACGGCGGCCTTCTGGCGGGCATCGTCTTTTTGCCGTTGAACAGCGGCCTCGTCGTGATGAACCACAAGTGGCTGAACCTCTCCCAGAATCTCAGCCACCTTCACGGCGGCCTCTTTCGTGGTGATATCCAGCGTTTTCGCAACCAGATTTAGCCCGTCACCGGCACCGCAATGGTTACATATCCAGGTGCCTCTTCCTGCCTGATTATCGAAGCGAAAGCGGTCTTTGCCCCCGCAAACAGGGCAGGCGGAATGATGCCCGTGAGGGGCAACGTTTATACCCAGCGCGGGCAGAAGCTGAGGCCAGCGCCCTGTCGCGGCGCTCACGGTGTTTTGAACAATCATTTGTGTCATATGCGCCTCTGTCAGTGCAGCGTGGTTTCAGGAGTGGTGTGAAGACAAGGCCGGAACAGCTCGTCCATCATGGATTCTCCGAGCGGTGTCAGGCGGGGTTTTGCCACCAAAATATCGGGCTGCACCATATCCCTGAGCATGGCGCAGGCGATGTCCATACCCAGCTTTGCGCCGTGCTGACGGATGTAGTAGCTTTCGACTTCCTTCGCGATGGTCATTTGCAGTTCATCAAGCGAGTAGCCGGTTTCAACGCCGTAGGCGTTGCAGGCGTCGAGATAGGCCTGTGCTAGGGCGCGGCGGTAAAGGGCAGTGAGCACTTCAACCGGCAGGCATGACTGTTGAGTCATATTCATTCGTAGACATCCTCCATTTGCGTTTTTATGGCGGTTTCGCAGGTGTCTACCACTTTGCCGAGCTGGTCAGTGAGCAGTGCAACCATGGATGCCATTGAGTTCAACTGATCGCCGCTGGGCACATGCCCTAACGAGTCCTGGGTATCAAGCATGTCGAGGAACATCACGCCGACGTTGTGCGCGTGTTGCAGGCGCAGGAAATCAGCATGCGGGATAGGATAATGGGTGTTGGGGAAATAGAAGGAAGCGAGTTTGTTCATGCGGCCTCCTGAGCGGGCAGGCGACCGGCAAAGCACAGCACATAGTCACGGGCAAACAGGCGACGGGCAGAATCTTCATTGTCGGCGGCGGAGCGCAGCATGCAGACCGGCGCTTTGGGTTCAGCACGGCGCACGGCGGCGAACAGGAACGTAAATTTAGGATGTGGCGTGGTGAGGGTTGTAGCCATGGTGGCAGCCTCCATTGAGTAATGGTTATTGCTACCACTAGAGTTCTCACGCTCTTGGGTGGTAGCCCAGACGGGGGTGAGAATACCGGCCTCAACGAATACCGGCCAGCCCGAAGGCTGCCCCGCCTGAGCTACCATTGCTTGATAAGCACAGCGGTTAAGAAACCACTGAGCAGATAACAGGTGCGCTAAGGCTACGACATAAAAAAACACGCCAGGCGCGTGTTGTGTCGCCATTGAGTTGCTCGGGTTCTCACGCCCGGCTGCCGATTTTGCGGCAGCACAAAAACTATAGAGCAGGGGCTCGCCAGAGAAAAGCCTTTTTTGAAGCATTGGACGTTTCTCCTTAGCAATCGGTCAGGACTTGATCGGACTGCTGCGGATTTGATCGGAAGTGTGAATCATCCTCTGAACTCACGCTTTCGGCTGTTACGGATAACACGCCCAGGGTATTGCTGGTAAACGCAGGCAAAGGGTTCTTTCTGCCGCAGGCGGCAGCCATCAGGCCTTCAGCCAGATAGGCCGCCTCTTGTGTATTGAGCTGGATATTATGATGACCGACAGACAGAGAAATCATTGCATGGTCTCCTGAGTGCGGGCGGCGATGCGGTCATTCATCCAGCTCTCAATCTCGGAGGCCAGCCAGGCCACGTTCTTACCACCGAGAGAAATCTGCGCGGGAAATTGCTGACGGCTGATCAAGTCGTAGAGGGTGGAGCGGGAGAGGCCAGTGGTGTGGATCACTTCAGGCAGTCGCATAAAGCGATCGCGTGGGTAAACTGGTGGCATCACAGGGGCAGAAGAAGGGGGCGTATTTTGAGCGGCGGAGAGCATGGTGCTACCTCATATTTGTATCCGGCTGGACACGTCCAGTACCGGCTGTTTCGTTAAGGAGCCCCCTATTGTGAGAATATTTTTGCGTTTAGCAACAAGCCTCCGAACGACAAAACGCCTGAAATGCTTTGTATTTTTTTTAATGGGATTTGAGCCAATTTGCCAATGATTGCCAATGTTAATCAATAATGCTCAATGCTACTCAGTAGGTTACCAAATGCTCAGTTGGTTAAGCTGTTTTAACGATTGAAATTAATATATTAATAGGAATAAACATTTATTTATTTTTGGCTAGCCAGAGAAAGATTTACAGACAGTGAAGAGTAGTGAACAGTAAGTGAATACCTTTAGATGAGGTGTTCACTGCTTAACTTAATGATTTAATACTATTTTATTTTAGAGTGAACAGTAGTGAATAGTATTTATAGAAATATAAACTCTCTCCACTTTCATGGCTTACGTCCAAGTCCGTTGTACCAGCACTGAGCAAACGCCATCAGATAGAAAAGTTGTGCCAGCCTCCCCACAATATCCTCACATTGACAACACATTGCTGAGGTATGCCATGAAACCCGATTCAACCAAAACCGTCGAAGCCGTTATCCAGGACTTTCTTAAGGTCAAAGCCGGTCACAACGAAAAGCCATCATCAGGAAACGCGGAAGGCGCTATCCAACACTTTGAGCAGGCCAAAGCGGCTTTTGCTCAGGAAAAGCAGGCACTGGATGAAATTGAAAGTTCGATTGCCCGATGCGTCCAGGAAAAAGAAACGGCGAACAGCGAAATCAAAGAGAATGAAGAAAGCTGGCGTTCACGTTTTCGCAAGTCACGCGGTGTTATGACGGACGAGCTAAAAAACGCGCACAGTCAGCGAGCTGTTCAGCAGGGATTGGTCAAAGAGTTCGATGATCTCATTGAAGAATTGATTGTCGAGAAAGAATCAGCGATGTTGCATTGTGCTAATGCCGGGGATGCGTTGATTAGCGCCCACCGCAGCGCACTGAATGCCTATGCTGACCATCAGTGGCGACTGGCCATCAACAATCTCAGTCCGGCGCTGGTACGCGCTGTGAAACTTAAACTTCAGGCGTTATCAAACGTCAGCTACCAGGAAACACAATCCGGTCATTATGTTGAGCCCACCAAAATTATCAGCGCTGAAATTGGCAAGGCGCTTATCGTGGCGGCTCGTATCGGTCAGTTAAATATGGATGCTGAACCCGTGCTGGAGAAAATTGGCACACATTCTCCTGCGTTGCCTGGCGTCGATATGGCGCTATTGCGAAGCCCGATAAAAAGGCAATTACTTGCACGTAAGCTGGCAGAGCGTGCTGCTCCAAGTAAGGAGTAACAACAAATGATGCGCTGCCCGCTTTGCAGCTCTGTTTCTAACATTCGCACAAGCCGTTATATCACCGAAAAGACTAAGGAATCTTATTATCAGTGCACCAGGCTGGAATGCTCATGCGCATTTAAAACGAATGAAAGTGTCAGTAAAATCGTTAAAAGAGAAAATCTGAAACGTAAAATATAAATTTCAGCTCGTTTCAATTCCCCAAAAAATGATCTCAAGTGCCGCTTTCGAATAAGGCGGCATTTTTCATTAATACGGTGCAAAACCCTCCCTCCTGACAGCCTTTTCTCTGGCTAGCCTGTCCTTGTAAGCTCTGCATGCATAGGGTGCATGGTTTTGCATGCGATTGGGAGTGCTCAAAATGGCTCAAAACCCTTGCTACACTGGCTTTCAGAGGCTTTACTTCATGCATTAAAACCAGTGAGCTAAGTCAGCAGCGGGCAGGCGGGGAGAATTGCGCGCGCGGGGCTCATACGTCATATTCTGCCTTATGCCACAGGTGTACATTTTGAAGACATGTTTGTATAAATCACTGTCTGCAAAACCAACAATTCAGGCATGATGCAAATCGTAAGAAAATAAATTAATCTTAGAGCTTTTTATAATATGCGCATTTTGTCGTAGTCAGAGAGAGTATATTTATAATAAACATTTAGGTTTATATTTCCTGAGTTATCCACTGCATTAGTAGCATGATGATAAATTTGTAATTTTGAAATTGCGCGATAATAGTTAGAGGTTAGATCAGAACGTGATTTGTACCAAACGCAATCTATTTTCTCTATCATTTTTAAAATATTGCTTTTATATTCCTCTCTTTGTTTTTCGCTCATTGATTCTATAAAATGTTTTATGACTGGATAATCTAACTCTGATTTGGATATTTGAAAGATATAATTATTATTAGCATTGCTAAAGTTCCAGCTTTCCCATTTATTAAATGCGACAAGCCAAGTTTTTTTACTCAATGCAGTGGGTGCATGTAAAGAAAATTCAGTAAGACATTTCATTACTGTCTCTCTCGAGTTTACGTTTCCTGAATCTACATCATGAGGATAGAGACTGATGGATTGTATATATAATTCAATGGCTGCATCACTATTTATTTTAGCAAGAGCTGTTCCCAATGCTAATTGTATATGCTCATATCGACAAGGGTATTCATTAAGTATCTTCATCCAAATATCAAAGTCACTTTTGATAAAAATATTAGTAAAAGCAGTGGTTAAAAGTACGCTTTCATCTTGTGATAGCGGCGTAACTCGATCCAATGAATTGAAAAAATAACATAATGAAATGTTTCTTGTAACGTAAGAATTAGTTTTTATACTAAGTTCCAGTGCGTAAGATTTTTCTAATGACGAAATTATTGCATATATACTTAAGGGGGTATCGAAGTTAGTGATAGCTTCATCAACCAGCATTATGTCGTAAATGGAAAGTATAACCAAAGAAGATTTAATCAATAGTGAGGTGGGTATTGTTATAATGTCATAGTATTTTGATATTTCTCTATAAAAGTCATCTATTCTTTTATCCCACAAGTGTTTTTGTAAACTTTCTCTGTTGTCATAGAAACGACGAGCATATGAAGATAAAAAATCATCTGGAAGGATATAGGAATTTAAGGTTTTTTGACAGTAAGAAATTATAGTGCTTGAAATTTTTTTTCCACAGCTAAAATTTTTTAAAAGTAGGGATGTGTCATTGCATAAATAATATATAACTATCAATAGGGGTTGTAATTCCGAATTGTTTATAGAGTCGTTTTGCAACTTATTAGACAACCAGAAAATTACAGGATGCTTTACCTTTTCTTTATTTCCTTGGGCTATTTCTGATTTGATATTTATTAGGGTAGAGCCAATGCCTGACTCTTCAATTATGTTGAAAAAGTTTTTATCTATTGTTCTTGTATTTAAACTATGAAAAAGATGATTCATTTCACCATCAATGTAATTTATATCTTTAGGGGTTGAATGTTTTTTATTCATTGATATTTCTCCATATTAAACATTCATCTTTAGATAATGAATCCCATAACTCCATAAACGCATTAGCTATAAGTTGTGCATCAGTTACCTGCTGCAATATATGATGACTGGTACCGAATGAATTTACTGATGTTCCTAAAGACCATGCTTTTGTTTTCTGTTGATATCCTATACCAGGGAAAATTATAAATCTATCATGAAAAGACCAACCATTGTTACCAACCTTACATCTAAACTCAAAATTGAATGTTTTCTTAGATTCGCTAGAAATCTCATTAAATTTATTTTTATAACATTCAATTATATCGTTTTTTGAATTTGCATTTTTCTTGCCGTTATCTTCTTCTTGATTTGGAGGAAGTTCTAATGAAGTGATTGCACGCATTGAGGACTGTGAATGACGGTTAAACAATAAAGTTGAGAAAATATCTTGATCGTTCAAATATGGATCCCACAACCAGACTGAATTAGCGCCATGCTCACTTATCAAATATAGTAAATCTGCCAGAGCATCTTTTTTGGATACTGTTTTGTCTTTACCTTTAGGGTTGTATTGAACAAACTTACGACTTTTTTTCAATGAATCGCTATCATTTTCATAAATTCTTTGCTCAGTCCAATCAACCGGAAGTTGAATTTTATTCATATTTTTTATTCGGTTATCCGGAACTGAAATTCCCACCTTTATTTCACCATTTTTACTTGGCAAAATCCGCTCTTTCATTACAGAGACTGATGTGGTTATTTTACCTCTAGGGGTTATGAAAGCCGATGGCCTAGTTTGAGATAATATAAGGTTGTTTTCTGGATCCCACACAGTACCTATATGTCCTCTCGCATTAGTTATTGGGAAAATAGTTTCGGTATCCTCGCTGCTCAATATCACCGTGTGATATCCATCACATAGCTTATCTTCTTCTGTTAATCGACAATTTATGATGAGATCTCGAGGGGTGGATTTCATATGCCAAGCTATTTTGCAGTTGAGCAAATAATTATCAGAATCAGAACTTAATCCAAACCTTGATATCAAAATATCTACTGGGATTTGAAGAATGAAGTTCCCAATTCTATCTGAAAGAGGAGAAATGAATATAGGTAGTATTTTACTTATTTCTTCTGATAGTGTATTTAAACTAATTGGATCCAACAATAAGTCAAGGTGATTCTCTTTGCCTTTATCTAACCATTCAATTAAATATGAGCCGTTATGAAAGTTGTTCTTTAGTATATTATTTAAAGGTACTATTTCGTAAGAATTTGGAGGGGAAAATTTCTTATCTAAACGGATCAGGTTACGTATTTCTTTTTGCTTATTTCCCAATGGGTTTTTTTGAGTCAAACTAACAACTTTCATACTCAGTTGTTCTAAGCTTAAGTAGTACTTCTTTATCCCGAAACACCATTTTTTTAAAGAATTAACTTTAATTAATTTGTCTGTTAGATAAGTTTCCTCAGGGAAGGTTGATGAGCCAGATTCTTCAGCTATCATTAATGTAAGGATATTGCCAGCTGCACCAGCCTCATCTATAGAAAATATCTCTATGACTTCTATTCTATCATAAAATCCCAAAACTCCAGGTTGTAATAATAAGTCGATTTCATCGTTAAAGTATTTGAGCATTTCAACAATTACTCCATAGTTAAAGTATATTTATTATTTTACGTTATTACCCCACCACTGCATTAAATCAACTCTTTTTTCTAAATATACAGAACGGTTATAAGCCCGCCTAACCTCATTTTTGTCACTATGCGCTAATGCCGCTTCGATAACGTCGGCGTTGAAGCCTGCTTCATTCATAGCTGTACTGGCAATTGAACGTAAACCATGGGCAACAAGTTTACCCCCATATCCAATGCGTTTCAGAGCTGCATTTGCCGTTTGGCTGTTCATGGGCTTATTCGGGTTGTTGCGGCTAGGAAAAACGTACTGACGATTACCACTAATCGGCCGCATAATTTCCAGCAACTCTAAGGCTTGTTTTGACAATGGGACTATATGATCACGCTTGGCTTTCATTCTTTCTGCCGGAATACACCACTGCTTATTCTCGATGTCGATCTCTGACCAGGCTGTTGCTGATGCTTCTGCAGGGCGTATTAGCGTCAGTAATTGCCATTCAAGCAGGCAGCGCGTTGGTATCGATAAATTGCTCATCGAAATGGTGCGCATTAGCTTGGGCAGTTCTTCAGGGCGTATTGTGGGCATGTGCTGCTTCTTCGGGCGTTCGAAAGCATTACCTATACCTGATGCTGGATTTGCCTCAATCAATCCCACATTCACCGCATAAATCATAATTTCATTGATTCGCTGGACTAACCGCCTGACCGTTTCTAATGCTCCGCGCGCTTTGATTGGTTCTAACACCTGGATCAAGGCGCGTGCTTTCAGCTCCTGAACAGGAACATTTTCAATACTCGGTAAGATGTCTTTCTCAATAGAACGCCAAATATCTTTAGCATGGTCAGCGCTAACGTGACTTTTTTTCAGCTCGAACCATTTGCGTGCAACATTGATGAAAATGCTTTCCTGAGCGATCTGGAGCTTCTCAGCTTCTTCATCAGCTCTCGCTTGTGGATCAACCTTTCGCGCCAACATCGCCAGCTTCTCAGCTCGGACTTCTCTGGCATCAGCCAGTGAAAGTGCAGGGTAAGCGCCAAGGCTGATCATGGTGCGTTTTGATGTGTTAGGAATCTGATAGCGGAAACGCCAAATTTTCTTGCCGGTGGTTTTGACCAGGAGAAAGAGGCCGTCACCGTCATGCAAGGTGAGGTCTTTATCGGTGGCTTTGGCTTTTTGTATTTCGGTGTGGGTGAGGGGGCGTGTAGTCCGCGCCATGCAAGGATCTTCCCTAATTGGTATACGTTTATTGGTATATATCTTAGCGTATACCAATTCGTATACCAATAGACGCCGGTTTCAGGCGGATCTTCTCGGACTTCTACAGACACAAAAAAGCCCGCAAACCTAGAAGGGATGCGGGCTTTCAGGACTTCTCCGGACTTATCTGGTAATAACCGGATCATTATTTGGTGGAGCTGGGGGGATTTGAACCCCCGTCCAGAATTACTACACCGTCGGCACTACATGCTTAGTCCAATCTTTACATTCGCCGGTTAGCTGCGGATGGACACGCCACTAACAAACTATCCTGATTGGGTTTAACGCTTTCACCCCAGGCAAGGTGTCCACGCGATCTCTTTTGGGTTTGACCTCTCTTGATCCCCGTCCTAAGAGCGGAGGCTAGGGAGAGAGGGCTCTAAGCAGGGTATTAAGCTGCTAGGGCGTAGTTTTCGTCGTTTGCGACTATTTTTTTGCGGCTTTTTACGAGGCCAACCGCCCCTCGGCATGCTCCTTGGGCTTCGCAAATCCTGTCGAATCCAGAATCAGCCCCAAGTACTATTTCGCAGTATACCAGTAAAACACCAAGCTAAGCCAGAGACTTAGCGATTTGCGTGTTTCATAATACGTGCTTTGTCTACTTTCCACTCGCGATCTTTAATGTCATCGCGCTTGTCGTGCTCTTTCTTACCTTTCGCCAGACCGATCTTCACTTTTGACCAGGCATTTTTCCAGTACATGGAAAGCGCGACCACAGTATAACCGTCGCGACTTACTTTACCGAACAGCGTTTCTAACTCACGTTTGTTCAGCAGTAATTTTCTTGTACGGGTCGGGTCACAAACAATGTGACTGGACGCCATGTTGAGAGGTTGAATGGTTGCGCCAAACAAAAAGGCTTCACCGTCGCGGAATGTGACGTAGCTGTCAGTGATGTTAGCTTTACCAGCGCGCATCGATTTGACTTCCCATCCCTGCAAAGCAAGCCCCGCCTCGAATTCATCTTCAATGATGTATTCGTGGCGAGCGCGTTTGTTCATCGCGATAGTCGCGGAACCGGGTTTATGTGCTTTTTTCTTTGTCATAGTGATACTTATTATACTGTAAGCGTTGCCGAATGAAATCCCCACACGTAGGACTCTGCTGTTTTTCCTTTTTTTGCCCCCTGTGCTTCGTAGTTTTTATTACCGGGCGGATAAATGGTATTATCTGTACGTTTTATGACACCTGGAAAATGATATGCCACAGATAAGTCGTTCTGCGCTGGTGCCCTTCAGCGTGGAGCAGATGTACACTTTAGTGAATGATGTTGATGCTTACCCGCAGTTTTTGCCTGGTTGTACTGGCAGCCGCATTTTGGATAACACTGATACGTCGATGACGGCGGCTGTTGATGTTTCGAAAGCCGGTATCAGCAAAACCTTCACCACTAAGAACACGTTAATCAGTAATAAGCGTATTGATATGCAACTGGTTGATGGCCCGTTTCGTAAGCTGACCGGGGGGTGGGACTTCATAGAACTTAGTCCGGATGCTTGCAAAGTGCAGCTCAGCCTCGATTTTGAATTTACGAATAAATTGATCGAATTAGCATTCGGGAAAATCTTTAAAGAGCTCGCTGGCAGCATGGTTCAGGCATTCACCCTGCGTGCAAAAGAGGTCTACAGTGTCTGAAATCCGCGTTGAAGTGGTCTATGCGTTACCGGAACGACAGTATCTTCGAACCGTTAAGCTGGAGGAAGGGAGTAACGTCGAACAGGCGCTACTGGCTTCAGGGTTGCTGGAGTTGCGTAAAGATATTGATCTGAAAAAGAACAAGCTCGGGATTTACAGCCGCCCCGTCAAACTGGCTGATATCGTCAATGACGGTGACAGGATCGAGATTTACCGGCCGCTGATTGCGGACCCAAAAGAGTTACGGCGTATCCGCGCTGAACGTTCAAAAAAATAAGGCGCCTCAGGCGCCTTATTTTTTTACCCTGAAAGATGATTTCGTGGTTGTTACCAGCGATCATCATACCGGGACGATTTATTTCTGATCGCTTAACGTCGGCTTGTTATCAATGTTAGTCAGCGTATCTGAGCCGTTGAATGTCAGTGTCAGGGTTTGCTGAGTGACGCCCTCATGGCCCGGTTCCTGACGGAACACGTAGTACCAGACATCACTGCCAAACGGGTCGTGCAACATCGGCGTGCCAAGAACATAAGCAACTTGTTGCTTAGTCATGCCGGTATGAATTTTTTGTACGTCAGCAGGAGATAAGTAGTTCCCCTGATTAATGTCAGGCCGATAAACCACCTTTTCCAGAGTGGAACAGCCCGCAGTAAGCATTACAAGAGCTACAGCGGCGGCAGTTAGCGTTTTACAGCGCATAGTCATTACATTCCTTTAGGGCATAAGATGCCGATGATAATAGACCTTTCATCAGTTTGAAACCTTTGCGGGGCACCTGTATGACCGCTGAACTGTAAAAAAGTTGAGCTTTTTACGCTGCGAGCAACTCTTTTGCATTGGCCAGGGTGTTTCGGGTGACTTCACTTCCGCCCAGCAAGCGCGCCAGTTCCTGCAAACGCGCCTTTTTATCGAGGCGATTCATTTGCGTTTCTGTCACTTCACCATCAGTTTCCTTACTGACAAAATAATGCTGATGTCCGCAACCTGCAACCTGCGGTAAGTGCGTGACGCACATGACCTGGGTTGATTCACCCAACTGACGCAACAGACGTCCGACAATCGCCGCAGTCGGACCACTGATGCCAACATCTACTTCATCGAAGATCAGTGCGGGTGTTTCCATCTTCTGCGCTGTAATAACCTGAATCGCCAGCGCGATACGAGAAAGCTCGCCTCCTGAAGCGACCTTAGCTAAAGCCTGTAACGGTTGTCCCGGGTTAGTGGTGACCTGAAACTCCAGACGATCAGCGCCTTCTGCTCCCAGATGTTCCGGTTCGAAATGCACCTGAATCTGGAACTTACCGTGTGGCATGGAAAGAGCCTGCATACTTTGAGTTATGAGCAGTGTCAGTTCATCAGCGAAGAACTGGCGCTTATCGTGCAGTTCTGCTGCAATGGCGACAGCTTGCTGGTAATGCACCTGTACCGCTTCACTCAGTTCGGCCTGATTAGTTTCCTGATCATCCAGCGCCTGTTGTTCTTCTAGTAACTGACGATGATGCTCGGGCAATTCTTCTGGCCTCACATGATGCTTACGTGCCAGATTCATCTGACGAGATAAACGCTGTTCCAGTTCGAACAAACGGTTGGGATCCATATCCAGACGTTCACTGTAGTGGCGAAGTTCGTCACTGGCCTCACTGATTTGAATCGAGGCGTCGTCCAGCATGATGATCAGGTCATTCATCTTGCTGTCGAGCTCCGCCAGTTCAGTGAGTTGATTCCGCGCGCTGTAGAGCAGGCTGACAATATTCTGATCTTCTCCATCGGCAAGTAAATACAACGCGCTCTGGCTCAGCGAGAGAAGCTGCCCGCTGTTCGCCAGACGTTTGTATTCTTCATCGATTTGTTCATACTCGCCGGCCTGTGGAGAGAACTCGTTGAGCTCTTTTAGCTGATATTGCAATAGCTGGCGGCGTGATTCACGTTCGTTCATCTGTTGCTGATACAGCGCCAGCTGACGGCAACTATGGTGCCAGTTCTGATACGCTTTGCGCATTTCACCCAGAAGCAAGGGCTGGTCGGAATAGGCATCAAGCAGATGTTTTTGGTGCTCAGGTTTGAGTAAAAGCTGGTGAGCGTGCTGCCCGTGGATTTGGATCAGATGCTGGCCCAGTTCACGCAGCTGCGATAATGGCACCGGTGTCCCGTTGATAAAGCCCCTTGAGCGTCCATCATTACTGATAGTACGACGCAACAGGCAGTCCTGACCCTCATCGAGCTGATTTTCAGCCAGCCAGAGTTTCGCCGACGGGGTATCGGCTAAGGTGAAGCGCGCGCAGATATCTGCGCGGCTTGCACCGAGACGCACCATACTGCCATCGGCGCGATTACCCAGACAAAGCCCAAGCGCGTCAATAGCAATGGACTTACCAGCACCGGTTTCCCCGGTGATTGCTGTCATCCCTGCATGAAAATCGATTTCTACCTCACGGACAATAGCAAAGTTACTGATAGTTAATTGCGCCAGCATGATCACCTTCCTGTACATAACAACAGACCTGTAATTACATACAGTATAAACTGGTTTTATATACAGTAAAGAGGCTGGCGAATTATTTTTTTAGTTCAGAATAGTTTCTTTGACCACCCGAGCTTGGTACTTAATGTGTTGAAATAACTGTAATCTTTTGGGTGGATCAGATTCAGATGGAATTCGCTGCGGCGGATCACCACTTCTTCGCCCGGCTGAATCGGCAACGCAATCTGGCTGTCACAGCTGATTTCTAGATCAGTACTCATATGCGAGAACCGCAGGCAGATGGTGCTGTTACTGTTAATCACCAACGGACGCGCCGAGAGCGTATGCGGGAACATCGGCACCAGTGCAATCGCTTCTAATGTCGGCGTGAGGATCGGACCACCGCCGGACAGGGAATACGCTGTCGAGCCGGTGGGTGTCGAAATAATCAGGCCATCGGAGCGTTGAGAGAACGCGAATTTGTCGTCGATATAGACTTCAAATTCAATCATGTGCGCGACTTTCCCCGGATGGAGCACCACTTCATTGATGGCCGTGCTCACGCGGCATTGCTGATCTTTACAGCGTACCATCGCTTCCAGCAGAAAACGTTGCTCGCTCAGATACTCGCCCTGCAAAACGTCATCCAGTTGTTGTAACGCGTTATCCGGATCCAGATCGGTCAGAAACCCCAGATTACCGCGATTGATGCCGATAACTTTGATGTCATAACGTGCAAGTACCCGCGCCGCGCCGAGCATATTGCCGTCACCGCCGACCACGACAGCCAGATCTGCCAGTTTACCGATTTCCGCCAGACTGCCGGTTTGCGCACCTTCCAGGGCTAAATCTTGTGCCACCTGCCGCTCAACAATGACCTGATAACCCTTTGAGATTAACCAGTGATAGAGCATTTCATGGGTGGCAAGTGCGGAAGGATGGCGAGGGTGTCCGACGATCCCAATGCACTCAAATTTTTTATTCATCGCTGTGGTTATCCTCAGCAGGGTGTGATGACTCCTGCATTATGACCGGTTTCATTAAAAACCAAACCTTGAATCCCCGGTTTTGATCCCCATAATAAGCCAACTAGCAAGATTAATGCTAAAACGCGGAGATATTCATGAGTAGTAAAGAACATAAGACACCTGACGAGCAAGTCTCTGAAGAATTGAATCAGGAACAAGAGCTGCATGCGGAAGCGGAAACTCAGGCGGCAGATGTCGTTGACCCGCGCGATGAACGCATTGCTGAATTAGAAGCACAGCTGAAAGAAGTCCAGCAGCGTGAGCGTGACAGCTTGCTGCGTGCGAAAGCGGAAGTGGAAAACGTCCGTCGCCGTACTGAACTGGATATCGAAAAAGCGCACAAATTCGCACTGGAAAAATTCTCCGGCGAGTTGCTGCCAGTTATTGATAACCTGGAACGTGCGATCGATTTGGCTGATAAATCCAATCCTGAACTGACCGGTCTGATTGAAGGTGTTGAGTTGACCCTGAAATCGATGCTGGATGCGGTTCGTAAGTTCGGCATGGAAGTGGTAGGCGATATTCACGTGCCATTCAATCCTGAACTGCATCAGGCGATGACCATGATTGAATCCGAAGAGCTGGAGCCTAATCACGTGATTATGGTTATGCAGAAGGGTTACACGCTGAATGGTCGTTTGCTACGTCCGGCGATGGTCGCGGTTTCTAAAGCGAAAGCCTGATTCTGTTTTGAACAGAGACATATGATGGGAGAGGCACCTTTGCGGGTGCCTCTTTTTTTACGTCATTCCGCGGGTAATACCGGCACCCAGTCAATGGGGGCCAGGCCCTGTTTTTCCAGCAAGGTATTCGCCTGTGAGAAATGTTTACAACCCAGGAATCCACGATGTGCCGACAGCGGGGAAGGGTGCGGCGCTTTCAGGACATGATGGCGTTGCGTATCAATGATATTGCCCTTTTTCTGCGCGTGCGAACCCCACAGTAAGAAGACAATCCCTTCACGATTTTCATTCAGCGCCGCAATCACCCGATCGGTGAACGTTTCCCAGCCCAGTTTGGCGTGAGAGTGAGCCTGCCCACCTTCAACGGTCAAAACGGTGTTGAGCAGTAACACGCCCTGATCGGCCCAGCTTTGCAGATAGCCGTGGTTCGGACGCTCAAACCCCGGAATATCCGTCATCAGCTCTTTATACATATTCACCAGCGACGGAGGAGCAGGAATGCCGGGGCGAGCGGAAAAGGATAAACCATGAGCCTGATTCGGGCCGTGGTAAGGGTCTTGCCCGAGTATCACCACTTTCACATCCGCCAGTTCTGCCGAGCGAAAGGCGTTAAACACGTCCTGCTGCGGCGGATAAATGGTTTTTCCTGCTGCGCGTTCAGCGGCAACAAACTTCAGGGTATCAACGAAATAGGGCTGTTCTTTTTCCTGACCAATCACGTCATGCCAGGTGAGAGTAGTGGACATTGACGCTCTCCTTTGAAGGTGGTTTTGTTGCGCGTAGCTTACCTGCTCGTTCCTCTGAGTGAAACCCGCACATCATTTTGCTGATGCTTATCTGTGGCTTAAGGTTATCAATGCAAATTTTATTGATAATTTACAAAAATAATTTAAGAGTAGGGGTTGGAAAAATTGATATAAAACATAAATATGGCGTGAGGCGAAAATAGGCGCACTAAAAAGATTGATATTAGTCAAGGTTCGCGGGGTGTAGTGCTGTTATATCTGAGAGCAGAAATAACAGGTTGCCGTAGGAACCTGACACTCAACCAATTAACAGTATCGTAGCCAATTATGGAGGCAACATATGATCACCGGGATCCAAATTACCAAAACTAACAACGAAGCCCTGAAAAACTCTTTCTGGCTGCTGGATGATGAGAAAGCTGAAGCTCGCTGCGTGTGCGCAAAAGCGGGTTATGCGGAAGACCAGATCGTTGCTGTCAGCGAACTGGGTCAGTTCGAATACCGCGAAGTGCCGATGGAAATTCAGCCGACTGTACGCGTAGAGGGTGGCCAGCACCTGAACGTTAACGTACTGCGTCGCGAAACCCTGGAAGATGCGGTGAAGCACCCTGAAAAATACCCACAGCTGACTATTCGTGTTTCTGGTTATGCGGTACGTTTTAACTCACTGACTGCTGAACAGCAGCGTGATGTAATCACCCGTACCTTCACAGAAAGCCTGTAATCACGGCTGCTCTGCTGATTGAACCCAATAAAAAACCGCCTGATAAGGCGGTTTTTTTTCATCTGTATCAGGAGATTAGCTGATACTTATTTTGAGGCATCTTTCGCCGCATCAGGTTTTACGCGACGCTTGCCAACGTTTTTACTGTCGCGATGACGAACTTTTACCTTCACCTTCGATTTTTCCTGCGCGGCTTTTTGCTTCTCTTTACGCTTTGCCAGCACTTTCTTCGATGGCTTGCCGGTGGTTTTCTCGCTCGGAGCTTTCGTTTTTGGACGCAGTTCGTCGATCACGCGAGGTTTCAACGGCTCATTCAGATAACGGCCAATTTTGCCCAGCAGCAAATGGTCATGCGCTTCCACGAATGAAATCGCAGTACCCTTACGGCCAGCACGACCGGTACGACCGATACGGTGCAGGTAGATATCAGCGGTCAGCGGCAGGTCAAAGTTAAAGACGTGGCTGATGTCGTTGATATCAAGACCGCGCGCGGCGATATCGGTGGCAACCAGCACGTTAACACGGTCTTCGACCATGCGTTTCACTGCTTCTGTGCGCTTAACCTGAACCATCTCACCTTCGAGATAGCAGGAGTTGATACCCGCTTCACGCAGCCACGCAACCAGTTCGTGAACACGCTCACGCTTACGCACGAAGATCACTGATTTCGTCACATCTTCCTGTTTCAGCAGGTGGATCAGCATCTGAGTTTTGTGTGCAACATCATCAACGCGGTAATACCACTGCAGGATCTTTTTACGTTCGCGACGTGACGGATCGGCTTCGATTTCTACCGGTTCAGTCAGAATGCGTTCGGCGAATTCACGGATGGCTTCCCCTTCCAGCGTTGCGGAGAACAGCAACGTCTGTTTGCGCCAGCGTGCTTCGGCAGAAATGGTTTCGATATCCTGCGCAAAGCCCATGTCCAGCATACGGTCAGCTTCATCGAGGATCAGTGTTTCGATGGCGCGGCAGTCGAAGTTTTCTTCTTTAATGTATTGCAGCAAACGGCCGGTCGTCGCGACGACGATGTCCTGGTTTTCGCTGAACACTTCGGCATGGTTCATGTATGCCACGCCGCCGGTGATTGTCGCAATATCCAGATCAGTATGCTTAGCCAGTTCACGTGCCTGATCGGCAACCTGCATAGCCAGTTCACGGGTTGGCGTGAGGATCAGGATTCGTGGCGGACCAGATTTCTTACGCGGGAAATCCAGCAAATGCTGCAATGCAGGCAACAGGAATGCCGCTGTTTTGCCGGTGCCGGTAGGAGCCGAACCCAACACATCGCGTCCGTCCATTGCAGGCGGAATTGCCTCTGCCTGAATGACAGTCGGGCGGGTATAGCCTTTTTCGCCTAAGGCGTCTAGTAGGCGTTCATCGAGTTCGAGTTCGGAAAAATTCGTTACAGTCATGGTCTACCTCTACTTGGGGCGCCGATTATAGACGTGTTGGACGCGATCTTCACCTATTTAAGCGGTTTGTGTGCCTTTTCCTCTGCATCTCTTTGCCCTATGCTACGTCAGTTTTCGTTCACAGGCCTGATGGCTGGCGCAATTAAGGTGAAATTAGTGACAAAAGAAGTCAGTTCCCCTCAGCCTTTACGGCGTAATGGATTTACCTTTAAACAGTTCTTCGTAGCGCACGACCGTTGTGCGATGAAAGTCGGCACTGACGGCGTTCTGCTTGGCGCAACAGCTCCGGTGAGCAATGCCCGGCGCATTCTGGATATAGGCTGCGGTAGCGGACTTATCGCTATGATGCTGGCGCAGCGCAGCGGCCCCCAGACACAAATTGATGCCGTGGAGCTGGAGCCTGACGCGGCCTCGCAGGCGGCTGAAAATTTTGCCGAATCTTTATGGGCACAAAGGATGGCCGTGTATGGGCAGGATATCAATGATTACGCCGATGAACATCTGGCAGCATACGATCTGATCGTCAGTAACCCGCCCTATTTCGAATCGGCGGTGGTCTGCCGGGATGAAGCGCGAAACGCTGCGCGCTACACCGAAACATTGACCCATGACGCACTGCTCGATTGCGCCGCTAAGCTCATTACGCCTGAGGGAGTATTTAGCGTAGTTCTGCCCTATGAAATTGGGATGACGTTTGAAGCGATGGCGCACCAGAAAGGCTGGTTGAGCGCCTGGCGGATGGCGGTTCGCGATCGTCCTGGGAAACCGCTGAACCGCCTGCTGCTGACTTTATCCCGACAACCGGCTGAGATTGTCGAACAGGAGCTGGCGCTGCGGAAATCTGAAGGGATTTACAGCGAAGCGTTTTGCGCATTGATTACGGATTTTTATCTGAATTATTGAGAAGGGCGGGGAGTAAAAAAATTGAAAAGTGCGTTCCTTCGCACTTTGAAGCCATTATGGGTGAAGGATAGTGGGCTGCGGGTTTTCCTGTAAATCAGGGTAATCCAGGATGTAGTGCAGTCCGCGGCTTTCCTTGCGTTCCATAGCGCTACGGACAATCAGCTCCGCCACTAACACCAGATTTCGCAATTCCAGCAAGTTATTCGAAATACGGAAGTTAGCGTAGTACTCATCAATTTCCTGCTGCAGGGTCATGATACGGCGCAGAGCGCGCTCCAGACGTTTCGTGGTCCGCACAATCCCGACGTAGTCCCACATAAATAACCGCAACTCATGCCAGTTATGCTGGATAACCACCTGCTCATCGGAATTATCCACCCGACTTTCGTCCCACTGCGGCACGTGCTTCGCCAGTTTGACGTGAGGTAACCGCTTAATAATATCTTCGGCCGCTGACCAGCCATATACCACGCATTCGAGTAAAGAATTCGACGCCAGCCGGTTTGCACCATGCAATCCGGTATAGCTGACTTCACCGATAGCATATAAGCCATCGAGATCGGTGCGTCCGTGCTGATCGACCATCACGCCACCGCAGGTGTAATGTGCGGCAGGAACAATCGGAATGGCTTCTTTCGTGAGGTCGATACCAAGAGAGCTCAGCTTTTCATCAATCATTGGGAAGTGATGTTTGATGAATTCCGGTGGGCGGTGGCTAATATCAAGATACATGCAATCCGCGCCGAGGCGTTTCATCTCATGGTCGATAGCTCTGGCAACGACATCGCGGGGAGCCAGTTCGCCACGCGGATCGAAGTCCGGCATAAAGCGCGAGCCGTCCGGGCGTTTGAGTACGGCGCCTTCGCCGCGCAGAGCTTCTGTCAGCAGGAAATTACGTGCTTGCGGGTGATAAAGGCAGGTCGGGTGAAACTGATTGAACTCAAGATTGGCCACACGGCAGCCAGCACGCCAGGCCATTGCGACGCCGTCGCCGGATGAAATATCCGGGTTGGTGGTGTATTGATACACTTTCGCCGCACCGCCCGTCGCCAGCACAACGGCTTTGGCTCGCAGCGTCTCGACATGCTCTTTGTCGCGGTTCCAGACATACGCGCCGACCACGCGCTGAGTACCCGGTAACCCAATTTTGCTGGAAGTAATTAAATCGACCGCGTTATAGCGTTCCTTAACACAAATATTGGCATGTGCTCTTGCTTTACTTACCAGCGTAGTTTCTACTTCTTTACCTGTTGCATCAGCAGCATGCAGGATCCTGCGGTGACTGTGACCCCCTTCGCGGGTCAGGTGATAACGTTCTTCTGAGCTCGCGTTGGTTTCGGTATCAAACAGGACTCCCTGATCGATCAACCACTGGACACAATGGCGTGCATTGCTGGCGATAAATTCAACGGCTTCTTTATCACATAAGCCTGCACCGGCGATTAAAGTGTCTTCAACGTGTGAGGCAATGCTGTCTGCTTCATCGAAAACGGCGGCAATACCACCTTGTGCGTAGAATGTGGATCCTTCGTTGAGAGGGCCTTTGCTGAGAATAGTTACGTGACAGTGGTCTGCAAGTCGCAAAGCCAAAGACAGGCCCGCAGCGCCACTTCCGATAATCAATACATCACTGACAAATTCAGATGAAGGTTGCATAACGTATGATGTTTGCAGAAGAAGAGGGAAATTCATGTTAGCCTAAACCTCCGTGCAAAAGCCACGGGCATGAGACTTCAATAGAAAAAACAATGGCGATGTGGAACTTAATGTTCCATGTGAACTCCAAGCTGTACTTGCTCAGGAATATAATGATGAAAGCTGGCAGTACTACTTTATGCGCGGAGATAGTTTTGGGGAGATTTTACCTCGGATGAGCGAGCAGTTAGCCGATCAGGTTCTGGTTGAGCGGGTCCAGAAGGGTGATCAAAAATCGTTCAATTTACTGGTTATCCGATACCAGCATAAGGTAGCGAGCCTTGTATCCCGCTATGTGCCACAGGGCGATGTGCCAGATGTGGTTCAGGAATCTTTCATTAAAGCCTATCGCGCACTGGAATCATTCCGTGGCGACAGCGCTTTTTATACCTGGCTGTACCGTATTGCAGTCAATACGGCGAAAAATTATTTAGTGGCTCAGGGCAGGCGTCCACCCTCTAGTGATGTGGATGCAAACGAAGCCGAGAATTTTGAAAGTGGCGGCGCTCTGAAAGAAATATCGAACCCTGAGAACTTGATGTTGTCAGAAGAGTTACGGCAAATAGTTTTCCGTACTATTGAAGCACTCCCTGAAGATCTTCGCATGGCGATCACTCTGAGGGAGCTGGATGGATTGAGCTACGAAGAGATAGCGACCATCATGGACTGTCCGGTGGGTACGGTGAGATCCCGAATTTTCCGTGCCCGGGAAGCAATTGATAATAAAGTTCAACCGCTCATCCAGCGTTAGAGATGACGGACACAGGAAGGGTACTTAGGCATGCAGAAAGAAAAGCTTTCCGCTCTGATGGATGGTGAAGCCATTGATAATGAACTGTTAAGTTCATTATCAACAGATCCTGCGCTTCAGCAAAACTGGCAGAGTTATCATTTGATCCGCGATACCTTACGTGGTGACATTGGGAATGTGGTGCATCTGGATATCGCAGATCGTGTGGCCGCTGCGCTGGCAAACGAGCCGGTTAAACTGGTTCCTGGCTCTGCTACCGAATCGCAACCTCAGCCTCATACATGGCAAAAAATGCCGTTCTGGCAGAAGGTTCGCCCTTGGGCAAGCCAACTGACTCAGGTCGGTGTTGCAGCCTGTGTATCGCTGGCGGTGATTGTCGGTGTTCAGCACTATAATCAGCCTGATGCCTCTGGTGCTTCACCTGAAACACCTGCGTTCAATACGCTACCAATGATGGGTAAAGCTTCTCCGGTCAGCTTCGGCGTACCGAGCGAAGGTAATACCGTTAACGGGCAGCAGAATGTTCAGGAGCAGCGTAAGCGAATCAATGCGATGTTGCAGGATTATGAATTGCAGCGTCGTCTGCACTCAGAACAGCTTCAACTCGAACCTGTTACTCCGCAACAGGCCGCTGTTCAGGTCCCTGGTATTCAGTCTTTAGGAACGCAAACGCAGTAATGAAGCAAATTTGGTTTGCCGTTTATTTAGCAACGGGCAGCCTGCTTTATTCAGGTATCGCCTCGGCAGAGTCATCTACCGAGGCGTTATTACAGGATATGGGCAAAGCCAGTCAGTCGCTGAATTATGAAATGGGTTTTATCAACATCACGAAGCAAGGGATTGATTCCTATCGCTATCGTCATGCTATCACTAACCGAACCTCGCTGGCACAGCTGGTTCTGATGGACGGTCCGCGCCGTGAAATTGTCCAGCGCGGAAAAGACATCAGCTACTTTGAAACCGGCCTGCAACCTTTCACGCTGGATGGCGATCACATCGTTGATTCGCTGCCTTCCATTGTCTTTAGTGATTTCTCCTTACTCTCAAAGTATTACGACTTTATTGCCGTAGGTCGCGCGCGAGCTGCTGACCGTTTAAGCCAGGTGATTCGCGTTGTGTCGCGTGATGGCACGCGTTTCAGTTACGTGATTTGGGTGGATGAAGAAACGAAGTTGCCAATGCGCGTCGATTTGTTGGATCGCGATGGTGAAACGCTGGAGCAGTTCCGGGTGATTGGTTTTAATAACGTTGATAAAGTTGTCATCAGCTCACTGGCTGACCTTGAGAAAGCCAATCTTCCTCCTGTGCTTTCTTTGCCGGCTTCCGAGCAAGTGAAATTTTCATGGCAGGTGAAATGGCTTCCGGCAGGTATCACTGAAGTGGCCAGTAGCCGCAGAACGTTGCCAAATATGCCCGTTACGATAGAATCACGGTTGTATACTGACGGATTGTTCAGTTTCTCAGTCAATGTCAGTGCAACAACCAACGGCCCTTCTGAGCAATTGATCAGGCAGGGGCGAAGAACGGTGCAAACAGAAATACGTAATGGCAATGAAATTACTGTCGTCGGCGAATTGCCGCCTTCCACTGCCAAACG
The DNA here is from genome assembly GCA_013457415.1 of Enterobacteriaceae bacterium Kacie_13. Taxonomy (NCBI): domain Bacteria; kingdom Pseudomonadati; phylum Pseudomonadota; class Gammaproteobacteria; order Enterobacterales; family Enterobacteriaceae; species Enterobacteriaceae bacterium Kacie_13. The sequence continues at coordinate 1,109,415 of CP045665.1, forward strand.
TATCGCTGACAGCATCGTGTTCTCCGCAAAATAAATGTAAGGGCGATCACATGATGAAAGAATGGGCCACCGTGGTCTCCTGGCAAGATGGTGTGGCATCACTGCGTTGTGAAACGCAGGCTGGATGCAGCAGCTGCCATTCACGTTCAGGATGTGGTGCCCGCGTACTCAACGAACTGGGGCCGCAAACCGAGCATAATCTGCAGGTAAACATTTCTGAGCGCCTGGAGCCGGGACAAAAAGTCGAACTGGGCATTCCTGAAGGAAGCTTGCTGCGTTCGGCATTTTTGGTGTATATGACGCCGCTGTTTGGCGTGATCCTAGGTGGCGGCCTGCTACAGGCACTGCTTAAAGCAGATATGTATGCAGTAGTCGGTGCGGTACTCGGCGGCGGGCTTGGTTTTTTGATCGCCAAAATGCTCGCGGCGAAAGTTGATGGTCAGTCAGGTTATCAGCCCGTGGTTTTGCAGGTGGGCTTACCGCCAAATGCATTCCGCTATTCTACTGAGTCAGAACCGAACCTCCCATCCTGATATTAAGCCGTCATCTCTGCGAGATAGCGGCTTTTGACTTACTTCCTTGTAATCCAGCCTATTCTAATGTCTGACCGGTATCCGGTTCTGAATCATATGCTCAATCAGCGCGATAAAAAGATCGGCACTGGAAAGCGATGCATACGGAACGGAGAATAAAATTCTGCCATGTTTATCGAGCAACCGGACCAGCGGGCTGTTACTTCCCCCGCTGATAAACTGAATATCCTCAACCGGCACGGTTTTACCTTCGTCCGGCGTCAACGCCAGTGCGCTCAGTCTGATTTTTTTCTCATTCATCATGAAGTTAGTACTGAAGAAATGTTTCAGGCCACAGCGTGAATACGTCATGCTGGTAAAATGAACATCACCGCCTTGTGCGAGTGTCTTTAGTGCCCACGGGCCGCGAAACATCAATTGCTCGGTTTTAATAATCTCAATTAACCGTTCAGAGTTAGCGATATTTGGCGTGATACGGTGCCAGATTCTGCTATTTTCTTCGCGAAATAACATTGTATTTAATAACCGCCGCGAATATTTTCCTGTTCTGAAACGATATATATCCATAATCCTTTCGAATGGGATGAACCTGTTTTTTTTGTCTTCCTGGCTAATCACCAAAATGCCATTTTCATGTAACTGATAGATTTGATGAGGCCGGATCAGGCGTCTTAAAAACATCAGAACTACACCCAAAGCAATGCTTAACAGTGCCGTGAAAAACACGCTGTAGAGGCTGTTTGCCGGGTGATCAACGGTCAGCAGAAAAGCAAATTGTATCGCCCCGGCGACCAGTAAGAGAATTGACAGGACCAGTGTGATCCACGAGTTGGCTTTGGCAAAGCCATGCTGACTGAGCAGCCGCCCTTCATTGATCATGATGATAACCTTGTGACCGGATTGAGTTAAAAAAATAAAAAAGATGATTAAGGAAGAATGGAGATTGAAATTATAATTATGGAATCAGATTTTCTTTTTATAACAGTATATTAAGTATGGAGAGGGCTTTTTGTATATGGGCATTTTCCTAAAGCGGTAAAGGCCAATGAATGTCGAGAATCGGAAATCTGGAACGTCCGAAAGTATCTGCTGGCAGAGGGTGACGCAGATAACTGAGGTAAATGCGCGTTCTGGCTTTCAGGAAAGCTCGCATAATCTGTAGTTAGGCTATGTCGAGACTAGGTTTTCACGGTGCTGACATGTAGAATGCTGCCACTTAGGCGAAAGACAGCCAACCTACAAACCGTCGCTGTATGTTCATGGCGAATGATCCAGAAATACCAAGGCAGAAAAACTTTTATAATGAAGCATATACGAAATTTCTCCATTATTGCCCACATTGACCACGGTAAGTCGACGCTGTCCGACCGTATTATTCAAATTTGCGGTGGATTGTCCGACCGTGAAATGGAATCTCAGGTCCTCGATTCGATGGATCTTGAGCGCGAACGCGGCATTACCATCAAAGCTCAGAGCGTGACCCTCGATTACAAAGCGAAGGATGGTCAAGTTTATCACCTGAACTTTATCGACACTCCCGGCCACGTTGACTTCTCTTATGAGGTTTCCCGTTCACTGGCTGCGTGCGAAGGCGCATTGCTGGTCGTGGATGCGGGGCAGGGCGTAGAGGCTCAGACTCTGGCAAACTGCTACACCGCGATGGAAATGAATCTGGAAGTCGTGCCGGTTCTGAATAAAATCGATTTGCCAGCGGCTGACCCTGATCGTGCTGCACAGGAAATCGAAGATATCGTCGGTATCGATGCAACAGATGCGGTGCGTTGCTCTGCGAAAACCGGTGTCGGTGTTCCGGAGGTCCTGGAACGTCTGGTGCGTGATGTTCCGCCACCAGAAGGCGATCCTGATGCCCCTCTGCAGGCGCTTATCATCGACTCATGGTTCGATAACTATCTGGGCGTTGTCTCTTTGGTCCGTATCAAAAACGGCACAATGAAGAAGGGCGACAAGATTAAAGTGATGAGTACCGGACAGGTTTATAACGCCGATCGTCTGGGTATCTTTACGCCGAAACGCGTTGATAAAGATGTTCTGAACTGCGGCGAAGTAGGCTGGCTGGTCTGTGCGATTAAAGACATTCTGGGCGCTCCGGTAGGCGATACCCTGACGCTGCAACGTAATCCTGCGGATAAAGTTCTGCCTGGTTTCAAAAAAGTGAAACCACAGGTTTACGCCGGTCTTTTCCCGGTAAGCTCTGACGATTATGAAAACTTCCGCGATGCGCTGGGTAAACTTAGCCTGAACGATGCCTCATTGTTCTATGAACCAGAAAGTTCTACCGCGCTAGGCTTTGGTTTCCGCATTGGCTTCCTTGGCCTGCTGCACATGGAAATCATTCAGGAGCGTCTGGAACGTGAATACGATCTGGATCTGATTACCACGGCACCGACGGTTGTTTATGAAGTCGTGACCACCGGTAATGAAATCATCTACGTTGACAGCCCGTCTAAGCTGCCTGCGCTGAACAATATTCAGGAATTACGCGAACCTATCGCTGAGTGTCACATGCTGATGCCTCAGGAATATCTGGGCAGCGTCATTACACTGTGTATTGAGAAACGTGGCGTTCAGACCAATATGGTTTATCACGGTAACCAGGTTGCGCTGACCTACGAAATTCCAATGGCAGAAGTGGTTCTCGATTTCTTTGACCGTCTGAAATCAACTTCCCGCGGTTATGCCTCACTTGATTACAATTTCAAACGTTTCCAGGCTTCTGACATGGTACGTGTTGATGTTCTAATCAACGGTGAACGCGTGGATGCTTTGGCGCTGATCACTCACCGTGGTAACTCGCAAGGTCGCGGGCGCCAGCTGGTTGAGAAGATGCAGGAGTTAATCCCGCGTCAGCAGTTCGACATTGCTATTCAGGCGGCGATTGGTGCTCATATTATTGCCCGCTCGACTGTTAAACAGTTACGTAAAAACGTTTTAGCCAAGTGCTACGGCGGTGACGTCAGTCGTAAGAAGAAACTGTTGCAGAAACAGAAAGATGGTAAGAAACGCATGAAGCAGGTGGGTAACGTTGAGTTGCCTCAGGAAGCGTTCCTGGCCATTCTCCATGTGGGCAAAGACGGCAATAAATAAATCCTTAATTGAGTTGTAGGGAGTATGCATGGCTAACATGTTTGCCCTGGTTCTGGCGATTGCAACGCTGGTTTCAGGGATTATCTGGTGCCTTGATCGTTTCAAACTGGCACCCGCACGTCGGGCTAAAATTGCCAAAATTAAGGCCGAAACTGGCGGTGCCATTGACGATACAACGCTGAACAAGGTGGCTAAGCAGCCAGGTTGGGTAGAAACCTGCGCTTCGGTATTCCCGGTATTGTTAGTCGTGTTTGTGGTGCGTTCATTTATTTATGAACCCTTCCAGATCCCGTCAGGTTCCATGATGCCAACGCTGTTAATCGGCGACTTCATTGTGGTAGAAAAATATGCCTACGGTCTGAAAGATCCAATTACTCAGACTAAACTGATCGAAACGGGCGAGCCGAAACGCGGTGACGTCGTGGTGTTCAAATATCCACTTAACCCAAAAGTGGATTATATTAAACGCCTCGTGGGCTTACCGGGTGACCGGGTGACTTACGATCCGTTCAGTAAGCAAGTCACCATTCATCCTGCCTGCAAAAGTGGCAGTAATTGTAATACCGCGCTGGCAGTGACCTATGACGCCGGCGCGGCCAGTGATTTTGTTCAGACTTTCGGTCAGGCGTCCGGTGGTGAAGCAAGCAGTGGATTTTTTGAAACTCCGCCGACGGCGAACGTCCCTCAGGATGGCGTCCGTTTGGTTCAGTTCAATGAAACGCTGGGTAATGTGACACATCACATTCTGACCGTGCCTGGCGCGCGTGACCAGTTAGGGGCTTATTATCAGCAACCGGGCCAGCCGATGGGCACCTGGGTTGTTCCGCCCGGCCATTACTTCATGATGGGCGATAACCGGGATAACAGCGCAGACAGCCGCTATTGGGGCTTTGTGCCAGAAAAGAACTTAGTGGGTAAAGCTTCTGCCATCTGGATGAGCTTTAAAAAACAAGAAGGTGAATGGCCTACCGGCGTTCGTTTAAGCCGTATCGGTGGAATACATTAATTCTTGTTATTGCTGTCCGGAATAATTCGAGTTGCAGGAGGTGAAAGCCCCTGCAACTTCAGTAATGACGGGCATATTAGCGCAGCATTAAATATCCACACGTTGTAGAATAACCCTTCGGGCGATAAAAGTTGGCTCTTCGGATTTTAATTTCATATTGAAAATGCACTGAGAGAGCCACTGCAAACGAAACAGCTTTGGATTGGCTTAGGGCGAAGCAGGCCTGTTCCGTATGCTGAAGTTTTTGACGCATTCTTGATCTATTGGTAACTCATGAATCCCATCGTAATAAACAGGCTTCAGCGGAAGCTGGGCTACACTTTTCAACAGCAGGAACTTTTATTGCAGGCACTGACTCACCGCAGCGCAAGCAGTAAACACAATGAGCGTTTAGAGTTCCTGGGTGATTCCATTCTTAGTTATGTGATTGCTAACGCACTGTACCAACGTTTTCCTCGGGTTGACGAGGGCGATATGAGTCGCATGCGTGCCACGCTGGTACGCGGAAATACGTTAGCTGAAATGGCACGTGAATTCGATCTTGGCGAATGCTTACGTTTAGGGCCGGGCGAATTAAAAAGTGGTGGTTTCCGCCGTGAGTCAATTCTTGCGGATACCGTGGAGGCACTCATTGGCGGCGTATTCCTGGACAGTGATATCCAGAACGTCGAAAAGCTGATTCTCGATTGGTACCGTAGTCGTTTAGACGAAATCAGTCCCGGTGATAAGCAGAAAGACCCAAAAACCCGTTTACAGGAGTTTTTGCAAGGTCGCCATCTGCCGTTGCCTTCTTATCTGGTTGTGCAGGTTCGCGGTGAAGCGCACGACCAAGAGTTTACCATCCACTGCCAGGTCAGTGGCTTGAATCAGCCGGTTGTAGGAACCGGTTCAAGCCGCAGAAAAGCCGAGCAGGCGGCAGCGGAACAAGCGCTGATACAGCTGGAGCTTGAATGAGCGAAGAAAAGAATTACTGTGGTTTTGTAGCAATCGTTGGCCGTCCTAACGTCGGTAAATCAACCTTGCTGAACGAATTACTGGGGCAGAAGATCTCCATTACTTCGCGTAAACCACAAACAACACGTCACCGTATTATGGGTATCCATACCGAAGGCCCTTATCAAGCGATTTACGTGGACACCCCCGGACTGCACATGGAAGAAAAGAGGGCGATAAACCGCCTGATGAACCGTGCTGCCAGCAGTTCTATTGGTGATGTTGAACTGGTTATTTTCGTGGTTGAAGGTACCCACTGGACGCCTGACGACGAAATGGTCGTGAATAAACTGCGCGATATCAAAGCGCCGGTTCTGCTGGCTATCAACAAAATCGATAATGTCACTGACAAATCGAAGCTGTTGCCGCACTTGCAGTTCCTTAGTGAACAGATGAACTTTATCGACATCGTGCCAATGTCTGCCGAAAAACGTATCAACGTAGATACCATCGCCAGCATCGTGCGTAAGCGCCTGCCTGAAGCGATTCATCACTTCCCTGAAGATTACATTACTGACCGTTCACAGCGCTTTATGGCCTCTGAAATCATCCGTGAAAAACTGATGCGTTTCCTGGGCGAAGAACTGCCTTACTCCGTGACCGTAGAAATCGAGCGTTTTGTGAGTAATGAACGTGGCGGTTACGATATCAATGGCCTGATTCTGGTAGAACGTGAAGGCCAGAAGAAAATGGTTATCGGTAATAAAGGCTCAAAAATCAAGACGATCGGTATCGAATCTCGTCAGGACATGGAAAACATGTTTGAAGCGAAAGTTCATCTTGAATTGTGGGTTAAGGTCAAATCCGGTTGGGCAGACGACGAACGTGCGCTGCGCAGTCTGGGTTATACAGACGACTTATAAGGTCCGCGCCTATGGAAGGCTGGCAACGCGCATTTGTTTTGCATGGGCGACCTTACAGTGAAACCAGTCTCATGCTGGATCTTTTCACTGAAGGACAAGGGCGGGTGCGCATACTGGCTAAAGGTGCGCGTGGCCGCCGGTCCAATCTGAAAGGCTGCTTGCAGCCTTTTACGCCTCTACTGGTTCGCTGGAGTGGGCGGGGTGAAGTGAAAACCCTGCGTAATGCCGAACCGGTCTCCCTGGCACTTCCCCTTTCGGGTTTAATGCTTTACAGCGGCCTGTATGTTAACGAACTGGTTTCCCGCGTGCTTGAGCAGGAAGCTAATTACTCCTCGTTATTCTTCGATTATCTCAACTGTCTGCAAAATTTGGCGGGTGCCACCGGCTCTCCGGAATATGCGCTGCGTCAGTTTGAACTCGCACTGCTGCATCATCTGGGTTACGGCGTAGATTTTCTGCATTGCGCGGGCAGCGGCGAAGAAGTCAGTGACAACATGACCTACCGTTATCGCGAAGAGAAAGGGTTTATCGCCAGTCTGGTGATCGACAACTCAAGCTTTACCGGTAAAGATTTGAAAGCGCTGGCCAGTCGTGATTTCCCCGACGTTGCCACTCTGCGTGCCGCCAAACGTTTTACCCGTATTGCACTCAAGCCCTATCTCGGCGGTAAGCCGCTGAAAAGCCGTGAGCTGTTCCGCCAGTTTCATGTCAAAAAGCCTGTTGCACCTTCTGACAATTCTGCCAGCTAATTTTCCTGCCGGACTACACGCCACTGCACCGTAGGGTGTAAACTGCGGAAATTGGCTTATTGATCCACTCTTAAATTAATCCATTCTCAAATCTGGAGCTGTTATGGCTGAGTTGCTGTTAGGCGTTAACATTGATCATGTCGCAACACTGCGTAATGCACGCGGTACGGCTTACCCTGATCCGGTTCAGGCTGCGTTTATTGCTGAACAGGCGGGAGCTGACGGGATCACCGTTCACCTGCGCGAAGACCGTCGCCATATCACCGATCGTGATGTCCGTCTTCTGCGTCAGACCATCCAGACACGTATGAATCTCGAAATGGCAGTGACCGACGAAATGGTCGGTATTGCCTGTGAAATCCTGCCGCATTTCTGCTGTCTGGTGCCGGAAAAGCGCGAAGAAGTCACCACCGAAGGCGGCCTGGACGTTGCCGGGCAGATCGACAAAATGACCGTTGCCGTCTCACGTCTCAGTGAAGCGGGCATTCTGGTTTCCCTGTTTATCGATGCTGACCTGCGTCAGATCGATGCTGCCGTAGCCGTAGGTGCACCTTATATCGAAATTCATACCGGTGCTTACGCCGAAGCGAAAACTGACCTTGAGCGTCAGGCCGAGCTTCAGCGCATCAAGCAGGGCGCTGCTTATGCCGCGGGTAAAGGGCTGAAAGTGAATGCCGGCCACGGACTGACTTACCACAACGTACAGCCGATTGCGGCGATGCCAGAGATGCACGAGCTGAACATCGGCCACGCAATTATTGGTCAGGCAGTGATTGATGGTTTATCGGGTGCCGTTCGTGAAATGAAAAACCTGATGCGGGAAGCGCGCCGTTAATGAGTATTTTAGGTTTAGGTACGGATATCGTTGAGATAACCCGTATCGAAGCAGTAATTGAACGCAGCGGCGACCGGCTGGCAAAACGTATTTTGTGCGCCAATGAATGGGCTGTTTATCAGCAGCACCAGCAGCCGGTTCGCTTTCTGGCAAAGCGTTTTGCTGTGAAAGAAGCAGCGGCGAAAGCGCTGGGCACGGGGATCCGCAACGGGCTGGCGTTTGAACAGTTTGAAGTAGTGAACGACGTGCTGGGAAAACCGGGCCTGATATTTCACGCCCGTGCCGCTGAAATGGCAGCGGAATTAGGCGTGAAAACTGTGCATGTGACGCTGGCCGATGAGCGACGTTACGCGTGCGCTACGGTAATCATCGAAAATTGAATTACACCGCGTGATGCAGTACGACGAATTTGTCCCAGAGCTGCTCGTTGGATTCGGTATGGTCCGGATTGATGATGATGGTGTTGTCGATCGGGCAGACGCTCTGGCAGGTCGGCTTATCGTAATGGCCGACACATTCCGTACAGCGATCGCTGTCAATTTCGTAAATCTCATTGCCCATCGAGATCGCCTGATTCGGGCACTCCGGTTCGCACATATCGCAGTTAATGCATTTGTGAGTGATCAGCAGGGCCATAACATCTCTCGTATCTTCAATAATCAGGACGCGCAGTATACCAGAATTGCGCTGGCATAGTTTCCGCGCCAGCGCCTTTCCACGCCTGAACTGATCCTGATCAAACCAGCTTTTTTACTAACTCTTCACTGTGGCGGATCCGCTCCGGCGCATGTTCGGTGTCCTGCTGAACCAGCGCCACAAACAGCAGATCGGTCAGCGAATACTGTGCTGTGGTTGCCGAGAGCGCAGCGCCTCGCGTGGCCGGTAATTCTGCGACGGTATAGAGGCAGTGGTCGGCCTGTTGTTGCAGCGTATTCGGCGTAAAACCGGTGATTGCCAGTACTTTCGCACCGCTCTCTCGTGCGACCCGCGCCGCCAGATTAATTTCACTGCGCTCGCCGCTCGATGAAATCGCCAGCAGCAAATCTTTTTTAGACAGCGCCTGCACAGTAGCGATAAGCACATGCGTATCCGATTCAGCGATGGCCGTCACGCCGATTTTCAGCAGCTTATACGCCAGATCCCTTGCCACAAGACCGGACGCTCCGATCCCCGTCAGCACAATTTTTCTGGCATCGGCCAGCATTGATAAGCCAATCTTTAACCGGGGCTCACCGTTAATATCCAGCGTAGCGCGTAACGCCGCCTGCTTTTCAGCCAGCAATTTCTCCCCGACCACATGCAAACTGTCCGTGCTGAGGATCTGATTGTGCACCGTTACAGGCGCTCTGTTTTTCGGGGAGGCCAGCGATTCGCTCATCGCCAGTTTCAGTGCGGGAAAACCTTTGTACCCTAATTTCTGTGCAAACTTCACGACGCCTGACTGGCTGACGCCCGCCATTTCCGCCAGTTTCTGCGAACTCAGATGGCGTGCCTGCTCCGGCTGTTCCAGTAAAAAATCGGCCAGCTTGCGATCATTTTGTGCCAGCGTTGGGTAGAGCTGGCGGATCCGAATCATACAACTCATGCTGGGTTTTCCCCGTTCCTCAAAATACCGACATCACGTTTTACTGATTATGTTCTTTAAAGTAGCAAATATTCCTCGCATTGATGAATAAAATATTCAAGTATTATGTAATTAATTTGAATTAAAAATTCAGGAGTCTGTGATGAGCCATACCATGAACTTAGGTGCTCTGGTTTCAGAGAGCCGCAACCCGGATACGATGAATCTGGATGAAATGTCCACGCTGGATCTGGTGGCCTGCTTTAACCGTGAAGACCGCAAGGTGCCGGAGGCGATCAATAAGGTGCTCGCGGAAATCGCGCAGGCTGTCGATAAAGCTGCCGCCTCGTTTAAAGCCGGTGGCCGCCTGATTTATCTCGGCGCAGGAACCAGTGGCCGTCTGGGCGTGCTGGATGCATCTGAGTGTCCGCCAACGTTTGGCGTCCCGCATACCATGGTAATCGGCCTGATTGCCGGTGGGCCGGGCGCGATGCTTAAAGCAGTGGAAGGCGCGGAAGACAACGAAGCGTTGGGCATTGAAGATTTAAAAAATCTCAGCCTGACCGCCAAAGATACGGTGGTGGGGCTTGCCGCCAGTGGCCGGACGCCTTACGTGATTGGCGCGCTGCGTTACGCTACGCAGCTCGGTTGCGCCACCGTTGCGATTTCCTGCAATCCGGATTCGCCGATTGCCCGTGAAGCCAGTATCGCGATTTCTCCGGTTGTCGGCCCGGAAGCGCTGACCGGTTCTACCCGCCTGAAATCCGGTACGGCGCAGAAACTGGTGCTGAATATGATTTCCACCGGCGCAATGGTCAAAACCGGCAAGGTCTATCAGAACCTGATGGTGGATGTGAAAGCGACCAACGTTAAGCTGGTCGATCGCGCCTGCCGTATTGTGGTGGAAGCCACGGGAGCGTCGCGCGAAGCCGCTGAACAGGCATTGTCAGAAACCGAATTTGAAGTGAAACCGGCGATTCTGATGTTGCTGGCAGGGATCGATGCGCCGCAGGCCGCCGCACGTCTGAAAAAACATAACGGATTCCTGCGCGCAGCTCTGGCGGATTAAAGCAAAGGGGATAAGCATGGCGACGGCGATGAACAAAACTCACCTGCTGGCTTCAAAGATCTTGCAGGGGGTGGGCGGTGAAACCAATATCAGTAAGCTGGAAAACTGCATGACCCGTGTCCGCGTGGAAGTGTACGACGACGGGCTTCTGGATCTGACCAGCCTGAAAACACTGGAAGGTATAAAGGGTTATCTGAAGCAGGGCGAACAGCATCAGTTTATTGTCGGGCCGGGGGCGGCGGCGAAAGTCGTGGACGCCATGCGTTTACAGCTGAGCCAGGCACGAAGCGGCACAGATGAAAGCGATATCGCGCGCAATAAAGCTGACGCAAAAGCCAAATACTCCGCGCCAATGAGCGGGGCACTGCGCAAACTGGCTGATGTCTTCATCCCGTTGATTCCGGCCTTTATCGCCTCTGGTCTGATCATGGGCATCATCAATCTGCTTAAAAGGCCTGATATTGCCGGTTCGATCGCAACAGACTATCCGAATATTCTCGGGTTGCTGGCGGTATTCGGCGGTGCGGTGTTTGCCATCATGAATATTCTGGTCGGTGTGAACGCTGCGCGGGTATTCGGTGGTTCACAGGCGATGGGCGGCGTGATGGCAGGGATCCTCTCCAGCCCGGCGCTGGCGCAAATCACCTTATTTGGGGAAGCACTTCAGCCCGGTCGTGGTGGCGTGATTGCCGTGTTACTGGTGGTTGCGCTGATGTGCTGGCTGGAAAAACGCCTGCGGCAGTGGTTGCCGGAATCCGTTGAGCTGATCCTCAATCCGCTGATCACCACGCTGGTAACAGCAACGCTGGCGATCATCATCCTGCAACCGCTCGGCGGAATTATCTCTGACGGTATCGCGCACGGCGTGAATATCGCCATCGACAAAGGCGGTTTACTGGTCGGCGCTATTTTAGCCGGGGCGTTTCTGCCGCTGGTACTCTCAGGTTTACATCAGGGACTGGTGCCGATCCACGTCGAGCTGATTCAGGCGCACGGTTCCAATCCCCTGTTGCCGATCCTGGCAATGGCCGGCGTCGGGCAGGTGGGTGCCGCGATTGCGGTGTACATGAAAACCCGTAATGCACGGTTGAAAAAAGTGATTAAAGGCGCCTTGCCGGTCGGCATTTTAGGCATCGGGGAACCGCTGATTTTTGGCGTGACATTACCCCTCGGGCGACCTTTTATCGGCGCATGTCTGGGCGGAGCTGTCGGAGGTGCGCTAATCTGTTACTGGAAAGTCGCAACGGTGATCACATTTGGCATTTCAGGATTGCCGCTGGCGCTGACCATTGTTTCCGGCAAAGTGATGTTGTATCTGGCAGGTTTAGTCATTACGGTATTAGCTGGTTTTATATTTACCTGGATGATGGGGTTCAACGATCCCGAGGAGTGACGGATTGACTACGAAGCCTGACCGACGGGTAGTGTTTTTTGATCTTGATGGCACGCTGCATCAGCAGGACATGTTTGGATCCTTCTTACGCTTCCTGCTTTGGCGTATGCCGCAAAATCTGATTCTGGTGGTGCCTTTGCTGCCGCTGATTGGGCTGGGGTTATTCTTTCAGGGGCGCGCAACCCGCTGGCCGATGAGCCTTTTGCTTTGGGCGATCACCTTCGGGCATAGCGAAGCGCGATTAAAAGCGCTGGAGTTGCAGTTTGTGAATGCGTTCCGCCAGAAAGTGGTGGAGTTCCCTGTGGTTCAGCGCCGGTTGCGGGAATATCTCGACAGCGATGATACCGAAGTCTGGCTGATTACCGGCTCGCCGGAAAATCTTGTGAAGCAGGTGTATCATGAATCGCTGTTTTTACCGCAGGTGAAACTGGTGGGTAGCCGGATTGCTCGGGCTAAAGGTGGCTGGGTTTTACCACTGCGCTGCCTCGGCGAAGAGAAAGTCATACAGCTGGAAAGCCGCATCGGATCACCACTGAAACTTTACAGCGGATACAGCGACAGCAAGCAGGATAACCCGCTGCTGTACTTTTGCGAGCACCGTTTTCGGGTCAGCAAACAGGGTGACCTGCAGCAGCTGGAATGACGTTTCCGGCTCTGTGCTTTGCTCAAAGAAAGGTCGGATTTCCGGCCTTTTCTTTTCCCATGTTTCAACAACCAATTCCTTTAGAAAATATTACTTATTCACCAAATCAATCCGTTTTAGCGTATCGCGATGACCATTCATGGGCGGGGCGGATGAACAACGGTATAATGGCCGCTGGAAATAATGATTGAGGTTGAAGTGGCAGAGGTTGAGTTGGCAGAAGTAAAAGATAAAGATGATGAGTTCTGGATGCACCATGCCATGAATCTGGCCCTTAAAGCACAGGATGAAGGTGAAGTGCCCGTCGGCGCGGTGCTGGTTTTAGATAATCAGGTCATTGGCGAAGGCTGGAACCGTTCCATCGGCCATCACGATCCCACTGCACATGCCGAAATTATGGCGCTGCGGCAGGGCGGCAACGTAGTGCAAAACTATCGCCTGATCAACGCTACGCTGTATGTCACGCTCGAGCCTTGTGTGATGTGCGCGGGCGCGATGATCCACAGCCGGATCCGCCGCGTAGTGTATGGCGCGGCAGACGCTAAAACCGGGGCGGCTGGTTCTCTGCTCGATGTGCTGCGCCATCCGGGCATGAATCATCAGGTAGAAATCACGTCCGGCATTTTGGCCGATGCCTGTTCGGAACAGCTGAGCGCATTCTTCCGTTACCGCCGCAGTCAGAAAAAAGCGCTGCGGTTGGCGCAACGCGCGGCTGACAATGGCGTGCCTCCCGAAGAATAGTGACAAAGTTACTCGGCCAGCGCTTCCTTTGCATCCACCACCGGATAGCCCTGGCCTAACTGAGCTTGCAACGCCGCCTGCTGCGCCTGTTGTTTCTCTCTTTCCATCAGATACCCCACCAGACTGAGCTGATAGCGGCGAATGTTCTCGACGTAGTTATAAGCCTGAGTCCCACGCGCATAGCCGTAGGTTGTACGGCCGATATAGCGTTTTTGATTCAGCATCGGCAACCGCTGTTTTACATCAGCCCAGCTGTCGGGATTGGCTTTCTGCTGCGCCGTCAGCTTACGAGCATCCAGCATGTGGCCGTAACCCATGTTATAGGCGGCAAGGGCAAACCAGATTTTCTCATCCTGCGGGATGGTTTCCGGCATCTTTTCCATCAGCCTTGAAAGATAGAGCGCACCGCCGCGAATACTTTGCTCGGCATCGGTCCTGTCATCCACGTCCAGCCCTGAGGCCGTTGCACGGGTTAACATCATCACGCCACGCACGCCGGTCGGTGATTTGGCCTGGGGATCCCAGTGCGATTCCTGATAGGCAATCGCGGCGAGTAACCGCCAGTCGATATCCTGCGCGTATTTCTCAAACAGCGGTTGTAAGTCCGGCAGCGTTTTGTCGATAGCATTGAGGAAGGTGCGGGTATCGACGTAATCGAAATCGCCTACGTGGCCGAGATATTTTTCCTCGAGTTTCTCCAGAGTACCGTCGTCGGCAATCTGACTGAAAAAATCCAGCATGGCGGCGGAGAGACTGTCATCGTCCGGCTGCTTGCGGTAATACCAGGTGACGGGTTCATCTTCTGTGACGTCGAAAGCAACGGCCAGACGCGGATACACGCGTTGCATCAACGCTATAGTCACTGAGTCGCCCAGCGTGTAATCGAGCTTGCCATTTTCCACCTGTTGCAGCAGGTCACGCGGCGACATTTTGTCGGTGGTGCTCCACGTCAGGTTAGGGAATTTTTTGCCAGCGGCTTCGAGCGTCGCGATGTGCGCGGTGCCGGCGGAAACCATCAGTGTACCTTTAATGTCGGCGAAGCTTTTCGGGCGTGCGGTACCCTGCCGGTAAACCAGCTGTTGCGAAATGGAATAGTATTCCGGGCCGGCCCGATAGTTTTTCAGCCGTTCATTGTTGTAAACCAGACCCGAAGCCAGCATGTCGGCGTTATCGTGGTCAAGTTCACTGAACATGGCGTCAACCGTGGTGTGCTGAGAGACGACCAGCTTCACGCCCAGATAATCTGCAAAGCGTTTCGCCAGCTCGTAATCGAAGCCGAGATTACCTTCCGGGGAGTCCATAAAAGTCAGTGGAGAATTGAGCGTGCTGACGCGCAATTCTCCACGGGATTTTATTTGATCCAACTGGTCGCCTTCACCCCTGTGCCACGGCACGGCAGGCCATAAGGCCAGCGCCAGCAACAGGGCGGCAATTCCCATCAGGACATAATTAATTTTTAGTCGCGTCAAATAGTTATCTCGCTGCGGCGCTCTTGTTTTTTTACGATATGCTGTGCAGTTAGTATGGTTATATCCCCAGTGCTGACGCATTTTGCTCAACAAAACGACAGTCTGCAACTTTATTCATAATACCCATGCAAAATGTCAGTCTATAAATGAATATCAATATTCCCTGCGCAAACGGTTTCGTCGGGCGATGGCTTTCTTTATAATAGGCCGCGTTTTCCCCCTGTTGCGCCCAATGAAGCACTGTGGTCAGTGTCTTCGAAGACGAGAGATCTGTGATTATGGAAATACTGCGTGGTTCGCCCGCTTTGTCGGCTTTTCGCATTAACAAATTGTTGTCCCGCTGTCAGGATGCCCGCCTTCCGGTCAGCGATATCTACGCCGAATATGTACACTTTGCCGATGTCAGCGCGCCGCTGAGTTCGGACGAACAAACCAAGTTACAACGCCTCCTGAAATACGGTCCTTCTCTCGCTGAACACGCTCCTACTGGCCGCTTACTGCTGGTCACTCCACGTCCCGGCACCATTTCTCCGTGGTCTTCTAAAGCCACTGACATCGCTCACAACTGCGGTTTATCTCAGGTGCTGCGTCTGGAACGTGGTCTGGCATTCTATGTACAGGCACCGCAGCTGACCGAAGCGCAGTGGACACTGCTGGGCGCATTGCTGCATGACCGGATGATGGAAACTCTCTTCGGTAAGTTCGAAGACGCCAGCGCCTTGTTCGCACAGCATCAGCCCGCGCCGGTACAGCACGTCGATATTCTTGGCGAAGGCCGCAGCGCACTGGAAAATGCCAACATCAAACTGGGTCTGGCACTGGCGCAGGACGAAATTGATTACCTGATGGAAGCCTTTACGTCGTTGGGGCGCAACCCGACTGACATCGAACTCTATATGTTCGCGCAGGCTAACTCCGAACACTGCCGCCACAAAATCTTCAATGCTGACTGGGTGATCGACGGCGAAACACAGCCGAAATCCCTGTTTAAGATGATCAAAAACACCTTCGAACAGACGCCGGACTACGTGCTTTCTGCGTATAAAGATAACGCCGCTGTGATGGAAGGTTCGCAGGTCGGCCGTTTTTACGCCGATGCGAAAGACGGTCTGTACGATTTCCATCAGGAGCAGGCGCATATTCTGATGAAAGTCGAAACTCATAACCACCCGACGGCGATCTCTCCGTGGCCGGGTGCGGCAACCGGCTCCGGCGGTGAAATCCGTGACGAAGGCGCAACCGGTCGTGGGGCAAAACCTAAAGCGGGTCTGGTCGGTTTCTCCGTTTCTAACCTGCGTATTCCGGGCTTTGAACAGCCGTGGGAAGAAGATTTCGGTAAGCCGGATCGCATCGTTACCGCGCTCGATATCATGACCGACGGTCCGCTGGGCGGCGCAGCGTTCAACAACGAATTTGGTCGCCCGGCGTTGCTGGGCTACTTCCGCACTTACGAAGAAAACGTCAACAGCCACAATGGCCCGGAACTACGCGGTTACCACAAGCCGATTATGCTGGCGGGCGGTATCGGTAATATCCGTGCCGATCACGTGCAGAAAGGCGAAATTACCGTCGGCGCTAAGCTTATCGTTCTTGGTGGTCCGGCGATGAATATCGGGCTGGGCGGTGGTGCGGCCTCTTCTATGGCCTCAGGTCAGTCCGATGCAGATTTGGATTTTGCTTCCGTACAGCGCGATAACCCAGAAATGGAACGACGCTGCCAGGAAGTCATCGATCGCTGCTGGCAGCTCGGTGAAGCCAACCCGATTCTGTTTATCCATGATGTCGGCGCGGGCGGCTTATCCAACGCCATGCCGGAACTGGTGAGCGACGGCAACCGCGGCGGCCGCTTCCAGCTGCGTGATATCCTCAACGACGAGCCGGGCATGAGTCCGCTGGAAGTGTGGTGTAACGAATCTCAGGAACGCTACGTGATGGCCGTTGCACCGGCTCAGCTTGAGCAGTTCGATGCCATCTGTAAACGTGAGCGCGCGCCTTACGCCGTTATTGGCGAAGCCACAGAAGAAATGCACTTGTCTCTGGAAGACAGCCATTTCGACAACCAGCCGATCGATATGCCGCTGGACGTGCTGCTTGGCAAAACGCCGAAAATGACCCGTGATGTCACCACGCTGAAAGCGAGCGGTGATAACCTTAACGCGCAAAATATTCAGATCGCCGAAGCGGTAAAACGCGTAATGCATCTGCCTGCGGTGGCAGAAAAAACCTTCCTGATCACCATCGGTGACCGCACCGTGACCGGCATGGTCGCGCGTGATCAGATGGTCGGCCCGTGGCAGATCCCGGTGGCTGACTGCGCGGTCACCACCGCCAGCCTCGACAGCTATTATGGTGAAGCGATGTCTCTGGGCGAACGTGCCCCAATAGCGTTGCTGGACTTCGCCGCTTCCGGGCGCATGGCCGTCGGCGAAGCGCTGACCAACATTGCTGCGGTAGAAATCGGCAGCCTTAAGCGCGTTAAGCTTTCGGCTAACTGGATGTCGGCGGCCGGTCATCCGGGCGAAGATGCCGGTCTGTATGCGGCAGTGAAAGCCGTGGGCGAAGAGCTGTGTCCGGCGCTGGGCATCACCATTCCGGTGGGCAAAGACTCCATGTCGATGAAAACCCGCTGGCAGGAAGGCAACGAACAGCGCGAGATGACGTCACCGCTGTCTCTGGTGATCACCGCGTTTGCCCGCGTCGAAGATGTGCGTCATACCGTGACGCCGCAGCTGCGTACCGATAAAGGCGACACCGCGCTGCTGCTGGTGGATCTGGGGGCCGGTCACAATGCACTGGGTGCCACGGCGCTGGCACAAGTTTATCGTCAATTGGGTAACACCCCTGCCGACGTGCGCAGTGCAGAGCAGCTCGGTGGCTTCTTCAACGCTATGCAGGCGCTGGTCTCGGAGCAAAAACTGCTGGCTTACCATGACCGTTCCGACGGCGGCTTACTGGTTACACTGGCCGAAATGGCCTTTGCCGGTCATTGCGGCCTGACGGCTGATATCGCCGCGCTTGGCAATGACGCGCTGGCTGCACTGTTCAATGAAGAACTGGGTGCGGTGATTCAGGTTCGTGCCGAAGATCGCGAAGCGGTTGAGCAAACGCTGGCGAAGTTTGGTCTGGCGAAGTGTGCGCATTATCTCGGCACAGTGGAAACCGGCGACCGTTTCATTATCACTCATGGCGACAAGCCGGTGTACAGCGAAAGCCGCACCACACTGCGTACCTGGTGGGCGGAAACTACCTGGCAGATGCAGCGTCTGCGTGATAACCCGGAATGTGCCGATCAGGAACATCAGGCCAAAACGCACGATCTCGATCCGGGTCTGAACGTCAAACTGACGTTCGCAACGGACGAAGACGTCGCCGCGCCATACATCGCCAAAGGTGCGCGTCCGAAAGTCGCCGTGCTGCGCGAGCAGGGCGTGAACTCCCACGTGGAAATGGCAGCCGCCTTCCACCGTGCAGGTTTCGACGCGGTAGACGTCCACATGAGCGATCTGCTGGCCGGTCGCCGTGATTTGCAGGATTTCCACACGCTGGTGGCGTGCGGTGGTTTCTCCTACGGTGATGTGCTGGGCGCGGGCGAGGGCTGGGCGAAGTCTGTTCTCTTTAACGATCGCGTGCGTGAAGAATTCGCCGAATTCTTCCATCGTCCGCAAACGCTGGCACTGGGCGTGTGTAACGGCTGTCAGATGATGTCCAACCTGAAAGAGCTGATTCCGGGCGCAGAACACTGGCCACGATTTGTGCGCAACCTGTCTGACCGCTTCGAAGCGCGCTTCAGTCTGGTGGAAGTGACTGCCAGCCCGTCAATGTTCATGCAGGGCATGGCCGGTTCACGTATGCCAATTGCGGTTTCACACGGCGAAGGCCATGTGGAAGTGCGAGATGCTGCGCATCTGGCGCAGATTGAGCACCGTAATCTGGTGGCGCTGCGCTTTGTGGATAACCACGGTCAGGTGACGGAAAACTATCCGGCGAATCCAAATGGTTCACCGAATGGCATCACCGCTGTGACTAACCTCTCAGGCCGCGTTACTGTGATGATGCCGCATCCGGAGCGTGTCTTCCGTACTGTCAGCAACTCCTGGCACCCGGAAGAGTGGGGCGAAGACAGTCCGTGGATGCGCATGTTCCGTAATGCGCGTAAACAGCTGGGCTGATCCTCTACATTATGTCAGTAATAAAAATCCGCAGCGCGAAAGCCTGCGGATTTTTTTATATTTTAACGTCCAAAAATAAGTGGCATGCATAAGCCAGAACTCATAAATGTAAGTCAATGTTTCAGTGTTTTATGCGCATAATTCCTAACGCCTTGTTTTTATACATTTATAAATCAATACATCTACATTGTTTATGATTGCCTAATGTCTGATTAAGTATATGTATATTTTTTACATTATATGATGGCCCGGTCAAATTAACAGGGCGATCAGGCCAATGAAAAACATCCGTTTCGTGAATATTCGCGCAGTGTTCTCTTTTTCAATTTTTGCTTTTTTACTTATTGGCGCTAATACCGCTCAAGCTGATGAAAGCGTTATTGTTCCACAAACTAAAACTGTTTCCGAAAATGGTAATAACGAAAGTTTATGGTCTGCATATAAAAATAATATTGCAGAAACCTGGAATGCTCCGCAGCATCAGGATCTCTTTCTGCCAGTATTAACACGCCATAATCGCCATACTCACAGTAAAAAACAAATTGATGGATATAATGAACATCCCTGGGGTGGGGGTTATGGTGTTTCTCGCTATGACGAAAAAGGAAACTGGCATGCGCTTTATGCAATGGCGTTCAAAGACTCCTTTAATAAATGGGAACCTGTTGTCGGTTATGGTTATGAAAAAATATGGCAACCGCTCAATGATAAAGAATTTCGTTTAGGTGCCGGATATATTACTGCCGTCTCGGCGCGTGATAATTATGATTACGTTCCTTTCCCGATGGTTCTGCCGCTGGTTTCCGCAGGCTATTCACGGCTGACGTTTCAGGCAACCTACGTGCCAGGCGCCAATAGCAAAGGTAACGTGCTCTTTGGCTGGTTCCGCTTTCAGTTTTGATAGTTAATTTAATTTTTTTAGTTTAATAATAAGATAACTCCTTCAGTATCTCTGAGAATATTCTTAGTGAGGAAGGGCGGTTGGAAGATAATTGTCTAAACAAAATCTAAATCATTTAAGGATTATTCTGATAATACGGAATTTAATTGCTGTAAATTCATTAAATTAAGGTTGGCGGAGTTCTTTCGTTACACCTTCGTTTACTTTATTGAACCAAGCTTTGTTTATGATACTACCTCAATGCAGGGAGTTATTGTGAAAATGTTAATCAATAAAGTTACAGGCTGTTTGATTGTCGTTCTGATATTAGGTTTAAGTTCGCCAGCCTGGGCAACCAATAGCGGGCTCGACCCGATGAACAGTCCCAATAAAGACGGAACAGAATCTATTTTTCCGGTGATGTGGGATGCTTTCAAAGAGAACGTGTCCGATACCTGGAACGAGTCAGATAAGCAGGATCTCTATCTGCCGGTGATTACCTGGCACAATCGTCTGACTTATGACAAGGAAAAAACTGACAGATATAACGAGCGTCCGTGGGGCGGTGGTTATGGCATTTCCCGTTATGATGAGAAAGGAAACTGGAACGGCATCTATTTTATGGCGTTTAAAGACTCTCATAATAAGTGGGAGCCGATAGGCGGTTACGGCTGGGAAAAAATATGGCAGCCAATAAATGATAAAAATTTTCGTTTAGGTTTAGGTTATACCGCTGCAGTAACCGCGCGTGATGACTATAAATATATTCCTATTCCGATAGTATTACCGCTGGCCTCGGTCGGCTATAACAAACTCACTTTTCAGGCGACCTATATTCCGGGCACTTACAATAACGGCAACGTGTTCTTTGCCTGGCTGCGTTATCAGTTCTGAGTGACTTTCTTTGTGACTGAACAAAGTACTGGGCGCAGGTTGTGAACCTGATCCCCCACTTCTGGTGAATATTACACTATGCTGAAAATTCACCGCAGGAATCAATCTGTTGGATCCTGTGGTGATTTTTTGTTTTCAGGGAATCTACAAAACTATTCATCAAGAGGATCACTCGTGAAAAAAGCATCCCGTTTTCTTGCATTGTCTGCACTTGCCTGCGTTTTGCCGCTCTCCATGCCTGTCGCTCAGGCCGCTCAGTCCGATAACTTAGAACTGCAACAGGTGCTGGTGCTCAGCCGCCACGGTATCCGTGCGCCGCTGGTCAATTATGGTGATGTGCTGGCCGAATCCACCACGCACACCTGGCCTGTCTGGAAAACCGAAGGCGGCTTGCTGACGCCAAAAGGCGGTCAGGTTTCCGAACATATGGGCCATTATTTCCGCGCATGGCTGGCGAAAGACAAACTGTTGTCTGCCGCCGGATGCCCTGCAAACGCGCAAGTTTTCACTTATGCCAACAGTTTACCGCGTACCATTGATACCGCGAAACACTTTACTGCCGGCGCTTTCCCAGGCTGTGATGTGTCGGTTATCAACCGTGTTGAAATCGGTAAAATGGATCCAGTATTCAACCCCATTATTACTGCTGAAGTGAACGATACCTTCAAAACCAGTGCGCTGAATTCTGTTAATCAGCATGCCGGTGAGGGGGGGCTGGCAGGGCTGAATCAGCGTCTGAAACCGAATTACCAGTTGCTGGAAAGTATTCTCGATTACAAGAACAGCAAAATCTGCAAAGAGAAACAACAGTGCGATCTGGCATCGCAGCCGTCGGAAGTCGTGCTGACGCAGGGCAAAGAGCCGGGCATCACCGGGCCTCTGCGCATGGCGACCGGTGCGACCGACGCGTTTATGTTGCAGTATTACGAAGGTTTCCCGATGAAAGACATCGCATGGGGAAAAATCAGTACGCCTGAGCAATGGACGAAGCTGGAAACCATCAAGAATCTGTATCACGAGACCCTGTTCGGCTCGCCAACCATTGCGGCTAACGCCGCTAAGCCGTTACTCACCTTTATTGCAGGCTCACTGGATCCAAAACTGGCGAATACTGCTGATGAGAAAGCGGCGCAGCAGTCAAAACTGGCCGTGCTGGTCGGTCACGACTCGAATATCGCCTCGCTGCTCGCAGCGCTGAAAACACAGGACTACACCTTGCCGGGCCAGTACGAACGTACGCCAATCAGCGGTACCGTTGTTTTCCAGCGCTGGCATGATAAGAAAGCCAACAAAGATCTGATGAAGATCGAATATATTTATCCGACAGCGAAGCAGATCCGTAACAACGTTGCGCTGAGTATCAAAAACCCTCCTGAGCGTGTGACGCTGCAAATCGAAGGCTGTGCCGTTGATAAACAGGGCTTCTGCCCGATGGAAGAATTTACTCAGGCCGTGCAGAAAGATCTGCGAGGCTAAGCGAAGTAACAGGATGTCTTAGGCCCGCTCCGGCGGGCTTTTTTACGCCTGAACGGTCCCGCCGGGCTTTAGCGTTTAACCGGCAATAGAATGCATTTTAAGTCAGTTCGCTGAAATGTCGGGATGCGGGATAATTTGCCGAAGTCCTTATCAACAGCAGCGCGGCAAATTATGGCGTCTACCTCATTTTATCTCAGCACTCGACAGCGGGCGGATATTAGTGCTCTATCCCGGCACATTCTTTGGCGGCTGGAATTGCCGACGTGGGCGCTTATCCTTGTCGTTTACAGCGGCTGGTTTGCCGTCGTCATATTCTGGACGTCACTCGGAGTATGGATCGGCACGCCACTGCTGATTTGGTTCACCACATGGTACATGTCGCTGCAACATGAACTTATTCACGGCCATCCGACCCGCAAACCCTGGCTTAACCAGCTGTTTGGAACGCTGCCGCTGGCGGTCTGGTATCCGTATGGCCTGTATCGCGATACCCATTTACAGCATCACATTAACGAACATCTCACGTTGCCTGGCGACGATCCGGAAGGGTATTACTTCAGCCGTAACAGCTGGGAAGCGCTTTCACCAGCAATGAAAGCGCTGGTTAGATTACGCAATACTCTGCCGGGCAGAATGCTCATCGGCCCGCTGCTGGATATTTGCAGCACGCTGACCGGCGCACTCACGGCGGTGTGTCGTGGTGATGCGCGAGCAACCACGATGTGGCTGACGCATGGCGTTTTACTGGGCGGGTTGCTGTACTGGATGGCACCGTTCGGTTTATCGCCTGTCTTTTTTATTCTGGCGGTAAGTTATCCGGCGCTTAGCCTGACAAAAGTGCGCTCTTTCTTTGAACACCGCGCCGAACATGCACCCGAGGCCCGTTCTACCCTGAACGAAGCGGGGCTGGTATGGCGGATCTTGTTTCTTAATCTGAATTACCATCTGGTGCATCACGATCTGCCTGGCGTGCCGTGGTTTGCGTTACGTAAGGTGTATGTCGCCGATCGCGAGGCTTACATTGCGCGTAGTGAGGGTTTCGTGGTGAAAGGTTACCGGCAGTGGTTTCGCGATCACTCGAGGTCTCCGGTGAGCGTAGAAAGTCATCCTTTTGCACCCGATGGACTGCCAGCGCAACCGCCCCGCAGCGACTATGATTATCAGCAGGACACCCCCTGACGGAGTCGCCAAATCATGCTGATGTCTTTACCGATGTACGCTATCTCCCGGCCCGACGTTGAGGCGTTTGCCCGCGTATTGCGGGACAAGCTCCGGCGACTCGGATTGCCCGATACGCCTGATTCTCTGAGCTGGCCGCAGCAGTTGCTGGCGCACTGGCAGATGCCGGATTTACTGCTCAGCCAGACCTGCGGATTCCCGCTGGTGGAAAGCTTGCCACAGGTGCAAGTGGTAGGATTATTCAGCTATCGCGCGCCCGGCTGTGATGGGTTCCGTTACCGCAGTTTTTTAGTTGCGCGTGAGGAGGATAAAGGGCGATATCTGGCCGATTTCCGTCACCGGCGTCTGGCGTTTAACAGCACCGATTCTCAGTCCGGTTATAACAGCCTGCGCGCGCTGGTGGCACCGCTGGCCGACGCAGGGCGTTTCTTTTCAGAAGCCTCAGCGACCGGCAGCCACCGCGAATCTCTCCTTTTCGTTCAGCAAAGTAAAGCCGATATTACGGCGGTAGATTGCGTGACGATGGAATTGCTGAAACATGCGCAGCCCGAAGCCCTTACTGGCTTGATCGTGATTGGCCAAACGGCCGCCGTGCCCGGTCTGCCGTTGATCACTTCAGCGCAGACCTCAGCCGAACAGCTGGCGATTTTACGACAGGCATTGCATGAAATCGTGCACGAACCTGTCAGTGAACCGTTACTGATCGAAGCGTTTACCGAAGTACCGCGAGTGGCCTATAGCGTGATCACGTTGATGAAGGAGATCGCGCAGTCGTTTGGTGTCAGCGAACTGGCGCTGCAAAAAACGTCATAAAAAAACCGGGCTTCTCACCCGGTTTTTTGATCTCTTACGTTCTGATTTCAGTGGGTTTCGATAGGGAAATCTTCGTTCACGTCGCCCCATTCAGCCCACGAACCGTCGTACAGCGCGACATCTTTCACGCCCAGCGCGTCCAACCCAAAAGCCAGCGCTGCGGCGGTGACGCCCGAGCCACAGCTGGTGATCACCGGCTTATTCAGATCCACGCCCACCTGTTCGAAGGTTGCTTTCAGAGCTTGTGGCGATTTCAGGTGGCCATCCTGCGTCAGTTCGGTAAAGGGCACGCTAAGGCTGCCGGGAATATGGCCGCCGTGCAAACCAGGACGCGGCTCCGGCGCTTCGGCTTTAAAGCGCGCCAGAGATCGGGCATCGATGATTTGCACTTTGCCCAGTGATTCTTTGACTTGCTGTGCGCTGACCACTACCGGACGCACCAGTTTCGCGTTGAACGTCGAAGGTACTCGGGTGTGTTCACCGTTTTGCGTCGGTTTACCCTCGGCAAGCCAGGCATTCAGGCCACCGTCCAGCACGCGGACGCTTTTTGCCCCGAAGCTTGTCAGCATCCACCAGACGCGCGGCGCTGAGAATAAATCGCCTTCATCATATAGCACGATAGTTTGCGTATCGGCGACGCCAAGACGGCTCATCGACGCGGCAAATTCTTCCGCCGTCGGCATCATATGCGGCAGGCCGGTGGTGCAGTCGGAAATACTGTCGACTTCCACATAAATCGCGTTGGGAATATGTGCTTCCAGATATTTGGCATGGAAATCAATCGGCGGGGTGATCCCCGGTTTGGATTTCCGACAATCGATAATGACCACGTCCGGTGAATTCAGATTCTTCGCCAGCCAGTCGGTAGATACGGTATGGGTAGAAAAAGTCATGTTCTGTGCCTTATCTTTTTGTGAAGCCAGCTCAGAGATCGCCTGGGATCAGAGAATAGACCCAGGCGTCGCGCGGCTGACCGTGATAATAAAGACGATTACGGTGCAGGCCCTCGGAAGTCGCACCCGCTTTTTCCGCGACGCGACGGCTGCGGGCGTTACCTTCCACCGCCACAATT
Organism: Enterobacteriaceae bacterium Kacie_13; assembly: GCA_013457415.1. Lineage (NCBI taxonomy): Bacteria > Pseudomonadati > Pseudomonadota > Gammaproteobacteria > Enterobacterales > Enterobacteriaceae > Enterobacteriaceae bacterium Kacie_13. The sequence goes on from CP045665.1 coordinate 1,134,861, forward strand.
TCCAGCCGCGTCAGTTCGAGTTCAGTAAAGGCAAAACGCGCGGCCGCTCTGACCGCCAGCGTCGCCAGACTCCGGCCGGTATATCCGGTGCGGATCCAATATCCGAGATTGGCGAACTTATATTCCTGCACGATGCGGTTGATGCCCACGCTGCCAATCAGCTCACCGCTGGCGCGATCGAACAGACAGAAATTGAATTCTGCGCCTCGATGGCGCTTTTGCTCGCTGTCGGTCAGATATTTGCGGCTGTCCTCCAGTGCATATTTTTCAGTACACCAGGTTTCCCATGCGCCAATTTCTTTAACAGAGGCCTGAACAGCCGCAAGATGTAGCACGGCCTCCAGTTCGGTTGCAGCACGGATTTCGATTTCTTCGTCCTGATAAATCTGGCGTGTCATCATGATAATCATCCGTCAGTGGAGAAATGATTCGGGAAGCTAATCAAATCAGCCTCACACATACAGCATCAATATGTCAATTGGCGGCAAGGCCGATTAAGTGTGAGAAAACAGCGTTGTCTGGCCCATATTTTTACTCTTCTGGCACCAGCATCACCAGCTTACATTCGGCATATCCCGCCGGAAAAAACGTCTGCTGGCGGTAACTTTTCTCACCTTCCGCCGGATGATTGAAACGCCGTTCACCGCCTTCCCGCGAGAGTACTTCCTGCTGCGTCCACCACTGATTGAAGTCTGTGCTGCGTTCGCGCAGGCTGATAACAGTCTCACGCACTGCATCGGAATGCGCGTAGTGACTGGTTTCGGCACGAAATTCTGCGACCACACGCTTGGCGCGCTCAGCCCAGTTGGTCACTAGCTGGCGCGCCAGCGGATGCAGAAACATGAAGTTGAGCAGATTGGGTTGCGGATCCCCCCCCAGCCAGCCGCTGAACAGGGTTTCGGCCTGCGGATTCCACGCCAGTACGTTCCAGCAGCTATCGAGCAGATAAGCAGGGCAGGTGAACTGATCCACACAGTTTTTCAGGCTGACGTCCGGCGCGCCTGAAATGTGCACGGCCTGCGGATCTTTCACCGCCGCTAAACTGAACAGGTATTCGCGCGCCGCAGGTTCCATCCGCAACGATTTGGCGAGATTGTCGAGCGTCGCGGCGGAAATTGAGACATCCCGCCCCTGTTCAATCCACGTGTACCAGGTGGCGCTGATGCCGCTGATTTGTGCCAGCTCTTCGCGCCGCAGCCCACTGGTTCTGCGCCTTGGCGAACCCGGTAGTCCGACCATCTCCGGCGTGACCCGTTCACGATTCGTACGTAAAAATAGCCCCAGTGCCTTCGGGCCGGTGAGCGATTCTGCATTATCTATCATTCTTATCTCTCAAACTGGGAGTAACTGATACCAGTATAAGCGCTCATATTGTACCCGTATAGAACAATGCCTATAGTGATTTTGAGGTCACTTGAAACCCGCATTTAACCCGATAAAAACAAGACAGGCAGGAGCAATGATGAACATGAAAAATAGCCACAGTCAGGCGGTTGATAAGCAGTTTGGTTCGCAGGCACAGGATTATCTGACCAGCGCCGTCCATTCGCAGGGCGCGGATTTACAACGTCTGGCGACTTTGCTGGCAGCGCACAAAGAGGCGCTGGTTATCGACCTGGGCTGCGGCGCAGGTCACGCCAGCTTTGTGGCGGCGGGCGTGGTGAAAAGCGTCATTGCCTACGATTTGTCGGCGCAAATGCTGGCAGTGGTAGCGCAGGCGGCGAAGGACAAACAGCTGGATAATATCCGCGTACAGCAGGGCGTAGCCGAATCTTTGCCGTTTGCCGACCAAAGCGCCGATGTCATTATCAGCCGCTATTCCGCTCACCACTGGCATGACGTTGGCCAGGCACTGCGCGAAGTGGCGCGCGTGCTGAAGCCGGGCGGGAAATTCATCATGATGGATGTGGTGTCGCCGGGGCATCCGCTGCTGGATATCTATCTGCAAACCATCGAAGTGTTGCGCGATACGTCGCATGTCCGCAACTATTCGCCGGGCGAATGGCTGGATATGTCGTCAGAGGCCGGGCTGATTACCCGCGAAGTCACCACCAACCGCCTGCCGCTGGAGTTCACTAGTTGGATCGCGCGCATGCGTACGCCGGAACATTTCTCCGTGGCGATCCGCGAGCTGCAAAAAGTGATGTCAGACGATGTCATTCAGCATTTCGAGATCCAGTCCGACGGTTCTTTCACCAGCGACATAATGATGCTGGTGGCGTCGAAGAACTGAACAAATTGATGGTGTTGGATTGCGCCCTTCGGTAAAAGAAGGGCGCTGAAAAGCAGGGGTTACTTCTTCCCAAACATTTTTTGACCAAGCAGAACCGCACCCAAAACAGCGGCGCCGACGATCAGGCCTACACCCAAATCGGTAGCGCCGGTGATCAGCGTATTCACCCAGCCCTGATGGCCATGGGTGAATTTTTCCAGCAGGCTGTGCATGAACGGCAGGCCATGGCTGATAATGCTGCCACCGACCAGGAACATAGCAATGGTGCCAACGACCGACAGCGTTTTCATCAGCCATGGCGCAAGATTGACAATGCCGCGGCCAAACGCACGCACGCCATTCATGATGCCGCTCTCACCTGAAAGTTTGCTCAGATACAAACCCGCATCGTCAATTTTGACAATCGCGCCCACCAGTCCGTACACGCCGATGGTCATAGCGACAGCAATCAGCACCATGACGGTGACCTGATTGAGGAACGGTGCGGCGGAAACGATACCCAGAGAAATCACGATGATTTCAGCAGAAAGAATAAAGTCGGTGCGTACTGCGCCTTTTACTTTTTCTTTTTCGAGCTTTTTCGCGTCAGCATCGCTTTTTACCTGCTCTGCTGCCGGTTTTTCTTCTTCATGGTGTTTGCCGGGCATCAATTTGTGCGCGACTTTCTCAAACCCTTCATAACATAAGTACGCGCCGCCAATCATCAGCAGCGGCGTGATAGCCCAGGGAATGAAGGCACTGATCAGCAGCGCCAGCGGCACCAGTATGGCTTTGTTTAGCATGGAACCTTTTGCCACGGCCCAGACGATCGGTAATTCCCTGTCGGCTTTTACGCCAGTGACCTGTTGTGCGTTCAGCGCTAAATCGTCTCCGAGCACGCTGGCGGTTTTTTTGGCTGCCACTTTACTCATTGCGGCCACGTCATCAAGAATTGATGCGATGTCGTCTATCAAGGCCAGAAGGCTACCACCCGCCATAATGTATGCTCCCCATAAATACGTCCTCAGTTTCCTGTTTAAATGAGCCACCGCGCGCGCGAAAGCCCGAATCTGCGCCCCTGACTGTGCCGGTGATCAAGGAAGCAGAAAATTCATAAAAAATAATCATATCAGTGATTGCACTACGGCGTCGATTTGTGCGAATGTTGTGCGGGCTATAAATAACTTTGAAAACTCTCCATCATTTCTCCATCAAATATCGTTAATTCTCTTGCAGTTATCATCACTGAAATACTTTCTTTCATTCTCTCCTTATTTTTACCACAAAGGTTAAACTTCTTTACGTTGCATTACGCCCCCTTTCATTGTTTCAACGATAATTATTTCAACGGATTGCTTCCGCTCCATTAATTAACAAAACTAACGAAAGAAAGGTGCGTAATATGAAACTCTTACCTGCAATTACAGCTGTTGCTATTACTGTTGCTTCATTCTCAGCGCTGGCGGCCTCGCCAATTACTGCGCAAGAAGCACAAAGCGGGACTTACCAGTCACTGGGTATGGTGTCTGTGAGTGCGCCAAGTACCGTTCCGGGCAGCATGAAAGATGCGCTGAACCAGATTGCCAGTGATAAAGGCGCAACACACTACCGCATTGTCGGTGCCGGTACGCCGGGCGATTCAAGCCTTAACCGTGCAAATGTTGAGCTGTACAAATAAAATCTGACTGACTTCAGATAGTGTATGAGAAGGCCAATGTCACCTGACGTTGGCCTTTTTGTTATTTATACATAACCCGGCATAATGCTTTTTTTGGGAGTTATCCCATGTGATTTATTTTTAATTAGCCTCTGTGACGTTTATTCCCCTTATTAATCATTTCTTAAGAATTTTTCTGTTATATAAGGGTCTATGTCCTCAGGAGGTAGTTAATATGTTGAATGCCGCGAGAATGACGATTAAGAACACCGGTCTTTCGATCCAGAATCAATTTTTTTATTTGCAGAATTTTATTAGCTCACCAAGGACAATGGGGACGCTGATGCCGTCGTCTCCCTGGTTGTGTCACGCCATGCTCAGTCAGATCGACTGGACAAAATCTTTGCATATCGCCGAGTTAGGCGCAGCCGACGGCGTGCTGACGCGGCGGATCCTCAACCGTATGCGGGCAGATGCGCGGCTGGATGCTTTTGAGATTGAGCCCGCGTTTATCCGCAGGCTGAACATGTTCGACGATCGTCGGTTACAGGTCATGGCCCACTCGGCCGAGCATCTGACGGGAAATTATGACGCCGTATTTTCCTGTTTGCCGCTGCTGTCGATGCCGACGCGTATCAGCATGAAGATTTTGCAGAAAACGCAGCAGCAACTGAAGGCGAAAGACGGTGTGCTGGTGCTGTTTCAGTACAGTCATCTTTCCGAGAAAATGCTCTCCCGCTACTTCACCTGGAAAAAAATCCGCGTCGTGAAAAATTTCCCCCCGGCACTGGTCTATATTTGTAAACCACACTGATACAGCACTTTGACGAACGAACCCGCTGAGAACATTGCGCTGTAAGGATTTATCAGTATGATGCCACGGGTGGCGTAAATAAAACGCTACAGAAGCTTCACCGGCAGGTGACAAAAGTCTGCCAGTGAGGCTTTTTTGTTGTACTATCTTGCGAGTACGTGACAGGTCAGATTAGCCACCACTTTTGACATTCATACTTCAGGTAAATGATGGGTTTTCATCAGATGAGCAACGAGGCTCCCGGGGAATTAAGGACAGCGTTAATGACACAACCCATTTTCATGGTAGGCGCGCGTGGCGCGGGTAAAACGACAGTTGGAAGTGCTCTGGCGAAAGCGCTGGGCTACAAATTTGTCGATACCGATCTCCATCTGCTGCGTACTTCAGGGCTGAGCGTGGCCGAAATCGTTGAACGTGAAGGCTGGGCAGGTTTTCGCCGTCGTGAAACTGAAACGCTGAAGGCGATAAGCTCGCCGCTGACCGTGGTTGCGACCGGTGGCGGTGTAGTGCTTTCGGCGGAAAATCGCGATTTTATGCGCCAAACCGGCACCGTTATTTATCTGCGTTCACCGGCCTCCACGCTGGCAAACCGTCTGGAAGATGCCCCAATGGAAGATCAGCGTCCGACCCTGACCGGTAAGCCGATCACTGAAGAAATGATGCAGGTGCTGAATGAGCGGGAAGCATTGTATCAGCAGGCTGCACATCACGTTGTCGACGGTACGCAGGGTCCGGCGCAGGTGGTGAATGCCATCTTGGATGCGCTGGCATTGCCAATGGAACGCTGACAGGCGTGATGATGTAAAATGACGAGCCCAGGTGGTTCGTTTTTTTTATGTCTGCGGGGAGGGAAACATCGGAAAACGTAAACAAAATGAGCCACTTTATGTGATTGTTATCACATTGGGTTACTTATTGTTCTTACGAATAGATAAGCGTAATGTAATAACTCAGGTGATTACTTTAACCTCCACTACGGACCCCATGATGAAACCCCTGATATCGTTCTTTCACCAGCACAGCAAAGCGATGCCGGCTGTCTGGTCGATCACTATCATCCTCGTCGAAGCCTCTATTGCGCTGTATATTTTGCGTAATCTTTAATCGCTATATTCTGCTGAGTTTGACGCACTTCACCCCGTAAATACTCGGCAATTCATTTCCCTTTCTCTTTAATGAATGGATTTAGGATTATCTTTAAGCATATTAATTAAGTGCAATTTTATTCCGTCCAAAATAAACGCCTTGACGCTGACACGTATCAGCACTATTTTTCAATCAACTTTACAGGAACCTTGTTCCACATATCGGAACTCTTCTCTTTATGAGCACTTTAGAGAATGCGACGGCAGTACTGAAGTTATTTTCAAGGCAGAGCGTCAATCAGGGTCACCCTGGGCTGTCATTTAGCGATGTAGTGAACAATTTAGCCTTGCCAAAAAGTACCGTTTCCCGATTATTAATGACCATGGAAAGTGAAGGCTTATTAGAGCGCGATCCGGACAGTCGTTTATATCGAATCGGAAAATTATTATTGGCGATATCCAGCCACTATTTATCGACGCCGCTGGTCGATGCGACAACGCCTTACATGACGCAGCTGAGTCAGCTGACGCAGTGCACCGGTTATGTTTCGATGCTCGAAGGCCGCGAGATCATGATCATGCGGATGTTCCCCGGCAGGACTTATCTGCAGGTGGTAACACCGGCGGGCAGTTTATTACCGGCGCATGAAACAGCGATTGGTCGGGCGATTCTGGCCCGTTACAGCGACGACGAAGTTCGTGAGCGGTATCGCGGAGAATATCAGGTGAACTCGGCGAATTCGCCGAAATGTATCGACTCATTACTCGTGCGGCTGGCTGAAATCCGTCAGACCGGATTGTCCTTTGCCAACAACGAAACGTTGCAAGGGATCAGTTCTTTAGCCACCAGCATTTTTAATAAACACCGAAATGAGATTGTGGGGTTGGGCCTGTCTTTCTCTTCGCCTTCCGAAGGAAAGGGCATACCGGAAGGGATAAAGGACGGCCTGACCGCCGTGACCCGAAAAATTGCTGAAAAGCTGGGTGATGATGACTGGATTAATCATCAGCATTTCTCCGGCTTGCAGTAAACGCATCGGGCAACTGATGCAGAAAGTGAAGTGAGTACCAGACCGACACCAGGGCTTATTGTTAGCCAGCACTAAACAATGACTGTTCCACGATGAACAGCGTTCGTAACCGTTTTAGCTCATGCGCTTGTGCGCCGGTTACGTGATTTAAGAGGACGTTGTGATGAGTTTACAAAACACATTTACGATATCTGCGTTTTATCCTTCCTTGCGTCATTCAGGGGCGACTGACCTGAATGGCCGGACACCCTGCTTATGATGACTTCTTTTGCTACCCTCACCATTGGACAGGCGCCGCGCAGCGACATCACACCGTTGCTGATGGCGCATCTGCCGGACGAACCCGTCACGCACGTCGGGCTACTGGACGGCCTCAGCAGGGAGCAAATTGAGCAGCGTTATGCGCCGCGGGAGGGTGATGCCGTGCTGGTCGCACCGTTACTGGATGGTTCGCAGGTCTTACTCGCGGCGGCGGGTGCCGAGCGCGGATTGCAGGAAAAGATTAACCAGCTGGAAGCGCAGGGCTGCAGCACTATTTTGTTGCTGTGCGGTGGCGAATTCAGGGGGTTGCACGCTGCAAACGCAAACTTAATCGAACCGGAGCGGATGATCCCGCCGCTGATTGGTGCAATGGTCGGGACGCATCGGGCAGGCATTGTGGTGCCGGTGGAGTCCCAGATTGGCTGGCAGACAAATAAATGGCGCAAGCTTGAGCAGGCACCGTGTTTTGCAGTGGCAAGCCCCTTTTTGCCTGACGATCAGGCACTGACTGACGCCGCGATGCGTTTTGCTGAGCAGGGTGCGGAAGTGGTAGTGCTTGATTGCTTTGGCTACAACCATCATCACGTTGAAGTGTTAGAGAAGCATCTCGACATTCCGGTATTACTGGCGAATGTGCTGATGGTGCAACTGGCGGCAGAGTTGGTGGCGTAAGTGGGGGGCGCAGACGTGACTCCCCACAATGGCACTGTGCAGACGTAAAATCAAATCAGGGATTGTGGTTTGCGGGCGGTGTCGACGGGTGGGGAGAAAGCTATAATAATCAGTGACAGCAGCAGGTTTTTGCCCCTAATATGAAACCTCTGAAAATTATCGCAAAGGGCCAATCTATGTTGAAAAATAATGAGTATTTTGACGGGAAAGTAAAATCGATTGGTTTTGATAGCGAAAGTACGGGTGCCGCCAGCGTTGGCGTGATGGCCGTCGGCGAATACACCTTTAGCACGGCAAAACCGGAAGAAATGACAGTCATCAGTGGCTCACTGAAAGTGCTGATCCCTGGTTCTCCGGACTGGCAGGTCTTCAAACCCGGCGAAACGTTCTATATTCCGGGTAAAAGCGAATTCAACCTGCAGGTCGGCGAAACCACTTCGTACCTGTGTAAGTATCTGAGTAAATAAACCTTTCAGACACAGTACCAATAGAAAAGGCGCCAATGAGCGCCTTTTTTACGTTTTGCATCAGTCTGTTAGCGTTGAGCTTCGCCGCCCAGCGCTTCAATCAGATTCTGGACAAGCGCGGCCAGTTCACCGGTCATCAGGATGAAATCGGCATCGAAACGGCCGGCGAAATCTTCGCGGTCGATATCTTCGTTTTGATCACGTATCACGTCGCTGAATTTCAGACGCTTGATGCTGCCGTCATCAGCCAGTACGACGGCGATACGTTCCTGCCAGTCTACCGCCAGCTTGGTCACCAGTTTGCCATTCTCAATGTGCGTGGCGATTTCGTCACTGACCAGCGCCTGTTTTTTACAGCGAATCACGCCGCCTTCTTCCAGAATTGCTTTCAGCTCGGCTTCGTCCTGCAAGGCGAAACCTGCAGGGGTCACGCCTGAACGCACCCACTCGGTCAGCGTCAGTTCGATCGGGCTTTCCATGGTCAGCGGCACCACAGGCAGCGAGCCCAGGCTTTTGCGCAGCAGAGCCAGCATATCTTCAGCTTTCTTGGCGCTGGCGGCATCGACCATGATCAGGCCGTTTACAGTGTCTATCCACATGAAGGTCTGGCTGTAGCGGCTAAAGGCGCGTGGCATCAGGCTGTGCAGCACTTCGTCTTTCAGGGAGTCTTTTTCGGTTTTCTTCAGCTTACGATGCTGTTCACCTTCGAGCTGTTCGATCTTGGCCTGTAACTCCTGCTTAATCACCGGAGAAGGCAGAATTTTCTCTTCTTTACGGGCGCAGATGAGGATCTGGCCGCCGTTGACGTGAGTCAGCGCGTCGCCACCGTGGGAACCCATTGGTGAAACCCAGCCGGTTTTCGCCATATCCTGGCTGCCACACGGGGTAAAGGTAAAAGCGCTGAGCTGTTTTTCCATTTCGTCAGCAGATAACGAAACTTCACGGCTCAAACGGTAAACCAACAAATTCTTAAACCATAACATGGCGTTATCCCTGTCCCGGCGCACTCGTGGTACGCTGATTAAATGAATACAGGGCGGCATGATACCCAATTGAGCGTCAGCCGTCGTTAAGAAATCACCCCTGTGCGAAACATTGCATAACACCTTATTCTGGTGGTTGTCGCTTCAGGCTTCTAAACTGGATTAATGATAAAAAACTGACCCTACCCGATGTAACAGGAGAAGAAAACGTGCGAATTGGCATTGATTTAGGTGGCACAAAAATAGAAGTCATCGCGTTATCTGACGAAGGCCGTGAGCTGTTTCGTAAACGCGTGGATACGCCAAGAAATGATTATGAACGCACGCTGAAAGCGATTGAAGGACTGGTACAGGACGCCGAAAAGGCCACCGGCCAGCATGGCAGCGTCGGGCTGGGTATTCCCGGCACGCTCTCTCCCTTTACCGGCAAAGTGAAAAATTCGAATTCGGTATGGCTCAATGGCCAGCAGCTGGATGAAGATCTGGCGCTGTTGCTTAACCGCGAAGTGCACATTGCCAACGACGCCAACTGCCTTGCGGTGTCCGAAGCCACGGATGGCGCTGGCGCAGGCCGTAATACGGTGTTTGCGGTAATCATCGGCACCGGCTGCGGTTCCGGTGTGGCGCTGCACGGTGCGGCGCACGCGGGCGGAAACGGCAATGCCGGTGAGTGGGGCCATAACCCGCTGCCTTGGCAGGATGAGGAAGAAAGACAGTTTGCCAGCGAAGTGCCGTGTTATTGCGGGAAGTCCGGCTGCGTCGAAACATTCGTTTCGGGCACTGGTTTTGCGCAGGACTATTTCCGGCTGTCCGGTCAGCGGCTGAAAGGGCCTGAGATCATTGCCCTGGTGGAAGAAGGCGACGAAACGGCAGAACTGGCCCTTGGGCGTTATGAACGTCGTCTGGCGAAAGCGCTGGCTAACGTGGTGAATATTCTTGATCCCGACGCAATTGTCCTTGGCGGGGGAATGAGCAATGTTGACCGCCTCTATCAGACTGTTCCGCTACTGGTGAAGCAGTGGGTGTTTGGCGGTGAATGTGAAACACCGATACTTAAAGCCGTTCACGGTGATTCCAGCGGTGTGCGCGGTGCGGCATGGCTGTGGCCACAGTCGCGGTTTGCGCTGTAATCGTTTTTCACGCTTAAATAAAATATCGGGCGCGGGGTTTGCAAAAAATACCGCGCCTGTTGTTTCCCTCAGAGCGCCATTTCCCGCTTAAACACTTCCAGCGTATGTGCCTTCACGCGGATAAACTCCGGGTGACTCATGATTTCTGAACCGCGCGGGCGGGGCAGATCGAACGGTACGATTTCCGCCACCTGCGTCGGGCGTCGTGTGAGCAGCAAAATCTCATCCGCCAGAAATACTGCATCTTCCAGATCGTGAGAAACGATCAGCATGGTGACGCCGGTCGCCAGCTGCACTTCCTGCAATTTATCGCGAATAAACAATGTCATTTCGAAATCCAGCGCCGAGAACGGCTCGTCGAGGAACATCACTTCCGGCCGTGTCGCTAGCGCGCGCATGATGCACACGGTTTGCTGCTGGCCGCCGGAAAGTTCGTACGGATAACGTTTGAGATCGAAACGGATATCAAACATCTGCGTCAGTTCCTCTACGCGGGCGTTAACCTCGGTTTTATTCATGCCGTTGCGCACCAGCGGATAGGCGATGTTGGAACGTGCACTCATCCACGGGAACAACGCATCGCGATAGTTCTGAAACACATAGCCGATGGTGGTCTGCGCCAGCGTTTTGCCGTCGAAAAGAATGTCGCCTTTGTCTAACGGGATAAGCCCGGCGATCATGTTCATTAACGTGGATTTGCCGCAGCCATTCGGCCCGAAGATCGAAACGATTTTTCCGCGCGGCAGATCCAGATTCAGATCGGTATACAACGGCTGCCCGGCAAAGGCTTTGGTCAGCCCGCGGATAGTGACATGGGTATCCGGGCGCGTGGCGTACTGCGGCAACTGCGGGCCTTTGTAATCGGGGTTCAGCGAGAGAGGTTGCGTCATGCTTTGCTACTCCAGTGGACGGTTTTTTTCTCGATCAGCAAAAAGGCCAGATTCAGCAAGTAACCCAGCGCGCCGGTGATCAGGATCGAGGCGTACATGTCTTTGATGTTGAACACCTGCTGCGCGTCGATGATCCGATGCCCGAGGCCGGTTTCCGAGCCGATAAACATTTCGGCGACGATCACGATCACCAGCGCGATCGACACACCGGTGCGCAGGCCAACGAACGTCTGCGCCAGACTTTCCATCAGCAGAATGTCTTTGAAAATATGCCAGCGGGAAATGCCCATGACCTTTGCCGCCATCAGACGGGTCTTTTTGGCGTTCATCACGCCGTAAGCGCTGTTAAACAGAATAACCAGCACGGCGGCAAATGCGGCGATGGCGATTTTATTGGCGTCAGTGATGCCGAAAATCAGCATAAATAGGGGGATCAGCGCCGATGACGGCGTCGAGCGGAAAAAGTCGATCAGAAACTCCAGGCTGCGATACACCTTTTCGTTGCTGCCCAAAATGACGCCGAGCGGGACACCGATCACCGCTGCGAAGCCAAAGGCCACCAGCGTACGGTACAACGTCGCGCCGATGTCAGTGCGCATCGAGACATCTGAAAATGACTCGAACATGAAGCCCAGCGTTTCGACGGGTGAAGGCAGCAGCACCGGATTCAGCCATCTGGCGCTCACCGCCAATTGCCAGAACAGAAAAAGCAGCACCGGGCCAATCAGCGGCAATAATCTCGAAGACCATCGTGACGTCATGATATTTCTCCTTATCCCTGATAAATCAGCGAAGCGACATCCACCGGCTTGCTGAAGATTTTTCTTTCCGTAAATACGTCATAAAACTTCTGGAACCATTGCAGATTGTCGCCCTTTAAGTCGGGATACATTACGAAGCCTGGTAACGGTACTTCTTTCACCAGCGCCGGTTCGATGCTGGTATAACCCGCCACGTTTTCCCGCGCTTTGTCTGGGTGGGCGGCAATAAATTCCACGGCTTTCTGGTAGGCGGCGATAAACTTTTTAGCGGCGTCCGGGTTGCTTTGAATGAAGGTGGAATTGAGCGCTGCTGCGCCGCCGAACCACGGGGCATCGGCGTTACCGAGCACGTATTTAGAGATGACGCCGGTTTCCAGCGTGCGCGAGAGGTGTTTCATTCGCCCGACGGTGCCGGTGGGTTCCAGCGTATAGACGCCATCAATTTGCCCGGCGGCAAGGGCCGGGGCGTGCTGGCCGACAGGTAATTCGATCACCGACGGATCGGTGAAACCGTTTTTCTCCAGAATGATTTTCGCCATGGTGACGTTCTGGATCCCTGGCCCGCAGGCGATTTTCTTGCCCTTCAGATCGGCGATAGTTTTTGCCGTGCTGTTGAGCGGTACCAGAAACTCATCTAACACCAGCGTGTGATTAGACGGATTCGAGCAGATAATTTTGAACAAGCCGGGCGATGTGATTTCCCCTAAACCCAGCGCGCCGGTGGCGGTGCCGTTGGCGCAGCCGTGGATCCTGCCGGTTATCATCCCTTCGACAATTTGCTGTGCGCTGGCAAATTTGACGCCTTTTACGTTCAGCCCGGCTTCTTTAAAGAAGCCCTGCTCTAGCGCGACATACAACGGCAAACCACCGACAATCGGCCAGTAGCCGATGCGGATTTCATCGTCGTCTGCGGCGAAAACAGTGGTGGGGATCATACCGCCCAGCGTCATGACACCGCCGGTGATCGCCAGCCATTTCATCATCTGACGGCGTTGTTTATTGAACGGAAGGATTTCAGGTTTGTCGTTTTTCATCGGCGTTCCCCTTGGCTGTTATGCAGGCTGTGCAGCTTGTACTGCAACTTGTATACATAACGTTAAGCACAGGGCGTGCCAGATTGCCGATATAACGAAATAACCGAATATTCGTCAGGTTGTCAGAAGAGAGCGCACTGCAACGGTGCGATTTTTGTGCGGGTGCTCACAGAAAGGATCCACCGCAGGGCATGGCGGTAGCACGATTGCTAGCGGCTTGCCCTGCGACTTAGCTGTCACACTTTAAATTCATTGCTCAGCCGGCTGACGCCCAGTCCGTTCACTTTGGTGACTTTGATTTGCACCGGAATGCGGTCTTTCATGGCTTCGACGTGGCTGATAACGCCGATGGTTTTACCGGAGGCATTCAGGCTGTCGAGGGCATCGAGCGCGGTGTCCAGCGTGTCGGCGTCGAGCGTGCCGAAACCCTCATCAAGGAACAGCGAATCGATGCGGGTTTTGTCGCTGACCAGATCAGACAACGCCAGCGCCAGCGCCAGGCTAACCAGGAAACTCTCACCGCCGGAAAGCGTGCGGGTATCGCGCACCGCATCGGCCTGCCACGTATCCACTACCTGTAACTCCAGCGCATCGCTGGTTTTGCGCTGCAACAGATAGCGGCCATGCAGTTTTTCCAACTGACGGTTCGCCAGATAGACCAGATGATCCAGCGTCAGGCCTTGGGCAAATTTACGGAATTTAGCGCCGTCACTGGAGCCGATCATCTGATTCAGATAGCCCCAGTCATCACAGGTCAGCTGTGCCTGCGCAATCTGAGCGATCAGCGCCTGTTGGTTGCCGCTTCGCGCCTTATCGTCGTTGAGTTTATTGGTTATTTCGCCCAAACGTTGCTGTAAGGTTTTCAGCTGTTGCGCCAGTTCCGCCTGCTGCGCCGTCAGGGCTTCGAGATCATTTTCTGTTTCACTCAGATGGGCAGGGCGGGCAAGGCGATGTTTTTCCAGCTGTGCTTTGGCATCGCTCAGCAATGCGTTCGCCTGCGCCAGTTGTTGTTGCAGATGTTCTTTGCGCTGCTGAAGTTGCTGACGCAGTGCGTCGTCGAGCAGGGCCAGTGTCACCGCGGCTTCATCGGCAAATCCGCTTGCGCTCAGTGCTTGTTGCCACACCTGTTCCGCCCGCTTCAATTGTTCCGTAGCCTGCAACTGTTGCTGCTGCGTACTCGCCAGCTGACCGGCCAGCTGATCGCGCAGTTCCTGCGCTTTTTGCAGCGCGCCCTGTGCGTCACTGACCGCTTTTTCCGCCGCCTGTTGCTGCTGATGTAAGTGCTCGCGAACCTGCGCCACCTGGCGATCACCGAACAGTTCAAGGCGTTTGGCATTCAGTTCAGAAAGAGATTTCTCGCCTTCAGTGAACAGCTTTTGCAGCCGCGCAAAGTCCTGCTGAGTTTTTGCCTGCGTCTCTTCCAGTCGGGTAATGCGTTCGGTCAGCAACACGCTTTGCTGTTGCACTTTCTGCTGCGCGTTCAGGGCGTCATTCAGGGCATCTTTCGCCTGTTGCAACGCCCGCGCCAGCTGTTCGTGCTGACTCAGCAGATCCTGAGACTGCTGTTCTTCTTGATCGCGTTCCACCAGCCATTGCTGAATGGCCACGGAATCCTGCAATCCGAATGTCAGATTCAGCGGCGCGCTGAGTCGCTGCCAGTTTTCGGTATGCGCATTCAGTTGCTGGCTTTCCTGCTCCAGCTGGTTTTGCACGCGTGTTTGCTGTTCTTTCAGACTTTTGATTTTCGCTGCCAGCTCAATGCCGCTGGCTTTTGCCGCATCGAATTCCAGCTGCATTTTCTCGACGCGTTGCGCCGTTTCAGAAGGTTTAACCTCCTGATAGTGTTCAATGGCCGGATGAGATGTGGAACCGCACAGCGGGCAGGCTTTACCGCTTTGCAGATTGGCTCGTTCAGCTTCAAGGCTGACGATCAGCATTTCCTGTTTATGCCGCGCTTTAACATCGTTCAGATGCTCCAGCTGTTTCTGACATTGCTGGCGGATCGCGCCTAGACGCTGTTCTTCTTCGGCCAGCTGCGTCTGATATTGCACCAAATCTTTTTGCTGTTGCTGCACGCGCTGGTTCAGTTGCGGGAAAATCTGCGCGAGTGAATACAGCTGTTGCCGCACCGGGCGCAGCTGCGCCAGCTCTGTTTGCCGTTTCTGCCATGCTGCCAAAGGATGCTGTTTTTCCAGCTCAGCCTGACGCTGTTGTGCGGCGTTCAGCGCATCGTTTAGCGCGGTCTGGCGGGTCTGATGCTGGCGGCTTTCTTCGTCCAGTTTCTGACGTTCGGCGGTCATTTGCACCTGCGTCGCGTTATGCTCTCTGACCCCTTTCTGCACGTCACTGACCGACTGTTGCGTGTCGGCCAGTGATTTACGCCACTGGATAATTTCGCCATCCAGCGGCAGGATTTTTTCTTCAATCAGCGTCTGCGTCTGACGCTGTTCTTCCGCCTGTTTCAGCCGTGTCGTTTGCGCCTGTTCCACCGCCAGAGTCAGCGGCGTCATTTGTGCAATTTGCTGTTCCTGTTGCTGCGTGAGCTGCGCCAGTTGCTGCTGAAGACGTTGCGATTCATCCTGACAACGCTGGCGATCATTGAGTAACGGACGGAGTTTTTCTGCCGGTTCGCTGCGTGCCAGTTGTTGTAACTGCGGCGCGGCCTGCGCCGTTTCCAGCTGCGCCGCGGCCAGCTGTTGCACCGATTGCTGATGCTTTTGTTGCACCTGCTGCCATTGTTGCAGCCAGCTAAGATCCCGCTGACGCTGCTGCGCCTGCTGGCTGAGGCTGATTTCCCGTGCGTTGAGTTCTTTAAGCTGCGTTTCCAGCGCCTGACGCTGTTCTTCGCTGAGCAGTTCGATACCGGCCATGCGCTGATGCAAACCGTCGAGCGCCACGCGCGTCTCTTTATGCTGTTCGAACACACGCTCAGACAGCAGACCGTAGATTTCCGTGCCGGTCAGTTCTTCCAGCAGTTCGGCGCGGTCGTTGGCATCAGCATTGAGAAAGGCGGCAAACTGCCCCTGTGACAGCATCATCGATTTAGTAAAGCGGCCAAAATCCAGCCCGGTCAGTTCGGCGATAGCGTCGAGTTTATCGCGTACTTTATCCGCCAGAATTTTGCCGTCCGCCAGCAATGCCAGCTCGACTTTCGGTGCCTGTAAATTGCCGTCCGGCGAGTTTTTCGCCCGGCGCTGGCTCCAGAATGCGCGATAACCCACACCTTTGACTTCGAACTCCACTTCGGCGAGCGATTCGGCGGTGTGGCGGGTCATCAGTTCGTTCTGGCTGGGAGTGACGTTCAGGCGCGGCGTCTGGTGATACAGCGCCAGACAGATGGCATCGAGCAGGGTGGTTTTCCCCGCGCCGGTCGGGCCGGTAATAGCGAATAATCCGTTACTGGCAAAAGGCTCCGCGGTGAAGTCGATTTTCCATTCGCCTTCCAGCGAGTTAAGATTTTTTAAACGCAGGCTGAGAATTTTCATTGTGCGGTGTCCTCTTCACGATGACCGCTGGTGACCTGATCAACCACCTGTGCGAACAGCGTGCGCATCCGCGCCTGACGCTGTTCGTCGGTATCTGCTTCCAGTGAAAGCCGCCGCTCGAACACATCGCTGACGCTCAGTTCGCTGAGTGTCTCTTTTTCCTGTTGCTCAATACTGTTAATGCGTTGTTCTTTACTGCGACGCAGCAGAACGACCTCCACCGGCAGTTCGGCGGTCAGCGCCTGGATCCGCCGCTGAATGTCACTGAGATAATCCTGCGTCGCGACTTCAATATCCAGCCAGACCGGTTTAGTGGCATCGCCATCTGTGAACTGCATCAGTTGTTTTTCTATTTCGGTGAGCGAGCCTTTGATCATCTGCATCGGCTGAAATACCGGAATTTCCAGTGTTTCGATGTTGTTAAGTGTTGCACCCGTAAAATCGAGCAGAAACACGCTTTTGGCTTTGCTGAGTTCGTCAAAACTCAACGCAATCGGTGAGCCGCTGTAACGGATGTGATCGGTTTTTGCCACGCACTGGGCGCGGTGAATATGCCCGAGTGCGACGTAATCGACCGGCGGAAACGCCTGTGCCGGGAAAGCGTCAAGGGTGCCTATATAGATGTCGCGTACTGAATCCGAGGTGCTGACGCCGACGGTGGTCAGATGGCCGGTGGCGATGATCGGGAGTGGTACGCCGAGTTGCTCGCGTTTCGCCTGCGCGGCCTGATACAGGGCGTCGTAATGTGCGGCGATGGCTTCCTGCAACATTAGCTGTTTATCGCTGCCTGACTGACCGGCCTGACTGGCGATCAAATCGCGTGGGCGTAAGAACGGGATAGCACACAGCACCGCGCCGGGAGAGCCATCACGATGATTTAATTCCAGAACCTGCTCAGAAAGATCTTCGCCTACGGTGGCGATCACTCGTGTATTGAGGCAGGAAAGCAGTTCCTTCGATTCATTAAGCGTGGCGACGGAGTCGTGGTTACCCGCCAGGACCACCAGCTGGCAGCCGGTGTGTTGTAATTCCACCACGAAGCGGTTATACAATTCGCGCGCATAACTCGGTGGAGAGCCGGTGTCAAAAATATCGCCCGCCACGATCACGGCATCCACCTGATGAATTTCTACCTGTTCCGTCAGCCAGCGCAGAAAAGCCTGATGCTCGGCGGCGCGGCTCTTAGTAAAGAAATACTGGCCAAGGTGCCAGTCTGAAGTGTGGATCAGGCGCATGAAACTCCCGGTGGTTCGCTGCACGGTAACAATGGCGCAAAGTATAAACGCCCACGGGGGACGATGTCCCCAGAAAAATCAGGCGCATTTCAGCAAGATGGCTGTCAAATTGCCGTGTAATAGACCATTCTTTCTATTCATAAATCTGTCACAAAACTGACGCATAATGGCGCCCGCAATCAAATAAAAGATCGCTAACCTATTGGCAGGACCTAAGATGGCTAGACGTATATTGGTGGTTGAAGACGAAGCTCCAATTCGTGAAATGGTGTGTTTTGTACTGGAACAAAATGGCTATCAGGCAGTAGAAGCGGAAGATTTTGATTCTGCGATCGGCCAGCTGGTCGAGCCTTATCCTGAGCTGATCCTGCTCGACTGGATGTTACCGGGTGGTTCCGGTATTCAGTTTATTAAGCATCTTAAACGTGAAGCCCTGACCCGCGAAATTCCGGTGATGATGCTGACCGCGCGCGGTGAAGAAGAAGACCGGGTGCGTGGCCTCGAAGTGGGCGCCGATGATTACATCACCAAACCGTTTTCTCCCAAAGAACTGGTTGCCCGTATTAAAGCTGTGATGCGCCGTATTTCGCCAATGGCGGTGGAAGAGGTGATCGACATGCAGGGTTTGACCCTCGATCCTTCCTCCCACCGCGTGATGGCCAATGAACAGGCGCTCGACATGGGGCCGACCGAATTCAAATTACTTCACTTCTTTATGACCCACTCGGAACGTGTTTACAGCCGCGAACAGTTGCTCAATAACGTCTGGGGCACTAACGTTTATGTGGAAGATCGCACCGTGGACGTGCATATTCGTCGTTTACGCAAAGCGCTGGAAACCAGTGGACATGACAGAATGATCCAAACTGTCCGTGGCACGGGATACCGTTTCTCAACGCGTTATTAGTCCCCACAGCGGAGAATCTGTGTGTTAGAACGTTTGTCATGGAAAAGGCTGGCCGGCGAGTTTTTTCTGTTTTGCCTGCCAGCGATCATCCTCGGTATTTTTGTCGGCCATTTTGGCTGGCTTCTCTTTGCGTCGGTGCTGGCGGCGCTGGGCTGGAATTATTATAACCAGCTTAAACTCTCACACTGGCTGTGGCTTGACCGCAGCATCACCCCGCCAAATGGCCGCTGGAGCTGGGAGCCGCTATTCTACGGGCTGAACCAGATGCAGATGCGCAACCGTCGTCGTCGTCGCGAATTAGGGCAACTCATCAAACGTTTTCGCAGCGGTGCAGAATCTCTGCCAGATGCGGTGGTGCTTACCACTGAAGAGGGCAACATTTTCTGGTGTAACGGTCTGGCACAGGAACTCCTCGGCTTTCGCTGGCCAGAAGATAACGGGCAGCACATCTTTAACCTGCTGCGCTATCCGGAGTTTCGTGCCTGGATCCAGGCGCGTGATTTCAGCCGTGCGCTAAACCTTCAGCTCAATAATGAACATTACGTCGAATTTCGCGTAATGCCTTATTCCGAAGGGCAGTTACTGATGGTGGCGCGTGACGTTACGCAAATGCGTCAGCTGGAAGGCGCGCGACGCAACTTCTTCGCGAACGTCAGCCATGAACTTCGCACCCCGCTGACCGTTTTGCAGGGTTATCTGGAAATGATGGAAGACGCCAGGCTGGAAGAGCCGTTTCGCACCAAAGCACTCGACACCATGCAGGAGCAGACGCGGCGCATGGACGGGCTGGTCAAACAACTGCTGACGCTGTCGAAAATCGAAGCTTCCGCCAATATGGATTTGCACGAGAAAGTCGATATTCCGGTGATGCTTGGGATGCTGGAGCGCGAAGTGCAGACGCTCAGCGGCGGCCAGCACGAAGTGGTGTTCCGCGTAAACGACAAGCTGAAGATCTTCGGCAACGAAGATCAGCTGCGCAGTGCGGTTTCGAATCTGGTGTATAACGCGGTGAACCACACGCCGCCGGGCACCAGAATAGAAGTCAGCTGGCAACAAACGCCACAGGGTGCACAGTTTCAGATAAGCGACAACGGGCCGGGAATTGCGCCTCAGCACTTGCCGCGTCTGACTGAACGTTTCTATCGCGTCGATAAAGCCCGCTCTCGCCAGACCGGTGGCAGCGGACTTGGGCTGGCGATCGTCAAACACGCGCTCAGCCACCATAACGCCAGGCTTGAAGTAATGAGCGAAGTCGGCGTCGGCACGCGCTTTATGTTTACGCTGGCACCTAGACTGATTGTTCCTTCTGATAATCACACCATAGTTTCTGCTAAACCTTAATTTGCTTTCCATCAGGCCTGTCATTTAACAATGGCGGGCTTTTTTATTTCCTGTTTTTGCCTCAGGAAAAATCCACAATCCATCATGAATTTATTTCACCTGCCATGAAAATTCCTCTATTGCCGATGAGCACCCTGCATGACAGTATGGCCTTAAAGCCATTTAGACATCTAGAAGTCTAAATGTAACGCGACGTAATTATTCACCTTGTCAATCATTTGCATTTCGTCTGAGACGGGGTGCCATTAAGGAGTCTTTCATGCAACGTACTAACCCTCCGTTCCGTGCTGATGTGGTCGGCAGTTTCCTGCGCCCGGCGGCGATCAAAGAAGCCCGTAAACAGTTTCAGGCGGGTGAGATCGATGCCGTGCAGCTACGTGCCGTGGAGGATACTGAAATTCGCCGCGTTGTGGATTTACAGCGCGAAGCTGGTCTGCAAGTGGTCACTGACGGTGAGTTCCGCCGTGCGTGGTGGCACTTCGATTTCTTTGAAGGGCTGGATGGTGTGGAAGGTTATGACGCAGTGCAGGGGATTCAGTTCAACGGCGTACAGACTAAAGCGCGCAGCATTAAAGTCACCGGCAAACTCGGCTTTGGCTCGCATCCGATGCTGGAAGATTTTCGTTTTCTAAAAAGCATCAGCGGCAGCGCAGTGCCAAAAATGACTATTCCAAGCCCGAGCGTGATGCATTTTCGCGGTGGTCGTAACGCCATCAGCAAAGAGGTGTATCCGGATCTGAAAGACTATTTCGACGATCTGGCGCAGGTGTACCGTGATGCGATTAAAGCGTTTTACGATGCGGGTTGCCGTTATCTGCAACTCGACGATACCGTCTGGGCGTACCTGTGCTCGGAAGATCAGAAGCAGCAAATCCGGGAACGTGGTGACTCTCCTGAAGAGTTAGCGCGTACTTACGCCGATGTGCTTAACAAAGCGATTGCCGGTAAACCGGACGATCTGGTGATTGGTTTGCACGTGTGTCGCGGTAACTTCCGCTCCACCTGGATTTCCGAAGGTGGCTACGAGCCTGTGGCTGAGATCCTGTTTGGCGGCGTGAATATCGATGCCTTCTTCCTTGAA
The DNA here is from genome assembly GCA_013457415.1 of Enterobacteriaceae bacterium Kacie_13. Lineage (NCBI taxonomy): Bacteria > Pseudomonadati > Pseudomonadota > Gammaproteobacteria > Enterobacterales > Enterobacteriaceae > Enterobacteriaceae bacterium Kacie_13. The sequence goes on from CP045665.1 coordinate 1,155,907, forward strand.
TATGACAATGAGCGTTCCGGGGGGTTCGAGCCACTTCGCTTCATTAAAAAAGGCCATCAGCAGGCGGTGCTGGGTTTAATCACCACCAAATCCGGCGAGCTGGAACTGGCCAAAACCGTCGAAGCTCGTCTGGCGGAAGCGGCGGAATATCTGGATATCAATCAGATCTGCCTCAGCCCGCAGTGCGGTTTTGCTTCGACGGAAGAGGGCAACAGCCTGACAGAAGCGCAGCAATGGGAAAAACTGAAGCTGGTGGTCGATATCGCTGCCCGCGTTTGGTGATCACATAAGTGATCGTTTTATGACCTCATAAATATGCTGAATATTGTGCGTGTAATCGTCTTTTAATGGTGATTCCACGCACTTTTTGTCATTAAGGAGCATATCTTGTGCTTACTTCGCTTAAAAATCATACATATCATATTGCGTGTTTTCCCCCGTATTCAGTGATAAAGGCTGCTTTGGTTCATTAATCTGGTCGAACGCTCTGCTTTTTGGATCCCGGCTTGCCTTTCTGCGCTATAAACGTTTACCTTAGCCCCCGCTGTCGCTCGATACTCCCTGCATAACAACGTAATTTTCTGCATATCATCAGGCGTTTTAAGCTCATTCCGATCTCACCGTGGGGCTCTTTGGTTTTTGACGCCATTCATCCTCCTGACGGAACAGCACGACGACAGCAACGGTCACTTTATTCATTTGAACAGGCAACACGACACCAATCATGAGTACTCGTTTAACAAATAAAGATATTCTGGCGCTGGGTTTTATGACCTTCGCCTTATTCGTCGGGGCGGGAAACATCATTTTCCCGCCGATGGTTGGCTTGCAGGCCGGACCTGAAGTCTGGTGGGCAGCTGCCGGGTTTATGATAACCGCGGTAGGTCTTCCGGTGATGACAGTGATTGCGCTGGCGCGCGTGGGTGGCGGTGTTGACGCCCTGAGTACGCCAATTGGCCGTGGTGCCGGTATTCTGCTGGCGACCGTCTGTTATCTGGCTGTTGGCCCGCTGTTCGCCACGCCACGTACTGCAACCGTTTCTTTTGAAGTCGGTATCGCTCCGATGACCGGTGACGGCCCGCTTCCTTTGCTGATTTATAGCGTGATCTATTTCGCGTTGGTGATCGGTATTTCCCTCTATCCGGGCCGCCTGCTCGATACCGTCGGGCATTTCCTCGCGCCGCTCAAAATGGTTGCGCTGGCTGCTCTGGGTGTTGCCGCGCTGCTGTGGCCTGCCGGACAGACCATGCCTGCGGTGGATGCTTACCAGACCGTTCCTTTCTCCAGCGGCTTCGTTAATGGCTATCTGACGATGGATACCCTTGGTGCGCTGGTCTTCGGCATTGTTATCGTGAATGCTGCCCGTTCGCGCGGTGTGACTGATGCCAAACTGCTGACCCGTTATACCGTTCTGGCCGGTCTGATTGCCGGTTTAGGCCTGGTGCTGGTCTATCTGAGCCTGTTCAAACTCGGCGAAAACAGTGCTTCACTGGTGCCGGGCGCAACCAACGGCGCAGTTATCTTGCATGCCTATGTGGCGCATACCTTCGGCGGCGTCGGCAGCTTCTTCCTCGGCGCGCTGATCTTTATCGCCTGTATGGTCACGGCGGTTGGCCTGACCTGTGCCTGTGCTGAATTCTTTGCTCAGTACCTGCCACTGTCGTATAAGTCACTGGTGTTCATTCTGGGTCTGTTCTCCATGCTGGTGTCTAACCTCGGGTTGAGCCATCTGATTCAGATTTCTATTCCGGTGCTGACGGCCATTTATCCGCCTTGTATCGCATTGGTGGTATTGAGCTTCACCCTGCGCTGGTGGAATAATACGACCCGCATCGTGGCACCGGTCATGCTGGTCAGTCTGGTGTTCGGTATTGTCGATGGCATCAAAGCCTCTGCCTTTGCTGATATCATGCCAGCCTGGACTGCAAACCTGCCGCTGGCAGCACAGGGTCTTGCCTGGTTACCGCCTTCAGTATTAATGCTGGTGCTGGTTGGTATTTATGACAAAATCAGTGGTCCGCGCAACGTCACTGCGCATCAATAATTATCGGCAGAATGTTCGAACGTAGTTGAATGAATGTTTCGCCAATCAGGCCACGGAAATCTTTCCGTGGCTTTTTCATTGACAGGGTGCAGTGTTTTTTAGAGTTCGCATTTTTGATTTTCAAAATACAGAAACGGGTTAGGGTCAATGCAACAATCAGCTGAACAACCAACCGCGCAGCCAGAAGCGCCGGGCACGAAGCTAAAACGCGGGCTGACAACGCGTCATATTCGCTTTATGGCATTGGGATCGGCCATCGGAACCGGGCTGTTTTATGGATCGGCGGATGCGATCAAACTGGCGGGACCAAGCGTGTTGCTGGCCTATCTGGTCGGCGGCATTATCGCCTTTATCATCATGCGGGCTCTGGGCGAGATGTCCGTCAACAACCCGCAAAGTGGGTCTTTCTCGCGCTATGCGCAGGATTATCTCGGGCCGATGGCGGGGTATATCACCGGCTGGACCTACTGTTTTGAAATCCTGATCGTCGCCATCGCGGACGTCACGGCGTTCGGCATTTATATGGGCGTCTGGTTCCCGGATGTGCCGCAGTGGACGTGGGTGCTGAGCGTGGTGCTGATTATCGGTGCCATCAATCTGGTCAGCGTGAAGGTGTTCGGCGAGCTGGAATTCTGGTTCTCCTTCTTCAAAGTACTGACCATCATCATCATGATTGTCGCGGGCTTCGGCATTATTATCTGGGGCCTCGGTAACGGCGGCCAGGCAACGGGTATTCATAATCTGTGGAGCCACGGCGGGTTCTTCAGTCAGGGCATCATGGGCACCATTCTGTCTTTACAGCTGGTCATGTTCGCCTACGGCGGCATTGAAATTATCGGTATTACTGCCGGTGAAGCTGAAGATCCGAAGAAGTCTATTCCGAAAGCGATCAACTCCGTACCGCTGCGTATTTTAGTGTTTTACGTGGGTACGCTGTTTGTGATTATGTCGATTTTCCCATGGAATCAGATTGGTACGCAGGGCAGTCCGTTCGTGCTGACGTTCCAGCATATGGGAATCACCGCAGCGGCAGGCATCCTGAACTTCGTGGTGATCACCGCGTCATTGTCGGCGATTAACAGCGATGTGTTTGGCGTGGGCCGTATGCTGCACGGAATGGCAGAGCAGGGGCAGGCACCAAAAATGTTCAGTAAAGTGTCGCGTCTGGGCACGCCGTGGGTCACGGTACTGGTGATGATGGGCGCGCTGCTGATTGCGGTATACCTCAACTTCATCATGCCTTCCAGCGTATTCCTGGTGATTGCATCTCTGGCGACCTTCGCGACTGTTTGGGTGTGGATTATGATCCTGTTCTCCCAGATAGGTTTTCGCCGTAAGTTGAATAAACAACAGGTTAAGGAGCTGGAGTTTCCGCTGCGCGGCGGCGTTTACACCTCGGTATTCGGCATTATTTTCCTGGTGTTTATCATCGGCCTCATCGGTTACTTCCCGGATACCCGCGTCTCACTTTACGTCGGCATGGTCTGGGTTGCGGCGCTGCTGATCGGTTATGCGTTCAAATTGCGCAATGACCGCAAGAAGCAGGCGCTGGTGCTAAAGAAGTAACGCGTAAGTAAACACTTACCTTCTGGTAAAGAAAAGCCCCCGTTATCTTCGCGATAGCGGAGGCTTTTTATTTTCTACGCAGGGGGTTAATAACCTACCGCTGCACCTGCCGGGCGACGCACGTCGTTCGCGCCATACAGATAGCCTTCACGGACTTTCCCGGACAACGCCGAATCATTGCCTGAGTTCATCGGCGTGACACCCGCTGCGCCCGGTAAGCCCACCAAAATCAGCTCTGCTGCGCCCCAGGGGGTTTGCTCAACCATTTTGTAGCCCATCTTCGCCAGAATATTCAGGCTGTCCTGAGAGACGCCTCGCTGCTCGTAATAGACTTCATCCGGCAACCACTGGTGGTGAATGCGCGGCGCATTGACGGCCTCCTGCGGAGGCATACCGTAATCAATCACGTTAAGCGCGGTTTGCAGCGTGATAGTGATGATGCGCGACCCGCCCGGTGAACCCAGCACCATGAAGATTTTACCGTCTTTGGTCACCAGACTTGGGCTCATCGACGATAGTGGGCGCTTACCGGGGGCGATGGCATTACGTGTACCCTGAACCAGCCCGTACAGATTTTTCTCGCCGACTTTGGTGGTGAAATCATCCATCTCATCGTTGAGAAAGAAACCGGTCCCCGGTGCAATCACGACGGAACCAAACAGACCGTTGATGGTATATGTTGTAGAAACGGCATTACCCATTTTATCGACGATAGAATAATGCGTGGTCTCCGGCTTCTCGTGCGGCTCCATGCCCGGCTGAACCTGAGTGGATGGCGTCGCTTTATCCGTTTCTATCTTCTTACGAATTTCTTCGGCGTAGCTTTTGCTGATCAGACGATCTACCGGATTTTTCACAAACGCCGGATCGCCGAGATAAGTGTTGCGGTCCATATAGGCGTGACGCATGGCTTCGGTGAGCGTGTGAATGGATGCCGCGGAGTTGAAGCCCATGCTTTTCAGATCATAGCCTTCAACAATGTTGAGGATTTCGCACATTGTTACGCCGCCCGAGCTTGGTGGTGGCGCGGAGACAAATTTATAGCCGCGATAGCTACAGGTGATCGGCGCGTCCTCTGTGACTTTGTAGTTAGCGAAATCCGCTGCAGTCAGAATACCGCCGCCTTTTTTCGACGCTGCCTCTACCGCAGCCGGGATTTTACCCTTATAGAATGCATCCGGGCCATGTTTAGAAATGGATTCGAGCGTGTTGGCTAAATCGGTTTGCACCAGTTTGTCGCCGGGTTGCAACGGGCTGCCGTCTTTACGCAGGAAGATGCGCGCGGCTTCCGGGTCTTCTTTGAAACGGGCGACTTTAGTATCAAGAATATCGGTATCCGCGCGGGTCAGCACGAAGCCCTGGCGCGCGAGCTTAATCGCCGGTGCCATGACCTGCTGACGCGTGAGCGTGCCGTACTCTTTCTGAACCGTATCCATTCCCAGCACCGTCCCCGGAACGCCCGCAGCCAGATAACCGTAAAGGCTGGCGCCTTTCTTCACGTTGCCATCACCGTCAAGATACATATTGGCGCTGGCCGCGGCGGGTGCGGTTTCACGAAAGTTGATAAAGGTGTCTTTACCGTCCGCCAGATGCACCGTCATGAAGCCACCGCCGCCAATGTTGCCACAACATGGGTTGACGACGGCCTGCGCATAACCGACCGCGACGGCGGCATCAATCGCGTTGCCGCCCATCTTAAGGATGTCGACACCGACCTGTGACGCTAAATGTTGCGAGGTGACGACCATACCGCTTTTCGCTTCAACGGCCGGATTTGACGCGGCTAAGAGCGGAAAACTGGTGAACATAGCCAGCGCGATGAGCGATTTTTTCCATGTACTCCGTAACATGCAAACTCCTGTCTTTTGAAATCAGAACCTTCAGGCTCTTGTGTGATAACGCTTTTTTGGGTGTTAACGATGTTGTGTAACGCAGTAGATCTATGCAAAGCGCACGCCACTCTTTATAAAAGTGCGCACCACTCTGATGCGGGTGATACGTTTTTAGCGTAGACGTAAAAGACAGGGAGTGAGCAAAAGGGAGGGGAGAAGTGTGATCGCGGCAAATAGCGGGCAAAAAAAACGGCCAGCGAGGCTGACCGTTATTGACCTTGATATCCTGAGAGGATTACAGGTTTGAAGCGTTTTCAGACAGGTATTTAGCTACGCCATCCGGAGATGCGCCCATGCCTTTTTTGCCTTTTTCCCACTGAGCCGGGCACACTTCGCCGTGCTCTTCGTGGAATTGCAGCGCGTCAACCATACGCAGCATTTCGTCGATGTTACGACCCAGCGGCAGATCGTTAACTACCTGGTGACGTACAACGCCTTCTTTGTCGATCAGGAAGGAGCCGCGCAGTGCAACGCCAGCGTCCGGATGTTCGATACCGTAGGCTTTCTGAATTTCGCGTTTGATGTCAGCAACCATTGCGTATTTGACAGGGCCGATGCCGCCTTTCTCAACAGGCGTGTTACGCCATGCGTTGTGAACGAACTCGGAGTCAAAGGAAACGCCTACCACTTCTACGCCACGTTTCTGGAATTCTTCGTAACGGTGATCGAAAGCGATCAGCTCAGAAGGACAAACGAAAGTGAAGTCCATTGGCCAGAAGAAGATAACAGTTGGTTTGCCTGCGGTGTGTTTTTTGAAGTTGAAGTTTTCAACTACTTCGCCGCTACCGAGAACTGCAGCTGCGGTGAAATCAGGGGCTGGGCGAGTTACCAGAACCATAAATTACTCCTTTTTAGACCCATGAGGGCATCGTAGGTGGAAAGGGTGAACAAAACGACTGCCAGTATAGGGGCAAGCCGGTAGTGAATAAACCCCATCACGCCAATCAATCAGATAGCATCCGGCTATCAGTTTTTGAAGTAAGTCGCGGTCTTCTTTAAGAGAATCCCTCAGCGTTGCAAGGATTTGTGCTCTGACTCACAGGTTTCAAGCCGTTTGTCAGATTTGTCGGTCTCGCGCCTGCTGCATCATCACCGGATAAAATTGCCAGAATAGCTGCTCGAGCGCGTCGTAGTTCAGTTCGATATCGTGAAACGAACCGGTCAGCGCGCTGAGTTTTGGCCGCCGTGAGGCCATGCCGCGCAGTACATCGCCGATAAAGGGCAGCGCGGCGTAGCGTTCCATCCAGCGTTCCGGCCACAACCAGGCATTGAGATTCTGGAAGCGTTCCGGCATATCCGGTAAATGCGGCGTAATTTCATGCTGACAGGCGTCAAGAAAATCTTCCAGTGATTGCTGTGGATGAATTGTCGCCCAATGGCGCGACAGGAAGTGATCCCACACCACGTCAAGTGTGATCGGCGAAACGCGGCGGAAATCATCACGGAAAAAGCTGCGTGCGATCCGAACTTCCGGCAAAGAATCGGTAAGAGTATCGACGCGGCGATGCATGCGGATACCGCTGACGATTTCAGAGGAATATTGTCCTTCAGGGTTACCGCGAACGAAGTCCGCCAGCAGGTTACCCAGCAGGGAGCTGTCGGCCAGCGAGGCCAGATGGAGGTGCGCTAAAAAATTCATCACCGAAGTATAACGCAGGAAACGTGATCTCTGACAGGTCAGGGGTGCCTTTATTAGCGCATAAGCTTGCAGGGGATGCCCCGTCCCACTAGACTAAGCCGCCTGTTTTTGTCGTTAAAGTGAAGTGAAAAACCATGCGTGTTGCCGATTTTTCTTTTGAACTCCCGGAATCCCTGATTGCCCGCTACCCGCAGACCCAGCGCAGCGGCTGTCGTTTGTTGTCTCTGGACGGGCCGAGCGGTGAGTTAACGCACGGCGTGTTCACCGATATTCTCGATAAAATCTTGCCCGGCGATCTGCTGGTCTTCAATAATACCCGCGTGATCCCTGCCCGCGTATTTGGTCGTAAGGTCAGCGGCGGCAAGATTGAAGTACTGGTTGAGCGTGTGCTGGATTCACATCGCGTTTTGGCCCACGTTCGTGCTTCCAAATCGCCTAAGCCCGGCGCAGAGCTGCTGCTCGGTGATAAAGAAGACATTAAAGCGACGATGGTGGCGCGTCACGATACGCTGTTTGAACTGGAATTTAACGAAGACCGCGATGTCTTTACCCTGCTCAACGAAATCGGCCATATGCCGCTGCCGCCATACATTGACCGTCCTGACGAAGACGCAGACCGCGAGTTGTATCAGACGGTTTATAGCGAACGTTTGGGTGCTGTCGCTGCACCGACTGCCGGTCTGCACTTTGATCAGCCGCTGATGGATGCGCTCAAAGAAAAGGGCGTGGAGTTTGCGTTCGTCACGCTGCACGTCGGTGCAGGGACGTTCCAGCCGGTACGCGTAGATGCCATCGAAGACCACATCATGCACGCTGAGTATGCCGAAGTGCCTCAGGACGTCGTGGATGCTGTGCTGGCCTGTAAAGCGCGCGGCAACAAAGTGGTGGCCGTGGGTACCACGTCTGTCCGTTCGCTGGAAAGTGCCGCCAAAGCCAGTGAAGATGCGCTGATTGCGCCCTTCTTCGGCGATACCAAGATTTTCATTTATCCAGGTTATCATTATCAGGTGATTGATTCCCTGATCACTAATTTCCACTTGCCAGAATCGACCCTGATCATGCTGGTATCGGCGTTTGCCGGATACAAAAATACCATGAATGCTTACCACCAGGCGGTGGCTGAGCAGTACCGTTTCTTTAGTTACGGCGATGCGATGTTCATCAACCGTGACCCGCTGGCTCCGCAGGAAGTGGTGGGCGAGTAAGTTTTTTAAAACTACCGGTCCGGACGCACCCGGTGCATCCGGGCTTTCTTTTCCGGGCGTCATGCCACGGACTTAACCTCATCAGACTGTTTCTCTGATGCTGGAGGCAATGTGAAGTACGAATTAAGCACTACCGATGGCCGCGCTCGTCGCGGACGTCTGGTCTTTGAACGTGGTGTGGTTGAAACTCCGGCATTTATGCCTGTGGGCACCTACGGTACCGTTAAAGGGATGACCCCGGAAGAAGTCAAAGAAACCGGCGCGCAGATCTTGCTCGGTAACACCTTCCACCTGTGGCTGCGCCCGGGTCAGGAAATCATGAAGCTGCATGGCGATTTACATGATTTCATGAACTGGCACGGTCCGATCCTCACTGATTCCGGCGGCTTTCAGGTGTTTAGCCTGGGCGCGATGCGCAAAATTAAAGAAGAGGGTGTACATTTCCGTAATCCGATCAACGGGGATCCGGTGTTCCTGAGCCCGGAAAAATCGATGGAGATCCAAAATGATCTCGGTTCTGACATCGTGATGATCTTCGACGAATGTACGCCATATCCTGCTGACTGGGATTACGCTAAACGTTCGATGGAGATGTCTTTACGCTGGGCACGCCGCAGTCGTGATCGCCACAACGAATTGAATAATAAGAATGCTTTGTTTGGGATTATCCAGGGAAGCGTTTACGAAGATTTACGAGATGTATCATTAAAAGGGCTGGTAGATATCGGCTTTGATGGTTACGCTGTGGGCGGTTTGGCGGTAGGCGAGCCGAAAGAAGACATGCACCGTATTCTCGAGCACGTTTGCCCGCAAATTCCTGAAGATAAACCTCGCTATCTGATGGGCGTCGGCAAACCGGAAGATTTGGTGGAAGGCGTGCGTCGCGGTATCGATATGTTTGACTGCGTAATGCCAACGCGTAATGCCCGTAACGGCCACCTGTTCGTCACCGACGGCATCGTGAAAATCCGTAATGCCAAGTATAAAGATGACACCTCGACGCTGGATGAACACTGTGATTGCTACACGTGTCGCAATTATAGCCGCGCCTACTTGCATCATCTTGACCGTTGCAACGAAATTCTGGGTGCGCGTTTGAATACCATTCACAATTTGCGCAATTACCAGCGTCTGATGGCCGGTTTACGCCAGGCTATTGAAGAGGGTAAATTAGAGCTCTTTGTGACAGACTTCTACGAGCGTAAAGGCAAACCGGTTCCGCCTTTAAACTTCTGATTTCTTAGTCGTGTCGGTATCACCTCAGGGCGGTGCCGATTTTATCATTTGTTGAGCCGTCATAATGGGGTATTGTGCGAGACGTTTCATCGCCAGACTCCATATTGGAAATACGGTATTTTTTACAACAACATTTTTGCTTCACAACAACAATGAGGGAATTTAAATGAGTCTTTTCATTTCCGATGCTGTCGCAGCGTCTGGCGCACCGTCACAGGGAAGTCCTTACTCTCTGGTTATTATGCTGGTCGTTTTTGGTCTGATTTTCTATTTCATGATCCTGCGCCCGCAGCAGAAACGTTCTAAAGAACACAAAAAACTGATGGACTCCATCGGTAAAGGTGACGAAGTGATGACTACCGGTGGCCTGATCGGTCGCGTAACGAAAGTGGCTGAAACCGGCTACGTTGTTATCGCACTGAACGACACTAACGAAGTGATGATCAAGCGTGACTTCGTGGCAGCAGTTCTGCCAAAAGGCACGATGAAGTCTATCTAATTTTCGATTTTCCCGAAGGGAACTGCCGTGTTAAACCGTTATCCTGCGTGGAAGTATCTGATGCTGATCATTGTGGTCATCGTCGGGCTGCTTTATGCACTTCCCAACCTTTATGGTGAGGATCCGGCTGTTCAAATCACTGGTGCTCGGGGTTCCGACGCCAGTGAAGCAACGCTGGACCAAGTCCGTAACGTATTAGATCAAAGCAAAATCCAGATCAAATCAGTTGCTCTGGAGAATGGCGCTATTCTTGCCCGTTTCAAAGACACGGATGTACAGCTTCGTGCACGTGAAGCGCTGACCGAAGCGCTGGGCGACAAGTTTGTCATTGCACTGAACCTCGCGCCGGCAACGCCGCGCTGGTTGAGCATGCTGGGCGCCGAGCCGATGAAGCTGGGCCTCGACTTACGTGGTGGTGTGCACTTCCTGATGGAAGTGGATATGGATACCGCGCTGAGTAAGCTGCAAGAGCAGACGATGGACAACATGCGCAGCGATCTGCGCGACAAGAATATTCCTTATGCCACGGTGCGTAAGCTCGACAACTATGGCGTTGAAGTGCGTTTCCGTGATGCTGCCACCCGCGATTCTGCGGTCAGCTATCTGAGCCCGCGTCACCGCGATTTAGTGATCACCAACAGCGGCGATAATGCTGTCAAAGTGGTGATGACTGATGCTCGTATGAATGAAGCTCGCGAGTATGCCGTTCAGCAAAACATCACCATCCTGCGTAACCGTGTTAACCAACTCGGTGTGGCTGAGCCGCTGGTACAGCGTCAGGGTGCTGACCGTATTGTGGTTGAACTACCTGGTATTCAGGACACCGCACGTGCGAAAGAAATTCTGGGCGCGACCGCGACGCTGGAATTCCGTCTGGTAAATACCAATGTGGATGCCACCGCTGCAACCTCTGGCCGTGTGCCGGGTGACAGCGAAGTGAAAAATACCCGTGAAGGCCGCCCGGTTGTCTTGTACAAACGCGTGATCCTGACCGGCGACCATATCACTGACTCCACCTCCAGCATGGATGAGTACAATCAGCCGCAGGTAAACATCTCTCTCGACAGTGCTGGCGGTAACGCCATGTCTAACTTCACTAAGGATAACATCGGCAAACCGATGGCGACCTTGTTCGTGGAATACAAAGACAGCGGTAAGAAAGATGCTAACGGCCGTTCAATTCTGGCGAAACAGGAAGAAGTCATCAACGTGGCGACTATTCAGTCACGTCTGGGTAACAGCTTCCGTATTACCGGCGTTAACGATCCGAATGAAGCCCGTCAGCTGTCTCTGCTGCTGCGTGCTGGTGCGTTGATCGCGCCAATTCAGATTGTTGAAGAACGTACCATCGGCCCGACCTTGGGTATGGAAAATATCAAGCAGGGTCTGGAGGCTTGTCTCGCAGGACTTGTGGTCTCAATTATCTTCATGCTGTTCTTCTATAAGAAGTTTGGCCTGATTGCGACCTCTGCGCTGCTTGCTAACCTGGTGCTTATTGTTGGGATCATGTCTCTGATACCAGGGGCAACACTCACTATGCCGGGTATTGCGGGTATCGTATTAACCCTTGCCGTAGCAGTTGATGCCAACGTACTGATTAACGAACGTATTAAGGAAGAACTTAGTAACGGACGTTCAGTACAGCAGGCTATTGAAGAAGGTTACAAAGGCGCGTTCAGCTCCATCTTTGATGCCAACGTCACGACGCTAATCAAGGTCATCATCCTGTATGCCGTCGGCACCGGGGCAATTAAAGGCTTTGCGATTACAACCGGTATTGGTGTAGCGACGTCAATGTTTACCGCAATCGTCGGTACCCGTGCCATCGTAAACCTGTTGTACGGCGGCAAGCGCATCAAAAAGCTGTCTATCTGAGGAGTGCGTTGTGGCACAGGAATATACTGTTGAACAATTAAACCACGGCCGTAGAGTCTATGACTTTATGCGCTGGGATTACTGGGCTTTCGGTATCTCTGGTTTCCTGTTGATCCTTTCTATCGCCATTATCGGTGTGAAGGGTTTCAACTGGGGTCTGGATTTCACCGGCGGTACGGTCATTGAAATCTCGCTGGAAAAACCGGCGGATTTGGACGTGATGCGCGCTTCGCTTGAGAAAGCAGGCTTTGCAGAACCGCTGGTACAGAACTTTGGTAGCAGCCGTGACATCATGGTTCGCATGCCACCGAGTAAGGGTGAAACAGGCGGCCAGGAACTGGGTGCTAAAGTTCTTAGCGTGATTAACGAAACGACCAGCCAGAATGCCCTGGTGAAACGTATCGAGTTCGTTGGCCCGAGCGTTGGGGCAGATTTGGCTCAAAATGGTGCTATGGCGCTGTTAGTGGCATTGATCGCTATCCTGGTTTACGTGGGTTTCCGCTTCGAGTGGCGTCTGGCAGCCGGTGTTGTTATTGCGCTTGCTCACGACGTTGTGATCACCATGGGTGTGCTCTCGTTGTTCCATATCGAGGTTGACCTGACTATTGTCGCTTCGTTGATGTCGGTTATCGGATACTCGCTTAACGACAGCATCGTAGTATCGGACCGTATTCGTGAGAACTTCCGCAAGATCCGCCGTGGGACATCTTACGAAATCTTTAACGTGTCGTTGACCCAGACGTTGCACAGAACATTGATCACATCCGGTACCACGTTAGTCGTGATCCTGATGTTGTATTTGTTTGGTGGTGCATTGCTGCGTGGTTTCTCACTGACCATGTTGATTGGTGTTTCAATCGGTACGGCTTCATCAATATATGTTGCTTCGGCGCTGGCCCTGAAACTGGGTATGAAGCGTGAACATATGTTGCAGCAAAAAGTGGAAAAAGAAGGTGCAGATCAGCCTTCGATTCTGCCTTAATCTGCTGATGGTTCAGTGATCAAAAAACCCCGCGCTGCGGGGTTTTTTTTGCCTGAAATTCGGGATGTTATGGCTGAACTGTGGCGGCAGAAGGCGGTACCGTGGCGACAATATTGTGCAGATGAACAAAGCCCAGCGTTTCCATCGTGACCTGACTAAACTTCACCTCGAAGGTTTTCACTGGCCCCGGTAACAAGTCCGGTTCGACGGTAATATTCTGGGTTTGCATATCTACCGTCAGCGGTTTACCGGTCACCGGATCCAACTGACCCCAGCTGAGTGACGCAGTAAACGGCGGCAGAGGTTGTCCGGTATTATTCTTCACTTCCAGCACGGCCTGTAATCCACTGGCGTCAGGTGCCACACGCAGCAGCGTGACGGTCAGTTCGCCCAAATCGCTTTTCAGCAACGCCGGACTCTTCGCCGCAGGCAGCAAATACACGCCGTTGGTGGACTGACGGTTAAGCGTAGTTTGCTGTTCCAGCGCGACCGCCAAATCAGTCAGTCGTTGCAGTTTCTGATTCAGCTGGCCCACTTCGGTTTTAAGTTCCGGCAATTGTTGATTTTGCTTCGCGCAGCCGGTCAGGCTGAGCAGTGCGGCGCAGGCCAGCCAAAGGCGGGGGTGTTTCGTCATATCAGAGATTTCCTTTCTTCTGCCCGATGCAACATCCGTCCGGGCACCAATAGAGATGCGTAAGTTTAACCCGATGTCTATGAAAGTAGCGACAGCCTTTGTTGTCGGCACACTTCGGGTTAAACTGATGTCCCATCGAGTTCGCGATCAGGAAGTGCTATGCATTGCCCATTTTGTGCCGCTGTTGATACTAAAGTCATTGATTCCCGCCTGGTGGGCGATGGATCGCAGGTTCGCCGTCGCCGTCAGTGCCTGGTGTGCCATGAACGTTTCACCACGTTTGAAGTGGCGGAACTGGTGATGCCACGCGTCATAAAAAGCAATGAAGTCCGTGAACCCTTTAACGAAGACAAATTACGTAGCGGGTTCCTGAAAGCGCTGGAAAAACGGCCGGTCAGTTCAGATGATGTTGAAACCGCCATCAGTCACATTAAGTCACAGTTGCGCGCCACTGGCGAACGTGAAATTCCGGCCAAAATGATTGGCGGTCTGGTGATGGATGCACTAAAAGGGCTGGATAAAGTGGCCTATATTCGCTTCGCATCTGTTTATCGCAGCTTTGAAGATATCCGCGAATTTGGCGAAGAGATTGCCCGTCTTCAGGATTAAGGACCGTGAATGCTGCCCGAAATAACTTCTGACGAACGTTATATGGCGCGTGCTTTCGAGCTGGCGCGCCGCGGACGTTTTACCACCACGCCAAACCCGAACGTCGGTTGTGTCATTGTACTGGATGGCGAAATCATCGGTGAAGGCTATCATGTGCGTGCGGGTGAACCTCATGCGGAAGTCCATGCGTTACGTATGGCAGGTGAAAAAGCCAAAGGTGCAACGGCCTATGTCACACTGGAGCCTTGCAGCCACCATGGGCGAACGCCGCCGTGTGCCGATGCGCTGCTGGCGGCAGGCATCACCCGTGTGGTCGCTGCGATGCAGGATCCGAACCCTGAAGTTGCCGGGCGCGGTTTATATCGTCTTAAGCAAAACGGTGTGGATGTCAGCCACGGTCTGATGCATTCGCAGGCGGAAGCCGTCAATCTTGGTTTCCTCAAGCGGATGCGCACCGGTTTCCCTTACGTGCAGCTGAAAATGGGCGCCTCGCTGGATGGCAGAACGGCCATGGCCTCGGGCGAAAGCCAGTGGATCACCTCTGCTGCCGCACGCGCTGACGTTCAGCGTTTTCGCGCAGAAAGCTCAGCTATTCTGAGTACCAGCGCCACCGTACTGGCGGATAATCCTTCGCTGAATGTGCGCTGGAGCGAACTGGGCAGCGACGTTCAGACAATTTATCCCGAAGAAAATCTGCGTCAGCCGCTGCGGATTATTCTCGACAGCCAGAACCGCGTTACGCCCGAGCATCAGTTGGTGAACTTACCGGGGAACGTACTTCTGGCGCGTCTGGATAAAGACAATCACGCCTGGCCTGAATCCGTAGAACAATGGTGCGTTCCCGGCCGCGATAACCGTATCGATCTGGTTCTGCTGATGATGCAACTGGCAAAACGCCAGATAAACTCCATCTGGGTGGAAGCTGGCGCACAACTTGCCGGTGCCTTATTACAAGCCGGTCTGGTTGATGAATTAATCGTTTATATGGCGCCTAAGTTATTGGGTAATAATGGCCGGGCGCTGTGTGCACTGCCCGGATTGCATTATCTGAGTGATGCGCCGGAATTCACTTTCAGTGATGTCCGGCAGATTGGCCCGGATCTGCGTTTACACATGAAACCGCAATATTGAAATAAAGCGCTGAAACAAAGCACAGAAAGCACAGAAAGCTACGTACCGAGAATTTTACGCCTCCTTGTCCGCATGGGTTTAAAAGCACATGTCCAGACAGGGGAATTTTATGATAGAATCCGCCCCCCTGCGGCTGGGGTTGAGAAACTCCTGAACCCACTTTAAGGAAAACTATGAACGTTATTGAAGGTGTTGTAGCCACGCCTAACGCGCGCGTAGCGATCGCGATTGCTCGTTTTAACAATTTCATCAACGACAGCCTGCTTTCCGGTGCTATTGATGCGTTGAAACGTATTGGTCAGGTCAGCGATGACAACATCACCGTAGTCTGGGTCCCGGGCGCATACGAATTGCCTCTGGCAACCCGTGCTCTGGCTGAAAGCGGTAAGTACGACGCCGTGGTTGCACTCGGTACCGTGATCCGCGGGGGCACTGCCCACTTTGAATTCGTCGCGGGCGAATGCAGCTCTGGCTTGTCCAGCGTCGCAATGAACAGCGAAATCCCGGTTGCCTTTGGTGTGCTGACAACAGAAAGCATTGAACAAGCCATTGAACGCGCAGGGACAAAAGCCGGTAACAAAGGTGCAGAAGCTGCACTAACCGCGCTTGAAATGATTAATGTTATCAAGGCTATTAAGGCCTGAATCTAGTTAAGGGGAAATCCGTGAAACCTGCTGCTCGTCGCCGCGCCCGTGAATGTGCCGTTCAGGCGCTTTACTCCTGGCAGTTGTCGAAAAATGACATCGCCGATGTTGAATTAGAATTCCTGACCGAGCAGGATGTCAAAGACGTAGACATTGCCTATTTCCGCGAACTGTTGTCGGGTGTAGCAAACAGTGCAGAGAAACTCGATGCATTGATGGAGCCATACCTGTCACGTCAGCTGGATGAATTAGGCCAGGTGGAAAGAGCGATCTTGCGTCTGGCTCTGTTTGAGCTGAGCAAGCGCCAGGATGTCCCTTACAAAGTGGCCATCAATGAAGCAATCGAACTGGCGAAAACCTTCGGTGCTGAAGACAGCCACAAGTTTGTCAACGGTGTGCTGGACAAAGCGGGCCCGCATATTCGCAAGAAATAATGTCAGCCAGAGTCAGCGTTTCTGATAAATGATCACACTCATTTTCAGCCGGATACGCGCTCTGTTGATAGTCTGGTGATGTCACCTCGCTTATCCTTTGTGTGGCACCCCTCTTAAGGCCGGTTTTCCGGCCTTAAGTCATTCTAACGATTTGGAATTGTACTATGGCATCCGGCGAATTTGACGTTATCAATCGCTACTTTAACCGGTTCAGAACCGCCCGGCAGGATGTTCAGTTAGGCATTGGTGATGATTGTGCCTTACTGACGGTTGGCGAAAAGCAGTTACTGGCCGTCAGTACTGATACGCTGGTCGAAGGCATTCATTTCCTTAAAACCATTTCTCCGGCCGATTTGGGTTACAAAGCGCTGGCCGTGAATCTCAGTGATCTAGCCGCAATGGGCGCGGATCCGGCCTGGGTTTCTCTCGCACTGACACTGCCAGAGGTGAAAGCAGACTGGTTAGAGGCGTTCAGCGACAGCCTGTTCGAACAACTTAATTATTACGGCATGCAGCTGATTGGCGGCGATACTACGCGCGGCCCGCTGAGCATGACGTTGACCATTCAGGGTCTGGTTCCCGTTGGTCGTGCATTAACACGTTCCGGCGCAGGCGTTGGCGACTGGATTTTCGTGACCGGCACGCTGGGTGACAGCGCGGCGGGTCTGGCCATTCTCCTTGAACAGCTGAACATCAGCGATGCTGATACCCGCAAGTTCCTGCTTAAGCGCCATCTGCGGCCCTCACCACGCGTTTTGCAGGGGCAGGCACTGCGTGATTTAGCCACGTCTGCCATTGATCTTTCTGATGGTCTGATCTCCGATTTAAAGCATATTCTTAAAGCCAGCGATTGCGGCGCGCGTCTGGATCTCGACGCTATCCCATTCTCTGACGCGATGAAGAAAATTGCCGATCCTGAGCAGGCGCTGAAATGGGCACTGACCGGCGGGGAAGACTATGAGCTTTGCTTCACTGTACCTGAAATCAACCGTGGCGCGCTGGACGTTGCGCTGAGCCATCTGGGCGTGGATTTCACCTGCGTGGGTCAGATCGCACCGCTTTCGGAAGGCATTAAGTTCTTGCGAGGCGGTAAACCGGTAGAGCTGGAATGGCAGGGTTTTGATCACTTCGCCTGACGGGACGATTTGAAGGTTTAGTTCAATGTGAAAAAGGCGTGACAGGTTAACTCTGCCGCGCCTTTTTGTTTTCAGCTCCAAATGTTACGTAAATCCTATTCAAAACCAACGGCTTTATGTGGCACATAAGCCATTTCCAGCTCGGCGATTTCTTCGATGGTCAGCCTGATATCCAGCGCGCCAATTGCGTCGTCGAGATGAGCAGGGCGGGAAGCACCGATTATTGGCGCGGTGATCACGTGTTTGCTGAGGATCCACGCCAGCGCGATTTGTGCGCGGGGCACGCCGTGGTCTTCGGCAATTTTACCCACGCGCTCAGCGATTTTACCGTCAGCTTCGTCCGTGGCATCATACAGCGTATTGGCAAAACTGTCGGACACTGAACGCGCAGTAGTTTCGCCCCACGGACGCGTTAACTTCCCTCTCGCCAGCGGGCTCCACGGAAGTACAGCAATATTCTCTTCAAGGCAAAGTGGATACATTTCTTTTTCTTCTTCGCGCTGGATCAGATTGTATTGATCCTGCATCGAGACGAAACGAGCCAGCCATTTTGCTGCGAAATGTCCAGCGCCTGTTTAAACTGATGGGCGTGCATTGATGATGCACCGATAAAACGCGCCTTACCGGCTTTTACCACATCGTTGAGCGCTTCCAGTGTTTCTTCAATGGGCGTGTTGTAATCCCAGCGGTGGATTTGCAGCAGATCGACGTATTCCATGCCGAGGCGACGCAGGCTGTCGTCGATGGATTGCATGATGGAGGCGCGTGACAATCCGCCTTCCAGGCCAGTGATCGGATAAAACACTTTGGTGGCAACAACGATTTCATCACGTTTTGCGAAATCCCTCAGCGCACGTCCGACGATCTCTTCGCTGCTGCCGTCAGAATAGCTGTTGGCGGTATCAAAAAAGTTAATGCCCGCATCCAGCGCCTGTCTGATGATTGGGCGGCTACTTTCTTCCGGCAGCGTCCAGGCATGTCTGCCGCGATCCGGTTCGCCATACGTCATACAACCCAGACACAGTTGCGATACTTTCAACCCGGTTTTTCCCAACGTGGTGTATTGCATCTCTCCGTAAAAGCCTGCGCCATGTCCGGCAGGCGTTAAAAAATGATTAGCATGCTTAACTGTAGCTCACGGAACGGCGGGATTGTGTAAGAGAAGGGAATGTAGTGGGGCAAACCCCTCTTTCAGGCGAAAGAGGGGGAAATAATCAGGCCAGCCAGTCGGTGATTTGACGGTCGATACCTTCGGCATCCAGCCCGACGTCATGACGGATTTCGTCCTGCGTACCCTGTGGCACAAACTTGTCCGCCAGACCGATATTCAGCACCGGCACCAGCATACGTTTTGCCATCAGCAGTTCATTCACGCCACTGCCAGCGCCGCCCATAATGGCGTTTTCTTCCAGCGTCACCAGCACTTCGTGGCTGGCGGCCAGTTCCAGAATCAGGGCTTCGTCCAGCGGTTTCACAAAGCGCATGTCCACTACGGTGGCATTACGTTTTTCAGCGGCTTCAAGCGCATCCGGCAGCAGTGTACCAAAGTTGAGGATCGCCACTTTTTCACCTTCGCGACGCAACCTGCCTTTACCGATCGGTAATGACGCCAGTGGTCCGCAGGTCGCGCCGGTACCGGTGCCACGCGGATATCGCACCGCCACCGGACCCGCATTGTGATGATAACCGGTGTGCAGCATCTGGCGACATTCGTTTTCATCACTTGGCGTCATGATGATCATATTCGGGATACAGCGCAGGAAGGAGAGGTCGAACGCGCCCTGATGTGTCTGGCCGTCAGCGCCGACGATACCGCCGCGATCGATAGCAAACAGCACCGGCAGATTCTGGATAGCCACGTCGTGGATCACCTGATCGTAGGCACGTTGCAGGAAGGTGGAGTAGATGGCCACGACCGGCTTGTAGCCACCAATCGCCAGACCGGCCGCAAAGGTCACGGCGTGCTGCTCGGCAATCGCCACGTCAAAATACTGCTGCGGATATTCGCGGGAAAAGCGCACCATGCCGGAGCCTTCGCGCATCGCAGGTGTCACCGCCATCAGCTTGCTGTCTTTGGCCGCCGTTTCGCACAACCAGTCGCCGAAGACTTTCGAATAGGTCGGTAAACCCTCTTTGCCTTTTGGCAAAATACCGGAAGCTGGATCGAATTTTGGCACCGCATGCCAGCCGATCGGATCTTTTTCGGCAGGCGCGTAGCCTTTGCCTTTTTTGGTCATGATGTGCAGCAACTGCGGACCTTTCAGGTCACGCATGTTTTTCAACGTTTGCACCAGCGCCACCACGTCGTGCCCGTCAACAGGACCAATGTAGTTAAAGCCCAGCTCTTCAAACAGCGTGCCCGGCACCATCATGCCTTTCAAATGCTCTTCTGTACGGCGCACCAACTCTTTAATAGGTGGAATGCCGGATAAGACTTTCTTACCGCCTTCACGCAGATGAGAATACAACTTACCGGACAACAGCTGTGCCAGGTGATTGTTCAGCGCCCCAACGTTTTCGGAAATCGACATTTCGTTGTCGTTGAGGATAACCAGCATGTCGGGTTTGATATCACCGGCGTGGTTCATGGCCTCAAAGGCCATACCGGCGGTGATAGCGCCATCACCAATGACGCAGACAGTGCGGCGGTTTTTGCCTTCACGCTCGGCGGCAACGGCCATGCCCAGACCGGCGCTTATCGACGTCGAAGAGTGACCAACGGACAATGTGTCGTATTCGCTCTCACCGCGCCAGGGGAACGGGTGCAGTCCGCCTTTCTGACGGATTGTCGAAATCCGATCACGGCGCCCGGTCAGAATTTTATGCGGATAGGCCTGATGGCCTACGTCCCAGACCACGTGGTCGAACGGCGTTTTATAGACATAATGCATGGCTACGGTCAGCTCAACCGTTCCCAGACCGGAGGCGAAGTGTCCGCTGGACTGGCTGACGCTGGCCAGTAAATACTGGCGCAGTTCGTCGCAGAGCTTAGGCAGGCTCTCTTTAGGAAGTGAACGGAGATCTTCAGGATTCTCCGCCAGCGCCAGTGTCGGGTATTTGGCTAATTCAAGACTCATCAGTTGCTCATAGTAAGTATTAATTATCGCGCTCAATAACAAAGCTGGCTAACGCGAGAAGTGGCGCTGTGTTGTAAGAAAGCGCGGCGAGCTGGTCCAGTGCGGAAACGGCTTCCTGATACAGGTCCATGGCCTTGGCCTTTGCGCCGTCGAGCCCCAGCAGGGCAGGGTAAGTACTTTTACCCAGTTGTTCATCAGCACCCTGACGCTTGCCCAGCGTGGCGGTATCGCCAATCACGTCCAGAATGTCGTCCTGAACCTGAAACGCCAGGCCAATCGCCTGTGCATAGGTATCCAGTATAGGCAATACGGCGCGTCCGGTATTGCCGGCCGCCAGCGCACCCATCCGCACTGCGGCGCGGATCAGTGCACCGGTTTTATGACGGTGAATTTTTTCCAGTGCATCAAGGCTGACCTGCTGGCCTTCAGCGGCCAGATCCAGCGCCTGTCCACCACACATGCCGCTGGCACCGCTTGCAGTAGCCAGTTCAGACACCATCGACAGACGGTCTTTTACCAGTACGTCCGGCATGTCGCCGTCGGCTAAAATAGTGAAAGCCAGTGTTTGCAGCGCGTCTCCGGCGAGGATCGCATTCGCCTCGCCGAATTTGATGTGGCAAGTCGGCTGGCCGCGGCGCAGATCGTCGTCATCCATGGCCGGGAGATCGTCATGGATCAGCGAATAGGCATGAATGCATTCGACCGCAGCAGCAGGCGCATCAAGATTTTTAAGATCCAGCCCGAACAGCTGGCCGGTGGCATACACCAGATAAGGGCGCATACGTTTACCCCCGAGCAGCGCACCATAGCCCATCGCTTCAACCAGAGGTAAATCAGCCAGCGGCTGCGCGTCAATGTAGGCGGTCAGTACGCTATCGACACGCTGCTGCATGGCGCGCAGCTCACGGGAGAACTCGCCTGACTGAGAAAGAGACATCGCTTCAGACATAAACCTTTACTCAGCTTGCGGTGTAAAAGGTGTCAGCGGTGCATCTTCATCGCTGTCGAGCAGGATCTGTACACGCTGTTCGGCCTGCTGCAGTTTTTGCTGGCCCTGACGGGCGAGCTGGACGCCTTGCTCAAATTCATTCAGGGCATCTTCTAATGGCAATTCGCCTGACTCAAGACGGGCAACAATCTGTTCCAGGTCGGCCAGAGCCGTTTCAAAATTGGCGGGTGGTGCAGATTTTTTCGGCATAATTCTCTTTCAATATCGTTGATCAGACTCGGTGACCAGAGCGCTGAGACGGCATATGCGGTTCTCAGCCTCGGAAGACATCCCGTTAAGCATGGCACTGCTGCTTGGTTTTGCGCGCAGAATATCCATGAAAAGTGATATACTCTGCGCCGCTGAGTTTATTGCTAAGCCCAATGTGGCACAAAACTGATGATTCATAAACAAACATAAGGCTTAGCAATAATAGGATCCTAGATCCTTATTCAGCGACTTACTACCCCGTTTTTTAACCTGCTAACAAAAGACTGCCATGAAGTTTATCATTAAATTGTTCCCTGAAATCACCATCAAGAGCCAATCTGTGCGTTTGCGGTTCATTAAGATCCTCTCAAGCAGCATTCGCAACATTGTGCGACCGCATGATGAGACGCTGGCAGTCGTTCGCCATTGGGATCATATCGAAGTTCGCAGTAAAGACGAAAGCAAACACGATCTCATCCAGGAAATGCTGTGCCGTATTCCGGGTATCCGCTACGTGGAAGAAGTAGAAGATCGTCCTTATACCGACATGCACAACATTTTCGAACAGGCGCTCGACGCGTATCGTTCTGAAGTGGAAGGCAAAACCTTCTGCGTACGCGTAAAGCGTCGCGGTAAGCATGAGTTCAGCTCCGGCGACGTAGAACGCTACGTGGGCGGTGGTCTGAACCAGCATATCGAGTCTGCGCGGGTGAATCTCACCTCACCAGAAGTGACGGTGAAACTTGAAATCAACGACGATAAGCTGGTGCTGGTGAAAAGCCGTCTCGAAGGTCAGGGTGGTTATCCAATCGGTACGCAGGAAGACGTGATGTCGCTTATTTCAGGCGGTTTCGATTCTGGCGTTTCCAGTTATATGCTGATGCGTCGCGGCTGTCGTGTGCATTACTGCTTCTTTAATCTCGGCGGCGCAGCACATGAAATCGGCGTAAAACAGGTGGCTCATTACCTGTGGAACCGTTTTGGCAGTTCACACCGCGTACGTTTTATCGCTATTGATTTCGAACCGGTGGTCGGTGAGATCCTGGAAAAAATCGAAGACGGGCAGATGGGCGTCGTTCTTAAACGTATGATGGTACGCGCAGCGTCTTCTATCGCGGAGCGCTACGGCGTTCAGGCGCTGGTGACCGGCGAGGCGCTGGGTCAGGTATCGAGCCAGACGCTGACCAACTTACGTCTCATCGACAACGTGTCCGACACGCTGATCCTGCGTCCGCTGATTTCTCACGACAAAGAACACATCATCAAAATTGCCCGTGAGATAGGTACTGAAGACTTCGCCAAAACCATGCCGGAATATTGCGGCGTGATTTCCAAAAGCCCGACCGTGAAAGCGGTGAAAGCCAAAATCGAAGCCGAAGAAGCGATGTTTGATTTCTCGGTGCTGGATAAAGTGGTAAGCGAAGCGCGAAACGTTGATATCCGTGAAATCGCTCAGCAGGCCGCTCAGGAAGTCCCGGAAGTCGAAACCGTGGCGAAGTTTGTGGCTACCGATATCGTGCTTGATGTGCGTGCGCCGGATGAAGCCGAAGCCGAACCGCTGGAGCTTGAGAATGTCGAAGTGAAGACGCTGGCATTCTATAAGCTGGCGACGCAGTTCGGCGATTTGGATCAGAGTAAAACCTATTTGCTGTACTGCGATCGCGGTGTCATGAGCCGTTTGCAGGCGCTGTATCTGAAAGAGCAGGGCTTTAATAATGTGAAGGTCTATCGTCCGTAGAAGATCTTCGGACTCAACAAAAGGGGTTCAGCTGCGCTGAGCCCCTTTTGCTTTCTGATATATCGGTCAGGATTCGCGGGCACCTTCGTCGGTGTAGTTGTAAATCCCTGGCGAGAGCACCAGCTGCGCGGCGATTTCTGCCGCTTTGGCTTTACCGAGGAGCAGATCGATAATCTTTAGCGCAAACTCCATCGACGTGCCCGGTCCCTGGCTGGTCAACAGATTAACGCGCGGATCGAAAATCACCCGGCGATCTGACCATTTATTCGGATCGATTTTATCGCGTAGCCCTGGGAAACCGGTCATATTGCCCACCGGGAACAGGTCGTGATATTCCAGTACCAGCGCGGGTGCGGCGCAGATTGCAGCGACAATTTTCCCGCTGATGTGCATCTGACGGACTTTCTCCACCAGCAGGGGGCTTTCGCTGAAACAGGTTGCTCCGCCCAGGCCGCCCGGCAGAACGATCACGTCAAAATCTTCGTCGGCGACGTCCACCAGCGCGACATCCGCCAGAATGCGCACGCCTCGCGAGCAGCGGATTTCCAGATTACCGTCGCCTGCTACGCTGGCAGTGGTGACGCGAATGCCTGCGCGAACCAGCAAATCTATGGCGGTGACTGCTTCAATCTCTTCGCTACCAGGTGCCAGGCAGACCAGAACTGATGCGCTCATAGTCATTTTCCTTTCTTTTAATTTGTTCAAATAGTCGGGTGTTTACCGGCAGGCTCAGCCCATGTTTGCGCCCGCGGCGCAGCACATAACCGGTAATATAATCGATTTCGGTGTGACGCTGATGACGGATGTCCTGCAACATTGAGGAATGGTTGGCCGCTGTAGTGTCGATCACCTGATAGACAAAACTCAGCAGTGATTCACTGTGGATCTCATATCCCTCGATCGCCATTACCTTCGCAACTTCCAGACAAATCTGCTCAATCTGATCGGCGTAACCGATCAGATCGCCGTTGGTACATTCATGCAGGGCGGTGAGCGGATTGATAACGCAGTTGACCGCCAGCTTGTTCCATAGCGACGGCCTGATGTTGTCGTGCCACGCAACGTCTGGCAGCGCATGATGCAGGGTATCTGCCAGCCCACTGTGCGCCGAGCCCCGCGCCGTCACCGGGCCGATGTGAGTCATGCCAGAGGCCACGTGCAAAATCGCGTTACCTTCGTGCCGGGCGGCGTGGGTGGTGGCGCCTTGTAAGATAGCCAGCCGGTTAGCTGGCAACTCCTCCACCGTGCCCATGCCGTTGTGTAACAACAAAATGGTGCAATTATCATTGAGCATCGGCATCAGGGCGCTGACTGCACCGGAAACCTGCCACGCTTTGAGCGTCACCAGCAGCAGCTCGCTTTGCGCCAGATGCTCTGGATCGTTGGTCGGCATATTTCGGTTAAACGCCACGCCTTCCGGGGAAATCACGTTGACGGCGCAAAAAGGCTGCGCAATGCGGATCCACCCCTGTACGTCGTGACCTTGCTGATAAAGGGCTGATAGCCAAAGTTGTCCCAGCGCACCGCAACCTAATACTGTAATTTTCATTGTGCCTCCTGGGAGTGGTGGCGAAATACGCCGTAGGAATCGGGTGTAGAAAGAATATTCTGCTGTCCGGTTATCGTATTAGTATAGACATTTGTGCTGCACATCACATTTTCACCTGCACTTTTTGACCACCGTGCCCATTTGTGGCTGGAACTTTGCTGTCGTTTGGCATCGGCGGTTGAAGGCGGTATTATGCACGCCATATAACGTGCAATACAAAACTACAGGGAGAAGCGATTATGCCGTCTTTTGACATTGTTTCCGAAATCGACATGCAGGAAGTTCGTAACGCCGTGGAAAACGCCAGCCGTGACCTGCAAACCCGCTGGGATTTCCGCAATGTGCCAGCCAGCTTCGATCTCAACGAAAAAAATGAGAGCATCAAAGTGGCCAGCGAATCTGATTTTCAGGTCAATCAGCTGGTGGATATTCTGCGTGAGAAGTTAGCCAAGCGTGGGATCGAAGGCGGCGCGCTGGAAATTCCAGAGCAGATGGAACATAGCGGTAAAACCTACAGCGTGGAAGCCAAACTGCATTCGGGTATTGAATCGACACTGGCGAAGAAAATCGTTAAGCTTATCAAAGACAGTAAGATTAAAGTCCAGGCGCAGGTTCAGGGCGATGAAGTTCGCGTAACCGGTAAAGCACGTGATGATTTGCAGGCAGTGATGGCGCTGGTGCGTAACGGGAATTTGGGACAGCCGTTCCAGTTCAAAAATTTCCGCGACTAATCACCGTCGTTTTTTGAGCTGCAACTCCAATGACCTGGTTATTTAGTGATGAGGGACGCTTATGGCGTCCCTTTTTAATACGTGCTATTTCTTCTGTTGCAGGCGTTTCACCAGCTCGAAGTCTTTGAAGTAGATCGGTTTGTCGTACTGAATCGAGAGATTCCCGGCGATCCCGGTGAGGATCGACATTGCCCCGGCGCGGTGATCGGCGGCGCGCTTTAACGGATCCTCTTTGCGTTCGCCGAACAGATCTTCGAGCATCGCGTTATCACCGCCGCCGTGCCCGCCTTCACCGAGTGAGAATTCGGCTTCCCACGCTTTGGCAAACAGCGGATACACCATAATCTTCGCTTCTTCCAGACACCCCTCGTTTTCACGTTTACCGCCTGCATTCACGTAGGACATCTCGACTATTTTCATTTCAATACGGCCTTTGGTGCCGTTGAAGACTACGTTCAGCCCCTCCCACGGAAGATAAGCGTTCAGCGAATAGGTCATCTGCACTTTGTTCTGATATTTCACCAGCACCGATAGTGTATCTTCAATGCTGATGCCGTCGCTGAACACGCTCTGGTCGCGAAAATAGTAGTCCTCGTGCTCAGCATCCAGATACAGCGCTTTGAGCTGGGCGTTATCTGCCATGTTAAGAGCGAAAGGATCGTTCTCTGCTTGTGAATAGCCGTGTGCCCGCGGGTAAAACTCCGTTACGCCGCGCTTCTCGGCATTCTCTTTACCATAAAAACGCAGGTCGCCCTGTGCATAAACTTTTTCCGGCGTACTGTTAAGCCAGAAATTCATCAGATCAAAATGGTGGGTGGATTTGTGCACCAGCAGGCCGCCAGAATTGCGCTTTTCACGGTGCCAGCGGCGGAAATAGTCTGCGCCGTGTTCGGTATTGAGCAGCCATTCAAAATGCACAGAAAGGACTTCGCCGATGGTGTCCTGCATCAGCAGTTCGCGGATTTTGCTGTGGTGCGGCGCATAGCGATAGTTGAAGGCTACGCGAACCTGATAGCCAGTAGCATCAACCGCATCGAGAATACGCAGCGCGCGGTTTTCATCGATGGTCATCGGCTTTTCGGTGATCACATCACAACCGGCATGCAGGGCGCGGACAATGTAATCGTCATGTGTGCGATCCACACTGGTGACAATCACGATGTCGGGTTTAGTCTCACTGAGCATGTCGCCGAAGTCGGCGGCTTTCCAGGTGGGAACCGGCGCGATGTCACGCTGCGCCAGTTGTTGATTTGCATAATTCATGCGTGTCTGATTGGTGTCGCAGAAAGCCACAAACTGTGCGTTATGGCGGTATTTGCCGGTGATCGCGTCAATGTATAAACCAGAGCGTCCACCGGTGCCCACTAAAGCATACGTTTTCATGAGATCCCCAAAGGCTGAAAAGCCGTCATGGCTGCCAGAATTTTTATTAAGGAATTCCTGAGGATAATGATTACGTGAGATTTTAAAGTGAGGTGTATCACAGCGGCGACATCAAAATGAAATGGCGTGCCATTTTCAGAGGCACGCCAATATTTACAACAGTAAGGAGATTTTAATCAGGCAGCGCTGACCAGCTGTTCCAGCGCCTTACGGTTGGTCTGTTTAGTATCAACTTTCACGTAAGCGCTGAATTCCTCCGGCACAACCACTGCTTCAGCCACACCTGGCTGCGCCATGATACGTGCCTGCAGGGCGGAGTCTTTCACGGCCAGTTCAGACAGCGTGATGCGAAGACTGCTGACGTACGGCGGTTCGGTCATGGTCGAACTGACCAGCAGCCAGACAACGGCAATGGCCGCGCACACCAGGAAGACCGCGCCCGCACCCGCATTACCGTAAACATAGCCACCTAAACTGCCGCCAATCGCCACGCCGATAAACTGGCTGGTAGAATAAAGCCCCATTGCGGTGCCTTTATATCCGGCCGGAGATTCTTTACTGATAAGCGAAGGTAAAATCGCTTCCATCACGTTGAAGGCAAGGAAGAACAGCTGGATACCGGCGATGACTGCCCACAAATGCAGACCGGCAGACCACAGCACGATTTCAGCCAGCAGTAAAACCGCCACGCAGCCCATAAAAACCTGCTTCATGTGGCGCTTTTTTTCGGCGTAAATTATCACCGGGATCACCGCGACAAATGACGTCAGCATAGTGACCAGATACACCCGCCAGTGTTCACTTGGCGGGAAACCCGCGTGTTCCATCACCTGCGGCAACACCACAAAGCTCGACATCAGCAGGATGTGCAGGCACAGAATGCCGAAATTCAGCTTCAGTAATTTCGGGTTGCTCAGCACTTTGCCGAAGCTGCCTTTCACCATGCTCGATTCGCGATTGAGAATATGCGTGGCAGGGGAGGGGACGACGGCGACGGTAATAATAATACCGACGATGGTCAGCGCGGCAATCGCCCAGAACAGTGCATGTAAACCCCAGGCGTGCGTGATGATTGGGCCGAGTACCATCGCAATCGCAAACGTCACGCCGAAACTGATGCCGATAAAGGCCATCGCTTTGGTGCGGTTCTGCTCGCGGGTGAGATCCGACAGTAGCGCCATGACCGCGGCGGCAATTGCCCCGGAGCCTTGCAGAGCACGACCAATGATCACGCCCCAGATGGATTCAGTCGAGGCGGCAACGATGCTGCCGATACAGAAAATGATCAAACCAAAGACGATCAGCGGTTTACGGCCAACACGGTCAGACATTAATCCAAACGGGATCTGGAACACGGCCTGCGCGAGGCCATAAATACCGATTGCGATGCCGATCAGCGTTTCGCTGGCACCGGATAACGCCATACCGTAGGTGGTCAGGACGGGAAGAACCATGAACATGCCGAGCATGCGTAAAGAAAATACTGTCCCTAGTCCCCATGTTGCCCGACTTTCCTGCGGGGTCATCTGGTTATCGTTCACATTACTACCTCAAAATAACAATCGTGCATTGTAGTGCTTTTGGCGAGTTGGGGTAAAACGATGGATCTTTAGCAGATATTACGGGTTTTGCTTTCCGTCAGAACAAAAGAAAAGGCCAGTATCGCTACTGGCCTTTCAGTGTGCTGATTATCGGAATGAACGACAGCGCGTCAGGCTAACAGCTCGGATCACCAAACGTAGGTTAGCAGCGATGTCGGTGCGGAATTAAAATCCACAGACATCATGAAGCTCAACGACATAATGGTCACGATGGAGAAGCCAAACAACTTCCTCGCCCAGACCACGTCGTTTTCAGCCTTGTAACCTTTCAGTGCCATGCCCAGCCACCACACACTCACTGCACCCGCGACAATCAGGTATTTATAACCTGCGTAGCCGCTCAGGGTAAGCATCAGCGTGGCAATCATAAACGCCAGAATGTAGACGGTAATATGATGCTTGGCGACGGAAATGCCTTTCACCACGGGCAGAACCGGGATGCCTGCTGCCTGATAATCTTTGAAGCGGAAGATGGCAATCGCGTACGAATGCGGCATCTGCCACAGGCTAAATATCAGAAGCAGGATCAGCGCACCGGTATCAAACTGGCCGGAAACGGCACAGTAACCAATTACCGGTGGCGCCGCGCCAGACAAGCTGCCGATCAGCGTGCCGTAGACCGAGTTGCGTTTCATGTACAGGCTGTAAACGCCGACATAAATCACAAAGCCCATCACCGCCAGCCACATGGCCAGCGGATTGGCGCCGATATACAACAACGCAAAGCCCACAATACCCAGAATAGTGGCATAAACCAGGGTTGTTTTCGGCGGAATAAGTCCTTTTACCAGGGCCCTGTTCTTCGTTCTTTCCATGATCCGGTCGATGTCGCGGTCGATGAAGTTGTTAAACACACAACCCGATGCGACGACCAGCGAAACGCCCACCAAAGTGGCGAGAAAGAGTGGGAAGTCGATGTTGCCTTTGGCAGCAAGGAGGAATCCCCCGATGACAGAAATTAAGTTGCCGAAAATAATTCCTGGTTTCGTTACTTGCAGGTATTGCTTAATCATCACGTGCAGCTCGGCTCTTTAACTGACCATCATATTGAGGTTGAGGTTATACATAATCCACAATGAGCCCACAACGACGATAAAGATAATCACAGCGGTGAACAGAAATGCCACCAGATTCCAGCGAGCTTCCGACGCAGTACTTAAGTGCAGGAAGAACACCAGATGGACAACGATCTGGATGACCGCGGATGCAACCACGGTACCAATGATCAGTGAATGCGAAGCAGTATCGCTCATGACCATGGCGAACGGGATAACCGTCAGGATCACTGACAGGATGAAGCCAATCAGGTATGACTTCACGCTGCCGTGGCTTGCGCCGCCGTGGGAAGTGGCAGAATGACTCATGCTAATACCCCCATCAGGTAAACAACGGTGAATACACAGATCCAGACAACGTCCAGGAAGTGCCAGAACAGGCTCAGGCACATCAGACGGGTTTGGTTAACGGCGTTCAGACCACGACGACTTACCTGTACCATCATGATGATGATCCAGATCAGACCACAGGTTACGTGGATCCCGTGAGTTGCTACCAGCGCAAAGAACGCTGACAGGAAACCACTGCGATCCGGGCCGAAACCTTCTTTGATCAGGTGATGGAATTCATACACTTCCATACAGATGAAGCCCAGACCGAACAGGAAGGTCAGGAACAACCAGCCGTTGACCGCTTTTACGCTGCCCTTGTTCATGCCAAGCATCGCCATGCCGTACGTAATACTACTGAACAGCAGGAAGAAGGTTTCTACCAGAACGAACGGCAGTTCAAAAATGTCTTTACCAGTCGGGCCACCCGCGGTCCCGTGCACCAGCACCGCGTAAGTTGCGAATAAGCTCGCAAACAGTACGCAGTCACTCATCAGGTAGATCCAGAAGCCGAAGACTTTGGTCTCACCCGCGTCGTGGTGCCCATGCTCTGCATGGGCTGCGTCGTGGTTAGTCAGGGTATCAGTTGCCATGTTTCACACCTGCTTTACGGATTTGTTCATGATGAAGATTTTCAATACGTTCGACTTCTTCAGCTGATACGTAGTAATCAACATCTTCGTCGAAGCTTTTCACAATCCAGGTCACAACCAGTGCGAGGAAGCTTACTGCTGCCAGCCACCAGATATCCCAGATTAATGCGAAACCACAAACCAGACTCAACATAGCGATGATGAAGCCTGCGCCGCTGTTACGTGGCATATGAATTTTTTCATATTTTGCAGGTTGCTTGTAAGCGGTGCCTTTCTCTTTCATGTCCCAGAATTCGTCGCGGTCGTGAATTTGCGGCACGATAGCGAAGTTGTAGAACGGAGGAGGAGAAGAGGTTGACCACTCCAGAGTACGTGCATCCCACGGGTCACCGGTCAGATCGCGGTTCTGGTCGCGGTCGCGGACAGAAACAAAGATCATGATCAGCTGGCAGAGGATACCGATAGCAATCAGCGCTGCACCGCACGCGGCGATAACCAGCAGCGGATGGAACTCAGGATCGATATTCTGGCTGACACGACGGGTCATCCCCATGAAGCCCAGTACGTACAGCGGCATGAATGCAACGAAGAAGCCGATGATCCAGAACCAGAATGAACGCACACCCCATTTTTCATTCAGCGTAAAGCCGAAGGATTTAGGGAACCAGTAAGTCAGACCTGCGAAGCAACCGAAGACCACACCACCGATGATAACGTTGTGGAAGTGAGCAATCAGGAACAGGCTGTTGTGCAACACGAAGTCAGCACCCGGAACCGCCAACAGAACGCCGGTCATACCGCCCACAGAGAAGGTGACAATGAAGCCAACGGTCCACAGCATCGCTGCGTTCAGCGTGATACGGCCCTGATACATGGTGAACAGCCAGTTGAAGATTTTTACCCCGGTCGGGATAGAAATGATCATCGTCATGATGCCGAAGAAGGCATTGACGTTAGCGCCTGAACCCATGGTGAAGAAGTGGTGCAACCATACGACGAACGACAACACGGTGATGGCGATGGTTGCCCATACCAGCGAGGTGTAACCAAACAGACGTTTCTTAGAGAAGGTTGCGGTAACTTCAGAGAACACACCAAAGACTGGCAGAACCAAAATGTACACTTCCGGATGGCCCCAGGCCCAAATCAGGTTGATGTACATCATCATGTTGCCGCCCATATCATTCGTGAAGAAATGGGTGCCCAGATAACGGTCTAAAGTCAGCAATGCAACAGTTACGGTCAGAATCGGGAAGGACACGATAATCAACACGTTGGTGCACAGTGCGGCCCAGGTAAATACCGGCATTTTCATCAGCGGCATGCCTGGTGCGCGCATCTTAAGGATGGTCGCAAAGAAGTTAACACCGGTCAGTAAGGTACCAATACCGGATATCTGTAGACTCCATATCCAATAATCGACCCCTACCCCCGGACTGTATTCCTTACCGGACAACGGCGGATAAGCCAACCAGCCAGTCTGCGCGAATTCACCGACACCCAGAGAGATGTTGATCAGAATCACAGCAGCAGCGGTGAACCAGAAGCTGACGTTGTTCAGGAACGGGAACGCAACGTCGCGTGCACCGATCTGCAAAGGAACCACCACGTTCATCAAACCGATAACGAAAGGCATCGCCATGAAGAAAATCATGATCACGCCGTGCGCGGTAAAGATTTGGTCGTAGTGATGAGGCGGCAGGAAGCCAGGTTCACCCGCAGAAGCGAGTACCTGCTGGCTACGCATCATGATGGCATCGGCAAAGCCACGCAACAGCATGACGAAAGCCAGAATGATGTACATGATACCTAATTTTTTGTGGTCGACGGAGGTCAGCCACTCGGTCCACAGATACTTCCACTTGCCGAAATAGGTGATACCGGCAACAACTGCCAGACCGCCCAGGATTATTGCGGCAACGGTGACCATGATAATCGGTTCATGATACGGAACCGAATCAAGCGTTAATTTTCCGAACATCGTTTATTCCTCGGCTCCGGCTGCGTGAGACTGTCCACCCATATCCATGCCTTTCATGTCAGTGCCTGCAGGCATTGGCATGGTATGACCTTCTGGCGCTGCCTTCATGTCATGCATGGAGTATTTGCCAATGATTTCTTTGAACAGGCCTGGTTTAGCGACAGAGAAATATTCGACCGGGTTGTCGATGCTCTGTGCAGCCAGTTTGTTGAAGTCATCAGTGGTTGCCAGTTGGTTCGGTGCGCTTTTCACTTTCGCTACCCAGGTGTCGAAATCGCCACGGGTTGGGGTCGCAATCGTGTTGAACTTCATGCCAGAGAAACCACGGCCACTGAAGTTTGACGAGATGCCTTTGTAGGTACCGGCTTCATTTGCAATCAAATGCAACTGAGTCTGCATACCCGCCATCGCGTAAATCTGTCCGCCTAACTGAGGAATAAAGAACGAGTTCATCACAGAGTCTGAAGTGACTTTGAACTGAACAGGCACGTCTTTCGGGATAACCAGTTCGTTAACAGTTGCGATGCCCTGTTCCGGATAAATGAACAACCATTTCCAGTCCAGAGAAACGACTTCTACCGTCATCGGTTTTTGGTCAGATACGATTGGCTTGAACGGATCAAGCGCATGGGTGGTCTTCCAGGTAATCGTTGCCAGAATGGCAATGATAATAATTGGAACAGTCCAGACGACGGCTTCAATTTTGTTGGAGTGGGACCAGTTAGGACTGTAGGTTGCTTTTGTGTTGGAAGCACGATACTTCCACGCAAAGGCAAACGCCATGATAATAACTGGAATAACAACGATCAGCATTAAACCGATTGCCGTTAAAATCAGCGTTCTCTGTTCAAGTCCAATTGCTCCCTTGGGATCCATCAATGCCGTATTGCAACCGCTTAACATTAACGCGGAAGCAAATAAGGACAACATCCCAATACTTTTATTGTATTTCTTAAGTCTCATCTAACGACCTCAATAACTAGGGCTCTATTGTCGCTTCAGGTGTGCGGGCATTTTACGGGAAGGTTGCAGGACTGTAAACACGCTTAAACAAGTGTCAAAGCGCTGTTGACACTTTATGTTAACGCAGTCACACATGTCACGGATCGTGACAATTCACAGTGGGCAACAATATGTTGCGTATAGATTTTTTTCTATAGTGATGAAAAACAAGGGGTGTCGAAATTTGTAAATATTATTCTCACCGATTATTCGGCTGGAAGGTTTAATTAATGTTAAATTAATGTAGATTTAAGGTGAAATAAAAAGCATCAAATGACCGCCGAAAAAATAAAAACAGAAAATAATATTTTTTCCGACGGCAAATTGTTGAGCAATATTTATAGATGAATTGTTAAATTGCCTCCGCCATTCATTTTGAAAATGAACGGCGGAAAATCAGGCGCGTGCACTGCGGCGCAGTGACAGGAAATCCAGCAGGCTGCCGAGGAAAATTCCCGCCAGACAGATGAATGCTCCGGCTTCGAGCAGCATCACTGCCAGCGATTGCCACGACGCCCAGCCAAGACTGTTCACCATCAGCGTTAACAGCCAAAGACCGAGCAATACGCTTCCGGCAACCATGCAGCGCAACGCCCAGCGATACGGTGTGGCGAAGTGGATACGCGGCAGGAAACTGTCGGTTTTTTGCGTGTACTCCAGCGTGTCGCGACAGACTGCCAGCAACAGCAAACCAGGAACAGCGGCCACGATAGAGAACAAATAAAACCATGGCCAGCCATAGGCTTCGACAAACCAGCCCGCAATCGGCCCGACATACACGCGGCCCACGGCGGAAAGCGCAGAAAGCAGTGCGAACTGCGTGGCGGAGAATGATCGGTTGCAGAGCGTCATTAGCAGGGCAACAAATGCTGCCGTACCCATGCCGCCGCACAGGTTTTCAAAGAAGATTGCAGCGCCCATGGAATAGAGATGTTTGTCGGTTACTGCGAGGATCCAGTAACCAGCGTTGGAGACGGCCTGCAAAATCCCAAACAGCATCAGCGCGCGGAACAGGCTCAGACGTTGCATCAGCATCCCGCCGAACAGGGCACCGACGATCGTCGCCAGCAGTCCTAATGATTTATTCACCAGTCCGACTTCCCCTGCATCGAACCCCACGCCGCGAATTAAAAAAGTGGTACTCAGGCTGCCGGCAAAGGCATCGCCCATTTTGTACATCACGATCAGCAGTAAAATCAGCCACGCGTTGTTGCGGCCAAAGAAGTCTTTCAGCGGTGCGACCACCGCCATTTCGATGGTGCGTGGTGCGGGTTGTGAATTTTCCGGATCCGGCGCCATCAGCGTCGCCAGCACACCGCACAGCATCAGGGCTGCCATCAGCCAGTACATGTGCTGCCAGCCGAGATAGCGGTCGGCGAGCCACAGTGCCAGCCCACCGGAAACCAGCATCGCCAGCCGGTACCCCAGGACCGAAACCGCTGCACCATTGCCGCGCTCTTCAGCGGGCAGTAAGTCCGTTTTATAGGCGTCAAAGACGATATCCTGTGATGCAGAGGCAAAAGCAATCAGAACCGCCAGCGCCGCCAGCCAGAACAGATCTTTCGACGGATCCATAAAGCCCATACCGAAAATCGCCATCACCAGCAGCAGTTGCGTCAGCACCAGCCAGCCGCGCCTGCGCCCGAGAAAAGAGGGCGTGTAGCGGTCCATCATCGGCGACCACAGGAATTTGAAGACGTAAGCCTGACCGACCAGCGAGAAGATACCGATGGTTTTCAGATCGACATTCTCGACCGTCATCCACGCCTGTAACGTGCCGGAGGTCAGCGCCAGCGGTAATCCTGAAGCAAAACCCAGCAGCAGTAAAATGACCGTATTACGCTGTGTGAAAATCTTAAAATACTGACTGATCATGAAAAGTATGTTCCTGCGGACAGGTGAAAGAGTGGTGCATGGGCATAATAAAGGAAGGGTTGCTTCACGGGGAGTAAATTCACGGACTTTATAGAGCATTCTGCCCGGACAGGCCGGGCAGAAAGTATCAGGCTGACAACAATGAAAACTTAACGCGCGTTCGCTTTGATGAAGTCGCTGATGCTGGTGTCTGACGCCATGTCGCTGATGACATCGCCCAGCGTGGTGTTCACCGCGGTGGTGATTTTAGCGTTAGTGGCAGACAGCGCGCCCTGAACGTTATAAGTCGAGCGGTAGTTTTTCACCTGCTTGCTGCCATTTTTCGCAGTAGCAATGATGGAGATGTCTGCTTTGGTGGTGATGTTGTAACGCAGATTACCTTCCTGAACGTCCGCATACAGGTTGTTCACGACGATTTGCAGATCGACTGTACCGTCAGCACCCACCATATAACCGCGTGCGGTCATTTGTTTTTCAAGAGACTCTTGCAACAGGAAACGCAGGTCGCGTGAAGGGGTCAGGGAAATCAGCTGGCCATCGCGGTTAACTTTCGCCAGTGCCTGATCCTTACGTTGGTCAGCACCATTTACACTGATAGTGATGCCCTGGAGCGTTGGGTCTTGTGAAGGCAGAACGATTTTTGGCGAAACGTCCAGCGTGTTGGTGCTGGTGGCGCAGCCTGCCAGCATCAACATCGCCAGAACAGGGAAAATGATTTTCTTTAACATGTGTGTTTTCTCAATATTTATAAGGGAATAGTGCTCATAATTATGCCGACATCATAACATTGCCATTTGCGGGGGGAAGTCCCAACAATC
Source organism: Enterobacteriaceae bacterium Kacie_13 (assembly GCA_013457415.1). Taxonomy (NCBI): domain Bacteria; kingdom Pseudomonadati; phylum Pseudomonadota; class Gammaproteobacteria; order Enterobacterales; family Enterobacteriaceae; species Enterobacteriaceae bacterium Kacie_13. The sequence continues at coordinate 1,192,364 of CP045665.1, forward strand.
TGGAAAAGTGATTTTTTAGCGCTTTATTTCATCAGGTCTGCTGATTACGGTCTTCATCCATGGCTTAACCGCAGATTCTTTGACAGACTGAGCGCCGATTTTATCAATCAAACCTATAAATTTTTTGAAGTGATTAACGTGGATGTCGGAAAACAGCCTATTCTTAAAGGGTAGAACGTGAAGATAAAGGAATGTAAGACAAAGGGAACCCGACGTGCGCAGTTCTCTGCTGATACGGTGTAAGGAGATAGCGATGATTCGTGAGCAAATAGAAGCAAAGTTAGTCGAGGCGTTTGAACCCGCGTTTCTGGAAGTGACTGACGAAAGCTATCGTCATAATGTACCGGCAGGCTCAGAAAGCCATTTCAAAGTGGTCATGGTTTCCGATAAGTTCCTTGGTGAACGTTTTCTTGCGCGCCATCGTGCTATTTACGGACATCTGGCCGAAGAACTTGCAGGCAGCGTTCATGCGCTGGCATTACACACCTACACCCAAAAAGAATGGGAAGGGTTGCAGGACACGGTGCCGGCATCACCCCCGTGTCGCGGTGCCGGAACAATGGCCTGATCGTCGAGATCTGATTCACAAAAGGCATAAATATCGCCGTTTGACGCAGTATCACTGGAACTTTACTTATCAGATGCGGTATTAGTAGATGCGAATTTCATGAAACGGCCCGCGGGCCGTTTTTGTTTTTCCTAAGACAGGCAGACGACAAGGGCAGTTTACGCCTCTGCATCGACCGCATTTTTCGAAGGATCGAGTCCCCGTGTGAGTTTCCCTCCCGCGCTTGTAGATACCGTCCTCGACTCAATGCGTCTGCGTCGCTATAATGTCGCGTCTAATTTTTCCGGAATGGTTTCGGACGCTCTCGAATACAGGGCTACGTTCTGATACAGAACTGTCCCGGTTCTTAGAAGTCGTTTTCAAGGTAAGTTTGCGCTTTCGGTGCTTCTCATCTTGAGAACGACTTCTGGAGTTGACCGAGCACTGTGATTTTTTTTTGAGGTAACAAGATGCAAGTTTCTGTTGAAACCACTCAAGGCCTTGGGCGCCGCTTAACGATTACTGTTCCTGCTGAAAGCATTGAAAAAGCAGTGAAAAGTGAACTGGTCAACGTCTCTAAAAAAGTACGTATTGACGGCTTCCGTAAAGGCAAAGTACCAAGCCATATTATCGAACAGCGTTACGGCGCGTCAGTACGTCAGGACGTACTGGGCGATCTGATGCAACGCAACTTTGTTGATGCGATCATCAAAGAAAAAGTCAATCCAGCTGGCGCACCTAACTATATTCCAGGTGAGTACAAGCAGGGTGAAGACTTCACTTTCACCGTAGAATTTGAAGTGTACCCGGAAGTTGAGCTGAAAGATCTGGAAAACATCGAAGTTGAAAAACCGGTTGTTGAAGTTAACGACGCTGATGTTGATACCATGCTGGAAACTCTGCGCAAGCAACAAGCTGACTGGAAAGAAACTGATGCAGCTGTCACCGCAGAAGATCGCGTGACTGTTGATTTCTCCGGTTCCATCGACGGTGAAGATTTCGAAGGCGGCAAAGCCTCTGATTTCGTACTGGCTATGGGCCAGGGCCGCATGATCCCTGGCTTCGAAGAAGGTCTGGTCGGTCACAAAGCCGGTGAAGAATTCACCATCGACGTAAACTTCCCTGAAGATTACCACGCTGAAAATCTGAAAGGTAAAGCGGCTAAATTCGTTATTACCCTGAAGAAAGTGGAAGAACGCGAGCTGCCAGAACTGACGCCAGAATTCATCAAACGTTTCGGCGTGGCTGATGGTTCAGTTGAAGGTCTGCGTGCTGAAGTGCGTAAAAACATGGAACGCGAGCTGAAAGGTGCTGTTCGTAACCGCATCAAAACTCAGGCAATCGACGGTCTGGTCAGCGCTAATGAAATCGACGTGCCAGCTGCACTGATCGACGGCGAAGTTGACGTTCTGCGTCGCCAGGCTGCACAACGTTTTGGTGGCAACGAGAAACAAGCGCTGGAACTGCCACGCGAGTTGTTCGAAGAGCAAGCTAAACGCCGCGTTGTTGTCGGTCTGCTGCTGGGCGAAGTCATCAGCCAGCATGAACTGAAAGCTGACGAAGATCGCGTTAAAGCACTGATCGAAGAAATGGCTTCTGCATACGAAGACCCACAGGAAGTTGTTGAGTTCTACAGCAAAAATAAAGAGCTGATGAACAACATGCGTAACGTCGCTCTGGAAGAACAAGCGGTCGAAACTCTGTTGTCTAAAGCGAAAGTGACTGAAAAAGCCACTACCTTTACCGAGCTGATGAACCAGACTCAACCTGCATAATTTTATTGCACGTTGTTGAATCTGTCCGCAGATTCACGTCTAAAAGCCCGCAGTTCTCACTGCGGGCTTTTTATTTGCCGAAAATCAGGTATTTTTGTTTTGGCTGTTGTTTTTGCACTATATTTATCTCTAAAGGCACAGCGCACGTAGAATCACTCCGTTGTCTCCCGCAAAATGGCCTTTGAGCGGCCCCAATTGGGGGATGGAGAAAAGAATTATGACGACAGGCTTGAAAAAGGGGCCTAAATCCCCCAATTGATAAACACGAATTCACATAAATTTGTAGTCAGAATCTGACTGATAACGACCGTCAGGCGTGTAAATGGCGACTTGGCCGCTTGAGCATAGTCATGTGTGTCTATCTCAAGTAGAATCGGTTTTAAATAGCGCCAAACAGAATCTATTAGGAGACGGTTATGTCATACAGTGGTGAAAGAGAGCAATTTGCACCAAACATGGCGTTGGTACCCATGGTGGTTGAGCAAACTTCACGGGGCGAGCGTTCTTACGACATCTTCTCCCGTCTGCTTAAGGAACGCATCATCTTCCTGACCGGCCAGGTCGAAGACCATATGGCTAACCTGATTGTTGCCCAGATGCTGTTCCTGGAAGCAGAAAGCCCGGAAAAAGACATCTACCTATACATCAACTCACCGGGTGGCGTGATTACTGCCGGGATGTCGATTTATGACACCATGCAGTTTATCAAGCCGGACGTCAGTACGATTTGTATGGGGCAGGCATGTTCAATGGGCGCGTTCCTGTTGACCGCAGGTGCAGAAGGTAAGCGTTTCTGCCTGCCAAACTCACGCGTGATGATCCACCAGCCGCTGGGCGGTTTCCAGGGACAGGCGACGGATATCGAAATCCATGCGAAAGAAATCCTGAAAGTGAAATCCCGAATGAATGAGCTGATGGCGAAACACACGGGCAAGACGCTTGAAGAAATCGAGCGCGATACAGAGCGCGACCGTTTCCTGTCTGCTGATGAGGCTGTACAGTACGGTTTAGTGGATTCTGTATTTACCCATCGCGCCTGACGGCTCAATCGTGCCGGGCTGATGGTCTATAGTTATACTCATACGGAAGTTATCCGGGTGGTAATTTTTCCGAGAAGGAAAAAGAGTGTGTCATTAATGACACTTTTCTGCCCGATGTGAGTCATAACATGAATGAACAGACATCAGCCCTCATGCGGCTGTTGTGTAATATGGTCGTGTCGCGGTGTTATTGTAACGCTGCGGGACTGATACTAGAGAAGAGGTTTACTGATGACAGATAAGCGCAAAGACGGTTCAGGAAAGCTGCTGTACTGCTCTTTTTGCGGCAAAAGCCAGCATGAAGTGCGTAAGCTGATTGCCGGGCCGTCAGTGTATATCTGCGATGAATGTGTCGATTTGTGCAATGACATTATTCGCGAAGAGATTAAAGAAGTCGCGCCACACCGCGAACGCAGTGCTTTACCTACACCGCACGAAATTCGTCAGCATCTTGACGATTACGTCATCGGTCAGGAACCTGCGAAGAAAGTGCTGGCCGTGGCGGTGTATAACCACTACAAACGCTTGCGTAACGGCGATACCAGCAATGGTATCGAGTTAGGCAAAAGTAACATTCTTCTGATCGGGCCTACCGGTAGCGGCAAGACGCTGCTGGCTGAAACCCTCGCGCGTTTTCTGGATGTGCCGTTTACTATGGCCGACGCCACCACACTGACCGAAGCCGGTTACGTGGGTGAAGATGTTGAAAACATCATTCAGAAACTGTTGCAGAAATGCGATTACGACGTTCAGAAAGCGCAACGCGGTATTGTCTACATTGACGAAATCGACAAGATTTCCCGCAAGTCTGACAACCCATCGATCACACGTGACGTGTCCGGTGAAGGTGTCCAGCAGGCGCTGCTGAAACTGATTGAAGGTACGGTTGCTGCTGTTCCTCCGCAGGGCGGACGTAAGCATCCTCAGCAGGAATTCCTGCAAGTTGATACCTCGAAAATCCTCTTTATCTGTGGCGGTGCATTTGCCGGTCTGGATAAAGTGATTGGCCAGCGTATTAACACCAGTACCGGTATCGGTTTTGGTGCAGAAGTGAAAGGCAAAGAGCAAAAAGCCACTGAAGGTCAGTTGCTGGCACAGGCTGAACCGGAAGATTTGATCAAATTTGGTCTGATCCCTGAGTTTATCGGTCGTCTGCCAGTGGTCGCGACGCTCAGTGAGCTGAATGAAGATGCATTGATTCAAATTCTGAAAGAGCCGAAAAATGCCCTGACTAAGCAATATCAGGCATTGTTCAATCTGGAAGGCGTTGAACTGGAATTCCGTGATGAAGCGCTGATTGCGATTGCGAAAAAAGCCATGAACCGTAAAACCGGTGCCCGTGGCCTGCGTTCAATCGTTGAAGCTGCATTGCTGGACACTATGTATGATCTGCCGTCTCTCGACGATGTGGAGAAAGTGGTGATTGATGAGTCCGTGATTGCGGGCCAGTCAGAACCTCTGATGATTTATGGCAAGCCCGAGGCGCAACAAGCGTCTGGTGAATAATTAGCCAAACTATCCAGAGAGTTAGCCACAAAATGGGGGATTTAGTCCCCCATTTTTTTTTCGCACATTCTTATCGTTGAATGTCGGACATTCATCCCCATATACTCAGTTAACGACTTGCTGAAACCCGTCTGACTCGTGTTTCACGAGATTTCCTTAACCTGGCGGAAGCTAAACTAAGAGAGAGCTCTATGAACCCTGAGCGTTCTGAACGCATAGAAATCCCCGTATTGCCTCTGCGCGATGTGGTGGTTTATCCGCACATGGTGATCCCGTTGTTTGTTGGCAGGGAAAAATCGATTCGATGCCTCGAAGCCGCGATGGATCACGACAAAAAAATCATGCTGGTTGCGCAGAAAGAAGCGTCGACCGATGAGCCGGGCGTTAACGATCTCTTCTCCGTGGGTACGGTTGCCTCAATATTACAAATGCTGAAGCTCCCGGATGGCACGGTAAAAGTGCTGGTGGAAGGGTTACAACGCGCACGCATTACCACACTTTCTGACAGTGGCGAGCATTTTGCTGCCCAGGCAGAATACCTTGAATCTCCGGCCGTTGATGAACGCGAGCAGGAAGTTCTGGTACGCACAGCGATTAATCAGTTTGAAGGCTATATCAAACTGAACAAAAAAATCCCGCCAGAAGTGCTGACATCGCTGAACAGCATTGAAGATGCTGCACGTCTGGCTGACACCATTGCCGCGCATATGCCATTGAAACTCGCTGATAAACAGTCCGTACTGGAAATGTTTGATATCACCGAGCGTCTGGAATATTTGATGGCGATGATGGAATCGGAAATCGACCTGTTACAGGTTGAAAAACGCATCCGTAATCGTGTCAAAAAACAGATGGAAAAGAGCCAGCGCGAGTATTATCTGAATGAGCAAATGAAAGCGATTCAGAAAGAACTTGGTGAAATGGACGACACGCCTGATGAACATGAGGCGTTGAAACGCAAAATTGACGCGGCGAAAATGCCGAAAGAAGCGCGTGAAAAAACCGAAGCTGAACTGCAGAAGCTGAAGATGATGTCGCCGATGTCCGCCGAAGCCACTGTCGTTCGTGGTTATATCGACTGGATGCTTCAGGTACCATGGAACGCCCGCAGCAAAGTGAAGAAAGATCTGCGCAAAGCACAGGAAGTTCTGGATACCGATCACTTTGGCCTTGAACGCGTCAAAGACCGAATCCTTGAATACCTTGCAGTGCAGACGCGCGTCAGCAAAATCAAAGGGCCAATCCTGTGCTTGGTCGGGCCTCCGGGTGTAGGTAAAACCTCCCTCGGTCAGTCCATCGCACGTGCGACAGGGCGTGAGTATGTCCGTATGGCGCTGGGTGGCGTTCGCGATGAAGCGGAAATCCGCGGTCACCGTCGTACCTATATCGGTTCTATGCCGGGCAAACTGATCCAGAAAATGGCCAAAGTCGGCGTGAAAAACCCACTGTTCCTGCTCGATGAAATCGACAAGATGTCATCTGACATGCGCGGCGACCCGGCTTCAGCTCTGCTGGAAGTGCTGGATCCAGAGCAGAACGTAGCGTTTAACGATCACTATCTGGAAGTCGATTATGATCTGTCAGACGTGATGTTTGTCGCGACGTCGAATTCGATGAACATCCCTGCGCCATTGCTGGACCGTATGGAAGTGATCCGTCTTTCCGGTTACACCGAAGACGAAAAGCTGAACATCGCTAAACAGCATTTGTTGCCGAAGCAGATCGAACGTAACGCGCTGAAAAAGAACGAACTGACTGTGGATGACAGTGCAATCATCGGCATCATTCGTTTCTATACCCGTGAAGCGGGCGTGCGTAGTCTGGAACGTGAGTTGTCCAAACTGTGCCGTAAAGCGGTTAAACAATTGCTGATGGATAAAACCCTCAAGCACATAGAAATTAACGGCGACAACCTGAAAGATTTCCTCGGCGTGCAAAAGGTCGATTATGGCCGTGCGGATACCGAAAATCGTGTCGGTCAGGTCACTGGCCTGGCGTGGACTGAAGTGGGCGGCGAGCTGCTGACCATCGAAACGGCCTGCGTACCGGGTAAAGGTAAGCTGACGTACACCGGATCTCTGGGTGAAGTGATGCAGGAATCCATTCAGGCTGCGCTGACGGTCGTGCGTGCACGTGCTGACAAGCTGGGCATCAACCCTGACTTCTACGAAAAACGTGATATTCACGTTCACGTACCAGAAGGGGCAACGCCGAAAGACGGCCCAAGCGCGGGTATCGCAATGTGTACGGCGCTGGTGTCATGCCTGACCGGTAACCCTGTGCGTGCAGATGTGGCGATGACGGGCGAGATCACTTTGCGTGGTCTGGTGCTGCCAATCGGTGGTTTGAAAGAAAAACTGCTGGCTGCACACCGTGGCGGTATCAAAGTGGTGCTGATCCCGGACGACAACAAACGCGATCTGGAAGAAATTCCGGCGAACGTGCTGGCAGATCTTGAGATCCATCCGGTCAAACGCATTGATGATGTCCTGAACTTTGCTCTGCAAAATCCAGCATACGGTGCGTTACCGGTTGCTGCGAAATAGTGATGTCGACTTACACAGTTGAATAAAACTCTGGCTGGCCGGTGAATTCTCACTTGCCAGCTTTTTTTTGTGCCGTTAACGTAGTCAGCGGTCAGTAGGTTTCAGGCTGCTTTCAGTCGCTTGCATAGCCCTGACAAGATTGATATAACAGCAGCGCGGTCACGTCCGAAGGGAAATTCGGCGTGATGAAAAATATTAAGAGGGGACGAAAAGAGTGAATAAG